>NZ_BAABFN010000006.1:0-288273 GCF_039541075.1 Compostibacter hankyongensis | reverse complement strand
TACTCCAGTTTATCAATTTCAAAAATGGACTCAAAATTTCAAAGATCAAACACGCATTATGTTTTTAATAGCACAAGACGTTATAAAATAAGCGGCTTGTTAGAAAGTGAAACATGCCCAGCGGTAATCAACAGTAAGATTTGCAATAGCTGTAGTTATTACGATTTCTGTTACATAGAGGAAGCGATATGAAAAAGTCGTACTATCTTTTTAACCCAGGCCGAATGAGCCGAAAGGATAATACTCTTAAATTCACGCCGGTGGACGAGGAGGGTAACGAAGGCCCTTCCAAATACATCCCTATAGAGGGGGTAGATAACCTGTATGTCTTTGGTGCGCTGGATGCAAACAGTGCCTTGTATAATTTCCTCGGCAAAGAGCAGATCAGCGTTCATTTCTTTGATTATTATGAACACTATACGGGAAGCTTCCTTCCCAAGGAATACCTGCTGAGTGGAAAGGTGCTGGTGGCTCAGGTGGGAGCTTACTCGAAGCCCAAAAAACGAATGATCATTGCGCAACGTTTCGTAGAGGGTGCGGCTTTTAACATGCTTAAGAACTTGCGTTACTATGGTAATCGCGGGAGAGATACCAGTATTCTGATTGAAAAAATTGAGGACCTTTGCCTGCAGATATCCGCTACTGCTGATGTGGAGACCCTTATGGGCATCGAAGGTAACATCAGGATGAGCTATTATGAAGCATTCGATGGCATTATCAACGATTTTGAAATGGGCAACCGGGTGAAACAACCACCATCTAACGAAGTAAATGCCATGGTATCTTTTGTGAATATGCTTTGTTATACCCTTTGCCTCGACATGATCTACCATACACAACTGAACCCTACGATCAGTTTCCTGCACGAACCTGGTTACCGGAGATTCTCTTTAGCGCTGGACCTTGCAGAGATATTTAAACCCATATTGGTCGATCGCCTGGTATTCTCTTTGCTGAATAGAAGGGTGATCCAGATAAATGATTTTGATCGACAACTAAATCGTTGCTTGCTGAAAGACAATGGTCGAAAGAAGGTATTAAAGGCATGGGATGAGAAGATCAACGAGACTATAAAGCATCGGTCATTAAAAAGGAATGTTCGCTATAGGCACTTGGTGAAGCTGGAGTGCTACAAACTCGTTAAGCATGTCCTTAACATGGAGGAATATAAGCCTTTCAGAGCATGGTGGTAATTTATTCTTGAGTATTTGATTTTGAAAAATGTACATCATACTGGTATATGACATAGAGGAAAAGCGTGTAGGCAAAATGCTTAAACTGTGTAGACAATACTTGAATTGGATTCAAAATAGTGTTTTTGAAGGTGAAATTACAGAGGTTAAGCTGAGGGAACTGCTTCACCGTGCTAAAGGCATTATAAAGACAGAAAAGGATAGTATAATTATTTTCAGCAGTAGGCAGGAAAAATGGCTGGATAAAACTATACTAGGGAGAGAGAAAAATGAGCTAGATAATCTGCTTTAGTCGTCTAGGGTAGTGCTATTAGCATGAGGATAGGATGTGTTCTTTGAATTAAGGAGCATAATGCATTCATAATCAATTGTGAATGTTTGTCGTCGATCTTCTGTATTAATCTTATTATTGTATGTCGACGACATTTTTCATGCACAAAATAATTATTTACTTTTGTAAAGCCTTGAAATAAGGCTATTTTTTGTCGTCACACCGACGGCTTTTAATCGTACCATAGAGGAATTGAAATTCGCAATGGACTTTGATCACTTGGACGGTAAGAAAGACTTTTAATCGTACCATAGAGGAATTGAAATTATATTCTTTTCCAATACCCGCCATTCACAGACTGACTTTTAATCGTACCATAGAGGAATTGAAATACAAAAATCCTTACAACTTTTAAAGGAGGTAACAGAACTTTTAATCGTACCATAGAGGAATTGAAATTTTACTGCTGAATTGAATGACGGACGGGGGTCAGACCTTTTAATCGTACCATAGAGGAATTGAAATCCGACACTAAAGCTGATTAACCGACACTAAATAGCGCTTTTAATCGTACCATAGAGGAATTGAAATTCCAATCCAATATGGGCCTGACCGTTTGCCCTTTCTTTTAATCGTACCATAGAGGAATTGAAATACGACGGGGTCGGCTTTTTTGCTACTTCCTGTAAAGCTTTTAATCGTACCATAGAGGAATTGAAATATTTGCCCGGCCTCAACCTGCTGCCCAAGGAGGACTTTTAATCGTACCATAGAGGAATTGAAATTCGCTAAAAAGGGGCTGTTCTACTTTGACGGTTGATCTTTTAATCGTACCATAGAGGAATTGAAATGACTTCACTGACTTTCACCCTTTCCCGAGATATCGTCTTTTAATCGTACCATAGAGGAATTGAAATTTAAGAACCGTATAATCATATCCATGATCGTACACTTTTAATCGTACCATAGAGGAATTGAAATTTCGTTACCGGTCTGGTGTTCGGTGAAGGGAATTGCTTTTAATCGTACCATAGAGGAATTGAAATAAGAAAAAGAGGGTCGACACTCGGCAAAAGATATCACTTTTAATCGTACCATAGAGGAATTGAAATTTTCGCAGGGGGTGGCTATATCCCCAGCCCGCAGCTTCTTTTAATCGTACCATAGAGGAATTGAAATTGCTTGGAAATTTGTGTGTTCAGTTCTGCATAAGCACCTTTTAATCGTACCATAGAGGAATTGAAATAGCTTTCCGAAGCACTAAAAAAGAAGATTGCTTCCCTTTTAATCGTACCATAGAGGAATTGAAATTACTATCGAGCTGCACAGCGATGGTACATTATGGTCTTTTAATCGTACCATAGAGGAATTGAAATATTCCGAATCGTTCAGTAGCGTGGGGCGGGCAAATCTTTTAATCGTACCATAGAGGAATTGAAATATGCTACCGTAGACCACAGCAAAAAAGTCAATTCACTTTTAATCGTACCATAGAGGAATTGAAATTAGAATATCTCCAATAGATATTCCGCGGGAACGTTTGCCTTTTAATCGTACCATAGAGGAATTGAAATCAAATAGCATGCGCCAAAGTACCTTCCTGGGCGGCACTTTTAATCGTACCATAGAGGAATTGAAATATGAATAATTCCCCCCGGACTTCGGATACCCGAGCTTTTAATCGTACCATAGAGGAATTGAAATTAGCCTTCCGGGCCGGCAAGATGCACTACCCATCCAGCTTTTAATCGTACCATAGAGGAATTGAAATTTGAGCTACCCAATTATTTCCCTTCAAACTGGAAAACTTTTAATCGTACCATAGAGGAATTGAAATACGATTTTGAATAAGCGTGAAGAACATAACAAATTCTTTTAATCGTACCATAGAGGAATTGAAATAGATAATCAGTTTGACTTTGTAATGGCAAGTGCTGTCTTTTAATCGTACCATAGAGGAATTGAAATCTCACCGAATAGAACTATGTATGCAGGCTGTACGGCTTTTAATCGTACCATAGAGGAATTGAAATTCGTGGCGCCTTAGGTAGGCGAAGCCGAGGCCCTCCTTTTAATCGTACCATAGAGGAATTGAAATTTGTACAGCAACATAAAGTTATATAATCGGAATGAAACTTTTAATCGTACCATAGAGGAATTGAAATTTTAATCTTTTAGTGTAATCAGCCTGCAACTTATCCTTTTAATCGTACCATAGAGGAATTGAAATATTCCCTGAGATGCCTCAAACCCGGGGGGCATATCCTTTTAATCGTACCATAGAGGAATTGAAATCCTAATCCCCTGGCCAATGCCAATCCAACGGACAGCCACTTTTAATCGTACCATAGAGGAATTGAAATTAATAGCCCCTTTTGGCACCAAACCATGTTCACCATCTTTTAATCGTACCATAGAGGAATTGAAATCAAATCAGCAGTCCAATAGGCGGCAGCGCTGGAAGTCTTTTAATCGTACCATAGAGGAATTGAAATTGTACGACAACTGCGGATGCTATTCTAAAGAGAAATCTTTTAATCGTACCATAGAGGAATTGAAATATTCTACTTGCAAAGGCTTCATCGGGGTATATTTCCTTTTAATCGTACCATAGAGGAATTGAAATCTTGCCAGCAATTCTTTACTAAAAAGACCCACATGACTTTTAATCGTACCATAGAGGAATTGAAATCTAAGCATAGCAAGCCCATTTAACTCGCCTCGCTTCTTTTAATCGTACCATAGAGGAATTGAAATTCCTTTTGGCCTGTTCTTGGTCCTCAGTGGGCCTTCTTTTAATCGTACCATAGAGGAATTGAAATTCGGGGAAGTGTACGGGATTAGGAAGGAGATAAGCACTTTTAATCGTACCATAGAGGAATTGAAATATCTATATCAGCGGTCAGATCAGCGGAAACTTGACCTTTTAATCGTACCATAGAGGAATTGAAATAGGACAACGGGGTATCCGAAAAGCAGATACTTGAACTTTTAATCGTACCATAGAGGAATTGAAATGCAGAAAAAGAACCTTCGACATGTTGCCTCGTCCGTCTTTTAATCGTACCATAGAGGAATTGAAATAGGTAATCAAGCGCCGTTGTCTGTTTCAGGCTTAGCTTTTAATCGTACCATAGAGGAATTGAAATAATGTATAACCGGCATTAAAACCGCTGGCGAGTTATTCTTTTAATCGTACCATAGAGGAATTGAAATTTTTTTCGCAAAAGAATTCCCAGCAGACCATCCCGCTTTTAATCGTACCATAGAGGAATTGAAATTGCTACCAGATATTGCTCTTTGTTTAGTTGTTCGATCTTTTAATCGTACCATAGAGGAATTGAAATTATTTATTTTTATCCCGGTCGTGGTTATTTTGCTACTTTTAATCGTACCATAGAGGAATTGAAATTAAAATCCTCGATAGGTTTTTGTCTCCCCATTGAATCTTTTAATCGTACCATAGAGGAATTGAAATGAGGGAGAAGGATTACCGGTCGGAGCCGTCACGTGCTTTTAATCGTACCATAGAGGAATTGAAATATAATCGACTTCTGATCTTCCTTATCGAAATTGAAGACTTTTAATCGTACCATAGAGGAATTGAAATACTTCGGAACGCACAAAGGCGAAGTGGCCGGCACTCTTTTAATCGTACCATAGAGGAATTGAAATAAGGCCAGAAATGCACCAGAGGTTTGCTCCTGGCTCTTTTAATCGTACCATAGAGGAATTGAAATCGAACGAAAACTACCGGGTGTCGACCGAATACCGTACTTTTAATCGTACCATAGAGGAATTGAAATGCATTTAAGTTCAGAGGCTTTGACAAGGGATTTCGGCTTTTAATCGTACCATAGAGGAATTGAAATAATTTGGAATCCTTGAGGAAACACCCAGGTTGTACACTTTTAATCGTACCATAGAGGAATTGAAATGCGAGAAACGCGCTACAGCCGGGAAATCTGGCGGCACTTTTAATCGTACCATAGAGGAATTGAAATTTGACGATCCCCTAAACCCCCAGCAGGCCGCATCAGACTTTTAATCGTACCATAGAGGAATTGAAATTTGGGATCGGCCCGTTAATCCGTACCTCCTTGCTGGTCTTTTAATCGTACCATAGAGGAATTGAAATGCGTTGGCCTTATCTGCGAGGCGCCGTAGTACGACCCTTTTAATCGTACCATAGAGGAATTGAAATTGATATGCGCGGGTCTGTAGCCGCCGGGCGATAATTACTTTTAATCGTACCATAGAGGAATTGAAATTAACAGAGGTCTTTAAGTGAAAATTTGGATTTACAGCTTTTAATCGTACCATAGAGGAATTGAAATTCAGAACGAATATCACTGCCGCCCCGGGATTCTTCTTTTAATCGTACCATAGAGGAATTGAAATTTTCTCCCCCTTTCTACGACGATCGCGGCACTATCCTTTTAATCGTACCATAGAGGAATTGAAATTGCTGAACGCCGAGGACGGGGATACCCATTGCCGCACTTTTAATCGTACCATAGAGGAATTGAAATTATTTTTTTGAGGAAATAGCCGCAACGGATGAAGCACTTTTAATCGTACCATAGAGGAATTGAAATACCGTTAACGTGAGCCATTAGGCTGTGCGTATGGGTCTTTTAATCGTACCATAGAGGAATTGAAATTCATTTAAGGATGATTGTTTGGGATTGAGGTTCTTTCTTTTAATCGTACCATAGAGGAATTGAAATAACGTCCGACACAGAAATAAAGCAAATGATTATTGACTTTTAATCGTACCATAGAGGAATTGAAATCTTTCATCGCCTCTTCTATCCACAGCAAAAAATGTTCTTTTAATCGTACCATAGAGGAATTGAAATAGGATTACAGGAGGTCTTGGACAATGGCAGCATTCTTTTAATCGTACCATAGAGGAATTGAAATATGGAAACCTGATTGCATCCTTTAATCTGACACCGCTTTTAATCGTACCATAGAGGAATTGAAATAATATCGGATCACATTCTATTAGGACATGATGATCTTTTAATCGTACCATAGAGGAATTGAAATACCGGAACGATGTTTTTTTATTCTTGTTGTCTTTTTCTTTTAATCGTACCATAGAGGAATTGAAATTATCATATTCCGCATCGTCAGCCTTTTGAAAGTTCTTTTAATCGTACCATAGAGGAATTGAAATAAAACTCCACCACCCCATTACCGTGGTACAGGGTAGCCTTTTAATCGTACCATAGAGGAATTGAAATTGATATTTGGATTAATGGTTTATGGTTTGAGTGCTCTTTTAATCGTACCATAGAGGAATTGAAATATATACAGAGATAAAAGTATCGGGGACTTTCCCTGCTTTTAATCGTACCATAGAGGAATTGAAATCTTTCAAAACAAATATTACTTTCCTGAAAACAACAACTTTTAATCGTACCATAGAGGAATTGAAATCTGCTTCTGTGTTAAGCCACTCGTCCGTTGCTCTTCTTTTAATCGTACCATAGAGGAATTGAAATTAAATCTGCTCAATGAGCAAAGTCAGAGAACCATCCTTTTAATCGTACCATAGAGGAATTGAAATTAGGCTTCCGGATGCCGTTTAATCCACTGAGCAAATCTTTTAATCGTACCATAGAGGAATTGAAATACTGCTGGGAAAACGTTGTATTATCACAGCGATGGACTTTTAATCGTACCATAGAGGAATTGAAATGGCGTGGACTGATCCGCCGATCTCGATTCCCGAACTTTTAATCGTACCATAGAGGAATTGAAATTTAAGCAGGCCATCGAGCTGAAACGCTACATGGGCACTTTTAATCGTACCATAGAGGAATTGAAATCTGAAAATCAAGTGCGTGCAAGCTGGATTGACGCTCTTTTAATCGTACCATAGAGGAATTGAAATAGCAGCACGACAACGTGGAGGCTGAAAGCATGCTGCTTTTAATCGTACCATAGAGGAATTGAAATATGCAAGCGCGTCCTGGTCATTTCCGATATCCATCTTTTAATCGTACCATAGAGGAATTGAAATTTATCTCACAATAATTAGCCAAATTATCTCCCGATACTTTTAATCGTACCATAGAGGAATTGAAATATAGCTTCCTGTTCTGATTTAATTTTAGCCTCACGGTCTTTTAATCGTACCATAGAGGAATTGAAATAAATTCGAATATTAGTGGGCTGGACATGGTCTTTCTTTTAATCGTACCATAGAGGAATTGAAATAATTCTATCAGAACTTTCAGCGCCGCGATAGCCCAGCTTTTAATCGTACCATAGAGGAATTGAAATTTTGAAGTACAGGGAATTTCCTGAAACAAAACTGATCTTTTAATCGTACCATAGAGGAATTGAAATTAATAAAAAGAATTTTCATTTGCGTATACAGAACTAACTTTTAATCGTACCATAGAGGAATTGAAATATCCTGCCGGTAGGCTCGCTATATCGCCGGTCGTAGTCTTTTAATCGTACCATAGAGGAATTGAAATGGAATTTTTGAATATTGCTAAAGGCGGAAATGCAACTTTTAATCGTACCATAGAGGAATTGAAATCCATTGACGTTTGATTACATTGTATTGAGATAGTGGCTTTTAATCGTACCATAGAGGAATTGAAATAGGATAATGGCCTTTTTAGTTCTGACGTCTCCACACTTTTAATCGTACCATAGAGGAATTGAAATTCGGGAAGGTTACACCGGAATACTCATAAAGGAATCTTTTAATCGTACCATAGAGGAATTGAAATTTGCTGCGGCTTCATCTATTTTGTTTTTGTCCAGCTTTTAATCGTACCATAGAGGAATTGAAATTTTTCAAACGGGGTGTTATCGCTTACCGGAGGCGGCTTTTAATCGTACCATAGAGGAATTGAAATGAATATACCGAAGGGCTGTTTACCTACAAGCTGCTCTTTTAATCGTACCATAGAGGAATTGAAATTTAGCTGATCCCGCCAGAGTATCCGTAAATATCTTTCTTTTAATCGTACCATAGAGGAATTGAAATTAGGCTTCCGGATGCCGTTTAATCCACTGAGCAAATCTTTTAATCGTACCATAGAGGAATTGAAATATAATGCTTTCGGCCGAATATTTGAAATTGGTAATCTTTTAATCGTACCATAGAGGAATTGAAATAAGTTTATAAAGAGGATATTATCCGCGTCTTGCTCTCTTTTAATCGTACCATAGAGGAATTGAAATTTGGCAAAGACGGCCGCACTGAAAAAGTATGAGGACCTTTTAATCGTACCATAGAGGAATTGAAATAAGTCCGTTTTTAGTCCTATAGTCCCCCCTGGATTACTTTTAATCGTACCATAGAGGAATTGAAATAAGATAATGGCTTTTGGAGGACATCTTTGCCGCAGCTTTTAATCGTACCATAGAGGAATTGAAATGATTTAAAGGAATTGGCAACATGGTTGAAGATGGCTCTTTTAATCGTACCATAGAGGAATTGAAATCGAACTTAGAACGCGCCGGTCTGCAGGAGGAGATCAACTTTTAATCGTACCATAGAGGAATTGAAATGCATCTTTACGGCTTTTCTCCCTTACAAGCTGCATCTTTTAATCGTACCATAGAGGAATTGAAATAAATCCCTTATCTTTCTGGCGTTTCCATCGATGGTCTTTTAATCGTACCATAGAGGAATTGAAATTTTTGTAACTGTTTTTAAGATAATCCGGCTTGCACTTTTAATCGTACCATAGAGGAATTGAAATAACAGAATATTCTTTCTAAATCAACACGACCCATGGCCTTTTAATCGTACCATAGAGGAATTGAAATCCGGACTCTTTAGCTGCTTTTGTCCGTGGTTCTGTTCTTTTAATCGTACCATAGAGGAATTGAAATTTCTTACCGGACAAATTTCCACGATCTAACCTGTTTCTTTTAATCGTACCATAGAGGAATTGAAATTGAATAGCCGGGATTTGGTAAAAGAAGTCATCTTGAACTTTTAATCGTACCATAGAGGAATTGAAATAGCTATGCTTGAAATTGGAATGAAGGAGGCCCCTTGCCTTTTAATCGTACCATAGAGGAATTGAAATGAAAATGTACCGTCGGGATCAACTATAGCTACCACAACTTTTAATCGTACCATAGAGGAATTGAAATAAGGATCATTCCCGCCGCTTATATCGGTCACGGCCCCTTTTAATCGTACCATAGAGGAATTGAAATTTATTCATTCTGTCAATTTCTTTCTGAAGTCTGGTTCTTTTAATCGTACCATAGAGGAATTGAAATGAAGAATGGAGTGCCGATACCGATGTTTCACCGGACTTTTAATCGTACCATAGAGGAATTGAAATCAGCAGATGCCTCCGATTGACACATACTGGCTGCTTCTTTTAATCGTACCATAGAGGAATTGAAATTCGGCTTTTACCTGATCTTTATGGGAAAGCAGACAGGCTTTTAATCGTACCATAGAGGAATTGAAATAAGCCAAAACCAAGACGAAATGGAAGTAGCGGCACTTCTTTTAATCGTACCATAGAGGAATTGAAATAAAACAGCGGTATGAATAATATCAGGAACTGTTTCCTTTTAATCGTACCATAGAGGAATTGAAATATGTCGTCTGGGCAAATATTTTTGTTCAACTGCAACTTTTAATCGTACCATAGAGGAATTGAAATTCAGCTTCCGGGTGTACTTGCCGGCTTCGTCGACCACTTTTAATCGTACCATAGAGGAATTGAAATGCGATAGGCAGTTCTGCGCAGCGGTAAGGCCGGTAACTTTTAATCGTACCATAGAGGAATTGAAATGCCCGGAAACAGCATCTGCCGTCTTTTCGCCTTCGGTCTTTTAATCGTACCATAGAGGAATTGAAATTTTGGGATCCCAGTTGCCCCCCCGTTGAAACTAAATCTTTTAATCGTACCATAGAGGAATTGAAATTCTCTATGAGTATTCTTCCGTGACTTTCCCAATGAACCTTTTAATCGTACCATAGAGGAATTGAAATTACATATCTCCCTCCAATAGTGCCGGAAAGCCTTCTTTTAATCGTACCATAGAGGAATTGAAATTAAGTCTTTTCTTCCTCCCACCTTATTGTCATGCTCTTTTAATCGTACCATAGAGGAATTGAAATGAGAATTGAGGACCTAACGGATGAGACAGTACACATACTTTTAATCGTACCATAGAGGAATTGAAATGTAATCTTGGCTTGCGCAGCGATATGGGCTTCTTTCTTTTAATCGTACCATAGAGGAATTGAAATAAATACAGCTGGCCATTTATGAACAGCACAATCCCCTTTTAATCGTACCATAGAGGAATTGAAATCACATGCCGGGCAGCATGAAGCGGGTGGCGCGGTATCTTTTAATCGTACCATAGAGGAATTGAAATTGAACTGAAGGCTCTGCACGGTCTGATCCATGCCGCTTTTAATCGTACCATAGAGGAATTGAAATTGAATAAATACAGGACTTTGTAAATTGGTATTATACTTTTAATCGTACCATAGAGGAATTGAAATTGATGGAGAAGTTTGCAAGGGGGAAGTATGCCGCACTTTTAATCGTACCATAGAGGAATTGAAATGGGTTTGCTGGTCGGCGCTTTTCAGCGCTTCGTCCTTTTAATCGTACCATAGAGGAATTGAAATTGCTTGATGGCCACAGGAACGTCAATGATGCCGTACTTTTAATCGTACCATAGAGGAATTGAGGCTTTGCCAATGATAATCTCAGTTTTCGGCCCCGGATAGTAGGTCAATGCGCCGTCATAACGAAAAGATGAAATAAATCATTCCGGTGAGCGGATTTGAAATAATTCCATACTGCTATAAAAAATCACAGATGAAACATTTCTCTATCTTCTTATTGATGTGTCTAAGCATAGGCTGTGTTAGTCAGACCAAGCCGAATACTTTGTTATGGAAAGTTTCTAAAAAAGGAAACAAGCATACTTCTTATCTGTTCGGAACCTTTCACCAGGTGAATCCGGATTTCTTTGATTCGTTAAAGGTGGCCAATAAATGTCTGAAGCACAGTAAAATATTATTTGTTGAAGATCATATCAATCCTAAAGACTCTGCCCAATACCTTCTTCAAATCAAAAAATCGTGGAAGCAGCTTGTAACATGGAATAAAGCTAAATGGGATTCAACGCTCACGCAAGATCAGAGAAAAATATTTGAAAGATTTGTAAAGAGCGGATTTTGGAAGGATAAATATTACCAGCTTTCTCCCGTTGCTATGATCTTTCCCCTTATAAATATTTATTTTCAGTACATCTGCGATACGGTCAACAGAACTTCATACGAGTTGATGGACCAGCGGATCACGGATATCGGGATTAAAGGCCATTTGAAGATAATAGGTTTAGACAGTAACCAGATCGACATTTTAAATAATGCCGGGAAGAAGGACAAGGATCTTGATATTGAGAACAGCGTGAAAACGGATATCCTGTACATGAAAAATATCGTTGATAAGAATCCCGAGATGGGAGCTTCGGAATTTTTATATCATTATAGAAAATTTGACCTCGACTATTCATTAGATAAAACGACAGATGGCAAAGCCACTCTTTTAAAAGAGAGAAACGACAAATGGATGAAGATCCTATCCAGAGCCTTCACCGATAATGATTGTTTTGTCGCTGTCGGTATGCAGCATTTGTTTTATATGGATGGCCTGATCCAGCAACTAAGGAGAACGGGATTTACCGTCTCTCCGGTGTCCTTGCAACAATAGATTTATAAGAAAGCACGAGCCCGGTGTCTTCCGACCATCCCGGGAACTCCTTGCATGCCGTTTGGAATCGCTCTTCTGCCGGGAGGAAGGGTCGATTTTATATCTTCCTTCCTGTATGATGCGCGGTTATCACCGGGTTCTTTTTTTATTTTATATAACAAAATGATGCTATTTTTATCCTCATTACCGTCAATACAAGCCATATGCCGCGAACGGATACTGTTCACTTTTACGAAGCCTTTCTTCGCCTGAGCTGGTTGCGCTGGCAGCTGAAGGTGCAGGAACAACGCCTCAGGAAGGAAATGCCTGCGTTGCTCGGAAATATCGCTCCCGGCTGGGCGGAGCACCTTTCAACCAATGACCTTTACCGGATAACAAAATACTGGCAACTGGCCCTGAATTTAATATGCGGCGGTCTTTACCGGCTAAGGGGATTGCCGTTAACGGAAGCGGAGCAACAGCGGATTATGTTGCTCAGCATTTTCGGGCCGCTGTACGACGACCTGTTCGACGAAAAGATACTGTGTTATGAACAGATCGAAGCCCTTACAAAAAGCCCTGAAGGATATATCCCACACAACGCTAAAGACGAGCTGCTGAAGAAAATATATCTGCGGTTACTGGATGTCGCCCCCTACCCGGAAGAGATGAAAGGACATTTATTCCGGGTTTTTATATGGCAAAAAGCATCGATGAAACAGTTGGATCCGCATATTGGAGAGGAAGAACTGTACGAAATAACTTATAATAAATGCTATCATTCAATTTTGCTGTTCTGCGCTGTATTGGATCATCCTCTTACAGCTGAAATGCAAAAGATGCTTTATCCCATGGCCGGTCTGCTGCAGCTGACGAATGATGCGTTCGACGTTTATAAAGACATGCAAAGCGACATTTATACCTTGCCCAATCTATACCCGGATTATAAAAGGCTACTGCATCATTTTATGAATGAAGTAGCGCTATTCAATGAACGCCTGATGAATTTACCCTTCCCCGGACGGGAAAAGAAGATATACAGCATTACCGTTCATGCACTGAATGGCATGGGACACATGTCGCTGGAGCAGCTCAGCATAGCGGGCCGCTATGTTAGCAATGCTGCCGGACTGAAGGCCTTAAGCCGTAAAGAACTGGTATGTGATATGGATACATTTGGCCAAAAGATAAGATGGGTAAAAAGGGTATGCGCCCTTGCCGGTCACCGGTCAGTTTCCGATAAGCATTACTATGTTCCCAGCCAAGCGGTTTCGCAGCCGCTCTGCTGACAAAGTGATCAATGTTGCCAATCTCATTTTTTAACCTGTCTGTTTTTAACGAGGATGCTTGAGACAAAGGTTTGTATCATAGGCGCCGGACCCGGTGGGGCCACTGCGGCATTGCAGCTGTCCGCTTTGGGTATTGAATGCGTGATAATTGACAAAGCCGTTTTTCCGCGCGATAAAGTGTGCGGCGACGGCTTAAGCGGAAAGGTTTTTACCACGCTATCAAAAATTGATAAGGAGATGGCCGGGCGATTGCAGCAGTTTACCGACAAGCTTGGCAGCTGGGGCGTGACCTTTGTTTCACCCGGGCGCCTGGGCATTGACATTGCCTACAAAACCCGGTACGACCGCAGCGTTGACGATCCGGCCGGTTATGTTTGTAAGCGCATTCACTTTGACCACTTTTTAGTCAGCGAGTTAAAGCGAAAGAAGGATATCCGCCTTTTTGAGGGAGTCAATATTGAAAAATATGAATTACAGGAAGATGGTTATCTTGTTTCTGACCGGGAAGGTCGTTTTTCCGTAAAGGCAGGGTTGCTGATCATTGCAAATGGCGCACACTCTTCTTTTACAAAGGATGTGGCCAACATCCGCATGGACCCCTCCTGCTATGCGGCGGGAGTCAGGGCTTATTTTAAGCATGTAAAAGGCACCCATCCCGATAATTTCATTGAGCTGCATTTTCTGAAGCAGCTGCTGCCCGGGTATATGTGGATATTTCCTTTGCCTGACGGGCAGGCAAACGTGGGAATGGATATGATCAGCGAAACGGTGCGGGGCAAAAAAATAAATCTGCGGACGCTGCTCATGGATACGCTTAAAAATGACCCGGTATTCAGGGAACGCTTTGAGGATGCTGAGATCATCGGCAAAGTAGAAGGCTACGGCTTACCGCTTGGAAGTAAAAAGCGAAAGCTTTCCGGCTGCCGGTATATGCTTGTGGGAGATGCGGCGCATCTTATAGATCCGTTAACGGGAGAAGGCATCGGGAACGCGATGTATGCCGGTCGCCTGGCTGCCTTGCAAGCCGAAGCCGCGATAAAGAGCGGTGATTATTCCGCCGGTGCGCTTATGGCATATGACAATGAAGTTTACCGCATATTGGGTCCCGAGCTGAAATTGAGCAGACGATTGCAAAGGCTGGCGAGGTTTCCGAGGTTATTTAATATCGCTATGAGGGCCGGTCGCCATAACCGGGAATTAAAGGAGCTGATATCCTGTATGTTTTATGAGGTAGACCTGCGAAAGAAACTATCCCGGCCTTCCTTTTATGTCAAGTTATTACTGAACAGGAAATAGGCAAAAAATAGCCCTTTATTGCGCTGCCTTATGTTCCCTCATCTATCCACACACATTGGGTAAACGCGCCGTTCACGGCGGCATCCCAGGCTTCGAGCCGGACCCATTTGCGATTGTGCAGGTCGAGGGGAATGGTGAACGTTTTTTTGCCGAATGCGCCGGTGCTGCGCAAGTCTATCTTTTTCTCGTAGACCCGGTCCCCGTCGCCGGAAACGATCTTTATATCATCCAGCGGAAAGGTCCATTGAAGGGTACAGGCGACCCGGGCATCCCCGGCTCGCGGGAGCTGTAATGTTTCCCCGGACTGGCGGCCGTTCACTGAGAAATCCGTGATCAGTATTTCCCCGGTGGTGACAAAGAACCTGCCCTTCTGCAAGGCTTTCAGTACGGATGACCAGCCGTTCCCGAACGAAGGCAGGCTGTCCAGCTGAAGATAGTTGATGTTCATGTTGCCATACAGCTCGTATTCCGGAAGGATCTTGAAAAGGTCTCCTTCCCCCGGCATATATTTTTTCTGCCCCCAGTTGGCCATGTCGCCCAGCAGGTCCAGCGCTCTTTTTCCCAGCACGGAGTCGGAAAGGTCGGCGGGAAGCGATTTCCAGGCTGCTCCCAGAAAGTGATCCGAGCGGTAGAAGGCTTCATCCTTATACCGGTCAGGATAGCCTGTCGATCCTTTTATCCGGGGATGGGAGGTCCAGGCAAGTCCGTCTTCTTCTTTCAGCAGCCGGAGCATGTCTTCTTTGCTGCCGATATGGTATACCTTTCCGTACACAGGATTGTTTTCTGAAAAGGGCCTGCCGCCCTTTTCAGACATGGTCCAGTACACCGGCCGTGGAAAGAGGCTTATCCAGTGGCCGCCGAAAAAATGATTGGGCTCTTCCCCCGGCAGCAGCAGGAAGCTGCTGTCCGACCAGCGCCGGCACAGGTCAAACGAGGTCTTCAGCTCCTTTAAGCGTATGCTGTCGGGTCCGGCGGGATGGCCGCCGAGGTGAAAGGAAGCGAGGTGAACGATATCTACGCCCGTCTGCTTGAAGGCAGGGACGAATTCCCCTACTGCCGGCAGCGGCTTGCCCTGGAGCACGTCTATTTCAGGCTCTATGTGATAATGACTGCTAAAGGTATAATATCCCGGCAGCCGCAGGTATTTATCCTGATGGGTATACGCCTTTACCTTTTCAAGGGTCTGTTCCCCGTCGCGCGGGTTCAGCAGACAAAAGAAGCTCAGATGCTGCTGTGTGCCCGGCGGAGCATTAAACCACGGCACAAAACGTTCATCCCCCTCCGGCTTTTGCCGGATACCGATGCCGAACTGCGGTATCTTGTTCCGGTAATTGCGGCCGCACCAGGTAAAGGCCATGTTGTAGCAGTTGTCTTCCGGAAAGAAATATTGATGCGGCGGCGGAAACAGGGCGATATCGCCGCCTTTTCCCCGGCCGATGATGGTACGGTATTTCACGGTGAGGTTGAGGCTTTTCATAGGGTCGCTCATCCGTTTGAGCTGATGCAGCCGGTTCTCCGGATCTGCCCAGCGAATGCTTTCCCAGGGATTGATGTTATTCCAGAGGTCGTCGTCCCAGGGCGTCCGGGATACAAGTCCTGCATCGTAGACCATGGCCGTTGAGTCTTCAGGCGTGGACATCACCGCGTCCATTTTTATCAGCGGGGTTCCTCCGAAGAGGGTAATTTCCATCTTACCCGAAAAGGGGCCGGCCTTGACGGTGGAGACCACCACCCGCGTGCGGATGCCTTCGGAAATTACTTTTATGTCTTTCTTCTGTAATTCGGAGCGATATACAGTATAGGGCCGTTTATACGGCTTGTCAAAGAAAATGATCCACTGCGTGGGCGCCTTCAGGGTGCGCTTTCCCACTGTTAAAAGAAAAACGGGGTCAATATGGGCGGCGATCTCCGAAAAAGCGGTGGCGCGGTCCCTGATCTTTATGCTGTTGAAAAGCGGCGCTCCGGCTTGCAGGTTAAGGTTGATCTGGCCTTCGGCGCCGCCTCCGGCATCCCAGGTGATGCCCAGGTTGTGATCCGAGATGGTCATCCCGGCGCTTTCTCCTTTACGGAACTGTTGGGTATCTACCGGTATCTGCGCCCGGATGGTCAGGGAGAGCAGCAGGCAGCCCAGACCCGACAGGATGAATGAAGAGAATGCCGGAGTTGGTTTTTTCATCTTACAGCTGTTTCTGCCGGGTATGGACCGGGCGGAGAGGAGATAAAAATACTTTTGTTCAAACATAGTTATTTTTGTCCTAAATCGCCTGTAATGACAAAAATGCGCCCGGCGCTCCGCATCGTAGTATCCTGTATGATTCTCTGCGGCTTCCTGCTCACCACCCCGTTGCATGCGCAACCCCGCCCCTCGGTGGAGTTGCGGGGCGGGATCGACTCGCTGGAGGCGGAGGTGATCCACCAGGACAGGGATACCGCCCGGGTGAACGAGCTGCTGCATCTCTCTTTTCACTATCTGTACAACGACACCTTACGGTCGCGGTACTATGCCCGGTCGGCGGTGAACCTGGCCGGGGCGCTGCATTATCACCTGGGTCAGATCGTGGGGTTCACCCGCATGGGCGACATATATGCGCAGGGCGATAATTTCAGGGCAGCCTATGCCCAGTACATGAGGGCCGACGAGATCGGGCGCCGCTATGCGGACAGAAGGGGGCTGTTTATCCTCTATAATGCGCTGGGCGGATTTCACAGCTCTCTACAGGAATTTGATCAGGCGCTGGAGTATTTCCAGCGCGGCCTCCTCGTGGTCCCCGAAGGCGACACGATCGGAAAAGCTAATCTCTACCTCAATATCGGGGTGGCCTACGGCTGGGCCGGCGATTATGCAAAAGCGAGGGAGTACCTGAACCGGGCCCTGACCCTATGCACCGAGGCGAACGCCCGGCCTAAGCTGGCCTTTATCTATAGCAACATGGGCAACGTCTTCGCCGCAGAAAAGGAACCCGGACCGGCCCTGGCTTATTTCGAAAAGGCCAGGGAGCTGGCCCGCACTTATAAGAATAACGCGCTCCTCGGATCGAATTACCTGTATGTGGCGGAGATCTATATGGAGCAGGGAAAGCTCCGGGAGGCCATGCAGCAGGTGCAGGCGGCGCTGAAGCTCGCCGTCGGGGCAGGCGCTACCGACGACCGCATCAGGGGCCGTATCCTCATGAGCCGTATCCTCGCCCGCATGGGGGAATTTGAGGAAAGCGGAGACATCCTCCGGAAGCTGGATCAGGATCAGCCGCTCAGTATCGAACAGCAGAAATTCAAACTGGAAGCCGCCATGGAGCTGTACCGGGAAAAGGGCGATTACCGGAAGGCGCTCGACTATGCCGGCCGCCTGGCCGCCGTCAAGGACTCCATCACCCGGCTGGCCAACCGGCAGAACATGGACCTCCTCGAGGTGCGCTTCCGGACCCGGCAGCGGGAAGCGCAGATCGGGCTGCTGCAGGAACAGAACAAGCGCAAGACGACCCTGGTCTATGCCGGCGGCATCGGGCTCCTCCTGTGTATCCTGATCATCTTCCTGCTGTTCCACTCCAGGAAGCTGAAGGAGAAGGTGTACCGCCACCGCCAAAAGATGCTGCAGGATGAAAATGACAAGATGCTGGCGGAAAAGGCCCTGATGGAAGAAAAAGCCTTGCGCGCCCGGGAGGATCTGGATCACAAGAACCGGGAGCTTTCGGCCAGCATCATGCAGACCGACCACATGACCAAGCTGCTGCTCGAGCTCCGGCAGCGGCTCTCCGACAAGCAAGGGCAGGAGAATCCCCGGCAGATGGAAGGCATCCAGCGGCTGATCCGGCATAACCTGGAGCTGAACGAAGACTGGCAGCGGTTCAAGCTGCACTTCGAGGCCGTGCACCCCGATTTCTTCGATAAGCTGATGAAGCTCTCCCCCCAGCTCTCCAAGAACGAGCTGAAGCATTGCGCCTATATCCGGATGAACATGTCCAACAAACAGGTGGCCAATCTGCTGAACGTGAACCCGGACAGCGTGAAGATGAGCCGCTACCGCATCAAAAAGAAACTGTCCCTCTTGCCCCAGGACGACCTCATTGCCTATATACTGACCCTGTAGCTCCCCTTTTTACGGTCGTCCCTCCGGGTTTCAGGGTCCTGACCCGTCATTTCTGCTGTGACAGGAGTTGTCAGGTCTTCCGGAAGTCCCGCTACAGCAAAGGGTTTCCGGATCTGTAGCCCATTTGTAACCCCCGCTGATCCTATTTGTAACCCCCTGAGATTTGGTCCCGCCACCGCTCCGGCATTACATTTGTCCGGAGAGCCCTTGTCAACCCTCAATCACATCAACCCTTAAAAACTACTGTCATGAAAAACAAATACCGGATCATCCTGCCGGTCCTCGCTGCCGCCTTGTGCGTCTTCGCCTCCTGTAAAAAAGATGAGAACAAGTCTCCGTCCAAAAAGATCGACGGCACGTATCATGCGTTTGAGCTGACGCTGAACGGACAGACGACCGAGCTTCCTACGGACGATGAAAATATCGATATCCAGATCGCCAGCTCCGGAGATAAAAAAGCAAAAGTGACGCTTATCGATAATTATAAGGGGAAGCCCACCGAGATCCCCTTCGATTGCACGGTCAGTGAAGATGAAGAGGGGGAGGTCGTGCTGACCGGCTCGAATGATAACGGCACGCTTCACCTGGATTTTTGGAATAAAACTTCCATCGAATTCGACTTTTATAACGAACGCAGCAATGAAGAGCTGTTTATCGGCGCGTCGAAGGATGGAAAGAAGCCGGGTGACTGGTAGTCTGTAACTATTTTTATTCAGCATCGAAATATATCTGAAAATGAAAAACAAATATTGGATAATGATCGTGGTCCTGGGCGGCCTGCTTTCGGCCTTCTCCTCCTGTAAAAAAGAGGATATCAAGGTGAGCGGCAAAGAGGCCGAAGGGACCTTTACCGCTTTTGAAATTACGATGGACGGCAAGACAACGCCGATGCCTACCGAAGACGAAAGCATGAAGATAAAGGTCACCGTTGTCGACGCTACAAAAGCCGAGGTGATCCTGAGCCTTACTACCAAGGATAAAACGGATCAGACCCCGCCGATATCCTGTTCCATAAAAAAGGATCCGGATGGATTCACTTATTTAACGGATATCGAAACCGGTAAAGAGCTCGTGCTCTATTATGATAAGAACACGATCGACTGCTTTGTTCCCGATGGGAAAGGAACAACGGTCAGCGCCTCAAGGAACGGCAAGAAGCCCGACTGGTGGGATGATTAAAAAAAAGTAAAATGTCCAAAACCATCTTTATTACCGGAGCTTCCTCCGGTATCGGAAAGGCTACGGCCAAAGTATTTGCCGCGAATGGCTGGAATGTGATCGCCAGCATGCGCGATCCCGAAAAGGAAACCGAGCTGACGGCGCTGGACCGGGTACTGGTTACCCGCCTCGACGTCCGGGAAGCGGATACGATTACGGCCGCCATCCGGGCCGGCCTGGATCGTTTCGGCCGGATCGATGTATGGATGAACAATGCCGGGCTGGGCGTCTTCGGCGTCTTTGAGGCTACGCCGCAGCAAAAGATCATCGACCTGTTCGAAGTGAACCTCTTCGGGGTAATGGCTGCGACCAGGGCCATTCTGCCTCATTTCCGGGCGCGGCAGGAAGGACTGATCGTCAATATCAGCTCGGCCACGGGTCGCAGCACCTTTCCGCTCCTGTCGGCTTACTGTGCATCCAAATTCGCGCTTGAAGGTTTTTCGGAAGCCCTGTCTTTTGAGTTGTCCTCCCAAGGCATCGGGGTAAAGATCATCGAGCCCGGGATGGTGGAAACCAACTTTGACGAGGCAAGCCGGCAAAACAGTGCCGACGCCCCGTTGCCGGAGGACTACAACGCTTATCTGCAGAAAATGATCGCATCCTATACCGCGGAAGAAACCCACCCGGTATCCGCTGCGGATGCTGCAAGCGCCATCTACGCCGCCGTAACAGACGGTACGGATACGCTTCGCTATGTCATCGGGGAAGATGCCCGCGGAATGCTCTCCGCAAGGAGCAGCATGCCGGACCAGGATTATCTCGACGCTATGCGTCAGCGGTTCACGGTTTAATACGGTTCCGGCCGGGCTTCGGCGGAGGATGCGCTCCGCCGGAGGCCGAGCCGGTCATGCTCCGGAGGCAGGTCTGTCGCGGCTTTTCTCCCTGGCCAGCATGGTTTCCAGCTCCTCCAGCGTTTTTCCTTTTGTTTCGGGTACATATCGCAGCACAAAGACGAACCCGATAATATTACATATTCCGAAGAGGATAAAATTGATTACCGGACTCAGCCTGAGCAGGTAAGGCGAGATAAACACCACCAGAAAAGTGGCCAGCCACAACACGAAGGAGGCCAGGGACAAGGCTTTGCTGCGGATATGGTTGGGAAATATCTCGGACAGCAATACCCAGGTTACCGGCGCCAACGTAAATGCATATACGGCAATATAAGCCATGACGAAGGCGAATACCAGGGTACCGTTCACGGCCGTGCTGTTGAACGACCAGGCCAGCAGGAAAAGCAATACCGCCATGCAGGATGTGCCGATCAGCATCAACTTCCTTCTTCCCATTTTATCGACCAGCCCTACGGCAAGGATGGTCATTATAAAAAGGACGAGTCCCACAAAGACGGCATTCAGCAGCCCGTCTTTTATGCTGATATTGGCCTTGGCAAAGATGACCTGCATATAGGCGGTAACGTTGTTTGCCCCGGAGAATTGCTGCAGCACGGCCAGCCCGAAGCCGGTCAGCAGGATCGGAAGCACGGCGCTTCCGAAAAGCTCGGCATAGGTACCCTGTTGACTGCCGGCCTGCAGGGACCGGTGGATCTCCTGCAGCTCCTGTTCCGCGAAACGGTCGTTGCCTATTTTCTTCAATACCGTCTCCGCTTGCTGGTGAAAGCGGGCCTTGACGAGCCAGCGGGGACTCTCCGGTATGGCAAATAACGCGGCAAAAAAGACCAGCGCCGGCACCAGGGCGGCGCCGAACATCCATCTCCAGCTCTCCATGTTACCGGGATCCCCGACATAATAGCTCACCACGATCGCCAACAGTACGCCGGTTACAATGGACAGCTGGTTGGTAGAGACCAGTTTTCCCCGCATGGGAGCGGGCGCTATCTCGGCAATATACATCGGGGACAATACCGATGCCGCGCCCACACCTAATCCCTGTGCGAACCGCCAGGCCGCCAGCGCAACAGGCCCGCCCGAAAAGGTAGCGCCAACAGTTGTCACCAGGAAGGACGCCGCGGTAAAGATCAGCATCTTTTTTCTGCCCAGCCGGTCCGAAAGCCAGGCCGTCATAAAGGTGCCGCCCATACAGCCCACCTCGAAAATAGCCACCACCCAGCCCAGGGAAAAGCCTTCAAGATGAAACTGTTGCTGGATGAAAGGAATTACGCCGGTGATCACGCCCAGATCGAAGCCGAACATGAGCCCGCCCATGGCTGCGATCAGGCTCATGGTCAATACATATCTCCTGTTGTAGGAGAAATGCTTCTGGTTATATCCCGTTTCGCCGGTGGGAGAAGGTATGGTTTGCATGATCAATAGGATGGTGAAAAAAATTGTGTCAGAACGTAATGGTCAGCCCCCCGTCGACGGTCAGCACCGATCCGGTGATATAGGAGGCGTCGGGGCCGGCCAGGAAATAGGCTGCTCCGGCTATTTCTTCCGGGCGCGCCGCCCGTTTCAAAGGCAGGTGCTCCCCACTGATATAATTCTCCCGGAACCAATCCGATTCCAGCTCGTTTTTGCCGTCTTCCTTTACCGACATCGGCGTATCGACAAAACCCGGCGCTATAACATTGGCGAGGATATTCCGCGGGGCCAGCTCCACGGCGAGGGAACGGGTAAACTGGGTGAGCGCGGCTTTGGCCATGCCGTAGGCAGAGCTTCCTCTGGCTACCCGTTGAGCATGTATAGAGGTGATGTGGATGATGCGGCCCCCGTCCTTCATGAGGGGAACCAGGGCACGGCAGATCCCGACCGATCCGTACAGCATGACCTGCAGCGAAGCGTCCCAGCTTTGAAAGTCGGAATCAATGGCGCTCTGTTTCCGGGAGATGCCCACGCTGTTTATCAGCACGTCAAAATCGCCGAGTCTTCTTTGTACGGTTTCCCGGAGCGAGGCAATGTCTTCAGGATTACGGATGTCCATTTGATGCGCGATATGCCCTTCTCCCGGCAGCGTTTCGAGTGTGGTGGTACATCCCGCCTCTTCCAGGGCCGCCACCACTACCTGCCAGCCCTCCAGCGCAAACCGTCCTGCAATAGCCTTTCCTATTCCCGAAGATCCCCCCAGCACGATAACTTTTTTCCGCATGTTAAGATAGTTTTAAAAGGTCAATAGGTGGCTCTTCCCCCTGAAATGTCAAAAATAAAACCCGTAGTAAAGCTCGCTTCCCGGGATACGATCCAGCTCGCGATAGCCGCTACTTCCTCGACGGTGCCCAACCGCTTCATCGGTATCTTGGCCGTCATATAAGCCAGCTGCTCGGGCGCCGTATTCTCGTTCATCGCAGTTTTGATCACGGCCGGAGCAAGTCCGTTCACCGTAATGCCGGTTTCGGCGTATTCCTTGCCGACCCCTTTCACCAGGCCGATCACGCCCGCTTTCATCGAAGAGTAGCCTGCCATAAAGGGATTGCCTTCCTTGCCGGCAATGGAGGCCAGCAGCAGGATGCGTCCGTAATTGTGCTTCTCCATAGCCGCTACGGCATACTTGGTCATCAGGAAAGAACCCCTCAGATTGATGCCGTATATCTGATCATAGGCTGCCGTGCTGTAATCCGTGATCCTGGTATTCGTGGGTCCGACGATGCCGGCGGAGTTGACCATGATATCCACCCGCCCGAAATCATCTGCTACCTGCTGCATAGCCTGCCGCACATCTTCTTCGGAAGAGATGTCTACCACCGTTCCGCTGACGGACAGGTTTCCGGCTTTACATTCGTCCACGGTTTGCTGCAGCAATTTTTCGTTGATATCGAAAAGCACCACGGTACCGCCTTCCCCGGCAATGCGGAGGGCAATGGCTTTTCCCAGCCCGTCGGCTCCGCCGGAGATGACGGCTACCTGATCTGTAAATCGTTCCAAAATGTGTTGTTTTTAAATCTGTTCATAAAAATGGATCCGGCAGTATGTCCGGTCATCCCTTAAAGAGTATCTGCTTTTGATAACCCGAAGCTTTGTTGACCTTTGCATCCATCAGGTGATAAACCGTGGAAAGACGAGTCCCTTCTCCCTCCACTTCCCATTCCCGCGGGGACGACCTGACGAAACGGGGGCGGCTGCCCAACGAAACGGGTCCTGCACCTTCATATCCCAACAGCAGGGGACCATAGCTGATGCCATAGCGGCCGGGCCGGGTGTGTTGTGCGTTAACCCTGTTGCGTGTGCGCAGGGCCTGATCGAATTCGAGGGTAATGACATTCCCTTCTTTTAACACGGAGTTTATCATGAGGAAGCCGTTCTCCGTTTTGAAATCCTGCGGGCGGCCGTTCACCTTCAGACTATGCCGGCCGGCCCAGGAGGGCGCGAACAGGCCGAGCCTGATGTTATCCGGCGCGCTCCCGCCGGTAACGGTCAGGGTCATCTTTCCCGCAAAGGGATAGCCGGTCTCCTGCCGGAGCCGTACCGGTCTGCCCCCCAGTACCAGGTCTGCTTCACTGTTGTGGTAAAAGGGAAGCATCACGGCTTCCGGAGTGGTAAAACAGGCATAACGGATGGCGCTGGCCAGACCTTCCCCGCCGCGCATGGTACAGCACCAGTAGGCCTCGTCGGTGTTTACGCGCAGCACATCAGCGTCCGGACCGGGACAGTTATCCAGCCCGAAGCCGCCGTTGGCCCGCTGGGTATGCCCCAGCGCATTGTAGTAGATATGATGCGCATCTTCCAGATAAGCCGTCTTGCCGGTATGTTGCCACAGCTGAACGGCTACCATAAGTGAATCCACAATGGCGCAGGGTTCCGTCCATTCGGGACGGCCGAACCAGTTGAAGTTTTCATAGTTCTCCGTCATCGCTCCGGCGCGGTACAGGGCATACCGTTTTTCCACCTGCGACAGCAGATCTGCCCTGCGGGTCGTTTCATAATAGCGCAGTACGCCCCGCAATCCGGTGAGGGTGGCGTGGGTCTGCGCCTTTATTGCAATCAGGTCCATTTGCAGGAACCGGTCGGTCATCTCTTCGATAAGCGCTTTCAATTCGGCGGAGGGAAACAAGCCGTAGGCCTGCACTACGCCGTCCAGGAAAATAAAATCGCAGCCGATATCCGAAGACAACATCCATCTGCCAATCGTATTTTGGGTTGTGCCGGCCGCCTCGCCGGTGTTCTTCCGCCGGCTGCCGGGATCGATGGGATAGTCTTTGTGATGCCCCCGTGTGGGCAGGGCAAGGTTATAAATGATGTTGCGGATATGCTGCTTTACCTGGGGATCTTTCTTCCAGGCATAATGTTCGCACAGCCCGCGGAGCAACCATCCGTGTCCCGAAAGCTGCTGCTCCAGTATCTTGTCTTTCATGACGGGACCCAGGTAGCCCTTCTCGTTTACATGTGAAGGGATAAGCCGGATGATCTCATCAAGATACTTTGGCTCGCGGCGGGTAGCCTGCGCCTGCAGCGTCAGACCAAGTATAATACGTCCTTCCTTATCGCCGGGCCATCCCTCGGAGGCGCCCCCTGCATTGAAGTCATTTTCGGGCCTATAGATATCCGTTTCCAGCCGGTCATAATTTCTAAAGGCGCGGGTGAGCAGCTCGCCTTTCATCATGATATCCGCAAAAGCCGCCGGCTGCAGTAGCCGGCCGGCCGGGGCGGTGGTTGCGCTTCGGGTCAGGAAGTCCCTTATTCCGGCCGGCACAAAAGCTCCGGTTAATCCAAGCGCCGATGCCTGTTTCAGAAAATCCCTGCGGGTTTTCGGTTCCATAATCTGTTGTTTACAGTAAAAATAGAAAAATGCTGCTTAACGCTGCGGATCTACGATCTTTCCCTTAAACGTTTTCCGGAACCCTTCCGGTAACAGCAATACCGGCGCTTTTACCGGCCATGCGGTTTGCTTGATAAAGCCGGTTGCGGTGGCCCTGAAAATAGTGCTGTCGCCGTATTCCTGGAAATAAGTGCCCTGCAGCAGAACGTTGTCCATGAACAGCCGGTTATACTGACGCGTCATAATCCAGTAAAAATCATCCATGCGGTTGCCGTAGTGGTCGGACCATGGCTTTGTAAACAAAGGGTTGGCGACAAACCGGTCGATAACGTGATGAGAAGGCTCTACCGCAGTATGCTCCCAGGTCTCGTTAAAGCTGTTCACCCAGACCGATCGGGGCGCATACTGAATAACCCGCATCCACTGGCTGCGGTAAAAGTCTCCGTCTTCCCGGCCTACAAAGGTCAGTCCGTTCCAGAATCCGGGCATGACCGGCATCATCTCCGGGTCAGCAACATTGCCGTATTTCTCCGGAATGACCCAGCCATAGCAATTTGATTTCTCTCCGCTGGCGCCGGACTGGGTGCCGTCCATCCACCGGCAGGTGATCTTGTCGATATAGGCCCGGTCGCCTTTCCAGGTGTCGATGTCTTTTACATATTTCCATCCGGTGGTGATCATATGTATGACAAGAGGCTTGCCCTTCAGCAGATAATAGAGGTCTTTAAAAGGCAGGTAGAACTCCTCCCAGGCCCGTTTGCACTCCTGGTTCAGCCGGTTAAAAAAAGCATCCTCGCCTTCTATGCCGCGGGTGATGCCCAGGGAAATGTTCGCGTACATTTTGTGGTCGCCCGGTTTCAGATGCCGGTTCCAGTAACGGAGGCGCTCCATAAATTGCCTGGCCCGGTTGTCTACCCATGCATTACTTCCGTTGGTAATATCCAGCGTCACATAGGTGAAGCCGGCGTCGTGTATCTGCCGTATCTGTCTGTCATTGACCGCCGGGTCGCCCGAATCGTAAGTGCCTCCGTCCGGGATATAATCATTGCCCCAGGCTTCCCAGGTGTCGATGAGTGCCGGGTCGGCGGTTTTCCCCCTGCCCGGATATTCCAGCCCCAGCCATTTTCCGCCGGAAACGATCATTACAGCAGCCTTCTTGCCATCCGGGCTGCCCGGCATGCCGAACCCGGCATCGGGGATGTTGTTTTTGTGTTCTCCGTGTAGAAAATTTGCGACCCAGGTTTGCGGAGGTCCGAACCCTTTACCGGTTGAATATGCGGCACTCCAACTGCAAGCGCCGTTTTTATCCCAACATATCAGGTCGTCCCTGCCGTCTTTGTCGATATCGTACATCATACACACCGGCGGCCGGCTATCCTGCTTATCCCCGAAAATCTTTGAACCGGTAAGCCCCGTTGCCCAAACGGCTTCGCCGCTGCATTGCTTCCCGTCCGACAGCGCAACCTTCCAGGTGCCGCTGCTGAAATCTCCCGTAATGAGATCGGCTTTTCCGTCGCCGTTTACATCACCGACGATCCTGGTTTCCTCATCCGCACCAAAGCCGGAAGCGAGGGGATATGGGATTCCGAATCCATGGCCTGTCGACAATGCGGTAACCCATTTTCCCGCGCCCTGATAGACCAGGAGGTCTGCCTTCCGGTCTCCGTTGATATCTGCAAGGAAGGCCTGTCTGCCGGGCGCCTCCTCCTGGGGTAATTTCCACCGCACCGCGCTCCGGAACGCGATGTCCCCCGAGAGCGCAACATAGGCATCTCCCGTAGTCATATCCCTGAACAAAAGATCGGCTTTCCCGTCGCCGTCCAGGTCGCCCATCAGGGGTTGGATAAAAGTCCACTGCCCCCTGAACGTGAGCGCATGCACCGGCGTTAAAAAAGTATGGCCATCCGACAGCGCCACTTCGACGGCACCGCTTTTTCCTCCGTTCGCATATACGGCCACCGCGTCATCCTTTCCGTCTCCGTTGACATCCCGGAGAAAACAACGGACCGCGCCATCTCCGAAATGCGTGGCCCATTTCAGGGGACGCTCTTTGGCAAATAAGGTAGAATAAAATATTCCGGCATTCCGCTGCGCATGCAGGGGCCTGACGGTGAGCAGACAAAGGCAAGACATCGCCAGGGTATATTGAAGAATTCCTCTTCCGGCGTTCATCGCAATGGGCATATTATATCGGGTTAATCGATTGGTTGTTTTTTTGTGTTTTTGAAGCGCCGGATACTGTCCGGAAGCTTTTCTCGCGTTCCGGGCAGGCGATCAGCGCCTAATAACCCGGGTTCTGCCCGTTCACCCAGCCGTCCGGTCCGCCGTTCTGCGCCTGCATCTTCGGATTGGATTCCAGCCAGCCTTTGTAGACCGGGAACAGGTAATTCTTTTTGAAGAATTTCATCGGGTGTACCACCACGGTATTGTAATTATATCCGCCGGCTCCGTCGGGAACGATATCGATCCCGTTTACGGGTTTGTTCAACACAGATTCCGCGGTCTTCCACCGGATCAGGTCCCAGTAGTAGCGGTTCTCGAAAGCCAGCTCTATCCGCCGTTCCCGGCGTACAATATCGCGAAGATCGGATTGGGAAAAAGAGCTGGTCTTGTAAGAGACGGATAACTTGGGAATGCCTGCCCGCACCCTGACCTGGTCAATAGCGTCTATGACCGACTGGTCGATCTGGCCCAGCTCGATCTTTGCTTCGGCGTAGCCCAGTAATACCCCGGCATAGCGGAAATAGACAAAATTGGCGGCATCGTTGTTGACCGTAGCGGTCGTAAGCCGCTCGTCAATACCTTTCTTACGGTAGTAGCCGGTCTCCCTTTCCTGCGCCGGGTCACGAGCGTACTGGCCACCCTGCTTCATGTTGTAGGTGGCGCCCTGCCACACGGAACCGTCGTGAATGATAGACATATCGAAACGGGGATCCCGGTTGTCATAGGGATGTTTGGGATCCCAGTAGGGGGATTGCTCTTTGGGCAGCCCGTCTTTCATCAGGTAGGCGTCCACCAGGTTCTGGGTCGGCTGCATACAGGCCCAGGCTGCCGATACGGGCGGAGGGCCGAATAACAATGTTCTTCCCGAACCTTTTGTAGCGGGGGCGTGCTGATAGGCCCAGATGCTTTCTTCGTTATTGTTGTTTTCCGCCATGAACTGCGCGTTGTAGTCCGGGAACAGATGGTATATACCCAGATCCGTGATCTGCTGATAAGTGGCGGCGGCATCGGTGTAATCACCGGAAAAGAGCTCCGTCCATGCTTTCAGGGCGAGGGCCGCACCGCGGGTAGCGGCGCCGGTGCTCAGCTTGTTGGGCAGATCCGCTGCGGCTGCCGTGCACTCGTCCTGGATGAACTTGAGGGTCTCTGCCTTGGTGTTCCTGGGTCTGAAAACGCTGTCGCCCTGCTCGCTGATGCTGAGTACATCGGTGATCAACGGCACGCCGCCATACCCCATGTACAGCCATTGGTAGAAAAAGGCGCGCAGAAACCGGGCTTCCGCGATCTTGGTCTTCCGGAACGATGCCGAGAAATTATCCGGGTGCTCGTTCAGCTGCTGGATAAAGAGATTGGTCTTCCGGATATTGGCAAACTGCACGTCGTATTTAAAGGGCATGGCCGGGTAATCATGGTTGTACAGGCCGGGGTTGTAGTCAGACGGACCATATGAGCGGGCGACGCCCTGCACCCAGGAGATGCCCCATTGGAAGCGGTTGACCGCATTGTCCGACCAGTCCTCCATGGGATCGTAGTTATAGCCGGGCATCGCTTCGGCGTCGGGCATGGCGCCATAAATGGCATTCAGGAAAATATCGGCCCCGCTTGAATCCGCAAAGATCGTTTCGGCGGAGAGGTTGGTCTTGGGGACCACATTCAGAAAATCCTTGTTGCAGGAGGCGGTGATGATCAGCCCCAGTACGGCAAGAATGCTATAAGAGATGTACTTTTTCATGGCATATTATTTAAACCGTCAGAAGGTTACGGCGATACCTGCGGAAAATGTTTTTACGAACGGATAAGACCATCCTCTCTGGTTGGAGTTGGCGGTATTGCTGGTGCCCGCCTGTGTGAATTCGGGATCCACCAGGCCGTCCAGGTTGTCCCAGGTCTTCAGGTTGGTCCCGGAGAGATATATCCGTACATTTTGCAATTTGATCCTGTTCACTACTGCCGTGGGGAGCGTATAGCCAAACTCCAGGCTTTTCAGCCGCAGATAGTCGAGCCGGCGCAGGTACCAGCTGGACAGCTGCGTATTGTTGGTATTGCCGCCCTGTCCGAACGGACGGGGAAATGCGGCGTCCTGGTGGTCGGGTGTCCAATAATCCAGCACGGCCGTCGAAGAGTTGGCGCCGGTATAAAAAGGAAATACCAGCTCTCCGTTCAGGATGGCATGTCCGCCGGTTGCGCCCTGGAAGAATAGGTTCAGGTCAAAGCCTTTGTAGGAGATCCGCGGATTAAATCCGAACTGGACCGGAGGAATGGCGCTGTTGCCCAGCGGAACCTCATCGCTGACATCGATATGCCCGTCACCGTTAGTATCCTGATACCGGATATCGCCGGGAGCGACGCTGCCGAACTGTGTCGGAAAACCGTCGTCTGCTGTGATCTGCCCGTCCCCGTTTTTATCATCGGAGGTCTTGAACAGCCCCAGCGCCTTCAGGGCGAATATCTCGTTCAGGGGCCGGCCGGTCCGCCGGCGAACCGGATCGTTATAGGTGGCGGCGTTCTCAAAGGTCTGCACCAGCTTGTTCTGCGCGTAGCTGAACGTACCGGAAATATCCAGCGTAAGACCGTTGCTGAAGGCATGATAGCTGCTCAGGGTAACATCGATGCCATGGTTATCCATCTTGCCCGCATTGATCTGGGCAATGCCGATCCCGTATTCCGTGGGAATGGTGCTGTTGGGACTTACCAGCATATTGTTCCGCTTCTCGTAGAAATAATCCACCTCAAAGCCCAGGAGCCCTCTCCAGAGCACGCCTTCCAGTCCGATATCGGCTTTCTTGGCCCTTTCCCAGGTGATAAAAGGATTGGGCTCCACCCGTTCATTGGCGCCCTGTACTGTTTTTCCGTCCATGACATAGGCCGCTCCCGTGATAGACATGGAAGATGACCATTGGTCGGGTCCGACCAGGTTCCCGGATTCACCGTAAGAGCCCCTCAGCTTCAGGTTGTCGATCCAGGTGAGCCGGTCTTTGATAAAAGGTTCCTCGCTGATCCGCCAGCCGGCGGAAAAGGCCGGGAAAAATCCGTAGCGGTGCCCCGGTGCAAATACATAGCTGCCGTCGTAGCGGCCGGTCGCCCCCAGCAGGTATTTGTCCTTAAAGGCATAGTTCAGCTGGTAGAGATAACCAACCTGCCGGGTGTCGCCAGACCCACCTCCGTTACCCCAGTTGGTCTGGATCGGGCTGCCCAGCGACAGCTCGTCGATGTTCAGATCATAATTGGACCGGGAAGCGCTGAAATTATCATTATGATACTTCCGGGCATCCATGACGAGCAGCGCCGTGATGTCGTGGTTCCCGAATACCTGATGATAATTGATATAAGACTGGGATTCGAGCGCGGTTCCTTTTGAATATGCCTCGCTGAGGCTCGGCCGTCCGTCATTGGCAACGGGATCATAGGTGTAAGGGGAGGTGCTGGTATTGATCATGTAATAAGTGGGTGACGCCTCCGTCCAGCTCTTGGAAAAATCGTGTTCGGGATCATAGCTCACCACCTGCTTGATGCTCAGGCCGGGAATAAAGGGCAGGTCCTGGCTGATGGACAGCTGCGTCATGATGGCGGTATTGTCGTCCAGGCGGTTGCCCAGCTCGATGCCGGGGCGCAGCAGCTTGCCGTTGCTGCTGGCCAGCAGACCGTTTGAATAGTTTACCGCAGAAATGGGCAGATAGGCCTGTGCATTGGCAAAAGGATTGCCGTCGCCGTCCTGGGGACGGTTCCGCCGGCTATTGTAACCGCTGATGGAAACCGAGACGAGCGTGGTCTTGGTGACCTGCGCATCGGTATTGCCCACGAAATTATAACGATCCAGGTGCTCATCGCCCAACAAGCCGCCCTGATGGAGATAGCTCAGTCCCATGTAGTATTTTATCTTGTCCGTTCCTCCGCTTACCTGCAGGTTGTGCTGGGTCATGGGAACATTCCGGTTGAGCAATGCCTTATACGCATCGGTATTGGGATATTTATCGGGATCCGCACCCGGAGCCCCCTCGACGGTCTTTTTATAGCCTGCGATATCCGCATCCGTGAAAGACACGGGGCTTCCCGCATTTTTGTCGGCCACGTTCCGTAATGTGGCGTACTGGTATGCATTTAGCATCTTCGGCAGGGTGATCGGGTTGGACCAGGACACGTAGCCGTTATACGAAAAGGTCGGCGGACCGGCCTTGCCCCGCTTGGTGGTCACGAGGATAACTCCATTTGCGCCCGCGATGCCGTAGGGAGCGACGGCCGCCGCATCTTTCAGCACCGTTACCGATTCGATCTGGTTGGGGTTCACCGAGCTCATGCTGCGGGGGATGCCGTCCACCACCACCAGGGGCGCGTTATTGCCCGTTGTGCCGATGCCCCGGATATGGATTTCGCTTCCGTCGCTGCCGATCTCCCCGCTGGCCTGGGCGCCGATCACCCCGGCAATGCGTCCGGACAGGGAATTGGTAACGTTGGCCGTGGCGATGTTGTTGATGTCTTTTACCTGGAGCGTCGATACGGCGGCGGTCACGGAGGTTTTCTTCTGCGTGGTATAACCTACGTTGACAGTGACGGCAGCAAGGCTCCGGGCATTACCGGTCAGGGCTATGGTGATCGATTTCCTCCCGTTGACCGGTACCTCTGCCGTGGTGAAGCCTATATTGCTGATCACCAGGGTGCCGTTATCCGGAACGTCTAAAGTAAACTTCCCCTGATCGTCTGTGATGACGCCGGTTGCGGCATCTTTAAGCCGGACGGAGGCCCCCGGCAGCGGTTGTCCGTTCTGGTCGGTGACCGTGCCGCTGACCGTATCGTCCACTGTGATGACCGGTGGGAATGTGTTTCCCGGCGATATCATCTTCGCGGCATGTACGGAAAAGCTGCAAAAGATCAAAAGGAGCATGGCCTCCACCCGTTTGATAAGGATGCCCCGGCGGGATGGAGTGCCACTGGTCCCATAATACGTACTTGTCATGGTCAGTCGGTTTAACTGGTTAAAAAGCGATAACCGGCGGCTGTTCGCTTTACTACTTATTTTGCTTTGGTGGAACAGGGATAACTAAGCAAGTAACGGCACAGGCTTTTCTGAAAAGAAGGGTCAAAGCTATATCCCCCGGTGGCGATAAAGAAACACCGCATTTGCCATTTCTAATACAATATTTGCATGGATTTAAAAATCTCATCCCTCTCTTGTAAATAATGATTAATTTGGTTGATCATGGAGTAAAGATTTGCTGATATGAAGATTGTCTACGAACACCAGTCGCCGAACCCGGGGATGGGATTTATAGTAAAGGAATATCGCCAGGATCATTTTACCTCGCCCTTTCATTTTCACGATCTCTATGAGCTTATCCTGATCGTCAGAAGTTACGGGAAATTGTATGCGGGAAACAAGGTGCTGAATTTTAAGGATAATGAGGTCTTCCTGTTTGCCCCGGGATTTGCCCATTGTTTTTATAACGAACGGTCGTTTATCTCATCGGGTGAAACGGCGCATGCCATTGTGATCTTTTTCAGGGGGGATTTCCTTGGAAAGGATTTTTTTTCAAATGCGGAGATGGCCAGAAGCCGCGACCTGTTTCAGAACGCCGCCTTTGGCATAAAAGTGACCGACACCGATGCGCTGATGCACGGCTACTTTACCTCGATCACTCAGAAAAGCGGGATGGATGCGCTGATCATCCTGCTGCAGCTGATCAATCTGCTGTCAGGCAGAAACGATCTTAGCCTGATCAATCCGGAGGTATCCCGCGTAACGCTGAACAATGCGGATTCCGCACGGCTGGAGCCGGTGCTGAAATATGTAATCGAGAATTTTAAGGACGAGATCTACAACCGGGAAGCTGCCGCGCTCGCCTGTCTGAATGAAGCCGCTTTCTGCCGGTATTTTAAAAGCAGGACCCAGCAAACCTTTTCCCAGTTTGTGAATAACGTCCGGGTGGTGCATGCCGCGGACCTGCTGTTAAAGGAGGACCGGGGAATCGCCGACATCGGCTACGAATGCGGGTTTAAGAATATCTCCTATTTTAACCGGCAGTTCAAAAATATCATGGGCCAGACGCCTATGGCTTACCGTAATACCCTGAAGCGGGCCAACGATACGCTGATTGTCTGAACCTGCTCACAGCTTCAGCTCCTGGCGCTGTCCTGTCCGGCAGGCGCGGTAGATGGCGTCGATGATCTTCAGGTCCTTTACCGCTTCTTCCCCGTCTACCGGCACTTCAGGCTTTTCACCATGGAGAATGATCCCCGCCATGGCATCCATCTGCGCCGTCTGGTGGGTGACCACCGGCTGGGTGAGCTCGCCCTTGTGGGTGCGGCCTTTGATCGGGCCGTAGCCCGTTGAGGGTTGCATTTCGGCAAAACCCTTCTGCCCGTCGAGATAAAAACGGTCCAGGTTGTTCATGTTGTACGTGGAGAGGCAGGAGGCCACTGCCCCGCCGGGAAAGCCCAGCTGGAACTGTATGGTTTCATCCACCCCCTCCCTGAATTTTACCGGGTCTGTTTTGGTTTCCTGGGCCGTCACCCATACCGGATCCTCGCCGGTCATATAGCGCGCGCCATTGATGGCATAGATGCCGATGTCCATCAGGGAACCGCCGCCGGCCATGTCCTTTTTCAGCCTCCATTGTGTAGGATCGCCTATCTTAAAGCCGCATTGTCCCTGAAAGAACATGATCTTGCCGAACTCGCCGTTTTTGCGCATCCGGACCACCTCCAGGGTGCGTGGCTCGAAGTGCATACGATAGCCGACGAGCAACTTTACGCCCGCTTTTTTGCAGGCGTCTACCATCTCCTGTCCCATCTGCGCATTTAACGACATCGGCTTTTCGCTGATGACATGCTTGCCCGCCTTTGCCGCGCGGATCACATGATCGTGATGCAGCGAGTTGGGGGTGATGACATACACCACGTCGATATCGGGATTGTCTTTTATGCGGTCGAAATTCTCGTAGTTGTAGCGGTTCTTCTCCGGGATATTATAACGGGTGCCCCAGGTGCTGAGCTTCTCCGGTGTACCGCTGACCAGCCCCACCAGCCTGGCCCGTTTGCAGGATTGCATGGCTTCCGCCACCCGGCCGCCGTAACCGCCGAGGCCCAGAATGGCCACCCGCAGCAAGGGGCCTTCGGGTACCGGATCTTTCCGGACGGACGAAAAGCCGGACAAGGGGAGGAAAGGCAGCACGACGGCAGAGACCGCCATCTTTTGCAGGAAATTGCGACGTGTATCCATAACAGTGGTTTCAAAAGGTTAACAGGAGCCCCGGAGGTTACCCCAATATACGCATTTTCGGCAAATGTGTCCTGTTTCCCCCTATGGGGTGGTCCACTGATAGACAGCCATATCGCCCGGATCGACCTCCAGGGTGGGCAGGTAAGCGTTCGCCGGAACGAGGGAGCCGTCCTTCAATACTTTTTTTACGCCCCCGTCGCAGTGGATGGTCAGCTCCATGGGCTGACGGAAGTCGCGGTTGACCACCACGAGAAAAGTGTTTTGCCCATTCTTCAACACGGATACCACGGCGCCCTTTCCCTTTGTTTCCAGCGTCTTGATGGGTGCGGGCAAGGTGGTCAGGCGTTTTGTCCCGTACGGGATACTGTCTCCCGTATGCGAAACGGAAACGACCTTCGCGCCCAGGAAAACACCGGACAGGCTTTTAATTTCCTTATTCATGGTCCGGATGCGGTCATAGATCTCGCTGCGCTTGCCTTCGGGCGTGATGGGACCGTGATGAAAATCCCACTGTGTGCCCGTCGGCGTCCAGTAGGTGAAATACTGGATGCCTTGCGCCCCGTAGGCCAGGTCGCTGAATACCTGCAGCTTCAGTTCGGCTACCGTAGGTATGGGGTACGGGCCATGCGACACGGTAAGCGCAAAGGCCCAGAAAGGCTTTCCGGCCTTCCGCGCTTCATCGGAGAAGACCTCCAGGTTATCGTACCAGTCCCAGCGCAATGAATCGCCGACCACGGGATAATGATCGAACGAGAGCAGCTGCAGGGGAACGGTTTTTATGAAGGTATGGACATATTCCCGGTAAGTGCTGGTGCCGAGCGCTCCCGCGCCGTAAGTGGGCAGCAGGTTGAGATAACAGAAATGGGCTTTATCCACCGATTGGATCTTTTTTGCCCATTCGGCCAGGTCAGGAAAATCTTTTTTACCGGGTTCATCCCGGAGAAAATAACCGGCAACGGCGGGATGATGCATAAACCGCCGCACCGTATTCCGGGTATCGGTTTTCAGCTCGGGACAGGCTACGATCATCTTTATCCCGGCTTTTCGGGCGATATCCAGCGCCTTGGCCATCGCTTCCGCATCCGGAAAGTTGGTAAACTGGTAGGTGATCCCTGAGGCTTTCAGCTCCTCATAGCGGGCAAGAGAGGTCTGACCGGCCGGGATGCCATACCAGGCCAGGATAGGGATGTCGCCGGAAGCGCTTATCCGTTCCTGGGCTGCGGCGGGCTGCATATACAGGGAAGTCCAACACAGTAACAAGAGAAGATGGATATTTTTCATGGATCAATAATACGGCTTTTTGTATTTTGACGAAAGGAAGCATAGCGCATATGACGCTTTTCTTTTCCAGGATCATGCGTCCGGTAAATAAATTCCCGGATGGGAACCACAGTTTTAATTAATTTTAAACCGGTCAATACAGATATTCCGATTTGTACACTCCTCCTCCGATACCCGATGATGCTGCTTTGCTGTCCGGTCTGGCAGCCGGCGATGAGGCGGCCTTTAACATGCTGTTCGAGCGCTACAGGGATAAGCTGTACGGCTACCTGCGAAAGATCACCAAATCTGCTGAGGTCGCAGAAGAGATCGTCGTTGATATTTTTGTCAAATTATGGGAAGGAAGGGAGCTGGCGATCCAGATCCGGCAAATGGAGCCTTTCCTGCATAAAGTAGCCTATCATAAAGCTGTCGATTTTCTAAAGACCGCCTCCCGTCATGCCCGCCTACAGCAGGCTTACCTTGAGCGGCTTGAGCGTTCTTCCGAAAAGACGGCCGACGATCTGCTGATCGATACCGAATGCCGGAAGCTGCTCCGCGAGGCGGTCAACCGGTTGCCGCCAAAGCGAAAGCTGATCTATACCCTTAGCCGCGAGCAGGGACTGACCCATGACCAGATCGCCGCTGCCCTGAACCTTTCCCGCAACACGGTTAAGAACACGATGATGGCGGCCACCCGCTCCATCAGCAGCTTTCTCCAGCACCAGGGGTTGGGTAAGGCCGCGCTTTCCCTTTTCTTCCTCTTGGCCTGAAAACGCGCGTCGGTTTTTTTACCCTTTAATAGCCCTTTCTCTCGTTTGGTGCCGTCTTATGGGTACAAGCATTGGTTATGTCTTCTGATCCTCAGCGGCTGCGATACCTGTTTCAGCGATACCTCCGGGATACCGGCACCCCCGATGAACTACGGGAGTTCTGGACACGTTTTGCGGAGCTGGAGGAAGACGATCCTGTAAAGCAGGATCTCTGGCGGCTCTGGCATGACCAGCCTGCCGGCAGCCGGCCGGAGGAGCGGGACTGGGACCGGATGGCGCAGCGCATTCGCCGGAAAACAGCCGTGCCTGAAAAGCGCCGCGCTTCCGTGGTGCGGAGGTCCGTCCTTCGTGTAGCCGCTGCCGCCGCAGTCCTGCTGCTGACCGGGACCGGTATTTATTTCCTGGCTTACCGGAAAGCCATCCGGCCCACAGCGGAGAGCCATAGTGGGAGGCAGGGACCGGAAAACGACCTCGCTCCCGGCGGCAACAAGGCTGTCCTGATGCTGGCCAACGGATCTGCCATCCTGCTGGACAGCCTGCAAAGCGGTACGCTGCTCCTGCAGGGCAATGCCAAGGTAGTGAAACGGCAGAACGGCCTGGTGGCCTACACCGCTGCCGGCGGTGTTTCCGGCCGGCAGTCCGCAGTAGGGAACGGCGTGCTGAACACCCTGCGTACGCCGAGGGGCGGACAATACGGTCTCATCCTGCCGGACGGAACACGGGTATGGCTAAACGCAGCATCTTCGATCCGTTTCCCTTCGGTATTCGGCGGAAAGGTCCGGGAAGTGGAGCTGATCGGGGAAGCCTATTTCGAAGTGGCTCACCGTACCTCCGGTACGCGAGGCAATGGAGAAAACATCCCTTTTATCGTCAAGGCCGGCGGTATGAAAGTGATGGTGCTGGGCACGCATTTTAATGTCAACGCCTACCGGGATGAAGCGATTGTAAAGACTACCCTGCTCCGGGGAAGCGTACGGGTATCGGGGAACGGGCAGCAGCGGATGCTGTTGCCCGGGCAGCAGGCCCGGCTGGACCGGGCCGGGAAGATGGTCCTGGTGGAAGATCCCGACCTGGAGGCCATCATGGCCTGGAAGAACGGCTATTTTCAGTTCCAGAGCGATTCCATTTCCACCATTATGCGGCAGGTGTCCCGCTGGTATAATGTGGACATCGATTACCAGGGGGGCATTTCCCAGCTGTTCACCGGAAAGGTGCCGAGGAATGTCAATGTCTCTACTTTGTTAAACATATTGCAATCCACCGGCTGGGTGCATTTTAAGATAAGAGACAGCACGATTGTGGTGGAGCCTTAATACATTTTAAAAACACACATTATGCGAGCACGCGATTCTTGATGGCCTTGTCCGGAATAAAAAAACCGGGGTGCGCTAACACCACCGGTCAAGGTCCGGTTATCCTTTGAGCCACGACGAATGACTTTAGAAAAACCAAACCATACAAAAGTATGAAAATAACTATACATGGTAAGGCCATGCATGGGTTCTTTACCGCCAAAGCACTGAAGGTCATGAAGCTCTCGGTCCTCTTATTAACCGCTTTTTCCCTGCAGGTGAGCGCCGGTGCTTATTCCCAGACCATCACTCTTTCCGCGCAAAATACTCCCCTGAAGCAGATCTTTCATGAAATTGAGCAGCAGACGGGCTATACCTTCTTCTATGCCGGTAACCTGTCGGTGAAGGCGCGAAAGGTCACGCTTAACCTGCGACACGTATCCCTGGAAGAGGCCCTCAAAAAATGTTTTGAAGCGCAGCCTTTTACCTATCACATCATCAATAAGGTCATCATTGTAAACACCCGGATAAAGGTTCCGGACCCATTCCCGCCGGTAACGGCAGCTCCGCAGGCCGGTATCCGCGGCAACGTGACCGATGCGAACGGCAAGCCCCTCGAAGGAGTCACCGTTTCCCTGAAGGAATCGGGTGTAGGCACGGTCACCGATGCGGCCGGAAATTATACCCTAAAGGTGGATAACCCGGAAGGCGTGCTGGTCTTTACCTATGTCGGCTTTGATAAGCAAGAGATACTCATCGACGGGCTTTCTACCATCGATGTGGTCATGAAAGCCAGCATCTCTTCGCTGAACCAGCTGGTGGTGGTGGGCTACGGATCACAGAAGAAAAAAGACCTGACCGGCGCACTCGCAAGGGTGGATCTGGAACAAAGCCGTCTGCTGCCCAATGCGAACCCGGTGCAGAACCTTCGGGGCACGGTGGCCGGAGTAACGGTAACGGATAATGGCAGGCCTGGCTCCGACGCCTCCATCACGATCCGGGGGCGGAACTCGATCTCTGCCAGCAATGCCCCTCTGATCGTGCTGGACGGGATCATCTATGCCGGCGGAAGCCTGTCGGATATCAACTCCAACGATATTGCTTCCATCGATATCTTAAAGGACGCCAGCTCCTCGGCGATCTATGGCTCCCTGGCGGCAAACGGCGTCATCCTGATTACCACGAAAAAAGGCACCACCGCCAAACCAAGGATCTCGCTGAATACCTATTACGGGGTTTCCGACTTTGCCCACCTGCCCGATTACCTTGACGCTGCGCAGTACCTGCAGGCGCGCAAGGATGCGGAGGCTGCCGACGGCGGCCCGCTCCCCTTCCAGCCGCTGGAGGTAGACAATATCGAAGCGGGGAAAAGCATCGACCCCTGGAAAGCGATCAAACGGCGTGCGCCGGTGTACAGCAACGAGCTGAGCATCTCCGGGAAAAGCAACTGGGTGAATTATTATTTTTCCGGATCCTATACGAACGTGAAGTCGCCCGTGATGGGGGATAACTTCAGCCATCTTGCGGCCAGGATCAACCTCGATGTGACCGTCACGGACTGGCTGCATATCGGCACGAACACGGGATACAGCGTAAGGGACAACTCCGGGGTAAGGGCCGACCTGGGCGCGGCCAGCCAGATAAGTCCCTTTGCAGACCTCTATTACGATGACGGCGTCCCGCGCCCGCTGCCGATGAACCTGGGCGCCGTGCCCAACCCGCTGACCAAAACGCTCCTGAACGATAATCTGAACGTTACCAAAACGCTTTTCACCAACACATACGCCGACGTTTCGCTGCCCCTGGACGGTTTGACCTATCGCCTGAACGTGGGATATACCGCCAGGAACGACCGGGATTTCAATTATACGCCTTCCTTTAAACGGGAGCAGTTCTTTAATCTCGGCAGCGGCAGCAAGTCCTATGCGGAATCGGACAACCTGACGGTGGAGAACATCCTCAAATATGATCAGGTCATCGCCCGCGATCATGATGTCAGCCTGACGTTGATGTACGGGATCTATACGAACAAGTACGAAAATTCCGCGCTGAGCAGCAAGAATATCTTTAACGACCTGCTGGGGTACAACGGGCTGGAGATCGGGGACAACTTTTCCATCAATACGGGCGCCGGTAAAAGCCAGCAGGTTTCCTCCATGGGTCGCGTCGGGTATCGATACAAAGGCAAATACATTGCAGATTTTACGGTGAGGCGCGATGGCTATTCGGCTTTCGGCCGCGGGAAGAAATACGGCGTCTTCCCCGCCGTCGGGCTGAGCTGGAATATCTCCGAAGAAGATTTCTTTGCCGACGTCAAGGCCGTGAACAGCCTGAAGATCCGCGCTTCCTGGGGCAAGAACGGGAACCGGGGTGTCAGCGCTTATTCTTCCCTGAGCAAGCTGAGCCAGGTAAACTATGTCTTCGGCGACGGGGGCGCCACCTCCGTGGGGTTGTACACCACCTCGCTGGGTAACCCGGACCTGAGTTGGGAGGCCACGGCCAGCACCAACTTCGGGATCGACTTCAGCATCCTGTCCAACAGGATAAGCGGTACGATGGATTATTACCGTACCCAGACCAAAGACCTGCTGCTCAACCAGAGCATCCCTAACATGTCCGGCTTCACCTCGTTTCTGCGGAATATCGGGGAAACGGAGAACAAGGGTTTTGAGTTATCGCTGAATACGACCAATATCCAGCAGAACGGCTTTACCTGGAACACCCGGATCGCCTTTTCGCTGAATCGGAACAAGATCGTCAAGCTGACGGGGAATGACCTGAATAAGGACGGGAAAGAGGACGACGATATCAACAACAAATGGTTTATCGGCTACCCCCTTGGCTCGAATTACGACTATGTGTTTGACGGCATCTACCAGGAAGGTGACGATCTGTCCCTGATCCCGAGCGCCAAGCCGGGGCATGTCCGGTTCAGGGACATCAACGGGGACGGCGTCATCACTCCCGACGACAAGCAGGTGATCAGCTCCAGCGAACCGGATTTCCTGGCCGGCGTCACCAATACTTTTTCCTATAAAGGAATAGCCCTGATGTTCATGTTCAACATCCGCCAGGGCGGGGAAAGCGCGATCCCCACGCTGAACCCCGGCACCAATTATTACGATCTGTTCAATACCCTGGATGTGCCGCACTGGACACCCGAACACCCGAGCAATACCTATCCTGCCATCAATTACCGCGATCCCCTGGGATACCTGTTCTACCAGAGCCGGAGCTTTGTCCGCCTCCAGGATGTATCGCTCTCCTACGATCTTCCCCAATCCCTGGTAGAGAGGATAAAGATGCACGCGGTGAAGGTGTATGTCAGCGGAAAGAACCTGGTCACCTGGACGCGCTGGATGGGCTGGGATCCTGAATTCGGCGCCGGCGCGAGGAGCCCGGGCGACAACGGGCCCTTGTTGAAATCCTATACCGTTGGACTGAACATTCAGCTTTAAACTTCCGAAACACATGAAAAATCATATCAGCTCAATAACTGGCGCCGGCAGGGCTTTCTGTACAGCGCTGCTGCTGGTTTCCGCCTTTGTTCTTAACGGCTGCAAGGACTCCTTCCTGGATGAAAAGCCGCTGGACCAGTTCAGCCCCGAAAGCCTCCTGGTCGATTCGGCGGGGTTCGAGACCGCTGTGGTGGCGCTTTACTATACCGCGCGCGAAGAATGTACCCTGGGAGGAGTCAACTTCGACTACATGAACCTGGGCACCGATATATGCGACTGGGGCCGGCCCGACAGCCGGGGCTTTAAGGACTATACGCTGCTGAATTCGGAGTATGATCCGGTGAACACGTATTGGAACTGGGCCTATGAGGACATGATCCGTCAATGCAACCTGATCCTGGACAACCTGGATAACCCGGAGGTACAGCTATCTGCCTCTGCCAGGGCATCCTTCCTGGGGCAGGCCAAGTTTTTCAGGGCCTATGCCTATAATGTGCTGGTGAACCTGTATGGGGGCGTGCCCATCGTGGACCACCAGATCACCACACCCAAGTTCGACTTTCAGCGCGCCGGCAGGAAGGAAGTGCTGGAGTTTATCCGCAAGGACCTCGAAGATGCCGCCGACAGCCTTCCGGTTGTTGGAAATGTATCAGACGGGCGAATCTACCGCGCAGCCGCTTACCACCTGCTGGCGGAGGTCTATATCAGCCTGGGCATGGAAACCGGCGACGACGCCTTTTATGATCAGGCAGTTTCCGCTGCCGGCAAGGTCATCAACGGGGAGGTCGGTAATTATAAGCTGATGACCGAACGGTTCGGGGACCTGACCCGCGAGGGCGACGTTTTTTCCGACCTGTTCTGGACCAACCAGCAGAACCGGTCTTCCGGCAACCTGGAAGTGATCTGGTCCCTGCAGTTCGAAAGCTATACCATTGGCGGCGGCACCGGTACCGGCAGTTCCGGTAACCTTCTTGCCCGGCTCTGGGGGATGGAATATGATAAGATCAAAACCCCGAACGGGGTGTCCAATATCTCATCCAAGGAAATGCTGCGAGGCATTGGCGTCATGATCCCCACCAATTATTTCAAATACCGGATCTGGGACGGGGACACCGGGGATATGCGGAACTCCCCGTACAACATCCGGCGGGAGTTTTATTATGATAACCCCGCCGACCCGGAGTACCTCGGGAAAAAGATCCTGACGGGCAGGGATGCCAAAGGCCGACTGGTGGTAGCTAAGGAAGACGGCACGCTCACGGGACAAATCCTGGACACCACCCGGGGGTACTATCCCTGGATCCGGAAGATCGACGGTCTGCCCTTCAACGACGACGTGACCCTCGGGGCCACCCCCAATGATGTCATCAGGATGCGGCTGGCGGAGACCTACCTGCTGCGGGCCGAAGCTTACTTCAGAAAGGGGGACCGCGAAGACGCCAAAAACGATATCAATGTCATCCGGAGCCGCGCGCATGTCAAGCCCATTACGGCCGCGGATGTATCCGTCGACTTTATACTGGATGAGCGCGCGAGGGAGCTGGTGATCGAAGAGCCACGCCGGCGCACGCTGGTGAGGATGGGTGTATTGTATGACCGCGTCCGCCGGTATAACCCCGCGTCCGCCGCCACCATCAGGCCCTTTAACCAGCTCTGGCCGATCCCGCAGCGCGCGATCAATTCCAATACCGGGGCAGCGCTCGAACAGAACCCCGGGTATTGATCACTGCCTTCCCGGAGGCAGAATTTTTTTGAAAGCATACGGATCCCTATATTCAACAAATATCAAAATACTCGGACATGCACAGAAAAACATTTATACAGCACGCCGCCCTGCTGGCCTCCGGCGCCCTGCTGACGCCGCATATCCTGCGGGCCCAAAGAAAGGAAGACCCTGTTATCCTGCTCGTATCCGGCTGGCAGGATGTGAACATCGGCGACATTGCGCATACCCCCGGGCTGCTGCATGTACTGCAGACCTTTATTCCCCGCGCCAGGATCATCCTGTGGAAACGAAGTACCGGCGAAACCGTGCGGAAAATGCTGGAAAGGGATTTTCCCAAAGTAAAGATCATCTACGGGAACGTGGATGCGGACAAGAACGTGGACAACCCGGAAGTGATGGAAGCCTTCCGGGATGCGGATATCATGATCCACGGCTCGGGCCCCAGCGTGGTGGGCAAAACGAATCTCGAAGCCTGGGCAAAGCATACCGCCAAACCTTTTGGCATCTTTGGGACCACCATCCAAAATATCAATGACAGCCTGAAGACCCTGCTGGAGAAAGCCTCCTTTATCTATACCCGTGAAACCGCTTCGCTGAAGGTGCTGAAGACGGCGGGGATAACCGGCCGGCACATCTCCTTTGCGCCGGATGCCACCTTCTATATGGACATACGCGATGATGCAAAGGGCGACCGGTTCCTGTCGGAAAATAAGCTGGAAGCGCAAAAGTTCATCTGCGCCATTCCCCGTCTGCGGGTCACGCCCTATTATAAGATCAGGGAAAACAACGCCGGCTGGAGCGATGAAAAGATCCGGCAGGTCAATGCGCTGAACGACAGCAAAAAGGAGGCGGATCATGCCAAGCTGCGCGAAGCGATGACGGCCTGGGTCCGGGAAACGGGCCATAAGGTGCTGGTATGCCCCGAGATGACCTATGAGGTGGACATCATGGATGAGCTGCTGATCGATCCCTTGCCGGCGGATGTAAAACCGTATGTGATCAAGCGCGGCTACTGGCTTCCCGATGAGGCGGCTTCGGTATATGCCAAGGCGCACACCGTGCTCAGCTTTGAATGTCATTCCCCCATCATCGCCGCCGCCAACGGCGTGCCCTTCTTTTACCTGCGTCAGCCGGAAGATACCATCAAAGGGCAAATGTACTACGACCTTGGCTTTGACGACTGGGTCTTTGAGATCGAACAGCGCAGCGGAGCGCAGATCACTGCTGAGCTGCGGAAGGTATGGCAGCATTATGACCAGGCGAAAGACAAAGTGGCTTCCGGCATGCGTCAGGTTGGTAAGATATACGCCGCGGCCACAGGAGTGGTGCGGCAGGAGATCGGGCACATCCGTAAATAAACCGGGCTGCCCGGGCAGCGGCAGGCTTCGCCTGGCGTTCCGGTTTGCAGAATTACCGCGATTTGTCTATTTTGTTTCTGGAAAAATCCGTCAGACAACCGCAAAACCATGCTCATCATCACCGGAAAGCCGGGTCTTCTGCTCCGCCCCTTCATATGGAGCGCCGCGCTCATGCTGCTGGCTTCCACAACAAGGGGGCAGGGCTTCCTGCACCGTCAAGGGAAAAAGATCGTGGACGGCGGCGGACAGGCGGTCCTGCTGAAAGGCATAGGGTTGGGCGGATGGATGCTGCAGGAGCCGTATATGTTAAAACTTTCCGGTGTTGCAGTTAACCAGCAGGGCATACGTGCCCGCATCAGCGAGCTGGTCGGCGAGGAGAAGATGAAGCAGTTCTACCGGGAATGGCTGCACGACGGTGTGCAAAAATCGGATATCGACTCGCTGGCGGCCTGGGGCTTTAACTCGGTACGCCTGCCCATGCATTACAATCTGTTTACCCTGCCTGCGGAGCAGGAGCCTGCGCCGGGGAAGCAAACCTGGCTGCCGGAGGGCTTCCGCCTCACCGACAGTCTGCTGAGCTGGTGCCGGGCCGATCATATTTATCTCATCCTCGACCTGCATGCCGCCCCCGGCGGACAGGGACACGACCTGCCCATCGCCGACCGCGATTCCGCCGCCGCCTCCCTCTGGCAGAGCAGCGCCAACCGGGAGAAGACGGTAGCCCTCTGGAAAAAGCTGGCCGAACGGTACAAGGATGAAGCCTGGATCGGGGGGTACGATCTGCTCAACGAACCCAACTGGTCGTTTGACCACCCGGAGAACAAGAAGGATCACGGCTGCGACGATAAGACCAATGCCCCGCTCCGGCAGCTGCTGGAGGAGATCACGCGCGCCATCCGTACGGTGGACCGTCATCACCTGATCTTTATTGAAGGCAACTGCTGGGCCAACAACCACAACGGCCTGTTGCCCCTGTGGGATGAGAACATGGCGGTGAGCTTTCACAAATACTGGAACAAGAACAACGAAGCGTCCATCCGGCAATTCCTGGACATCCGCGAAAAGTATGGCGTTCCCCTCTGGCTGGGAGAATCCGGGGAGAACAACAACCAGTGGTACCGCGAGGCGGTGCAGCTGATGGAAAGTCACGATATCGGCTGGTGCTGGTGGCCGCTCAAAAAGATCGGCAGCAACAATCCTTTCGAAGTAAAGATGCCGGCAGCATATCCGGCGCTCATCCGCTACTGGAAGGGGCAGGCGCCGCGGCCGGATCCATCGCAGGCTTATCAGACCTTATTGCAGCTGGCCCGGAACTACCGGACGGGAAACCTGGTCGTTCATCAGGATGTTATCGGCGCGCTGTTCGGCCGGCCCTGAACGGTTGACTGACCGCGCGGGGCTTTCACCGGGCGGCAGCGAAGCCGCCTTCCGCAAATACCCGGCTGCCCTTACCGCCGCGGCGTCTGCGGGCCATAGCCGCTTTGCCCGTGGAACCAGCGGGCCGCCTGTCCGGCCAGCCAGAGATAATAATCGCTGCCCAGGTCGGGATCGATGCCGGTAAAGCTGCCATCGCCATTCAGCGGGAGACGGTCGCTGGTGGCGCACTTGAAGATGGCTGTTCCCTCGTTCATCTCGTCGAACATCGCAATATAAAGCATGGCGGCCCCGGCGGCTTTTTCCGCCGCTACCTGCTGCCAGAAGAAGTTGCCGCGGTCCCGCGGAATGCTGCGGGTATCCGGACCGTTCATGTTTTTCCAGGAGAAGCCGGGAAAAGCCAGCGGCGCGTATTCCACCCCGTTGGTTTTACACCAGGCCAGGTCTTTGCCGATCAGCTCCTTAAAGCCGGGAAAGCTGCGGGAATCATAGCGGCCCACGAACCAGGGCATGATGATGTCGCATTCCCGGATCAGGCGGTGCAGCGCTTCGTCCGGCAGGGCGTCCATCTTCAGCTCCCGCCAGTAGGTGGGTACGCCCAGCATCACGCTGAACCCTTTTTTCTTCAACCTCTGTATGATCGTTTCCGCTTCTTTGAAGCCGTACCGGCGGTGATCGTTAAAGCCGACGCCCCATACCACCACCAGCGGCTTTCCGTGTTCATGGAGATAAGTAGGGCTTTTGCTGCCGTGCAGCAGATCGTATTTTCCCGACAGCTCATCGATATCCCGCAAAACAAGCTGCTCCTCACCGGGGTGCATCCCGCTGAGGTCGTACATGATACAGATGGCGCGGCCGTAACGGGTGGCGGCATGCATGGCATAATCCAGCACCCGGTTGAAGTGATGTTTGCCGCTGGGGTTCCTGATCTCGCTGACAAAGCGTTGCATAAACACGCCGTCGATGCCGTATTGCTGCATCCACTTGAAATGCAGGCTGACGGTGGAGGAATCATAGGGACTGAAGACATAGGCAGGCGACCCGTTTTTATAGACAAAGTCCGTCTTGTACGTCTTCGTGTATTCGGATACGTCCGGCCAGAAGTCGATCACGCTGGAGCCAGGGCCGAAGGTGCCGCCTTTCTGGTAATGATGCCAGCCGCGGTCCGCGCCGTCGCCCGGTGTATTGAACCAGCCCTGGTAACCGGCCATCACGAGACCGCGGTAGGTCGGATACCTGGGCGCATGTGCGGTCTGGGCCTTCAGCCCTGCCGGCAGCGTACAGCAAAAGAGCAGGGAAATAAACAAATATCGCATCATCGTTTTTTTGTACCGTTTGAACGGCGGGCGGAAACATCAGGCATCTTCTGCCTGCCATTGTTTTCTCAGGGCATATTCACCGTTTTCACGTCAGTATAGTTATACCGTTTCTGGATATTGTCCGCCGTGCGTGCGCCCACCCTGAGATACCAGGTCCTGCCGGCAGGCAAAGGCGCCTTGCTGCGGAGGGTAATCGTTTGCCCGAGCAGGGCGTTTCCTGCCTCCCCGCTGTAGGTCGCCTGGGTGGAAAGCTTGTTGTTAAAGTTGTTGTTCCCGATGTAAGGCTCCTCGCATACAAACAGGTATGCGTCGGTAACATTAAACTGGTAAGCCGGGTCGCTGGTGCCTCTGGTAAACCGGATATTCACCGATACCGTGCTGTCCGGGTTCACCACCGGGTCTCCCACCCATTCCACTTTCAGGAAAGGTACTACGGTAAATGTTACCTGGGTTACCCCTGAAATATCCACCGTCTGGCTGTTGTTGACCGTAGTATCTCCATTGCCGTCCTGCCGGATCAGCGGAACAAAGGGACCATCCACCGGGGTGATCCTGTAATGGCCGGGGAACAGCCGCGAATTGTTAAAGGTGCCGTCCTGCTTTACCCAGAAATACAGGGGCACCGGGTTGGCGCTCCAGCTGAGCTCATCCAGCTTGATGCGGATACCGCTGCCTTGCTCGGTCTGTATCGGCATACCGGTGGTGGAATCGATAATGCTTCCCGTCAGCGTTTCCGAAGGCACGCTGTAATCGTCTTTTTTAAAACATGCAGTGGTCGCCAGCAGCAGCATCCCCGCATATGCATAATAGATTATCTTTCTCATGTTTCCAATTTAATTTTTAGCACGCTCAGTACCCGGGGTTCTGAATGAGATTGGGATCTTTGGTAAGCTCTCCGGAAGGTATGGGCTCGTAATACCAGGTGGGATTGAAAGTGAAGCGGATGTTCCTTTCGTCGCGTCTTACGTCAAAGAAGTAGGCGTCTGCCTGCGCAGCATAAAAGGGATTCAGCATGCGGTAGGTCTTGTTGTTGATTTCCTTGTCGGCCGTTCTCCAGCGGCGGATGTCCCACCAGGTTTTGTTTTCAAAGGCCAGTTCCTTTTTTCGCTCAATGCGTATGGTGTCGGCCGTCATCACGCCGGGGCCGCTCAGCAGGCTTGCCCCGGCCCGCTCGCGTATCCTATTGATACACTTATAGGCATCCCCGAGATAATCGGCCCCGCCCTGTCCGTCGGCCTGCAGCTCAAAGGCGGCCTCGGCCCGGTTCAGCAGGATCTCGGCGTACCGCATATCGATCCAGTGCTGGTCGGACCGCATCAGCAGCATGGAAGCGTCGTCTTTGGTGGAGTCCATGTACTTGCGGATATAGAATCCCGTTACCGTATGCGGTTCGCCCGTGAAGATGCCGCTGAGGCCGGCGGGGTTCATCTTTGAGCCGTCGGGCAGGGTATAGGGTTGTTGGGTGCTGGAGGAAGAGGTGACGAGGTTCGTCTCGGGATATTTCCCGGTATAGCCATCGGGAATAAGCCCGGATATGCCTCCCGTTACGCTGCCGGTATAGATGCCGCGGCGCACGTCGATCTCTTCCCCGCGGTAGCCGGAGCCCGGTACGATCACCGTAGCCAGCAGCCGCGGCTCAGCCCGGGCAAATAGATCCAGGCGGTGTGGGTATAAAATGTATTTGCCATCGGCGTCTTTGGTCTTCAGGGTACCATCGGCGTTTTTGGGAATGCCGCCGAACAGCTCCACATACTCCAGCGTGGGGTTGAGATAGGAGCTGTATCCGTTTGCCCCGACCTGCTGGTAAGGTATCTCCAGTGCATCGTAGCTGTGTACCACATCCGGGTAGTGATAGTACTTTACAAAGATATTTTCAGGGCTGTTGTCGTCGATAAAAAGATTGACATAGTTCTGGTATTTATCCGGCGCCGGCTGATAAAGGGAGTAATGTCCCTCCAGCATAAGGGAGGCCTCGTAGCTGGCTTTGAAAAAAGAATCGGCTTTGTCTGCCGGAATGCCGAGCAGGGAGCGGCCGTCACGATCAAAAAGACGCGTTTTGTTGTATTTGGCGATAGAGCCGGCAAAAAGCAGGGCTCTTGATTTGAGGGCGGCGGCCACATACTTGTTGACCCGGCCCTTCTGCTCGCTCGTTTCATCCAGGTGCTGTATGGCAAAATCGCAGTCGGCGGCGATATAGCCGAACACTTCTTCCTCGGTATTGCGCGGCACCTGCAGGTCTTCAAGGCTGGTGCCGGGATAATACTGTACGCTGTCGATGATGGGCACGCCGCCGTACCGCTTGGCCAGCTCAAAATAGGTATAGGCGCGGATAAACCGGGCTTCCGCCATCCAGCGGTCCAGCTGGGCCTGATCGTTGTTAAAGTTGGCCGCATACTTCGGCAGCGTGGTCATAAAATAATTGGTTTCGCGGATAAGCGTATAGGCGTCGCCCCAGTAGCCGGTATTGCCGTTGGTAAGTCCGGTTACGTTTTTGTTCTGTCCCTCGCCCGAAAAGGTGGCCAGGCACTTTATGTAATTCCAGCTGTTATAGCCCTGGTCGGTGCTGAACTTGAAATCCTCTACCGGCATCTGGCTGTACATGCGGGCCATGTAGGCCGTGATGCCGTTGGCGCTGTTGAAGATATCGTTGTCACTGATGATGTTCATGGGCGGCACATTCAGCTTTTTGCTGCAGGCGGTAAACAGCATGCCGCAGGCGAACAGGACGCTTATGGATTTTATTATTTTCATCCGTTGATGTTTTTCGTGGTAACTAAAAGGTGATGCTCAGCCCGGCATTATAGGTTTTGTTCAGCGGGTAGACGTATCCGTAAAGGTTGGACGGGTGCTCGGGATCTACATACCGGATACCGGTAAAGGTGATCAGGTTATAACCGTTGACGAATACCCGTATGTTTTTGATACCTGCTTTTGCGGTAAGTTGTTCCGGGAGGGTATAGCCCAGCTCCACGCTTTTCAGCCGGAGGTAGGCTGCATTTTTTATAGCATGCCCCGAGGTGGCGTTGGCCACGGTGCCGGTATAGGCATAGTAGCCGGGTATCCATTCGGTAGCGGGATCGTAAGGATCTGCGGTAGGGTCGGCGGGATGCCAGCGGTCCATGAACTGCTGCAGCGCGCTGCCGCCGAAGGCGAGCGGCTGCGCCAGCTGTTCGGGATAGGCGATCCAGGTCATGGCCGCGCCCTGGAACAGGGCGTTCAGGTCAAAACCCTTGTAATCCGCGCCGAGGGTAAGACCGAAATACATGGCCGGAGGGTTGGGAGAGGCGGTGCCCAGGCTGGTGTTGCCGTTGTATCCCGAGGCAATGGGATGGGTATCCCAGTCGTCGATGATGCCGTCCTGGTTCCAGTCCTGGTAGACATAGTCGCCGGGAAGGGTATTCCGTCCCGCATATACGGGGCTGTTGATAATATCCTGATAAGATCCGTACTGTCCGGCCGCGCCGTATCCCCACCAGATGTCATTGTAGCGGTTGTTCAGGTTATTGCGCCAGTTCTGGTAGGAGTTGCCCGCCCGGGCCTGCACATAGCCGATCCAACGGGTACGGGTATAGGAAAAGTTCCCCGATACATAATATCCCAGCTTCCCGATAGTATTCCGGTGATTGACCGAGATCTCGAAACCGCTGGTCTGGTCGCTGTTCAGATTTTCCTGCGGCAGGCTGGCACCCAGCGAAGCCGGCAGGCTCAGCAGCTCGGTCGCCAGCAACCCGTTGCGCCGGCGGACGAAAGCGTCGGCTGTGACGCCCAGCAAGCCGTTCCACATGTCGAGGTCTATCCCGGCATTGAAGGTATTGACGGTAAACCAGGTGATGTTGGGGTTGGGCAGGTTGGTAAACCCGATGGAGCTTACAAAGTTGTCGTCGAATACATAACCGGAAGCCAGGCCCTGGTTGCTGCCGCCGCTGGCCGGGTAGGTATAGCCCGAAATAAACTGGTACGAAGAGGCGGCATCGTCGCCCATCTTGCCATAGGAAGCGCGCAGCTTCAGGTTGCTGATAAAGGAAAGCGCGGCATTTTCCTGAATAAAATTCTCCCGGGAGATAAGCCAGCCGGCGGAAACGGCCGGGAAAAATCCCCATTGCCGCCCCGGCGGGAATTTGGAAGACCCGTCGTAACGGAAGCTGAATTCAAAGAGGTATTTCGACTTATAGTCATAATTGAACCGGCCCACCAATCCTTCGTTCACCTGCTTATACAGCCCGTTGGCATTCATGTAGCCCTGCTGGTTCAGCGAGCTGCCGGCGATCAGCTGGTCCACCTCCAGCGCCAGATCCCTGGAAGCGTAGAAGTTGTCCCCTTTCTGCGTGCTTTGCTCAAAAAGCACCAGACCGCTCACGTGATGGGCTTCATGAAACCGGTGGTCGTAGCTGAGCGAGAGCTGCAGCAGCGACGACGGGTTTTCGGTAAAGCCCCGGTAGAGGTTGCTGGGCGACTGGCTGATCACCGGTGAGAAGACCTGGGTCGCCGAATCGTAATTGTAAAGATTAAAGGCTTTCTGATAGCGTTTGCTGTTGGACATGGTGTAGTCGTAGCTGAACATACCCTTGGCCAGCAGCCCTTCCACGCCGGGGATGTCATAGCTCAGCGTAAAGGCGCTCTGCAGCCATTTGTTGTTGGACGTTTTATATCCCGATACGTCCGAAGCGGTCATGGCGGCGGGGTTGGTGCCGTCCAGCGTATTGCCGAGGAACTTCGGATCGCCGTTGGCATAGGGCGTTTGTGTGGGGATCTGCCGCCACAGGGATTTGAGTATGCCCCAGGAGTCGGAATAAGGCTGGTTTTTCTGATCCATGATGGCCGAGACGGACAGCTCCGCCTTGAGTCGCGTTGTGATCTGGGAGCTTACATTGGAGCGGAAGTTATACCGCTCGTAGTTCAGGTCGCCGCTTTTCCAGAAACCGCCCTGTTTGAGATAGCCGAGGCTCATGTAATACCGCATCTTGTCCGTCCCGCCCCGTGCCGAGAGGTTGTGCTCGGTCTGGAAAGCGCTGGGGTCGATGACCGGCGCAAACCAGTCGGCGCTTTTCCGGATGCCTTTCCGGTATGCGTCCACATCCGACAGCGGGTAAGCCAGGCTGCCCCCGTCAGGATTATGCATCTGCTGCTCGTTCTTCAGCGTCATCCAGTCGGCGGCATTTACGTTTCTGGGAAGCCCCGAAGGATGCTGCAGCCCGGCCGTACCCGTATAGTTCAGCTCCAGCGAGCCGGGCTTGCCGTGCTTGGTGGTGACCAGCACTACGCCGTTTGCGGCCCTTACGCCGTATATGGCTGCCGATGCGTCTTTCAGCACCGATATGCTTTCGATATCATGCGGGTCGAGGCGGGCGATATTGGAACGGGGCACCCCGTCTACCACGATAAGGGGCGTCCCGAAACCCCGGATGTCAAACGCGTTGTTGAAGGAGCCGGGCTCGCTGCTGCTCTGCAGCACCCGTACGCCGGGCAGCTTCCCGGTGAGCATGTTCTCCACGTTTTCGTTGGTGGTGGTGTTGATCTCTTTTGCGCTTACCGAGGATACCGAACCGGTTACGGCGCTTTTCAGCTGTGTGCCGTAACCCACTACCACCAGCTGGTTCAGCGCAGAGACGGCCGGCTTCAGTATGATATTGATTTCCTTCCTGCCGCCCACGGCCACCTCCCGCGTCAGGTACCCGATGTAAGATATCACCAGTATGCCGTCGTCGGGAGCCAGGATGGTATACCCGCCCATGGCATCCGTGACCACGCCCTTGCTGCCGTCTTTTACCTTGATGGTAACGCCTACCAGGGCATTGCCCAGGCTGTCGGTGACGCGACCGCTTACTTCCACCGGTGGAAGCGCCTGCTGCCGGGGCTGCTCCGGCGCAGGTTTCTTTTGCACGATGATCGCTTTGCCCACCAGCACATAGGTGAAGGGCTGGTTTTTGAAACAAAGGTCCAGCGCCTCTTTCAGGGGCATATTTACGGCATCGATACTCACCTTCCTGGATTGCTTCAGCAGGTCGTAGGTGTAGGCAAACTGATAGCCGGTCTGCCGGTAGATGTCCTCAAATATTTTCCCGAGGGGGGCGTTTTTTTTTCTGAGGGTGACCTCCTGGGCATAGCTGGCGGCCCTCAGCTGCAGGCAGGTAACGGTTAAGAGCAGGACGACGAGCTTCATAACCCGGAGATTTTGATGGATAAAGCGGTGTTCCCGGTGGAAAACCTTGCAATACTGGGTTAATTGCATAAATTGCAGTGTTTGGATTTGAAATGAACAATGGCTGTCTCTGACAGTCTGTAATCTTTAGCGGGATTCATTGTTTCAGCCTGATCCGGACATACGCCAGGGGCGTGCCAGCGCCTCTGGTTTTTGCATGGCTGAGGAAGTGTCATGTATCTTTATCGCTCATCATAACGTTTTTTTGGTGATATATACGGGACATTACGGCATCACCGTAATCTCTTTTCCGCTTGTTTTAAAACGGATGCCGCCGGTGGCTTCCAGGATATCCAGCACCTGGGCGATATCGTTATCCCGCCGGATGATGGCGCCGAAATAGCGTTCGGGCAGATTTTCCTCGTAGCGCACGGTGACGTCGTACCAGCGGGACAGCTGCTGCATGATGGTGTGGATGTCTGCGCCGGCAAAGCGGAAATAGCCGTTCTTCCAGGCCACTGCCGCTCCGGTATCCGCATCCGGGATCCGGGACAGCGTACCGGTCCCGTCCAGCCGGCTCTGCTCGCCCGGTTTCAGCCGCAGGGTATGCGCCGCGCTCTGGACCGCCACGCTACCCTGCACCAGCGTTGTCACTGTAGCCTTTTCATCCGTATAGGCGTGTACGTTAAATGCTGTGCCCAGCACACGGATGCTTTGTCCGGGGGTGTTCACGATAAAAGGATGCCCGGCGTCGGACGCTACGGCAAAGAAGGCTTCCCCTTCCAGCTGCACCTGCCGGGTCTCCCCGGTAAAGACCGAAGGATATTCCAGCCGGGAAGCTGCATTCATCCATACCGCGGTGCCGTCTGCCAGCACCACCCTGTATTCTCCGCCCCGGGGCGTGGTCAGCACATAATGCACAGGATGCGCGTCCGCCGTTCTTATCCTGCCGCCGTTCACCTGGATGGTGTTGCCGGCCAGGGTAAAGCTGGTATCTTTTTTATTCAGCATCACCCGCGTGTCCCCCGCCTGCAGGAAGGCTTTGGAGCTGCCCGGCCGTATAGCGGCGGCCGTCGGCCGGTCCGCTGCAGGCCGTTCTGCCGGGTAAAGCAGGTAGAGGCCGCCCGCCATTACCAGCGCCAGCAGCGTTGCGGCAACGGCATAGCCCTTCCTGAGGGAACGCGTCCGGCGCTGTTGCGAGCGCCGCAATATCTTCCGGTAGGTCTTTTCCCAGTCCGGCTCCGCCAACGGCAGCCCTTCCCCCGCGCGGATCAGCCGGTCTATATACCGGCGCAGGATCTTTTCATCATGCGCTGCGGTTACCCATTGCAGCAATTCCTCCTCCTCAGCATCCGTAGCGGTATGCTGGGTATAGGCCTGCAGCAGATAATAAGCCCGTTCTTCGGAAAGCGGCATGGCGGATTCAGCGTCTTTTGGTTCCGGAACATCCCGGAACATCCGGTGCGTATAAGATAAGAGTAAAGAAACGCGGCGTTGTACTACCCGGAGAAAAATTTTTTTGAAAAGCTCAGGCGAAGAGCAGCAGCAGGATGATCATGCCCCGGTGAAAATGGGTGCGGATATATTTCACCGCTTTTAGCAGGTGATTCTTTACAGTATGGGGCGATACCTGCAGCCGGTCGGCTATTTCGCTGCGGCTGAGGCCTTCCTGCTTGCTGAGCTGATAAACAAGCTGCTGCTGCAGGGGCAGCTGCCGCAGGATATTTTGCAACAGCTGCTGGCGTTCCTTAAAAACCAGCCGCTCTTCGACGGCATATTCCGTCTGCGTGAGCCGTGCGCCCGCATTTTCCCGCATCTTTTTTTCAAGCATTCCCTTTCTGAAATGCGCGTATATGGCATTTTGTGCTATCGTAAAGAGATAAGCGGAAGGGCGGTCCACCGTTTCCAGCTTCAGCCGGTGCAGCCATAGGGTGACAAAGCTTTCCTGTACGATCTCTTCGGCGAGGTGAGCGGAGCGTGTCATCTTCAGGGCGGCCGCATACAATCTTCCCCGGTAACGGTCAAAGATTTCCCGGAAGGCCCCTTCGTCCCCCTGAGCTATCCGCCGAAATAATTCGTGTTCGTGTAATGTGTCGACTGCCACCGTAACATAATGAGCAGGGGTAAATATAAAAATAATAAACGAGAAGACACAGCGGGGGCAGGCTCAGGCCTGCCTGGAAAGACAGGCTTTGACGGTCGCGGCCAGTTGCTCAAAATGATGGTACAGGGCTTCGAAATCGCCGGCGGCGATCAGCGTTTTGTCAAAAAGGGTGCTGCCCATGCCCGCACCCATAGCGCCGGCTGCGAAGAAGTCCGCAATATTTTTTAGGGATACGCCGCCGGTAGGCAGCAGCGGCACTTGCTGCAACGGGGCTTTCAGGTCGCGGATATAAGCCGCGCCGTATTGTGCGGAAGGAAATACCTTTACGGCCGACGCGCCCAGCTTCCAGGCCCGGTATACCTCTGTAGGGGTAAGCGCGCCGGGGAAGACGGGGATATGATCAGCGGCGCAGTGGAGGATGATCTCCTCGTTCACGATCGGGGTAACGATAAAGGAAGCGCCTGCCGCCAGCGCCCGCTCCAGATCGGTCATTTCGCAAACCGTGCCGGCGCCGATGTTGAGCCCGGGATAACGGGCCACCAGATCGCGGATAATATCTTCCGCCCCGGCTGAATTCATCGTGATCTCCAGGGTGGTAAACCCTGCTTTTTCAAAAAGCGGCACTACCGCAGCGGTAACGGCGGGGGCGAAGTTCCGCATGATGCCGATAACCGGCATGCGTTCAAAAGCTTCCTGCGAAAAGATACGATCAGACATGTTTTAAGCTTGAAACCGAATATTGACGGATGAAATGCTTTGTGTGTTGCCGCAGCTGGAAAAGACGCCCGGCGTTGTTATTAAAAGATGCTCCGCTGCTGCATGATCCTGGCCTGGCCCCGTACAACAGCAGCCTCTGCGGCAGAGGGCGGTATAATCTCCGCCCGGCCGGAAAAACCGCACAGCTCCAGCGCCCGGGCGTAGGGCGCCTGCAATGCTCCCCCTGCGCAGAGCCATATCTTTCCGGTATCATGGCGCTGCAAAGTACGGATTTCTTCACCGATCAGCAGACCGCTCAGGTAGCTGTAGTTTTCCCAAACCGTCCGGCTACCCAGCAGCTGCCGCGCCCGGATACCGAACAGCGTTTGCAGGATGGACCCTCCTGTCCGGCTGTCCTTCACACCTTCGTCAAAGGCCGGAGTACCCTGCACGCCGTCTTCCGGCACGGCCACCGACCGGGACAGCAGCGTATGCTTCGTGATCGTTTCAAACAACTCGCCGGTCATGAAGGTGGTAAAATGCGATACGGCGCCGTTCCGGCAAAAGATATGTTTGCTGTGCGTGCCGGGGAGGATATAGATCGCATCGCCGGCGGTTTCTTCCGTGCCGGCCAACCCGATGAGCTGTACTTCTTCGCCGCGCATGACGTCTGCCGTGGTGCTTACGCCGGAGATCAGGTAAATCTCCTGCGGAAACAGGGTGTGCTGCAGCGGTACTACGGAAAGTCCCGCCCCGTTCAGGGTAAACGGCAGCGGCGCATAGGGCAGCTCCCGGATCCCGATATTCGAGGAGGCCATCCCCGAAATCACGAAGGGGATATTGGCGGGGCAGGGCGTTTTCAGCCGCGCAGCCTGCTGCGTCAGGAAAGACAGGAAAAACGTTTCCCGGTCTCCGCCTTCCTGCTGCCACTGCTGATAAATATCCCTGACGCCAACCGGCGCAGTGATCGTTTCCCGGACATGCAGCTCCGGAAGCTCCGCCAGCCGGAGCCTGAAATTGGTGGTACCCCAGTCTATGCTGATAAAAAAAGAATGCGCCATCTCTGCCGGGAAAGATAATTCATTTTTACGGAAGGGTCTTCGCGGATGACAGCTGCGAGGGCTTCCCGGCCCAAATCGTGCGGGGGAGGATATCGGGAGTGCCGTCCATTGCAAAAACGGACGCATAAGGTCGCCGCTTTTTGATAAAAAATGCTTTTCTTTGGACCGGGAACGGGTACGTACCCGAAATCTCTGCATGAAGCGGCTGCATATCCGCCCTGCAGGATCGGCTGTCTCGGTAACCCTGTTTTTTATCACACCGCGATCGGCCTTGGCATTGCGGTATAACCGATACGGATGGAACAAACTTTTAAGGCCGGCCGGCTGACCGTAAAGATTTATCCGGACCGCGGAACCATGGGCCGCAAAGCGGCCGGGGAAGCGGCGGCCAGGCTCCGGGAGCTGCTGGAACGGCAGCCGGAGCTTCATCTCATTTTTGCGGCTGCACCTTCTCAGCAGGAATTCCTGGAAGCGCTTTGCGGGGAGCCGGGGATTGACTGGTCCCGCATCCGCGCCTTTCACATGGATGAGTATGTAGGCCTGCCTGCCGAAGCCCCACAGGCTTTCGGCCGTTTTCTGAAAGACCGCATCTTTGCAAAGCTGCCGTTCCGTTCGGTGGATTACCTGGATGGCAATGCGGAAGATATTGAAACGGAGTGCGCCCGCTATGCCGCGTTGCTGGAGCGGTTCCCGGCGGACATCGTATTCATGGGTATCGGGGAAAACAACCATATCGCCTTCAACGATCCGCATGTGGCGGATTTCAACGATAGCCGGGCGGTGAAAGCCGTGGAGCTGGATGCCGCCTGCCGTCTTCAGCAGGTGCACGACGGCTGCTTCAGCCATATCGGCGAGGTGCCCGCACATGCCCTGACCTTAACCATACCGGCGCTGCTGCGCGCACCTTATATCTTTTGTATGGTGCCGGGCAAAAACAAACGGCAGGCGGTTTATCATACCTTGTATTCGCCCCTTGGCGAACAGTACCCCTCCACCATACTGCGCACACAGAACCATGCCGTGCTGTATGTCGACAGGGAGAGTGCGGAGATGCTGAGCGGTATGCCTCCGGCGGAGGGATCAGTTGAGCAGGACTTCGCTGGCGAGTAGCCAGGCGGGTTGCCCTTTTGCCGCATGCCAGGCCGGCAGCTGCTTCAGCGGACGGGCCACAATGCGGATACAGCGCACGGCGCCGTCCGCCTCCGTGGTCACCAGCAGCGGCGCCGGCGGTGTGTCTTTATCCGGCATGACCGGCGACGTTTTGCCCATCAGCTTCATATGATCCCGGTCGGTACCGCCCCAGACCTCCACGAGCGAGGGTGGAAAAATGGCTCTCGGTATATGATCCAGGAAGTTGAGGGCTACCGTATGCAGGGTCACCGGTTCGTGAAAAAGGAGCAGCACCTGCATGTCGCCGCCATGATAGCCCACCCATTGCCCGTTGCCGTAATTCATATCGCCCAGTTCTTTATCGGCCAGCACAAGGCCGCCCTTGCCGCTGTATTGTCCATCGGGGGCGGAGAGCAGGATAATGCTGTCCGGCCGGTAGGCCGATTTCAGATATTGCGCCCGCACAGGATTGCTGCCCCGCCATCCTGTTTTAAAAGCCCTGGCTTTTAAAACCGTATTTTCGCGGATCACGAAGGGCGTCTTGTAGACCGGCGATTGCAGGCTGTCCGGCTCTGTGCCGTCCAGGGTATAGCGGATATGTACTCCCGATACCACATGCCGGAGCTGTATCTGCACGGAGTCGCTGAAGATGCCCGCCTGGGTCACCAGGGGCGGGCTGAGGGGCAGCACCTGGTGGGCGGTATCGCGGTATCCGGTCTCAAAGCTTATCTTTTCCAGCTGCTTCCTGAGGCGGGCTACGTCCGCTTCCTTCAGCGCGGTAGACCAGGCATATACTTCCTTCAGCGCCGGCAGCGTCTTCAGCCGGGCCATGGAGGCATAGTCCACCTTCGTGCCGGAGACCGAAAGGCTGTGCAGGTGTTTCAGGCCGTCCAGCGCTTTCAGGCCCTTGCCGGTGATGTCCGTAAAGTTCAGGTTGAGCGTCCGCAGGTTGGGAAAGCGACTGATGACTTTCAGGTCGGCATCCTTTACCGGCATCTTCGAGAGGTTGAGCGAAACGATCTGCTCTTCCAGCGGCTTCAGCTCTTCTACCGACTTTGGCGTATAGGCGTTCTTGTTATAAAAGTCAACGCTGAGCGCGGGCGATCCTTCGGCCAGCGGGGTTATTACCCGGTAGTTGTTGCTCAGCTGCTGTACCTGCTTTTCGTCCGCAGCGGCGAAATCGTACGACTCGGGCGCTTCATGCGGCGGTTTTAAGAAATCCATAGCCAGTATCCGGAGAGAATCCTTAGCCGGGAGAGCGGCTACCTTTTGATCCATCGGCGCGCCGGACTTGATCCACCAGTACAGCAGGTCCATCTCGGCATCGGTGAGCGCGGGCTTACCTTCCGGAGGCATATGATCGTCGTCTTCCAGGGGTAGGTGTATCCTTTTCAACAGCAGGCTCAGCTCGGGTTTGCCGGCTACGAACAGCTTTCCGTGCTTGCCTCCTTTGAGCAGGCGTTTGGCGGTTTCCATGACCAGCCTGCCCTTGGCCTTGTCCCGGTTGTGGCAGCTCATGCATTTTGCCTCAAGCACCGGCTTTACGAGGTCGTCGAATACCACGGCCTTCTCGAAAGGCACGGGCGCTTTTTTCCGGGAGGCTTCGATAGGTTGCCACAGAAATCCGCTGCCGTGGGTGATGCCCGCCCCGAAATGACCGGCCACCACCAGGCATACCGCGATCAGCGGGCCGGATATCTTGTTGACCAGGGTAAAGGCCGGCTGCATCTGCCGGTAGTTGTAATAACCGTAGGAAAGAAAGGCGATGGCTACGCCGGTCCACTTGTGCCACTGCACGGTATGGCCCTCATAGCCGCCCTGCAGCGAAAGCAACATGCCCATAATGGCCGTGATCACGGCCGTAAGCGAGCCGGTCAGCAGCAGCAGGGTATCTACGCTTTGGTACAGGGATCGGTGTGCGGGGTCGGCGCGCAGGGGCAGCCATTCCCACAGGAAAGCCATCAGCAGGATCACGATGGGGAAATGCAGCAGCAGGGGATGCATGCGGCCGATCACCTGGAGCCAGGCAGGCTCCGCGATCCTGTTCCCGAAAACCAGCAGAAGGAGCAGAAAGAGGTTGGCGGCAAACAGGATGCTGCCGGCAATCGACTTCAGTTTCATCCGTGAATATTTGTTTCAAGGGTCGGACCCGCCTGCCGTAGCTTTGCGGCGGGCAGGTGAAACCTTTATACCCGTGTGAATTTATACGGATATACTTTTCCGGAAGCCCATTGGGCCACGTACAGGTTTTCCTCATCATCCACGCATACATCGTGCGGGTGGATGAATATCTTGTCCGCCTGTACCATCTGCTGCAGCTGTCCGTCCTTATAGACCGGTTCGGTGCCCCCGATGTTGGAGACTACTTTTCCGCTTTTGTCCAGTATCGTTACAAAGCCGCTGGCTTCCTTGCTCATGTCCGGAGAGCGCAGCACGGCTGCATAGAGGTGATCTCCATGGATCACGGGACGGCATACGCAGGCACCGGGCAGATGCAGCACATCCATCAGCTCTCCCTTCAGGCTGAACCGCTTGAAGCAGGTTCGCGTGCGGTCGGTAACCAGGAGCAGCGGATTTTCGGGGCGATGGTCCACCAGTATCCCGTGGGCGTTATCGAGATGGGCGTCTCCGTCGCCGCGTCCCCCGAAATAGTTCAGCAGCTTGCCTTTGTGATCATAGTGGAGCACATACTGGGCGCCGTAGCCGTCGGCGATATAGAAATCTCCTTTGTTTGTGTAGGTGGTTTCCGTCGGGACGAATTGCTCTTTTTTCTGGTATATACCCGGCTCCTGCGGATAGTCGATCGTCATCAGGATCCGGCCGGTCATGGTGGTCTTGAACACCTGGTGCCGCTTGATATCGGTGATGAACAGGAACTCTTCGCCGTTCTCATTCACCAGGGTCAGTCCGTGCGCGCCGGGGAACTCGTGTCCCCAGAAATCCAGCAGGCGGCCGGATTTGCTGTAGATAAGGATATTGTTTTTGGTTTCGTTGGTAAGCAATATGATACGGCCTTTGCTGTCCTGCACCATTTCGTGGCAATCGTTTACCGGATGGAGATGGGGATCGAGATTGCCCCATTTGTTGTCCATGCGGTAGCGCATCCCATTATGACCGTATACGGGGCCTTTGGGTCTTGCCAGCAGGTCCCTGGTCAGGAATATTCCCGCGCCGGTTACTGCGGCCTGTTTTACAAAGTTTCTTCTGTTCATGTTGTGTAGCGTATAAAGATTGGGTAAAACGTTCTGTCTGATCAAACCAGTATATCATTCACCACCTTTCCGCTGACGTCGGTCAGCCGGAAGCGGCGGCCCTGGAATTTGTAGGTAAGCTTTTCGTGGTCGAGGCCGAGGCGGTTGAGCACGGTAGCCTGGAAATCGTGCACATGCACCGGGTTCTGTGTGATGTTATAGCCGAAGTCGTCCGTCTCGCCGTATACGATTCCCGGCTTGATGCCGCCGCCGGCCATCCAGATGGAGAAGCAGCGCGGGTGATGGTCGCGACCGTAATTTTCCTTGGTCATCTTACCCTGGCAGTAGTTGGTGCGTCCGAATTCCCCGCCCCAGATCACCAGCGTCTCATCGAGCAGGCCGCGTTGTTTCAGATCGGTGACCAGCGCAGCGGAGGCCTGATCTACGTCTTTGGCCTGGCCGGCCATCTCGTTGGGGAGATTGCCGTGTTGGTCCCAGCCCTGGTGATAGAGCTGTACAAAACGCACCCCGCTTTCGGAAAGCTTGCGGGCCAGCAGGCAGTTGGCGGCATAGGTGCCGGGCACCAGGCAGTCTGCCCCGTACAGTTTGATGATATCGTCGGGTTCTTTGGATACGTCCATGATCTCAGGCACGGCCGTCTGCATGCGGTAGGCCATCTCGTATTGCTGGATGCGGGTAACGATCTCGGGATCGCCAAACTGCTGATAGGACATGTCGTTCAGTTCGGCCACATGATCCAGCATCTTGCGGCGGGAGGACTTGCTCATGCCGTTCGGATCGCTCAGATACAGGATGGGGTTGTCCCCGCTGCTGAATTGCACACCCTGGTGAATGGAGGGCAGAAAGCCGTTGCTCCACAGCTTGGAGTATACGCCCTGCCCGTTGCCCTTGCCGCGGGACAGCAGTACGCAGAAGGCCGGCAGGTTTTTGTTTTCCGTGCCCAGCCCGTAGCTGACCCAGGCGCCCATGCTGGCGCGGTTGCCCTGCTGGGCGCCGGTCTGGAAAAAGGTGAGGGCGGGGTCGTGGTTGATCGCCTCGGTATACATGGATTTGACGATGCAGATGTCGTCCGCGATACCGGCGATATGGGGAAACTTTTCGCTGATCCAGGCCCCCGACTGGCCGTATTGTTTGAAGTCGTAGTACGAGCCCACCAGCGGAAAGGAGCTCTGCCCGGCCGTCATGCCGGTGAGCCTTTGTCCCATGCGGATGGAGGCGGGCAGCTCCTGCCCCATCATCTGCCGCAGCCTGGGTTTATAGTCAAAGGTTTCGAGCTGGGAGGGCGCGCCGTTCTGAAAAAGATAGATCACCCGTTTGGCCTTGGGGGCAAAATGGGGCAGACCCGGGATCATCTCCTCTTCTTCGCTGCCGCCCAGCCCGCTGAAAAGACCGGGCACCAGCAGGGAGCCGAGGGCCACCGTCCCTAACCCGAGGCTCAGCCGGGAAAGAAAGCGGCGACGGTTCATCGTAAGTCCGTACTCTAAGGCTTCTTTTTCCATAATGTCAGGTTTTCGTGATGGTTTCATCCATATTGTATATGGTGTTCACCACCTGCATGAAGGCGGCAAGCGCCACGGGCTGCACATCCTTGCGCTGGGGGTATTCCCCGGCCTGGATGAGCTTACGGGCTTCCGCGGCATGTGTCGCAAAATATTTTTTCCGGTCCTGCCAGTAATCGTTCAGCAGCTTTACTTCTTTTGCCGAAGGGCGCCGGCATACGATCCGGCGGAAGGCGGTCACCAGCTGCTGCTGCCCGCTCCCCTGGCTGAGGAGGTTGGCGGCCAGCACGCGGGAGGCTTCCAGCACGGTGGGATCGTTCATCATCACGAGGGCCTGCAGGGGCGTGTTGGTACGCAGCCGCTGCACCTCGCAGACATCCCGGTTGCTGGCGTCGAAGATGAGCATGCTGGGCGGCGGTACGGTCAGCTTGATAAAGGAGTACAGGCCGCGGCGGTACAAGCTTTCCCCGTGGTCCTGCACATAGGTGGCCAGCACTCCGCGTCCGGAGGTAGCCGATTCCCACAACCCCTCGGGCTGGTATGGCTTTACGCTGGGCCCGCCGATCTTGTTGACCAGCAGCCCGCTGCTCGAAAGTACGAGGTCGCGGATGAATTCGGCAGGCAGCCTCACCCGCGGTCCGCGGGCCAGCAGCTTGTTGTCCGGGTCCTGCTCCACCTGCTCCCGCGGGGCGGCGGCGGACTGCCGGTAGGTAGATGAAAGCACGATGGTCTTGATCAGCCGCTTCATGTCCCAGCCATGATCCATAAAGTCTACCGCCAGCCAGTCGAGCAGCTCAGGATGGGAGGGCAGCTCGCCCTGCATGCCAAAGTCGTTGGAGGTTTTTACGATGCCCCTGCCGAACAGCTCCTGCCACATATGGTTGACAAATGAGCGGGCGGTCAGGGGATTTTTACGGCTGAAGGTCCATTCGGCAAGACCGAGGCGGTTGCGCGGATAGCGGGTGGTATCAAAAGGCATGATGGCCGCGGGGGTGGAGGGCTGCACTTCCACCGTTGGGGTTTCGTAATTGCCGCGGGCCAGCAGATAGGTCTTGCGCATGGAGTCGGGCTCCCGTTCCCCCATTACCGATACCATAAGCGAGCTGGTATCGGGGTCGTGGATAAAGGTGAGGAGGTCTTTTATCTCCTGGTGACTGATACGGAGGATGGGGGTTTTGGCCGGTTTGGATGTCGATACATCCCCTTCGTATCCTTCTTCATAGGAGTTGTTAAAAAAGGCGTAGAGGGAAAAATAATCTTTCTGCGAGATGGGATCGTACTTATGATCATGGCAATTGGCGCATTGTACGGTTACGCTGAGAATGCCTTTGCCGAAGGTATTGGTTTTATCCACCACATAGGAGACGCGGTATTCTTCCGGGATCACCCCGCCCTCTTCGGTATATTTATGATTGCGAAGAAAGGCCGTGGCCAGGATCTGCTCGGGGGTGGCATTCGGAAGGAGGTCGCCGGCGAGCTGCCAGGTCACGAAGCGGTCGTAAGGCATGTTTTCGTTAAAGGCCTTGATGACCCAATCCCGCCAGGGCCATTGTGTGCGGATATTGTCGTCCTGATAACCGTAGGAGTCCGCATAGCGGGCCACATCCATCCAGTACACGGCCATGCGTTCGCCGTAGGCCTTGCTTTGGAGCAGCTCGTCCACGATCTTTTCATAGGCGCCGGCGGAGGAGTCCTGCAGAAAACGGTCCATCATGGCGAGGGTGGGCGGCAGACCGGTAATGTCCAGGCTTACGCGCTTGAGCAGGCGTTCCTTATCGGCCTCGGGACTGTGCTTCAGCCCGTTTTTTTCCAGCTTGCTGAGGACGAAATAGTCGATGGCGTTTTTGGGCCACTGCTTTTCCTTTACAGCGGGGAGCGGCTCTTTTTCGGGCGGGGTAAAGGCCCAATGCCGTTCGTATTTGGCGCCCTGCTTGATCCATTTTTTGATCAGGCTGATCTGGAAATCTGTCAGCTTCAGGTTGCTTTCGGGGGGCGGCATCATCTCGGCGGTGTCCTTGCTGCTGATGCGCAGGTATACTTCGGAGCGGTCGGGGTGCCCGGGTACCAGGGCGTGTGCGTCAGGGTTATCCTTCAGCGCTTTGTATGCATTTTCCGCGACGTCCAGCCGGAGACCGGCCTTGCGTTTGTTGGCGTCGGGACCGTGGCAGGTATAGCATTTGTCGGAAAGGATGGGCCGGATATCAAAGTTGTAATCCACCACATCAGGGAGCTGCCCCGATGCTTCGCCGCCGGGACCGGCGCTTTTCTGGTGGCAGGATACCAGCCAGATGCCGGCAGCCGTCAGCAGGGTAATCAACGAGAGGATTCTGCAATAGGTTCGCATAGCTCAGCCTGTTTTACGGACATGGGTGGAGGCTGCGCCTCGGTAAAGCGCACTACTAAAGATACGCCAATCCGCCGGGGTTTGCAAGCCGGGGTGCAAGAAAATCCGGTAGCCCGCCCATTTGCCGGGGTATTGCGCTTTTAACCCGGCAGCTTCCAGGGCCGGCGGTAAGCCGGCGTGATCAGGGCGTTGGCCCTGGGGTTGTCGCGAAAATGCTGCCGTCCTTCATCCCATTCGAGGCGCGATCGGGTACGCAGGGACAGGTTGCCCGCATGCGCGTAGAGGGCCACGAGCCGGGCATTTTCCACGGTGCAGTTCGGGTCTTTGCGGCTCTTTATGCACTCCAGGAAATTTTTCATGTGGTCCTCGTGATAGTCGCGTCCCTTTTGAAAAGGCATATCCGGCACCTTGTCCTGTCCTTTTTCTTTTTCGGGGAAAAGCTCCCAGCCGCCGCGGTCGATCACGAGGGTAGCGTCGTTGCCGATATAGGCGAGACCGTAGTTGCGTCCATAGGGGCCGCTTTCGGTACCGGCGGTGTGCTGCCAGGTGATGTCATAGTCTTTCAGCTCGTAGTTGACCGCGAGGGTGTCAAAAGTTTCGTGCGCGTGATCGGGGTAAGCCCGGTTACCGCCGGAAGACATCACGGCCAGCGGGGGCTCCTTTATGTCTTTTACCCAGAGGGCCATGTCCAGCAGGTGCACGCCCCAGTCGGTGATCAACCCTCCGCCATAGTCCCAGAACATCCGCCAGCTGCCGTGGAAGCGGGCGGCGTTAAAGCTCCGCTGCGGGGCGGGCCCCAGCCACATGTCGAAATCCACGCCGGGCGGAACCGCGCTGTCGGGTACCTTTTTCTGCCCGATGCCGTAGCCGAAGTTGCCCCATACCAGCACTTTCCGCAGCTGTCCTATCTTGCCGGCCTTCATAAAGTCCATGGCCTGCTTCCAGTGAGCCCCGCTGCGCTGCTGCTGTCCCACCTGCACCACGCGGTTGTATCGTCGCGCGGCTTTTACCATGGCGTTGCACTCGCCGATGGAGTTGGCCATCGGCTTTTCCACGTACACGTCCTTGCCGGCTTCACAGGCATGGGCCATGATGAGGCAGTGCCAGTGGTCCGGCGTGCCGATGATAACGGCATCGACATCCTTCCGTTCCAGCAGCTTGCGGAAGTCCTTGTATTTCTCGGGGGCTTTTCCCTGTCTTTTCTCTACGTCGGCAGCCCGCCGGTTCAGGATCTCGTCGTCGATATCGCAGAGGGCGGCGCATTCCACTCCCGGTTGCTTCATCGCATTTTCAAGATCGCCGAAGCCCATGTTGCGGGCCCCGATAAGGGCTACCACGATCTTTTCATTGGGCGATACCCGTTTGGCGGCGGGGAAAAGCGGAAGGGGGGTAAGTCCGGCGATGCCGGTACCGGCAGCTGCAAGGGAGGCATTTTTCAGGAAATCACGGCGGGTGGAGTGCATAACAATGTTATTGATGATCTCACAAGATAAGCATTCTTTATTTTTTGTGCTGCGGCAGTAACTGCGTTTTCTTCCGAAAGAACACGGCTCGTGCTATCCTGTCATAACTGCCCGCGCCGATCGTCCCCGTTCCGGAATAAATCGTAATTTCAGCCTATGACCTTTGCAGAAAAAGCCATCCGGTTTCACCGGCAGCTGGAGTATACCGGCGCGCCGTTGCCGCCGGACATCCGGGTGATGAATCCTTTTCAGACGCCGGGCCCTGCCCTGCAGATCATGGAGACTTTTTACCGTAAATATTTCAGCGACAACCGCCCGAGGCGCATTATCCTGGGGATCAACCCCGGCCGTTTCGGCGCGGGGCTGACGGGCATCCCGTTTACCGATCCGAAAAGACTGCAGAGCGAATGCGGTATCGGCTACGAGGGAAAGATCACCCACGAGCCCTCTTCTGTTTTTGTTTATGAGGTGATCAATGCCTACGGCGGCGCTGAAGCTTTCTACCGCGATCTTTTTATCAACTCGCCCTGCCCGCTCGGGTTCACTTCGGTAGATGCAGCCGGCCGGGAAAAGAATTACAATTATTACGACAGCCGGGAGCTCCTCGGCGCCACCGAGGGGTTTATCATTGAAAGTATCGGCAAGCTGATTGCGCTGGGCATAAAGACGGATGTTTGCTTTTGCTTTGGCAGCGGAAAGAACGGGAAGTTCCTGCGCCGCCTGAACGATGAGCAGGGCTTTTTCAAAAAGATCATCCCGCTGGAGCATCCGCGGTTTATTATGCAGTACAGATATGCGCAACGGCAAAGCTATATCGATAAATACCTGGCGGCATTCAGCACCTTATCCTGAACAACAAAAGCGTTTAGTCATGAGCGTTACTATAAAAAGAATATACGAGCCCGCTTCCACGGCTGACGGATACCGCATCCTGGTAGACCGTTTGTGGCCCCGCGGCCTGAAGAAAGAAGCCGCGCATATCGACGAATGGCTGAAGGAGGTAGCGCCTTCCGCAGATCTGCGAAAATGGTTCAACCACGAGCCGGAGAAATGGCCGCAGTTTGTCAAAAAATACCGGACAGAGCTTGGCGGTTCGGATGCTTTTGAGACCTTGCTGACGCGGATAAAGGCGCATAAGCGGGTCACTCTCCTGTATGGCGCCAAAGATGAGCGGCACAATCAGGCAGCAGCCCTGAAGGAATTTATCAAGCAGGGGTAGAAAAGCTTACCCGTTCTTTTTCTTGCCTTTTTTTGTGGCTTTCCGGTTGTGGGTTACGTCGTCGCCCTTAAATTCAAATTCCTCGTTTTTGCGGCTGTCCAGCGTGTCTTTGTTTTCTGCTTTTGTTTTTTTGGCATTTGTTGCCGGATGCCGGGGAAGATTATTGGACTGTTTCATGGCTGCAGGGTTTATCTTCTTCCTCCGCGCCAACTTGTATGCCGTTGTTTCGCCGGGATATTACCGGCTGGCATTGAACGGGTTTACGTTTTGAAGACCCCTGCACGAAAACCATGCAGGGGATTTTTTTCTACGGATGCGGCAAGAATATCGCCTGGGGCCGCATACCGTTAATGCCCTTCACCGTTCGTGTTCTCCCGGGGAACGGTAAGCTGCGAGGGCGTATTCTCCAGCGAGGTCCATTTCCGTATTTCCGCATTCATGGCCATTTCTACCAGGTACATCCAATCGCTGCTCCGGGTAGTATTGGCGATATGGTGATGGAAATTGGAATCCTGCAGGTAGTCGTCCGGCTTGGACAGCACCCGGGTTTGAGCGAATACCGCTTCAAATTGCTTTCTGCGTTTTGCAAAGCTTCCGACATATTGCCGGATCTCATTCAGCTTTGCCTTCTTGCCGGAGGCGGGTGCCTTGTCGTAGGCTTCCAGCAGGATGAGTAGCTGGGAGGGGTAGATCTGCAGGGCATTGAGCTGATCGAGCAGCTCAAGGGAATACCGGTTTCTTCCGGCCAGCTTCATATCGGTCCGGATACGGTTGCGGACGGTGTCGTACCGCGCCAGGGCCACCCGGGCATCCGCCAGCCTTTCGCGGTATTTTTCACTCCATGTGCCGGGGCTGCCGGCATCGGGTAAGGCCACCAGGTCCATCTCCTTTACGGCGCTTTTTCTGCCGCCTTTTTCCAGCAGGGCCGTTTCCCAGAAGGGGAGGCTGCGCTCCAGCACATCCTCGATCTCATGGGTGGGATCGCTCAGGGCCGGTCCGTAGAAGCGGTGGCGGAATATTGCCGCTGCCTGCTGCAGCGGGATGTCGGTATAATGCCAGCTGAACAGGGCAAAATAATGCAGACCCCGCCAGACCGTTTCGAAGTGGGGGGAGCTGTCGTCCCATACGGTGCACAGGATGCCGTCGAGGTCCTGTTCGGCGGTGATCCGGCAGAAGTCTTTGATGGATTCAAAGTTGGAGTGTTCCCTGGGAAGCATCATCGCCGTCTGTTGGGCCGCGGTGGCGGCCATGGCGCTGAGATGATTCGTCTTGTACCACCGCAGCGCATTGATGTTGCCCGGCAGGGAAGGATGGCTGTAGCTCCAGCGCATATACACGCAGTTGGTGGGAAACAGCCGGATATTTTCATCCAGCTTTTGCCTGTTTTCCGACCATATCTTTTCGGTTTCCGCCGGCGTCAGCGCGGGATCATAGGTGGTCTTGTAAAGATCGGCCAGCTTAAAGACCATATCGTCCCAGAAGATGGGTATACGGTGATGCGCTTTGGCAAATTCGCATACTTTCCTGAGCCAGTACATCTGCAGCTCAAAGGGCTTCATGCCGGATTTTTTGGAGAGGGCCGAGCTGCCGAGGCGGCCCACCTCATCGCCCCCCACATGGAGGTATTTGCCATAGGGCGTGGCGGCGATGGCATCTTCATAGAGCGAGAACTGCAGCTTATAGGTATCCGGGTCCAGCGGGGAAAAAGCCCAGTCGGAGGTGCTGTCTTCCCGCAGCCGCTTGTACTCTTCATGCTTGAGGATAAAGGAAGCGTGCCCCAGCCCCTGTACCAGCGGGCTGATCTCGATATTACGGTCGTGTGCGTAGCGGCTCAGCGCGGCAAACTGCTCCACGGAGATGGCATCGCTGGCGCCGACGGCTTTGGCCTTGCGGTAACGCAGCTTGTCTTCAAACTCCACAATGACGGCGTTGACCTTGATCCTGGCGAGGCGGTCCATCATGTCGTAATAGTAACGCACGTGGTCCATATGGTGCTTCAGGTCCAGGTGTACCGCCCGGTAGGCGATATCCGGATAATCGGTGATCCTGCAGGCGGGTACGGGCACCTGCTGGTCCCGGGCGTCTTCGAGGAGCTGCCCCAGGGTCTGGCAGCCATAAAAAAGACCGGCGGCCGCCCGGGCGCGGATGGCAACTTCCCCATTGGCGATGGTGAGGATATATCCTTCGGGGGATTCGGGAAGGGCGGGATCATCCGACAGGGTCAGGGAGAGCACGCCTTTTCCGCCCTGCGCGGCTACGGGCAGCGCAGCCAGCGTTGTTCCGTACAGCACGGGTCTTTTGTCGATACCCTGAAGGTGAATACCCCGCAGGGCATTGGCGGCGATGCCGGGGCCGGACTGCCATTCCAGCTTCTGGGGCCGGGGCAGGAGGCTGAATTTTCCGGTAAGGCTGTCCCGGCCGGGCGCTGCCGAGGCAGAGAACGTCGTACAAAGCAGACAGAGGGCCAGGCTGGAGATCAAAAACTTCATAGCGATTGTTTTATGCTGTTTCTATAAATTCCGATAAGCGAAAATTTCCGTAAGCGGCTTCACCGGCAAGGCCGTCCGCGCTGCCGTTACCGGTCCGGATCGGAGCGGACCGGATCCGCATACCAGTTGATATCGCCCGCTTCGCGGTGAACGGGTATCACGGTAAACATACATCTTCTTTGCCAGGGTTCAAACGATTCCGGCATCAGCAGCGGCAGCTTTACAAGGATAGTGTTCCATCCTTTTTTCAGCGATACGAATGCGGGCGGGCGGAAGTAATAGTTCTCGTCGGTCAGCGGCAGCTCCAGGTCTTTGTGGAGCTGGCGGCCGGGATATTTCCAGGCCGGCGGGGGAATGATCTTTCCGTTTATCCGGATGTTGCTTTGCTTTTCATCCCAGGTGCCGGCTTCCGGCGTTTCCCGGGCCAGGGAGCGGAGCAGGTTCCTGAAGCCGATCCACATGCGGATGGTGGTATCTGACGATGACCAGAGCCGCGTATAGGCGTACCAGGTAGTATGTTGCCGCGGCTCCGGGATCCAGGACTCGTAGTTGTGGTCATTGTTGTGATACCAGAGCCACAGGGTGGCTCCCGTAGCGCGGACGGAAGCGGCTGAATCCAGCGGGGTGCTATCGGCGTATTCCGGCCAGAAGGATGCGCCGGTGTTGCCGTTGTTCTCGAACGGGCCGAACAGCTTCCAGCGGAGCCGGGTTTGCCCGGCGTAAGGAAAGGGCAGTTTTGAGAAATAAGCCTTCTTGTGCGCGAGCAGGCGTTGCTCGAAGGCCTTGAACTCCTTGGCCCTGGCCGAAGTGTCGGGACCGATGCTCAGCACGGTGCCCGGGTAGCCTCCGCCTTTCCAGCTCCGTTCTCCGAAGGCGAGCATATCGGGGTACACCGCATTCTGGATGAGATGATCTTCTTCGCGCGCCATCCTCCGGTCGTCCCAGAGGCATATCTCGGCCCCCAGCAGCTGGCTGTCGCCCCGGACCCTGCCGCCGAGCTGCCGGTCGAAGATCGTGACGACGCTGCTCTCCGGATCCATATCGCTCAGGTAGAGGTCCCGGGAGTCGATATACCGCGCGCCGGCACGGATATCCGGTTCGGCGCGGTTGCCCCATACATGACGGATGGTATTCTCCGGATAATTACCGCCCGGCGCCCAACCGATGACCTGCTTGTGGTAGCCGGCGATCAGCCGCGCCACTTCGGGCAGGAAGCGCTTGTTGCGGATGGCAACCTCATCTCCGCCGATATGGATATAAGGCACGTCGTAGGTGGTACATACTTCGCGGAGGATCTCTTTGACGATATGCAGCCCGCTATCGCTTTGCATATCCGTACCCATGGCGCGGAAGAAGGCCTTGCTGTGCCCGGGCATGTCCAGCTCCGGCACAAGGGTGATATGCCGTTCGCGGCAATAGCGGATCAGGTCCTTCATTTCGGCTATGCTGTAAAACTTACCCTTGTTGCGCGTCATCGTCTCCGCCGCGGTGAGCCGGGGATATTTTCTGATCTGCAGCCGCCAGGCCACATCTTCGGTGAGATGGAAATGAAAGACGTTGAGCTTGTAGCGCGACATGATGTCGATCTGCTGTTTCAGCAGCTCGGGGGATTGGTAATTCCGGCCCACGTCCACCATAAAGCCGCGCCATGGGTAAGCCGGGTAGTCCACGATATGACAGCCCGGGACGTTATGATTACCGGCCGTTAGCTGGGCGAGCGTCTGCAGTCCGTTGAAGATGCCGTGCGGTGTATTGGCGGCCAGCGTTATGCCTTTGGAATCCGCCTCCAGCCGGTAGGCTTCCGTTGCTCCCATGGGGACGTTTACCTTTTCGAGGATCACCCGCAGGGAGTTGGGCTCATCTCCTCCGCCTTGCGTTACGGGAATGTGCAGCCCCATCCGTTGTTGCCAGCGGGACACTTCTTTTTCGAGGGAAGGATCGCTGACCACGACTGCCCGGCAGCGGGACAGGGCGAAGTTGCCGCCGGTCCACTCCACGGATTGCGGCGCCGGGATCAGGGCCGGCGTATCGGTGCGCCGCTGGGCGGTAAGCCCGGTGGACAGTATTAGGCACAGTCCGAGTAAGAGGCCTGTTTTGATCTTTCTTTTTGGGTGCTGTATCATACGATAATTCATTCGGAAAAAGTTGTGGCTTACCATCCCGGGTTCTGTTCCAGCTGCGGGTCCAGGTCAATTTCTTTTTGCGGGACGGGCCATACATAGTCGCGTTTGGGATCAAAAAACTCCACAAAGGCTTCGTCCTTTATGGTGACCAGCCGGCCGCTGCCATCCACATAGGTCATCCCATAGGAAGGACCGTTCATGACGTCTTCAGCCGTTTTCCAGCGACGGATATCGAAAAAGCGCTGGCCCTCGAAAGCGAGCTCGGTCGTGCGTTCGCGGCGGACGATGGTCCGCATCTCTTCCTGGGTATGCGTGCCCGTTACAGGGGGCAGCTTTACATCGGGCCGTTGCCGCACTTCGTTGATGGCATCGTATACGGAGCCGTCTATCTTGTTTTGTTCGATACGGGCTTCGGCATAGGTAAGCAGCACTTCCGCATACCGCATCAGGATGATGTTGATGCCGCAGTTCGCACGGTCTGCCGCATCTTCCTTGTTGATATACTTTTTGATGTTGAAGCCGCTTTTGGTGGAGCCGGGCTTATATCCCACCGCATCGGCCGAACCGCTGCCGGGAACCGAGTTGTAAGCGGAGCCGTCGGGCAGTTTGCTGCCCGGCACATACAGCGAATAGCCGAGACGGGGATCGCGGTTCTTATAGGGCTGCTTCGGGTCGAAGCCGCTGCCCGGCGCATCGATCGGCATGCCGTTGGACATTTCGTAAGCATCCGCGATCTTTTTTACCGGCACGATGTTGCCGGCCGCCGTCTGCGAATAGGGCGCCAGCAGGTCGAAGGCGTTGTTGGCCTGCACGCTTTTGATGAACTGTTTGTCCAGTATGACCTCGCTGTTGTCTTCCGCATCATAGGAAAACAGCTTTTCATAGCTGGGATAAAGACTATAGATCTTGGCGTCCATGACCGCTTTTGCAGCTTCGGCGGCTTTGTCATAGCGCCCGGCAAAAAGCATGGCCCGGGCGTCGAAGGCCAGCGCGGCGCCCTTTGTGATCCTGCCCGGCTCGGCGGCTTTGTCAGGCAGCTCTCCGGCGGCAGTATGAAATTCCTTATCCACGAAATCCCAGATCCCGGATACGGGCGTGCGGGTCAGCGCTTTGCCTTCCTCGATGGAGATGGTCTTGGTGATCAGCGGCACGCCACCGAACACGGAGCCAAGGCGGAAGTAGAGATAAGCGCGGATAAAGCGGGCTTCGCCCTTCAGCCGGGCAACGAGATCTGTGTCTTCCGTGGGTACCTTGTCCACGTTTTCCAGGAAATAATTGGCGGCGCGGATGCCTTTGTAGGCGTTGTTCCACCGGGTTTCGATCAGCCCGTTCAGGGGATCGAAGGTGCCTTTGACGATATAGGCCTCATCCATAAAGTTCTGGTTGGGCCTGGCGATATCGGACATGGCATCCCAGGAAAATATTTCCATTCCTTCCAGGTAATTATACAGGGCGTTGCAGGCCAGGACGGCGTCCTTTTCCTGGGTCCAGAAAATGGCCGTGGTGACGCGGTCGTTGGGCACGGTATCCAGCAGGTGGGGCTGGCAGCCGGCCAGCACCAGGGCGAAAAGGATATATAGCTTGTATTTCATTTTTTCTTTTTGATCGGGTCAGAAATCAAGGTTAATGCCGGCGGTATAAAGGGATACCTGCGGATAATAATCCAGCCTTCCCGAGGGAAACTCGGGATCGAGTCCGTATTGGGTAGCTTCGGAAAAGGTCAGCAGGTTGGAGCCGCTCAGGTATACCCTTGCCTTTTGGATATGCCACTTCTCCGTAAGCGAAGCAGGAAGGGTATAGCCGATCTGAAGGTTTTTCAGCTTCAGGTAGGCCGCGTTGATCATCCAGAAATCCGACATCTGCGAATTGCGTATGGAATTGGCTTCGGGGCGGGGGAAGGCTGCATGGGTATTTTCAGGCGTCCAGTAGTCCTTTTGCATGTCCAGGGTAAAGCCGCCCCAGTTGCCCTCTTCCCGGAGCGCGCCCGAAGGGAGGGCGTTGGCTTTTCCCACACCCTGGAAGAAGATGTTCGCATCAAAATTCTTATAGGTAAGGCCGATGTTCAGGCTATAGGTGTACCTGGGGATACTTGAGCCCAGCACTACATAATCGTCGGCATTGATGGCATTGTCCCCGTTTACGTCGGCATACTTCAGGTCTCCCGGCTTGGTACCCGGGTCAAAAACGGGATAGTGGTCAATTTCATCCTGGGAGGTGAAGTACCCGAGGGTTTTATACCCCATATACGCGTCGATGGGGAGCCCTTCTTTCCGGATCGTCAGCACCTCGTTCGGCGAGCCGTTGATATAGGGTCCGGTGCCGGCAAGACTGAGTATCTTATTGCGTATATCCGATAGGTTGGCGGTCAGGTTATACTGCAGCGCGCCCAGCTGATCGCGGTAGGTGAGGGACAGTTCCCAGCCTTTGTTCTGCACCACACCGGCATTCTGGGGAGGCGCAATCAGCCCTACGGTGCCGGGGATGGGCAGCACCAGCAGGATACCGGTCGTTTTTTTGACATAATAATCGAAGGTCAGACCCAGCTTTCCCCTGAGCAGCGCGGCGTCCAGCCCCACATCGGTTTGGGTGTTGGTTTCCCAGGTCAGATCCTGGTTGGCGAGGGTGGTCTGGATGATCCCCTGGGCCGCATTGCCGCCGAAATTATAATTATAGGCAGACAACGCTTCGTAATACGAGTAGAGATCTACCGCCTGGTTACCCGTTTTCCCCCAGGAGCCTCTGAGCTTGAACTCACTGAGCACAGGCGCCAGCCCTTCCCAGAAAGATTCCTGGGACAGCCGCCATGCGCCGGAGAAGGAGGGGAAAAAGCTGTATTTGTTTTTTCCGGTGAAGCGTGAAGACCCGTCATACCGGGCATTCGCCTCGAAAAAATACCGGTCTGCGTAGTTATAGGTCAGCCGTCCGAAATAGGAACGCAGCCCCCAGGAGTAATCGTGCCCGCTGTTGTCGCGGGAATCGTCGGCGCCCTGGGAGATCGCCTGCACATCGTTGTTATAAAAGCCGTTCCGGTAGGCGGAGAGGGTGTCCGCTTTGAAGGCGACCTGGGAATAGCCCAGCAGGGCATTGAGCGTATGTTTGCCCCATACCGCGTCATAGGTCAGCAGGTTGTTCAGCGTATATTCCGATTCGTTGTTACGGATCTCGGTGAGGCTGTTGGGGCTGACCGATTTCAGGATATTATCCTTGTTGTAATAGTCCCGGATCTCATACGATTTGGCAAAATTCTTCTGCGTAAACGACTCCAGCCTTCCCGCATATTGTGTCTGGAAATGCAGGCCTTTGAGCAGCTCGATATTGGCTTTCAGGTTGAAAAACCCATAGCGGCCGGCGGCATTGGAAGAGCCGTCCAGCACATCGGTCACCAGGGGGCTGTAATTTTCGGAGCCCAGTCCGTAGGTGCCGTCCGGGTAGCGCGGCACGGCGAAGTTGGAGCCGCTCAGCATGTACCGGAAGGCCTGGCTTTCATGCAGCGGGGACAGGTAATCCTTGATGCGGTAGTTGAAGTCGCCGGATACCGATATCCTTTTGGATACCTTCAGATCGGTGTTCACGCGCACTTCTTTTTTATCGCCGGACGACTGCGGTATGATCCCCTGCTGATTAAAATAGTTGAGGGTTACGATGGTCCTGATCTGTTCATTGCCTCCTTCCAGGGAAAGGGTATTGTTATTTTGCGGGGCGGGGCTCAGGAAATAGTCGAACCACACATTCGGCATGGGATATTTATACCGGTCGGTAGCGTGTACCCAGTCCTGTATCTGCTGTGGGGTATATTTGGGGTCGCCACCGGCATTGACCGAAGCGTTGTTCTGCAGGTTAAGGTAATCTTCGAGTCCCATGTGCTTGGGATGGTAGATGCTTCTCTGAATGGCATAATATCCGTCGTAGTGCACCTTCAGCTTTCCGGCGCTGGCCCTTTTGGTGGTGACCAGCACCACACCGTTGGCAGCCCGTGATCCGTAGATCGCCGTAGAGGCGGCATCCTTGAGCACGGTCACGGATGCAATATCATTCGGGTTGATATCCTGCAGGCTTTGTTCTACCCCGTCTACCATCACCAGGGGATCGTTGTTGCCCAGCGTGGTGACCCCGCGGATCCGGATGGCGGCGTTGGCTTTTCCGGGCGCCCCGCCCCGATCTTCCACGGTAACGCCGGGCGCAAGGCCCTGTAAGGCCTGGGGAGCATTGGATACGGGGCGTTTTACCAGCGCATCTCCCTGGATATCCGATACGGCGCTGGTGAGGCTGGATTTTTTCTGTACGCCGTAGCCTACCACCACGAGGCGGTCCAGGGTATTGGATACGGCCCGGAGGTGCACCGTCAGGTTCCGGCTGCCGTTTACCGGTACTTCCCTGAGCTGGTAGCCGATATAACTGAACACCAGCACGGCGTCTTCGGGGGCTTCCAGCTCAAAGCGGCCGCTGGCATCGGTGACCGTACCCCCGCTGCCATCTTTTATCTTCACGGATACGCCCACGAGCGGCTGGCCGGTGCTGTCGCTTACCGTGCCGGTAACCGGCGGCGCCTTTGCCGGCGGCTGTTCTGCTGTCGAAGGGGAAGACGGCCGGGGCGTGATGATGATGGTATTGTCCATGATCCGCCAGGAGAGGGGAAGGCCCTCCAGACATTTATCCATCGCTTCCCCGATCGTTGCATTTTCTACCTGTACCGAGATCTTTTTCTGCAGCTGGCCGACTTTTTCGTTGTTATAGAGCAACAAATAACCGCTTTGCTGCCGGATGGCCGCAAACGCCTCTTCCGGGGTGGCGGCTTTGAGGGAAAGGGTGATCCGCGTCTGCTGGGCGTATACCGCCGCCGAAGTTTTCATGCAGACCGTCAGCATGAGCGTCAGGGCCAGTTTCATGATCCGGAAGGTTTTTGTGAATGCCCGGGGCCGGCCATATCTGGTTTGTCCGGGTAATGATTGTTGCATATCTTGGTTTGGTTTTGAATGAACATGGGCTGTCCTGCCTGATGTTTATGAAATATCCTCCGGGAATGTTGCCGCATTCCCGGATTTGTTTTTTTACCCTAAAAAAAGGTCCGGTCGCCCGCTCAGGGGGTGACGATGACCTGCCGGCCCCGCACCTCAAAATGAGCTCCCCCGGTGAGGGCCAGCATTTCCAGCACCCTGCCGATATTCTCCTGCCGGCGTATGGCCCCCGTAAAGTGGCTGGAGGGAAGCCGGTTTTCTTTATAACTTACTTCTATGTCATACCAGCGGCCCAGCTTTCGCATGATGGAGGCCAGGTCGTCGTTATGAAAGACGAACAATCCCCGTTTCCAGGCGGTGGCCTCGTCCACATCGGCGGCTGCCAGCAGCGTCGGGCCGTCCTCCGGCGATTCTGCCTGCTGTCCCGGCTGCAGGAGCAGCGCTCTGCCATTGTTTCCTTCGGGCCGGACCTTTACCTTTCCTTTCACAAGGGTAGTGCGTACCCGGTGCTCGTCGGGATAGGCATCGATGTTGAATTCGGTGCTCAATACCTTCACTTCCGTATGGTTGGCACGGACCACGAAGGGACGGTCGGGATCGGGCGCCACGTCGAAATAGGCTTCCCCGGTTATCCCCACTTCCCGCGTTTTTCCGGTAAATACCGTGGGGTAGCGGACCGAGGAGGCGGCGTTGAGCCATACCCGTGTGCCGTCGGAAAGCTGCAGCTGGTACTGCCCTCCGCGCGGCGTGGAGAGCGTGTTGTATTCTGGTGATGCCGGTGACGTATTCCCCTGCAGGGCATGATAGGTCAGCGCCCCGCTGTCCTGTCTGACGCGTACGTTTCCCTGCCGGACCGGTATGGTCTTTTCCGCTTCGCCCAGCGGGACGGTCGTCCCGTCGGATAAGGTCAGCCGGGCTTTGTTGCCCCCGGGGGTAATTTCCTGCCGGACGCCTGCCGAAGCCTGCGGCGACCGCAAAGGGGTATGATCATGGAAATAAACGGCCGCAGAACCCAGCAGCAGGGCGGCCGTTGCAGCGGCGGTAAGGTAAAGCCGCCTTCGCCGGAGGATCCGTACGGAAGACGTTGACGGATGACCCGTTACGTTCTTATACATCTCCCGCCAGTCCACCGGGTAGCTTTTCTTTTCTGCGGACAGCGTTTCCCAAAGCGCCGACAGCCGGCCGGAGAGCTTTTCTCCGGTATCTGCCTGCTGCAGGAGCGACACCAGTTCCTCCACTTCTTCCGGCGTGCATTCCCGCCGGAGGTATCGCTCAAAGAGATGATTCAGCCTTTCCGAGTCTGCCGCCATATAAGCAAGACACTTCAGGACGAAAAGAGGACTAACCGGCCGGAAAATTTTTACCGGGTCAGCAAAAACAGGAGCAGGAGAAACGGGAAGTGATGGTCGGTGAGATAGCCCCGGATAAAACGGAGCGCCTGGGAGAGATGGTTTTTTACGGTGTTGCGGGAAAGCTGAAGCCGGCTGGCGATCTCCTCCAGGTCGTACCCCTGATAGCGGCTCAGTCTGAAAACAAGGCTGCGCTGGGGAGACAGCCGTTCCAGCGCCCGTCCGACCAGCTGCTCGTATTCCGAAAAAGCCACCTGATGCTCTACCGGGGAAACGGCTTCATGCATGCTGTTTTTCAGGAGGGCCATAACACGTTCGTCGTTCTGCGCTTTCCGGATATAATTCAGCGCCTTGTTCCGCGCCATGGCAAAGAGGTAATGTTCTATGTGGTTGACAGACGACAGGCTTTCCCGGTTTACCCATAGCTTCAGGAAGAGTTCCTGGGTAAGATCTTCCGCTGCTGCCGGCGCATGTACGAGCGCAAGAATAAAGCCATACAGGCGCTTGCTGTATGCGTCATAAAGCTGTATGAAAGCTTCTTCTGCCAGGGGGATATGCGCACCGGATCGCATAATGCATGAGAGCGCTCGGCTCTTCCGGTGTAATATTAATCATTTTAAAAACAGCAGGGAAGCCCTTTATTTCTTCTTCAGCACCTGGTATAAATAATTCCGGCCGTCTTTGGGAATCCTTTTCAGGATACGGTCGTCTACGGCGTTCTTGAGCGCCTGGCTCACCGATGCGCTTCTGAAGGTAAGGTTGTATTCGCTCCGGCAGAAATCGATGATCTCTCTCACGCTCCTGGGGGTATGAAGAAAAGCGGTCTTTGACAAACGGAACTCGATGACGGCGTTGAGGTGAGGCGGCTCTTCCAGTATCTTATAGGCCGACGACCGGTGTTGCTGATGATACCTCCGCATTTGTGACCGTATGGTCAGCTCATCGGGCAGCGGCTTATCGTAGTTGGTGAAATCGTAGAGCTTCATCGAGAAAAAGTGACTGACGGCCAGGAGGTAATCGCCGGTAAAACCCTTGCCGGCTTCCATGGAGCGGATGGTGTCTTTGGAAATGCCGGCAGCCTTGCCCAGCTGTGACTGGGTAAGGCTGAGCAGGCTGCGAAATTGGCGGATACGTATGCCGATAGCCTTCTTCTCCTTGTCGATGAGCTCCTTCACCCGACAAAAGGAGAGAAAAAATATATCTAATATTTATCAAAAATTTCGTCTTTTAAAGATTATCCTAAAATAACATTTTTTTAAGTCCTTTGCCGGCTGCGGTTCAGCCCGGAGGGCTTATCTTTATTAAATGTCCCAAACCGGTTCCGGGAATGAAGCAAGGCTACTTTTTACCGCTTGTTTTACTTTCGTTATGGTGTTGCTGCCGTCCTGCAGCGGCGCAGACGCCGTTGCACGGGCGGGTGGAAGACTCGGCCACGCATTCCCCGGTTCCCGGGGCGCGCATCGCCAACCTGGCCACCTATACCGTGGTGCTGGCCGACGACAGCGGCGGCTTCAGCATCCCTGCCATACCGGGCGACCGGCTGCGGGTCTCCGCCCTCGGCTTTGAAGAAAAGGAGCTGGCCGCCGGCGGGCGGCGGCAGCTTACCGTGACGCTGCCCCGGAAGGTGAACCAGCTGCCGGAAATAGCCGTTGTCGCCCATACTTACCGCAGCGATTCAGCGAAGCTGCGCAGCGAGTACGATAAATTTTTTCATTATCATAAGCCGCGGGCGGGTGAGATCATTGCCGTGGCGCCCCTGGGTGTGGGCATCAATATCGACAAGCTGTATGAATGGTCGCATTTCAGGGCCAATAAACGGAAGCTGCGCTTCCGGCAGGAGCTGCTGAATTACGAGCAGGAAAGATATATCGATCATGTCTTTAACCCTGAAGTGGTGAAAAAGATCATCCCCCTCATCCCCGACGACTCGCTGATCCTCTTCCTGAAGCGGTACCGCCCCTCGTATCCCTTCCTGAAAAACGCTACCCAGTACGACCTGTATGCCTATATCAAAAACAGCTACCGTATGTTCTCCCGCGCTGCAGCGGCAGATACGGCGCTCCCGGCGCTCCGGCCGGTCGCTGCAGACGGCCCTTAATCGGTAAGACGCGTTTTTCTGCTGTCTATGCTGAGCGGCCCTGATCCGAAGTAGGCGATCAGCAGCGCCCCGCCGAGCATGGACAGGTTTTTCATAAACATGGCCATCTGGAACTGCCTGGTCATCGGATCGGCCACCGCCCAGAAATTGTGCATCATAAAGCTGACGGGAATTAGGAAGATCGCGATCAGCCAGGCGCCTGCCCGCGCCCGGTAGCCCAGGATGATGCTCAGCGCGCCGAGGATCGCGATGATACCGGAAAAGGGAACCAGGAAGGCGGCGCCGGGGACATGTTGCGATTCGGCATAGGCGGCGGTGGCGGGAGAGAAATGATTGACCGCCGTCATCAGAAAGATCAGCGAGAAAAGGATCCGGCCGATCAGCAGAATTACTTTCATAAAAGCGGGTTTAAGGGTGATGAGGTGCAGCCCCAGCGCAGGATGCGCCTGCGCCGCAGGGCGCCTTCATAAAAATAAGCAATTTTTGCATCCCGTGATTCAAACCCGGCACCCGGGGCTGCCGTCCTGATCGCGCCGGTTTGTACCGGCGAAAGATGCCCTTTCTTTTGGGCGGCGCAGCCATAATATTATCTTTGAAGAAATAAATCAGAATGGCGCCATCCTCTTTATTCCCCCGGCGGGTTGTCCTGCTGCTGCTCGTTGCCCTGCTGCTGCCGGGAACCGTTGCGCTCTATGCGCAGGACCGGTATAAAAAACAAAGGCTGAAAGTCTCGGACAACCGGCGCTTCCTGGTATACGAAGACGGCACTCCCTTCTTCTGGCTCGCGGATACCGGCTGGGAGCTGTTTCACCGCCTGACCCTGAAGGAGGCCCGGCAGTATCTCCACAACCGGCGTAAAAAGGGATTTACCGTGATCCAGGCGGTAGTACTGGCCGAAGAAGGAGGGTTGCATGTTCCCAATGCGGAAGGACATCTGCCGCTGCACGGGGATGATCCGATGCAGCCCGACGAGGCTTATTTCCGCGATATGGATGCGGTGATCAAAGCGGCGGCGCGGGAGGGCATATTCATCGCGTTGCTGCCGACCTGGGGCAGTAATGTCCGCAATACCCGGGATAAGGGAGACGGTATTTTTACCGTGGACAATGCCCGTGGATACGGCCGTTTCCTCGCCGGCCGGTATAAAGATCAATGGAATATCATATGGATACTGGGAGGCGACCGCCTGCCCCGCGATGCAAAAAGCCTCGCCATCTGGAGGGCCATGGCCCAGGGTATCGAAGCGGGTGCGGGCGGCGCCGGCCGTGCGCTCATCACCTATCATCCCCAGCCGCATGAGCCGGGCGGCTCTTCAGATTGGTTTCACCGGGATGCCTGGCTGGACTTCAACATGCACCAGACCGGGCACTGCAAGGATGACGCGGTGTACCTGAAGATCACCCACGATTATAACCTTCAGCCTGTGAAGCCTGTGCTGGACGGGGAATCGCTTTACGAAGACCACCCCATTTGCTTTGATGCCAAAAAGTATGGCTATTCCAAAGCGGCCGACGTGCGGAAGAAGTTTTACTGGGATCTCTTTGCCGGCGCCTTCGGCATCACATACGGCTGTCATGATATCTGGCAGTTCAATGCTCCGCAACGGCAGCCGGTGAACGGTCCGCCCCGCTATTGGTACGACGCGCTGGACCTGCCCGGCGCCTTCCAGGCCGGGATCGTGAAAAGGCTGATGTGCTCCCGGCCCTTCCTGCAGCGGATCCCGGATAACAGCATCCTTACGGGCGACCGGCATTCCGGCGCAGATTATATCACCGCCACAAGGGCTTCCGACGGCAGCTATGCTATGGTATATTCGGCGACGGGCCAGCCGTTTACCGTACAGCTGGGCAAGCTGCAGGGCGATGAGCTGAAGGCCTGGTGGTTCAGCCCCCGCGACGGGAAGGCAGCGGCTGCCGGGACCTTCCCGGCCAGGGGCGAAAAACGTTTTACACCGCCTTCCAGCGGCTATGACAACGACTGGGTGCTGGTATTGGACGACGCGGGCCGTCATTTCCCGGCGCCGGGGCGGTAATACTGCCGGGGTTGTCGTTATGTGCGTTGATAACGGTAAGGGCTATACCATTTCCGATGCCCGGTACCCGGCGGCGGCTATGGCTTCCGTTACAGCGCCGGCACCGGCGTCGGGATTGGTGACGGTAAGTGTTTTGTCAGCGCTTGCCAGATCTACCGTCCAGCTGCCCCGCCCTGCCGCTTTATCGAGGAAGGGCGTGATCTTTTCCACACAGCCGCTGCACTTGATATTTGTCCTGAATTGTAATGTTTTCATGATTATTGCTTTCGTTTATTTAAAACAATCTGACATAATCTTTGAACCAAAAATTTTTACTCCGTTTCCCTGTTGTTATCTCCTTTAGAATGTCCAAAGCTGTTAATTCATTCAGTAATTTATAGGCCGTTCCCCTGGATACACCTGTCAGGAAGGCTATCCGTTGTTGATCAATAATAGGGGCCTGATAAAGATTGTCCATTAGTTTTAACAAGTGAGGTGTATGTTTTCCCACTGTCTGTATTTTGAGCTCACATTCTTTTTTGAGTTTTAAAATAGCGTCAAAAGTATTAATCCCATTTTTTGCCGTTTCTATAATGCCTACCAGAAAAAATTTAAACCATTGTTTCAAGTCTCCCTTAGTGCGTACGTTATTAAGATTATCATAATAGAGCTGTCTGTTTCTCTCAAAGAAATCAGACAGGTATAATACCGGTTTCTTTAGAATGCCCTTTTCTACCAGATATAGCGCAATCATGAGCCTGCCTATACGTCCGTTGCCATCCAAAAAGGGATGTATGGTTTCGAATTGATAGTGGATCAGGGCTATTTTTAATAGGTCCGGGAAAAATTGGTCTTCATTATGAGCAAAATGTTCCAGATCGCTCATTAGTTCCTGTATGCTGGTATGAACCGGCGGTATAAAAGTGGCATCTGAAAGCGTAGCACCTCCTATCCAGTTTTGGCTGGTGCGAAATTCCCCCGGCATTTTATGTTGTCCTCTTACGCCTTGTAACAGGATTTTGTGGGTGAGCCGGATAAGCCTTGAAGAAAAGGGAAGCTCCTGTAACCGCAGGATGGCATGGTTAATGGCATCTATGTAGTTATGTACTTCTTCCCAATCGCTCCGTTGTTCGGGCTGAAGGTCCTCTTTTTTCATAATGGCTTCTTCCAGATTCGTCTGGGTACCCTCTATTTTGCTGCTTTGAGTGGCTTCTTTAAGGATATGCATGCTGATAAACAAGTCAATATTGGGTATATATTCACTATACATATCCAATCGCCCTATTTGCCTGTCAGCTTGTGAAAGGAGTTTTTGCAGCTCCATATCCTGAACCAACCATGGTTTATTAATTAACGAGGGCTGAAAGCTTCTATAAGTTCCCTGATTTTGGTAAGAACCCGGATTAAATGTCAACATTTTCGTGAATTGTTATACAAAAATACTTAATTTGTTCAAAAAAATGTCATTTTTTGTACTGATGTATATTTTTAGTTCACAAAAACGGCAAAAATTATACTAATGGGTTTTCTTCGTCCAAAATACACGCAAAATCCTCTTGCTACAATTTTCCCCATTTCAGCCGCAGGCTGTTGCCGACCACCGATACCGAGCTCAGGGCCATCGCCGCTCCCGCGATCATCGGATTCAGCAGAAATCCGTTCAGGGGGTACAGGATGCCGGCCGCCACCGGAATACCGATAAGGTTATAGATAAAGGCCCAGAAGAGGTTCTGCCGGATGGTGCGCACGGTTTTGCGCGACAACGCCAGTGCCCTGGGGATGGCATTCAGATCCGAGCTCATCAGCGTGATCCGGGCTACATCCATGGCGATATCCGATCCTTTCCCCATGGCAATACCCACATCGGCCTGTGCCAGGGCCTGGCTGTCATTGATACCGTCGCCCGCCATGGCCACCACCTTGCCCTGCTGCTGCAGCTGCCGGATGAAGTCCGCTTTTCCGGCGGGAAGCATCCCGGCCTGGTAATGCTGCAGACCGGTTTCGCGTGCCACTGCGGCGGCGGTAGCGGGATTATCCCCCGTGAGCATGTATACGCTGATGCCTTGCTGCTGCAGGGTGGCCACTGCCTGCTTTGAACCGGTCTTTACCGGGTCCGCAACGGCGAGGACGGCAACGGCTTGCTGCTCCTCCGCAAAGAAGATCACCGTGCGGGCCTGCTGCTGCCATTGTGATGCCGGTTTCGCCAGCGACGGGGGAACGGCGACGTTATGCGCTTCCAGCAGGGCAGGGTTGCCGGCAAGATATTGCTTGCCGCCGTACCGGGCCTGTATGCCCCTTCCCGTAATGCTGCTGATCTTTTCCAGCGGCAGCGGGCGGGTCCCCTGTTCCTTCAGGTACTGCGCGATGGCTCCCGCCAGGGGGTGATCCGACTGCGATTCCATGGCAAGCAGCACGGCCTGCAGTACCGCGGTGTTCACGCCTTCGCTGAAATGAAATCCGGTAACGGCAGGCTTTCCTTCGGTGAGGGTGCCGGTCTTGTCCAGCACCAGGGCATCCACCTTATAGCCCTGCTCCAGGCTTTCCGCATCCCGGATGAGGATATGGTTTTCGGCGGCCCTGCCCACACCGGCCATTATAGCGGTAGGCGTAGCCAGACCCAGTGCGCAGGGGCAGGCGATCACCAGCACCGTCACCGCTGTGAGTAGCCCATGGGTAAAAGCCTGCTCCCCGCCGGCAAATAGCCAGATCAGAAAGGTGAGGACGGCGAGCCCCATCACCACCGGCACAAAGATGCCGGCCACCTTGTCCACCAACCGCTGCACGGGCGCACGGCTGCCCTGCGCTTCCTGCACCATCCGGATGATCTGCCCCAGCAGGGTATCGGCGCCCACCTTTTCGGCCCGGAAGCTGAAGCTGCCCTCCTGGTTGAGGGTGCCGGCAAAGACGGTGTCGCCCGCAGTCTTGCCCACCGGTACCGGCTCTCCGCTGATCATGCTTTCATCCACATAAGAGCCGCCCCGGCTGAGCTTTCCGTCTACCGGTATCTTTTCGCCCGGCTTTACCAGGATGAGATCGCCGGGCTTTACCGCCTGCAGCGGAATCTCCCGCGTGCTGCCGTCGTCGTCCTGCACGGCCACGGTCCTGGGCTGCAGGCCGATCAGCTTTTTCAGGGCGGCGGAGGTGCCGGCTTTGGCCTTTTCTTCCAGCAGCCGGCCCAGAGAGATGAATACGATGATCACGGCGGCGGCTTCGAAATAGACATGCGCTTCCAGACCGCGGCCGGTCCAGAACTGCGGCCAAAAGGTATTAAAGGCGCTGAATAAAAATGCAATGCCGGTGCTCAGCGCTACCAGCGTATCCATATTGGCCCTCCCGTGCCTCGCCTGCTTTGCAGCGTTGACGAAAAACGACCTGCCGAAGAAAAATACCACGGGGGCGGACAGGATCAGCATGATCATATTGGCATAGGGCAGCTGCATGAAGAGCATGGCGATCAGCACAACCGGCAGGGTGAAAGCGGCAGCCCAAAGGGTTTGCCGCAGCAGACGCCGGTATTGTTTGCGCTGTGCGGTTTCCTGGGCTTCCTCCCGGTGCTCCGGAAGGATCACCAGGTCGTACCCGATGGAGCGCACGGCCTGCTGCAGCGCTTCGGGAGCAACGGTATTTTGATCGTATTCCACCTGCGCGCGCTGGCTGGCATAATTCACTTCGGCATGCCGCACGCCCGGCACCGACTGCAGCATCGAAGCTACGCTGACGGCGCAGGAGGCGCAGGACATCTCCAGCACAGGAAAGGTTTCTTTTATAACAGAAGGCATGTTGTCTGCTTTTCCACAAAGGTACCTCCACCCCGGGCGGCTGCTGTTACATAATTTGGGAAAAGAGTTGCAGGTATTTGAAGACGGGTTGGGATTTTTGAAAAGGAAACGTGGCTGTGTTTTTCTTACTTTTGAAGAGCAGCAGCTGCCACAACAAAAAACCGGCCCGCTTTGTAAAAGATATATCATGAAGCTCTACATCAAAAATATGGTATGCAACCGCTGTGTGATGGTGGTGCGGGAGGAGCTGGAAAAAGCCGGGCTGCAGCCCCGGTCGGTCATCCTCGGCGAAGCAGAGCTGGCGGGAGACCCTTCCGAACCGCAGCTGCGGATGCTGGAGGAGCGGCTGAATGTGCTGGGCTTTGAGCTGCTGGAAGACCGGAAGAAACAGCAGATCGAAAAGATCAGGCTGCTCATCATCAACCAGGTACAGCAGGGCGAGATCCCGGAACATTTTAGTCTTATTACCTACATTTCCCAAAATCTTCATCGCGACTATTCCGCCCTGTCGCGTCTTTTCTCGGAGGTGGAAGGCATTACCATAGAACAATTCTTTATCCTGCAAAAGATCGAAAAGGTAAAAGAGCTGCTGTTGTACAACGAGCTCTCGCTTTCGGAGATTGCCTTCCGGCTGGGTTACAGCAGTGTGGCCCATCTCAGCGGGCAGTTCAAGAAGATCACCGGCCTTACCCCGTCGTCGTTCCGGCAAAGTCATCCGGCACACCGCAGCGCCCTCGATGAGGTGCATCGGTAAACAGATTATTATACAATATTCCTCACCGTTCCACAAAGTCATCCGGCGTACGGCAACGCTGAATGGCGCTTTCCAAAAAAGTATAAACAATTTCCAAAATGCTGTAAAGCCTGCCGGAAGCCGGTGATCCTGAATTCCATATTTTTGCAGCGGAAAGATGAAAAAGCTGTGGGTCATACCGATCTTGCTTTGCTACCTGCTGAGTGCGGGGGGCGTGGCCGTGAGCGCGCATTTCTGCTGTGGCCGCATGGCGTCGGTGAAGATCAGCTATGCCGCTCCGGGCTGCGGACACGACCGCAGCGGGACGGACAAACGCTGCTGCAGCGATGTCAGCCATTTTTTTAAGCTAAGGGATGCCCATGAGCTGACAGCGCCGGACCTTTCCCTGAAAACACCGGTGCTGCGGGTTCCCCTGCTGCAGGATGCAGGACTGCTGTCTTCTCTGCCGTCTTTTCCGCTGCACCGGAGCCCGCTTCCCCGACCCTGCTGCCGGCCCCCTGCAGCCCTGTTTCTTCAGCATGCCTGCCTGTTGATATGAGATTTTCCGCCCCGACCTGTCCTGCGCTTTCCCGAGAAGGCAAAGCGTGATCATTGCTCATATCTTTAAGCGGAAAAAATGAAAATCTTGCAATATGCGAAAACTGCCGGCATGGTAATGCTGCTGTTGCTGCCGGTAATGGCGGCGGTGCAGACGGCAGCGGCCCAGCGGCCTGTAAAGGAATATACCCTTGTGCTCCGGGAAAAACGGCTCAACAAAGCCGGAAAGCCGGTGCAGGCCATTACCATCAACGACTCCATGCCCGGCCCCACCCTTTATTTTACCGAGGGCGACTCTGCCGTAATCCATATCAGAAACGAGATGAGCACGGAATCTTCCGTGCACTGGCACGGCATCCTCATTCCCAATTATTACGACGGCGTGGCCTACCTGAGCACGCCTCCCATTGCAGCGGGAAAAACCTTTACCGTCCGGTTCCCGGTGCGGCAGACCGGTACTTACTGGTATCATTCCCATACCATGTATCAGGAGCAGAACGGGCTGTTCGGCGCGCTGGTGATGTATCCCAAAAAAGAAACCCGGCAGTACGACCGAGAGTATGTGCTGCTGCTTTCAGACTGGACCAACGAAAACCCCGCCCGGGTGATGAACAACCTGAAGCGCGGCCTCGAATGGTATGCCGTGAAAAAGGGGCAGGCCCAGAGCCTCAACCGGGTAATTGCCCGACATGGACTTACCGAAAGGATACAGATGGCCTGGCAGCGGATGCCGCCTATGGATATTTCGGATGTATATTACCCTGTTTTCCTGACCAACAGCGACAGCGTGCTCCGCTTTCCCGAAGCGCGGCCTGGCGAGCGGCTCCGCCTCCGTGTGATCGACGGATCTTCATCCACCTTTTTTCACCTGCAGTATGCAGGCGGTAATATGCAGATCATTGCGGCAGACGGGCAGGATGTTGAGCCGGTACCGGTCAGCCGTATGCTGATCGGTATCGCGGAAACCTACGACCTGCTCGTTACCGTGCCGGAAAACGGATCCTTTGAATTCCGGGCAACGGCCCAGGATGGCTCCGGATATACCTCCGCTTATTTCGGCAGCGGCGAACCGCACGCGGCGCCCACGCTGCCCCGGCCGGATATCTTCCACATGGAGGGTGTGATGATGCAGGGGATGGCAGGCATGAAGATGAAGATGGGCGCGATGACCATGAAGCTGTCAAAGAAAGCGATGGAGCGGGAGATGCCTTATATCCAAAATGCCTGGCTGGACCGCGAGGACCTCAATATGGCAGGAGCGGCCGGTATGAAGATGCCGGGCATGCACGGAGAGGGCATGCACGACATGCCTGGAATGCATAACATGCAGGGGATGGATGAGATGGATGGAGGACATGATATGCATGATATGGAAGGGATGCATGGCATGCATCATCCGGCGGTAACAGACAGCGCTCCTTCCGGACCTGTGCACGACGCGGCTCCTTTCACCTATGATCTGCTGCGTGCGCCCCGGTCCACCGCCTTTGATACGGCGGTTCACCCCTTGCGGCAGCTGACCTTTGACCTTACGGGCAGCATGTGGCGCTATATATGGAGCATCAACGGCAGGACCCTCTCCGAAAAAGACTCCATCCAGGTGCATGAGGGAGAGGTGTTGCGCATCACCATGAACAACCAGACGATGATGTATCACCCCATGCATCTGCACGGACATTTTTTCCGGGTGCTGAATGCACAGGACAGCTATTCCCCCTTGAAGCATACCGTGATTGTGCCGCCCATGCGCAGCGTTACCATCGAGTTTGCTGCGGATGAGCCCGGCGACTGGTTCTTCCACTGCCATGTGCTGTACCATATGATGACGGGTATGGCGCGAACCTTCCGCTACGCGGATTACAGAGCCCCGGATACGATGCATCATTTTCATCACGGGATGCTGATGAACGAGGATAACCGCTGGTTTTTCTGGGGTGAGGCCACTGCCGCCTCCGGCCATGGAGAAGGCTATCTTTCTTATTCGAACCGGAAAAACTGGGTGCAGCTGCAGGGCGATTACGGTTGGAGCAACCGCAAGGACGAGATAACGGGGACGTACGAACGTTTTGTCACCCGATACCTGCGCCCTTATGCCGGCGTGGTGCTCAGCAACAAGCATGAATACCTCGGCTACTATAAGGATCGCGGCAGGGCTTTACCCGGGCAGGACATACGGGGAGTAGCCGGCGTCCGTTACCTGCTGCCCTTCTTTCTGAATGCCGACCTGCGGATCGACAACCGCGCCCATGTCCGGTTTGAGCTGAGCGGGGAGACCTGGCTGTTCCCCAGGGTATGGCTGAACTACAGCGTGAATACGGACAAAGAGTTCGAGGTAAACCTGGAAGGAATGCTTACCCGCGATCTTTCGGTCACCGGCGGCTACAGCTCGGATTATAAATGGGGCGGGGGACTGTCCTACCGTTTCTGAGCCGGCAGCCGTTTTGCCGGTCTCGCAGAAGCCATGCGGATGTTGCCGGCCATAAAAAAAGCCCGCTGTACAGCGGGCTGGATGATCGTTTGCTTACCCGTCTTATTCAGGGGTGGTAAAGCCGTAGCTGCGGTATATGGCCGCCGCCTCCGGCCCGGTAATAAAGTTCATAAAGTCCCGGGCCGCCTCCGGATGGGGCGCGTTCTTCATCTGGCCGGCCATATAAACGGCGCGTACATTTTCCTTTTCGGGGATCTGCACTTCTTCGACGGGATGTCCGATCGATTGCTGATAGCGAACCTCGGTGTACCATACCGGCGCTGCGTCAGACTGTCCGTACAGTATCCGCATCGGACTTTCCCGGTGATGAATGCGGGTGAGAAAAGTGCTGCTGTCGTTTACCTTGGTTTCCATGACCGCTTTGCGCAGCGATGCTCCGCCTGCTTTTACATAGGCGGCCTGAATCTGGGCAGCCACTCCTTCCCAGGCCGGGTTGGGCATGGATATCCGGACCGTTTTCCGCTGCAGGTCCCGCATGCCTGTAATGTGCTGGGGATTGCCTTTTTGCACCATCAGCGCAAGCCGGTTATAGGCATACACCTTTGTCTGGGTAAAGAGATCCGGCATCTGGTCTATGCGGCCTTTTCCTGCGGTATACACGTCGGGCTTCAGCCTGATCCGCAGGTTGCCGATCGTCAGGCTGCCGGCTTCTATCTGTTTGGCCAGTATGCCGGGCGGCAGCGTTTCCACAAAGATGCGCCGGTATTGCGGATACCGCCGTTTAAATGCGGCCAGTAGGCTGTCCATTACCATAAACTGATTGCCGGCGAAGAACACCACCAGCTGGGGGTCGTTGATGTCCCCAAAAAGATCGGGCACATTGTCGATCCCCGGAACGGTAAACTGCACCTTGCTCTCAGGCGGCGTGTTCCAGGGAGGATCGAAATGGTGATCCTGCGCGCGGGCAGCGCTGCACAGGCCGGCCAGACAAAGCATTGCCGGGATAATCTTTTGCCAAACGTTCATACACTTGCTTTGGAAGATAAAATGACTTACCGTACACCGGACCCGCCGGCATATTACGGGAATGACTATACGCGGTGCGCCCGCAGGCGTTTAGGGATGTACCATGGCCCAGCCCTGCTGCTGCCGGATGATGATCTCCCCGTTACCGCTGGGTACATAGGAGATAAAGGAGAACAGCGTGTTTTTATCAATATGGCGCTCCCGGATGGTATTGTCGCATTGCGCGAGGATAACGCCTTTGGCCTGCAGATCCTTCAGCAGACTTTCGTAAGGGCCGGATTTCTGGTAAACCGTCACACCGTCGCCGAAGGCGATGAGCTCTACCTCCAGCTTGCCTTTCAGACGGGGATCATTCAGCGCATTGCCGATATTGCGGAGCGTGCCGCGGATCTTCTTATCGTCGGATTCATCCAGCACGTAAATGGCCTTGTATTTTTTCAGGCGGGCCGTAGCGCCGTGAAAGCTGTCCTGGGCATGCGCGCTTTTCGTGGCAAATATACCCGCACCGGACAGGAGGAGTATAGCTAAAAGAAAGGTGTTTAACTTCATAACAGGCTTTTTGTTTTAATGAAACGGAATATCAGGGCTTGCCTCCTGCGGCCAGCTCCCGGTAATAAGACTGGATGGGGCGGAAGGGCCCGTATTTGTGTTGTTTTGCGCTGAAAGAATCGGCGTAGGGTCCTTCAGGATGATCAATCGGTTTTTTGGTCAGGTCTTTATAATCGTGGCGCTGGTCCTTATGCGGCCGGGGCTGGCTGTCCACGAAAGCCGCCACATCCCAGGCATCCTCATCGCTCAGCAGCGGATGCTCGTAGGTTGTACCGAACGGCATGTTGTTCTTTACAAAGCCCGCAAAGTTGGAGAGCCGGGTAAGTCCGGCGCCGTCGTTGTAGCTGTGCGGTCCCCATAGCGGCGGGTACATATATTCGTTGCCTTTGTCATTCAGCCGGCCCTGCCCGTCTGCACCATGGCAGCTCTGGCAGTAGGTCATGAAGACCGCCTGTCCTTTTTCCGGGTCTGCGGCCCTGTCCAGATAAGCCAGCTTCTTAAGGCTGATGCCGGCCGGCTTGCTGCCTTCGGGAACATCCTTACCGAGCCATTCCATATAAGCTACCATGGCTTTCATCTCCCGCGAAGCGGTGTCCAGGGGTACGCCGTTCATGCTCCGTTCAAAACAGCCGTTGACCCGCTGCACGGCATCCACCATCCTGTCGTCCCGCGCCTTGTATACCGGATACAGGGTGCGTACGCCGCTGAAGTTGAGCGCCCAGGCTTTGGTACCCGCCCCGAGGTGACAGTTCTGGCAGTTCATGCCGTTGGATATCTTCCGTACGCTGCCCTGCGGGCCAAGATAAGCAGCGGTGTGTACGATCAGCTCTTTTCCGTAGCGGATCAGCTCGCCGGTTTCTCCGGCAGGAATGCCGGCAGGATCGGGAGCCGACCAAAGCTGCTCTGCCTTTGACGGCTCCGGGGAAGCCTGGGCAGGAACAGCGGCTGCGGTTGCTTTCTGCTCCGCCGGCGTCCGGCGGAAGAAGGTCCGCAACTCCGGGTAGAAAAAGATGGCCAGGCTTTCCAGCAGGCAAACCAGGGCCAGCCAGCAGATAGCGCGGGTAAGCCGGGTGATGGTTTTGACTGCATGCTCCGTCATGTTCTTCCTGAACTGTGTTGTGACGGAACAAATGTAACAGCAAAAGCAGAAGAATGGAAATCATTCCTTTTTATCTGTCATAACCCGGGATTATGACAGGCAGCACAGGCGGGTTCATCCCCCGAACCCGCCCCCGATGCTGAACCCCATAATGAGCAGCACCAGAAAGGTAATGGCCAGATAGAGATAGTCCTTTTCGATCAGGAAGGCGATGACGGAAAACAGGATGCGGGCAATGGGCGTGGCGATGAGCAGCAATACGCCGCACTGGATGAGCGCCTCTCCCCGCAGGGCGGCCATGCCCTGGAAAATACCCTTCAGGGAGAGCAGCGCTCCGGCTTCTCCCCGGAAGACATGATATCCGGGATGAATACCCTGGTGCTGGAAAAGATACAGGATGCCGCCGACCAGGGCAATAAGCCCGGACAACAATACGCCGGCGCGCAGCAGCCGGCCCATGACGGCTTCCATATCACGATCCTGCCAGTAAGCCCTGGAAAAAAAGCGTTTCATCTGTATTTGCTTTTCCTGTTGTTATATCTTTCCCGCCCAGCCGTTGTAGATCATTTCCACAGCCAGTATCGTCAGGACTACGGTAAAGAGCACCCTGATCCAGGCAGATTCGGATTGTATCAGCCAGCGTGATCCCAGGAGCGCCCCGGCGAGCACGCCCACCAGCACGGGCATGGCAAGACCGGGATCGACATAGCCCCGCTGAAAATAAATAACCGCGCTGGCGGCTGCCGTGACCCCGATCATGAAATTGCTGGTCGTGGTGGACACCTTGAAAGGTATGCGCATCACGTTGTCCATCGCCAGCACTTTCAATGCGCCGGAGCCTACTCCCAGCAAGCCCGAAAGGAGGCCGGCTAGTATCATCATCAGAAAGCCGCCGGGAACATGCCGTACCTTATAATCCACCGCGCCGTTCCGGGAAGGATAGCTGCTGTTGAGCCGGAGCTGCTCTGCCAGCCGGCTTTTTGATGTTCTTTCAATATGAAACTGGCGCTTGCGGAGAGACAGCCCCGCAGACAGGAGCAGGATGATTCCGAAGATCACCGCGATGACGTGGGTGGGGGTGTAGGCAGCCAGCAACGCTCCGCCGACCGCGCCGGCAGTAGTGGCGATCTCGAGGAACATCCCGAGGCGGATGTTGGTGATGCCTTCCCGCACATAGGCTGCGGCCGCTCCCGAAGAGGTGGCGATCACCGCTACCAGGGAAGCCCCGATCGCATACCGCAGATCGACATGGAAACCCAGCGTGAGCAGCGGGATGATGATAAAGCCGCCGCCCAGGCCGGTCAACGATCCCAGCAATCCGGCCATGAATGATCCTGCCAGGATGATCAAGGTAAAAGTCAATACCGTCATGATACGAAAATTAAGGAGCCGGCGCGGCGAGGCCTGTGTTCCTGCCGTGCGGTTCCGGAAACGGGAGCTGCGTTCAGGGCTCCTGTTCCCGATCAAATTTCCGCTAATTATCCGGTATGTCCAAAAGACCGCCGCCGCCGCCGGGGCCAAAATGCCCTGAGATCGCCGCAAAAAATACCGCGCTTAGCGCAGGAATGCTACGTGGTTTGGACTCACGCCGGGTCTTACCGAAAAGGAAAATTTTTTCTTTCCTTCCTTATCGAAGCAGAATACTTCCCCCGATGCCGTATAATCCCGGGCATCCGTAATATATACGTCACCGTTACTGTCATCTATGCAGACGCCATAGGGCGACTGTACCTTGGTGCCGTCGGTGATGAACTGTTCCCGGAGGATATCGCCGGTTTCGGTATCCATCACTGCCAGGGTGGCCTTCCCGCTGAAGTCGTTGGTATTATACAGGTAAGCGGTGCGGCCGGATATGGCGATAAGCGGGCTTTCGCGGTCCAGCGTGCGGTCCAGCGTCTGTGTTTTGCCATCGATGACATACAGTTTCCCATGTACATCCTGGTAATTGCCGGATGTGCTGACATATAACATGCCGGAAGCCGTAGCCTGTATATTCCGGGGGTTGATGCCGGTAACGATCCGCTTTGTTTCGCTCAGCGTAGAGAGGTCGATGACGGAAACCGTGCTGTCATAAGGTTTCCCGGTCAGCGCTTCTTTCCAGCCGGAATTGGCCACATACAGGCTGTTGCCGGATACGGCCATCCCTTCGGGACTGTTGCCCACCCGGATCTGTTTTTCAGCGGTGAGGGTAGCGGTGTCGATGACGGTGACCGTGCCGTCGGAAGCGCTGACAAAGACCTTGCCGGCGGCGCCCACCGCATAACGCGGCTCCCGCTTCTTTCCTCCGGCTCCGGTGAAGGATACCGAGTCGATACGCTTTGCCGTGGCGGCATCCAGCACGGCCACATAGCTGCTTACGTTCATCACGACATACATCTTGTTCCCGTAGATCAGCAGGTCGTTGCCCGTATCGCCCAATCCTTCTCCGTTGACTGCGCGGTACAGGTCTGCTTCAAAAGGCTGGGTTTTCTGCATGGCAAAATCGTAATAGGACAATACCGTATTGTTACCGCCGAAGCTGCCTTCGCTCAGCACATATACGCCGTGGGTGGGTTTTACTTCCGGCGGCCGGGGTGCAGGATTGTCGTCTTTGCTGCAGGCATTCAGCAAAAACAGGGCGGGTATCAGCCATTTCAGGGATCGTGATCTGTTCATAATAAGGGGTGTTTTGTGATATAATATGATATCTTCGTTTATACGTTTAGGTTATACCGTTTCAGAACCGGTAATGCAGCCCCAGCCGCCAGGACCGCCCGGGCATAGGGTAGTAGCGCACTATTTCGTATTGCCGGTTAAAGAGATTGTCCACGGCCGCCGTCAGCTCCCACATGCCGCCCCTGCCGGCGGGCAGGCGGCCGGTAAGGGTAAGGTCCTGTGTGACAAAGGCCGGCAGGCGGTTATAGTCGATAGGGTCGCCCATACGGTAACGGCTCCCTGAAAACAGCAGGTTGTATCCCAGGGTAAGCGGTTTGTATTGTATTGTGGCCTGCAGGGCGCCGGAGTGCTTCGGCGTGTAGGGCAGCTGCTGTCCGTATTCCGGGGCGGAAGGATCGGTAACGTCCCGGGCTTCCTGGAAGCTGTAATGGCCGCCCAGCGTAAGCCGGAAGGCATGCAGGGGACGGAAGAAAAGCCGTGCTCCCGCATCTACGCCTTTGGCATGTACCCTGCCGGCATTCAGCATCGTCCACTGGAACAGGTTCTGACGCGGCACGGCTATGATCTTGTCCCGCACCGTATTGTAATAGGCATCTGCCGTAAAGGCCAGCGAAGAGAGAAGACCCTGCAGCTGCGGATTCCAGGACAGCCCCATATCGTATTGACGGGTAAATTCCGGCCGCAGCCGGGTATTGCCGATCAGCGTATAGTACAGGTCGTTGAAGGTGGGCATCCGGAAGATGCTTTTGTAAAAAAAGCGAAGCCGTAGCGGCAACCGTTCCCGCGGCTGCCAGGAAAGGGCTGCGGCGGGACTGAGCACTTTCCGCGTCTGGGGCTGCGGTCCCGTTTTTACCCGGTCGCCTGTGAGCGTGCCGAGCATGTTGGCCCGGATATCCAGCCTTTGCCAGCTGAAAGCCGCCGCCAGGTTGTTGAGCCAGGTAAAGCGGGTGGGATAAACAAAGTCCGGCAGGCTGGCGTCCAGCGTATTGGCCATGATATCGCTGCCGTAGGCCAGGGTGAGAAAAGGACGAAGGCGGTAGCTCCAGGTACCCGACAGATAATAGGTTTTTTGCCGGTACCGGTTCTCCATATGACCTTCGCTGTTGAGGAAGTCGGGGTCCAGGTACCGCTTATAGGAAGCTTCGTACTTGCCGCTGACCTGCAGCCTGCTTTGGGGTGAGAAACGTTTTCTCCATCCGGCCTGTATAAAAAAATCACGGTCGTCCAGCCGTTGCCGGCTGCGGTCGTTATACAGGATCACTGCTCCGGGCAGGCCCCTGCGGGCATTATAAAAATAGGCTTTGAGCGCTGTCTCGCTGCTGTCGCTGAACCGGTACCGGGTATCGTACTCCAGCCGCAGCGCCTGTATATCGGAGTTCTCCCGGTGTTTTTTTTGGAGGCTGTCCCCGTTCTGCAGGGTAAAGGGATATTTCCCCTCGGCCTGTTGCCAGCCGGCGGAGAGCGTGCTGTATCCCCTGGGGCTCCAGCCATATTGCAGCGTGGCGGAAGGCTGCAGCAGGCCGAATGCGCCGCCTTCGAGAGCAGCTTCTCCTTTCAGCGAATGTCCTTTGGCAAAAGCGGGCCTGCGAGTGGTGAGTGACAGCACGGTGGCCATGGAATAGGCGGCGGCGGGCTGCAGCATATCGGGAGGCTGTGCATTATACAGCGTCAGCTGTGAAAGGTTGTCCGTCGTCAGCCGCCCCAGGTCGATCTGACCGTTCTGCGCATCGCTCAGCGGGAGACCGTCGTACAGCACGCCGGTATGCGCTGCGCCCAGGCTTCTCACCGAAACGGTCTTCAGCCCGCCGATACCGCCGTAGTCCTTTACCAGCACCCCCGCAAAATACCTGGCGGCGCCGGCTACGGAGCGCGCGCCCAGCGCGCTGAGCTGCGCGCTGTCCAGCAGCTGTACGGGCGAAGACGCGGAAAAGGAGGCCGCCTGTCTTTGCGCAGCCACCTCCACCGCCCGCAGCGCGGTGTCCCGCAGGAGCCGGTGTCCGGTAGTATCCTGGGCGGAGCACGCTTTCCGGTACAACAGGCCGGCGGCAGGAAGCAGCAGCAGGAAAAAAGCCATCCTTCGCTTCAAGGCAGTGAATTTTTAAAATACGGGCGGGGGAAGCGGAGGGCAATGCAGGACACGGCATATCCCGGGACGGGAAAACCTGCTGAATATATACCGATCCGGCTCCAATCCCCGGAAGCCGTGAATGCTTATTTACTTCTGGCAGGTCTTCTGGCTTACATCCTCCTGTGATCACAGGTACGCCGGCAGGCCTTCCCGCGGCGTTCCGTCTGGCGGAATGCCGCAGTGACACTGATTGCCGGGGGTATGAACCGGAGCATGCCCGGCGGGCACAGCAATGACGGTTCATACGGGATGCTTACAGCTGCGGGTCAGCTCCGGATTCTCCCGCCCGGTACCGGTGACGGCGTAAGCCCTGCAGGCAACGCCATACGACGGCACGGTGAGACGGGACCACCGGATTCCCTTTCCATGGCGCGATAACGCCAACCAAAAGCGGCTCAAAAGTAGCATATAGCCCCCAATCCGCCTAATCGCACAGAATTGTTTGCATATTTTACGGCAATTTTTATAACTTGTTCACCGGTATCATCATGGCCCCGTGTGGGCTTATTACACCTTAAAAAAACTGTATGGATCGTCGTGACGCCGTAAAAAGAGTGGCCATCCTGATGGGTGGCGCACTCTCTGCTTCCACGCTCAGCGTAATGCTGGACAGCTGCAGCCAGGCCCCGAAGAAGGGCAGCGGCACCCAATTTACCGAGGATGAAAAAAGCATGGTAGACCGTATGTCGGATATCATCATTCCGAAAACCGATACGCCCGGCGCCAAGGAGGCGGGCGTGCCGGCCTTTATCGTGATGATGATGCAGGAATGCTATCCCGAGAAAGACCAGCAGCAGTTCCATGACGGCCTGGCTGCCTTTGACAGCCGCTGCCGCAAGCAGTACAAGAAATCCTTCCTGGAGCTTTCTCCCGAAAAGCAGACGGAAGCCTTGACGCAGCTGGACAAGGATGTGCTGGGGAAAAACAAAGGCCAGTTCAAGGACCTCGCTTTTTACCGCAGGCTGAAAGAGCTGACGCTCCTGGGCTTCTTTACCTCCAAGCCGGGCGCCACCGAGACGCTCCGTTATGTGCAGGTTCCCGGCCATTACGACGGCTGCGTGGACTACCACAAGGGCGACAAGGCCTGGGCGACCTGAGCGGCTGCAGCAAGGCTGCGCTTATACTTCCTGCCGGAGATCTCTCTTCCGGGCGGGAAGGATCGCGCTGCGTATAAATGCAGTGCATTTTAAAAGGAAGAACATGAATTACAACGGAAAAGCTAACGCACAGCAGACCTACGACGCCATTGTAGTCGGCAGCGGTATCAGCGGAGGGTGGGCCGCCAAAGAGCTCACGGAGAAAGGATTGAAAGTATTGCTGATCGAGCGGGGCCGGAAGGTGGAGCATATCAAAGACTATACCACCGCCATGAATACGCCCTGGGATAACAAGCACCGCACCCGCCTCACCCCGGAGGAAAAAGAGCAGTATACGATCCAGTCGCGTTGCTATGCATTTAACGACGAAACAAAGCAATGGTGGGTAAACGACCGGGAGAACCCCTACACCGAAGTTCAGCCGTTCAACTGGCTGCGGGGATATCACCTCGGCGGCCGCTCGCTGATGTGGGGACGGCAAAGCTATCGCTGGAGCGATCTGGACTTCGGCGCCAATGCCCGTGACGGGCACGGCACGGACTGGCCTATACGTTATAAGGATATCGAGCCGTGGTACGATTATGTGGAGACGTTTGCCGGCATCAGCGGGAACCGCGACGGGCTGGCGCAGCTTCCTGACGGTAAGTTTCTGCCGCCGATGGACATGAACTGTCTGGAGGAGCATGCCCGGGACAAAGTAAATGCCCGCTGGAAGGACCGGCATATCATCATCGGGCGGACCGCCAACCTGAGCAAGGCGGCCGCGCCGCAGCTGGATGTAAAGCGTCAGAGCTGCCAGTTCCGCAATCGCTGTCACTGGGGCTGCCCCTTCGGCGGTTATTTCAGCACCTTGTCGGCTACGCTGCCGGCGGCCATGGCTACGGGCAATCTTACCCTCCGCACCGATGCCATAGCCCTGGAGGTATTATATGACGAAGCGCGGCAGCGCGCCAGCGGCGTCCGTATCCTGGATACCCATACCAAAAAGACGGAAGATTATACGGCAAAGATCGTCTTTGTCAACGCTTCCACGCTGGGCACCACCTGGCTGCTGATGCATTCCGTCTCCAACCGCTTCCCGAACGGGCTGGGGAACGACAGTGGCGTGTTGGGCCACTACCTGATGGATCACCATTTCAGCGTAGGCGCCGGTGGTCGCTTCGACGGGTTCGGAGATAAATATTACTATGGCCGCAGGGCCAACGGCGTCTATGTGCCCCGTTACCGCAACCTGCACGGGGACGAAAAAAGAGGATATGTACGCGGCTTTGGCTACCAGGGCGGAGCCTCCCGCGGCAGCTGGGGAAGAGGCGCCGCCAGCGCCGGGATCGGCGTGGAATTTAAAAAAGAGCTGGCCGAGCCCGGCGAATGGGGTATGGGGCTGGGCTCCTGGGGAGAATGCCTGCCTTACCATGAGAACGGAGCGACGCTGGACAAAAGCAAGACCGATGCCTACGGCCTGCCTACCCTGAAGATCAACTGCAGCTTTAAAGAAAACGAGCTGGCGATGCGCAAGGATATGATGAACGATGCAGCGGAGATGCTGGATGCTGCCGGGCTGAAAGATATCCATACTTACGACGGGCTGAAAGACTCGCCTCCCGGTCACTGCATACACGAAATGGGCACGGCCAGAATGGGCCGGGACCCCAAAACTTCCATGCTGAATGCATGGAACCAGCTGCATGCCGTAAAAAATGTATTTATCACCGACGGATCCTGTATGGCCAGCACGGCCTGCCAGAATCCTTCGCTGACCTATATGGCGCTCACCGCGCGGGCCGCTGATTACGCCGTTAAAGAACTGAAGAAAGGGAATATCTGAAATCTTTTTATCATGAACTACAATAATAAAGCCGTTGCGCAAAATACCTATGATGCCATCGTGATCGGCTCGGGGCTCAGCGGGGGCTGGGCGGCGAAGGAGCTGACCGAAAAGGGGCTCACCGTGCTGATGCTCGAAAGGGGGCATCAGCTGGAGCACATCAAAGGCTATACCACGGCGATGAAAGATCCCTGGGAGTTCAGGCACCGGGGGCGGATCACGCCGGAGCAGCGGAAGACCCACGAGTTTGTCAGCCGCGACTATCCCTACAGCGAGTTCAACGAAAGCTACTGGTTCAAAGATGCCGATGCGCCGTATGAGGAGAAACAGCGGTTCGATTGGTTTCGTCCCGATATCGTCGGGGGAAAGTCCATCATGTGGGGCCGGCAGAGCTATCGCTGGAGCGACCTGGATTTTGAAGCCAATGCCCGCGACGGGCACGGTATCGACTGGCCGATCCGCTATAAAGATATTGCACCCTGGTACGATTATGCCGAGCGTCATGCCGGCATCAGCGGTCAAAAGGAAAACTATGCTCCCCTGCCCGACGGGCAATTTCTGCCGCCCATGGAGATGAACTGCGTGGAGCGGTCCGTGAAGGAAGGCATTGCCAAAAACTTCAACGGACGTCTGATGACCATCGGCCGCGTGGCCAATGTTACCGCGAAGCACCATGGCCGCGGTCCCTGCCAGTACCGCAACCTTTGCAGCCGGGGTTGTCCCTTCGGCGGTTATTTCAGCACACAGTCCTCTACCCTTCCCCCGGCGATGGCTACCGGCCGGCTGACCCTGCGACCGGATTCTATCGTGTCCGAGGTGATGTACGACCCCAAAAAGCAACGCGCTTCGGGGGTACGGGTCATCGATGCCCATACCAAGCAGACCGTCGAATATTATTCGAAGATCGTATTTGTAAACGCTTCCGCCGTCGGCACCACCTTTGTGCTGATGAACTCGGTATCCGACCGTTTCCCGAACGGGCTGGGAAACGACAGCGGCGTGCTCGGGCACTATCTCATGGATCATCACTTCCGCTGCGGGGCTTCCGGCGAAGCGCCGGGCTTTGAGGATAAATATTATTCCGGCCGCCGCGCCAACGGCATCTATATCCCGCGTTACCGGAACGTGGACAAAAACGAAAAACGCGATTACGTGCGCGGCTTTGGCTATCAGGGCGGCGCCTCCCGGCAGGGATGGCAGCACAGCATCGCCGAGCTGGGGGTAGGGAAGGATTTTAAGGATATGCTCTCCGAGCCGGGTATGTGGACGATGGGCCTCGGCGGCTTTGCCGAATGCCTGCCCTACAAGGAAAACCGGGTATACCTGGATAAGCAGAAGCGCGACAAATGGGGGCTGCCCACCATCGTCTTTGACGCAGGCTTTAAGGAAAATGAGCACAAGATGCGCAAAGACATGATGAACGACGCCGCCGAGATGCTGGAAGCGGCCGGTATAAAGAACGTCAGGACCTATGACAAGGGATCTTACCCCGGTTTAGCCATCCACGAGATGGGTACCGCCCGTATGGGGAACGACCCGAAAGAGTCAGTGCTGAACAAATGGAACCAGATGCATGCGGTGAAAAACGTATTCGTTACCGACGGCGCCTGCATGGACTCTACCAACTGTGTCAACCCCTCGCTGACCTATATGGCCCTGACGGCCCGCGCTGCCGATTATGCGGTGAAAGAGCTGAAGAAAGGGAATATTTGAACCCCCGCCCCCTGAAGGGGAGGTGAAAGGCGAAGGGGGAAAGGTGAAGGGCATTTTAGTTTAAAGTTTAAGGTCTAAAGTCTAAGGTTATCTGTCCGGAATAGAACTTCAGACCTTAAACTTTAGACATTAGACTATCCAACCTCAAACCCGGAACCTCAAACGAGAAACCGGAAACTCCTATCCCCCCGGCGGCGGAGGCGGTCCTCCCCCGCGCATGATGTGCATGCCGCCACCCGGACCACCCGGTCCCCGGTGATACTCCCGGTCTCCGCCTGAGCGGCCGCCGATGCGGTTCAGGTTAAAGGTAAAGGTCAGCAGGAAGTACTGCGTCAGCACCATGTTCTGGGTATCTTCGATATAGGTGGGCTGTACATCGCGGTTGATGCTGACATTCTGATTCAGCAGATCGAAGGCCTGCAGCTTGATGGTGGCCTTCTTTTTCAAGAGGTCTTTACCGATATAGGCGTTCCACATGGCCACGCTCTGGTTATATCCCGCCGTCAGACCGGTATTGGTGATGTAGCTGAAATCGCTGCCCACCAGGAAACCCAGCGGCAGGTGATATTCGAAATCCAGCGACAGGTTGTAGGTGAAGTATTCCTGGTTTTGGGAGGACTGCAGGGAGTTGACCACATGGTTATAGTTGACGTTGCCCCCGACATTAAGGTCCAAAAGGTCTTCCAGATCATAGCTGAGGCGCAGGCGCGGACCGAGCGAGAAATTGTTGCTGAAATTTTTATCGCCGTTGACAAAGCCTACATTCCTCGAAAAGCTGACCGAGGTGCCCGGGCTTACTTTCATGTGCAGCTTGTCGAGCGGCAGCGAAAGAAAGGTAAAGCCGTTCAGCTGATAGCTGCCGTTTACATTCACCGGCTTGATGTACTGCTTGCCGCTGTCGGTGAAGGTGGTAGAGTTGACGATCTGGTTGGATACGGTGGAAAAGTTCAGCGAGGAAAATATGCCGCTGAAGTTCTCCTGGTTAAAAGAGTTGTAATGCAGCCGGACGCTGTTGCTGAACGACGGCTTCAGGTCGGGGTTGCCCACCTGGATGTTCAGCACGTCTGTATTGTCCGGAACGGGTTGCAGCTGACTGATGCTGGGCTGCTGTGTGGCCCCCTGGTATTCCAGCCGCAGGCGTTTGGTATTGGAGAAATTGTAGTGGAAATTTACCTGCGGGTAGAAGTTCACCGTGTGCTGGGTGATCACGCTGTCATGATTTTCCCAGTTGCTGCGCATACGCGAATCCTGCGCGCTGACACCGATGGTATAATCGTATTTCTCCTTATTGCCCACGAAGTTCACGCTTCCGCGTTGCGTGTTAAAAGTATTTTTAAAGATATTGCTGTACGTGGAATCATAATCGTCATATTCCTTGGAGGCCGGATTGAAGTTATAAGTGGCCTTGTCGGAATTGCTTTTATTTTGGTTGTAGGCATATTCGAATTCCAGATAATGGTCCTTGAACAGTGGCTCGGTATAGCTGACCGAAGCGCCCCAGCTCTGGTTCACCGAATTGAGCGTGCTGTGCTGATCGATGATCTCCTGGGAAGCGGAATCCGTACCGATAAAATAACCGTTCTCTGAGCGGTTGACGGAGCTGCCGTCATTTTTGTTATAGCTGCCGCTGAGGTTGACGGAAAAAGTCCTGCCTTTTTTGTGGAACTTATGACGGTAGAGAAGATTTCCGCTCAGGCTCGGCGAGGTATTGTGCGAAGCAAAGGAGCTGGTGCTGTTGTTGACGAGCGCCTGCTTGTCCGAAAGGGACTCCGAGGTGCTCTGTGTGGAATAATCGTTCGTGGTGTAGCCGATGGAGGGGCGGAAGATGATGGAGTTCATCGTATCGATGGTATACTCCATGTTCAGGTTAAAACGGTGATCCACCGAACGGTTCAGCGAGGAGTCCCGGCTGTTCTGAAAAAAGGAAGTGTCTTTCAGGATATTTTGCCGGCTGCTGAGCTGCGCCGTATTGGTGTTGGTGCTGTTGGCAAAATAGCTGCCGTATACTTCCAGCTTGGGGCTCCAGTTGTCATGATAATTGAGCCCGCCCATCCAGTTGGTCGTGATGCCGTTGCCGCCGCCGCCCGAGAACATACCGCCTCCGCCGCCGCCGCCGCGGAATCCGCCGCCGCCTCTTCCTCCCCGTCCCCCACCGCCGCCGCCCATGGTGGAGCGGATATCCCGGAAAGAGAAGCCGAGGTTGTTGACATTGTTGCCCCCGCCGAGGAAAGAAAGCCGTTGCTCGTCTTTGAAGCTGTTGACCATGGCGTTCAGCTGGTAACGGTCGTCTGTGCCGTAGCCGGCCGTGGCCCGGCCGAACAATCCTCTTTTCCGGTCTTTCTTAATGGTGAGGTTGATGGTCTTCTTGGTATTGCCGTCGTTGATGCCGGTAAATTCGGATTGGTCCGAGCTTTTATCGAAGATCTGTATCTGCTCGATCATATCCGAAGGCAGGTTCTTGGTGGTGACCTTGGGATCATCCCCGAAGAAAGGCTTGCCGTCTACCAGCACCTGCTGCACTTCTTCTCCCTGTGCGGTGATCTTGCCGTCCTTGTCCACCTCCACGCCGGGCAGCTTTTTCAGCACATCCTCCACCACCGCGTTTTCCTTGGTGGGAAAAGAGCCGGCATTATACTGCAGGGTGTCTCCGGACATCTTCACCGGCGGCCGTTCATCCTTGACCACGACGGTGCCCAGCTTTATTCCTTCGTCCGGCAGCACGAGGGTACCCAGGTTGAGGCCGGCGGTTTTCAGGCTGAAGGAGGTGTCCAGGTTGTGATAGCCGAGGTAGGTGACGACAAGCCGGTAGGATCCCGGCTTGACATTCGGCAGCAGGAAGGCTCCCTTTTCATCGGTCAGCACGGTCTGCAGCACGGAGGAGTCCCGGGCGGTCTGCAAGACTACGGTAGCATAGGACAGCGACTGGCGGGCCCTTTCTCCTTCTACGTTACCCTGGATGAATGCGGTACTGTCCTGCGCCCGCAGGCAGAGGGCCGGAAAGATCAGCAGCACGCACAGCAACAGCTTTTGTAATGACTTGCTCACAGTATGTTATTTACCGGTTACAAAGATCAGGCATATCCCGTTGCAGGCATGTTAAAGCGCATTATTTAGTGTTAAATAGTGTGAACGGGTAAAAGCGGTTGTCCCGGAAATGAATAGTTTTGTTAAAATGGCCGGGTGCCCGCCGCCGCCCGGTAAAAAATCAAGATCGTGAAAAACCGTATCCGGTATCTGTTTGTGCTGATGTGTATCTGTATCCTCGGTATTATCGGGCTGCAGGGCTACTGGCTGTACGACACCTACCGGTATAACTACTATGGGTTCCGCTTTAATGCCACCGATGCGCTGGAAGAAGCCACGCGCCGGATGATATACGAGAACGTGGATAAGGCCGGGAGCGCGGGGGTGCTGCAGCCGGACTCGCTGCATGCGATGGCCGGTCAGTCGTCGAGGGATTCGTCCTGGGTGCGGGTGCGCGCCGTAGCCCGGCGCTGGTATGCGCGCAATCGTCCGCCGGAAGGACCGCGGCCCGACCGCGACAGCGCGGATCCGGCTACCAACCGGATCTACCGGGGGCTGCTCCTGTTCTGGTACCGGCAGAAGCACACTTTTTCCCCGGAACAGCTGCAGCAGGTGGATTCCCTTTTCTCGGAAGAGCTGCGGCTACGCAAGATATCGGCGGCCTACCGGCTGGATACGCTGCATCTGCCGGAGGAGGACCGGCGGCAGGCCGAACGGCGCGATATTGAGCTGCCCGGCTTTCCGGTCACCACCCGGCACGTCCTGCTCAACCCGCTGGATGATATATGGCTGCAGGCCGGCTTTAAAACGCCTGTGCAGTATATCCTCCGCCGTATGTTCTGGCTGCTGCTGGCCACCCTGCTGCTGATCGGCTGCACTTCTTACTGCTTCGGCTATATGCTGCATACCATCCTGAAGCAGAAGAAGCTCTCCGAGATCAAGAACGACTTTATCAACAACATGACGCATGAGCTGAAGACGCCCATTACCACGGTGTCTGCCGCCGTGGAGGCCCTGCAGCATTTCGACGCGCTGCGCAACCGGGAGAAGACGGACGCTTACCTCTCCATGGCGGAAAAACAGCTGGCCCGCCTTTCCATGCTGGTGGAGAAGGTGCTGGATACGGCAGCCTCCGAACGCGAAGGGCTGGAGCTGCACCGCGAAAAGGTCGATCTGGAAACGCTGCTGGACGAGGTGGTGAACACCCACCAGATGAACGCCTCCAAGCCGGTTTCCTTCCAGCGCTACTATTCGCTTTCCGACCCTGTGATCCAGGCCGACCCTACCCATCTCGGGAATGCGCTCAGCAACCTGGTGGACAATGCCGTCAAATACTCCGGGGAGCAGGTGAATATCCAGATCCGCTGCATCCGCCGGAACGGACAGCTGGTCATTACCATAAAGGACGACGGCAGGGGCATACCCCCGGCCTATCAACGGGAGATATTTGAGAAGTTTTTCCGTGTACCTACCGGAAACGTGCATACGGTAAAAGGCTTCGGCCTGGGTCTGAGCTATGTGAAAACGGTAGTGGAGCAGCATGGCGGGCAGATCAGGGTACACAGCGAGGAAGGAAAGGGGAGCGAATTTATCCTTACCTTTCCTGAAGATACCTGAAACCTTCGCGGCTTATGCCCAGAGTTTTGCTGATAGAAGATGAGGAGATGCTGGCCCGCATCGTAATGGACAGCCTGGAGATGCGCGGCTTTTCCATGTCTTATGCCCCCGACGGGGAAACGGGCTGGACCCTTTTCCGGGAGCAGGCTCCCGACATCATTGTCATGGATGTGATGATGCCCGGCATGGACGGGTTCTCCCTTACCCGGAAGATACGGGAAGCGGACAAAGACGTACCCATCCTGTTCCTTACCGCCCGCTCCAGGACCGCCGACGTGATCCAGGGTTTCGAGCTGGGCGGGAACGATTATCTCCGGAAGCCGTTTAGCATGGATGAGCTGATCGTCCGTATCCGGGAGCTGCTGAAGAGGGCGCCCCGTCCTGCCCCGGCGGCTGAAAACGCGGTATACCAGCTCGGGCGTTACCGTTTTGATCCCGTCCGCCAGCGGCTGAGCCTCGACGGGGAGGAATGCAAGCTTTCGCACCGCGAGTCGGAGATCCTGCGTATGCTGTGCGAACAGCGTAATGAAGTGGTGGAACGCTCTCACATGCTGAAATCCCTCTGGGGCGACGACAGCTTTTTTAACGCCCGCAGCATGGATGTTTTTATCACCAAGCTAAGACGTTACCTCAAGGAAGACGCCGCCGTGCAGATCGTCAATGTCCGCGGCGTAGGCTACAAGCTGATCAGCTGAACAGGTACAGCACATCCTCCCGGGTGAGCTTTTTGACAAAGCCGGCATCGTCGGCGATGATATCCTTGACCAGCGTTTTCTTTTTATCCTGCAGCTGCAGGATCTTTTCCTCCACGCTGTCTTTACAGATCATGCGGTAGGCAAAGATGTTCTTGGTCTGCCCGATACGGTGGGTCCGGTCGATGGCCTGCTGTTCTACAGCCGGGTTCCACCAGGGATCCACGATGTAGACATAGTCGGCGGCCGTAAGGTTGAGCCCCACGCCGCCCGCTTTCAATGAGATCAGAAAAACGCGGCAGGATTCGTTGGCCTGGAAGTTGTCGATGGCCTTTACCCGGTCGGCAGAAGAGGTGCTGCCGTCGAAATATTCGTAAGGGATATGCAGCTTCTGCAGCCGCTCGCGGATGAGGGACAGCATGCCGAGGAACTGGGAGAATACCAGCACCTTATGATCGCCCGTATTCTCCTGCAGCTCGCGGGTGAGCTCGTGCAGCTTTACCGAATGCGTGGGATAGGCGTCCGGCTCATTCAGGATGGAGGGCGAGTCGCAGATCTGGCGCAGCTTTACCAGCCCCTGCAGGATGGTCAGCTGGGAGCGGGCAATGCCGATATCGTCGATGGTGCCCAGTATCTTGGCGCGGTAGGCATTCCGGAAGGTGTCATAGATATGACGCTGCTCCGGATCCATCTCGCAAAAGAGCACCATTTCGGTACGCTCGGGCAGGTCGCGGGCCACCTGCTCTTTTGTTCTCCGCAGCAGGAAAGGATAGATCAGCTTCCGCAGGTGGGTTTTCCGCTCCTCATCCTGGAACCGGTCGATGGGGGTGGCAAATTCGTTCCGGAAAAAGTCGACGCTGCCCAGCATGCCGGGATTCAGGAAGTTCATCTGGGCATAAATATCGAAAGTGTTGTTCTGCATAGGCGTACCGCTCAGCGCCAGCCGGTTGTGCGCACGCAGCAGCTGGGCCGCCTTGGTGACCTTGGAATGCGGGTTCTTGATGGCCTGTGATTCGTCGAGTATCACATAGTCGAATTCCAGCGAGGTAAACAGCTGGATATCGCTGCGCAGGGTGCCGTAGGTGGTGATGATAATATCGTAGCGGCGCAGCTCCTCAGGGTCATAGTTGCGCGCAGGACCGTGATGGATATGGTGCTGCAGCTGGGGTGTGAATTTCCGGATCTCATTTTCCCAGTTGTAGATCAGCGTGGTAGGGCAGACCACCAGCGTCAGGCATCGCCCGTTGTTGTTTTTATAATGTTGTAAAAAGATGAGCGCCTGTACCGTTTTCCCCAACCCCATATCGTCGGCGAGGATGCCGCCCCAGCCGATCTTGTCCAGGTAGTTCAGCCAGTGAAAGCCGCTTTCCTGGTAAGGCCGCAGGGTCACCTGCACGTTTTCCGGCAGGGCCGCGGGTTCCAGCTCGTCGGCCTTCAGGAGACGGCGCCGCTTTTCTTCCAGCTCCAGCAGAACGGTGTCGTCGTCGATATGTTCGTATAGCTCGTCGATGACGCCGAAATTATATTTGGACAGCCGCAGTCCTTTCCCGGATTCGTCGCCCATGCGGAAGAACAGCCCGTATTTCCGGAGCCACTCTTCCGGGAGCATGCCCAGGGTGCCGTCTGCCAGCTGTACATAGTTTTGCTTGTGCTGCAGGGCTTTTTTTACGTCCCGGATGCTGACATGCTGATTGCCGTACAGGAGGTCCACCTCCGCATCGAACCAGTCGATGTTCGAGCTGATGCGCAGCCGCGTTTCAGGGCGGTGGGTATTAAAGCGGAAATGTTTCAGCGTATCGTAACCGAATACCTGCGCATCGGCGGCTTTGAGGGCGTCGAAAAAATTGAAAAACCAGTTATGACTCAGCGCTTCCTTGGTGCGGAGATAAAAATAACGGTGGTTGGTGGCCTGGCGGAAGTTGGGATGCAGCTCCCGCAGCTGGCGGATAAAGTCTTCCTCGGCGTCCTTCTGCCGGCGGATGCGCCGTATAACGCCGTCCTGCTGGGTCCATAGCTCGGTATGGTCGTCCCATTCCGCCTCCTGCCCCTCGTAGAGGAACAAGGGCTGTATGAGCAGGGTTTCTCCCAGCTCTTTCAGCCGTACGGCGTTGCGGGGCTGCACGTCGCGGATATCCTGCTTCAGCTTTTCATCGAAATGGAGGGTGTAGCGCTTGCTCAGGGGCAGCAGCTCCTTTTCGAGATAGGCGGGCCAGTCCGCCCGGGAGATCCGACGCACGCCCTCCCGCAGGAAGGGTTCCACCACGGCGGCATCCTGCTGGCTGGAAAAGCCGTATAGCCTTTTCCGGTAGAGGAAGAGGAGGGGGGAAGGACATTCGTTGGCGGAAATGTCCACGGTTTCGTCGGGTATCGCTACCTGGCAGGAAATTTCTACGCCGTTCTTGACCATCTGCGCGCGGAACACCGGCCGGGCCGCTATAGCGGAAACGGTTATCTGCCGGAGGCTGGCGGTGCGGAAGGCTTCTCCCGGGGGCAGCCAGTAGGTGGCATGACTGCCGTCCAGCTGCGCCAGCAGCCGTTTCAGCTTGGGGTGGAAGTATTCAAGGATAAGGTCTTTGGTCTCTGCGGGCAGTTCTTCGCCGTCGTCCTGGTAGATGTTGTCCCAGATGCCGGCAAAGGGAGAGTTTTTGTTGAGGTACCGGTTGACCTCGCTGCTTTGCAGCTTTCGTACCGGCGTAATCAGCTCCCGGTCTTCGGGAGGAAAACGGTAATAGTCCACATATTTCGAAAGATCGAGCTGTTGTACCGGCGGCAGGAAGCGGCTCTGTGATTCGTCGGTTTCCCCGCTGATCAGCTCCGTCTGGCACCAGGGATAAGCTGTGCCCGCGCTAAATACCACGCCTATACGCTGGCGGGATGCCGGAGCGGTTTCCACGGCTTCGGGCGGGGGGCCGGCCGGCGGCTGGTTTACCTTTTTAATGGCGGGGTCCAGCACCCGGAGAAAGGGCTTGCCGTTGACATAGGAAAAGGCAAATTTCCCCTCCAGATCGTCCTGCAGCGAATAGCCGTAGAGGGCCAGCAGCTTGTTTTTTTCCTTGTCCCAGTTGCGCAGCGTATCGAAATAATAGGGCCCATGGGCATTCAGCAGCTGCAGCAGCAGGGCGGTTTTGTGCTTACAGAGCAGGTAACGCGATTCGTCGCAGGTGCAATGCGTATCAAAATTCCGTTCTTCGTTGCGTTTGATGATGAGGGAGTAAGTCTGCAGCTCATAGATGAGGGTAGCTTCCACACATTCATCCTTTGCCGAATTGATGGTAGCCTGGTGATGGCGCGCCATGCGTTCGGCTTCTGAAAAAATCTGCTGCGAGGTGAGCAGCTTCAGCGCGCGCAGGTCGATGGTCTTCATTTTAACGACCGTATGCCGCTGATCGAAATGCGCTTCCTTCTCTTCGAGCATATGCTTGTCCAGCATGTCCTGGAGCTGGAACAGGGCGGCGGCCTCATGACGGCAGATGTCCCCCAGGTTGTAAGGGCACTGACAGCGTACCGAAAGGCCGTTCGCCTCATGGTATTTGTTGACCGTTACCTTGTAAAAATTGGCGTGGGTATCGCTTTTTACGCGGAAGGAGGCCGTCTTTAACAGGGGATCCGCTTGCAGCAGCGTCACTCCTCCCGTGGAAAAAATCAGTTTTCCCCTCCGGATGACTTCATCGGTGCCATTGTTATAAACGTATTTAATGAGCTGCGGCAGCGGCATATCGGTTAGGGTTGACCGGTTTGAAAAGGACAATCTGCAAAAGTAAACCAAAATCTTCGAATATGCGTGCAGCGGCAGGGTTAAATCCTTGCAAACAAACCGTTCCGGTCCGCGCTGGCGGCTTTGTTGAATCATCCGGGGATCGGCTGATCCCGGACGCGGCTCAGCCGGGCTGATGCCATACCGGCAGCGCCTGGGGATGGTTAATGCCGAAGGGGCTCAGCGGGCGGCGGCCTTCAGGGCACCGTTCTGCAGCAGGGGCAATACCGGCGCGATATCGGGCGTAAGACAGTAGCGGACATCCTCTTCCAGACCGAAGGCAGCGAGGCGTTCGTAATGGACGGCTTTGCGGACGGCGGAAAACAGATCATCCCGGAACAGCCGGTACAGCTGGCCGGCAGCCAGGGCGGTATCGCAGTGCACGTGAAAATGCGGGGCCAGGCGTTCGGCTACTGCGCCGGCGAAGAGCAGGTCTTCGAGATTGATCCGGTCTTTCCAGGCTGCGCAGCCCAGGATCACCGGCAGCTGCTGCGCGGTGAGGTAGTCGCAGACTGCGGAGAGGTTGGGGAAGGAGCCGGTGATGATCTGCCGGGCGCCGGCGGACTTGTGCAGCAGCCGGGTGCCGTTGGTGGTGGTCAGTACCAGCGTTTTTCCTTCGATAAAGCTGCGCGGGTATTCCAGGGGGGAATTGCCATGCTGCAGCCCTTCCACCACTTTGCCGTCCCGCTCGCCGGCGGTAAGGCCGCCGGTTTCGAGCCCGGTGCGGATGCAGGCTTCCACGCTGTCCACCGGGATCACCCGGGCGGCTCCATTGTAGAGGGCGCTGGCAATGGTGGAGGTGGCGCGGAGCACATCGATGATCACCACGATGCTGGCGGGAACGTTGTACAGGTGCAGCAGCGCCGGCGAGGCGCAGACTTCGAGCGTGGGTAAGTTATCGTGACGCATCCGTGAAGATATGGTGGTCAAATGGTGTGTTGTTTATACAAAAGGCACTTTTCGTACGGCCGCTTTCAGGGCCCGGTCGCGCACCTTTATATATATGGTGTTGCCGGGGACGGCCAGGGCGGGGGGCAGATAACCCAATCCTACGGCTTTGCCCAGGACGGGCGACTGGGTGCCGGAGGTCACCCGGCCGATGGCGGCGCCTGTTTCATCCTCGATGACATACCCGTGCCGGGGGATGCCGCGGTCGAGCATCTCAAAGCCGGCGAGCCGGCGGGAAACGCCTTCGGTTTTTTGCTTTTCCAGTACGGCGCGGCCGCAGAAGTTCTTGCTGAAGCGGGTCACCCAGCCCAGCCCGGCTTCAAGCGGGGTGGTGGTCTCATCGATATCGTTGCCATAAAGACAATAGCCCATTTCAAGACGGAGGGTGTCCCGGGCGCCAAGGCCGGCAGGACGGAGGCCCCGGGCGGCGCCGGTTTCAAAGAGGGCATCCCAGATGCGGAGCGCATGGTCGGCCTTGTCTTCGAAATAAAGCTCTACCCCTCCCGCGCCGGTATAGCCGGTGGCGCTGATCAGCACATTGTCTATGCCGGCAAAGGTGTCTTTTACAAAGGTGTAATACTTCAGGCCGGCCAGGTCGGTGCCGGTAAGGGGCTGCAGGATGCGTATGGCCTGCGGACCCTGCACGGCCAGCAGACAGGTCTTGCCGGAGATATCGTGCAGTTCCGCCGAGTGGATATTATAGCTGCGGATCCATTCCAGGTCTTTTTCGATGTTGGCGGCATTTACCACCAGCATGTATGCCTTGTTTTCCTCCAGGCAGTATACAAGCAGATCGTCGACGATGCCTCCCGCTTCGTTAAGCAGGCAGCTGTACTGGGCCTTTCCGGCGCTGAGCCGGGCGGCGTCGTTGCTGGTGACCCGCTGCAGCAGGTCCAGCGCGTGGGGGCCTTTCAGGATGAACTCGCCCATATGGCTTACGTCGAATACACCGGCGCCGTTCCGCACGGCCATGTGCTCGTCGTTGATGCCCGTGTAGGAGAGCGGCATGCGGTATCCGGCAAACTCGGTCATCCTGGCGCCCAGCGCCAGGTGCCGGCTGGTGAACGGAGTATCTTTCATTATCAATGCGTTTCCGGTTAATTGGTTTAAGATCTAAAGGCTGAGGTCTAAAGTTGATCCGTCCGGAAAGGAACCTTGGACGTTAAACTTTGGACTTTGGATTTCTCTCGTCTAAAGTTGATCTGCCTGTAAATAAACCTTAGACTTTGGACTTTAAACTTTATATATGTGCGGCAAAAGTAGGAGAAATTACGGACTAACGTCCGAACAGGGCTCCCAGTTCTTCAAGCGGGAAGCTGACATAGGTGGGTCCGCCGCCGGGGGCCACCTGGGGCTGGCTGCATGCGAAGAGCCGGTCGATGATGTTCTGCATTTCTCTTCCTTCCATCGGTTTCCCGGGCTTTACCGACTGCTGCCTGGCCAGGGAGCGGATCAGCCTTTCCCGTTTGTCGGCCTTAAGACCGGGACTGAAGTGTTTGAACTGCTCCAGCAGGCCTTCGAGGGTCTGCTGTTCGTTGCCCGGATCCATGTCGGCGGGGATGCCCTGGATAATAAAAGCCTGCCCGCCGAAGGGGGCGATATCATAGCCCAGCTGACGAAGGTCGGGGAGCATATCCTGCAAAAGGGCGGTATCTGCCGGGCTCAGCTGGAGGGTTTGGGGAAAAAGGCTTTGTTGTGTGGCGGCGGGCGCTTCGCCGAAAGCCTGCCGGAACTGCTCATAGAGGATCCGTTCATGCGCGGCCTGCTGGTCGATGAGGATAAAGCCGGACTTGATCTGCAGCAGGATATAGCGGGTATGGACCTGCACGGGTGCTTTCGCGGGCTGTTCCTCTGCCGGCGTATACAGTTCCCCGCCGGCCGGGGAAGCGGATTCCGGCCCGGGAGCGGGCGGCGTGCCGGAGGATGCAGCCGTGCCGTAGAGCGTTTTCCAATGCGGCAGGTTGCTGTCCTGTTCGATGAAATGGGCCTGGTTTTTCCGGGTAAAGGTTTGGTAGAAGCTACCCTTTGCGGCGTCTTCCTGCTTCTCCGGGGTAAAAGGCTGGGAGATGGCCGGCAGCTGCTGGATACCGGGGTCCAGGTCGAAATCCAGCGCGGGTGTGATGCTGAAGCGTGCCAGGGCATGCTTCAGGGCCGACTGTACAAAAGCATAGATGAGCTTTTCGTCTTCAAACTTGATCTCCTGCTTGGTGGGATGGACGTTAATGTCCACATGAGCGGGGTCCAGCTCGATAAACAGCACATAAGGCGGAAAGGTATCGGCCGGGATCATATCGCTGAAGGCGCCCATCACGGCATGATGCAGGTAGGCGCTCCGGATAAAGCGGTTGTTCACAAAGAAGAACTGATCGCCCCGGGTTTTCTTTGCAGTTTCGGGCTTGCCGGCAAACCCGTATATATTCATGTAGTCGGTACTTTCCCGGATGCTGATCAGCTTGGCGTTGTAGGCGCTGCCGAGCAGGGCAACGATCCGTTGCTTGGCCGAGCCTTTTTCAAGATGATACTGCTCCTGCCCGTCCTGGTTCAGCGAGAAGCTGATGTGGGGAAAGGCCAGCGCCACCCGGATAAACTCCTCGGTGATATGGCGTATCTCTACGTTGTTGCTCTTCAGGAAATTGCGGCGCGCCGGTATGTTGAAGAACAGGTTTTTCATGGCGATGCTGGTGCCGGCCGGGCACTGGCAGGGCTCCTGTCGCTTTACGATGCTGTTGTCGACCTCCAGAAGGACGCCCAGCTCTTCTTCGGCCCGTCGCGTTTTCAGCTCTACCTGCGATACGGCGGCGATGGAGGCCAGGGCCTCGCCGCGAAAACCCATGGTACGGATCCGGAAAAGATCATCTATGGAACGGATTTTGGAGGTAGCATGCCGTTCGAAGCAAAGGCGGGCATCGGTTTCGCTCATGCCGCAGCCGTTATCCACAACCTGTACGAGTGATTTGCCGGCATCCCCGATAAACAGCTGGATCTGGTCAGCGCCCGCATCTACGGCGTTTTCCAGCAGCTCCTTTACCGCGGAGGCCGGTCGCTGAATCACTTCCCCGGCCGCAATCTGGTTGGCCAGGTTATCGGGTAAAAGCTGGATGATATCCGCCACTGCACGTACTTTTTGAATAAAAACCTGTTGTAAAAATAAAGATTAATTGCCTTAGAACCACATGCTGTCCCTGTACTGCACCTATATCCGGCCTTGCTGCGGAATAATCCGGCCCCCGGGATGACGAAATGACCGGCAACGGATGATCCGTGTCGGTGATCCGTAGCCGATAATGTTACATCAAAAACCTCTGAAACCCTTTACCATGCCCGCATTCACCGATTTGTTCATTTTGTTCATTTTAGTCCATCGCACTATAAATGACCATTCAGTACCTGTACCTTTAGCATTTTACCATACGCAAAATGCTTATGAACATTTTCTAAACCTGGAGAGGAAGCGGGAAGCCAGGCGTGCCGGGTAGCCGGGGCTGGCTGATTGGTACATATTTCGGCAATTTTCTGACCCTGTTTATGCTGACACGAATCTTATTTCTGCTAACCCATGAATGAAGACTTACCCTACTACGTTGACCTCCTCAAAAAATATGTCCGCTCCAAGGCCGGGGTCAGCGCGTTGTCGCCCGGGGATTGCCGCCGGATCGTACTCGATGTCCAAAAGACCACCGGAAAGCAGGTTTCGGAAACGACGCTGAAACGGTTTTTCGGTTTTGCCTCCCGCAAATACAATTTTTCCCGTTTCACCGTTAACGCCTTGTGCGAATATGTGGGGTTCAACGGCTGGGACGCCTTTATACAGGCGCTGGAAGGTATGAGCCAGGAGGAGATCACCATACAGTCCACCCACTGGCGGAACCTTCGCCACAAGGCCTCCGTGATCTCCGATATCACCCTGAAAACGATCCGCCATCGCTGCGGTATTCCCTTCGAGCTGACCATTCCGCGCCAGTTTGCGGAGACCGACTTCGCCCATTTTATTCAGAGCCCTTACCGGCTTACCGCCTTCATTGCCCCTCCGGGGGCCGGCAAATCCGTGCTGCTGGCCCATCTTACGGAGAAATTCTTCAACGACCCTTCTTCCCCCTATCATAACAGCATCGTGTGGTTCGTGAATGCGGGGATCATCAGCAGCCTGGGAAATTACGGGTTTCAGCTGGACGACTGGTTCAACGAGCAGATGGGTCTTGTGGGCGAAGTCAGCTTCCGGGAGTATTTTCAGAAACATCCCGAGGAAGTGAACGGAAAGGTTTTTCTCATCCTCGACGGCTTTGACGAATACATATTTAATAACGGTCAGCTTGGAAAGCTCTTCAGCAACATCACCGACCTGATCTGCTATAACGACAACCTGAGCTGGATGAAGCTCGTGATCGCCGTGCGCTCTACCACCTGGATGATGCTGGAGGAGCAGCTGAACAGCTCCGAGTACCTGAAAAGGAGCTGGTACCCGGGCCTGTACTTCCGGAAAGAGACCCATTCCAACATTCCGCCCCTGAGCAATGACGAGGTCGGCGCCCTGCTCACCCAGATCGAAGGGCGGCCTGTGACGGTGGACCGGTTGCCCGCGCGGCTGCTTTCGCAGCTGCGCAGCACCTTTTATATGCAGCTGTATTACCAGCTGCGGGAAAAGGAGAAGGATTTTGGTTACACGCGGCGGCATACCGCTTACGAGCTGGTATCCGAGTTCGTGCTCAAAAAGATATATCTCACCAAGCGCAGTACCGAAAAGCTGGTGCTGATCAACCGCTTTATCCGGCTGTCCGGCGAAGGGCAGGTGGAAAAAAACCAGCTGCTGCAGGAGATCATCCGTTATCCCGAAGCTTACGAGGAGCTCATCAGCAACGGCATCTGGATGGAGGAGAACCGCAGCGATACCATGCGTCACCGCGAGGTCATCCGTTTTGTCTACGACAACCTGTTCGAATATTTTGTAGCGCAGGACCTGATACAGCGGCATCAGCAGCAGTTCTCCCGTTCCCTTTTCAGGGAGGTGGAACGGGAGTACGGGCGCTCCCCGTTAAAGCTCGTCCTGCTGCAATGGATCGTCCGCCATGCGGCCCGCTCCGGCGAGTTTGCGGCCATAGGCGAATTGTTCCGCACCGGCCTGTCGCCCGCGGAAAAACACCAGCTGCTGCTCTTCACCGGCGACCTGCTCTCGCAGGAAAGACCGGCAGGGCAGGAGCAGGACATCGCCCAGGGCCACCTCATGCGGATCAGCCAGCTCTGCCCGGGCGCGCTGTTGCTCGATTTTGACGTGGCCGTGGCGGGTTACGAAGGCGCCCTGCTTTCTCTGGCGGCTTTCTCCAGCTTCCCGGAGGACCGCTCCGAGCTGTATTGCGTGCTGGCGTTGAATGCCCTTGCACGGCTGGATAAGGAAAAGCTCCTGTATTACCTCCGTTTGCTGAAACAGCATGCCGCTTCCGAACCCCTCCGTCTCCAGTATCCGATATCTCCCCTGAAGTGCCTGCAGTTTCTCGCGGGTTATTATACCCAGGCGGGGCAACCCGCCGAGCACGAGATCCTCTCTGCTATCGCCCATTTTATTCAGCAGCCTCCCGCGCAGCTCCGGGGAAAGCAGATGAACGGCTCCCAGGCCCTGTCCTACCGCCTGGCCCTGATGGTATACGTCCTGGTCCGTCCTCCCGCCGAGGTGATCCGCTTTATTGCGGCGATCCGCGAACTGCACCCCTATCTTTTTTCGCACCGCGACGATACGGGAATATCCCTCTTCCTGCTGGTGGAGCTGGGGCAGGCGTATATGCGGCTGAAGCAATACAAGAATGCCCGCCGCATACACCGGCACCTGCAGCGCCGCTATGCGCTGAGGGGAGAGACTTATTTTACCGCTTCGCAGCTGATCTGGATGCACCTGCTGGACAGCCTGCTGCTGCAGCACGACGGACAGTTCCGCAAAGCCGAAGCCCTGCGCAGCAAGGCCTGGCAGCTGGCGGGTCGCGCCGGGCTGCCCCTGGTAAAGCTGTATGCCGGCATCTGGCTCGTGGAAGGTTACAAGCGGCAGGACGATTTTGAAAAGGTGGCCCATTACATGCGGGAAATGGCCCTGCTCATGAAAAAACCCGGCTTTGCCCTCGAGGAGCGGCTGATGGACCGTCTGGCAGAAGCCTCCTGAGTCCTTACCTAACGTTTACGGATATTTCACAATGGCCGGTGAGGAAATCCTTCCGCACTGCTGTCCTTTGGGCAAAAAGCTGCCTTGCCGGCGGGGGATGCCGCCGGCAAGGCCCGGCTTCAGCTGCGGGCGTTGAATGAAGCTCACCGGTCCGGAACACATGAGCCGGAAATCTGAACAGGGCGCCCGTTTGCATCTCATGCCGTCTCAGCGGCCATGCCGGTAGACTATAGTCCCTTCAAAAACGGTACGCACGTTCACAATCCTGAATAAACTGAACAGGCTGTGCCCCTTGTGTAACGATATCTTTGTTACGGTATGTAATGTGTAGTCGTATGGCGTGTGGCAACTATGAACAGCGTATGAACGGCAGCTAACCCGTTCGCCTATTTGCCGCATGCTGAAACAGTACCTCAAAAAAATTATAAAACTATCTCCTGTAAAGGGCTAGCCTATGAAACCGACATCTACCCTTGCTTCTTTCAAGCGGGTTCTCCACAGCACGAAATGGCATCTGTTTCTCCTGCCGATAGCATGTCTTTTCCTGAACAGCAGCGTATTTGCACAGACCCACCGGGTATATGCCAATACAGAGCAACATAGCGATAAGCAGGTGCTGTTGGTAACCTTGTCGGAGGTGCAGAATCCCGCAGAGTCTGTTACAAAGAACAGCCTCTCCGATGCGATAAACAGGCATTCTACGCTCCGCGCCAATGTAGGAGCGTTGGCGCTTATACAGGCCTGGCAGAATCTTCAGTTTACAGGTGCCGATAAGCCGGCCCCTACTGATCCGGTGACGGTGAAGATAGGTCTTGGTGCATCCATCCTGGATCTGCTGGGTGGCGTGGAAATACAGGCTACGCTCAACGGTAATCCGGTAGGTACTGTATATACCGGTAATTCACTGCTTACCCTTCTTGGAGGAGCCAACCAGACAGAAGTGACGTTTACACCAGGTGTATCCTATGACGGGGTACGTGTTCTGGTAAAGCCAACCCTCGGTGTAGGGGTTACACTCGATCTCTATCACGCCTACTTTAATAAAGCCGGAGCCGCCTCCGGTTGCAGCGCTACGCCTATCGATCTGCTGACCGGCGTAGGGAAATATATTCCAAGCGTAGACTTAGCGGGCTTTACCGGCAGCGTAACGAATCCGCAAAATGCCATAGATGGGAATGAAAGTACCTCCGCAACGATTCTGGCACAGGCCGGCGTAGCCGCCTATACCCAGGAAACAGTTATCTTCTCCGGGCTTTCCCAGCCGGGCGATTCCGTACGCATGCTGATTTCCGTACCCGGCACGCTTCTGGAAGCCGACCTGCTGAATTCCATCCAGCTCGAAACCTTTAATGGCAATACCAGCACCGGTGTGATCGGCAGCGGTTCCGGCCTGCTGAAGCTCCGTCTGCTGAGTGGATCCTCGAACAAAGCCTATATTTCGTTTGCGCCAAATGCCGTGTTCAACAAAGTGCAGCTGCGGCTGGGCGGCCTGGCCGACGTATTTGCCTCGCTGAACCTCTTTGAAGTAAAAATTGTACCTGCCCGCCCGCAGATAAGTATAGGCGGCACGGTAGGCGATTCCATAAGCATCTGCCTGGATCAGGAACAAAAGCTGGACATCCAGAATCCTGACCCCGCCAATACCTATAACTGGTATGACGCTCCCACCGGCGGCACCCTCGTTACCACCGGCACGTCCTATACCGCTAAAGGAAGCGATCTGGGACTTGGTCGCCATAAGCTTTATGTAGAAGCTGCAAGAACGGCTTGTCCTGGTATGGTCTCCGACAGGACCGAATTCACGGTAAATGTAGTAGAAGCCAGCCAGCCCGGCATCGATCCTGCCGGCCCCATTAACCTTTGTCTCGGCGACACCGTCACCCTTACTGCTTCTTCCAATATTGATAGCGCTACTTACCGCTGGTACAGCGCCGCCACCGGCGGCACCCTCATCCGGGATAACGGCACCGATACCCTGCAGTATATCGCTACCCGCCTCGGGGACGATTCGCTGTTTGCGGAAACCGTGGCCCCTGCAGGCTGCGTGAGCGCCACCCGTACAGGGGTAAAAATCCACATAACCGAAGCACCGGTTGCCCCGCATGCTACGCCTGCGGATACCGTGAGCATACTTGAGGGAAGCACCCAGACCTTCGAGGTGGCCAATCCGGAGACCGGCGTCACCTACAAGTGGTACGACGTTTCGGACGGCAGCCTGGCCGGTACGGGTACCTCCTTCACCACGCCCGCGCTGACTGCGGACCATGCCTATGAGCTTGAAGCCACCAATGCCGGCGGCTGTGCCAGCCCGCGTAGCCCCTTGCTGGTGATGGTCAGCTCCGCAAATCCGAACACGCCCTGCAGCTATGCCAACCAGCAGCAGAGCCCTGTATACACGGGAACCATAAATATATGTCTGCTCTGCGGCGTGACCAACCCCGATAACGCAGTGGATGAGGATGACAATACCGCCTCCACGATCCGGGCTAATGTCGGCGTAGGATATATCGGACAGCTGCTGAAGTTCCCGCACACGTATGCTGCCGGCGACAGCGTGTCCCTCGTGCTCGAAGTGCCGGGCGGCGTGATCGACGCCCAGCTCCTGGGGAACATCCGCTTTGAAACCTACAGGGGTACTACGGCCAACGATGACCACATCAACCTCGATAATTCCCTGGTGCGTCTTTCGCTGCTCGCCGGAGGCAACAAGTTCCGGGTTACCCTGCCCGCTTCCAAGTCCTTTGACGGGGTATTGGTGAGCCTCGGCGGCGCCCTGACTGCGCTGACCAGCTTAAATGTATACCTGGCCTCGGCCGCCCCGCCTACTCCGGTGCCGGTTGACTCCGCTTATACGACCTGCCCGGGCGATTCCGTGACCCTCTCGGTCAACCCGATCCCCGGCGCTACCATCAGCTGGTACAAAGATGCCGTAGGCGGTCCGCCGCTCGATACCGGCGTTACCTTTACCACGCCGGCCCTCACGGCTACGACTACCTATTATGTTGGCGCCACCCGCTTCGACTGCGAAAATCCGCAGCGTACCCCGGTGACCGTAACCATAGCCAATCCGGAAGATCCTACCGTGGATCCCGCCGGCCCGCTGGACGTATGTGTCGGCGATACCGTGGTGCTTACCGCTTCTTCCAACATCGACAGCGCCGGCTACCGCTGGTATGATGCCGCCACCGGCGGCGCCCTCATCCGCGACAACGGCACCGATACGCTCCGTTATATCGTAACCGATACCGGCACCGTGAACCTGTATGTGGAAACCGTAGCCTCCGCAGGCTGCGTAAGCCCGGGCCGTACCCAGGTGGTGCTGCATGTCGGGGCCGCTCCGGCCGCACCGCATGTATTGGCCGCCGACACGGTGAGCGTAACCAAGGGCGATACCTATACTTTCCATATCGCCGGTCCGAACTCCGCCTATACTTATAAATGGTATGACGCCGCCGGCAATCCTGTTACCGCAGGAGTGAGCGGCGCCGACTTCACCACGCCGGAAGTGACCGCCGACCAGGTTTACTACCTCGAAGCCGTCAACGCCGGCGGCTGCGCCAGCCCGCGTACCCGCGTACTGGTGATGATGATCCCGCCGGGTACCAACCTGCCCTGTAATGCGGCCGACGCCCAGACGAGCCCCGTCTTCACGGGCGGCGCCCTGACCGTGAGCATCGGTAATGTATACAATGCCGGCAATGCTGTGGATAACGACAAAACCACCGCTTCAGATATCCGGTTGCTGCTCGGTGCAGGCATTCTCCTTGATGGACAATATATCGGACAGCTGGTGCGCTTCCAGCATGCCGGGATAAAAGGAGATTCCATCCGCCTCATCATCGGCGAAACCACCGGCCTCCTGGATGCCGGCCTGAACGACAATATCCGCTTCCGCCTCTATCAGGGCAATGCTCCCGCTCCGGGCAGCGCCAACCAAAGCTACAACCCGCAGATCCTGGATGTTAACCTGCTGACGGGCACTTCCCGCTACTCGGTAGTCCTGCCGGCCGATGCCGATTACGACGGTATCCTGGTAAGCATCGGCGGTACGCTGAATGCAGCCAAGACGCTCAATCTCTATTACGCCGAGCAGTACTTCTCACCGGCCGTACCCGCCGGCGGAGAAGATACGGTAACCATATGTAAAGGCGAGAAGGCCACGCTCGAAGTCACCGCGGCTGCCGGCGATATCGTCAACTGGTACGATGTGCCCACCGGCGGTACAGCGCTGCAGCAGAACAGCCTTACCTTCGAAACACCGAACCTGAGCGCTAATACCGTCTACTACGCGGAAGTGGAACGCGACGGATGTCCCAGCCCGGTGCGTACGCCCGTTACCGTGATCGTAACCAACCCGCCTGCCGACCCCGTTCCGGCGTCTGCCAACGTGGCTGTCTGCCTCGGCGATTCCGCCACCCTCTCTGTGACCAATGCCGAAGCCGGTATCACCTATAACTGGTACAGCGCCGACAGCGTGCTGCTGCATACCGGCGCCAGCATCACCACCGGACCGGTTATGGCCGACTCCGTATTCTACCTGGAGGCTGCCAACGGCGGCGGCTGTGTGAACGGCGGCGGTCGCGTAAAGGTGACCGTAACCGCCAATCCGCTGCCGGCTCAGCCGAAGGTAAGCCCGCATAACCTCAGCGTTCCCGCCGGTACGGATGCCACCTTTACGGTACAGGCTCCGCAGACGGGGATCAAATACAACTGGTACAACGCAGCTACCGGCGGTACCCTGGTGCACAGCGGTACTACCTTTACCATCAATAATCCCACGGCCAACGCTACCTATTACGTGGAAGCGGTGAGCGACAACGGCAACGGCTGTCCCAGCGCTACCCGCGATACCGTGGTGCTTGAAGTGATCGGCGGCGGCAACAGCCATTGCAGCTGGGCCACCTCCGCAGAAGAATACTTCACCGGCATCGCCCTTGGCAACCTGACCAGCGGAGCGCAGGCGATAGACGACAATGCCAATACGGCTTCCGATATCCGTCCTATCCTGACGGCGCTGAATGCCCGCTATGGTCAGAAGCTGACCTTCCCCTTCACCGGTAAGGCAGGAGATACCATCCGCATCAAGCTGAGCACCGGGTCTACCACCCTCTCGCTCGGCCTGCTGCAGAGCATTTCCGTGAGGACCTTCAACGGAACAACCGATAATAACGATGAGCTTGACCTGGATGACAATACGCTCGTGAAGCTGCGCCTGCTGACCAGCAGCTCCGATGCGGGTATCATCAGCTTTAAAGCGACCAAGGACTTCAACGGTCTTGCGCTCTACGCACATGGCACCCTGAGCCTGAGCATCGGCGGCAAGCTGCATATCTATTATGCCGAAGCACAGGTGCCGGATCCGGAAGTAACGTATACGGATACTACCGTATGCCAGAACGAAAGCGTAACGCTCCAGGTAAAAGACCCGGTTGCCGGCGTATCCTATAAATGGTATGACCAGGAGACCGGCGGCACCCCGCTGGCCAACAGCGACGCCAGCGGTAAGACCTTCACGGTCGATTCCCTGAGCGCCGACGCTACCTACTGGGTAGAAGCCGTACGCAGTGCCACCGGCTGCGCCAACCCGACCCGCGCTTCCGTAACCGTACATGTGAAACCGGGCGCTACCGCCGACGATATCACCGTCAATGCTCCCGCCGCCCTTTGCGTCGGAGAACAGGCCACGCTGAAAGCCAGCGCCACCGGCATCACCAACCCCGTATTCAGCTGGTACAGCGACAAAGAACTGACCCATAAAGTATTTACCGGCGCTACCTATGCGCCCGAGCTCAGCGCCACCACCACCTACTACGTGACCGTACAGGGTGAGGGCGTTTGCGAAAACACGCCGGGCAATGCCAAGGAAGTGCAGGTAAAAGTGAATCCGGCGCCCGACAAGCCCGTCGTAGCTTCGGATAACGTCATCACCTGCGTAGGTGTTCCGGCCATCCTGAAAGTGACCAACCCCCAGGCCGGTGTGACCTTTAAATGGTATACCGCCGAAACCGGCGGCACTGCCCTGCCCAATACCAGCAGTCCCGACGGCAGCACCTATACCATCAGCAGCCCCGCCGCAGCTGATGCCGGCAGCTACTGGGTGGAAGCCGTGAACAATACTACCGGCTGTATCGATACCGCCGGCCGTGTGAAAGTTGAGGTAATCGTAAATGCCCTGCCCCAGGCGCCCGAAGTGGATTCCGCCGTGGTGACGGTATGCTTCGGCAGCCCGGCCACCCTGAAGGTGAAGGACCCGCAGACCGGCGTCATCTATAAATGGTATACCACCGCCACCGGCGGCGCCCCCGTATACCAGGGCGCTTCGGTAACGACCTCGGCCCTGCAGCACGACTCCACTTATTATGTGGAAGCCACCAACACCAACGGATGCGCCAGCACCGACGACCGCACCCAGGTGAAGGTATCGGTAACCCCGCTGCCCGATGCTCCGGTCATCGACAGCGCCAACAGCAACCTGACCGTCTGCGCCGGCGAAAAAGCCGTGCTGGTACTGCAGGCTCCGCAGACCGGGGTTACCTATAACTGGTACGATGCGCCCACTGGCGGTACCAAGGTCGGCACCGGCGCTACCTTTACCACGCCTGTGCTAAATACCGCAGGGACGAAGAAGTATTATGCAGAAGCGGTAAATACCAAGGGCGGCTGTATCAATGACGGCGGCCGTACCGAAGTGGATGTAACGGTAAATGCCCTGCCGTCCAAACCGGTGATCGATCCCGCCAACAGTACCCTCTCGCTTTGCGAGGGCGAAAACGTAACGCTCACCCTGCTGAACCCGCAGACCGGGGTCACCTATTCGTGGTACAGCTCGGCCACCGGCGGCACCGCCCTGGCTACCGGTACCAGCTTCAGCCCCGTACCGGCGCCGACCGCTAACACCAGCTACTGGGTGGAAGCCGTAAACGCCAACGACTGCGGCGCTGCCGGCGGCCGCGTGGAAGTGCCGGTAACGGTAAATCCGAAACCGGATGCCCCGCAGGTGGACCCGACGACCCAAAAAGTACTGTCCGGTAACACCGCGACCTTTACCATAAGCAATCCTGTAACCGGCGTACAATACCGCTGGTACGATGCCTCCGGCAACGAGATCACGTCTGCCCGCGGCAAGATCAGCTTTACTACCCCCGCCATCACCGCCCCCGCTACCTTCAGCGTGGAAGCGGTGAGCGATAACGGCAACGGCTGCGCCGGCGCACGTACCCAGCTGAGCGTACAGCTCCTCGCACCGGGCGAAGTGCCCTGCGACTGGGCCACCATGCAGGAAGAATACAGCACCGGCATCAGCCTGGGTAACCTCACGGACGGTGACGCCGCCGTGGATGCCGACGCCAACAGCTTCTCCCAGATCCGTCCGATCGCCAATGTGCTGGGCCGCTACGGTCAGCAGCTGAGCTTCCCCTTCACCATACATGCCGGGGATACCGTACGGATCAAGCTGGGCAGCGGAGCGACCACCCTGTCCCTCGGTCTGCTGGAAAACATCTCCGTACGTACCTTCAACGGCACAGCGGATAATAACGACGAGCTGGATCTGGACAACAACGTCCTCGTGAAACTGCACCTCCTGACCGGCAGCGCCAATGCAGGAGAGCTGAGCTTTGCCGCCACCAAGGACTTCAATAAGCTGGCTATCTACGCTCACGGCGCCGTGAACGTCAGCATCGGCGGCAAGATATATGTGTACTACGCTTCTGCGCCGGTGCCCGATCCTGTTGCGGACTCTGCAAACGTGCGGATCTGTCACGACCAGTCCGCCACCCTCCGCGTGAAAGACCCCGCAGACGGCATTACCTATAAATGGTATGAACAGGCCAGCGGCGGCACCGCCGTAGCTACCGGAACCAGCTTCACCACACCGAAGCTGACGGCAGACATGACCTACTGGCTGGAAGCCCTGCGCGGCACCTGCGCCAACCCGACCCGCGTGCCGGTGAAGGTAACCGTGGACGAAGGCGCCATGTCTTCCGATATCACCGCCAAAGGCGATACCCTCTGCGCCGGTGAAAGCGCTGCGCTGACCGCCTCCAGCACCACCGTGAAGAATGCGGTATTCAGCTGGTACAGCGATAAGGACCTGCAGCATAAGGTACATACCGGCGCTACCTATCCCGTATCGCCCGCAACCACCACCACCTACTATGTAACGGTGCAGGGTACCGATAATGCCGGCAACATCGTTTGTGAAAACAAACCGGAAAATGCCCTGTCGGTGACCGTGAAGGTGAACCCGAAAGCTACCGCTGCCGATATTACGGCCCCGGCCCCGGCTCCGGTATGCAAAGGAGAAGACGTGACCCTGAGCGCCAGCTCCAAGATCCCCGATGCCGTATTCAGCTGGTACAGCGACGCCGCCCTGACCCAAAAGGTACATACGGGAGCAACGTATACCGTTACCCCGACCGCGGACGTCACTTATTATGTGACCGTAATAGGCGACGGGTATTGCGAGAATGCTCCGAATACCGGCAAGGCCGTGAAGGTGACGGTGAACCCGTCCCCGGCCAGACCCACCGTGGAATCTGCCAATGTGGTGACCTGCAACGGCGAACCGGCAGTACTGACAGTAACCAACCCGCAAACCGGGGTTGACTATAAATGGTACAGAAACGCCACCGGCGGCGCCGCCATATTCACCGGCGCTTCCTTTGAGATCGCTGCTCCCGCAGCTGCCGATGCCGGCGAGTACTGGGTGGAAGCCGTGAACAGCGCTACCGGCTGTATCAACGAAGGCGGCCGCGTGAAAGTGACCGTGACGGTGAATCCGAAACCGGCGCCGCCGACCGTGGAATCTGCTGCGATCGAAATCTGCAGCGGTGAAAAGGCTACCCTGGCCATCAGCAATCCGGTGACCGACGGATCGGTGACCTATAACTGGTATGATGCCGCTACCGGCGGGAAGATCGTATATACCGGCGCCAGCGTGACCACCGGCGCCCTGACAAAAGATTCTACCTATTACGTGGAAGCGGTGAATGCCAGCGGTTGCGGTAACGGCGGCGGACGTACCCAGGTAGCCGTAACCGTACACCCGCGCCCGGATGCACCGGTGATCGATGCCGCAGGCAGCGATCTGACCGTCTGCGTGGGTCAAAAGGCTACCCTCGTCCTGCAGGCTCCGGCCACCGGCGTAATCTATAACTGGTATGAGCAGGCTACCGGCGGTACCAAGGTGGCTACCGGCACCAGCTTTACAACGCCGGCGCTCACCCAGCCCGGCGTGAAGAAATATTATGTGGAAGCCGTAAGCACTACCGGAGGCTGCACCAACGAAGGCGGCCGTACCGTAGTGAATATCACGGTGAATGCGTTGCCGGCTCCGCCGGTGATCGATCCGGCAGCCAGCACCCTGGAGATCTGCTCGGACGAAAAAGCCACCCTGGCGCTTAAGGGTCCGCAGAGCGGGGTGACCTACAACTGGTATGCCTCCGAAACCGGCGGTACGCCCATCGCTACGGGTTCCACCTTTACCACGGCTATGGGTCTTACGGCCACCACCAGCTTCTGGGTGGAAGCCATCAACGACAACGACTGCGGCGCAGCCGGCGGCCGTGTACAGGTAACCGTAACGGTGAACCCGCTGCCCGATGCCCCGGCCGTAACGCCGACCACCGCCAGCATACCCGACGGTCAGACCGTGACCTTCCAGGTATTGGGGACCACGCCGGCGGGCATTACCTATAAGTGGTACGATGCCTCCGGCAACGAAATCACCGCAGCCCGCGGCAAGAGCAGCTATACCACGCCGGCCCTTCACAGCAGCACCACCTACAGCGTGGAAGCGGTGAACGCCAGCGGCTGCAGCAGCCAGCGGGTACAGCTGTCCGTACAGATACTGGGCAGCGGTGAAATGCCCTGTAGCTGGGCTACTTCCGAACAGGAATACAGCACCGGCATCAGCCTCGGCAATACCAACGACGGCGGCCTGGCCGTGGATAACGATGGCAATACCGCTTCGGATGTCCGCCCGATCGCCAATGTGCTGGGCCGCTACGGCCAGCGCCTGATCTTCCCCTTCACCGTAAGGAAAGGCGACAGCGTACACATCAAGCTGGGCACAGGCTCCACCACGCTTTCGCTGGGCATACTGAACAACGTCTCGGTGCGGACCTTTAACGGCACCACCGATAATAATGATGAAACCGATCTGGATGACAACGCACTGATCAACCTCCGGCTGCTGACCGGCGGCAACGGGGCCGGCATCCTCAGCTTCGTGGCCACGAAGGACTTTACCTCCATGGCCATCTATGCCCACGGCGCGGTGAATGTAGCCATCGGCGGCAAGCTGCATATCTACTACAGCTCCGCCCTGGTGCCCATACCCGCAAAAGCCGATGTGCCGGATGTAACCATCTGCCACGATCAGAAAGCGACGCTGGAAGTGAAGAAGCCCGCAGCAGGCGTGGACTACAAGTGGTACGATCAGGCCAGCGGCGGTACCCTGGTGGGCACAGGCGCCAAAATAACGACCCCGGATTCGCTCACCGCCAGCACTACCTACTGGGTAGAAGCCAGCCGTCATGACGATGGCTGCGCCAACCCGACGCGCGTGCCGGTGAAAGTGACCGTCGAAGACGGCGCTCAGGCCAGCGATATCGTCGCCAAGGGCGATACCATCTGCGCCGGTGAATCCGTAACCCTCACGGCTTCCAGCACCACGGTGACGGATAGTCCGGTATTCACCTGGTACAGCGACAAGGACCTGAAGACGAAAGCGCATACCGGCGCCAGCTTTACCCTCACGCCCGCCGCTACCGTCACCTACTATGTAACGGTACAGAGCGCCAGCATGTGTGAGAACAAGCCCGCCAATGCAAAGGCGGTGACCGTAACGGTAAATCCGAAGGCTACTGCCGCCGATATCACCGTAAGCGCCGGAGATACGCTCTGCATCGGTGAATCGGTGACCCTGACGGCCAGCAGCACAAAGGTGAAGAACGGTATCTTCTCCTGGTATACCGACAGCAAGCTCACGCATAAGGTACATACGGGCGCTTCCTATACCACCAGCCCCACCGCTACCACCACTTATTATGTGACGGTACAGGGCAACGGCTTCTGCGAAAACGCACCGGACGATGCGAAGAGCGTGAAGGTGACCGTAAATCCGAAAGCAACGGCAGCCGATATCAAGCTGGAAGGCGGAGGCATCATCTGTAAGGGTCTGAAGGCTGTGCTCGGCGCCAGCAGCACTACGGTATCCAACCCCGTATTCAGCTGGTATACCGATAAGAACCTTACGCATAAGGTGTTCACCGGGGCTACTTTTGAAACAACGCCCGCCACGACCACCACCTACTATGTGACGGTACAGGGCGACGGCTTCTGTGAAAATGCGGTAGGCGATGCAGCCAGCGTCACCATCACGGTGAACCCGAGGGCTACCGCCGGAGATATCAGCGTAAGCGGCAACACCGATGCCCTCTGTGCCGGTGGAAAAGCCACGCTGACGGCCAGCAGCACCACAGTACCCAACCCGGTATTCAGCTGGTACACCGACAGCAAGCTGACGAATAAGGTGTTCACCGGAGCGGCCTATACCACCGGCCCGCTGGATAAGACCACCACTTTCTACGTGACGGTACAGGGCGACGGCTTCTGTGAAAACGCCCCGGATCAGGCCAAGGCCATCACCGTAACCGTAAATCCGGAAGGTCAGCCGGGCGATATTACCGTGAACGGTAACAGCGACCCGATCTGTGCCGGTGAAAAGGCTACGCTGACCGCCAGCAGCGCCAAGGTGCCCAATGCAGTATTTACCTGGTACAGCGACAGCAAGCTCACCCATAAGGTGTTCACCGGGGCTACCTATACTACCGGCGCACTGGATAAGACCACCACTTACTATGTGGCGGTACAGGGCGATGGCTTCTGCGAAAATGGTGCGGATCAGGCCAAGGCCGTAACGGTGACCGTGAATCCGCATGCCACTGCCGGCGACATTACGGTAAGCGGCAACGACGCAGCCATCTGCGCCGGCACTACCGCTACCCTGATGGCCAGCAGCACCACCGTGCCGAACCCGGTATTCAACTGGTATACAGACAGCAAGCTGACCGACAAGGTGTTCACCGGAGCTACCTTCGAACCGACCCTGGATAAGACCACCACTTACTATGTGACGGTACAGGGCGATGGATTCTGTGAAAATGCGCCGGATCAGGCCAAAGCTGTAACCGTAACGGTGACGCCGTTGCCCAATCCGCCGGTAATCGACATCGCCGGCAGCAACCTGAGTATCTGCAGCGGGGAATCCGCCACCATAAAAATCCGGAATCCGGAATCCGGGATCACCTATAACTGGTACGATGCTCCCACGGGCGGTACCCAGGTAGGTACGGGCGTTTCCCTTACCACACCGGCGCTGACGGCCACCACGGACTACTATGTAGAAGCCGTGAATGCCGGCGGCTGCGGAAGCGCCACAGGTCGGGTGAAAGTAACGGTTAAAGTGAACCCCCTGCCTGCACCGCCGACGATAGATGTGGCCGCCAGCGACCTGTCTGTTTGCACGGGTCAGACAGCCACGGTAAAGATCAAGGATCCGGATGCCGACATAACATACAACTGGTATATAACGGAAAAAGGAGGAACCCCGGTGGCAACCGGGACCTCCTTTACCACTCCCGTACTGACCAAGGATGCTACCTATTATGTAGAAGCCGTGAATAAGAACGGCTGCGGATCCAGTGACAATCGTGCCGCCGTTACCGTTAAGGTGAGCGAGGTTCCCGACGCACCGGTGATCGATGCCGATGCCAGCGATCTGACCGTCTGCAAAGGCATGACGGCCACCCTGAAGATCAAGGATGCCGAAGCGGATGTGGTTTACGACTGGTATGATGCGCCCACCGGCGGCAACAAAGTCGGCAGCGGATCCAGCTTTACCACGCCGTCCCTGAGCGTTTCCACGGATTACTACGTGGAAGCCACCAACAAGAACGGTTGCGGCAGCGGCACGGCCCGTACAAAGGTTACCGTAAATGTGGTAGAAGCTCCGGCAGCGCCCAAGGTGGACGTGACGACGGATAACATCTGCCCGGGAACCCCGGCTACGCTCAAGGCCAGCTCCGACGATCCGGGTGTGATCTTCAAATGGTATACGCAGGCATCGGGCGGGGACGCCGTATTTACCGGCGCCGAATTTACCACCCCCGGGCTGGACGCCACCACTGATTATTATGTGGAAGCCGTGTCCGGCGACGGCGGATGCAGCAGCACCACCCGTACACAGGCCACCGTGCACGTAAGGACCCAGCTGCCGGCTCCGGTGATCCGTACGGATAAGAAAACCGGTACCAGCATCACCTTTGCCTGGAACGCGGTAGCCGGTGCGGAAGGCTATCAGGTGACGGTCAGCAAAGACGGCGGAACCACCTTCGGCGATACCCTCTCCGTAGACGGCACCACCTATACGGTGGACGAGCTCGAGCCTACCCAGAAGGTAACGATCAAGGTAAGGGCCATCGGTGAAACCGAATGTGAAAACAGCGCATGGTCCGAGCCGTATACCGATGGTTCCGACAATCCGCTGGGTGATGAGATCTTCGTGCCGAATGCCTTTACGCCGAACGGCGACGGTAACAACGATATCTTACTGGTTTACGGTAATACCATCACCAGCATGCGCCTGGTCGTATACAACCAGTGGGGTCAGAAGGTGTTTGAATCCCGCGATCAGAAGACCGGCTGGGATGGCACCATGAACGGCAGGAAACAACCGGTAGGCGTGTATGTATACTATCTGGAAGCAACGCTGCAGGATGGTAAGAAAGTAGAAAAGAAAGGGTCGATTACCCTGATACGATGACCATAAAAAGATCCCTATGAAGAAAATTTTAGCATCATTGGGCTGCCTTGCGGCAGTTATCCTGGCAGCGCTTCCCCAGCGGTCGCTGGCCCAGGTGGATGCGCATTTCTCGCAATATTACTCTAACCCGATGTGGCTGAACCCGGCCCTTACCGGGGTGATCGACGGGGATTACCGGATAACGGCCAACTATAAACGGCAATGGGCGGAGCTGTCCGATCCTTATTCGACGGGCTCCATATCCTTTGATACCTATCCGTTTAACAATCTGGGAGTCGGGGGGACCATCCTCAACCAGTCTGCGGGCGACGGAGGATGGAATTATACCAACGCCCTGCTCTCTGCGGCCTATCGTGTGCTGCTGGATGCCAGCGGGATGAATGCGCTCAGCATCGGGATACAGGGCGGGATCATCAACCGGCATGTGGATATAAGCAAGCTGCGCTTTGGCAGCCAGTATAATCCCATTACCGGCTTCGATCCGGGCGCCTCCTCCGGGGAGACGTTTCCCAAAACGTCTTCCACGGCCTTTGATGCCAACTTCGGGATCATGTACTTTAACGGCAATCCCAACAATACCCTTAACCCGTTTGCCGGGGCGGCGGTTTATCACCTCTCCCGCCCGGACGATCCCTTCCTGGGTACGGAAAACGAACGGCTGCCTATGCGTTTCGACGTGCATGGCGGGGTGCGGATCAAGGCTTCCGATGTGATCAACATTACGCCCCAGGCCCTGTACATGCGGCAGGGCAACGCGCATGAAACGGCCCTGGGCCTTTATGGGCAGTATATGCTCGAATCGCAGCTCACCGACCTGATATTCGGGGCCACCTGGCGCCTCCAGGATGCCGTAGTACCCTATGTAGGATTTCACCTCGGTGATTTTGTGCTGGGGGTAAGCTATGATGTCAATGTATCAAAGCTCCGGACAGCCTCGGAAGGAAAAGGGGGGATCGAGTTTTCCCTGTCCTTTATTCCGCATAAACGGATAACGGATCCCAAGTTTATCTGTCCGCGGCTGTAAGCGCCGGAAGGGATGCTTTTGCTTGCTTCCATCGTATGATGACCTAAAGAAACAAAATATTGCACATGAAGCCTTCTTTTACAACATATCGCTCTCCGCTTTTCGCTTCGCGCTCCGGGCTGACCCTGGGTGGCGTGATGCTGGTCAGCCTCCTCCTTCTGCTGTCCGTAAAGCCGGCTCATTCCCAGTTTGTGGTGGACTACAAAAAGCAGGGCGATCAGTTCTTTTCCGAGGGTAAGTACTATGCGGCAGCTGTGCTCTATCAGAAGGCCCTCGGTATCTTGCCCGATACCATGATGTCTCATTACGTGTATCCCTATACGATAACGCCGAAATCCAAAAAGCAGGAAAAGAACAAGAAGGAGTACGCCTACCTGGTTTATCAGCTCGGTGACGCCTTCCGGCTGTATAAGGATTACAAGAGCGCGTTGGACTGGTATCAGAAGGCCGAGCAGCTGAGCACGGGGGAATTCCCGATGCTGCCGCTGTGGGAAGGAGTATGCCTGCGTGCAAACAAACGGTATGAAGAGGCCATCACCCACCTGGAAGCCTTCAAATCGGCATACGGTAAATCGGATGAGTACAGCAGACAGGCCGACCTGGAGCTGAAATCCTGCCGGTTTGCCCTGGACCAGATGGAGTATCCCCGGCTTTCCGACATTGCGAAGCTGCCGGCTCCGGTCAACTCAGGGGAATCCGGATCCAACTACGCCCCCCTGCTGAAGGATCAGCAGCTGTATTTCACCTCCTCCCGCCCGCTGCGGGATATCAACGAGAAAAAGGACGATCCTTTTGTCAATAAGCTTTACAGTGCCGCCGAAGCGGGTACCGGTTCATTTGACAGCGTGGAAATGCTCGCGCTGAAAAACACGGCCAAGACCATGCAGCTGGCGGCCATGACCTTCACGCCCGACGGCGGTAAGGCCTTTATCACCGGCTGGACGAACAAGGCGAAAGGCGAAAAACAGCATAAGGCCATCTATATGATCAGTAAGGACGGCGACGGCACCTGGTCTGAGCCGGGCGCCCCGGTGGCCAATCTGAACATCGCCGGCTCCGATGCTATGGAGCCCTTTGTGACGGCCGACGGCAAATACGTGTTCTTCAGCTCCAACCGTCCCGGCGGACAGGGCGGATACGATATCTGGTACAGCGAGCTGGGCGCCGACGGCGCGCCGGCTACGGCGATCAATCTCGGGAATACCGTCAACACCCTCGGGGACGAGGAAGCCCCCTTTTATGATCCCGCGGAAAAAAAGCTGGTGTTCAGCAGCAACGGCCGTGTAGGCATGGGCGGATACGACCTGTTTGTCAGCCGCGGCATGGCCGACAACTGGACGATGCCCGTAAACATGGGCGCCCCGGTTAACTCCGAAAAGGACGATATCTTTTACAGCCCGCGACCCGAGGATACCACGGTTTTCTATACCAGCTCCGACCGGCAGTCTGTCTGCTGTCTGGAGGTGTTCCGGATAAAGCTGAAGCACATTACCATTGGCGGTACCCTGCTCGACTGCGATACCCAGCAGCCTATCGCCGGGGCCAAGGTAGAGCTCCGGGATTCCGCATCCGGCGAAGTGCTGAAAACGCAGATACTGGATGAATCCGGCCGCTATCGCCTTGAAGTCAATAATGTGAAGGCCCTTAAAATGACGGCCTCCAAACAAAATTACTTTACCAAATCGGTGGATATCAGCTCCAACGAGCTGCGCCGGACCGACACGCTCTTCAGCCCGGACCTCTGTCTGAAGGCATATGAGATCAACAAGCCCATCGTGATCCCGAATGTGTATTACGACTTTGACAAGGCCACCCTGCGGCCGGAATCGAAGGTCGTGCTGGATACTCTGTACGAGGTGCTCATGGAAAATCCGAAGATGCAGGTAGAGCTGAGCGCGCATACGGATAGTAAGGGTTCCGATAAGTATAACATGGGTCTCAGCCAGCGACGCGCTCAATCCTGCGTGGATTACCTGATCAGCAAGGGCATAGATGCCGGACGGCTGACCGCCAAGGGCTATGGTGAAAGCCGGCCCATTGCGCCCAACACCAACCCGGATGGCAGCGATAACCCCGAAGGACGTCAGAAGAACCGGCGTACCGAATTTGTGGTGCTGAAGAACGAGTAAGTACCTGCCGGAGCGTTTCCGGTAACCGACAATGCCTTCATTTTCCCATCCGTTCCGGATGGCATTTATAGGATCAGCTGCAACAACAGGGCTTCGGCCCTGTTGTTTGTTTGGGGACGCTCCCCGGCCATTTTTCTGTTGCCCAAAAATCTTGTAAGTTTATCGCATGATCCGGAAAACAATGTTAAGCATCGCATTATCATGGTTGTTGGGTTCGGCCGCGCAGGGGCAGCAGCCTGCCGCCCGGTCTTCCGCGGTAAATCCCGGCAAAGAGCCGGCGGCTTCGTCTGCCGCACGGCACTGGGCCGACAGCGTATTCAGGACCCTCAGCCCCGAGCAGCGGATTGCACAGCTTATTTTTGTGCGGGCCTATTCCAACCAGGGGGCGGCGCATGTTCGTGAAGTGACCCGGCTGGTGCGCGACAAGCATGTGGGAGGACTCGTCTTCTTCCAGGGCGGGCCGGTAAGGCAGGCCTCCCTTACCAATTATTACCAGCGTTTGGCGAAAGTGCCGCTCTTTGTCAGCATAGACGGAGAATGGGGCCTGGGTATGCGGCTGGACAGCGTGATCTCCTTTCCCCGGCAGCTGCAGCTGGGCGCGGTGCAGGACAGCTCGCTGATCTACCGGATGGGCGTGGCGGTAGGCGAGCAGTGCAGGCGCATGGGTATACAGATCAACTTTGCCCCGGTAGTGGATATTAATAACAATCCTGAAAACCCGGTGATCAACGACCGCTCCTTTGGCGAGAACAAATACCGCGTAGCCCGCTGGGGAATACAATACATGCAGGGCATGCAGCGCATGGGCATACTGGCCTGCGCCAAGCATTTTCCCGGCCACGGGGATACCAATACGGATTCCCATAAGGCCCTTCCGACCATCAACAAGAGCATGGCGCAGCTACACGCGCTGGAGCTCTATCCTTTCCAGCAAATGGTGCGTGCCGGGGTAGCTGCCGTAATGGTCGCCCACCTGGACATACCGGCCATTGACAAGCGGCCTCATCGCCCCACCTCGCTTTCGTACAAGAATGTAACCGGTCTCCTGAAGGGAGAGCTGGGCTTTACCGGCATCGTGTTTACCGATGCGCTGGGCATGCAGGGCGTAGCCGGTTATTTCACTCATGGCCAGGCCTCGGTGGAGGCGCTGCGCGCCGGTAACGATGCGCTGCTGCTTCCCCAGGATGTAGATGAAAGCATCACCGCCGTGAGGGCCGCCATCGGCAAAGGGATACTGCGGCAGTCGGAGATCGACGCCCGGGTGAAAAAGATCCTGATGGCCAAATATGCTGCAGGCCTCTCGCAGTGGGAACCCGTGGAGACCGCTCACCTGGTAGAAGATCTGAACAGCCACACCGCCGCCCTCAAGGATTCCCTGTGCCGCGCCTCCTTTACTGCGCTGCGGAACGAAAACAACATGCTGCCCCTGCGCGCCGAAAAAAAGGAGAAGCTTGCCTGTCTTATTATCGGTACGGCCGGTAATCATCCCTTGGTGCAGGAGCTGAAAAAATACCGGTCCGTGGATGCCTATTATTTTTCAGGAGGGACCTATGCGGCAGGTGCTGCGCTGGCGGACCGTCTGAAAAAAGGCTATGACCGCGTTATCGTTGCCGTTACGGGCTACAGCCGCTATCCCGCCCATAACTACGGCATTAGCCAACCCGAAGTGCAGCTCGTAAAGCAGCTCACCCAGGAAATGCCCTCGGTGGCCGTGGCCTTCGGCAATCCCTATGCTATCCGTAACTTCTGTGAAGCTCCGGCTTTGCTGGCTGCTTATGAAGACGATGCTACAATGAGTCGTATAGCCGCATCCGTTATATTCGGAAAAACCGACCCCCGGGGACGGTTGCCGGTAACGGTATGCCCGGGATTGCCATCCGGGAAAGGGCTTACCGACTTCGCCAGCTACCGGGGCTATCTGCCCTATGTGCCGCCGGAGAAGCTGGGTATGAACCCGGCCTTGCTGAAGGAGGTGGACTCCATCGCCAGGGACGGCATTGCCCGCGGCGCGTATCCGGGCTGTGTGATACTGGGGGTTAGGGACGGGCGCATCTTTTATCAGAAGGCCTTCGGCACGTTCAGCTATACAGATAAGCGGCCGATGACCACAGAAACCGTGTTTGACCTGGCCTCGGTGACCAAGATATGCGCCACCACCCTGTCCTGCATGCGTCTGTATGACGAAGGAGCGCTACGGTTGGACAAAACGCTGGGCGATTATCTCCCCTGGTTACGGGGTACGGATAAAGCCCGTCTGACCATTAAAAATGTAATGCTGCATCAGGCCGGCTTTATTCCTGATTTTCCTTACCGGGAGCTGTTGCTTACCGATGACCGGCAACCCAATACCGACATTTTTCATACCGTACGCGACTCCGCTTATTCCGTCCGGGTAGCGGAAAATATGTATATGCGAAAGGACTATGAAGATACCCTCAAAGCGGAAATACGGGATAGCAAATTGAATCACCGGCCCGGTTATGTTTATAGCGACATTGATTTTCAGCTGATGGGTTATATCGTGGAGGAAATTACGGGGTTAAGGCTGGATGAATATGTAAGAAAGACATTTTATGGCCCGATAGGAATGATCTCAACCGGTTTTCTGCCCCGCGAGCGTTACCCGCCGGACGAAATTGCTCCTACCGAATGTGAAAAAGAGTTCCGTATGCAATGTCTCCGTGGCGATGTGCATGATCCGCGCGCGGCCATGTTCGGCGGCGTGGCAGGCCATGCGGGCCTGTTTTCCACTGCCTATGATCTCGGCATGCTGATGCAGATGCTGCTGAACGGCGGCAGCTGGAACGGCAGGCAGTACATAAAGCCCGGAACCATCAAGCTGTTCACCGACTACAGCACAAGTCTCAGCCGCCGCGGCATCGGGTTTGACAAACCGGAAAAAGACCGCAGCGGAGACCCCAGTCCTTATCCTTCTGCAAAGTGCTCGGACCAAACATTCGGCCATACCGGCTATACCGGCACCTGCGTCTGGGTAGACCCCCAATACCGGTTTACCTACGTCTTTCTCTCCAACCGCGTGAACCCCGACGGCGGCGCCAATCTGAAGCTTTCCCACATGGACATACGCGGTAAGATACAGGATGCCTTTTATACCGCGATGGGGCGGTAGCCGCTCCCTTCCTGCCGCCCGGAAAGGCGGAAAGAATTCTCCTTATCTTTGTCCTCATATATGGAAGACATCACACAGCAGATCGCTGCCTACAAAACCGAAATTGCTGCTTTCCGTCCGTCCGGCGAGGCGGCCCTGGAGGCTTTTCGCGTCCGGTTTCTCGGCTCGAAAGGCATCCTCAAGGAGCTTTTTGCCGGTATGAAGACCGTAGCCCCGGAACAGCGTAAGGATTTCGGGCTCGTGCTGAATGAGCTGAAGCAGCTCGCCGAAGAGCAGTACCATAACGGCCGGGAACAGCTGCAGGACCGGCCGGGAGAATCCGGCGGCAGGGAAGCCGACCATACCCTGCCCGCCGAGCCGCAGCGGCTGGGCGCCCGTCACCCCATTAGCCTGGTGCGGAGCCGTATCATCTCCATCTTTGAAAAGATCGGCTTTTCCATTGCCGAAGGCCCTGAGATAGAAGACGACTGGCACAACTTCTCTGCGCTGAACATGCCTGAAAACCATCCTGCCCGCGACATGCAGGATACTTTTTATGTAGCCAAAGCGCCCGACTGGGTGCTGCGTACACATACGTCTTCCGTGCAGGTGAGGGTCATGGAGCAGGGAAAGCTTCCCATCCGTATTATCTGTCCCGGCCGCGTATTCCGCAACGAAACGATCTCCGCCAGGGCTCATTGCTTCTTTCATCAGGTGGAAGGGTTGTATATCGACGAAAACGTTTCCTTTGCCGATCTGAAGCAGACGCTGTATTATTTTGTGCAGGAAATGTTCGGAGAAGAAAGCCGGGTGCGTTTCCGCCCTTCCTATTTTCCTTTTACGGAACCCAGCGCGGAGATGGATATCTCCTGTCTGATCTGCGGCGGAAAAGGCTGCAGCGTCTGCAAGCAGACGGGCTGGGTGGAGATACTCGGATGCGGTATGGTGCACCCCAGGCTGCTTGAGAACTGCGGTATCGACAGCCGCCGTTATACCGGGTTTGCCTTCGGTATGGGTATCGAGCGCATTACCATGCTGAAATACCAGATAAGGGACCTGCGTTTGTTTTCAGAAAACGACGTACGCTTCTTAAAGCAATTCGAAGGCGCGGTCTGAAGTTTAAACTTTAGACTCCCGAAACCTCAAACGCAAAGCGTTCACGGAGACCGCTGAAAAACTTTGTGAACGCCGTAAACCAGAAACCTCAAATCCGAAACTTTGATATTAGTAACCGGCGGTACCGGATTTTTAGGGTCGGCCCTGATACAGTCGTTGCTGGAAACGGGGCAGCCGCTGCGTTGTATCTGCCGGCAGAAGCCGGCGGACCTTTCTGCTTCCACGGCAGGCGGTGTGGACTGGCGGCAGGGCGACCTGCTGGATGTGGACAGCCTGACTGCGGCCATGGAAGGCGTGGACCGGGTCTTTCATTGTGCAGGGATGGTTTCCTTTCAGCCCGGCGACCGGGACCGTATGCAGGCGGTAAACGTATCGGGTACGGCCAATGTGGTCAACACGGCGCTCGTCTGCGGGATAAAGAAGCTGATGCATGTCAGCTCGGTAGCGGCCATCGGGCGCGCCGTATCCGGCAAGACGATCAACGAGCACTGCAAATGGGAAGACAGTCCCCATAACGCTGCCTATGCGAAGAGCAAATACCTCGCCGAGATGGAGGTCTGGCGGGGCATCGGGGAAGGCCTGAATGCCGTTATCGTAAATCCTTCCGTTATACTGGGTCCCGCGGGAGACTGGCGCAGCGGATCTGCCGCGCTGGTGCAAAATGCCTTTGACGAATTCCCCTGGTATACCTGCGGGATAAACGGCTTCGTGGATCTTCGCGACGTGGTCCGCGCGATGCTGCTGCTGATGGATAGCGGGATAACGGCAGAGCGCTTTATCCTCAACGGAGACAACTGGTCGTACCGGCAGCTCTTTACCGCTATGGCGCAGGCCTTGGGAAAACAACCGCCCTCCCGCGAAGCCAAACCCTGGATGGGCGCTCTGGTCTGGCGCTGGGAAAAGATAAAGAGCCTGTTTACCGGAAGCGCCCCGCTGCTTACCCGGGAAACGGCACATACCGCGCAGCTGAAGGTGTATTACGACAACAGCAAAATTCAACAGTTTCTTCCTGACTTCCGGTTCACTCCCCTTGAAGAAACGGTGCGGTATACCTGCGAAGCTTATCTGAAAGGAGGTTGAGGTTTCCGGTTTCTGATTTCCAGTTTTGGGTTTGAGGTTTGAGGTTTACGGCGTTCACAAAGTTTTTTTAGCGGTCTCCGTGAACGCTGCGCGTTTCCGGAGTCTAAGGTCTAAAGTTCCATTCCAGACAGATAACCTTAGATGTTAAACTTTGAAATGCCTTTCATCCTTCGCCTGACCTTTTTCTGGTTTCTGTAATCATCAAATCATCAAATTTCCAAATCATCAAATCATTAAAATGCCCTTCACCCTTTACCTTTCACCTTTCTCCTTTGACCTTTCCCCTGCGTCCTGTGACAGTCCCTTGATCTTTTCCCATATCTCGGGAATCCGCTTGATCCAGGCCAGCTCTCTTCTTTTATACCGCGCATCCTCTGCCGGGTACCCGAAGAAAACCTTTCCCCCTTTCAGCGAGCTGGGCACGCCGCTCTGTGCCAGCACCACCGCGCCGGCACCGATGGTAAGGTCCTTGGATACGCCCACCTGTCCCCATAAGGTGACGTTGTCTTCTATTATGGTCTTTCCGCCGATGCCCACCTGTGCGGCAAACAGACAGTTCTTCCCTATTACCGCACCGTGGCCGATATGCACCAGGTTGTCCAGCTTTGAGCCACGGCCGATAATCGTATCTCCACTCACCCCTTTGTCGACCGTGCTGCCTGCCCCTATTTCCACATCGTCTTCGATAACTACCCGCCCGCAGCTTTCCAGCTTATCATAAGCCACTTCCCGATCGCCGCGTTTCTTATAATAAAAGGCATCGGCCCCGATTACGGCGCCCGCATGGATGATCACGTTGTTGCCGATGACCGTATGATCGTACAGGGTAACGTTGGGATGGATAATACAGTGGTCCCCTATCCGGACCCCATGGCCGATAAATACATTAGGCTGTATGACCGTGTCTTCTCCGATAAGGACATCGTCGGCGATCATTTTTGCAGCGGGGACAAAAGGCCGGAAATGTTTTACCAGCTTTACATAAGCGCTAAAGGGATCTTCGGTGACCAGCAGGGCTTTGCCCTCCGGGCACTCCACCTCTTTATCGATGATGATGATCGAAGCACTGGAACGCAGGCAGGCGTCGTAATATTTCTCCAGGTCGACAAAAGAGATATCGCCGGGTCTTACCTTGTGTATCTCGTTCAGCCCGGTAGCCTGCAGGTTTTGATTACCCGAAAGAACGGCGCCGATAAAACCGGCTACCCAGGTTACCGGTACAGGTTGTTCGAATTGCATGATCCTTTTGTTTAGCCGATAATGCCGCGGTTAAGATTCGCATACGCGCCTATTCCGGCAGCTTATAATAAAAGACATACAAAGTTAAGCGTTCGGCCCGATTCGTTTTTAAGCAATCTAAAGGATACTTTTCTTTATCGTTATCCACAGCCCCGTAAAAAATGTGAATAAAAATTTCACAAAAATGTTCTTTTGTGAGAAAATTATTTTTAATATTGTGTAGGGAAAATTTTATCCCTGTACTTACTAACCCATTCACATAACAAGAAAGCTCGGTTATCCTGCCGGGCTTTTTTTATGGACTGCTTTTAAAGGCCTTACTCCCGCTGCTTTTTCTGATGTTTTCCGTTTATCTTTAAAGTCATGCTACGTTACTACAGCGTTTATAAACCCTTCCGGGTAATGTGTCAGTTCTCACCGGTTCCCGGCAAACAAACGCTTGCCGACATCTTTGATCTTCCCCGCGATGTTTACCCGGTAGGGCGGTTGGATTACGACAGCGAAGGACTGCTGCTGCTTACCAACGACGGTCAGCTGAACCGGCGTTTGCTTCATCCTGCGGAGCGGCATGAGCGGGCTTACCGGGTACAGGTGGAAGGAGTGCCCACCGCCGGGGCGCTGCATCAGCTGGAACAGGGCGTAACGATTCATCTCGACGGAAAACCTTACCATACCCTTCCGGCCCGGGCTGAGATCTTTTCCGTACGGCCGGCGGTGGCGGAACGCCATCCCCCCATCCGTTACCGCAAATCGGTACCCGATACATGGATATCCCTTACGCTGCACGAAGGAAAGAACCGACAGGTGCGCAGGATGACCGCAGCGGTGGGTTATCCTACCCTGCGCCTTATCCGTTACCGCATCGGAGGGCTGGAGCTTGGCGATATGCAGCCGGGCGATGTCCGGGAATGGGAACGCGGCCCTTTCTTTCGTTTATTGTTCGGCGCATAGCGCCGCAACATACTGCCCGCCGTCTGCAAAAGGCGGTCGCCCTCCAGGCTTTACGTAAAACCAACTTTTTCATGTAGGTTTGTATGCAAACAGCGTGACCATATGTTGAGATCCATGACAGGTTTCGGCCGTGCGGAGACCCAGGTAGGAGATAAAACGATCAGCGTAGACATCAAATCACTGAACGGAAAACAGCTGGACATCAATCTGAAGATGCCGCCCCTGCTGAAGCCCTATGAGTTTGATATCCGCAACCTTATTCAGCAGACGTTGCAACGGGGATCGGTGGAGGTGATGGTGACGGTGAAGCAGAATGGTACGGCCAAGCCGGTAACCATCAATACGCTGCTGGCCAGGCAATATTATCATACCATCGCTTCGCTCGCCGGAGAGCTGCAGCTGCCGCAAACCGATATCCTCAATGCGTTGCTAAAGCTGCCGGAGGTGGTCGCCCCCGCCGCGGAGGAGCTTGCCGAAGAAGAATGGGAGGCGGTAAAGCAGGTTTTTACGACCGCCTTGCAGAAAACGGATGAGCACCGGCAGAACGAAGGCGGGACCCTGGAGCAGGATCTTGAGCTGCGCATCCGCAACATCCTTCTTTTGCAGGAGAAAGTGCAGGCCCAGGAACCGGCCAGACGGGAGCGGATACGTTCCCGCCTGGAAGCGTCGCTGCAGGAAAATACACCGAAAGAGAACCTCGACCAGAACCGTCTGGAGCAGGAGCTGATCTATTATGTGGAGAAGCTGGATATCTCCGAAGAGCAGGTGCGCCTCTCCAACCACTGCCGCTATTTTAAAGAAGTACTGGAGACGCCGGAGTTCAGCAAGGGGAAAAAGCTGGGGTTCATCCTGCAGGAGGTAGGGCGGGAGATCAATACCACCGGTTCGAAGGCCAACGATGCGGCCATACAGCAATGGGTGGTGATGATGAAAGATGAGCTGGAAAAAGCCAAGGAACAGGTGTTAAACGTCTTGTAAAAAAAAGCCGATGAGGTTGCTGGGGGGATGCTTACTTTTTGCGCTCGTAACGGCATGTTGCGGATGCCGCGGATGGGATACGCTGCGCGTATATGAAAAGAACGAAACCATTCCCGGTTATGCCTGGGATTACCAGTTCAGGCCCTCTTATGAGGTATCCATAACCGATACGGCGGCACGTTATAATATCTATGTTACCCTCCGGCATACCGATGCTTACCCGTTCAGCAACATCTGGCTGCTGATCCGTACGCGGCACGCGGGCGATTCCACACTTTCCCGCAGGGTGGAGCTACCCCTGGCCGACCGGCAGGGCCGTTGGCTGGGCAGCGGGGTGGACGATATCTTTGAACACCGGATACCCATACAGGAAAACGCACGTTTCGGCAAGCCGGGAACCTGGTTCTTCTCCCTCGAGCAGAACATGCGGCTCAATCCGCTTCCGCATGTGATGAACGTGGGCATACGCATAGAAAAGCTGCCGCCGGCCGCGAGACCGCCGGTTAACCGATAACCCCTCCAACCGACAAGCATGAGCTCCCGGAGCCGCAGAAAGATCGATACAAAACGGATTTCTGTCTTTTACTTCTTCCTCTTCATCTACACCATTGCCGCACTGATCTGGTGGGGCTATCTTTTGTTCGAGCAAAGCCGGGACATCACCCAATACGAAAAAAACAATCTCGAGCTGAAGATCGACCGCGACAAACACCCCGCGGCCTACCGTTATGAGCTGCTGCAGATCGAGCATCGCGAGAACCTGCGTTCCCTCAAGTACTGGGGCGAGGGGCTTACCTTCCTGGTGGTGATCCTGATCGGGTCCGCCTTTGTATACCGCGCTGTCCGGAAGCAGATGCGGCTTTCCCGGCAGCAGCATAATTTTATGATGGCCGTCACCCATGAGCTGAAATCGCCCATTGCCGTTACCAAGCTGAACCTGGAGACCCTGCTGAAGCGGCAGCTGGATGACGGTCGCCGGCAAAAGCTGCTGGAGAATACGTTGCGGGAGACCAACCGGCTCAACCATCTTTGTAATAACATGCTGCTGGCCTCGCAGATGGAAAACCGGCAGTATCATATGGTAAAGGAGCCCCTTGATTTCTCGCGCCTGTTGCAGCAGTGCATCGAAGACAACAAGGCCCGCATCAGCGATCATGAGATCAAGGGAGAAGTAATACCGGAAGTGTGGGTCAGCGGGGACGATATCCTGCTGCGGATAGCCGTCAATAACCTGGTGGAAAACGCCGCCAAATATTCCCCCCGGGATACGGAAATTGATGTGCGTCTTTCCCAGGACGATGCGCAGCTGCTGCTGCAGGTGGCCGACCAGGGAATGGGCGTTGCCGACGTGGAGAAGAAAAAGATATTTGACCGGTTTTACCGAGTGGGTAACGAAAATACCCGTAAAACAAAAGGGACCGGTTTGGGGTTATTTCTTACAAAGAAGATCGTACAGCAGCATGGCGGCATCATACGGGTGGTCGATAATATACCCAAAGGCAGTATTTTTGAGATCGTAATACCCGTTCACCGCTGACAGACCTGACAACGCCCATGAAGACACCGGCAAAAGCATCCATATTACTGGTGGAAGACGAGGAGAACCTGCAGGAGGCCCTGAAGCTGAACCTGGAGCTGGAGGAGTACGAGGTGACCACTGCAGACACCGGCACTGCCGCCCTCAAAGCGGTAAAGCAGGAGTATTTTGACCTCATCATCCTGGATATCATGCTGCCGGAAATGGATGGACTTACCGTATGTGAGAATATCCGCATGCAGAATAACGATGTGCCCATCCTGTTCCTGAGCGCCCGGAACAGCAGCGCCGACCGGGTGCTCGGGCTGAAAAAGGGCGGGGACGACTACATCACCAAGCCGTTTAACCTCGAAGAGCTGCTGCTGCGCGTGGACAAGCTGATCATCAAGAACAAGCGGCTCCGGAGCAAGGACAGTAACCTCAGCCAGTACCGGTTCGGAAACTGTATGATCGACTTCTCGGCACAGGAATGCATCGGTAAGGACGGTAACAAATACGAGCTCAGCAAAAAGGAAGCCATGCTGCTGAAGCTGCTGATCGAATACCGGGGAGAGGTGGTCACCCGCGAGAAGATACTCCAGGTGGTATGGGGATATAACGTGTATCCCACCACCCGCACCATCGATAACTTTATCCTCAACTTCCGGAAATATTTCGAGGAGGACAGCCGCCATCCCCGGCATTTCCACTCCGTCCGCGGAGTAGGATATAAGTTCACGGACTGATCCGTCCTGTACGCTCCGGGCTGTATCGGCCGTTCCCGCGCGGCATTATTCCTCCGGAAGGGTGCTTTATCTGTTTTTCGTATCTTTATAAAAAGAACAGTGATGCTGACCAGGATGTATGAAGTAAAGGGAATGAGCTGCAGCTATTGCGTAGCTACGGTAAAGCAGCGGCTGCAGGCCGTACCCGGTGTGATCGGGGTGGTCGTGCAGCTGGACAGCCCGCAGGTGATCCTTTCCGCCGAAGCGCCCCCGGAGCCGGCTGTCCTGCAGGAGCAGCTGGGAGAAGATTATACCATCAGCCTCCTGCCGGTGACGCCCGCTGCGGCATCTTCCCGGCAGGAACCGCAGTCCGGCGCCCTGCGCCGCCTCGGCGGTCTTTTCCACAAAAAGGACTGCTGCCGTTAACTGCCTTTGCCGGACGGATGCACGGTTGATGAGATGGAAGTTCCCGAATCCATTTCCACCATAAAACCCTCTCGCTATGAAAGCGCTCCTTCCGATAATTCTGCTGTTTTGCCCGCTTCTCCATGCCCGTGCCCAGGATAGTTCTGGAACGTATACCGTTGTCAAGAAAACAGCAATGCTCCGGGAAAATAATGATCAGGCTGCATTGACTGCGGCATTAGATGCGGCTCCGAGAACACGGGAAGCGAGAGTAGCGGTGTATTTAAAATTTGTCCGTACCCACCCTGATTCACAGGCAAGCGGCGATGCCTTGCGGGTGATCCAGAGCGAGATCTCCTGGCGGGAACTGGAAAGCCTGTACCAGGGTCTTTCGGAAGAGGTCAGGAACAGCAAGCCCTGCCGTAATATCCCCTATACTATCGCCGCCGGGAAAAGAACCGATATCGGCCGGCCGGCTCCTGACTTTACACTGGCGGATGTCAAAGGTGATTCCGTAAAATTGTCTTCTTTAAGGGGAAAATATGTACTGCTGGATTTCTGGGCCAGCTGGTGCAAACCCTGCCGGGCGGAAAATCCTTATATCCTGAAAGCTTACCGACACTTCAAAGACCGGGGTTTCACAGTGCTGGGCGTTTCCCGGGATGAGGACAGCGAGAAATGGAAGGCCGCGGTGAGAGAAGACGGGATGCCCTGGCAGAACACAATAGACCGTCAGCCCTGGGAGAAAAGCGTGATATGGCTGTACGGTGTGTACCCCATCCCCGATAACTTCCTGATCGATCCTTCGGGAAAGATCATCGCACGTGATCTCCGGGGCGATGATCTGGAGAAAAAGCTCGCGGAAGTGATGAACTGAGCTGCCGCTCAGCTTTCCCGCTTGTCGTGCAGCAGCATGTGCATGGCATGGTCCAGGGAGCCGGCGTTGACGACATTGCCGGCGTTTACAAAATAGATCTCATCCGCATTTTCAATGGTATTCAGCCGGTGGGCGATGATGACCCGCGTGGTCTCCGCAGGCAGCTGCTGCAGGATATCTTCCAGCAGCTGCTCGGTTACGGTATCGATGTTGGCCGTAGCCTCGTCGAGGATCAGCAGCTCCGGACGGCGCAGCACGGCGCGGATAAAAGCGATCAGCTGCTTCTGCCCCAGGCTGATGCTGTCGCCCGTGGCGGCCACTTCGGTATCCAGTCCCTTTTCAAACCGCTCCAGCAGATGACTGAGTCCCGCTCCGGCAATGACGGCTTCCAGCTGCTCGCGGGAAAGGCTTTCCAACTGCGCGTCCCCGTATACGATATTGTCCCGCAGGGTGCCGGTGAACAGGAAAGGGTCCTGCAGGATGAACCCTATCTTCGCGCTGCGCTCTTCCGGCGTATAGCTGCGGATGTCTTTTCCCGCCAGCAGCACTTCTCCTTCCGTAGGATCGTACAGCCGCGCGATCAGCGAGGCCGTCGTGGTCTTGCCGCCGCCGGTAGGTCCTACCAGCGCATAGGTCTTCCCCGGCTTGAGGTCCAGGTTGATATGATGCAGCACCTCTTTTCCGTCGGGATACCGGAAAGATACATCCTCAAAGCGGAGCAGCGAGGCCGGGGCTTCGGGTAAGGCGGCGGCCGCGGGAGCCGGCAGGGTCAGCAGGTCCGTCCTGAACGAAAGTATCCTGGAGATGCGGTCCCAGGCCGCCATGGCGATCTGGAAGTTGGCCCACAGGGCAGCCAGCTGCCGCAGCGGCATATAAAAGCTGTTGACATAGGCCAGGAAGCTGATCAGCAGACCGATGGTAAAATGCCCGGCAGCGATCAGGTAGATGCCGAAAGCCAGCACCACGAGCTGTGCGATATTGGCGCAGAAGGTAAATACCGGCATAAACAGGTTATTGGCCAGTCCGGCGCCCAGGGCGCTGCGGTAATTGTCGCGGTTGGCCTCGTCAAAGCGTTGCCTGAAATAGTCGCGGCGGTTGAAAGCAATGATCACCTTGAAGTTGTTCAGGCTCTCCTGTATCTCCGAGCTCAGCCCACCGGTGCTTTTCATGCTGGCGGCATTTTTCCGTTTCACCCAGGGCGAGATCACCTTCGTAAAGATCAGCAGCAGCAGGGCGGGACCCAGGGATGCGGCCCCCAGCTCCGTATTGATGGACAGCAGAAAGATGCCTGCGCCCAGCATGATGAATATGCTGTCGATAAACTGCACCAGCGACTGGGAGAAAAACTGGTTGACCTTGTCGGTATCGTTGTTGATACGGGAGATGAGGTCCCCCGCCTTGTTCTGGTTGAAAAAAGCCACGGGCAGCTCCTGCAGCTTGCCGAAGACGGCATTGCGCAGGCTGAACAGCATCCGTTGCCCCACGCCGCCCATGAGCTGGGTCTGCCAGTAGCGGGTAGCCAGCCCGATCAGGTACAATCCCAGCAGCAGCGCCGAAAAGGTCAGCACTCCGGAATATTGCTTGGTTTGTACATAATGATCGATCGTATAGCCGAGCAGGAAAGGGGCCAGCAGGTTGATCCCCGAATTTATCATGATAATGCCCATGGCCAGGAAAAGGTTTTTCTTTTCCTCGGCCATAAAATGCAGCAGCTTGTTCAGCGCCGCACGGGTGCTGGTTTTTTCTTCTGCCTGGCTGTATAGATTATAGTCCATTATGGATGATGTGCTGATTTACTTCGTACAGAATCTTTTTTATTGGTCTCAGTGAAGGCTTCGCCTTTGATGATTTGATGATGTGCTGATTTCAGACCGTCGCCTGTCCCGCTTCATAATAGCTGGTGCTTCTTTGCGAATTGTAGATCTGCACATATTCCGGGCAGCGCTGCATCAGCTCCGTATGTGTGCCCGCCGCGATCAGCTCCCCTTCCATCAGCAGGATGATCTGGTCGTACTGTTCCACCGAGCTGATCTTCTGGGTCACCGAAAGCAGGGTGAGGTCGGGATAATTGTTTTGCACCTGCTGTAATATCTTACGTTCGGTATGCGGGTCCACCCTGGCGGTAAAATCGTCCAGCAGCAGTATCCCCGGCCGGATGGCCAAAGCGCGGGCCAGCATGATACGCTGTTTCTGGCCCCCGGAAAGGCTGGTGCCGCGTTCGGAGACCACCGTGTCCAGTCCTTGGGGGAGGGTATGTATAAAATCTTTCAGCTCTGCCGTGGTAATGGCTTTGTCCATCGCCTCATCGGTAACCCGGGTATTAAAGGCGATGTTTTCGCGCAGGGTCATGTTAAAGATGATGCTGTCCTGGAACACCATGCCGGTCTGCTGCAAAAGGCTTTCTCGGTTATAGTCGGCGATCGGTCTTCCGTCGTACAGCACAATGCCTTCATCCGGCTGTAAAAGACCGGTCAGCAGGTAGAGCAGCTGTGTTTTGCCGGCGGCGGTGGGGCCGATTACGGCGGTACGGCTGCCGGCCGGTATATCGAAAGAGACGTTGTGCAGCGCCGCTTTTTCCCCGTAACGCACCGTAATTCCTTCAAGGCGGATATTGCCGTGCGGCGGTACGCTGAGCGCGCCGGTCTCTGCAGTTTCCGGGGCGTGCAGCACCACGTGCACACGCTGGTAGGCGGCGGAAGCCTGCGCGATGACGTTGCTCATAAATCCGATGACGAGTATCGGGAAGATAAGGATGGCCACATAGCTGTTGAAGGCGGCGAAGTCGCCCAGCGTCATGCTGCCATTGATCACAAAATGCCCGCCCAGCGCCAGGATGGTCAGGATGGCCATGTTGGATACAAAAACGATGATCGGGATCAGGGTGGCAAAGAGCTTTACGATGCTGATGCCCAGGTCCCGGGCCCGGGTGCTGGCGCCGATGAACTTTTCATATTCCGGCTGTTGCGAGTTCAGCACGCGGATCAGGGCGGCGCCCAGGATGCTTTCATTGATGACCTTGTTGAGCCAGTCCACCACCTCGCGGCTTTTTACAAAAAGCGCTTTCACCTTCTTGAGCACGACAAAAAACGATACGCCGATCAGCGGTATGATGGTCAGCACGGCCAGGCCGAGCTTCCAGTTTACCGACAATAACAGGACGCTGGCTCCGATGATGATGACGGCGGAGGATACGATCGATACGATGGCCTGCGATACGAACATCTTCACCGAATCGATATCCGAAGTGAGATTCGTCAGCAGCTTATTGGGATTCACCTGCTGGATGTAGGCATAGCTCTGGCGGGATATTTTGGCTGAAAGGGACGTGCGCAGATCCCTGGCCACCCGTTCGGAGGCAAAGGTCTGCACGATGCTCTGCAGATAGGTGAACACAAAGATCAGCAGCGTAGCCACCGAAAATTCCAGGATGATATCGCGAAAGGACCAGTGTCCCGCTGTGTAATTATCGATGCTGTTGGCGATGATCTTCGGCAATACGAGGTTCAGCCCGTTGCTGAGCAGGGCAAAGAGCAGCAGCATGAACAGCATGCGGGAATAGGGCTTCAGCAGCACCAGCATATTCGGCTTTGCCGGTGGCGGAGTTCCTTCCTGGCCGGTTTTTTTATTCATCACATTTTTTTAACGAATGATGCAAAAGTAGGCGGTCCGCACGGCAGGACAAAATCATTTCGGTCAACAAGACCATTTTACCGGTGAATCGCCGGGGTCAGGCTTCGTCGTCCGCATAGCGGATCTCGCGGACGCCTTCCGCTTCCCGCAGCTGTTCTGCCGCCCGGGTGATGTTGTTGAGGGCGGCATCGCGGGTGAGGATAAATTCCACATCATCCTCCTCCGGCTTGTCGCCGCGTTGGATGACGACCTGGGCCACATGCAGGCTGTTGTTTTCCAGGATATCCCGGATGCTTTGCAGGGAAGCCTGCCGCCGGTAGAGGATCATCTTGAGGATGCGTTGCCGGTTCTGGTTGAAAAGCCGTTTCTCCACCGGCTTGATGAGCGCCAGGATGATCAGGGTCAGGAAGGTGGTGACCACAGCCGCCAGGAAAAGGCCGGCGCCTACGGCAAGCCCCACGCCCGCCACCGTCCACAGGCCGGCCGCCGTGGTGAGGCCGCGGATGACCTCGCGCCGGAGGAACAGGATGGTACCGGCGCCCAGGAAGCCGATGCCGCTGACCACCTGTGCGGCAATACGGGAAGGGTCCAGCGTAACATGCGGAGTGCCCAGAATATCGGAGAAGCCGAAGGCGGATACGATCATGACCAGGGCGGATCCGAGGCATACCTGCATATGGGTACGCAGGCCGGCTGCCCAGTCGCGGCGCTGCCGCTCCAGCCCGACCACGCTGCCCAGCAGGGCGGCCACGCACAGCCGTATGACGATCTGTTCAGTGCTGATCACAGTATCCCTGTAGTTTAAACAATAAAATTAACGCAAAAAACATTGTTGTCATTCATCCGTATCCCGGATATACACCTTGTTGCTGAGCAGGCTTTCGTTGTGCAGCCGGTCCAGCGCGGTGATAAAATAGATATAAGGCTGCCCTTTGCGGTAGCTGCGGTCGGTAAAGGTCTGGATATGCGCGGTGTCCGGCGTATTATCTTTACCGACAACGGAGAGGATATAACGCGGATCGTTCAGGTTGCCGATGACGTTGCCGGGATAGCGGTATACGACATATTGATAAGTTTGCCGGCTGGTGTCGCCGTCCTGCCACAGCAGGTGCAGCCCGTCCGGTCCCTTACGGGCGCCGGTAATGCGGGGCGGCAGCGGCGGGATGCTGTCTAACCAGGGCATGGCCGGCGGGATGGCGGGATATCTGTACAGGTGATTACGCAGCGTATCGTCGAATCCCAGCGTATTCTTGTAAAAGGAGGTGGCGCTGAAGTAAATGCTGCCTTTCACCTCGGGGTAAGTACGGTTGGCCTTGATCTGGTTGGGCAACTCGGCAGGATTACGCCAGGCCCTGCTGCTGCCGATACGGTAAAGCGCCTGTCCGATATACAGATCGCGACCGTAAGTATGATGCGCCCACCAATCCACCAGCGTTTCATAGGCTACGGTAGGATGACCGAACTCCCAGTACAGCTGCGGCGTTATATAATCGATCCAGCCTTTCTTCAGCCAGAGCAGTATGTCCGCATACAGATCGTCGTAATTGGTGGTGCTGGCTTGGGTATCCGAGCCCCGGGGGTCGCTGTCCCTGTTGCGCCATACGCCGAAAGGACTGATGCCGAATTTGACCCAGGGCTTTTCTTCCTTGATGGCCTTGCTGAGCATCCGGATCACCGTGTCCACGTTATGCCGGCGCCAGGCGTCGAGCGACATGTCTTTTCCGTAGGTCCGGTAGGTGCGGTAGTCCGGAAACTCCTTTCCGCGTATACGGTAAGGGTAAAAATAATCGTCGAAATGCACTGCGTCAATATCATAACGCCGGACCACATCGCGGATCACCCGGGTCACGAAGGTCCATACTTCGGGGATGCCGGGGTTGAAATACCGGGTATCGCCATAGGTGACAAACCATTGGGGACGCAGCCGGGTGATGTGATTCGGGGCAACGGTCATGCTGGTCCGGAATACGGCGCGGTAAGGATTGAACCAGGCATGGAATTCCATTCCGCGTTTATGCGTTTCCGTTATCATGAACTGCAACGGATCATAATAAGGTGAAGGCGCATCTCCCTGTTTGCCGGTAAGCCAGTAGCTCCACGGCTCCAGATCGGAAGCATACAGGGCATCGGCGGCGGGGCGTACCTGTACCACCACGGCATTCATGCCGTTGCGTTTCAGCATATCGAGCAGGCGGATGTATTCGGCCTTCTGCTCGTCTGCCGGCAAACCGGGCCGCGAAGGCCAGTCGATGTTGGCGACCGTGGCGATCCAGGCGGCGCGCAGCTCTCTTTTCGGAGGGGTCTGGGCGTGCGTCCGTGCAGCGATCCCCGTCATCAGCAATACTGCGGTAAAGACAACGATTTTTTTAACCATGTGAACCATCCCTGCAAAATACATGCTAATGCGGAGAAGTGAATACCGTGGCCGGAAAAAAGTGAAAAAAGCAGCTTTTGGGTATAAAAAGGCGGAACTTTTGTACTTTACGGTTCTAATCCATCAAAGGTAAAAAAAGAACATTATGCAAAAGAAGACCTTGTTTATTGCATTGTTACTTACCGGCGGGGCGCTGGCCTCCTGTCAGCCTGGAAGCGGCAGCGCTTCCGGCAACGGGGATGATACTACGGCGCAGGCCGCAGGCGACGCCTCCGCAGCCTCTGCAGCAGCCGGGCAGAATCAGCTCAGCGACCAGGAGAAATCCGACGGCTGGCAGCTGCTGTTCAACGGGCAGAACCTGGACGGCTGGCGCGGTTATAAAAACGGCGCTACCACGGCCTGGGAAGCCATGAACGGGACGCTGCATTGCGACGGGCATAAAAAAGATGCGCCGGCAGTGGACCTGATCACCAACGACGAGTACCAGAGCTTTGAGCTTTCGCTGGCCTGGAAGATCTCCCCGGCGTCGAACAGCGGCATCATGTTCCATGTCAACGAAAAATATCCGACTTCCTCCGTCAGCGGTCCCGAATTTCAGATCATCGATGACGAAGGATGGCCGGGCAAGCTGGAAGATTGGCAGCATACGGGCTGTAACTATGCCATGCAGCTTCCTACCAGCCGCCCCGTAAAGGCCGTCGGAGAATGGAACACCACCCGCATCGTGGTCAACGGCGCGCATGTGGAGCATTGGCTCAACGGAGAAAAGATACTGGAATACGAAATGTGGAGCCCGGAATGGGAAAAACAAAAAGCCTCCGGCAAGTGGAAAGACCATCCGGAGTACGGGATGTCCAAAAGCGGCCATATCGCCCTGCAGTACCATGGCGGCGACGTGTGGTTCCGCGATATCAAGCTGAAGAAGCTGTAACCGCTTTTTGCGAAAACGCCCACTTCCTGTAGCCGGGAAGTGGGCGTTTTGGTTGGGCGCCCCGCCACAATTTTGTACCTTTCATCCTTCGTGATAGCAAAAGTATGGTCATGGGGCGTATCAAATTCTTATTCTTTGCAGGCATGATGATGCTGAACTTGAAGACCTTTGCCGGGCTGAACGAAGATGCGGCAAAGGCACTGATCAGACGTGTGGTTCCCGAAGCGGCAGACCGGTTTGAGGTGGCGGAAATTCCGCAGGAAAACGGGAAAGATGTATTTGAGGTGGAAAGCAGCGGCGGCAGGATCATCCTCCGCGGAAGCAGCGGCGTATCGGTAGCCTCGGCCCTGCATTATTATCTTAAGGAATACTGTCACTGCAGCATCACCTGGAACGGTACCAACCTGCAGCTTCCGGACCCGCTTCCGGCCGTGGAGAAAAAAGTACACAAGGTCACCCCTTATACCTACCGGTACTACATCAACTACTGCACGTTCAACTATACCATGGCCTGGTGGAACTGGGACCGCTGGCAGCGCGAGATCGACTGGATGGCCATGAACGGCATCAATATGCCGCTGGCATTGACCGGCGAAGAAGCGGTCTGGCAGGAGGTATACAAAGAGCTGGGCTTTTCCGATGAAGACCTGAAAAGCTTTTTCAGCGGACCTGCCTATTTTGCCTGGCTCTGGATGGGCAACCTCGACGGGTGGGGAGGCCCCCTGCCCCAGCACTGGATAGATACCCACAAGGCGCTGCAGAAAAAGATACTGGCACAGGAACGCGCCCTTGGGATGAAACCGGTGCTGCCCGCCTTCACCGGTCATGTGCCGCCTTCGTTCCGGAAAAAATTCCCGCAGGCCAGGCTGAAGAAGACCAACTGGGGCGTAGGATTTAACGATGTATATATCCTGGATCCGGAAGACCCCCTGTTCGAGACCATCGGTCGCAAGTTCATCGAAGCCCAGACGCGGGAATACGGTACCGATCATCTTTATTCCGCCGATACATTCAACGAGAACGTGCCCCCCACCAACGATTCCACCTTCCTGGATGCCATGAGCAAAAAGGTATATCATTCCATGGCCCTGGCCGATCCTGAGGCGGTATGGGTGATGCAGGGCTGGATGTTTTCCTATAACGCCCGCTTCTGGCATGCGCCGCAGATCAGGGCGCTGCTGAATGCCGTGCCCGATGATCACGTGATCGTGCTGGACCTGTGGAGCGAGTCTCATCCCGTGTGGAACCGTACGGAAGGCTATTATGGCAAGCCCTGGATATGGAACATGCTGCACAACTTCGGGGGCAACATCAGCCTGTTCGGCCGGATGCGCCATGTGGCTTCCGATCCGGCGATGGCGCTGCACGATCCCGAATCCGGTAATATGGTCGGCATAGGGCTAACGCCGGAGGCCATCGAGCAGAACCCCGCGCTGTATGAGCTGATGGCGGACAATATATGGCGCAGCGATATCATCGACCTGAACGACTGGCTGCCCGCCTATGCCCGGCGGCGTTACGGCGCGGCAGACGACAGTATCAACGAAGCCTGGAAGATACTTGAGAATACGGTATACAGCGGAGGGATCACCGAAGGAGGGCCGGAGTCCATCGTCGCCGGCCGCCCCACCTTTGAAAAAAATACCGCCTGGGTAAATACAGGGCTTACTTACGATCCGAAAGCGCTGCTCAGGGCCTGGGACCTCTTTATCCAGGCCGCGGACCGCCTGGGCGGGAGCGACGGGTTCCGGTACGACCTGGTGGACCTTACCCGGCAGGTGCTGGCCAACTATGCCACGCCGCTGCAGCAGAAATTTTCCGCCGCCTTCAGAAGGAAGGATGTAAAATCCTTTAACCAGTACAGCCGCCAGTTCCTGGAGCTGATAGACGATATGGATGAGCTGCTGGCCACGCGAAGCGATTTTCTGCTGGGCAGCTGGCTGGCGGATGCCCGCAGCTGGGGCGTCACCGAAGCGGAAAAAGATATTTATGAGTTCAACGCCCGTGACCTGATCACCTTATGGGGCGGCAAAAACTGTCCCCTGCACGAGTATGCCTGCCGGCAATGGAGCGGGTTGCTGAAGGGATTTTACCGGCCGCGCTGGAACGCTTTTTTCCAATATGCCGGCAAGTGCCTGGCCGGGCGGCGGGATGTGGACATGCGCAGCTTTGACGCGCAGATAAGGGAGTGGGAGTGGAAATGGGTGAACAGCCACGAAGAATATCCTACCGCCGCAAAAGGAGATGCCGTGGCGGCGGCAAAGGCGCTTTATCAAAAATACCGGAAAACCATTGAAGCCAGTTATCACTGAAGCATAAAATCAAATACTAACGGATGAAAAAATCCATTTTACTGTTGAGCGCCGCCCTGCTGGGATGTGCGCCGCTTGTCCGGGCACAGGACTACCACCTCAGCGCTCCGGATGGTAAAACCACCGTCGATATTCGAGCAAAAGGATCCCTGCAACTTTCTGTGCAGCATAACGGCAGCGCCGTTGTTCCCGGTCTGAGGCTCGCCATGGAGCTGGGCGACGGCACGGCTCTCAACGGAGAAAGCAAGGTGCGCAAAACGCAGAAACAAAGTGTGAAGGAAACGATCCAGGCACCGGTGGCGATCAAGAATTCATCGATATCCAACGAATATAATGAGCTGCGGGTGCAGTACCGCGATCACTATGCGATAACCTTCCGCGTATATAACGATGCGGTAGCCTACCGTTTCGAAACGGATTTCCCGGACAGCATCACCGTAAAGAACGAAACCTGCGATCTGCAGGTACCGGCAGGCAGCGAGGCTTTTTTCCAGTGGGCGGATCTTGCATTCAACAGCTATGAGCACCTCTACGACAAAGCGCCGCTCGACAGCCTGACCGCTTCGAGGAACACCCAGCTGCCCCTGTTGTTGAATGCTCCGGGGGGACAAAAGATACTCTTTACCGAATCGGACCTGCGGGATTACCCGGGCTTGTATTTTACCGGACAGGGCGGGCAGACGCTGCACGGCGTATTCCCTCCCGCCGTTAAGACGGAGCGGAAAAACGATCCGTCAGACGGCGGCTGGGACCGGAACTTTTATCCCGGCAGCACCTATGACTATATTGCCCGCACCGCCGGCAAGCGCAGCTTCCCCTGGCGTATCATAGCGCTGGCGGACAACGACGCCCGGCTGCTGAACAACGAGATCGTATACAAGCTGGGCGCTCCCTCCAGGCTGCAGGATGTAAGCTGGATCAAGCCGGGGCAGGTGGCCTGGGATTGGTGGAACCACTGGAACGTCACCGGCGTTGACTTCCGCGCAGGCGTAAACACGGATACCTACAAGTACTATATCGATTTTGCCGCCCGGCACCGTATCCCCTACATCATTATGGATGAAGGCTGGTACAAGCTGGGCAATATCCTGGAGCGGACCCCGGATGTGGACATGAAGGCCATTACCGATTACGGCCGGCAGAAAGGGGTGGGTGTGATCCTCTGGTGCGTATGGCGCACGCTCGATGAGCAGATGGAGCCGGCGATGCAGCTCTTTGCGCAATGGGGCGTCAAAGGGGTGAAGGTGGACTTTATGAACCGCGACGACCAGGCGGTGGTGAATTTTTACTGGCGTTGTGCAGAGGCGGCGGCCCGGCATCATATGCTGGTGGATTTCCACGGCGCGCACAAGCCTGCCGGTATCCTGCGTACTTATCCCAACGTCATCAACTTCGAAGGCGTAGCCGGGCTGGAAAACGATAAATGGACGGACAAGCTGGCCACCCCCCAGATGGCGGTAACGTTGCCCTATATACGTATGTTTGCCGGTCCGATGGATTATACCCCCGGCGCCATGCGTAACGCGCAGCAAAGGGATTTTGCCGCCATCAACGACAACCCGATGAGCCTGGGTACCCGCTGTCAGCAGCTGGCCATGTATGTGGTGTTCGATGCGCCGCTGCAGATGCTGGCCGACAACCCTACGGCCTATGAGAACGAGAAAGAAAGCCTGGACTTCATTACCCGCGTACCCACCACCTGGGACCAGACCATACCCCTGGACGGTAAGGTAGGCGAATATGTGGCCATGGCCCGCCGGAAGGGAAATACTTATTTTATCGGCGCCATGACCAACTGGACGGCCCGCGACATCACGCTGGACCTTTCCTTCCTGCCCGCCGGCAACCATCGTATGGTGCTTTTCCGCGACGGCGTCAATGCCGACCGCAACGGTACGGATTACAAGCGGGAGGAACGCAGCGTTACGCGTAACGATAAGCTGACCGTGCACCTGGCGCCGGGCGGCGGATGGGCGGCCCGCATAGAGTAATGCCCGGATGGGGTGGCGGCTCAGAGGACCTTCAGCGTATTTTCGGCTACCCAGCCTTCTTTTTCGTCCCCGAAGCGGATCTTGACCCAGCCGGGGGCGTTGCCGAGGATGCTTACCTTGTAGCCCTCGTGGATATCCTGCAGATCGGTGCTGTTGTTATCCGGGGCCGATTTGACCGCCGCTTCGGATACCATCACGATGGCGGTATCGTGTTGCATCTGCTGCCTGTAGGTGAGTATGCCGCCTATGAGCGCCAGTACAAAAAGCACGGCGGCCAGACGGGTGCCCCACCGTACCCAGCGGGAAGCGCTGCCCCGGAAGAAATGCAGGGCGACGCCCGCGATCGTCAGCCAGCAAAGCAGCAACCCGGCCAGGAGCCATCCGTTGGGTGAAAAGAGATGCAGGATATGCTGTTCCCACTGTACAAATATGATCGTCGGCGGCAGGTCCGTCCTATCTGCGACACGCTGCCGGGCCAGCTGCAGGTTGTGCAGGACGGCAGCGTTGCCGGGATCCTGTTGCAGCGCTTTTTCAAAATAATAAACGGCATAGCCGGTACGGCCTGCCTGATAGCTGGCATTGCCGGCATTGTACCAAAGCGCTGTATTGCGGTAGCCTTCACCGATCAGGCGCCCGTAAAGCTGCGCCGCGGAGTCGTACTGCCTCTGCCGGTACAGTCCGTTCGCCTGCTCAAACAGCTGCTGGGGCCGCTGGGCAGCGGCGGTGAGCGTGCCGGCGGACAATAACAGGATCAGCAGGTAGGTTCGCATGGTTCCGTTACTTTAATTGTTCTTCCAGTCTCCCGATCAGGGTGGCGGCCTGGTTATAGGTTTCCTGCATCTTTTCGTGGCCGCTCATCCCCGCATAGAGGGCCATCTCGCAGTTGTCGAACAGGGCAAAGAGCTGACCGGTAATGGCCGGCGGTATCTCCCTTTCGTGCAGCTTGTCCGTAGCCTTTTGCCGGCTGAGCTCGGCAAAAGGAATATTGAGTTTATGCGAAAGATATCCCCAGAGGGCTTTGGACACCTCTTCATAGAAAGCCCTGCTGTCGTCTTTCGCCAGGAACCTGGCCGCGAGGCTGAGCCGTTTGCGGGCTACCTTGTTGGCCCGTTTGTTTTTCAGCAATACCTGGTCGGACTGCAGCTTTTCCCGGCGGCGGCGTGTAGCCAGCAGGATCAGCAGCACCAGCAGGGGCAAGGCCAGCAATATCCAGTACAGGGGCGCGGTCAGCCAGAAGGCGCCGCGCCGGCTCCAGGCCAGCTTTCCGCTGTGGATGGGCTGCAGCACATTATCGGGTAAGGCGTAATCGGCCCCGGTGCCCCGTCCCCGGTTTTTTCCCTGGGTGACGTGCAGGGTAAAGGGCTGGGAGGTCGCGGTTTTGTAAGCCTTTTCCTGCGGGTCGAAATACGAAAAACGGATGGCCGGTATGGTATAATCCCCGGGCGTCCTGGGCATAAATACATATTCGAAGGTACGGCTGCCCGAGAGCGGGTTGTCATTTTTATTGACCTGATCGCTGATCTTGGGATCATACCGGTCGAAGTCGGCGGGCAGGTCTATCTTGGGTGCATTCAGCAGGGTGATGTTGCCGCTTCCTTTCAGGGTTATCTTCAGCGTGGCCGCATCGTCGGTGCTGAGGGCGGACTTGTTCAGGCCCGCCTGTATGGTAAAATTACCCACGGCGCCGCTGAAATCGGCGGGCCGTCCCTCTTCGGGCAGGGGCTTCACATGAATGGAAACGGGCTGGCTCCGGATATTGTAATTATAGTCGTGGTACGATCCGCCCTGCTGGTTAAAGAAGTCGTCAAAGAAGGAATCGTCGAAAGGATCTTTGCCGAAAGGGTCGTCAAAGAAATCATCGAGGGGATCGCGGCGGGGCCTGCTGCGGTCTACCTCGTAAAGATGGACGACATTTTCCACCGTTACCGAGTCCAGCTCCAGGTCGCCGGGCTGCAGCGGAAAAAGCATGGTTTTCCGGATGGTGAACACCTTAAAAGGCACCCCGTCGACCTGTTCTATGGTCGCCTGGGGCGGGTTGGGCAGATCGATATCGTGGGCCGAGAACCCGGAGAACGCCGGCACGCGGGTTACCTTTGAGGAGGTCGGCATACGGGTATAGAGTTTATACGTAGCCGTTAGCTGCTCCCCGACATAGACGTCTTTTTTGTCGACCTCTACTTTTGCGTACAGGTTTTTCCTGATCTTGTCGCGTACGTTTTCACCCTTGCGCACCATCCCGGGAACATCGCGCGAGCGCTCATCCGGCCGGGGACGGGGGTCAAAAGGAGAGGGGGAAGGGGAGGCGCTGCCGGCGCTTACGGTAATGGTTATGGGGTTGGACTTTACCTTTTTCCCGTCGAGCCGGGCGGAGGCTCCGGCAAGGGTATAACGTCCCGGTGCGGTAGCCTGCAGGATATAGATGATGCTGACGCTCTGGCTGACATGCCCGTTGGTGATGTTCATGGAGCTGCCCTGGGATTGGGACAGTACCGAAAAGCCGGTGAAGGCGGGGGGCTGGAAACCGGAGATGTCCGAAGCGTTTTCGAGGGTAAAGCGGAGCTGGAAGGGTTCGTTTACGGCCGGGGTGGTGGTGCTGGCACTGGCCGTGAACTGTGCATCCTGGGCCCGGGCTTTCCCCATCATCCCTGTCCACAACAGGGCTATTAGGCAAAATATCCTGAAACCTGAAAGCTCCCTCATAGCTCTGCAAAATTATCCAATGCTGTACCAGTCTTGCGGCGCGCCGCAGTTAAAAGTTAGTTAAAATGCCGTCCGGCGGCGGTTCCGGCTCAGCCAAGATCGCCGGGAAGGGGCCGCAGCACGATGTCTTCCACGACGGTTTGCGAAGCGAGGTTGCAGGTCATCCAGATGGCCTCGGCTACGTCTTCCGGCGGCATCAGCCGTTCGGGCGGGCCTTCGTAGCCGGCCCAGGAATCGGTAAGCGTAGGCCCGGGGCATACGGCGGTAACCTTGATGTTATGGGGTTTGAGCTCTTCGCGGAGGTTCCTGGAAAAGCCCAGCAGGGCGAATTTGCTGATGCTGTAGGCTCCCCCGTTGGGATAAGCGCGCAGGCTGGCGGTAGAGCACAGGTTGATGATATGACCCCGCCCGGCCGTTTTCATCGCCGGCAGGAGGGCCCTTGTCAGGTGATAGGCGCTGTACAGGTTCACCGCCATGGTGGTTTCTAGCACGCCGTCGGCTTCTTCGTGAACGGCTCCGGGGATGAAGATGCCGGCATTGTTCACCAGCACGTCCGGCACGGGGAAGACGGCTTTGACCTTTTCCGCAAAATCCAGTACGGCATCCTTCGTGCCCAGGTCGGCGCTGGCCGTCATAACCGTTATGGCCGGGTTGAGCTGGAGCAGCACTTCGCGGGTGCGGGCCAGGGCGTCCTTATCCCGCGCGCACAGGGCGATATCCCATCCTTCCCGTGCAAAGCGCATGGCGACGGATCTGCCGATACCCCGGCTCCCTCCGGTGATGATGATGTTCATGAACGAATCGGTTAATCCCACGCTTTCTCCAGAAAGCGGATCCAGTTTTGATAAAAAATATGATCGATATCCGTATCGCTGTATCCCCGCTGCAGCAGGATGGGCTCCAGCTGCTGCAGGCCGGCGATGGTATCCAGGTCGCCCGGGGATTGCTCCCTGCCGTAGCCCCCGTCCAGGTCGGTGCCGATGGCGGCGTGCAGCGCATTGCCGGCCAGCTGGCAGACATGATCGATATGATCGGCCACATGCTGCAGGCTTACCCCGCTGGATTCCGGCGTGGTCTTTCCCCGCAGCCATCCGGGGATCAGCATCCAGGCGTCGAAGGCGGCGCCGATGACCGCATCCCGCTCAAGGAGGACCTTGATCTGCTCATCGGAGAGCTGGCGGTTGTGGGGCACCAGCGCCCGGCAGTTATGATGGCTGGCCCATACCGGACCTTTGAAAATATCGAGCGCTTCCCGGAAGCAGGTATCGCAGAGGTGGGTGATGTCGAGGATGATGCCCAGCCGGTCCATCTCCTGCAGCAGCGCCCTGCCCCGCGCCCCGAGCGGCCCTTCGGAATCGGTGCCGTAAGCATATACACCCGGTCCGTAATGGGCGGGTCCGAGGGCGCGCAGGCCGGCGGCATAGGCTTTTTCCAGATAGCTGAGGTCTATGATGGAGTCGGCGCCTTCCAGGCTCAGGATATAGCCGATGGGTAGCTGATCCGGCGCGTCGTTTTCCCAGCGCCGCAGGTGAGCGGCCAGGGCGGCCCTGTCGGTGATGGGCGTCATCTCGCCCCGGGCTTCCATGGCCCGGTACCAGGCCAGCTGCCCCTGGGTCTGCGCCCAGGCCTGCTCCGGGGAGTGCCAGCCCGGCAGCGGGTTGCCCGGCTTTACATAGCGGGCGATGAGGGTGGCGGTGCAGAGCCCGATATTTCCCTCGCGCATGGCGGGAAGAGAAACGGTATTCCTGCCGCGGTCCGGCTTGTCGTGCTGTCCTTTTTCGCGCTCCCGCAGGACCGGCACGGGCTGGGTCAGGTCGCGGTTCCACTCCAGCGCATTCATGCTGAGGTCGAGATGGGCGTCAAAAATAAACCGGGGCCGGCGGGATGTCTTGCTCGTCATACGGCGGATCAGTATCAATGAAGCCTTAAATATCGGAAATTTTCATCGCAACCACAGGCGCAAACTACACAGTAAGCTTTCTCCCGCGCGCAGTGACGGGCCAGGCGCCGGCAGTACGGCCTTCTTTCACCACTACCGCTTCATCGTACAGGGCTACGGTAGGGCAGATATGATAAGGTATGCCGTAGAGCACATCGCCGGTCTGCCATCGCTCCCATTCGGGCGGGGATACGCTGAGCACAAGGTGCTCTTCGCTTTGTCCGGATACCGTATAGCCGTCGAGGTTCAGCAAAAAGATCCGCCGGTCGGGGGGATTTTCGGCGGCCACCGCCTTATGGCCAAGGTCGGCGGTGAGGAGGCCGGGCGCAGGCTTTGAGATGATGCGGGTGAGGAGCACGGCGGCATGCAGGAAGGGTTGCTCCGGCAGCCCGAGGCGGTAGCCTTCATCCCAGAGCAGACAGGTACCGGGACTGCATTGCCGTTCCGGGTGTAGGGCATGCACGGGAAAGGTGGGCGTGCCGCCGGCGACGATCTGCAGCGGCGGCAGGCCTTTTTCCGCGATCTTTTGTAGTATTTCGTTTACCGGTGCGAAGGCGGCCTCTGTCAGACTACGGCGTTTCTCAAACTCCTTTTCACGGATATGTCCGTCATAGACGTGCAGCCCGTAGCAACGGATATGACTATACGACAACAGTTGTTCATACAGGGTTAGGAGGCTGTCGTCCGGGGGGAGACCGCTGCGATGCATGCCGTTGTCCACGTCGATCCACACCTGCGCTTCCAGCCCCGCCGTCGCAAACTGTGCTTCGAGGAGCCGCGCCGAAGCCGTATTGTCGATGAGAGAGGCAAAGCGGGTCCCGGGATAGGTCCGGATCAGCCGGATCAGCCGCCCGATGCGGGGCAGGGGCAGCTGGTAGGCCAGCAGCACATCCGGCGCACCGGCGGCGGCCAGCATCTCCGCTTCGGCGATGGTGGCGCACTTGAATTTCCGGATGCCCTGGTCCAGCTGCATTTTCACGACGGCCTCCATCTTGTGGGTTTTTACATGCGGGCGCAGCCGCGCTGCTCCGCCGGCCATCTGTATCATGGTGCGGATATTGGCGGCTATTCTTTCGGGATAAACCAGCAGGGCGGGAGAATCGGTATCTTCAGGAGCTGCTAAGGCATACCAGGGACGCATATCAGGATGCTTTTAATTCAAATACGGCCTCTATCTCCACCGGGATATTGTCGGGCAGGGAGCCCATGCCTACCGCGCTGCGTACGCCTACCCCGTTGTCGCTGCCCCAGACGGCGGCAAAGAGCTCGCTGCAGCCGTTGATCACGAAGGGATGCCGGCCGAAATCGGGGGTGGCGTTGACCATGCCCAATACCTTGACGACCCGTTTTACACGGTCCAGTCCGCCCGGCTGTGCCTGCAGGGTGGCCAGTATGGCGAGTCCTACCTGGCGGGCGGCCAGCTTGGCGGCTTCGGCGTCGAGGTCGGCGCCCACCTTGCCTTTGATCAGGGTGCCGTCGGTTTGTACCGGTCCGTGACCGGACACATAGGCCATGTTGCCGCTGATCAGCAGGGGCTTATATACTCCTGCGGGCGCAGGGGCGGGCGGCAGGGCGAGGCCGAGCTGCTGTAGCGTTTCACGGGGGGATACGGTTTGCATAGGTCGGTTGATTTTAGAAAACGGTAACCGCCGCAGCTTTGTGCGATGCGGGCTAAGAAGGTTCTGTCGCTAAATTACAGCAATGTCTGTAATATCAGCACCCCGCAGAGGCCGGCGACGGAAACGATGGTCTCCATAACGCTCCAGGTACGGAAGGTATCTTTCATGGACAGGTTGAAATATTCCTTGAACATCCAGAACCCGCCGTCGTTGACATGAGAGAACATCAGGCTGCCCGCGCCGATGGAGAGCACCATCAGCTCCGGGTGAACAGGCTGCTGCTGCAGCAGGGGGAGTATCATGCCCACGGTGGTAAGCCCCGCTACGGTGGCCGAACCGATACATACCCTGATGATGGCGGCGATCAGCCATCCCAGGATCAGCGGAGGCACGGCGAGGTGCCGCAGCGCTTCCCCGAGATCGGTATTGATACCGCCTTCCTTCATCACTTCCATGAATACGCCGGAGCCGGCGATGATCAGCATCAGCGGGGCGATATTTTTGAAGGCGTCTTCCAGCGCCTTCATCACCGTTTTCATGCTGTTGCCCCGCCGGATGCCCAGGAACCAGGTCGCAAAGAGCACGGAGATGAGCATCGCCATATTGGCGTTGCCCACAAAGTCGATGAACCGCTTGAAGGGGCCGTCCTTTACCTGGAATACATTGAACAGGGTGGACAGGGAGAGCAGGATCACGGGGAGCAGGGCGCTGAGCAGGCTGATCCCCAGCCCGGGCAGCTCGGATTCCGGAAGCTGCTTCAGCCGCAGGATCTCGTTGTTGGGCTCCGGCCTGAACCGTTTCAGCGTTCTTCCGAAAAGGGGGCCGGCCAGTATAATGGCGGGTACGGCCACGATAAGACCGTACAGCAAGGTCTTGCCCAGGTCGGCATGCAGCTGGGCGGAGATGGCGGTCGGCGAGGGATGCGGCGGGAGATAGCCGTGTGCGACCGAAAGGGCCGACAGCATGGGGATGCCGACATACAAAAGCGGCAGCCTGGTGGTATTGGCGATGGCAAAGATCAGCGGCACCACGATCACGAAACCCGCGGTATAGAAGATCGGAATGCCCACGATCAGCCCGGCCAGCGCCATGCCCCATTGCAGATGCCGCACGCCGAAGGCCCGTGTAAGCGAAAGCGTGATGCGCTGGGCCGCTCCGCTGTCGGCCACCAGCCTGCCCAGCATGGCGCCGAAGCCGAGAATGATGACCAGCGATCCGAGGATATTGCCGATGCCGGTTTCGAGGGCGGCGGACAGGCGGCCGACGGGCATACCGCAGGCCAGGCCCATCCCTATGCTGACCACGATAAAGGAAATAAACGGATCCAGCTTCAGATACAGGATCAGCAGGATCAGGGCAATAATACCGGCCAGGGGGATAAGGAGGGTCATGCTGTCAGTTTAAAAGTATGATGCTCCGGCGTCGCATTCGTCCGGGACTATGCATATCCGTTATGACGGAACGGCGACTAAAGATAATAGAACAGGCCGGTTTATAAAAACGTACCCCGGCCGCAGCCGCAGGCGGCGGTACAACAAGCCCTCGGGGATCGGAATGGGGTGTCTGTATATATGCCCCCTCAGCGACGGGCAGCGGATACTTTCAGCAGCAGCACCCCATGGGAAGGAATATGCTGTGCGTGGTAGATGCCGGAAAAAGTACCCAGGTCCTGCTGCCGCCAGAGATCGCGCAGCGTCTGTTTGCCGCTGCGGTGCAGCCGGCTGAGGTCCAGGTCAGCATCGGTCATTTTGGGGCCCAGGTTAAAGATGCCCACGGCCTTGGAGCCGTCTTCGAGGTTTTTGGCCCATATCTGGATGTTTCCTTTTTCGGCTACTTTTTTTGCCTGGTTTCCGAGCGGGTCCTGGTCTACGGCCAGCACTTCGTCGTTGGTCAGCAGGCTGAGGGTAAAGTCGTCCAGCTGGCTCATGTCGCAGCCGATCAGGAGGGGCGACGACAGCAGGCACCAGAGGCTGATATGGGTATACTGCTCGTCGGGGCTGAGCCGGGTATTGTGCAGGTTGGGTCCCCAGCCTACCTTACCCACCACCAGCATATCGGGATCGTTCCAGTTGCCCGGCTTGGCGTAAGGAGAGCTGATGTACTGGCGGAACCCGATGTCGGACATGCTTTTCCAGGTGTCCCGGATATCGCCGGTGGTCCTCCAGGAATTGCCGCCGACATGGTCGCCCCATTTCCATACATCACCCATACCGTACTGGCAGAGGCTGAAATAGATATCCCGGTCGATCTGCTTAAAGGCTGACTGCATGACCCGGTAGGGTTTCTGCAGCGCTTCGAGGTCGGGGTTCTTCGGGGCGATGTTGCCGTAAGAGCACCAGTCGTATTTGAGATAGTCGATACCCCAGCGCGCATAGGTCTTCGCGTCCTGCAGCTCATGCTGATAGCTGCCCAGGAATCCCCCGCAGGTACGGGGGCCGGGAGAAGAGTAGATGCCGATCTTCAGACCTTTATCGTGCACGTAGTCCGCCAGCTTTTTCATGTCGGGAAATTTATCGTTGGTAACGATCTCCCCGTTGGCGGCCCGTGTTTCCCGTTCCCAGCCGTCGTCTATGTTGATATAGGTCCATCCGTGACTTACCAGTCCCTTACTGACCATGGCGTCTGCGGAGGCCTTCACCTTGGCATCGCTGACGCTCAGCCCCCAGCAGTTCCAGCTGTTCCATCCCATGGCGGGCGTGAGGGCAATGCGCGCGCCTGCCACGATGCGAAAATCTTCGGTGGCCTTTCCACGTTTATTCGACACCGTTAGCTTTACGGTATAGGCGCCGGCCTGGTCTATGCTGCCGGTGATGATACCGCTGGCCGGATCCAGCTTCAGCCCTGCGGGCAGCCCTGCGGCTGAAAAGCGCAAGGGCGCGGCTCCCGTGGCCGGTATCCTGAACAGGAAGGGGTGGCCGGGGCGTACGCCGGCGATCTTTGCCCCGTTGATGCGCGGGGTAGGCGGGGCCGGCGGCGTCAGGATGTAGGGGATGCCTTCTACGGCCGTAACGTCTTTGTCCGAGCGACTGTCCCGGAAGGTGTAGCGCAGCTGGTAGGACCGCTGCTCCGGCACGGACGCTGTGAAGGTATAGTGAAAATCCTTTCCGGCGGAGAAGGCGGCGGGCACGGTTTTTTCCCACACCGTTTTTCCGTCTTGCGGATCGATAACGGCGAGGTGCAGCATGCCTGAAAAGCGGTAGGTGTCATGCGAGGAATGCAGCGTAACGGATTTGCCGGCCTGGTGATCGCCCAGTGAAAAACCGGATGCGCCCGGGTCTATCTGCACGTCGTCGGTGATATCCGTGATGCTGAGGCGGTAAGGACCTTCCCACATGCCGCCGTTTCCGCTGTGGTCGTATACGCGTACCGCGATCACGTTATCCCCGTCCCAGCGGATAGCCGGATCGTTCTGGCCGACGCGGTATACGCGCAGGGCGTCATACGGCCCTTTTTTGATCGAGCCTTTTTTGCCGGCGTTGGCGCCGATCCTTTTTCCGTTCAGGTATACCTCGTCGCCGTCGTCTATTTTGCCCAGCTCGATACGAAGGTCTCCCGGGTTGGCGGAGCCGGATCTCAGGGAAGCGGGGATCTTCACATGGAGGCGGTACCACCCGTAACCGTCGTAATTATCATATCCCTGGTATTCCCAGGGCGTGCCGACCTTAATGGCTTTCCAACCGTCATCGTTAAAGGCGGGGGCAGCCCAGGCCGTATCATCGCCCTGGCGGAATTTCCAGCCGTTGTCGAGCGATACCTGCGCCTGTGCCTGCAGGCACAGGGATAAACCTGCGGCTATCCAGCACAGGAGTTTTTTCCGGTGAAGCATGTTCGATGATTTAGATCGCAGGGCTTAAGCGGCGGAAAAAGTACGATTTTCTGCAGTTAAACAAAGCTTCTTTTTGACGACCGGCGTTAGGTTGCCGGGCGGGCCGGCGGTGTTCCTGCACGCCGGTTGTGGCTTATTTTTACTTTTGAATGTAAGAAGCGGAAGGATAAATAGTTTATGAATGTACATTTTAACGGCGTTAATCGCCGTAATTTCAGTTTTTGGTAAACAATATATTTACTTCGCCTTTTCTAAGATAAATTTATCCCCTGTTATCTGCTGCAGGGAGAACAGGAGCTTGTCAAAATGCTGTAAAATGAAACCGGATGTGAAACATATCATTCTGCTTCGCGGCGTTAACGTCGGCGGCCGGACCATCAAAATGGCCGATCTGAAAACCTGTATGGAGAACGGCGGCTTCCGGAATGTGATCACCGTATTGCAGACCGGCAATGTGGTGGTGGATGCCGGTAAGGCAGATTCGGAAAAGCTGCGGCTTCGTGTGGAAAAGCTACTGGGCGATACCTTTCATTATCCGGCGAAGGTGCTGGCGCTCTCCCCCGCCGAGCTGGAAACGGTCATCCGCGGATATCCTTTTCAAAATCCCGGGCCGGACGTTCACCGCTATGTGGTATTTACCGAAAAGGGCTTTGAGGAAACATTGGCGCATCAGGCCCCTCCGCTGGACGCGTCGGTTGAGGCCGTCAGTCCCGGCGAAGGCGTGGTCTACTGGCGGGTCCGCAAAGGACAGACCCTCGACAGCGTTTTTGGAAAATACATGGCCAAAGCCGCCGCCAAACAGTTTATCACCAACCGTAACCTGAATACGCTCGAAAAGATCCTGGCAAAGTGCGGCTGACCCGTCCGCCGCTCAGGCGTTGGTGCCGCCGTCGACGGTAAATCCGGCGCCGGTGATGTAGCCGCTTTCCGGTCCGGCCAGGTAGGCGGCCATGGCGGCGATATCTTCACCGGAACCATATTCCGGTATGGCCATGAGGGAGCGCTGATAACCGGCCGAAGGACCGTCTGCCGGGTTCATGTCCGTATCCACGGGGCCGGGATGGATGATGTTTACCGTGATCCCCCGGGGACCCAGATCGCGGGCCATTCCTTTGGTAAGACCCACGAGCGCGCTTTTGCTCATCGCGTACAGCGATCCTCCCGGTCCGGGCATCCGCTCTGCCTGGCAGCTGCCGATATGGATAATACGCCCCCCTTTTCCAAGGTATTTCAGCGCAGCATGCGAAGCGGCGAATACGGCGCGGACGTTGACCGACATGATCCGGTCGAAATCCCCGACGGTAAACTCGGCTATGGGCTTGTACATACCGATGCCCGCATTGTTGACCAGGATGTTGAGCCGGCCCAGTTCCGCCTGTGTGCGGTCCACCGCCTTCATGACGGCTTCCGGATCGGCGCTGTCGGCCCGGATGGCCAATGCCTTAACCCCTTCGTTCCGGATCTGCCGCACCACCGCTTCCGCTTTTTCCTCCGCGTGCTGATAGGTGAGGGCTACGTCGGCCCCTTCGCGGGCCAGTCTTTTTGCAATGGCGGCGCCGATGCCGCGGCTGCCTCCTGTTATCAGGGCGGCTTGTTGTGATAGCTTTTTCATACCGCAAAAGTAAATCAGAGCAGGTATCTTTGCCGGTACGGATAAAATTGTTAGGTACTGACAAAAAAGTAAGTATGAGAAAAGAAAATTCCACCAATGCGCAGAACGAAGCCTACCTCGTCCGCAACTGCGGTATGGATTATGCCTTGTCCATCATCGGCGGGCGGTGGAAGCCCACCATCCTGTTCAGCCTGCTGCAGCGCAGCATGCGTTACAGCGAACTGCGAAGATCCATTCCCCATATTTCGGAGCGGATGCTGGTGGCACAGCTGAGAGAGCTGGAGCAGGACGGGCTGGTAGAAAGGACCGTATATCCGGAAGTGCCGCCGAAGGTGTCGTATGCGCTGACTACGCTGGGGCTGTCCACGCGCCCCGTGCTGAAAACCCTTTCGGAGTGGGGCAATAAGCACCGCTCCATAATTTCTTAATGGCGGCTGTCGCATTCCCCCTACCTTTGTTGTTGTTAAAAAAGACGGCTATGGATCTACAACTGAAAGGAAAAACAGCGCTGGTCACGGGCTCTACGGCGGGCATCGGGCTGGCCATCGCCCAAAAGCTGCTGGAGGAAGGCGCCACCGTATACGTCAACGGCAGAACGCAGGCCCGGGTGGACGCGGCTTTATCGCGACTTCGGCAGGAGGTTCCCGGTGCGGCGGCCCGCGGCGTGGCGGCGGATTTTTCGAAAGTGCAGGAAGTAAATGCCCTGCTGAAGGAAATACCGGAGGTGGATATCCTGGTCAACAATGTCGGCATGTTCACGATAAAGGATTTTACCGATATCAGCGATGCGGACTGGCTGGGTATTTACGAGGTCAATGTGCTGAGCGGCATCCGCCTGAGCCGGCATTATTTCCCCGGCATGCTCAAAAATAACTGGGGGAGGATCATCTTCATCTCCAGCGAGTCCGCCCTCCATATTCCCGCGGAGATGATCCATTACGGCGTCACCAAAACGGCGCAGCTGGCGGTAAGCCGCGGTCTGGCGGAGCTGACGAAGGGTACGGCCGTCACGGTCAATGCCGTGCTGCCGGGCCCCACCCGTTCCGAGGGCCTGGAAGGCTTTGTGGAGGAGATGAGCGCGCAGCAAAACAAGCCGCAGGCCGAGGTGGAAAAAGAATTTTTTGAGCTGGCGCGGCCTACTTCCCTGCTACAGCGGTTTACCACCACGGAAGAGATCGCCAATCTTGTCGCCTTTGTGGCCAGCCCTCTGTCTTCCGGTACCAACGGCGCCGCGTTGCGGGTAGACGGCGGCGTGGTGAAGACGATAGCCTGAATACCGTCTCAATGAATACCCATGCCGGAATTCTTCGATGCTATTTCCCGGTTCACGGCGCTCGGCCCTGAAAGCAGGGCCGCGCTGGAAGCCGTATTGGAGACCCGGGACGCGCCGCGGGGAACGATGCTGGTGCGACCCGGATCCGTATGCCCTACTATTTATTTTGTTGAAAAAGGCCTTACCCGTACCTTTTATTACAAGGACGACAGGGACATCACCGACTGGATCAGCACGGAGGGGTCTTTTGCCGGCTCCATGGTGAGCTTCCTTTCGGGATACCCGGACCGGCGGGGCGTGGAAACGCTGGAGGACAGCACCCTGCAGGCCCTGCAGCGGGAGGATCTGCAACGGCTCTGCGCTTCCCACCACGAGGTGGAAAGGCTGGCGCGCCTGCTGGTAGAGTCGGGTCTTATCCAGATGCAGCAGCGGTTCGACGATCTTCACTTTGCCACGGCGGCGGAGCGGTACGGGAAGCTTGTGCAGGAGCAGCCGGATCTCATCCGCCGCGTTCCCCTGGGCATGCTGGCTTCTTATCTCGGCATTACGCCGGAAACGCTGAGCCGTATCCGCGGCCGGCGGTAATTTTTTGACAAATATCAAGCGGGGCGGCGGCCATAAGCCGCAATTTTGCAGTATAAAAATTGCACCGATGCGACTTACTTCCGTTGAAAAGCCCGGGACCCTGTTTTTGAAGATCGCTTATTATCTGAGCCGGCGCCGGTTCGGCAAGCCGCTGGCCGCGCTGCGTATCATCTATGCCCGCTTCCCGCCCGCCCTGAAGGTGGCCCTCCGTATCCTGCGGACCGAAAAGCAGCTTGTTTTGCCCCGGCGGCTGCAGCTCTTTATCCGTTATTATACTTCCCATCTCAACGATTGCCCTTTCTGCTCCAATGCGATCGACTATGCGGTGGCCAGGGAGAACGAGGCTTTCCAGGAATGGAAGGAATTCTTGGATTTCCGCAACAGCAGCCGCTTTTCGGAAAAGGAAAAAGCCCTGCTCACTTACCTGGAGGAGGTGAATTTCTCCAAGACGGCCACCGAAGAGACCTTTTCTGCGCTTAAGCGTCATTTCTCCGAGCGGGAGATCGTAGAGCTCACCTGGATCAACGCCACGGAGAACTATTTCAACCTGATGGCCAAGCCGCTCGGGCTCAGCTCGGATCAGCTGCAGTTCGGAGGGTAAGCCCCAGCCTGAATCCGGGCTTTGCCCTTTCCTTGTTTTATCGCTGAAAGCCCAAAAAAATAATCAAAAATAGATATATATTTCCCTTATGGTGTTTTGTTTCTTTTTATATTTGTAAAGGGAAAATATCATATACAATTCAGCTTTCATAGTTATTGCTCCCCGCGACAGGCATTTGTTCTTGCCGAAAGGCCTCAGACCGGCTTCGTTTCCCGTTTATGATCACCCATAGCTGCAGGAGTCATCTTCCGGCTGTAAAACCCTTGCTTATGAAACTATGGCTACCCGACCGGTATTTATCGCAGAGTGTGATTACCCGGCAGACGCCCCGGCAATTCCGCAAATACCGGATCGCCGGGGCCCGCGTACGGTGCCTTTACGGGCCCTTCGGTGCGGTGTACTACCAGCTTTTCGGCAATGCGGATTTCAGCATACAGGTGAACCATATCGTTGTCCGCCAGCCGCAGCTGTGGCTGTATATCCGGGCGGAGCGTCCGGTGATCACGTTGCATTGTATGCTGGTGGGCGATGTATGGGGTCATCTGAACGGACTTGCGCCCATGCTTTTCTGCGAAGGAAGGTACCGGCTCATCTATGTGCCTGCGGATGACCTCCACCGGGCCCGTTTCCGGCGAGGGAGCTATGAATCGGTGCATATCGATCTTTCGGGGAAGGCGTTGCGTTTGCTGGGTGAAAAATACACCGGTATCGGGCAGCTGCTCCGGCATTCCGCCGGCTTCCCCGGTCGTGGCATGCTGCTGCAGGATGCGGCGATCGGCCGCGGGGTACGTATGCACCTCGAAGATATCCGGCATGGTCCCGGGGAAGAGCCCGAAAGGAGCCTATACCTCGAAGCCCGCATTGCGGACCTTCTCTTGCAGTATGTGAAGGATGTATTTCATGAGGAGCCGCTGCCGTTGCAGTCTATACGGCATATGGAAGATATAAAGCGATACCTGCTTTCCCGGCCCGAACTATCCCATACCCTTTCGTCGCTTGCGAGGAAATTCCGCGTGAGCGAAAGCACGTTAAAAAGACAGTTTCGCCGGTACACCGGGCAGAGCGTGCATGGCTTTCTTTTTGAAGAAAGGATGAAATATGCCATGCAGCTGGTGGTGCGTACGGATATTCCTTTCGGAGAGATCGCCGATAAGTCAGGCTACCGGGATTTTTCCAGCTTCGACCGGGCCTTTCATCATAAGTTCGGTCATCCGCCAGGTCACTTCCGGAAGTGAAGCAGGCTGAAAGCGCCTGTGGGAGGGAACTTCCGCCGCACTTTGACCCGGAATGCTAAAAAATAAATACCCGAAATGCTAAGTGGGTGGGGAGAGGTCTGTGCTATTTTTAGGATGCGGCACGGGCGATGCGGCCCGGGCTGTTTCCTGAAAAGCACAACATGAAAAAAGCCATCCTCATCCAAGCCATTGCCGCTGTACTGATCCTGCTGCTGGTGTATGCGGCCGTTAGCAAGTTGCTGGATCATCATTTGTTTGTTGCACAGCTGCATACCCACCCTTATCTGAAACCGATGGCCGGGTTCATATCATGGGCAGTACCCCTATCTGAACTGGCCGTTAGCGGGCTGTTAATGCTTCGTTCTACGCAATATGCCGGACTGTGGTGTGCCGCCGGTTTGCTGACGGTATTTACGGTATACCTGTCTATGATGCTGCTTTCGGGCAAAGATCTGCCCTGCAGCTGCGGCGGGATCATCTCCGGGCTCAGCTGGCGGCAGCACCTGCTCTTCAACCTGTTCTTTATCATACTGGCGGGGATAGGGATAGGGTTGATGCGTAAACGGGATGCCAGACTGGAGATCGCCGGTTATGCCTCTGACCTGCCGGCCATAAAATGACTCGTGCGCGCTATGCGCGACAAAGATATTGTTGCAACAATGCGTCCCAACTCGAGTACGGACGTTACGGCAGTTTGCCGGTCTGTTCAAAGCCGGCCAGGTCAACTATTATTTCACATCTTAGAGTTTAGCCTTTTGAGATTTAAAAGGCGCCCCGAACTATGAATATTAAAAAAATAGCTTTGCCAGTCCTTGCTGCTATAGTAGGGATTGTGGCCAGTGCATTCACCACCGTTCGATCTACCAGTCAACAGCCCCTCGCGGATGCTTGGTTTGAACTCAGCGGGCCGGACAGAACACAGGCAAGTAGTTATACGCTTGCTGTCAATGGTTCCGGACAAGACCCAGATTGCCCCACAGAACCAGATGAAGTGTGTGCCATTTTTGCCACGCAGGAGGGCTCGGGAGCTAATGCACATCCCGATCAGGATGATCTGGACGATATCATTGCTGACAGTGACAACTTTACGAAGTCGGCAGATAACCTGGAATACAAGGAACCGCAAAATTGATCGTTGCAAGGAGACCGGCAGGCCACCGGTCTCTTTCCTTGAAAACGTGTCGTCTCCAGAAAGCATGCAGCGTCTATCTTGCGTTTTGGGACATTCCGGTAAAATCTATTACCGTTTGAGGAATATAGAAAGTATACCGAGGATCATTGGGTGGCAATTCATAGCGCTTGCCGTTTGTTTCACGAATCAAAGTATGTGCAAGCCTTTCATCCTGATTGAATCTTCGCAGATCATACCATCTCAGGCCTCTTCCTACTAATTCTTTTCGTCTTTCTATTAATATTATTTCCAAGGCATCTTCCGGAGTCGACGCAGTAAGCGGCACGAAAGTGTTCGCTTTCCACCTATTTTTAAGGAGCATATTTAAATCTTTCATTGCCTCCATCGCCTTTCCCAGTCGGGCAGCACATTCAGCCCGCATCAGAAACACTTCATCTACAGCAATTCCGTTAAAATGAACGCCGGAAGTGCCGCTATAGCTTCCCTTGAAACCGTAGGGATTGGAGCCGATCCCCTTAAAAAAAAGTAAACGCCGCAAATCGTCATGAGCATAAGATTGGTAGAGCAGAGAGTCCACACGCCAGTGGGTAACACCAAGCATGCCTGCCCCGATCATTTCGCTGTGAAAGACTTCTTCCTCATTGAACCGGGGGAACGGCGCACTTGATGAGGTATCCAGCTGATTATAATCAAGCAGCGTATGATAAAGCTGTAAAGAAGAATCTGCATACATATAGGCGGACTTATAATCCTGCATTACAAGAAAAGTTCGCGCCATTGCAGCAAATGCCGCTTTCCGGTTGGGCCTTGATATCGGATCAGAGGTTGTCGGCAGTAGTAAAGACGCTTCTTTATAGTCTTTAAGTATTTGCTGCCAGGTATCTTCCAGATTGGAGCGGACGTTCTGCGCGTTCACATCACTCGTCAACCGAAGGGGGATACCCAGTTCTTTTTCTGCATTCCGGGGATCATAAGGGACCGCATAATATTGGGCGATCTGATAAAACGCATAAGCCCTGAAAAACAGGGCTTCTCCTTTTACCCTATTCCACTCTGCCAAGGTCTGGACGGAAGGCTTGTTCTTTTCCACGGTTTCCAATGCGAGATTTGCATATTGTACTACCGAATATAAATCACTCCAATCAGCATCTTCACTAAGCGCATCCTTGTTCCAAATATATCTATCCCGAAATTTCACTTCTATCGTATTATAATAATCGTCCAAAATATAAAAGTCATCATCCGATTGGGAACCCATTGATGTATAGAATGCATTTAGCCGGGTATAATAATCTAATAATGCGCTTGCGTCACTTAAAGTGGTTGGCACCACTAATTTTTTATCCGGTTTCGCATCTAAATATTTTTTACATCCGGTGCTTAATCCTACTGTTAGGACAAAAAGGAAGCGCAGCCAAAGACGTTTGTTTATATTGTAATAATGCATACAGTTAATTTTGGTGTGAAATCAATCATCAAAAGTCTGCCTTGAAACCCAAAGAACAACTAAAAGGAGCCGGCAATCCCAAACCATAATCAGGATCAATCCCTTCTTTATTTGCACGCCATAAAAGACCTATATTGGTTGCGTAGAGAGATATTCTTATATTTTTTATAGCATGTCTCCCTAAACCTATCTTTCCGGTATTGTAACTGATGCTAACATCTTGCAATCGGATGAAATCGCCTTTTTCCACAGTTGCTTCAGAATAGTTGTAAACCCTGTCCCGGTTGCTATCTGAAGGATATATCATAGATGGGATATTTGTTTTCTTTTCGTCTCCCGTATTCTGCCAACGCTTTGTATAATCTACATTTCCCTGCCAGGAATCAAAAAGACTGCTGTAATTGATAGAGCTTCTCCGAAAATAAAAACCGAATTTATAGCCGATATTTGCAGAAAGCTCAAATCTCTTCCAGGAAAAGGAGTTAATCAAGCTACCATAGAACGGCGGCCGCGTTGTTCCGCCAATAACCAAGTCGTCCAAGGTTGATTTTCTGGTGATGTTTCTATAATCTTCGCTGGGCTTACCGTCGAGATATCCAACAGGATTTCCCAAAGAATCAAGACCAGCCCACCGGTAGCTTATCAATGCATAAGGATTTTCCCCTTCGATAGGAGTGATATTATAATTGAACCCGGCCAAGCCGCCTATGTTAGTGATATCCTTCAGATAACGGCTGACCTTATTCCGGACGTAAGCAAAAAAGGCCTGTGTCTGCCAATTGAATTTTCCTCTTATCCACCTGACTTTGAGCTTGACATCAACGCCCTTCCCGGTCAGGTTGGCTGAGTTCAGAGTCATCGTGGAGAAGCCCGTTGTCGGATCAATAGGGGTTGGGCTCAATAAATCGGTTGATTTTTTTTGATAATATTCCAGGCTACCCTCCAGGTATCCATCCCTTAAACTAAAGTCCAACCCTGCGTTAAAGATATTTACCCTTTCCCAGCGCAATTCCGGATTGGGGAGGCTATTGATATTGGCATAAGGAATATTGGTTTTTATTCCCAAAGGCGAGTTATATTGGATGGTAGGAACCGCTGCCAGATCATTTTTTACATTGCCGTTGTAGCCATAGGTAATACGAAAACGTAATGCAGGAAGCCAATTTACCCGGTAAAAAGGCTCCCGTGAAAGATCCCAGCCCAGACCGGCCGACCAAAACGGGTTCCATTTTTGATTGGTGCTGATACCAAAAAGATTAGAAGCATCCTTTCGAAAGCTGGCTGTGGCGGTATACCTTCTTTTGTACCGATAAGAGGCGTTTCCATAAAAGGAAACAAAGCGGTCTGTCAGATCTGTGAAATCCCGGGTATCTATAATCTGGCTATATCCTAACTGATCCCAGAGCTGAAAGTCCGTTATATAATCTACATTAGAAAAGGTCAGGAGGGCATCGTCATATCCATAAGTCCTGTCACTGTGTGAATTGTGATGTGCATGCCTGACTTCCACCCCGCCGAGTACAGTGAGCTGATGATCCTGCCAGCGGCCATCATAATTAGCCTGCCCTCTTAGGGCGTATGCAGACAGCTCACTCATGGATTGGTCCAAAATTCCCCCTACCGGTAGATTATGAATAATCCCGGAGCCTTGTCTTTGAGAAAACCGGTTGATTTGATCCCTGCTGAAATAACTTTCTATACTATAGTAATTCCTGGATCCCTGACGGCTCTGTTCCGCTTGCCCATTTATAGTAAGGATCAGCCCTCTGAGAGGCCGGTAACTAATCATAGCTTTCAATAACACATCTTGTAGCCCGATTTGAATATCATTTAGTCTTTGCTCTTCCAATGGACGGTATTTCCAGTCCAGCAGCTGTCCTTGACCAGCCGTGTCCGTAAATCCGCTGCGATATTCATAGGCCACCGATAAGGGCGTACCATCCTTACCGGAAAGCTTTGCGTAAGGATACAGGGTACTTTTCCCAGATGAAATAACGTTTTCCTTACCGTTGTTGACAGATTGCTGAGAAGTATAGTTTATGCCTGCTTTTATTTCCAGACCAGGAAGCGGCTTGAAGCTCGTCATCGAATTTATTGTGACCCTTTTGTTACTATTTCCCACTATATTGATGAGATCGTTGTCATATCCAATACTTAGCATTGTATTGAGAGTATTGCTTCCTGCGCTAAAGTTGACGGCATACTGTTGATTAATTGCCGTACGGTAAAAATATTTTTGGTATTCTTTTCTTAGATCCAGAGAGCGGAGCTGGTCAATCTGAGCATCGGCTTCCTGTTGGGAAAGCTGACCTCCCCGTTGTCGTGCGAGGATTTCAACTACTGGCGAGACAACAGGGAAAGTACTTAAGTTATTGAGGTCATCATCATAAGCACCTTGTGAAAAAAGGAATCTTTCCACGTCAATAAAATTAGAGGCATCCAGATAGTTGCGATTGTAGAAAAGATCAGGCTTTTTCTGTAAAGTCACATTGGAGACCAAAGAAAGCTTCGGGGCTGAGTTATACTTTCCCTGACTCGTGGTGATCACAATAACTCCATTTCCGGAACGGGCGCCCCAGATGGAGGCTGCGGCGGCATCCTTAAGAATAGTTATACTTTCTATATCGTTTGGGTTGATGTTATTGATATCACCCTCATAAGGAAAGTTATCGACGACAATCAAGGGAGCTGTCCCCGCGTCCAGCGTACTGATCCCCCGGATGAACAGCTCATTCTCCGTCCCGGTTTTTGAAAAATATAGGCTGCTGGAAATGCCCTCCAGCCTGCTGAGTACATCCGGGCTAACAACACGGTTGAAAAGTTTCTTGTCTATCTTTTCAAAAGAGCCTGTAGCCCGTTCTTTACTGATCTGTTGATAACCTGTGTTGATAACAACTTCCTCAAGTTGAGCGCTGACAGGTACTAACCGGATGAGCAGCGGAGCAGCTGTATACTCATTTACAATGATATGCTGTGTTTTATACCCGATATGCCTTATGATCAAGGTATCGTTGTCCGCAGGTAAGCGAAGTGAAAAACGGCCGTGACTATCTGCAACCAAAGCCAACTGTTCATGCCTCAACAGTAATGTAGCTCCCGAAAGTGGATTGTCCCTCCCGGCAGACAATACCTGACCTTCTATTTTTTTGCCCGGACGGATCTGGGCCTGAGCCGTTAAACAAGAAGTAATGATTAAAAATATTGCTGTAAAAAAGTAGATTTGTTTCATAGACAAAATCATTTATTCTGTGAGTACAAACATTTCAATAATCCGGTTTTTCCGTTCTAATAACAGGCCGTGGCGAGTCAATGTCTTCCTCAAAGCATCTGGAGACAAGTTCTCCATTTCTTTTAGAGGGAGATATCTTCTGTCGTTAAATCCGGTTTCATCCAGCACCGGGAGGTTATAATAAGTTTGATTCAAATTGTTTATCAGCGCAGATATTGAAATGTACAGCTGATAACCATGCGGTATTTGGCTTACTTCCTTTTCTGTTCTTAGGTGAAATTTTTGGACATCGTCAGCCTGCTTTAATACGAGACATGGTGTGTTTCTCTTTTCTATGCTACCCTGCAAACCAAAATAAAAATCAAGATCCGTCTTCATTTTTCTCAGGCGTTGATCCCGTGAGAGCGTATCGGGCAAGACAGCCTCATAGCAGTAGCAGTTGTTCTTTTTCCATACGTCCCTGTATCCCGCAGACGAATTATAAAAAAATCGATCCAGACTTTTTACCTTGAGGAACATCCTGCTCTTAGGAAAGGCCATTGAACGATCCAAAGCTTTTAGATAGAGACTTATGATCGGCAGATTGATCCAACTGATTATTATACGATGTTGATCACTGTCGGTCAGTTCCGACGTTTCAAGGCTAACCCCATCCAAATAACCTGTCAGGGTGGTATGATACTGGATATCCGGCGTACTCCATGTAGAGATATTTGCATGATTAAGTACTAATATTGGTTGGGTATAATTGTAAAGTGGCATTTCCCGCTTTACCACCCAATTTACTTTTCTGCCCTTTAGCAGTTTCCGAATGTTTCTTTCCGTTACATATTGTGTATGTGTAATCCCGCTCACGATACCTTGGGCGTTTATCCATACTTCATGAGGAATAAATTCATGGGGGAAATATCTGGAAAGCAGGGTATCATTAGCTGCAATTGGAAGGCTTAGGTCTTTTGCATATTTATTTCGTCTTAAAAAAGTGTTTATCCGGTCCGGGTTATCAGGTGTGATGAGAATGATCTGCAAGGTATCCCTAAATTGATTGGTCAAAGAGTCAAACCTGGGTAATACGCGGATGCATCCGCCACATCCTGTGGACATGAAGTCCAGTATCAACAGCTTTCCCCGGAGGCTGGAAGTGCTTAGAGAGGGACTTTTATAGTTGATAATATTATTAATAGCAATATCCGGTACGGTATCACCGACGGTGAGTGGCCTGACAGGAAAGGACTGGGCGGAGATGCATAAAGGACATGCTATTCCCGCCAGGAGAAATGTAAATTTCTTCATTTATAGAGAGGTTTGGAGTATAAAGCAATTAGACTGAAAAGCCCCGGAAGGGTGCCACTATGTCGGACACGGTATAGTGGTACCCTTCGTAAAAGGCTGGCAATGGCTTATACCGGTCCTTTCGGCTTTTTGCTCCATTGACGGAGCAACAGATGAAGTTCGTTATTATGGTAAGCTACTTCCATGGCATATCGCCGCGAAGCCTGCCAGGAAGCCGTACGTGGAAAAGCCTGATATAAAAAGGGCGTGGGACTCCACTTACCGGTTTGAGGCCCTCGGAGAGCCCTGGAACAATAAGAACAGAGTAGCCCACGCCCGGGTCGTGAGCCATCCACTTATCATCTTGTTCCTTTGAAATTTCCGAGGTTTCAAACCAAGACTCCAAGCGAATAGCTTCAAATCAGCTTATTGAAGTATCGCAAATTTAATTGTTTTCAGTACGCCGGCAACGCCTCGTCACCGGCGCACATAATCATAAAGGTAAGATTTTATTTTGGAATGTGAGCTATAACACAATTTTATTTTTTCTGATTTGGCTGACTTTTCCTGAAAGTCAGTTTTATGGTTTGGGAGAAGCGCTACAATGATGAAATCCAGCTATTAGGAGAACGTGTCTGCAAGACCAGGAAATCTCTTGGCTTACGGCAGGAAGACCTGACGATGGCTTGCGGTATCTCCCGCACGGAGATAAGCCGGATCGAACACGGAAAGAACAACGTGGAACTGCATACCCTTACCCGGCTGGGCATGGTCTTCAAAGCCGAACTGCATACCTTTTTTGCCGCAGAAGCCGCCGCGATCGCTCCCGTGAAGCAGAAACGGAGCCTGGCCGGGCGGCTGACCTTTGAAAAGAAAGCGCTGGGCAAACGTTTATACCAGCTAAGAAAACACAGAAAGCTGAGCCAGCTGGACCTGAATGTCCTCAGTGATATAGATTCCGGAGAGATAAGCCGCTATGAAAACGGACAGATAAACATCGTCTTTTCTACCCTTGTTAAGTTTGCAACCGCCCTGGAGGTGTCGCTGGCCACTCTTTTTGATTACGAGGGTCCCTTGCCGGAGAATACGCATTATAAAGGGATGAAACCGGATTGAATACGTTGCTCCTAAAATTAAATAAAAATAAATTTGCAAACAATAAAAATTTATTTTTATTTAATTTTTCTATTAAATTATCCTTTAAACCTTTATTTGCCATATGCGACCTTTGCTACTCCCTATCAAGGCCGGTACGGTCATGTCCTGCTTCTATTTTATCTCTCATGCCGGTCCGGAATTCTCCGGGAGGAAGGCCGGGTGTGCTACGTGCCGGCCCATGTCAGCACCGCCGCTACTTACTATTACGATTACTTCCTCAAAGACCTTCTGGCAATATCTGGGTAGTACTGACAGACCGACTTCTCTCAGTACACGGCCATGGAACCCCAGAACACAGCCCAGGACGACGCCCTGTTCTATAACATCTAACCTCCTCTCTAAAAACTAAAGCATTGTAAATTAGAAAAATCGGGTGCGGTCTCAGCTTTGTTGAAAAACTTTAAATTAGCAGACCAACATACTGTACAAAATGGCTAAATCTCCAAAAACAATACGGAACAAAAGCTATTCGTTGATATTGCTTCGTTGATAGAAGAAAGTAGAAAATATGTAGCTCAGACCGTAAATGCAACGCTTGGTTTTTTGTACTGGAAAATCGGGAAAAGAATTAATTCGGATATACTTCAAAACAAAAGAGCCGAATACGGAAAACAAATTGTCGCATCGCTGGCGCGACAATTGACTGAACGGTATGGACGGGGCTGGGACGAAAAAAATATCCGCAGAATGATGCAGTTTTCTCCGATGAACAAATTGTCGTATCGGCAATACGACAATTAAGCTGGACCCATTTTATTGCATTAATTCCTTTGAAAGACCCGCTTCAACGGGAGTTTTATACAGAAATGTGCAAGGTAGAAAAATGGAGCGTGAAAGCCCTCCGCGAAAAAATCGATGGTATGTTGTATGAACGTGCGGACATCAGCATAATTTATTTAAATTCAAATAATTGTAAAAGTTGCCCCCCAAATGAGGTGTTTTTTACTGAATATTGCTGTCAAAATGGGTATAAAAGCTCGTAATTTTACCCCCAAACAATACGATGCTTGATAGGAATATTTTAAATGAGCTGAAGCAGTGGAAAAGCAGCAATCAGCGTAAGCCGCTAATCCTGCGGGGAGCCAGGCAGGTGGGTAAAACGACCGTTGTAGAAATGTTGGGCCAGACTTATGTTCAGTTCATCAGCCTGAATCTGGAACTCCAGGAAGACGCAGCCCCTTTCAAAGCCTTTAAGAATATCCGCCAATTGGTGGAACAACTCTTCTTTTTGCGCGACCGGATATAAGCAAAATCGGCGAGACACTGCTGTTCATTGATGAAATTCAGGAGGTACCCCAGGCGATCAATATACTCCGCTACTTTCATGAACAGGTGCCTGAACTTCATGTGATCGCTGCCGGTTCCTTGCTGGAAGCCGCGCTTACTGGTAACGTAAAAATTCCGGTGGGAAGAGTTGAATATAAGATCGTCCGCCCGCTTTCCTTTGACGAGTTTTTGCAGGCTAACGCAGACAGAGCTGCTTTGGAGCAATTCCGGAAAACACCAATGGACGAATATGCGCATGAAAAACTGCTCAGCCTCTTTCATACCTACACCCTGATAGGAGGTATGCCAGCCATTGTAGATAATTACCTGGCACACAGAAACCTCACCGCCTTACGGAGCATTTACGAATCACTGATCGTTTCTTATATTAACGACGTGGAAAAATACGGGCGCACTTCTAATTTAGTTCAGGTTATCAGGCACGTTATACAGTCGTCTTACCGGGAAGCCGGAAGCAGGATCAAGTTTAATCATTTTGGTAATTCCAACTATGCATCGAAAGAAGTAGGCGAAGCAATGCGCACCCTTGAGAAAGTCATGCTTCTTCACCTCGTTTACCCCACCACCAATACAGCCATACCTATAATCCCTGATCAAAAAAAATCACCAAGGTTACAGGTGTTGGATACAGGCATGATGAATCACTTCGCCGGATTACAAAAAGAGATTATCGGTACTGATAACCTGGATAAATTATACCAGGGAAAAATCGCTGAACATATCGTAGGACAAGAATTACTGGCAGCCCAATCACATGTTTTAAACAGCCTTTTTTTCTGGGTGCGCCAAAAGATAGATGCTACAGCCGAAGTTGATTTTGTCATTCAATATGATGGTCAAATCATTCCCATAGAAGTAAAATCCGGTGCAAGTGGCACACTGCGCTCACTCCACCTTTTTATAGATGCCGCACCTCATAATCTGGCTGTAAGGTTATATAATGGCAAAATAAAGCGTGATAAGTTAATTACGCTCAACGGCAAGGAGTATGTCTTGCTGAACCTGCCTTATTACCTGGCCTCACGCACTGAAGAATATCTGCATTGGGCACAAACGGTTTAACGGAAATTATCGAAAGAATATTATCAAAAGTAATGTTATTGATCAGATAGTTATGAGTAAACTTGAAAGGTCGCTTTTGATAACGATTTGGTCTATATCTCATGGAGCTCTTAATGACGATATGTCTAAGGGGTTAGGAGGCATGGCATCAGTAGGTTTTGACTTTTTTGGTGGAGAACTTTTTAGATTAGGAGGAATTGCCGCAAAGGGGGTGAGCGTGATAGGACCAAGGGCAACTTACAGAGGATTTGCTAAAAAGATCGGTGCTAATTCCTTGATATAACCGATGAAGCATGGACGATGCGTAAAAATGTAAATTTTTTGCAAGGAGTTGTCGAGAGAGGAGATGATGTGATATTCTCAGCAAAATATAATCCAGCAAAGCTTGATCCAAATTCAGTTCTTGCCCAAGAAATTAGGTATTTACAAAGGCATGGCTACTCATGGGATAAAGATTTTACAAAACTAATCAGAAAATAGAATTGACGTGGAACAAAATTTCAATAAATACATCTGTGATTTTTTTAAAAGACTCGTTGAAGTATATCGCTTTCAGATGGGAAAAGAATTGAATGAAGGACAATCTTATATGGTTGAATATAGCTCAGATAATTTTGTAATTAAAATTGAAAAATACTTTCGAGAGTTTTATACATCAATCTATAAGATAAATAAGCCAGATGATGAGATAAATCTTTTTAATCTGTTGGAATATCTGAAGTGGGATGATGCAAAGGCTGATAAGTCAGCGTATTTTCGTAACGAAAAAGACCTTGAAGAATGTTACAAGAAACAGTTGAAGCACATATCGAGCATTATTTATGAAAATTACAATTTGATCAATGATTTCTTTAGTAGTGATGAGTATGAATTAAAGATGGCTGAATTTGAATGGTATTGGAAGAATAAGCATCCGGAATTCTATAAAAAGGCTTAATGTAGTATTGTCATTAAGGGAAGAGCGTCACAATCTGTGTCTGCGGTAGACGCTTTGTTGCCAATACAGCCAACAATCAGCAAAAAGCCAACGCGATGGGTGAGGAAGAGATTTTAACTACCTTTGTAGTACGACGAATGTGTGAACCCAGCTGAATACATAGCATGTACTATAGATGCTCCCTCCAAAGGGTATCTATTTACCCATGCTGATCTTGCCCGATAGATCGGTCGGAAAAGTGGTCATAAATGCAGTTATGAAAGCGTTTTTATTATACGAGGCCGGAGGGCCCGATAAGCTGGTTCCCGGCGAAGCACCGAAACCTACTTTGAAAAAGGGGGAAGTACTGGTTAAAGTAAAAGCCATCGGCATAAACCCGGCCGATACCATTTATCGGAACTCTTCTGCATTTATTACCGCTTTATTTGGCGAAGAAAGACCCGTAATATTGGGTTGGGATATATCGGGGGAAATTGTAGAAAAAACGGAAGACTCCGGGGAATTTGCAGTAGGCGATGCGGTTTTTGCACTTTTACCCGCTGCGCGTGGATATGCTGAGTTCGTTGCGGTGAATGCAGGACTGTTGGCCCGCAAACCGGAAAATATCAGCTTTGAAGAAGCTGCTGCTACACCGATGGCCTGCTTGACAGCGTGGCAGCCGCTGATTCGCGGGATGAAGATCAAAAAAGGAGACAAAGTGCTTATTCACGCAGCATCAGGTGGTGTGGGTCACTTTGCCGTACAAATAGCGAAGTATTTAGGTGCAGAAGTAATGGCAACATCTTCCGCAAAAAACCGTGACTTTGTGATATCGCTCGGCGCCGATAAACATATTGATTATAGAAATGAGGATTTTTGGGAAGTAATTAAAGATATTGATTTTGTTTTGGATACAGTGGGCGGAGAAACCCTGGAACATTCCATTGATGTGGTAAATCCCGGCGGTACTATTATCTCAATTTTGGGTCTCACGAACGAACGTTTGAAGTCTAAAGCAAAAGAAAAAGGCGTGAATCTGTCTTTATGGGGAATGCAAGGCAATGGAGAGGACTTGAGAGCAGTTGCAGATTTAATGTCGAAAGGTATAATTAAGGTTCATATTGCAAAAGAATATCCATTTAGCGCCATGGCCGAGGCCCATACTCAGGTAGAGACCCGTCGGACTGCCGGGAAAATTGTACTTACCGTGTAGGACGTAAGGCGGAGGTTTGTAATCGTCATCTTAAAAAATCACTACCATGTTTAAGAAATATATATTCCCGGTGCTGACGGCGCTGGCGTTGTCTCCCCTGCTGATCAAAGACGGCTTCGCCCAATCCCCCGCCACAAAGAAATTCTTTGCCCCTGCGTTTACGGCCAGGGCCAGCCTGGCGGGTCATGAATTTGACTTTTCTTTGAAAGACGCGCTCGCCAAAGGGCCTGTGGTGCTCTATTTCTATCCGGCAGCGTATACCGGAGGTTGTGATATAGAAGCTCACACCTTTGCCGAACTAAAAGATAAATTTACGGCAGCCGGCGCTACGATCATCGGTGTATCTGCGGATGATATCCAGCGGCTGAATTCATTTTCTTCGGACCCCGATTACTGTGCCGGAAAATTTCCGGTAGCGGCCGATCCCGGGGGAAAGATTGCGGCGGCCTATGGCTTAAAATTGATGCCCCCCAAAAGTGGAGCCAAAGATGTGCGGGGCCAGGTCATCGACCATGGTTTTATTCCCAGAACCACCTATGTGATCAATAAACAAGGTACTATTGTGGCTACCTTTTCCTCGGACACCGATCAGCTGAAGCCGGATGAACATGTTACAAAAGCGTTGGCAATCGTCCAGAAAATGTAAACCAGGAGTGCCTTCTCTACCACGATTTTATCAACATTATGCTTATCCCTGGATATCTGAATAAGCCACTCTCTCGATATTTCTTTTTGATTGATCATTATCTATATATTGGCAGGAAATATTTATTGCTGCCGTAAATTAGTTATTGAATCTATAGATTTACCAAAACTCTTTTTTTTCTTCGCCTGTCTGCATACCGAAGCGCCTTGCTAAGGTTTATGGTGTACTTTTTAAAATAAATTTGGAGATAATAAAAATTTCTCTTATAATTGTTTTACGAAATTACCCTTTAACCTATTTATCATCATATGCAACCTATTCTACTCCCTATCAAGGCCGGTACGGCCATGCCCTGCTTCGATTTTATCTCTCACGCCGGTCCGGAGTTCTCCGGGTAACTGACGCATTGATATTTTCATAAGACCCTTTCTTTTCAGGTATCCTTGCCTGACAAGGGTCATTGCTGCAGCAATCCATACATCAAGGCGAAATAAACCGGATGATATAAGCCGGAAATAATTCTGTCATCCCTTGTCAAAGCTATGGGGTGATGTCACCCGTTCAATTGTTTGTCGTCATGCGTCAGATCATAAGCGCTGTGCTGGCATGTCTCCTTGCCCTTCCGGCAATGGGGCAGACCCTGTTTGCCCCCTCCGGCACATTGGGTTCTTCCACTACCGCCAATGTCGGTATCGGTGCCAGCAACCCTTCCGCCAGGCTGCAGATCAAAGGCAGCGATACCTATGATGCCGTCTTGCGGCTGACCAACTCCGGAACCACCGGTGGAGACTGGTCGCTGATCAGCACGAATGCACACTGGACCGCAGGCGGCAATAAGCTGTTGATATCCTACAAAGCGCCGGGGACCACGACCACGAAGTTTTCCATAGACAGCCTGGGTAGTGTGGGCATAGGAACGGCCTATCCGGAGACCAGATTATTTGTGGAGGGCGGAGCGGTAACGCTGCACAATCCCACGGATTCTCCTTTCGGGTACAATATCGACATGGACATTGCAGGCGGCTGGGCCCGGGAATATAGCTTTAGCTATGGGGGTACGGGGAAACTTTTTTCCTTTGGAGTTTTTGCCACAAGCGGCACGTTGTATTATGGTTATATCGGCGGCAATACAACTACCGGAACCGTTCATCCCCATCCCTGGATGGCCTTTCTTCCCTCGGGAAATGTCCTGATCGGCAAGACGGCGCAGACCAACGCTGCTTACAAGCTGGACGTAAACGGCAACGTCCGGGCCAATAAAGTAGTAGTCAATACTACGGGGGCGGATTTCGTATTTGATCCGGGTTATGCATTGCCTTCCCTGGATTCGCTGAACGGGTATATACAAACCTACCGGCACCTACCCGATGTATCCCCCGCAGAAACGATGCAACGCGAAGGTCTCGATGTCGGCGATAACCAGATAAAGCTTCTTCAGAAGGTCGAAGAGCTCACCTTGTATGTAATTGATCTTTATAAGCAGCAGCAATTGCAAAACAAAGAAATAGCCGCCTTGAAGAAAGAGAATCTTGCGCTAAAGCAACAGCTTCAAATTAAATGTCTTAACCGAAAGCAAACCTTTCCCAACAGGTAAGTCTATGGAACACTTGTATTCAATAAGATCTTTTCGGCTCTTAATGCTCTTTGCCCTGGTGCTCGGGACATCCGTTGCGAGCGGCCAGACCACCAATACCTTCCCCGCTACAGGCAATGCAGGTATAGGCACACTTACGCCGTCGCAACCGCTGGAGATAAGAAAAGATATGGACAGCAGCATTGTGCCTACGTTGTTGTTACACAATAATCAGTATAACTATTCGCAGGGGGCCGGGTCGGCGATCTGGTTCCAGGGCGCGCTGGCCGACCGGTATATTTCCATGGAAAGTATGATGCGGGGCGATGCTATGCCGGACCGGCTGATCTTCAAGTTCAACAATGACGGGACAATCATTTCTCCGTTTACAATCCGCTATAATGGAAATGTGGGTATAGGTACTACCGTGCCCAACGCGAAATTAGAGGTGGAAGGCGGCAGCATTCGCTTAACCAACCCGGGGAGCTATCCTTACGGCTATAATCTTGATGTCGATTATCCCGGTAGCTGGAAGAGAGAGTACAGCTTCAGCTATAATCATACCGGAAAGCTCTTTGTTTTTGGCGTCTACGGTACTGCGGGAACGTTAAATTATGGCTATATCGGAGGCAATACTACAGCTACCACGGCGTCTCCCTGGATGGCGTTTCTTCCTTCAGGAAATGTCCTGATCGGCAAGACCTACCAGACCAATACTTCCTATAAGCTGGATGTGAATGGCAACGTCAGGGCTAATAAGGTGGTAGTCAATACCACAGGGGCGGATTTTGTTTTCGATCCTGCTTACCGGTTGCCCACCCTGGACTCCCTGAACGGATATATAGCAACTCACCGGCACCTGCCTGATGTCCCATCCGCAGAAACCATGCAACGCGAAGGGCTCGATGTCGGCGATAACCAGGTAACGCTACTTCAGAAGATCGAGGAGCTGACCCTGTACCTTATTGACCAGCAAAAAGAGATTATGGCGCTGAAAAAAGAGATCGCAGCATTAAAGAAAAAACAATAACAGCATAAATTTTCCGGACATGAAGAAAAGCTTTTACTTCTTGATCTTTTACCTGTTCTTGCATATACCGCTCTCCGCCCAGACGAACAGCGGCACGATCACCCAATCCGGCTGGTACCGGATCGCCATTAACGGGCCGTTGGTCTCCGGCAGCACCGGTGGGAGCCGGGCCGCCGCGCGGTTTATATTGAAAGATGTAACTGCAGGGCTGCATCAAACGGTTGAGTTCCTGGGTTATGTGCATTTCGGAGGAAGACCCGCCATTGCCGTGCTGAACAACAGCTATTTTAGCAGCGCGACTCCCACATTTAAAAAGATCAGGATCATAGAAGGAAGCACCTACAGCGGATCGGCTGTCGAAGTATATATAATAAAGAATTCCTCCCGGGATAGCGATGTCTCCTACTATTTGGAGAACAATATCCAGGATGCCGGATGGACAGCGGTAGATTGGCAATTGATCACCACCGCCTCCAGCGACAATGGCGGTGTCCCTTCAGGATTCAATGCCCGGGTAATCGATCTGAATGAGCTGGTTCAGGGATATGTAACCGACAGCGGGCAACATAAGTCCTTTTTTAACGGAGACTTTTATACCTCCGGCAGTATAGGCATCGGCGTCGCCTCTCCCCAGGCCCCGCTGGATGTCCGCAAACCCCGTCAGGTGATCCAGTTCGCGACCGGAGACAATACATCCGCATATACACTTAAGGTAGGCCTTCAAGATGACGGGGTCAACATGGAGAACTCCTCCAGCATCCGCGGCTTCAATTTCAAGAACCACAATGGTACCCTGATGACCATTACCAGCGCCGGCAACGTGGGGATCGGCACCATTACCCCTAATGCTAAGCTGGCCGTGAACGGCGCGGTAAGCGCCAAGAAGATCACGGTGACCCAGAACGGGTGGCCGGATTACGTCTTTGGTCCGGAATATTCCCTGCCTTCCCTGGATTCCTTAGACGCTTATGTCCGGGAAAGACGTCACCTGCCCGATCTTCCTTCTGCCGATGAAATTTCTCAAAAAGGCAATGATCTCGGTCAGACCGATGTTCTTTTGTTAAAGAAAATCGAAGAATTGACATTGTATGTCATCCAGCAGAACAGGCGGATTGACTCCCTTGAAAAAAAGCTATCTGAACAAAATACGGCCGGAAATGAAAAATAAGATTTCTACAAAATACTTCTGCATACTGCCCTTGTTGCTGTTTGTTTCCGTCGCTTCGCCGGCCCAGACCACCTATGATGAAACGACCAGCATCGTAGATATACCTCATGGCATACTATATCAGAGTGGCCCCGGAGCTGCTAACCAAAAGAACTGGAAATATTTTTACGGTACTAAGCTGACTGTTAATGGTAATGGCACTACTCGAAATTTTGAAATATGTATCACCAAATATCCTTATGGTGAGATGGTTCTTCGTCAGTGGGATCCTTATACGGATCAGTGGACGCCCTGGCGTCGATTCGTACTGCAGGATACTTTAGGTGCTGCCTATGTTTCGGGTAGCTTTTCAGTGGGATCAACATCCAAGTTGGGCACCTTTGATGTTGTTTATGATAAAACAGCTGGCGATCGTCATTTTTATACTAGATCAGGTGTTCGATTACGGCGCACCGGAGATAATGGTAACTGGGCCTCTTCGTATGGATTTGTCACCAATAACAACAAGGACTATGGCGGATGGGGAGCCTATGGAGGAAACGATACGGTTTACTTCTATTATCTGGGCAAAACATTCCAGGATAATATTATGGCCTGGTTCCCCAATGGAAATGTAGGCATCGGCACCAGTCATCCCCAATCGAAACTGTCAGTTAATGGTACGGTAACGGCCAAGAAGGTTACCGTTACCCAAAGCGGTTGGGCCGATTATGTGTTTGACCCCGGATATTCTCCGATCTCCCTGGATTCTCTAAATATCTACATCCGGAACAATCATCACCTGCCTGAAATTCCCGCTTCGGCTGAAATAGCAAAACAAGGTCTTGACCTGGGCGATAACCAGACAAAATTGCTGCAGAAGATCGAGGAGCTGACCTTGTATGCGATAGACCAGGATAAGCAAATTTCTGCTCAAGAGATAAAGTTGAGCAAACAAGAAAGGCAGCTTAAGGAACAGCAGAATCTGCTTCGAGGTCAGACCGCTCAATTGAAAATATTGCGCGACCAGAATGCGGCCCAGCAGCAGAAGTTAACCACCCAGAAATCCCGGCTTGCGACCCAGCAACAGCTGATCGACCAGCTTTCGGCGGTGGTCAAAGCGCAGGAAACCCGCTTAAAAACCCTGGAAGAAAAACTGACCCGATGACGCATTTTTAATGTAATACCGTGAAAACACTTTTTACCATCCTCTTGCTGACGGCCACGCTGACGCTGCGGGCCCAGGTCGCGGATACCCCTCAGCCGTCCGGCGCGGTCCCGGCGGACAACCCCGGTCTGAACGCCGGACCACCCGCCGGAGGCCTTTCATCCAATACCCCACCTTCTACTGATATTCAGCAGAGCGATCCGTCCGCTTCTGCCGGCCTGCAGCGATCCGGCGGCCCTTTACCTTTTACCTTTAACCCTTCGCCTGCTCTGCAGCAACTGCCTACCCGCGCCCTGACCCAGATCAATGCCAAGACCGCCAAACTCCAACGCCGGCTGAACCGGGCCTCTGAAAAAGCGCTGCGTCGCTTCTCCCGCACGCAGGCGAAGCTCTATGATAAGCTCTCCCGGGTCGACTCCCTGGCCGCAAACAATCTCTTTACGAAGGAGGCCGACAAGCTCAGCCAGCTGCCCGGCTCCCTGGAAGGTAAGCTGGCCGCCCGGACCGGCAAAGCCGGGGCCCTGGCCTCGAAGATCAACCAATTCACCGGCGGCCAGCTCAAAAACACCGCCCACAGCTACTTCCCTTACCTGGATACCCTCAAAAATGCCCTGGGCTTCCTCCGGGGGAAAGGAAAAGGCTATCTCAGCCAGGCCAAAGACGTCCAAAGCCAGCTGCAGGGCTCCCTGGACCGGGTACAAACCGCCCGGCAGCAGCTGGACCAGGCCGCCCGGCTCCAAACCTACCTGCAACAGCGGCAGCAGCAGCTCCTGGACCAGCTGGGTAACCTCAGCAGCCTCGGCAACTCCTCCCGGTACGGCTTTCTCCAAAAAGACCTGCTCCGGCTGAACAAAGAAGCCTATTACTATGCCGCCCGGCTCAAAAACTACAAGGAGCTGTTCTCCGACAAGCAAAAGGCCGAAGCCGAAGCCCTGGCCCTGGTGCAAAAGATCCCCGCGTTCCGGGACTTCATGAAAAAGCACTCCGCCCTGGCCGGACTGTTCAACCTGCCGGGCACGGGACTCACCCCCACCGGCGCCACCCCGGATCTGACCGGGTTGCAGACCCGGGAGATGGTGGCCCGGGAGCTGCAGCAGCGCCTGGCTACAGCAGATGCCGGGGGACGCCGGCAGATCTCCCAACAAATGCAGCAGGCCCGGGAAAAGCTCCGGGACCTGAAAAACAAGTTCCCCGGCGGCGGCAGTACAGCCGAGATGCCCAACTTCCAGCCCAAAGAGCTGAAATCAAAGACCTTCTTCCAGCGGCTGGCCTTCGGCGGCAACCTCCAGTTTGCCAAATCCACCAGCGGGTACCCGACGACCAGCGACCTCGCCGGACAGGTAGCCTACAAGTTCTCCAAGAACGGCAGCGCCGGTGTCGGGGCCTCCTTCAAGCTGGGCTGGGGCAGCAGCATCCAGAAGATACACTTCACCGCCCAGGGCGCCGGCCTCCGGTCCTTCCTGGACTACAAGCTGAAGGGCACCTTCTACGTCAACGGCGGAGCCGAGCTGAACTATCTGAAAACCCAACCCGACGTCCCGGCCCTGAAAAGCCTGAACGGGTGGACGGGCAGCGCCCTGATCGGGCTGGAGAAGAAGTACCGGGTCTCGAGCAAACTAAAAGGCACCCTGATGCTGCTGTACGACTTCCTGCACAACCAGCACACCCCGGTCACCCCGCCGGTACTGTTCAGGATGGGGTATGAGTTTTAAAAAAAGTAGACAAATCATCAAATATGAAAAGATTATACAAAAAGGCCCTGCTTCTGTTGTTTTGGTTGCCGGTAATGTTAAAAAGCGCCGATGGACAAAGTGTAAACAGTATTGCGCCACCGTCGCCCAATAACAGCTTTCTGGGTGGCGGAGGCGCAAGCGCCTCTCCCGTAAGCGTAGATCTTTATACGGGTACTGCTCTTGTCAATATCCCCGTTTCCAGCTTGAGCTCAAGAGCATTGACGATTCCCATTGGAATAAGTTATAAAGACGGGAGGGGAATAAAGGTACAGGATTATGCCACCTGTGTAGGACTGGGCTGGCAGTTAAATGCCGGCGGAGGAATATCCCGGGTTGTCCGTGGGCTTCCCGATGAACAATACCAGGGTTACTTAGGGCAATTACAATGGGGGCAGGAAATCACTGATGCAATTACAAATGGCACACCCATACCCAGTGAAGTCAAGGGAGGAGCCGGCTCTCCTCCAACCGCCGATGGGGAACCCGACATATATTACCTGAAAACACCTTTTTTTTCCGTACAATTCACTTTTGATGGAAATGGAGATCCTGTCTTTTCAAACAGTACAGGTTTGAAAATACTTTCTACGAATTTTTACCATAGCTACGCCCCTGATTATAATAACAGCTCATTTGAAGTAATAGATGACAAAGGAAATCATTATTACTTCGGCACTACTTCCCAGTCTAGGGAAAATACGACAACCAAGCTGCTTGGTACAGATTACACCTTTCCAACAACGTGGTATTTGGACAGAATCGTCACATCCAACTCATCAGATACCATTCTATTCAATTATACTACGCTAAATAAGCCGGACACGCTTTATCACTACCGATCGGCAATTACCTATCTATACAGTACCAATCCGGACGATACTAATCCAGACTATACTACATGGCTGTATATAATTGATGATCCGAAGATAATTACCAATATCATTTCAAAATCGGGAGAGGCAGATTTTAACTATATAATGGACCGTAAGGATGATCCCCATGCCGCCCGGTTATCCGCTATAAACCTGAAGGCGTATGATCCGCTGACAGGATCAAATAGCCACTTACTTTCCACCTTTAACTTCTACTATGGTTATTTTGGAGGGTCAACGACAGACCTTAACTTCTTAAGGCTTCGGTTAGATAGCGTGTCTATCCTGCCCACCACTTCCCCTGCTTTACCCTTGACAATTGCATCGTTCAAATATAATACCAACAAAAATCTGCCTTCCAGGACGGCATTAAAAACGACAGACTACTGGGGATATAACTCCTATACAGGGCTTTCCAACCCCCTTAACACCCCCATCCCCCCTGTTCAAGACTATGCAATGGCTAATATCCTGACCGAAGTAAAGGACCTGGCTGGAGGTAATTACGATATTTATTATGAACTTAATTCTTATTATGATAGCACCTCAAATAGTAACATACAGGTAGGTGGATTAAGGGTAAATAAAATATCGCATATTCTTCCTTCCAGCCAATCCTTGTCTACTTATTACACCTATACAGATGAGAATGGAAATTCAAGTGGTGAAATCCTGAGCAAGGCTTATTTGATTTATATTCTCGATTTTTCTTGCGGCATTCATCAGGCACTTTCTGAATCTCAGACGGATTATTATGATCTGAATGGAAACTTTATCGGATACTCCAACGTAAAAGAAACAAATCCGAATGGAGGATATACGATATATAATTTTTCAAATTTTTCCACCCCAGGCTGTAACGATATCTTTACCTATTATCCCGATGGAAGTTATCCCATACCGGATATCAGCTCATCCGTCAGCAATGCTTTCAAAAGAGGACTGTTATTAAATACGGCGGCTTATGACGTATTCGGGAAAAAGGTTTCTGAGGATATCAATACCTATACTTCCCTAACGAGCCCCGTTTCGAAAAGGGCCTGGGCTTATAAGTGGAATTATCGGGCCGGAAGCGTAGATGGCTATACCTGCTGGTTTTCCGCCTCTTCCGCCTATTGGACCAATGTGGAAAATTACCGCCTGGCACAGACGGTACATAAAGACTACGACCAAAACACGCCCACCGCTAATATCCAAACCACCGTCAACTATACCTATGCTCCGGATAAAAGAAAGATCCGAAGTGTTACCACCACCAACTCTAAAGGGAATAACCATACCCAGACTTTCTATTACACCGACGATACCAACATCCCTATGATCACCTCAGGTGAACAGGCAACACTCAATACGATGCTGGAGTCGAATATCACTGGAATACCCGTGCATAGTATTGAAAATAAAAATGGAAAAGTTCATCAAGTTCACTATTCCTATGCATCGCAACCCTATGAATCCAGTACGAGGACATTATTGGCACATACCAAGTATTACACCGGAAATACGTTGGAAAAAGAAGAATCATATAGTTACGATCCGGCCACTTCTCAGCCTATTTCATCGGAACAACAAGGGGGAGCAAAAACTTCCATTTTATATGGTTACAAAACTTCCATGCCGGTTGCAGAGATCAGAAATGCTTCTTATAAAGTCGATTATACCAGTGAAACCATCGATAAGGATACGACCTTTTATTTAGCTGCGGGGAGCGAGGATACTAAAACCGTTAATTTTGAAACATTTACCGCGGGCAATGTTGAAGTAAGTTTTGACCAGCTTGCTCCTTATTTGAGTGTCCCCGGAGGAGCCAAGGTTAACTGTACACTCTTTTTGGACGGTTATTCGACAGGTTTCTGTATTAGTACGGACCCCACTTATAATTGTACCAGTAACTTTCGTTATATTCACGAGCTGCCTGCGGGGAATCATACAGTAAGCGTCCATCCCTTAATAAACACCGCGACCTCTGAAGTGCCCATAGATATAATTTATCCCTCCTTCCAGACTACTCGAACGGACAGCACGGAAGTGTTTTATGAAGGGTTTGAAGAAGGAAACACTCAGGTTACCGCAGGTAATGCACACACTGGAAAAGCCTATTGGGACGGCGCAGTTCATTCCGCATACCAAGTCGGATTTTCTCCACCCAATAATAGAAAGTATATCATACAATGGTGGTCTTTTAGCGGTGGAAAATGGTCCATGAATGAGCAGGCATATACCGGTCCAAGAACTATTTCCGGTGTTATTGACGACGTCCGTATCTTCCCTTCAGACGCACAAATGACGACATATACATATACTCCACTAATGGGAAAAACAAGTGAAATTGACGCAGCGGGACATACGACAATCTATGAATATGACGGGCTGGGCCGATTGAAGCTTACACGAGACGGTGACCGTAATATCCTTTCTAAAAATCTCTATCACTACGCCGGACAACCCTAACTATCATATTAGATATATAAAACTATGAGAAAGTACACATTATATCTTGGCCTCCTACTTGCATGGCTTCCCAGGCTTTGTCTGGGGCAAGGAACCAATATGAGCGACCCCATTATCGTAGGCACATACGGCAATGGCACCTATACCTATAATGATACAAGGAATAGCAGCAGTTATGGCGATGACTACGGGCAGCCCAGTCCTGATGTCTGGTACCGGTTTTCGGTAGCCGGTAATGCCCAGATCAGTATTTCGACCTGTAATTCAAGTTTTGATGATATTATCTACCTATATGGCGTTGACGGGCATCTGATTACCTATAATGACGATAATGGTCCGCTTTGTTCCGGCCTTCAGGCCTCTATATCGACCACCCTTCAGGCTGGCACTTATTATCTCATGGTTGAGGGGTATAATTTAAATACCGGCGACATTCAATTAACGATTAACCTAACAGTCCAAGGTGAGCCCTCTACGGGTGACGATTCCCATAATTTTTCCCGTACCTGGACCCCCAATAAACCCATTACAGATGAAGCAGTAATTAGCGCCAGCACGGATATCCCTGGAGAGGTTTCTCAGGTAACCAATTACCTCGATGCCTTCGGAAGATCTGAACAAAGCGTAGCTAAGAAAATGAGCCCATTGGGAAAGGATGTAGTAAGTATGCACGTATATGACAGCCGGGGCCTAGAAGAAAAATCCTATTTGCCCTTTGTTTCCAATACGGCGCAAACCGGAGATGTGGTAAACGATGGCAATTATAAAAAAGATGCTCTGCAGCAACAGACTGCCTTTAATCAGACAATATATCCCGATGAAAGCTCCTATTATTATGCGCAATCCAACATTGAAAACTCACCGCTTAACCGAACATTGAATACTTATGCACCCGGCACAAGTTGGGTAGGCGGTTCGCGGGGAGTTGAAATGAAATACCTTGTAAATACCGCAGCTGATAATATCCGTATCTGGAATATTGCTCAGGCCGCAGGCAGTATTCCAACCAGCACAGCCATATATCCCGTCGGTAAGCTTTATAAAAATATTTCCACTGACGAAAAAGGCATACAATCTATTACCTATACCAATACAGATGGACAAGCCATATTAAAGAAAACCCAGTTGACTGCTTCCGCCGATAACGGAACAGGCAGTTCGCATAGTGGCTGGTTGTGCACTTATTATGTTTATGATGACAATAATAATCTGCGGTTTATTATTCCGCCTAAAGTAGTACAATTAATCGATGGCTCCTGGGTCATATCGCAGGCTGTGGCTAATGAGCTCTGCTTCCGGTATGAATACGACGATAAAAGCAGAATGACTATCAAAAAATCACCCGGAGCGGCAGAGGTGCAAATGGTTTACGACCAGCGAGACCGGCTGGTCTTTAGCCAGAATGGTAATCAGCGTAGCCATCACCAATGGATAGTGACCTATTATGACGTATTGGATAGACCGGTAGAAACCGGATTATATACCAATTCCAGTGCTACCCGGCTATCCTTGCAGAACAATATGGACACCATTTCGACGTCGTTTTCCCAGATAGCCGCACCTGCTGATCTTACCGTAAATTCCCGTAGTAGCAACACCCCAATTAACTATATTGCCCGCAACAGTATTACTTTTAATCCAGGATTTCAAAGTGGCAGTGGGGATCATTTTAATGCCTTTGTCGATCCGAATGCCATGGTTGATGATGTTAACGGAAGCATTACCCATAACCCACTTCCGCCCATTGATCCTGCAGAAGTTGAACCGATTACCTACACCTATTATGACGACTATACTTGGACCGGTCATCAAAGTTTTCAGAGCAGCTACTTGTCTAAAACTACCGATGGAGGAAATCCTTACGTAGAAAGCCCGTCTACTTATAGCAAAAAAACGCGTGGCTTAGTTACCGGATCCAAAACAAAGATATTAAACAGCGCTCCAGAGAAATGGATTACCAGCACGTCCTATTACGATGATAATGGGCGGTTACTACAGAGTATTTCAACCAATATTACGGGAGGCGCTGACATCGTCACGAATAAATATGATTTTTCAGGTAAACTGTTGAGCAGCTATATCGTCAATCATAACAGTCAAAGTACGGTGACCCCGGAAACGAGGGTGCTTACCGAAAACAAATATGATGAGGGTGGCAGATTGCTCAATATCACAAAGACGATCAACGATAACAGCACTACAAGGCAGGTCATTGCCGATTATGCTTATGACGAATTAGGTCAGCTAAAGACAAAGACGCTGGGCGATGATCTGGAAACGCTCACCTATGATTATAACATCCGCGGCTGGCTTACCGGCGTCAACAAAGCGTTTACCCAGGCAGGAAATACCGACCATTATTTCGGCATGGAGCTTGGATACGATAAATCTGTCACCGAGAATGGCACAACAACCTTTACCCCTGTCTATAATGGTAATATCAGCGGGGAAATATGGAAAAGTAAGTCCGATAATGTACTGCGGAAATACAGCTTCACTTATGATAAAGCCAACCGGTTGACTGCTGCAAGCTTCCTGCAGAGCAGTAGCGGAACCTGGAATAACAGTACAGTTAATTTTTCGGTCAATAACCTCACCTATGATGCCAATGGCAACATTACCCATATGAATCAATATGGGTTAAAAGGTACTTCTTCTTTCCTGATTGACCAGTTAACCTATACTTATCAGACCAATAGTAACAAGCTTACTAAGGTAGCCGATGCGGTCAGCGATCCGAACACTTCCCTGGGGGATTTCCATGACGGCACCAATAGTGGAAATGATTATGTCTATGATTCTACCGGTAATTTGATAAAAGACTTAAATAAAAATATTCCCACTATTACTTATAATTACCTTGATTTACCGGAACAAATTACGGTTACGGACAAAGGGAGCATACAATTTGTATATGATGCGTCGGGTAATAAGCTTAGGAAAATTGTAACGGATAATACCACGACTCCTTCTACTGTTACGACTACAGATTATATAGATGGGTTTGTCTATCAATCGTCATCTACAAGTGGAAGTATTTCGGATACCTTGCAGTTTTTTCCCACTAAAGAAGGAAGAGCACGTTATGTACCGGCACATGGGAGCGTAGCCGCAGCCTATACATACGATTATTTTGTTCCGGATCATTTGGGTAATATCCGGATGGTGCTTACTGAACAGACTGACTTCTCCCAGTACATGGCTACCATGGAGCCGCAGCAGGCACAGACAGAAAACGCATTATTTTACAATATTGACAATACAAGAGAGGCCAAACCTTTGGATTATCCTGAAGACAATACCACTACGCCCAATACGGCGGTGGCCAAGCTCAACGGAAAAGATCCAAACAGGCGGATAGGACCTTCGATTATCCTAAAGGTAATGGCTGGAGATACCATACAGGCGGCCGTACGGGCTTTCTACCGCCAGAAAGCCACTCCGGATCACCAGTCGGGAGTTCCCGCTGAGCAAATGCTGGCTGGCCTATTGCAGGCGTTGACCGCCCCGGGCATACAGGCAGCGGCAGCCCACAGCGATGCCATAGCTACCAATTCCCGCGAAACCCTTCGCGGCCTCACAGCGAATGATCTTCAAAAATTAAAAAATAAAGCTCCGCAAAAGAAAATACAGGAAGAGCCCCGGGCGTATTTAAATTATGTCTTTTTCGATGATCAGCTTAACTTCGTAGAAGAAGGAAGCGGGATAAAACAGCTGAGTGCAGAACCAGGCAAGCTGGAGACCCTGAGCAGCGGAAAAGTGGTTGCTAAAAAGTCTGGCTATGTGTATGTATATACCAGCAACGAAAGCCCGCAGGATGTGCTCTTTGACAACTTTGGGGTAATGGATATTACAGGTCCCGTACTGGAGGAAACCCATTACTATCCCAACGGATTGGCTATGGCGGGAATCAGCACTACAGCTCCGCTGAAATTGGCCAACAAAATTCGATACCAGGGTAAAGAACTGCAAAGCAGGGAATTTGCTGACGGTACTGGATTGGAAGAATATGACTTTGGAGCAAGGTTCTACGATCCGCAGCTTGGAAGATGGTGGGCACAGGACCCTGCCGAGCAGTTTTCGAGCCCATATCTTGCTATGGGGAATAACTGGATGAATGGAACAGATCCTGATGGACAAGTCTTTGGCATAGATGATGCTGTTGCAGCCCTTATTGGAGGCTTATTTAATACTATTACGAACATTGGGAATATCAATAGTATCGGAAGCTTTTTGGGATATTTTGGAACGGGGTTAGCAGCTGGAGTAGCTACATATTATGGTGGGCCATTAGCGGGAGGGGCTGTACTTGGATTAGGGAATAACTTAACTCAACAAGTATCTCAAAATGGATGGAATAATATAAGCTGGGGACAAGCTGCTATAAGTACAGTTGTATCTACAGCGACTTCATATGCAGGAAGTGCGCTGGGGAATGCCGTGACGCCTTATGCCTCTAAGGCTTTTTCGGGTATAGCTAGCCCAGTCTTGCGAAAGGCTGCTATAAACGCAGCAAGTGGTTCTGTGGTGGGCTTTTCGCTTGGTACCGGCGTTTCCTTGATACAAGGGAATAGCATAGGGGCTTCTCTAAAAAATGGCGAACAGGGAGCGTTAGCTGGATTAAGTATAGGAGCAATAACAGGTGCTGTAGATGGATTGAAAACAAGTAAAGAGCTGGGGCTGAACCCTTGGACCGGGAAATCGAAGAGCTATGATTTACCTGAGCTAAAATCACTCAGTGCCCAATTCCCATCTCCCCTCAGTCCATATGAGAAAGGGCAGGTTGGATTACGAATGAATGGCATCGAACAAAATAATGTAAGAATAGAATCTCCGTCAGGAACAGTTTCATATAGGATACCTGATGAATTTGATCCAGGTAATCAAATAATAGGAGAAGTAAAACATTATTCTATTGGTAGAACAGTTAGATTTACAAGACAAATATCAGACTTTATGAGATATGCATATAAGAACGGATTTACTTTTAAGCTATATGTCCCTACTGGAGTTAATTTGGCTCCAGCAATTCAATATTTTAGAGCGAAAGGATACATACAAGTTGTTAATTACTAAACTCGGATAATATGAAAAAACTTAGTGAGGATAAAAGAAAGCTAATTGAAATGGGAGGATTTTATAGGAAGGAATGGAATCCTTTGTTGAAGAAGGAGGTTGAGGTATTTGTGCCTAATTACATAGATGACTCCATTATGAAAAGGGAAAATGAGATGAAAAAACGGCTTCAGGATGCGAAAAAAGAGAACGAAAAGCTATACCAAGAATTGAGAGATAATAATTATATTACTCCTGATTCAATGGAATGGTCTGAATATATATCTAAATATCGTCCTTTTGATAAACAATATATTCAAATAGTTTTAAAATGGTTACCATCTTTAAATAATAAAGATGTGGCATTAGGCCTTTTGCATTACCCTAAGCATAAATATGATGGAAAGATTTTAACTGAAACTTTTGAATTAGGCAAAGACAGAGAATACAGATGGAGGATATGTGAACTTATTGATTTTGTATTGCCAATTAATATTGATGAATGGATTGTGAACGCTTTTTTGAATCCGGAATATGGTAATACTACAGAAATGCTAGGATTGGCAATCAGCAAATTATTCCCTTACCCAAAAGCAAGTGACTTCCTTTGCCGAGGGTTTTTTCTTCATCCTATGCACGCGTCCAAAGCATTAGGAGAAATTGGGAAGGATAAGGAATTGTCTTTTTTAAATCAGCATAAGGAGATGGTTGACAAATACACTCAAAAGGAGATAACAAAATCGATACAGAAAATAAATAAACGGCTAGAACAAAAGAATCCGAAATGATCTAAAACACCGAATTCCCGCGAAACTCTTCTCGGTCTCACCCACGAATGAACTTCAGCAGCTAAAAAATAAGACTCAGCAAAACAAATTATAGGAATATTGGTGGCAATTTGTTATCAGATAATGGCAAGATCAAACACACGAATAGGAGACGTTTTCTCAGTTGACATCGAAGGTAACTACAAGAAGTATTTCCAGTTAGTTGCTTTTGATTTAGCACAGCTAAACAGTGACGTCATTAGAGTTTTTGAAAGAAAGTATCCTTTAAATGCGGATCCCGGCTTATCAGAAATCACAAATGAAGAAGTGGTATTTTATGCGCATTGTGTTACAAAGCTTGGAATAAAAATGAACCTTTGGAAAAAAATTGGAAATTTCCATAACATAGGAAGAATAGACCACGTTTTATTCAAGGGCTCTCGTTGACCTCCTCCCGAAATATATTCATCTTGTAAATATAACAAAGGGAACAGCATTAGTAGAACTGAAGGAAATCAAATCTTTATTTGAAAAAATGGTATTATCCTCTAAGGAACTTCAAGAGTTTATTGTAGGTAGACAAATAAAGTTTAATCTTGATTTTGATTATGGTATGGGAGATATAAGAATATGCTCTGAGAAGAATGGAGTAGTTAAGTGGAAAGCTGAAATTAAGGATTATTAGGAATTTCCGCTAAGAGTGGAGGAATTTTTTATACCATTATACATATCTACTGGTTTGTCAATGGTATTACTTCCCAGTTTACTGGACAGGATTATCTTACTGCAGCTCCTATGTCACATGCAGAAGGGGCTTTGGAAATTGCTTCGGTAATACCTATCGGAAAAGTAGCGAGGGTAGCTTCGGTAGCAGGAGAGGTGGTAGAAAAGGCGATAGTTAATACTACAAAAGAGGCCGCCGCTAAGGGGGGAGGACGCGTGTTTTGGTCAGGTGGCGGTAACGAAGCAGTTGAAGCTGCAGCACGGAAATTTGCAACTAATAATGGCATGACTACTTTGGAAATGACAAATGCTGGTAAAAACCTTACCAATCTAACTCAAGGTATGTCATGGGCTGAAAAAGGCCCGATGTGGCAAAGGTTATCCACGCAATTTGCCAAGGGTGCAAACGGCACAGTACATGTTTTTCAAAATGCAGGCGGTATAAATATTAAAAGTGTTTGGGGAGCCATTGAGTACCCAATTCTTAAGCAAAACGGAGTTAATATTATTTATCACACAGTTCCATAAATTAAAGATGATTACTTTAAAGCATATTGAGATATATAAATCTTATAATGGGGACGGTGATGGGTTTGTCCGTTGTGCTACTCCAGAAGAAAAAGCTATTATGGACTATAAGCATTGGTCATTGATAGAAAGTCTTATCCAAGACATTAGTCTTGTTAAAAAGGGACTTGCCTCGGAAACTTATATGAAAACTATTGATGAAAGATTAAAAGAAAATTGTGATAGCAAGGAAACCATTCGAGCCTTAAGGGATATGGCATAAATAACAATTGCCGCGAAGGGGGGAGTTCAATATACCAAGTCCAGTCTGAAGCTCGGACAGGAGATGCATAAATCTTACGAGATAGGAGCAGAAGGGATTAAAGAGTTTAGGTTACCAAGCGGCAGACGTATTGATTTCCTTGATATTAAAAACAGTACCATTTATGAGTTGAAGCCATTCAACCCAAGAGCTATTGAAGAAGGTTTCCAAACACTTGGACAAACAAGAGCAGGAAGGAATTTGGCAAGAATGACAGAAGGAATGCCTTATTATGGTCCTATAAATGGTCAACCTGCTTCTCAAGCATGGCAATGGTGGGCGAGATTATCCAAAACGTATGCAAATGGCATTCCCAAAAAGTACCTGTGATAGTATTATTCAAAGCCATGTTACTGGCCCAATGAGTTTAGTAGAATTTAATCATGAAAAAAGAGTATTGAAAATAAGGTTGACTTTTAAATGACTATTTCAATAGAAGATATTCTATCAATATGTGGCGAATGATTCGATTGCAAACATTGACGTGGACGGGTTAGTGCCATTCGGCATTCCCTGCCCCGGCACCTCTTCGCTGGCGATATTTTTTGAGAAGGTAGGTGCAGGCGTTTCGCAATTTGCCAATTCGCCGTTAGCACGTGCGTTAAGCATATCGATACATACCCTGCAAGATGCCGGTATGGTCCAGAATGCAATATCCACCAGCAATATGATCAACAATGCCTTCACAGCTGTAGGGGTGGGGATTGCGTCACAAGTCAGCAATTTGGGAGGTATGAAAAATGAACCGGATGACAAGTTTCGATTAAATAACGATGGAAGCGTCACCTTATTACAACGAACCAATAAGAAAAGTCACGAGTTTTATAATACGCAAGGCCAGTATTTGTTTGAAATATCCGAGAAATTAGAGCCTAGAAAAGATTGGTCTAATTTATCAGGCGATTTTCAAAAAGAGATTGCGTGGTCAATTGCAAAAGTAGGATTACAAGTTAATGTAAATGATAATTTAGCCTCTTACATGAAAGTTAGGGCAGAAGAAGTCGGATGGGACGCTATGCCTGGCCTAAATATGTTAGATAAGTTAGGTCATCATAATAGAAATATGCTTGGGGTAGACGCCTTGGTTAGTTTCACGAGAATTCCTTACAACCAATCTACAAGAGAAGGCAAACCATCTAGTTTAATCGGACTCATTCCTTATATAAAAACCATTGATGCCTTCTATCCTTTTTTAAATAGTGGAAGAGATTTACAATATGATATTATTCATCCCAAAAGTCTTATAGACGCTACATACAGTATTGAAGGAACTTCCATATGGGAAAGAATAAAAGAGATATATCAGCAAGGCTTAAATAACACATTATACAAACTAAACCACATGTATTATTATAATAAATAAACAATTGCTTTATTTGAAAATAATTTTCAACAATTCAATATGATTAAAATCACCTTTATTTTATCAATAGTAATGCTATTTGGAGCATGTATTAACAGCACCAAAGAAACAAGACGTAATAAAATAGAAAAAACTTACTATGTTACCGGAGAGTTAAAATCTATAAAAGAATTCCAGGGCAATAACAATTGGCATGTTACTGAATATTATAAGAATGGTAATATTGCATCAATGGCTAATTATTACAATCAAAAATTCATTGGAAAGGTTAGGTTTTATTATCTCAATGGAAAAATAAACTTTGAAGAAAATTATGATTCTTCGGGTATATCTCAAGGAATGTTCCATTTGTGGTATGAAAATGGACAGTTAAAGCAAGTGGGCTTAAATGAAAAAGGGAAAATAGTTGGCGAATGGAGAAATTACTACGAAGATGGAAAAATAGAACGGATTGAAAATTATAATTTGAATGAAAAGTCTGGTACTTGGCTATATTTTAATCATAAAGGAGACACTATAAAAAGGGAAGAATACAAAAATGATCATTTGATTAAATAACCTTGATTGAAATTTCTAAATGAGGGTGGGTGGGTACCCGGCAGATCATCATGATCTTAAAGCAAAACCTTACAAATCATATTATTGTTTTCGGATTTATCTGGTCAGCGGCTTTAATGGTTGGGCTAGGATGGTATTATTTCCGATTTGATACAGATTACATTTTTGTGATGGGCATTTTTTACTTTATATTTATCTTACCAGCTATATATCTTCACATTGAATATTATCTAGAGAATAGAGGAGAGGAAATAGAAATAAGACCTAACGCCATGACAATAAGAAGAAAGGGAGTAGAAAGAACTTTTCAGATTAATGAACTGGACAAAATAATCCTGTATAAATCTGCCAATCTTGACAAATTTAGTATACCTCTTTCCGCAATGGAATATTATAGATATCTGCGAATAATTACTAAAGGGGGTGAACAGATTATTGTAACCTGTTTGATGACTAGGAATTTAGAGGAAGTCATCAGACTATTTGATGGAGTGAAGTTTGAAAGAAAGAAAAGTTTTTTTTGTACATTAAAATGGAAATAAAAGAGATATCAAGCCCCTTTGAATATCAGGAAACTTTTTGATTCAATTAAAACTTAAAAGTACATTACCACCATGCAGGCTATTGGCATTTTCTGTCTCCACCCTGTCCGTATAAATGATAAAAGTGGCAGGAGCCGCATTTGTGTATTCCCGGTTAATAAAACCAGTGACCGGTTAATGCGTTTGCCGCCCCGCGGCCTCAGATCTATGTATAGGGAGAACTTTACGGCTACCTGACCACTAATGCCCGGCTAGCCGGTAGGAAGATCGACCGGAAGGGGTGAAGACGGGGTTGCGAAAAATAAATTTGGAGATAATAAAAATTTCTCTTATAATTGTTTTACGAAATTACCCTTTAACCTATTTATCATCATATGCAACCTTCTCTACTCCCTATCAAGGCCGGTACGGCCATGCCCTGCTTCGATTTTATCTCTCACGCCGGTCCGGAGTTCTCCGGGTAGCTGACGCATTGATATTTTCAAAAAGCCCTTTGTTTCCAGGTATCCTTGCCTGATAAGGGTCATTGCTGCAGCAATCCATACAACAAGGCGAAATCAACCGGCGGATATAAGCCGGAAATAATTCTGTCATCCCTTTCAAAACGATGGGTGGCTTCATAAGTTCAATTGTTTGTCGTCATGCGTCAGATCATAAGCGCTGTGCTGGCATGTCTCCTTGCCCTTCCGGCAATGGGGCAGACCCTGTTTGCCCCCTCCGGCACATTGGGTTCTTCCACTATCGCCAATGTCGGTATCGGGACGAGTAACCCTTCTTCCTGGCTGCAAAAAGAGAATCACGCGCTGAAACAACAGCTTCACGTCCTAAAGACAACCGGTAGATGAAACCATTATTTACGCTTTTGATCCTGCTGATCAGCGGCCGTGAGATCCTGGCCCAGAACCTTGTTCCCGATAGCGGCAATGTGGGCATCGGCACCCTAACTCCGGCTGGAAACCTGGATGTATACAACGCCTATTATACCCATGGGTATAAGTTTATGGACATCAGGATGTCCAATCCTTCCGTAGGCTTTCTCAATCCCATCGCCCTGGCCCTGCGGCAGGGAAAGAAGCTGCTTATGGATGAGGAATTCGCTTTAGGGATGAATGGTATTATCGTATATGACAATGCGCATTCCGGAAAGGTAACCATCACCCGTACCGATACCATCAGCGACCTGCCCAACAATAGTGGATATGGGCTGGAGATCCGGCATAACGGGACGGGCGAAAGCCCCGGATACGGCGGTTTTGTGCAGACCGTGTTTTCGGCAATGAATAAAACGCTTATTCAGATCTTTCGGGCCAAGCTGCCTGCCGGATATGAGTTTATTTATAACAATAACAGCATGGGCACGGGTGGTGGTAATTACTGGCTCAGCAGCAGTAAGGGTACCGGCAGATGGGAATGGTATATCCGGGTGATGCAATGCGGTAACGGAGGCAGCTTTTCTACCACAGGACATATGCATGTGACGGGGAGTCCCGCACCGACCGCTGCTGCGCCGCTCATCTGGTATATGGCATCCTGCACCACTTTTGATGCGACTAATCTGAACGGTTATAGCGGAGATCATATCCTGAATCAAACGGCGGTAGCGCAAACTGCATCTTTACGGATCGCGGGAAAAGGGATATTTGGCGACAAGGTGCTGATCGGTAAGGCAACCCAGACCAATGCTGACTACAAGTTGGATGTAAACGGAAACGTCAGGGCTAATAAGGTGGTCGTCAATACTACCGGGGCGGATTTTGTATTCGACTCCACGTATCATCTGCCCTCCCTGAAAGAAGTCAAACATTATATAGAGATGAACGGTCATCTGCCCGACGTCCGCTCTGCAAAAACAATGCGCAATGAAGGGGTGGATCTGGGACAGAATCAGATGAAATTATTGCAAAAGATCGAGGAGCTGACGCTGTACATGATTGCGCAGGATAAAAAGATCTCCGAACAGCAAAAGCTGATCCGACAGCTTTCAGCCCGTTTGAATGCCCCTAAGGAAGTAATAAATCGTTAAAATGCAGGCTTGTTCTGATCGCTAACTTTTTAATTATAGCTTATTATGAAGAAAATATGTCGTGTTATACTGGCCGTCGGAGCAATGATGCCCTCTGCAACCTTCGGGCAAACCAATATCTTTCCTGCTACTGGGAAGGTAGGCATAGGAACGGTAACTCCTACAACAGACCTCGAAGTGAGGAACGACGTAGCCAGCGACATCGGGCCGACGCTGTTGCTTCATAATAATCAATATGCTAATTCTATCGGCGCAGGGGCATCCTTGAAATTTATCGGAGCACTTTCCGACCGGTATATTTCCCTGGAAAGTGTCATGCGGGTCAATGCACTGCCCGACCGGCTGGACTTTAAATTCAACAATGACGGAAGTATCATTACTCCTTTGACTATTACTTACAGCGGCAATGTGGGGGTTGGTACGCTTACTCCACATACTCCGTTGGAGATCAGTGGAGCAGGACAACATATTTTGTTCGGTGGCGGAACAAATAGCTCCGGCTATTCACTGCAGATGAGCCTGAATGATGATGGTGTCAACATGGAGAACAGCTCCAGTATCCGGGGATATAATTTCAAAAACTATAACGGTACCCTCATGACCATTACCAGTGCCGGTAATGTAGGGATCGGCACCATTTCTCCTAATGCTAAGCTGGCTGTCAACGGATCTGTGAGCGCGAAAAAGATCACAGTTACCCAGAACGGGTGGCCGGATTATGTCTTTGCTCCGGAGTATTCCCTGCCTTCCCTGGATTCCTTAAACGCTTACCTCCGGAAACGACGTCACCTGCCCGATCTTCCTTCTGCCGCTGAAATCTCCAAGAAAGGCAATGATCTCGGTCAGACCGATGCGCTTTTATTAAAGAAGATCGAGGAACTGACATTATACGTCATAAAGCTCAATGAGCAGCAAACCAGTCAGCAGTCGCAGATCAATGTGCTCAGCCGGGAAAATGCAGCATTAAGGCAAAAGAATGATGCATTGGAATCCGCAATAACCACGTCTATAAAAAGAAAAAGATAACCATGAAATATAATGCTACCCTCATTAGGTTGTTCCTTTTGCTGTGCATGACTTGTAGCCTGCGCCTGTCCGCACAGACGAACAGCGCCACGATCACCCAATCGGGGTGGTACCGTATTGCCATTAACGGGTCGTTGACTTCCGGAGGCACATCCGGAACCCGTGCCGCGGCCAGGTTTATCCTCACTGACGTCACTTCCGGTCAGCATCAGACGGTAGAGTTCCTGGGATATGAACATTTCGGACGCCGACCTTCGCTTGCCGTATTAAATAATAGCTATTATAATTCTACTGCGCCGCCTTTTACCAAGCTCAGAATTGTAGCTCACGACACCTATGAAGGAGCGGCTATTGAAGTGTATGTAAAAAAACCGGCGACCACAGATAATAATACAGCCTGTTACATGGAAAATAATGTGCAGCAGACCGGCTGGACGGCTGTGGACTGGCAGCTGATCAGCGCTGACCCAGGAGACAATGCTGGGGTGCCCACCGGTTTTAAAGCCAGCGTGATCAGCTTAGCTGATATCGTGCAGGGATATGTTACGGACTCAGGTCAGCAAAAATCCTTTTTCAATGGTAATTTTTATACTTCCGGCAATATAGGTATCGGCACCCCTGCTCCCGACACGAAGCTATTTGTAGAAGGCGGGGCGGTAAAGCTGCACAATCCTGCGGGATACCCTTCGGGATATAATCTGAATATGGATGTACAGGGCGGTTGGGCCAGAGAGTACAGTTTCAGTTATGGGGATACCGGAAAGCTGTTCTCTTTTGGTGCGTATGCCAACAGCGGCTCATTGCATTATGGCTATATCGGCGGAAATGTAGCAGCCGGATCTGTCTACACGAGTCCCTGGATGGTTTTTCTTCCCAATGGGAATGTCGGTATCGGTACTAAAACCCCTCAATCAAAATTTGCGGTGAACGGCACGGTAACGGCCAAGCAGATCAAGGTGACACAAACCGGCTGGGCCGATTATGTTTTTGAGCCGGGATATTCTTTACCCTCGCTGGATTCCGTAGCGGCTTATGTCCGGAAACGAAGACGTCTGCCCGGCATTCCCTCTGCTGCCGAAGTCTCTCAAAAAGGCAATGATCTCGGTCAGACGGACGCTCTCTTGCTTAAGAAGATCGAAGAGCTGACCTTGTATACGATAGATCAGGATAAACAACTGCAAACCTTGCGCAACCAGAATAAGGACCAGCAATCTCAACTGCAAACCCAGCAACAGCTGATCGACCGGCTATCGGCTGTGGTGGAAGCGCAGGAAACCCGGTTAAAGACCCTGGAAACCCAACTGACCCGATGACGCATTTTTAACAGTATACCGTGAAAACACTTTTCATCCTCTTACTGCTGTCGATGGCGCTTCCCCTGACGCCTCGGGCCCAGGTTGCAGATATCGGGCAGCCCCCCGGAGCGGTCCCTGCCGACAGCCCGAGCCTAAGCCCCGAACAAACCGAAGGCCTTTCATCCCATAGCTCATCCGACACCCCAACCCCCGCCGGCATCCCGGAGGATGCCGGCTATTTGCCCTCCTCGCTTTCTCCGCTAAAGGACAGCGTGCAATCCCGCATCCGGCAAGTGCAGCAACTGCCCACCCGCGCCCTGACCCAGATCAATGCCAAGACCGCCAGGCTGCAACGGCGGTTGAACCGGGCATCCGAAAAAGCGCTCCGCCGCTTTTCTCGGACCCAGGCAAAGCTCTATGACAAACTCTCCCGGGTGGACTCCCTGGCGGCCAACAACCTCTTTACGAAAGAAGCCGACAAGCTGAGTCAACTGCCCGGCTCCCTGCAGGGTAAGCTGACGGCCAGGACCGGCAAAGCCGGGGCCCTGGCCTCGAAGATCAACCAGCTCACCGGGGGCAAGTTCTCCGCCGCGACCCACAGCTACTTCCCTTACCTGGATACCCTCAAAAATGCCCTGGGCTTTCTCCAGGGGAAAGGAAAAGGCTATCTCAACCAGGCCCGGGGCATCCGGAACCAGCTGCAGGGCTCCCTGGACCGGGTACAAACGGCCCGGCGGCAGCTGGACCAGGCCGCCCAGCTCCAAACCTACCTGCAACAGCGGCAGCAGCAGCTCCTGGATCAGCTGGGTAACCTCAGCAGCCTCGGCAACTCCTCCCGGTACGGCTTTCTCCAAAAAGACCTGCTCCGGCTCAACAAAGAAGCCTATTACTATGCCGCCCGGCTCAAAAACTACAAGGAGCTGTTCTCCGATAAACAAAAGGCCGAAGCCGAAGCCCTGGCCCTGGTGCAAAAGATCCCCGCGTTCAAAGATTTTATGAAAAAGCACTCCGCCCTGGCCGGACTGTTCAACCTGCCGGGCACGGGGATCATCCCCTCCGGCGCCACCCCCGACCTGACCGGTCTGCAGACCCGGGATATGGTCGCCCGGGAGCTGCAGCAGCGCCTGGATGGAGCCGGACCCGGAGGACGACAGCAGATCTCCCAACAAATGCAGCAGGCAAGACAGAAGCTCCGGGACCTGAAAAACAAGCTGCCCGGTGGGGGCTCCACCGCCGAGATGCCCAACTTCCAACCCAAGGAGCTGAAATCAAAGACCTTCTTCCAGCGGCTGGCCTTCGGCGGCAATGTCCAGTTTGCCAAATCCACCAGCGGGTACCCGACGACCAGCGATGTGGCCGGGCAGGTGGCCTACAAGTTCTCCGAAAGCGGCAGCGCCGGTGTCGGCGCCTCCTTCAAGCTGGGCTGGGGCAGCAGCATCCAAAAGATACACTTCACCGCCCAGGGAGCCGGACTCCGGTCCTTCCTGGACTATAAGCTAAAGGGCACCTTCTACGTCAATGGCGGAGCCGAGTTGAACTACCTGAAAACCCAACCCGACGTCCCGGCCCTGAAAAGCCTGAACGGGTGGACGGGCAGCGCCCTGATCGGGCTGGAGAAGAAGTACCGGGTCTCGAGCAAACTAAAAGGCACCCTGATGCTGCTGTACGACTTCCTGCACAACCAGCATACCCCCGCCACCCCACCGGTACTATTCAGGATGGGGTATGAGTTTTAAAAATGAAAGCAAAGACAAAAAATACAGACCTATTCAACCTAAATAAGAGATTACCATGAGATCAAAGCATTACTTCTTCATCGCTTGTCTGCTCACAGCCACCGGCCTAACCCGGACCCTCCATGGACAAGACCAACAAATCATTCCAGTCTCTCCGGAAGCCGCTGCCCTGGCCAAAGAAGTAAACTATCCGGTTAACTATAACACCGGCGTTCCGGATATCAATATTCCCTTCTACACGATCAAGGTCGGTGGTATGGAGCTGCCCATCAATTTCGACTACCATGCAGGCGGTTTCCGGATCAACGAGCAGGCCACCCGGGTAGGACTGGGATGGAGCCTGAGCGCGGATATTCAGATATCCCGCAGCATTAATGGATTAGATGATTTTACGCCAAGCACCGGATATATAGGAAATACATTAATGAAGAATTACGACCCTTATGCATGTTCCTCTTGCTTATATCCTTTGTGGAGTGCATCTCCATGGCCATACGCTAACGCCTATGATCTTGCAACCGGGGCAAAAGATGGCATGCCGGATAAGTTCAATTACAGGCTGTTAAATAAATCCGGATCCTTCTATTTCCTGAAAAGTTCGACAGGAACGGGATATACCATTGTACCGGTTCCCTATAATAACATACGGATTACCTACAACAACGGTCAGTTCATCATTGTCGACACGGATGGAACAGTCTATTATTTCGGAGAGCAGGGGGCAGGGGGAGATGTAAGTTCAATACTTGCCCAGGATAAAGAGGTGTCGGGTACGATGGGGTTGGATGGTGGATGCACAAGTTGCCATGTCACCACCTGGAAATGCAAACAGATCGAAAACAATACAGGAACGGATCAGATCACGTTTACTTACACGCCTAAGGCTATCGCCACTTATCGCACCTATAATGACTATATAGAATTATACAATAATCCCGAGCCCTGCGGTCTGGACGTTTACCACACCTCTGACCAACAAATAATGACGCAATATCATACCTATGAAGACTTGACCGCACACATTCCTTTTTATTCGATATCCTCTCCCAAATACCTGGAAGTATTTGGCAATGGCCCCAAGGCGGTGTTTCATGTGCCCTATCTAAATTCTCAACTCAATTTTGTCGACTATACCTTCGAAAAAGACAATTATGCCAGTACAGCTTCGCAAAGGGTGGCCGGGCTATCGCTTTCAGAAATAAATTTTCGTGGTGGTAAAGTCCAGTTCAACGGAGCAGATCAGCTTAGTTCTATTACTATAAAAGATGATAAAAATGCTGAAGTAAAATCCGTTTATCTTTTTCAGTCGTATGCAAATGCAATTTATACCAATGAAGCCAAAACATATAACGGAGATAATTTTATAGGCACCCGATATCTGGATTCACTTCATGTGCAGAACGGGAGTACAACTTATGAACGGTATGCTTTACTCTATAAAGATAAATTCTGCTTTGGAAACCATCTAAAAGGCCATGATGCCTGGGGTTATCCCAATCTCAGCACAGTTGAGATTGCGGCAGCAAATAATACTTTCGGAAATCTTCAAACGGTACCCAAAAAAAGCATTACCCAAGCTCGCTATTATCGTGATATAGCGGGTTGTCAAAATCCCGCGACAGATATTCCATTAAGCTTTGGCGGTGATACCTGGGCAGAGGCGCCAAATGAAGAGAAAATGCAGCATGGCATCCTGAAGCGGATCATTTATCCTACGGGAGGGTTCGTGGACTTTGATTTTGAGTCTAATAAATATCTTCAAAAGTTCAGCAATGAATGGGAGTTTCTCCAACTTCCTCAGCTGAGTGGAGGGCTGAGAATCAGAAGCATAAATTATTACAATGACGGAAACGCTAATCTGCCTCAAACTCAGAAATACTACCGTTATGGTGATCTTGAGGATGGGACTGGTCAATTGGCGGTAAGCCCCCATTTACCGCTTGAACCCTATTTGTATCACCTCGATGCGGTAAGCTACACCCAACAAATTGCTTATCTGAAAGGCCCCTCATCAAGTTGTTCCAATAGGGGTTGTCTTAGTGTGCTGGCTGTAGAATCTAAAACTACATACCATCCCGCTTCTTATCTGGATTATACTTATGGAAGTGGCGCGCCCATTTATTATACCAAAGTAACGGAGTATAACCAGGATTTAGGGACAAAAACGGGAAAAACGGTGTATGAGTATTATCCACCGGAGGAATTTCATGATGCATATAACCCCTTAATTACAGAATCAAATATAGAGGGAACCAATATTCCTTATCTAAAAACAGACGGGTTAGAAGGAGCGCAAAAATCCATCAGCACCTACAAATTTGATCCCAATACAGGATACCATCTGTTGCATCAGAAAGAATTTGAGTATAGCCGCTTTCTGACATCGGAGCAGGTACATGTTGCGTATGCATTTTTGAAAGTAGAGTATCAGGTGGTTCAGGGTAGCTTTTCCGGTACTAATCGGGATCTGTATAACCGTACTTATTCATTTCCTTATACCCCACCAGATATTGATGAGGACTACATTGCCGGGGAATATGGCATCCCGGTTGGAAAACTTCTGCTTACCCGGGAAACGGATGACTCGTTTGAAGATTCAGGTTATGTGTTGACCAATACTACTGATTATTATTACGATAATCCGACCTATCTGCAACCCTCGCGTATTGTTACTACCGATAGCCGGAATCGCATCTTTACAAAAAGCTTGAAATATTCCTATGACTTTGACGGAATTCATGACCAGATGGAAGCAAAGAATATGGTTAGTCAGGTGATAGAAGAATTCCTGATTAATAATGCTATAAACCAGGAAGTTTATCGAAAAAGGACCAATTATGATCAAATCTCTGCCGGCGCCGGTTTTATTGCTCCGGTATCCCTGCAAAGCTCTACAGGCGGACAGCCTTTCGTTACTGATGTGACATTTGATAAATATGATCAATATGGGAATATACTTCAGCAGACCGCCCGGGACGGCATTCCCATTTCTTATTTATGGGGATATGGCGGATTGTATCCGGTAGCTGAATTAAAAGGGGTAAAATATAGCGAAATACCAGCTTCGTTTGTTTCCAATACACAGATTTTAAATCCAACAGACGACAATTCGTTACGTACAGTATTGACGAATCTACGGAATTCATTCTCCGGGAACAAACAAATAAGCACTTATACCTATAAACGGTCGGTAGGAATGACGAGTCACACTAGTCCTAATGGCTATACGAGTTATTATGAATACGACCCATTGGGACGTATGATAGCTGAAAAAGACTATAATCAGCGTCTTATAAAGGCTTATGATTATCATACCCAGGAGTTCTCCCCTCTGAGCCTGACATCCTTTTATGTCAACATTCCCATGATGCAAACTGAAACTTATCCTTGTGATCTTGAACCGACAGATCTCTACCAAATACGTAATAATTTTGTACCGGGTGGATGGTATTCTAACTATACCATGGAGGGCGCAAATAGCAATGCTGAGAATGACTTGCCTTTTTCACCACCAGAAGTACTTCCCCCCTGTGATAGCAATACAGCATCTATAAATTTGCTGGGAATTTATAATACCCTATATGGATATCCCGAAAGAGTAGATATTGATTTTATTAAAGACGGCCATATCGTTGCGACGCAAAAATGTCCTTTCAATCAATCATATCAGGGAGCCCCACCTCCTGTTTCTGTTAACCTTCATCTACCGGAAGGGGAATACCAGGTAAGCATCCGTCCTAGTGCAGCTACTCATTATCACGACACTTTTCTTATCTATTCCTTTACGGCTGTAGAAGATAATTATTATCCTCATTTACAACAAGGAGCGACCATTACACTTGAAAAGGGGAAGCATTATGAAATCATGGTTAATAATATAATGTAAATAGCCTGCTTTATGAGGTGCTATCAAACAATTTTAAAGTCATTCTAAATAAATATAGATATGAATTGCTTCCTCTCTCATAATAAAATGGTTGGCCGGCTGTCCTTATTTACAGGGATATTTATTGTGTGCTGCATGAGACCTGCCACAGCTCAGGTAAAGCCGGATACGGTTTCTGCTCCGCCTTCCAAAACTCCTGAGTATCTGCTTCCGGAGATCATTTCATCGAAAAGTTATGTACGCATTTATGAGCCATCCATGCCTGCTACGGACAGGGCGGTTGTGGTGTCACCCAGCCGTACAACCGGTGAGGTAAAACAAACAACACAATATGTAAACGGATTGGGTAGGCCTCTGCAGACTGTAACGAAGCGAATTACTCCCAGTGGCCATGACTTAGTGGCTCCTGTGGCTTACGACCCCTATGGCAGAGAAGCATATCATTATCTGCCCTATCCTCAGACCGTGCACAATACCGACGACGGTCAGATTAAAACAACCCCCCTGCATGATCAGCAAGCTGCCCTCTCCGACCCCGATCTGAAGTTTTATCCCGGCGAGCAGATCTACTATGGTCAGACCGATTATGAAGCCTCCCCCCTGAACCGGGTACTGAAAGAAAAAGCTGCTGGCAACAGTTGGGAAGGCTCGGAAAGGGGAGTAGCTCAGTCCTATGAAATTAACACCCTTGCCGACAGTGTCCATATTTGCACTATTGCCCTTGCCCCAGGCAGTCTTCCCGTCTGTACCAGCCGGTATGATATCGAGGCTTTATACAAAAATACAGCTACTGATGAAGACGGTAGAAAGGTGATTCAGTATAAAGATAAAAGCGGGCATGTGGTGCTGAGAAAAGTACAGGCCGCCACATCTCCCGGTACCGCTCACCTGGGCTGGCTTTGCACCTACTACGTGTATGACGACCTGGACAACCTCCGTTTTGTACTGCCACCTTTGGCCGTGGAGTACCTCCAGGCCCACAGCTGGACGCTGACCCAGACAGTAGCCGACGCCCTCTGCTTCCGCTATGAGTATGACAGCAGAAAAAGGATGACCATTAAAAAGGTGCCCGGCGCGGGAGAGCAGCAGATGGTCTATGACAACCGGGACCGGCTGGTTTTCAGTCAGGATGGTAATCAACGGGCTAAGCTGCCTACCCACGAATGGACCGTCACCTACTACGACGCCCTGAACCGCCCGGTCATGACGGGGCTCTATGCCAGTAACAGCACTCAGACGAGCCTGCAAACCACCATGGACGGGACCACCGGCGGCAGTACGGTTACCTATACCGTCCCTGCTCCGGGGGATCTTTCGGTCAACAGCCGCTCAGGCAATACGCCGGCGACCTATACCGCCAGAAACAGCATCACCTTCTATCCCGGCTTTACCAGCGGCACAAGTGACAACTTTACCACCAATATCGATCCCGATGCTACCACCGGCAGCGGTACACTCTTGCCGGCCGATGCCAGTAACCCCACCCCACCGATCTCGGCTTCGGCGGTGACCCCGCTGACCTATACTTACTATGACGACTACACCTGGGCCGGCCACCAGGCCTTCCAGAGCAGCTACCTGGCCAAAACCACCGATGGCACCAATCCCTATCCGGAAAGCCCCTCTACCTACAGCACCCAGACCCGGGGGATGGTGACCGGCACCCGGGTACGGGTGCTGAACACCACCCCCGAGCAATGGATCACCACCACTACCTACTATGACGATAAGGGAAGGGTATTACAGACCCTTTCGGACAACATCACCGGGGGACAGGATATCCAGACCAACCAATACGACTTTTCCGGTAAGCTGCTCAGCAGCTATCTGGTGGTACACAACAGCAAAAGCGGGGTCACGCCGGAAACCCGGGTGTTGACCGAAAACAAGTACGATGCCGGCGGAAGACTACTGACCGTCACCAAGACCCTGAATGACCAGTCCACGACCAAAAGGATCATTGCCACCAACAGCTATGATGAGCTGGGAAGACTAAAAACCAAGGAGCTGGGAAAGAAGAGCAGTACCGGGGCTCCCCTGGAGACGCTTGGGTACACCTACAATATCCGGGGCTGGCTGACGGGGATCAATAAAGACTATGCCCGTACCGGTACTCCTACTTCCGGAGAAGGCCAGTACTTCGGCATGGAGCTGGACTATGACTACGGCTTTACCCAATCCCAGTACAACGGCAATATTGCCGGCACCCGCTGGCGGACGGCTGGGGATGACATCGCCCGGGCCTACGGCTACAGCTATGATGCCCCCAACCGGCTCACCAAGGCTGACTTTACCCAGCAGAATACCACTGGCGCCTCCTGGAGCCAAAGCCCGGCCAATTTCTCAGTCTCCGGCCTCACCTATGATGCCAATGGTAATATTACCCATATGAACCAGTATGGGTTAAAAGGCACTTCCTCACCGCTGATTGATCAACTGACCTACACCTATCCGGCTAACAGTAACCAGTTATCCAAGGTAGCTGATGGCTCTAATGATCCTTCCAGCACCCTGGGAGACTTTCATTACAGTGGAACCAAGGGGAGCACAGATTATACCTACGATGCCAACGGCAATCTTATCTCCGATGCCAACAAAAAGATCACCTCCATCACCTACAACCACCTGAACCTGCCGGAGCAGATCACTGTCAACGGCAAAGGTACTATCCGTTTCACCTATGATGCAGTGGGCAACAAGCTCAGAAAGACCGTCACCCAGACCATGAGCCCGGTGAAGACCACTACGACGGACTACCTGGAAAAATTTGTCTACCAGCAGGACACCCTGCAGTTTCTTCCCACCGAAGAAGGCAGGGTACGCTACGTGCCGGCTCATGGCAGCACCGCCGCTACTTATTACTACGATTACTTCCTCAAAGACCACCTGGGTAATACCCGGGTCGTACTGACAGACCAGACGGACTTTTCCCAGTACATGGCGACCATGGAGCCCCAGAACACGGCCCAGGAAAATGCCCTGTTCTACAACATCGACCAGACCCGGACCACCAAGCCCCAGGGCTACCCCGAGGATGAGACCACGACTCCCAATACCGCTGTCGCCCGGCTGAATGCCCGGGAACCGGACCGGAGGGTCGGTCCGTCGATCATCCTGAAGGTCATGGCCGGGGATACCATCCAGGCAGCTGCCCGGGCCTACTACCACCAGCAGGGCACCGATCCAGATAATCCCTCCATCCCGGCCGAGGAGATGGTCAACTCGCTGATCGCCGCCCTGCCCGGATTGGCCGGACCCGCAGATCCGGGACACCAAACATCCGCGTTCGTCGCCGGTCAGGACCAGGGGCCCAGGTTCACGGCCAACGACCTGCAGCAGCTCAAGCAGAAGGACACCAAGAACCTGAACGCTCAAAAGCCCAGAGCTTACCTCAATTATGTATTCTTTGACAATCAGCTTAACTTCGTAGAAGAGGGCAGTGGGGTGAAACAGGTGCAGGCAGAACCCGATGAGCTGGAGACGCTTTCCAGCGGACAAGTCATAGCCAAAAAGTCCGGCTATGTGTATGTCTATACCAGCAATGAGTCCCAACAAGATGTGTTCTTTGACAATGTCGTAGTAGAAGACCTCGCCAGCCCCATGCTGGAAGAGACCCATTACTATCCCTTCGGGCTCACCATGGCGGGTATCTCCCAGACAAGGGTGGCCAGGCTGGAGAATAAGTTCAGATACAACGGCAAGGAACTACAGAACAAGGAGTTCTCAGACGAATCCGGGTTAGACTGGTACGACTATGGTGCAAGGATGCAGGATCCGCAGATCGGAAGATGGCACAGCATAGATCCGCTATCTGAAAAAAGCAGAAGATTTTCACCTTATCACTATGGAGCTGATAATCCTATCCGGTTTATAGATCCGGACGGGATGTCTAGTGAGACCTTCAGTGATCGTGGCAGTATTATGGGCTTATTGATTTGGGCTAGAAGTCAAGGAAGTGACGATAATGACGACAATAACGAAGATGATACTGAGGATCAGGATCAGAGTGAGAGCAAAAAGGATGAACCCAATGACTGGTATAGGAATCAAAACGGAAAACTTAGATATAGCTTTAAAGTTCACAATCAACAGGATGTCGACCGCTTATTTGGTGGAGGAGAGTATTTGGGTAAAACGCTTTCTTTATCGGATGGATTAGCATTAACCGCATCTGGTTTAGAATTATCAGGTTATGCAAGTGAAGGTTCGGAATTGGGGGTAAAGTATCTTAATAAAATGGCGCAGAAAAGAGGATTAGAAATCGTTGAAAAAACTGCCGGTCGATTTGGTTATTTTGCTGGAGGACTAAGTATTGTAATTAATGCCGTAAGATACAATCAGGGCGACATAAGTGGAGTTGAATTTGGTATTAATAGCGGGGTAACAGCATCCGCAATTGGGGTCTCTCTTGCTGCAGGGCCAGAAGCTGGGATAGTAGTTGAACTATCAGCATTCAGTGCCCAATCTTTATATAAAGGTACAAAAGCTGCTTTGGAACAAGCATCTATGGGAATAACTAATTGGAAACAGAATTTTGAAAACTCGATTGCCAGCCGAATAATAAATCATTGAAATGACTATGAAATTTCAGATTACAAAAAGAGCTAAATGGCGAATATTTTTCAGACAAGTTTGCATCAGTTGTACTATTTGCGGCGTCGCTATCGCCGTATTAGTTGCTATGATACCAGAGCTGTGGTGGATATGTGTTATAGCGATGTTGATATGGATGTTTCTTTTTGATATAGGCCCTGGTATTTATTTATATAATGAATATATAAAACATAATAAATATGATTTATTGTGTGTCGATATAGAAAATGAAACAATCCGTTATCAAAACATTAAAGAAGAGGCCATTTCAGTAAATTTATCAGAAATAAAAAAAATTTCCATATACATCCCCCCTAATAATTTTCGAAATACAATTACTCTTATCAGCATGGAAGAATTTTCTTTCGCACGATTCGAGCTGAAAGATGGGAAAACATTTTTGATTACTTGTCTAATGATTCCTAAATTAAAAGATTTTATCATAAAAAATTTCCCTGAAACTTTTATAGACTTTCACAAAGGATGGATTTTTCCGAGCATACGATTGGTAAATCGTTTTTATAACAAATAGTGATACCGATATCTTGCAGATATCATGCATAATATGCATGCTTGTTATATCACCCTCAACAAGTTTATGTAAACGTTCTAGATGCGGCCTACCTCAATTATGTATTCTTTGACAATCAGCTTAACTTCGTAGACCAAGGCAGGGGGTCAAGCAGGTGCAGACGGAACCCGACGAGCTGGAGACCTTATCCAGTGGCCAGGTAGTGGCCAAAAAGTCAGGCTATGTGTATGTCTACACCAGCAACGAATCCCAGCAGGATGTGAGAATAAGTTCAGATACAACGGCAAGGAACTACAGAACAAGGAGTTCTCAGACGAATCCGGGTTAGACTGGTACGACTATGGGGCACGGATGCAGGATCCACAGATCGGAAGGTGGCACAGCATAGATCCGATGGCGGAACAAAGCCGGAGGTTTTCACCGTACCATTATGGTGCTGATAATCCCATCCGGTTTATAGATCCGGACGGGATGTCTAGTGAGACCTTCAGTGATCGTGGCAGTATTATGGGATTATTAATCTGGGCCAGAAGTCAGGGAAGTGACGATAGCAACGATAGCCAAGACGATACTAATGAAGACCAAGAGGATAATGACCCGGGAGATAAATTTAAAAAACCTGAAGATGCGGCTAAAGATTTCGGAATGTTATACAATGATAATTCTATAGCAAAAAGCAAGGAATTCGCCACATATATTGTAAAAATCAAAGAAGGGAATAGCGTATTTTATACTTATTTAAAACCGAATGAAGGTACAGAAGCATCATCGAAACCTAAAGGTTTAGGGTTATCAAACGAAGGAGATGCTGAGGTGATTGCTAGAGCTCATACTCATGGTTCTTATGATCCAAAATATGACAATAATGTATTTTCTCCAGCAGATATAGATAACGCTAAATATCAGGGTGTCGATAGCTATGTAGCAACGCCCAACGGCACTTTACAAAAATTCAGTAATTTAATTATCAAAACAACAACAATCAGTGCTTCAATGCCAAGTGATCCTGCAGATCCAACAAGACGAAACACAATCAATTTTGTCATTTTACCTAAAAATGAACCAGTTTATGGAGGGTGGGACTGGATAAAGCGTAATGTAATAGCCCCATTTTTAATAGGGTCAACTAAAATAAAAGATTAGAATCATGGCAAAAAACCTTATTCCTTTTATAAATATCGCGTTATTAACATTTGGTGCTGGTAATTTAAATTGTACGCATCATTCTGCCAAGCAACGACAGATGCAATATTCTACGACGAAGGATGCTTTAGAAAGAGATGAGGTATTAAAGATTGCCAAAGAAATTGCAGAAAAAAAATACGGCAACATAATTAAGAAAGAGATGCCATTAAAAGCACGATTAATTAGAGACTCGATATGGGTTATCGAAGGAACTTTAAAGAAAGGCGCGGATGGGGGAACTGTATACATAGAATTGAGAAAGGGTGATCATGAATTATTAAAAATAACTCATTATAAATAATCATGAATTACCGTCAACGGGAAAGGTACCATCCGGTTCACCTACGACGCCGCCGGCAACAAGCTGAGCAAGACCGTCACCCAAACCATGAGCCCGGCAAAAACCACCAGAACGGACTATCTGTCGGGCTTTGTCTACCAGCAGGATACCCTGCAGTTCTTCCCCACCGAAGAAGGACGGGTACGGTATGAACCAGCCCATGGCAGCACCGCCTCCACCTACTACTACGATTACTTCATCAAAGACCACCTGGGTAATACCCGCGTCGTCCTGACCGACCAAACGGACTTTTCCCAATACATGGCTACCATGGAGCCGCAGAACACGGCCCAGGAAAATGCCCTGTTCTACAACATTGATCAGACCCGGACCACCAAGCCCCAGGGTTACCCCGAGGATGAGACCACGACCCCCAATACGGCTGTCGCCCGGCTGAATGCCCGGGAACCGGACAGGAGGATCGGGCCTTCCATCATCTTGAAGGTGATGGCCGGAGACACGATCCAGGCAGCAGCCCGGGCCTACTACCACCAGCAAGGCACCGACCCAGATAATCCTTCCATCCCGGCTGAGGAGATGGTCAGCTCGCTGATCGCTGCCCTACCCGGATTGGCAGGCCCCACCGATCCCGGACACCAGGCCAACGCTCTAATCAGCAACCAGAGCCAGGGACCCCGGTTCACCGCCAACGACCTCCAGCAGCTCAAGCAGAAGGACACCAAGAACCTGAACGCTCAAAAGCCCAGAGCTTACCTCAATTATGTATTCTTTGACAATCAGCTTAACTTCGTAGAAGAAGGCAGTGGGGTGAAACAGGTGCAGGCGGAGCCGGATGAGCTGGAGACGCTCTCCAGCGGGCAGGTGATAGCTAAAAAGTCCGGCTACGTATATGTCTACACCAGCAACGAAAGCCAGCAGGATGTGTTCTTTGACAATGTTGTAGTGGAAGACCTCGCCAGTCCCATGCTGGAGGAGACCCACTATTATCCCTTCGGCCTGACTATGGCGGGAATCTCACAAACCCGGGTAGCTAAGCTGGAAAATAAGTTCAGATATAATGGCAAGGAACTGCAGAATAAGGAATTCAGCGATGAGTCTGGATTGGATATATACACTGCACAATTCCGGAGTTTGGATCCCCAGATCGGAAGGTGGTGGCAGATCGACCCCGAGGTAGAAACACTTGCCAGCCTATCGCCCTATCATTCTAATTTTAACAATCCGGTCAATTTCAGCGATCCATATGGAGATTTTCCGATAGGACCAATATCTCCTTTTGCATTCTTCAACGGTATACAGCATATCTGGAATAAGATAGAGAATAAGATAGAAAGTATATTTAATCATGGATTATATTTTGAACGTAATTTACCAGAAGTAGTAATAACTGATAAACGTCCTTTATATCCAAAATATACCTCTAGTTCGTGGCATAAAGCTGAAAATTTATACAGAAGGTTTACAACAAATGGGTTTTACTTAGTTGGCAATCGAGCCATTTCAGAGATATCGCAAGAGATTAATACATTCGATAACTCTTTTACATCTCAAATCCATCCATTGCCGCCAGATGGGGAAATACGGCCCTATGAACCGGATTTCTTTGATAATTGGTCCGAGAGTAATAATGCCCTCCTTCAAAGCACTTATTCTTCCGTAGACAACTTGTGGATTACTTTGGAAAATTTCAATCCAGTAAAAGGCCATATTCAGCATTTAAATGGTAGCTTAGCAAATAATAATGAACGGGTGGATGCATTTGGAGGAGCAACCGCAGATATCACTACGACAATAATCGGCGAGAGGCTATTCGCGGAATTGGGAGTATTGATAAAAGCAAGATTTGCCGTTAAGGGAGGGACAACTGTTTTAGGTCATTATCCTGAATATATAAACTTAGCAAGTAAAATCAATGCAAAAAGATTTAACATTCCTACTAAGGTCTGGGAAGGAATGACAGATGTTCAACGATGGGCGGCTAATCAAAAGTTCCTTGATAGAATGATATTGCGTGGTGATAATATCAGATTGGCTACGCCTTTGAATCGGGTTAAGCCAGGTAGTTACTACCAGAAGGAGTTGAACTATCTATTTGAGAAAGGTTATAAGGTAAGTTCTGACGGACTTTGGTTAGTCAAATAGAAAACTATGAAGAATAACGAAAAAACATATGGCTTTCTAAAGTCAAATGGTTTTGAGCTAATTCAAAAAGACACATCTGCGTTTTTTGGGGACTACTACGATATATTTTCTAATGACTTTCTTCAAATACGCTTTAGCAAGTCTAAATCTTTTGAAACAGTTGATATACGGAGTAATCAATCAAATGAGAATTGGTATGATTTGGCGTTAGTCAAAGCTTTGTTGTATAAGGAAAGAGATCTCAATTATGTAACGACTATTGAAACACATAAGGACTTTATACACAAAGAGCTAGGCAACATTGTCGAACTATTTAACGACAAGAATTATCTAACCACAAAAAAGAGATTAGATGAATTAGGAAATGAGCGAGCAGAACAAATGTTTCCCGGAATAAGAGAGTAATAATAATCTTTGTTTTTTTTTGGGGGCTTTGAAAAAAATGGAATGAAACTTTTTAGTAAAATATTGTTGTTGGTTTTAGTTTCACTTGTTACTAAAGTGAACGCGGCTATTCTATCAGGAAACACCAACCCTTTTTTATTTCGCAATGAAACACCAAAGATGGTTTTCAAAGTCATTGAAAATGATTTAGAAAATTGTTGTCAAAATAGGAATGGTTTAATAGATTATAGAAACGAGGTACTGGAGTTGAAGCGGTTGCTGCTAAGGTAGGAGTTAATTCCCCTAAAGACCATATTCAGCATTTAAATGGTAGCTTAGCAAATAATAGTGAACGGGTAGATGCCTTTGGAGGAGCAACCGCAGATATCACTACGACAATAATCGGCGAGAGGCTATTCGCGGAATTAGGAGTATTGATAAAAGCAAGATTTGCTGTTAAGGAGGTAAGTGTAATAGGGCCACGGGCAACTTATAGAGAATTTGCTAAAAAGATAGGTACCAATTTCCTTGACGTAACAGATGAAGCGTGGATGATGCGTAAGAATGTCGAGTTTTTGCAGGGAGTTGTAAAAAGAGGAGATGATGTAATATTTTCTGGCAAGTTTAATCCCGCCAAACTTGACCCCAAATCAGTCCTTGCACAAGAGATTAGGTATTTGCAAAGACACGGTTATTCATGGACGGACGATTTCTCAAGAATGATTAAAAAATAGAATTGACATGGAACAGCGTTTTATAAAATACACCTATGGACTTTTTAAAAGGCTTATTGAGGTATATGGTTTTCAGATAAAAACAGAATTGAACGAAGGACAATATTATATGATTGAATATAGTTCAGATAATTTTATAATTAAAATTGAAAAGTACTTCCGAGAGTTCTACTCGACTCTTTATAAAATAGATAAGCCGGATAGTGAAATAAATCTTTTTAATTTATTGGAGTATCTGAAGCAAGGTAATGCACAAGTACCTAAATCAGAATATTTTCGTAAGGAAAAGAACATCGAAGAATGCTACAAAAAACAGTTAGCTCATATATCCGCAGTGATCTATGATAATTATGATTTTTTTCATAAAAAAAATTATGAATTAAAGATGATGGAATTTGAAAAATATTGGAGGAAAGAGCATCCTGAGTTCTATAAAAAAGCTTGATAAAATATGCCTTAAAGAGACAACTGTTTTAAATAAAAAATCAGGATTACTAACCCTTACAGGAGAGTTAGGAGCTAAGCGGTTTAATATCCCAACAAACATTTAGAACAGGATCACGGCGGCTGAACAGTGGGTGGCTAGTGTTAAGTCCCTTGATAGATTGATAGCCGGAGGAGATAAAATTATCTTATCAAATCGTGTTATAGATAAAGGTAAGCGGCTTTCCAAAAGAACTTGATTATTTAATCAGCAGAGGTTATAGGCTTAGCTCTAATCGACAGCAAATGATAAAATAATTATGAAGAGTTCTAAGGTTATAAAAATGTTATTTTCCTTCTCAAAATTTTTTTGACGGAAACGCTTCAATCTTTGCTAAAGGGAAGCGATTATTTTGAATTACACCACCAAATTAGTGAAGCAGGCATTTTTGAAGAATTTACTCAACATTTAGAATATATAAAGCGGTAGATGAGCTTGTCAGAAGACAAGGAAAGGCTTAAAAACAATCTATACCATCCAGGTAGCTATCCGGGCTTGCTATCACCAGTAGCGGTACTGATCCGTATTATCCCTCTGTCCAGCAGAAGACATAGTTAGTTAGTCCATGGCTGCCTCGCCCGTATTGGCGGCCCCACATATCTGAAATATCAGGCTAAGCCCTGATCAACAATCGGCCTTAGGGAACTCGGCTCACGGCAAACGACTTGCAGTAACTCAACCCGATAAAAGGCCATATTCAGCATTTAAATGGTAGCTTAGCAAATAATAATGAACGAGTAGATGTCTTTGGAGGAGCAGCCGAAGATATCACTACGACAATAATTGGCGAGAAGCTATTTGCAGAATTGGGATTATTGGCAAAAGCAAGATTTGCCGTTAAGGAGATAATTCGCTCTTTAGATGACCTTTCTTCATTAAGAGGCGCCACATGGGAGGAAGCAGAATCTCTGATTCCGAAGGATTGGATTAGAGGGGATATGAAAAAAGGAGAAGGAGTAAAATTTGTGAACCCTGCAAAAAAGGAGAACAAATACTACTAAAAAAAGGTTGGCAAGGAGCAAAAGATCCATTACATGTTGGTCCTTATATGAAAATAAGTAGAAATGGCCAAGTAACCCGAATTCCATTATCAGGAAATCCAACATTAAAATAAGTATGAAAGACATCATTTATAAAATTCTTTGGAGTACAATAGAAGACTTTGTTGGTCTTTGGGAAATCTTATGGGAATTAAATTCTTTATTGCCCGGAAAAGGGTATAAAGAAAATTTAGAAAGTGCAAAGAAGATATTAAAGTATTTTTTAGAACAAAACCTTGTAATTTTTTATATGAATAGATGGGGAAATGATGAACTTGAAGAGTTGTCTTTTAATGAAACGTTAAAGTTTCTTGGAGATGAAAAATATTGGAATGCCCCTTCTATAAATGAATTGTGTATCAAAAGTGGGAATACCGAAAAAGGTGAGAAATTTTATAATGAAGAATTGCTAAGTGATTTCATCTAAGGATTGTTTAAATTGCTGCTAAGAGGGTAAGTGTGATAGGATCAAGATCTACACAGAGAATCTGTTTAAAGGCAGGCTTCCTGTATTTATCTACTCAGGTATAGAAGATTTCGTTATCAATAATAAATTCCGATTAGCGAATAATGACTATAATGATATAGACTCCATTCAGCATGCTATGTCTTGGTCCTTTATAAAAACAAAAGATTCCTTCTACCTCGTCAAGGAAGAATGGCATCCATTTATTAATTTTAAAGGAAGTTACAAGAACTGACCAATTTGGAATAATATATAATACGATGGGGCCTCTCTCAACAGAGTTAGATGTACCTGCAGCAATTATTTCAACCCATCCCAATCAAAAAGATGATGACGATGATGAATAACACTTTATTAGCCTTTCTTTTCTTTTCTTTTTTTATTATCGCCAGTTCAAGTTGTGCTCAAAATACATATGTAATTGATAACAAGATAATAAAGGAGATTAAAATAGAACATGTAGATATAGGCATTGAAACTCCCATGAATGTTTCTTGTAAAGGATTTGAAGCTTATTTTCAAAGCCAAATCAAAGCAGAAAAGGTATTGGCCATTCGTGAAATAAATGATATTAGTAAGATAACTAATGATTTTCTATCCTCTGCAAAAAAATATTCTGATCCGCCAGACGTAAGAGTTAAGATAATTTTTATTCAAAAAGACGGAACAGAACAAACCCTGTGTGTAGGTCGGCTTGTAAGTTCTTATAAAGGAATAAATTTTATCAATACGAAAAATTTTATTCCTGATATTTTGAAAGGATTGAATAAGAAATGAGATGGTTTCATTTAACTAAATTGGATGTGGGATTAAAAAACGATTTTTAAGCTTTAGCCTGCCTTGTTAGTAATGGCCCGATTCTATAGTTTAGCCTGCTTCAAAATATGGGAGGAGGTCAGATTTTAAATTTAAATAATCATGAAAGTTCGTTGTTTATATGATAAAGGAGGGGCTTTAAGACCTTACGAATATGAACCATTAAGTAAAGATATGATGGGGAGATTTGGTGTTACAGGGTATTCTGAATATGGCGGTTTGACCATTGGTCAGGAATATTTGGTAATGGGTTTGATAATTTTTCAAATCTACCAAGCCTATTTGATAGATGACAACGGGTTCATTTCTGCGTGCCCGTGTCAATTGTTCGAAATTACTGATAGCAAATTAGATTCAAATTGGCATTTTAGATTAATCGAAAGAGATGAAGATATTTATCCTTTTGTACAAGCTGTTTTCGGTTATTATGAACTATGCTTTGATAAAAAAACATATGAAAATCTCATTGTAGAAAAAGACGAAGAATCTCAACGAATTTATTTCAGGCGAAAGATAGAATTGGAAAAAGAATTAAAAGAACAGCAATAACCTATAGTCCGGGCTTTTTTCAGCGGTTTTTGGGGGAAAGGATAAAATTTATGTGATTAATAGGCCCCTCACCATACGGATTATTAGTATTTTCTATCTCCACCTTGTTTATATAAGTGATAAAAGTGGCAGGAGCCGTGTTGGCATATTCCCGGTGAATGGTAAGATTAGTAGCGATTTTTCCGAATATATAGTCGGTCATCATAGCGTTTTAAATTGTTTATCCCAGCCAACGCATCTATCTTCTTTACCTAGCAGCAGAGCTACAGCGAGGATTTTAATCACTTCTTAAACTGACCTCCACAATAGACCAGACACCCCCCTCACCAAATTTGCAAAAGCAGCCGATTATTTATATTATTGTTGGGAATTCCTGTATTTTCAGCGCTATTGTAAAACGTATGTCCAGACACATCATTCTCCCGGCTGTATTTGCCCTTGCCGCGCTTACCTTTTGCCAGACCGCCGGAGCCCAAAGTAAAAGCATAAACGAAGATATCGAATGGTCGCACACCTGGATAACCAGCACCGGGAAGACCGATCTGCCCCATGTGCTGGTGATCGGCGACTCGCATGTGGAAGCCTATTACCCTTCCGTCGCGAAAGCGCTGGAAGGAAAAGCGTATCCCTGTAAGTTCACGACCTCAAAAAGCATGGGCGACCCGGTGCTGCTGGAGCAGCTTGAGCAGGTGCTCAAACATTACCGGTTCGACGTGATCAGCTTTAACAACGGCCTGCATGGACGGGAATACACCGCCGAGCAATATGCCGCCTATATCCCCAAGGTGTATAAGCTGCTGCGCAAATACGGTCATCCCAGGATACAATGGGTGAACACCACGGCCGAACGAAATAAGGACGACCTGCAGCAAGTGGATGACTTTAACGCCAATGTCGTAAAGCGCAACCGCTACGTAAAAGACTTCACCACGAAGGAACATATTCCCATGATTGATAATTATGCGCTGTCCGAGGCCCATCCCGAATTTTACCGGGAGGACGGCGTGCATTTTAAACCGGACGGCGTGGCCGCGGAAAGCAAAAGCGTAACGGAAGGCATCCTGTCGCTGCTGAAGGTCGCTCTCGGGGAAGCGCCCTGACTTATCCCTGCAATCTTATTTTCAGCTGATCAGCATGCGCGCCGCTGTTCAGGAAACGATCTCATAGAGAAGCAACCCTGCCCGACTGCGGCAGGGTTAATTTTTTTGTATGAACTGATCAGAAAGTATCAAATAACGGATGATGATCTTTTAAGTTTGCGCTGTATGACTGCTCTCCAAAATGGCAGTTTGAATGGCGATTGTATTATGCAAGAAATGAACCCTGAACAGTGATGAAAACTCGGTTTTGATGTTACGCAACAAGCATATCGTAGTTATGGGCGGAACAGCTGGTATCGGGCTGTCGGCAGCCCGGGCTTTTATCCGCCAGGGGGCCAGGGTGGTGGTCGTGGGGCGCAGTGCCGCTTCGGCCGGAAAAGCCCGGCAGGAGCTGGGCGGATCGGCGCTGGTCCTCGAAGGGGATGCAGCCCGGGAAGGTACTGCCGAACAGGCCATAGCGCTGTGCTGTGAGCAATGGGGCAGCTTCGATGGTCTTTATCATGTGGCCGGCGGCAGCGGCAGGAAGATGGGCGACGGGCCTTTGCATGAGATCACGCTGGAAGGATGGCAGCAAACGCTGGAGCTGAACCTGACCTCGGTCATGCTGTCCAACCGGGCGGCGGTAAGGGTGTTCCTAAAGGTGGGAAAAGGAGGCGTTATCCTGAACACCGGATCGGCGCTCGGCAATTCACCGGTCCCGCAGTATTTCTCCACGCATGCTTATGCGGCCGCCAAGGCGGCCATCGTCGGGTTTTCCCGGTCGCTCGCCGCCTGCTATGCCCGGGACAATATCCGCGTCAATGTGCTTGCCCCGGCTTTGGTGGAGACAGCCATGTCCCGCCGGGCGGCAGGCGACGCCGCTATTATGGATTATATCAGGACCAAACAACCGCTGGATGGCGGCAGGATCGGCAGCCCCGGAGATCTGGACGGAGCGGCCTGCTATTTCATGTCCGATCTTTCGGCCTTTACCACCGGCCAGGTGCTGTCGGTGGATGGCGGCTGGGCAGTGAGCGAAGGCACGGTACAGGCAAAGGTTAAATGAATATGATGACAGCTATCGGTATTGATCTGGGCGGCACCAATATCAAAGGGGTGCTGCTGGATGCAGCAGGCAGGATCATTGATCAATGTATGGAAACCACAAAACCGGAGCAGGGGGGAGGCGACCGTAACGGAGCGCATTGGAAACAAGCCGTCTCCCATATGATCGGGAGATTAAGATCGAAGAGCGCCGGTACCGTAACCGCTATCGGGCTGGCCGCGCCCGGTCTTCCGGATGAATCCAATACGGCGATCCGGGTAATGCCCGGACGGCTGAACGGCCTGGAAGACCTCAGATGGTCCGATTATCTGCATGAAAAAACAGTGTGGGTGCTGAATGACGCGCATGCCGCTTTAACGGCAGAAGCTAAGTTCGGGGCCGGGCAGGAGGTAAAGAACATTGTCATGCTGACCTGGGGTACCGGCGTGGGAGGAGGGATACTGATCAACGGGGAGCTGTACGCGGGCAATGGCCAGAAGGCGGGCCATCTCGGGCATATGGTGCTGGATATCGACAGGGAGGAGCGGGGTATTACCGGTATGCCGGGGACGCTGGAGAACGCCATTGGAGACGCCACTATCCTGCAACGGTCTTTCGGCCGGTTCGCATCGACGCATGACCTGGTAAAAGGGTATAAACAGGGCGATGTCTTTGCTACCTATATATGGCTCAACACCGTAAGGAAGCTTGCGCTGGGGCTTTGCTCTCTTTGTAACCTCCTCTCTCCCGATCTGATCATCCTGGGCGGGGGTATCACAAAAGCGGGAGATGCGCTGTATAAGCCCCTGTCCGATTTTATCGCCCTGTATGAGTGGAAGATCGCCGGTAAGACAACGCCGATACGGCAGGCGCATTACAGCGATATGGCCGGCGCGGTGGGCGCTGCGGGATTTGCGCTGGGCAGGACCCTGTCGGCGCAAAGGGCATGACCCATAATACCATAACGATTTTAACATGATAGATGTAACCCGTGATTACCTGGATAAATGCCGCCGGATGATAGCGACGGTAGAAAAACAGTCGGAAGATATCAGGAAGGCTGCAGGATGGTTTGCCGCCAGTATTCTCGCCGGCCGCATGGTGCATGTCTTCGGCTCGGGGCACAGCCGGATCATGGTGGAGGAAATGTGGCCGCGCTACGGTTCGTTCCCCGGATTCAATCCAATCGTGGAGCTGTCGCTCACCTTTCATAACCTGGTGGTCGGGGCCAATGGGCAGCGGCAGGCGATGTTTCTGGAAAATGTCCCGGGACTGGCCGCAAGGATACTGCGCAACTTCGATCTGTCGGCCCGGGATACGGCGTTTATCATTTCATCCAGCGGCTGTAATGTAGTGCCCATAGAGATGGCGGAACGCTTCCGGCAACAGGGCATCAGGGTAGTGGCATTGCTGACCCGTGAACATGCCGCACAGAGCATCAGCAAGAGACAGGATGGGAAAAAGCTGGGCGACTTCGCCGACCTTATCCTGGATACCGGTGCGCCCGCAGGGGATGCCATGATAAGGATACCCGGTCTGGATACGCCGGTATCTCCCGGTTCCACGGTAGGGGGCGCCATGGTCGTCAACGCGGTCAAGGCCGAAGTGGCCCGGCTGCTGACCGAAGCCGGGCATCCGCCCAAGGTGCTGAGCGGGGCTGCTGTGGTGGGGGAGGAAAGGGCCGCCCAACTGTTCGAGCAGGCTTACGACGAGCATGCGCATCGCCTGGCTGAGCTGTACCGCCGGGTGGGAGACTCTCCGGCAGCAGCGGCCGGGAGATAACATAGCCGCATATCATGGATTAATTATACCATCGTATTAACTGTGCCGTCATGTGGGATTTTATCAATCATCACCGGATACCGTTGCTGGCCGAAACCGATATCCTTGTGGTAGGCGCCGGTTCTGCCGGCTGCATAGCGGCCATAGCCGCCGCCGGCTCCGGCCGGTACCGGGTCATGCTGGCGGAGCGGTACGGGTTCCCGGGTGGCACATCCACCCAGATGCTGGATACGTTTTATGGTTTCTTCACGCCCGGAGAAAGCCCCCGGAAGATCGTGGCAGGCTTGCCCGATACCATCGTGGACGCGCTGCAGCAAACCGGGGACATCTTTTTACGACCCAACACCTACGGGGCGGGGACCGGGGTCAACTATAATCCCGAACGGCTGAAATATGTCTGGGATCAGCAGATCCTGGCCGCAGGGGTGCAGCTGCTGCTGCATACCGTCCTTGTGGATGTGATCATGGAGGCGACAGGACAGGTTATCTGCGTCTTCTGGAATAAAGGTGGATTCTGCAAGGTCACCGCCAGGCGGGTTATCGATGCATCGGGGGATGCCGATCTCTGTCATCTGGCCGGGTTCCGCTATGAAGTGGCCGGCGAATCGGACCCGGCCCAGAGCATGACCACGACTTTCCGTATGAGCAATGTGGACCTGGAAAAGTTCAAACGTGCCGGCGGGAAGCAGATGCTGAAGGAAAAGATGAGCAGGGCCTATGAAACGGGGAGTCACCCGCTGCCCCGCAGGGAAGGATCGGCGCATGAAATGTGCCAGCAGGGATGTATCTCCACGGTAGCCGTGAAGGTGGCGGACCGGCGGGCCCTGGATCCCATGGAGCTGACGATGGCCGAAGTGGAAGGTCGGAAGCAGGCGTTCATCTTTGAACGGTTCTTCCGCGAGGAGATACCCGGCTACGAGGGATCGAAGATTATCGGGCTTTCCCACCAGATCGGGGTAAGGGAAACCCGCCGCGTATACGGGATGTCCCGGCTTACCAAAGAAGACTGCCTGTCCGGGCATATCCCGTCCGGCAGCGTGCTGCTCTGCGGAGCGCCTATTGAGGACCACCGGAAAGGGTCGGCGGGTGAGACGGAGACCTTCTGGCAATATATTCCGGATAACGGCGTATATGGGGTACCGTATGGTACCCTTGTCCCGGAAGGCAGCGCCGTTGTGTGGGTAGTGGGTCGCTGTTTTTCCGCTACCCACGATGCTCATGCTTCCTGCCGCTCGATGGCCCAGACCATGGCCATGGGGCAGGCTGCGGGTCTGGCGGCGGTGCAATCGCTGGATAGTGATACCGCTGCTGCGGAGCTGGATGTCGCCGCGCTGCAGTCGAAGCTGGTGGAGACCGGCGCCATACTGGAGGTTCCGGTTGCCGCGGCGGATACTTCCAGAGACGGATGGGAAAATAACCGAGCGCACTAAAACATTTACATTATGGAAAAACCTTCCGGCAGCCGCTTTGTCCGTACCGTCCTGGGCGATCTTGCCCCGGAGGAGATCGGGCTCACTTATGCTCATGAGCATATCATCATTGAAGAAAGTTATCCTACGCTGGGGAATCCTTTGTTCCTGCTCAACGATGTGGACCGGGCCGTTGAGGAGCTGCGCCGGTTTTATGAAGCGGGGGGAAGGACCATGGTCGATACCATGCCCGCCGATTGCGGCCGGAATATCCTGAAGCTGGCGGAGGTGTCGCGCAGGAGCGGGGTGAATATTGTGGCGCCCACAGGGATCCACCTCGAGATGTATTATCTGCCCAATCACTGGCGTTATGCCTATACGGAAGAACAGCTGACCCGGTTGTTTATAGCGGATGTGACGACCGGCATTGACGCCAATGACTATAACGGTCCTTTTGTGGACCGGACTCCCCATAAGGCGGGAATGGTGAAGCTGGCCACAGGCGATGAAAAGATCACCCCGCACCAGGAAAAGATCTTCCATGCCGTGGTCAATACGCACCGGGAAACAGGCGTCCCGATACTGACCCATACCAATTCCGGCCTACAGGCCATTGAACAGGTAAAGCGGTTCGAAAAGCTGGGTGCCGATCTGCGGCATGTGGTCATTTCTCATGTAGACCGTTACCAGGATATCGGTTATAACCGGGAACTCCTGCAGACAGGGGTGAACGTGGAATATGACAGCGCATTCCGTTGGAAGGAGAAGGAAAACTGGACCTATAAGCTGCTGGCGGCATTGTTGCCCGACTTCCCCGATCAGATCACCATGGGTATGGATGCCGCAAAGCATGTATACTGGAAATCCTACGGCGGGGAGCCCGGGCTCAATTTTTTACTGACCACCTTTAAGGAAGACCTCCGGAAAATGGGCCTGGAGCATTACTATGAGAATATCTTTTTTAAGAACCCTGCCCGGCTTTATACATTTGCCTGAAGCCCTTCCGCTTTTTTAAGCAGTTTTTGCCGGTACTGGATGGGGGATTTTCCTTTTATTTTTTTGAACTGCCGGTTGAAGTTCGACACATTGTTGAACCCGCTCTCATAACAGATCTGCGAGATGTTGCGTCTGTCTTCCAACAGCAGCCTGCAGGCATAGCCGACCCTTATCTCATTGAGGAAATGGGAAAAGCCTTTACGGGTACAGGCCTTGAAGAACCGGCAAAAAGAAGGTACGGACATGTTGGCTACCCCGGCTACCTCAGACAGCGGGATATCCCTTTTGAAGTTCTTTACGATATAGGCATGGACCCTGGCGATCGGGTCGTTATGGGGCACGGTGTGGTGCTGAACAAAGCCGGGACTGGCCAGGGGCTGCAGCTCTCCCGATAAAGAAAGCATCCCCAGGATGGACAGCAACTGGGTGATCCGGCTGTGGTCATTCATGTGCAGCATGTCCAGCATCATATCCGAAACCTGTTGCCGTGTGTTTCCCAGTATTTTCAATCCGAATTTTGCCTGTTCAAAAAGCTGGCTGATATGGATCATTTCGGGCAGGCTGAAGAAAGTTTTGCCCAGGAAATCTTCCCTGAAATGGATAACGATGGCTTCCGCCGTCAAGGTGGTATCCCCCCGGTAATAAGCGGGATCGTTCTGGTAGGCATGCGGCAGGTTGGGGCCCAGGAACACCAGGTCTCCGTCCGAAAAGCGGGCCACGTGGTCTCCTACCGTCCGTTCCCCCGAACTCTTTACCACCAGCACCAGTTCATATTCGGGATGATAATGCCAGGGAGTGGGATAGTAAGGATATACATCTTTCTGAAGTACAAAGGAACATTTGGGCTCCAGCGTAAGCTTTTCATGGCGAGGTTTCATCTGTTAATAATTTGATTTTTAAATGGCCAGATGCAACCTCGCACATCAACAGACCGCGGTGTGACAGGAATGATCATGCTCGGTTTCATAAAAGGCCTGTTTGATAACGAGAGGATACGGTAACCATCTGCAATGATTTATGTTCTAAATTAGAAATATTTTAAGAAGTTTTGGAACCTGCTTTGGTTAAAGTCAAAATATTTGTACGAACTGATAAGAAAGTATCAAATATGTGTCTGTGATCTTTTATGTTTGCTTATGCTAAATCCCCATCCATCCCGATGACGACAGAAGCCAGCTTTTATTCCCGCCGCCGGATGCTGAAACAGTCGGCCTCTCTTTTTGGTCTCGCGGCTTTCGGACCCATGTTAAATATGTTCTCTGTGCCGGAACGGCCCGGGTACCGGATCGGTGTGTGCGACTGGTCCATCGGCAAGGGGGGCGATATTACGGCCCTGACCTTTGCCCAAAAGCTTGGGCTGGACGGGGTGATGGTGAGTCTCGGCAGCGTGAAGGACAACATGCACCTGCGGCAGAAGGAAGTACAGGAAGCCTATCTCTCGGCTTCCCGGAAGTCCGGCGTACAGATCTCCAGCCTGGCGATCGGAGAAATGAACAATGTACCTTACAAATCGTCGCCGCTTGCCGAAGAGTGGGTGAAGGACAGCATTGACGTAGCGAAGGCCCTGGGCTGCAAGGTCATCCTGCTGGCGTTTTTTAACAACGGAGACCTGAGGGGCGATGAGGCCGGAATAAAAGAGGTCATCCGCCGTCTGAAAAAAGTGGCGCCGAAGGCCGAAAAGGCAGGCGTCATACTGGGCATTGAATCCTGGCTCAGCGCCAAGGAGCACCTGAAGATCATCGAAGCCATAGGGTCGCCGAATGTGCGGGTGTATTTTGATGTGGCCAATTCACATCAGATGGGCCATGATATTTACAGCGAGATGGCCCTGCTCGGCACCAAATATATCTGTGAGGTGCATCTCAAAGAGAACGGCGCATTGCTCGGAAAGGGGGTGATAGATTTTAAAAGGGTGAAAAAGGTACTTGATCATATAGGATACCAGGGCTGGGTCATCATGGAAGGGGGCATACCGCCCGGCGCTACGGTTGCCGATGCTTATGCTTCCAATACGGCGTATATACGTTCGGTATTTAGCCTGTGACGCTTGCGGTCCCTGATCCTTACTCATCCATGCTCAATAAATAGATTCAACATGCATACTTTACGCCGAACCGGCCCGTACTTCCTCCTGCTCTTCGGCATGTTTCTCTTTTCATGTCAAGAGAAGCGTGACAGCTCCGGACAGGAGCCCCTGCTCTACGTTCCGGACGATCTGGAAGCCACCCTGTGGGCGGAGTCTCCGATGTTTTACAACCCCACCAATATCGACGTGGATATCCGGGGCCGTATATGGGTGACCGAAGCGGTCAACTACCGCGACTTCAACAATGATACCAGCGAGCACCTGAACCACCCGGAGGGCGACCGGGTCATGATCCTGGAAGATACGGACGGAGACGGAAAGGCGGATTCTTCCAAGGTATTTGTACAGGATAAGGATCTCGTCTCCCCGCTGGGCATAGCCGTGATCGGGAAGAAGGTCATCGTTTCCTGCTCTCCTTCCGTGATCGTCTATACGGATGAGGACGGCGACGATCACCCGGATAAAAAAGAGGTCTTCCTGACCGGCTTTGGCGGTAAAGATCATGATCATGGTTTGCATTCCGGGATTGCAGGGCCCGACGGGAGATGGTATTTCAGTGCGGGTAACGCAGGGCCGCATATCGTGACGGACAAGTCGGGATGGACGCTCCGGGCCGGAAGCGTTTATGCCGGTGGAACGCCCTACAACAAGGAGAACAAACCCGCCATGAAAAGCGACGACGGCAGAATATGGACGGGTGGCGTGCTGTTCAGCGTCAACCCGGACGGGACGGGACTGAAAGTGATCGCGCATAACTTCCGCAATTCCTACGAGACCGCTGCGGACTCCTATGGCAATTTCTGGCAGAACGATAACGACGATGAAGTAGAATCCTGCCGTACAAGCTGGGTCATGGAAGGCGGCAGCGCGGGATATTTCAGTAAAACGGGGATACGTACCTGGCGGGCAGACCGCAGGCCCGGTCAAAGCATACAGACGGCGCACTGGCACCAGGAAGATCCGGGTGTAATGCCGGTCGGGGACGTGTATGGGGCGGGCGCTCCCACCGGAATAGTAGTGAATGAAAGCGATGCGCTGGGTAAGACGTACCGCGGGCTGCTGCTGAGCGCCGATGCAGGCCGCAATACGATCTTCGGTTATCGCCCCAGGCCCAGCGGCGCCGGTTATGACCTCTCAGACAGGACCCCTTTCATTGCTTCTACCGATACCGATGATGTGCACTATCGCTGGAACGCAATGGACGAGCGAAAGAGCAAATGGTTTCGTCCCAGCGATGTGGCGGTCGGTACCGACGGGGCCATCTATGTGGCGGACTGGTATGATCCCATTGTAGGCGGACATCAGATGGTCGATAAAAAAGGATATGGGCGTATATACCGCATTGTACCCAAAGACGGTAAGCTGAAAAGCCCGGTCATTGACCTGGGCAGCATTCAGGGTCAGATACAGGCCTTGCTGAGCCCGGCGATCAATGTCCGGAACCAGGGTTTTGTGTTGTTAAAGGCCGGGGGCGACAAGGTATTGCCGGACGTAAAGAAGATACTGTCCTCGGACAATCCGTATCACCGGGCCCGTGCGGTCTGGCTGCTGTCGCAGCTGGGAAGCGCCGGTATCGGAGAAACGGAAAAGTTGCTGCAGGATGCGAACGCCGATATCCGGGTCACGGCTTTCCGCGCCCTGCGCCAGGCCCAGCCCGCTCAGCTGCTGCGTTATGCAAAGCAGCTGTCCGGCGACAAATCCCCCGCCGTCCGGCGCGAGGTGGCCATAGCCCTGCGGGACGTGCCCCTGGATCAGTGCCAGGATATTTTGCTGTCGCTGGCCGACGGCTTTGACGGTAAGGATCCTGCCTATCTCAATGCGCTCGGTATTGCCCTGCAGGGAAAAGAAGCGGCTTTTTATCCCTTGCTGTTATCCCATCTCCATGCCGGAGCGCCTGAAAGCTGGTCGCCCCGGCTGTCCGGACTGGTGTGGGAACTGCATCCGGATGCTGCCGCGCAGGCCTTGCAAAGCCGGGCAACGGACAAGCAACTGCCGGAAAAGGACAGAAAAAGGGCGCTGACGGCATTGGCCTTTATTCCTGACCGGGAAGCCGCAGATGACATGCGCACGATAGCCGGAGACAAGGACGGGCGCATAGCCGGTCTGGCGCAGTGGTGGCTGAAATTCCGCAAGACGAACGACTGGCAGGCCTATCTCAAAGACTGGAAATCGCCCCCGGGCGATCTGCCGGAGGCGCATCCAGAAATGCTGAAGCTCCGGCGGCAGGTGGCCGATACTGCATTGCCCATGAAGGTAAGGATGGCTGTGGCAAACCAGCTTGCGCTTAGCCCGGACGGCAGGCTCCACCTGGTCGCCCTGATGGACGGGAAACAACTACCCGACGCCGTTATAGAACAGATCGGCCCGAAGATGCTGAAAGCCGATGACCGTAATATACACGCGTTGATGGACCGCTATTTTAATACATCGGATACCGCTTCCTACACCGTAGAGGCCATTGACAAATTATCCGCCGACGCCGGAAAGGGTAAGCTGTTGTTCATGAGCAACTGTCTTGTCTGCCACAAGATCGGCACCACCGGTAATGAGATCGGTCCCGACCTGACCACCATACAGACCCGGTACGACAAATCGGGTATACTGGAGTCGATCGTACATCCGGACGCGGCCGTGGCCTTCGGCTCCGAGCCGTATATCATTACCCTGAAAAACGGGGCGGCCCTGTACGGACTGCTCCTGTCTGACGGACCCGTGGTAACGGCAATGGATACCTATGGAAAACAATATATCATGGAAAGCGCACAGATCGAGAGCAAGAGACGGCTCAATACCACCATTATGCCTTCGCCCAGGCACATGTCTCTTAGCCAGAATGATGTAGCCAACATAGCCGCTTTCCTGCTGCAAAACAATAAGGATGTTACCGTAAACAAATGACCGGACACGGATTGCCTTAAACAAGGCCTGGATGCTCTGAAAAACGGGGCGTCAAGGCAGGGCAATGACTGTAACGGACCCGGCGCAGCCCGGTTTCGTTGCGGAAGGCGGCCTATTGCCCGGATGGCTCCGCCGCCAAAAAGATGAATGAACCAAACCGAAGTAATCATGAAAAATAAATTACAAGCACTTGCCCGTATCATCACGATAGCTGCGATGCTGTGGTGCTGCTCCCTGTACGCCGAGGCGCAGGAAAGCGGCCGGACCCTTACGGGAAAAGTGACCAGCGAAGAACACGGCGAACCCCTTGCGGGAGTGAACGTCGTGGCCAAAGGCACTACCACCGGAACGGTGACGGATGCCGAAGGGAAGTACCGGCTTACCGTCCCGGAGGGTACTGACAGCCTGTCCTTCTCTTCCATCAGTTATATCACCCGTGACGTGGGCATCTCCGGCCGGACGACCATCGATATAAAAATGAAGACCAATATCCGATCTATTTCGGAAGCGGTAGTAGTGGGCTATATCGAAAAGGCCAAAGGAGAACTAACGGGATCGGTATCCAATATCGACGGAAAGGTGCTGCAGCGGACCTCCCAGATGAACCTTACACAAGCCCTTCAAGGCAAGATCCCCGGCCTGGTGGTCAACAACCGGGGAGGGATCCCCGGCAGCGATAATGCCGCCATCTTTATCCGGGGAAAGGCTACACTCGGAGATAACTCCCCACTGATCATCATTGACGGCGTACCCAGGGAAAGCTTTGCGCATCTGTCGCCGAACGATATCGAAAGCATCAGCGTGCTGAAAGATGCCGCCGCAGCGATCTATGGCGCCCAGGCGGCCAACGGCGTGATCGTGATCAAGACGAAGCGGGGCAAGCCGGGGAAGAGCGTTATCCAGTTGTCCTCCGATTACGCGATCTCCGCCTTTACAAAGCTGCCCACGTACATGGATGCTTTTCAATATGCCACCTGGGAAAACGAGATCGCAGACCGATACGGAATGGTAAAGCAATGGTCGGACGAAGACCTGCAGAAGTTTAAGACAGGATCCGATCCTTTAACGCATCCCAACACCGATTTCTATGACGAAGTATTCAGGCAATGGGCTCCTTCGTGGCACCACAATATCTCTGCTTCCGGCGGAAGCGAGAAAGTACAGTATTTTGTCAGCGGGGACTATCTGCAGCAAAAGGGGCTCTACCGTTCCGATGCGCTCCGGTACAACCAATACCAGATAAGATCCAATATCAATGCCGCCATTACGAAAGACCTGAGCATAGGGTTCGACCTGTCCGGGAGGCTCGAGAAGCAGCACAGCACCTCCCGGGACGTATCCTCCCTGATCCCCTTTATCGCCAGCTGGGCCTATCCGTATAACGTGGCCTACTATCCGAACAGCCTGCCCGGGGTCGGCGGCCCGGAAGGTCAGAACCCGGTGATCATCTCCAGCGACAAGGCCGGATGGGTAGAGCACAACAACAAGATATTCCAGTCCAAATTGTCCCTTAACCTGAACATGGACTGGCTGACACGCGGGCTGTCGCTCACCGGTTACGGGGTATTCGATTTCAACATCAACAGCGAGAAGATATTTAACAACACCTGGACCGTTTACCAGTATAATGAGACCACCGGGGAATACGATCCCCAGCCGGGCGATAACCAGGATGTGGGAAATACCAGGACCCTGAACCAGTCCGATGAGATGACGCAGACCCAGTTCTACCACTTCAGGATAAGCTACGACAGGAGCTTTGGCGATCATAACGTCAGCGGATTTGTAGCCTATGAACAGCAGCGGGGCAACTGGCATACACTGAGCGGCTACCGGAGGGACCTGATCAGCGACCGGAAGGTAGACCTGTTCACCGGCGGCACCTCCAAGATCACCAACAACGGATCTTCCAGCGAAACGGGCCGGGTCAATTATTTCGGCTCTTTCAGCTACAATTTCAAAAGGACCTACCTGCTCGACTTCACCCTGCGGCGCGACGGATCCTTCAACTTCCCCGAAGAGAAACGCTTCGGTATATTCCCGGGGATCGCCGTGGCCTGGAATATGGCCAATGAACCGTTCCTGAGCCCGGCGCACGACTGGCTGAATGAGCTGAAGATCCGTGCCTCCTGGGCCAAGATGGGCAACGACCGGATCCCTGCCTTTCAGTACCTGACACAATACCAGCTGAACAGCTACTATATTTTTGGCATCAATCCCAGGAGGGAGGACGGATTCACTGTGGCGAATACCGCAAACCCCAACATCACCTGGGAAGTATCGAACAACAGCAACCTGGGCATCGACGGCGTTTTATGGAACGGGGCGCTCGCTTTCAGCCTGGATTATTTCCGGGCGAAGAGGAGACAGATCCTGATCACCCGCAGTGAATCCGTGCCCCAGTATACCGCGCTGGAGCTGCCGCTGGAGAACCTGGGCAAGGTGAATAACGAGGGCCTGGAGATGATTGTAAGCCACAAAGGAAGTATCGGTAAACTGAATTATACCGTAGGTGGTAACCTGACCTACAACCATAATGAGATTGTATTCATGGACGAGCCCAAAGGGGTACCTTCTTACATGAGACAGGAAGGACATCCCATGGATTCCTGGGTCGTTTATGAGACCGACGGTCTGTACGAGTCCCAGGAAGAAATTGACCAATCCCCGCATATCCAGGGTACCAAGCCCGGGGATATCAAATACAGGGATGTGAATGACGACGGGCAGATCACGGGCGATGACCAGGTCAGGAAGTATACCTCTCCGATACCGCAGCTCCAGTTCGGGATGAACCTGGGCCTCAGCTACAGAGGATTTGAGCTGAATGCGTTTTTCAGCGGGCAGGCGAAAGCGCAGACCATGCTGCTCTTCCTGGACGGCGGCAACAAACCGATATACCTGTTTAATGACCGGTGGACGGAAGCCAACAAGAATGCCCGCTATCCCCGCGCTTATCAACGCACGGATATATACAATACCAAGTCATCCGATTTCTGGCTGTACAACGCCTCCTTTATCCGGCTGAATAACCTGGAGCTGGCCTATAATTTCCCGGCGGACTGGCTGTCTGCGGCGCATATAGCGGGGTTAAGGTTGTATGTCCGGGGCGTCAACCTGATGACCACCAATAAGATCGAGGGGGTATTTGATCCGGAGATCAATACTTCCAATGCGGGATATTATCCCCAGCAAAAAACCATTGATTTCGGGCTGAGTTTAAGTTTTTAATCCTAAAACCGAAGCGATATGAAAACGAAAATAAATGTATGGCTCATCGGCGTAACGCTCCTTCTTGCCTTTTCCGGCTGTGAGAAGGAGGTGCTGAACCGCGAGTCCAAGTCTACTTTTACGGAAGAGGATGTATGGAGCGATATCAGCCTGGCGCAGCGGCTGGTATTTTCGAGCTACAACGACCTGGGCGGCTGGGGCTGGCCGCAGACCGGAGCGGGCGGATTCCTCTCCACGGCCAGCGACGAGGCCTTCATGCTGTTTGATTACGGGTTCTGGCCCATCAGCTCGGGAACCATTGATGCGAGCAACATGGGCGTCTTCTCCGATAGCTGGGCACAGGCCTACAAAAGCATAAGGAATATCAACATATTTCTCAGCCGCATAGATGAGGTCGAGGGAGCAGACGAAGAAACAGTCAACCGGCTGAAAGGGGAAATGAGGTTCATCCGGGCCAAGGCCTATGCCGACCTGATCGCGCTGTTCGGCGGCGTTCCCCTGGTGACAAAGGAGTACGGACTGACCGACGAGTTCGATGCCAAAAGGGACAGCTATGCGGACTGTGTGGACTTTATCGTAAAGGAGCTGGACGAGGCCGCGGAGATGGTGCCGCTGACCGTAAGCGACGACGACTGGGGACGGGTCACGCGGGGAGCCTGTCTGGCCCTGAAGGCCCAGGTGCTGCTTTATGCCGCCAGCAAACTGCATGATCCTGCTTCAACGCCCAACGGCCCGCTTTTTGAATACGACCGGAATGACAAGTGGCAGCAGGCCGCCGATGCCGCTAAGGCGGTGATAGACCTGAACCAGTATTCCCTGATGCCGGCAGAGACCTGGGAGGATTATACCCGGATCTTCCTGAGCGCAAACCCGGAGATCATCTTTGCCCGTCCTTATTCCGCGGAATTCGACCATCCGAATATCGACAAGGTCAATACCCCGAACGGCTATCACGGATGGTCCGGAAACGTGCCGGCGCAGGCCCTCGTGAACGATTTTCAAATGGACAACGGCAAAGGGATCGATGCGCCCTCATCCGGTTACGATCAGAAAAACCCTTATGAACACAGGGAACTGCGTTTTTATGCGGACATCGTATACCAGGGGGCTACCTACAGGGGCCGCGAAACCGAATTCTATCTGCCCGGTGGCCTCGATTCCAGGGACGGGCCCGAATCCTGGAACTATGCCGTCACCGGTTATACCATGCGCAAATTCATGGACGAAAGCCTGGACTTCAACAAGGGACTGGGTACCCAGCCTTATATCTTCTTCAGGCTGGCGGAGATCTACCTGGATTATGCCGAGGCCGAATATCACCTGGGCCATGAGGATGTGGCCAGGGAATATGTCAATAAGATCCGCGGCAGGGTGAAGCTACCGCCGGTCAACACATCCGGGCAGGCGCTGCTTGAGGATATCCGGCACGAAAGAAGAATAGAACTGTGTTTTGAAGATCATCGCTTTTTTGATGTGCGCAGGTGGATGATCGCAGAAGAGACGGACGGTAAGAACGCTCAGGGAGTGGAATGGAAAAAGGTCGACGCTAACGGAAACCTTTCTCCCAACGGGAAGCTCCAGTATAACGTGGTTTCCGTGCAGGAAAGGAAATTTAATCCCCGGGAATATTACCTGCCCATCCCCTTGCTGGAGATCAACAAGACCGGACTGGAACAGAACCCCGGCTATTAACAGCTTCAACCGGTATGGCCTGCCCGGTGCCGGAAGGGTATTGGATGGCCTGAAAATTTATCGGTATCTTGTACATGACTTGTCAATATGAACATTATGAAAAAATTTCTCTTTTTCCTGCCGGCGCTGGGCTTTTGCGCCGCCGCCCATGGTCAGGATGTTTTCAAAAAGGATTTTACCAAACCCGAGGCGACGGAGGTATGGGAGCCGAAGCCCAAGATCGTTACGCCGGGCGTCAACGGGGCTCCCCCTTCCGACGCTGTCGTGCTCTTCGACGGGAAAAGCCTCGGCAACTGGGTCATGGCCGAAGACGGAAAGCCCTGTCAGTGGATCCTGAAGGACGGCGCCATGACGGTGAAGCCGGGAACCGGCGATATCCGGACCAAACAGAAGTTCGGCGACTGCCAGCTGCATGTGGAGTTCCGTATACCCGCCGATGCCAAGAGCAGTCCGGATCATAACAATGCCGGCAACAGCGGCGTGTATTTACAGGAACGTTATGAAGTGCAGATATTCGATTCCTATCACAATGAGACGCCCCTCTACTCCAACGGTCAGATCGGAAGCGTCTATAAGCAGGCCATCCCCATGGCCAATGCCTCCAGCAAACCCGGCGAATGGAATACCTTCGATATTTATTATACCGCTCCGCGTTTCCGGTATAACGGCTCCGTCGAACAGCCCGCCTATATCACGGTGGTGCACAATGGCGTGCTGACCCTGAACCATTTTGAGATACAGGGTACCATACAGTATATCGGTATGCCCCGTTATGAGCTGCATGATAAGGCCCCGCTCCGGCTGCAGGGGCATGGCAGCGCGGTCAGCTTCCGGAATATCTGGATCCGGGAATTGTAGTTTGCAGCCGCATTCCCCGGTCTCGGAACTGCAATCTAACGCGGGAGGGAGGAGATGCGAAACATACAACAGACGGTGTGGGATGGAAGGCTCCTTAAAGCGCCGCTGGTTCATTTTCAGTATGCTGACGGGGTTTTAATATCAGCTTCTTATACAATAGGATAACCCCCGCAATAATAAAAGGAATACTCAGCAGCTGCCCCATATCCAGCGGCAGCGCGTTCTCAAAAGCCTCCTGATTGGCTTTGAAAAATTCTACAAAAAAGCGGATGAGAAAAAGGCCGGTCAGGAACCATCCGAACAGGATACCGTCAACGCTCCGGCTTTTGGTTTTCTTATAAAGGCGGTATAGAACACAGAACAACGAAAGATACAACAGGGCCTCATATAATTGCGAAGGATGCCGCGGAAGGTTATCGACCCGCTCAAAGACAAAAGCCCAGGGCAATTCAGACGGACTGCCGATGATCTCCGAATTCATCAGGTTGCCCAGCCGGATCATGGCGCCCGCTACCGGCACGACCAGGGACAGCCGGTCCAGTAGCCACAGGATCCTGACAGGATATTTTCTGGAGAAAAGACAGACCGCCAGGAATATGCCCAACGCTCCGCCGTGACTTGCCAGGCCCTGATAGCCGGTAAAACGGAAGTCCGCCGTCCACGGCATACCCTGCCACGGAAGAATGATCTCCAGCGGATGGCGCAGGAAATACCCCGGTTCATAAAAAAGACAATGTCCCAGCCGCGCCCCAGCCACGGTGCCGGCAACGATGTATATGGCGAATTTTTCAAAGACACGGCTGTCCATCCCTTCCTGCCGGAAGATCTTTTGTAAAAAGAGATAAGAGAACACAATACCGCCGGCAAACAAAACGGAATAATACCGTAAGGAAAAGGCCCCCAACCGGAAAATGACCGGATCGGCCCTCCAATGGACATACATTAAATTCATTGGCACTCAGGAATTTAAACCCTTTTTTATGCGATCGGAAAATCATCCGGAAAGCGAATGCCGTTCTCCATGGCCGCTATTTCTGCTTCAGTACACAGACATTGTTTCAGGCCGGCGATCATTTTTTCTTTTTCAATGTCTTGCCCGATAAACACGATCTCATTCATCCTGTCCCCCCATCGCCGGCTCCACCTGCTTTCGATATGATCCCTGTTATATACGTAATCTGCGTAGCGGATCCTTTTGAAATAAGGTATGCTGCACCACCATACGCCTGCACGTTCGAGCTGGGAGGAGCCGCCTGCCTGGCTGAAGTTAATGGCGTCGTCCGGTCTTGAGGCAAGCCAGAACAAGCCTTTGGACCTGATGATGTTGGCCGGAAAGGCTTTGTTCAGGTATTCCCAGAACCGACCGGGATGAAAGGGCCTTTGATCCCGGAACACAAAGGAACTGATGCCGTATTCCTCCGTTTCAGGCGTATGACGCTCCTCCTCCAGCTCTTTTTGCCATCCGGCAGCATATTGCGCTTCTTCAAAGTTGAACAGTCCGGTATTGATTATTTCTCCGGGATCTACCTTGCCGCACACGGATTCAATAATTTTGGCGCCCGGGTTGAGCTTGTGAATGGCGGCTTTCAATATGCCTACCGCCTCCCTGCCTGCCAGGTCCGTTTTGTTCAGGACAATGACATTGGCGAATTCGATCTGATCGGTCAGCAGGTTCACGATCGTGCGATTATCGCCTTCCGTATCGGTCAGGTTACGGTCTTTCAGCAGTTCGTCTGTGCCGAAATCCTTAAAGAAATTAAAGCAATCCACCACGGTGACCATCGTATCAATATAGCTGAACCGGGAAAGGTCCATGCCATTCTCTTCGTCCATATAATTGAACGTCTGCGCAACAGGTACCGGTTCGCTGATACCCGTGCTTTCGATGAGCAGGTAATCAAACCGGTTTTCTTTGGCCAGCCGTTCTACCTCCAGCATCAGGTCTTCCCGCAGTGTACAGCAGATGCAGCCGTTGCTCATCTCCACCAGCCTTTCTTCTGTCCGGGAGAGTGTATTTTCCTTTTCCACCAGGCGGGCGTCAATATTCACCTCGCTCATATCATTGACAATAACGGCCACTTTGAGCTGCGCTTTATTATGCAGGATGTGGTTGAGCAAGGTTGTCTTCCCTGCTCCAAGAAAGCCGCTGAGCACGGTAACAGGCAATTTTTTAACAGCCATATAAGTGAATTAAGGAACAAATGTAGGGAATAATCCACATAAATGCAACAATGTTGCAAATAATTGAACAGAAGCAAAGAAATTGTAATTTTGCAGACATAATAAGGGATACGGATTATAAGGGTATGCTTATGCAAGGAGAATCATATGATGAAAGAAGTTAGGAGCAAATACGCCGAGCTATTGGAGAAGCACGGGTTGTCGAAAACCCCGCCGCGGCTCAATATATTGTCTATTCTTACTTCCCGGAAGGTGGCTACTCCTGAGTCTTACCTGGAAAAGAAATTGGGAGACCGGGTAGATCGGGTAACCTTATACCGGACATTGAAGACCTTTGAAGAAAAAGGTATTCTTCACAAGGTGCTGGATCAGAAGGGGACCGCCAATTATGCGGTATGTTCGGAAAAATGCAGTGAGCACAGGCATTATGACGAGCATATGCATTTCAACTGCCTGGTGTGTAACAGGGTATATTGTATGGACGAAATTGAATTCGCTCCGGTGAAATTGCCCAGGGGCTTTAAGGCCAAATCCATCAATCTGACGATTACGGGTATCTGCCGGCAATGTGAAGGGAAAAGCAGGTAGTATACGTCCCGGAGATCCTTAAACTTGGAGCTATACCGGGTATCGCAGAAATTTATGATCTTTACGCAGGATTCAAACTCCGGCATCATGCAAATCCTCCGTCTCCTTATCTTCTGCTGCGCAGCAGCGCTGCTCAACCTTCCCGTCAGCGCCCAGTCGCCCGCCTGGAAGCGGGCCGGCGCCATGGGCATGGGCATCAACCTCTCCTGGCTGGAGAACTACTGGAACGGTACGCCGGAAAAGGATTACCGGGATTACCTCGATATGGGCAGCATTGCCGGAAAAAAGCAGGATCTGGCGCTGATGCGGCAGCTGGGTTTTACCACGGTCCGGTTGCCGGTATCGTTTGATCACTGGACCAGCCGCAAGGCGCCGTATGTTATTGAAGAGCGCCGGTATTTTGCCGCCATAGACTCCATCCTGTCCTGGGCCGGCGAGTACGGGCTGAAGGTGATCATTGACGATCATCACGGGGCGCTGGACGACTCCGCCAGGGTCATGCAGGAGCTGCCCCGCCTGGAAGCCATATGGCGGCAGGTGGCCACCCGCTACAAGGATACCGATCCGGAACGGGTATTTTTTGAATTGTACAACGAACCCCACCAGATCAGCAGCGAGGCCTGGAAAACATGCGCGCTGCAGCTGCTGAAAACGGTGCGCGATATCGCTCCGCATCATACCCTCATCATCGGCGGGGAAAGCTGGAACAGCATCGACGGGCTGCTGAAGATGGGCGTGCTGCCCGATGACAATATCATCTATACCTTTCATTTTTACGATCCCTTCCTTTTTACGCACCAGGGGGCAAGCTGGGCCGGGAAAAAAGAGACCGCGAATACGGGCATCCCCTTTCCGTATGATGCTTCGGCCATGCCGCCGCTGAACCCGCTTTCCAAAGGCACCTGGGGCGAGCATAACTATAATGCCTATTCGGTGGAAGGGCAGGCGGCAAGCCTGCGGAAGAAGCTGGAAGCGGCAAAAGCTTTCTCGGATAAATTTAAGGTGCCCGTTTTCTGCGGAGAATGGGGCAGCTATAAAAAATATCCCGATCCGGCCAGCCGCGTCCGCTATATGGCGACCATAAAAGGGCTGCTCGAAGCGCTGCATATCCCCTTTGCCTACTGGGAGTGGGACCAGAGCTTTAGCTTTTTTGACGGGGAGCCTTCCCTGAAAAATATTCCTGCGCCTGTCCGCAAAACCTGGGGCTTTCGGATAGGTGGCTGAAAACGAAGTTGGAAAGTCAAGCCGGATTTCCTGTAAAAGGGTTTTCTTTGCATCATGCAGCCGGATTACCTCATCATAGGGCAAGGCATCTGCGGTACCCTGCTGAGCTATTACCTGCTGAAAGCCGGCGCCTCCGTGCTGGTGATCGACGAAAGCAGGCCGTTTACCGCCAGCAAAGTCGCCAGCGGGCTGATCAATCCCGTCACAGGGAAACGTTATGTGACGTCCTGGATGACGGAAGAGCTGCTGCCGGCTGCCGACGAGACTTACCGGGAGCTGGAAGCACATTTGTCCCTGTCCCTGCTGTCGACCTGCGAGATACTGGATTTTTTCCCTGCTGCGGAAGCAAAAGACAGCTTTACCCGGCGCGTTGCCGAAAGTCCCTATCTGCAGCTGGCAGACAATGAGCAGCCCTGTCAGGAATATTTCCGTTTCGATCACGGCCTGGGCAGGATAGCTTCCTGCCGGCTGTTGGACCTGCGTGCGCTGCTGCAGGCCTGGCGAAAATATCTGAAGAAAGAAAACCTGCTGCGGGAGACGGCTTTTGAGTGGGAAGACTGTACTGTACAACCCGGTGAAGTGATCTATAAAGATATCCGCGCCCGCAAGATCATCTGCTGCGAGGGCACGGCGGGCTATGATAATCCCTACTTTTCCCGTTTGCCTTACAGCCAAAGCAAGGGGGAGGCGTTGATCGCCTCCATCCCGGAGCTGCCCCGCACTCAGGTATACCGGCAGGGGATAAAGATATTGCCCTGGGGGGACGACAGCTTCTGGATCGGTTCATCGTATGCGTGGACCTTCAGCGATACGCATCCGACCCCGGCTTTCCGGCAGCAGGTGGAAAGACAGCTGCAGCACTGGCTGAAGCTGCCCTACCGGATTACGGACCACCTCGCGGGCACGCGGCCGGCCACAGCGGAATACCGTCCCTTTGCCGGACTTCATCCCCGTGCTCCTGAAGTGGGCATCCTGAACGGCATGGGCAGCAAAGGCTGCTCCCTGGCCCCGTGGTTGGCCCGCAAGTTCAGCGACCGTCTGCTGCAGGAGCAACCCTTGCCTCCGGCTGCGGACATCGCCAGATTTTCCCGTATTCTGAGTAAGTCGTAATGCTTCTCCCGGTATGGAAAGAAAGATCATCATAACAGCCGACGGCTCCGCCACCGTTTCCGACGCCCGGTATGATGCCACGTATCACAGCCGGTTCGGGGCGCTGCAGGAGAGCCGCCATGTATTCATAGCAGCGGGGATGGATTATTGCTGCAGCCGGCGGCCGGCGGGTCACCTGCGTGTTTTTGAAATGGGTCTGGGGACGGGGCTGAATGCCCTGCTCACCCGCCGGTATGCAAAAGCACATCACTGTTCCGTTTACTACGAAGCGCTGGAATGCTTCCCCCTGAGTTTGGCCGAAACGGAATTGCTGAATTATGCGGAGCTGCTGCCGGATGAGGCGCCGTCGTTCCGGCAGCTCCATGCCGCAGCCTGGGACCGTGCGGAAGATTTAGGCGATGGGTTTATCCTGAAAAAAGTCCGTGCCGATCTGCTGCAATATGTCTTCGGTGAGAAGTTTGATCTGATCTATTACGATGCCTTTGCCCCGGATGTTCAGCCGGAGCTGTGGAGCGTTGCGGTATTCCGGAAGCTATACGATGCCCTGGGGCATCCCGGCGTGCTGGCCACCTACTGCAGCAAAGGCGATGTACGCAGGGCTATGCAGCAGGTTGGATTTAGGGTAGAAAAGCTTCCGGGCCCTCCCGGTAAACGGGAGATCCTCCGGGCGCTGAAATGAAGGACAGTTGAGAGGCCAGCTTATTATAGTCAAGCTTTCAAATTGCATAAATATTTTTCTGTATCTTAACTGAGCGCGGCTTTTATTTCAAAAATGTATCAAAACCGTTCTATGGATTATATCATGGGTGTGGATATCGGCACCTCCGGCTGCAAGGCCCTGGCCTGGTCGCTGCAGGGGAAGGTATCCGCACAAGCGCAGCAGGGCTACGAAACCCGGCATCCCCGCTCGGGGTACAGCGAGCAGGATCCCGATGCGGTGCTGCAGGCCGTGATGAAGGTGATCAGGGCGGTGCGTCAAAAGGTAAAACATTCCCCGCGCTGCATCAGCTTCAGCGCCGCTATGCACAGCCTGATGGCGGTGGACGGGGAAGGAGATCCGTTGACGCCCCTGCTGCTGTGGTCGGATTCCCGGGCGGTTGAACAGGCCGAAGCGCTGCGTCGCCGGGCCGGCGGGAAGAACATTTACCGGCATACCGGTACACCCATCCATGCCATGTCGCCCCTCTGCAAACTGATCTGGTGGAAGGCGCATGAACCGCGTCTTTTCAAAAAAGCCGCCCGCTTTATCTCCATAAAAGAGTATATCCTTTACCGTTTTACCGGACAGTATGTAGTGGATTACGGTATTGCCTCCGCCACCGGATTGTTTGATCATGAAAAGCTGCGCTGGTACCCGCCGGCCCTGAAGGCCGCTGGCATTGCCGCTGACCGGTTGTCGAAGCCGGTCAGCGGTCTGCATGTGCTGAGCGCATGGCGGAAATCCTACGCTTCAAAGCTCGGGCTGCCGGCGGATACGCCCCTGGTAACGGGAGGCAGCGACGGTTGCCTGGCCAATCTGGGCTCGGGCGCTGTTGTGCCCGGAAGGCTGGTCATCACCATCGGTACCAGCGCTGCCGTACGGATGACCGCCGGTAAACCGTCTGCCGATGCCCGGCAACGGCTTTTTTGTTATCTGCTGGATGGCAAGACCTATGTAACCGGCGGCGCCATGAATAACGGCGGCGTGCTGCTCGACTGGTTTACCCGGCAATTTGAGGGAGAGGCGGCGGAGCGTGCAACGTATGCTGATTTTGTAAAAACAGCCTGTGCGGCGCCTGCCGGCAGCGAGGGGCTTTTGTTTCTGCCTTACCTGCTCGGAGAGCGCTCACCCATGTGGGATGGCCGCGCCAGGGGAGCTTTTGTCGGCATCGGCATCCGGCACACCCGGGCGCATTTTATGCGCGCTGTGCTGGAAGGCATCTGCTATACCGTATACGAGGTCGGCAGGATCGTGGAGGAGCAGGCCGCCCCGGCAAAGCGGATCTATGTAAGCGGGGGCTTTACCCACTCGCCGCAATGGGTGCAGCTGCTTGCGGACGTGATGGGGAAGCCGGTCTATGTAGGCGGTCATGCCGATGCTTCCACCATGGGCGCGGCCATGATGGGCGGGGTGGCCATGGGCATCTGGAAAGGCTGGAAGGAGGCCGCGGCACTGCTCCCGGCCGGCAAAAGCTACCGGCCCCGCGCGGTTCAGCACCGGATTCACAAGCAGCATTTTGAAATGTTTACCTCCCTGTACGCCCCGCTGAAGGAAACATTTCACCGCATCGCAGCGATACAGGAAGGCACTCCCCCGCAAACACTGAAATAATATCGAATGCGGTAAGAAAATGCTTTCCGCAGATCGATAGCTTAAGCGTATCTCAGCGCTCGGTATGCTTTACCTGGGTATTCCCTCCCTGCTCGAGCAGGATATCCACGGGCTTGTTGGCAGCCCATGATCCGGCGGTAAAATCAGGAACATCTATGGGTTTTGAGCGATTGGCGACCGACCACTCGCTCAGCGGAGAGATGCAGCTCCACAGCGCCGCGTCGTAGACGTCCTGGTCGAGCGGCAGGCCGTTGCGCAGACAGTCGATCACCCGCCAGTCCATCAGAAAGTCCATACCGCCGTGACCGCCTACCTTTTTGGCCAGCTCGCCTACCTTTCTGACAATAGGGGGCTGGTATTTTTCTTCGACAGCTTTCATCTCCTCATCCTTCAGCCAGTCTTCGCCGCCATTCGAGATACGCCCCTCCAGCGGATACTGGAGGGCAGTCCCTTTCGTACCCACTACCCTGTGGATGCGTGAATAGACATTCGGAGAGGTGACGTCGTGCTGAACCATGATGGTGCGGCCCTTGTGGGTGCGGATGCAGCTGGTATTGGCATTTCCCCGGTAGGTCTTGCCGGCGAAAGGCTTGAAGAAATCATCCTTGGCCGCCAGCTCGTCGGCTTTTTCCCGCATCATAAAGTCGATGCCCGACATGGAGGTCAGGTATTCCATTTGGTCGCCCCGGTTGATGTTCATGATCTGGCAGATGGGCCCCAGGCCGTGGGTAGGATAGAGATTCCCGTTTCTATGCATGTTTTCTTTCAGCCGCCACATCTCCCAGTATCCGTTCTTATCGAAGTTAAGATGAAGCAGGTTATGGTTATAGGCGCCTTCCCCATGTATGATTTCTCCGAAATATCCCTGCCGGGTCATGTTCAGGGTAAGCTGCTCAAAGAAGCCATAACAGCAATTTTCCAACATCATACAATGCTTGCGGGTACGCTCGGAGGTCTCCACCAGCTGCCAGCATTCGTCGATCGTAAGGGCGGCCGGCACTTCGGTGAAGGCGTGCTTGCCGTGCTCCATGGCGTAGATGCAGATGGGAGTATGCAGGGCCCAGGGTGTGGCAATATAGATGATATCGATATCGTTCCGGTCGCACATTTTTTTCCAGGCATCTTTATCTCCGGTATAGACGTCGGGGTTATGTCCGAGGGACTGTACACGGCTCTTGGCGCGGTTGGCATATTCGGGCCGGATATCGCACACGGCTTTGATCTCAACGCCTTCGAGCCGGGTCATGTTCATCAGGTGCCCGGGTCCGCGCTGTCCCAGTCCGACGAATCCGACACGGACGGTGTTTAGCTTCGGTGCGGCATGGCCGCACATGTTAAAGCGCTGCTTATGGGGCCGGCGGATATTTTCGGGAAGACGGTCGCCGGGCGTTGCGGCAAAGCTCTTGAGCAGGCCTCCGCCGGTAAGGCCGATGCCGGCAAGACCGGTAAATTTCAGGAAATTTCTGCGGTTGCTTTTCATAAGAAGGATGTTGGCTGGTTTTAAAACAGTTCACGGGCATTGGATTGCTCCATGCTCAAAGCTACATCCAAATAACGAAAAATTTTTCAGAACCGGTAAGCCACGCTGAACCGCAGGTTCCTGGGCGCTTCCGCCTGCCAGTAATAATAATTGCCGTAATCGGCGCCGCTATAGAGGTAGGTGTTCAGGATATTGAATACGTTGGCGGTCAGCGTCAGCTGCCGGTGCTCCCAGGAAAGACCGGCATCCAGCTTGAAGTAGTCGGGCAGGTTTTCGCGGCTGGGCTCCGTGGTCCAGCTCCAGGTGCTCCGGCCGGCCTGGTAATTGAAGCCGGCGGAAATGCCGAGTCCTTTCAATACGCTGCTATGCAGCCGGTATACCAGCCAGGCATTGGCGTCATGCTTGGCAAAGCCGGCGATGCGGGTGCCTTTTTTGACGATGTTGCCATAGTCTTCCGTTTCCTTGCTGACATAGGAATCGGTATAGGCATAATTGGCCACGATACTCAGCCCCGCAGCGATCTCGCCCCTGGCTTCAAACTCGACACCCTCGGCGGTGCTTTGCCCCAGCTGCAGCGAGTAAGGTTCTGCCGGCGTGCTGGTGGGGTCGGGCGACAGCTCGTTGTTCTTGATGATCCGGTATAGCGAAAGGGTGGTGCTCAGCCGTGAGCCGAACCAGTCCTTTTTCAACCCCAGCTCAATATTGTTTCCCGTAATGGGCTTTGGTGTTTTCCCGCCTCTGAGCACGCCGGTCTGCGGAAGGAACGACTGGTCGTAGAGGGCATAGACGGAGGCCTGCTTGCCCAGGGAAACGCTCAGCCCTGCACGGGGTGTGAATTTTTTTGCCGTGATCTGTTCTCCGTCTGAAGACTGCCTCACAAAAGTATAGCGGCCCGCCAGGGTAAGCCGTACCTTGTTGTCCCAGAAGCCCAGCTCATCCTGGAAGTACAGGCCGGTGTATGACTGGTTGATGCGGGATACGGCCCGCTGGTCCAGGCTGCTGCTGCGGTCAATCTGCGGATAGCCGTAAGCGGGAGACCCGTATACCGGGTGTTTGCTGTCGAATTCGGCCCCGGCGGAATCCAGCGGAAATATCTGTCCCCAGTCGTACAGCTCTTTTTTGGTGCCCATGTCCACTCCCGTCAGGATACGGTGATGCACCTTTCCCGTCTGTACATTGCCGTTCAGGAACACCTGGCCGAAGCTGTTTTTCAGCGCGGCGTCGAAGCTGTACAGGTCGCGGATCGCCTTTCCGTCGGGCAGTACGGCTTCCGGCCAGATGTCGCTGGCCACCTGCTTGTCGTCGAAATGCGCCGCCTGGGCGGTTAATTTCCAATGGGTGTTGAAACGATGCTGCAGGTTCAGGAATGCGCTGTGTTCGCCTACATGGTTGGGTTCGAGCCCCGGCTCCGAAAAGGTAAAATCCCGCGGCAGGGTGGCATAGCCTTCTGTGGAAAAGACGTAGGCGGATCCGAGATCGGACATGCGGACATGCTGGTAGGTGTATTCGGCGGTCAGCAGGGTTTTGTCGTCCAGCTGATAGCTGATCACGGGAGCGATGCTGAAGCGGTTGTTGAACTCATAATCCCGGAACGAATTCTTGTTCTGCCCCATCAGGTTGAGGCGGTACAGCAACCTGCCGTCCCGGCTTAGCCTGCCGTCCAGGTCCAGCGTGGCGCGGTACAGGTCGAAGCTGCCGAGGGTCAGTGTAGCTGTTCCCCGGGTAACGCCGGTCGGCTTTTTGGTGACGACATTATAAATGCCGCTGGGTTCGCCGTTGGACATCATAAAGCCTGCCGGGCCCTTTACAAATTCGATATGGTCCACAAAGCTCATGTCCTCATCCAGCGGCCCCCAGTCGGAGGTGATGTTTACGCCGTTGCGAAAGGCCGAAAGACGGCTGCCCCTGGCGTTTACACGGGTGTACAGATCGCCCCAGTGCTCCAGTCGCGTGGCGCCGCTTACATTGCGGATCACCCCGTCACTCATCGAGAGGACCTGCTGGCTGGTCAGCACCTGGCCGGTCACCACCTGGATATTTTGCGGGATATCCCGCAGCGGGCCCTCGATACGCAGCGAGGGAGAGGTTTTGCCGGCTTTGAAGCCGTTCCGGCTTCCGGTGACCGTGACCCCTTCCAGCGTGGCGGCCGGTACCGCCAGCCGCATGTCCGCATGCGCCGTCTCTCCGGCCGTGACGGTCACGGTTTTCCGCGCATCCCGGTGCCGGGGCAGGCTGATCCGGAGCGTATGGACACCGGGGGGTACGCCCTTCAGCACGAAGATGCCGTTTTCACCGGTCACCGCTGTTTTGCCGGAAGCTTCCAGCAAAACCGTAATGCCTGCGGCCGGGTTATTTCCGGCATCCATAACCGTGCCCGTGATCCTCCCGGTCTGCTCCTGGGCGAAGCTATGAGCGGCAAATAACAGGAGCGCAGGCAGGGCGATAAGAAATTTCATATCTTTTTTTTGATTTAAAAATTTAATTTCAGTTTTTCGGAATGCCCTTCGGAGCCGGAAAAAAACAGTACCGGGACAGGAAAGCCGGATTTTCGCGCAAGGTATAAAGGGTGAAAAGGGTGGACTTGTCCGATCCGGAAATTTGTTTATGCGATCGGGAAATTTACGCGGGGCTGAACCGGAAAGCCCGTTTGCAGCAGCTAAATATTTTTCAGATGAATACCAGAGATATCGCCCGCATGCGACTGTACAGCCAGCAGATCGCGGAAACGAATGACAAGCGGGTAATGGAAACGGTATACCGGATGGGCGCCATGCAGGCCCAGGATTATGCCATGGCAAAATGGGCGATAGGGCTGCGGCTTCCCGGCGCTACGGACCGGACGGTAGAGGAGGCCATAGCCGGCGGTACGATCATCCGCACGCATGTGCTGCGGCCCACCTGGCATTTTGTGGCGGCTGAGGATATCCGCTGGATGCTCGCGCTGACGGCTCCCCGTCTGAAGGCCTCGCTGGCCGGCCGGCACCGGCGGCTGGAGCTGAGCCCCACCGTCATTCGCAAGAGCCACAGGATCTTGGAGAAAGCGCTTTCAGAAGGCGAACATCTCACCCGTGAAGCGCTGCTGTCCCGCCTTGAAAAGGCGAAGATCGCTACCACAGACGTCAGGGGATCGCACCTGCTGCTGTCGGCCGAGCTGGAGGGCATCCTCTGCAGCGGGGCCACGAAAGATAAAAAGATCACCTATGCTTTGCTGGCGGAAAGGGTGCCGGAGACGAGGGCCTTGGACCGCGATGAAGCCCTGGCCATGCTGGCGGAGCGATATTTTTCCAGCCACGGACCGGCTACTGTGGCGGATTTTTCCTGGTGGTCGGGGCTCAGCGGCACGGAAGCCAGAAAAGGACTGGACTTCGTGCAGCATAGTTTCCTTTCGGAAAAGGTCGGCGACGATACCTACTGGTTTCCGCCGGAGGTGGTTGCGCCGGCAAAAAAAGCCAAACCGTCCGTATATCTGTTGCCGGCGTTTGACGAATATATCATCGGCTATAAAGACCGGAAGGCGGTGCTGCCGTCCGGGCACCAGCGCCGGGCAATTTCGAACAACGGCATCTTTTGGCCTGTGGTTGTCGTCAACGGGCAGGTGACGGGCATATGGAAACGGACGCTGAAAAAAAACGGGGTCGACATTTTGCCGGAATTTTTCGATCCTGATGCGCGGATAGATCCCCGTCGCCTGAAAGCAGCGAAGGAGGCTTTTGTCCGTTTTCTGATGACAGCTTGACACAAGGACAATTCGCGCATGCACGATACCTGACTATTCAACAGACAAACCATAAAAATGAAAAAACTATTTACGATCGTATTTGCCGTTTCCCTTTGTAGCTGCGCTTCGCTGAGAAAAAGTACCACGGACACGCCTATGCCGGAAGCGATCAGGATATGGGATCGTGCGCCGCATAACGCCTTTACGGATCTGCTCCGCTTCCGGAATGCCTTTTATTGCGTATTCAGAGAGGCCTCCGCGCACGTGTATGGAACCGATGGCAAGATACAGGTATTGCGTTCGGCCGACGGAAAAAGCTGGCATAGCATCGCCGTACTGGAAAAAGCCGGCACGGATCTCAGGGATCCCAAGATATCGGTGACGCCGCAGGGAAAGCTGATGATCCTGATGGGCGGTTCGGTATACCGGGGTAAGGTGCTGGTAGACGGGCAGACGCACGTCTCCTTTTCCGATGAAACGGGCAGCCGTTTTTCTGCGCCCCGCCCGGTAAAGCTGGGCCCTGGTCTCCCGCCTTCCGGCAACTGGATATGGCGGGTGACCTGGCATAAAGGAACCGGCTACGCCATCGACTACCAGGCCGGCACCGGCGACCGGAAAGACCGGACCGCCTGCTATCTTTTGCGCACTACCGACGGGCAGACCTTTGAACGGATGAGCCGGCTCGAGGTCGACGGCTTCCCGAATGAATCCACTATCCGGTTTGATCAGCATGACGAAATGTATGTCCTGATCAGAAGAGATCTGGGCGATCAGAAAGGGGTGCTGGCGCGCAGCCGGCCGCCTTACCGGGACTGGGCGTATCAGAAGCTGGACATCCGCCTGGGCGGCCCTAACTTTATCTTCCTGGGCAAAGATCGTATCTGCATGGCATCGCGGCTGTATGCTTCCGAAGGGGGAAAAGATCATTTCTATACCGCCCTTTTTGTAACGGATACCCTGGGCCGTGTCCGGAAAACCGTCCGCCTGCCCAGCGGGGGCGACAACAGTTATCCCGGACTGGTCAGCTATCGCGGCAAGCTCTGGGTTTCCTATTATTCTTCGCATGAAAAGAACACGGCCATTTATCTGGCCAGGGTGCCTTTGAAGGAACTCCGGTAGGCATCGTTGTTAAATAGCCGCAACGGGGCTACCCTGCCGCAAAGGTAAAGGCGGGCAGGGGTATCAGCTTCCCGTCTGCCATGGCAGACATATGGGCCAGGATGCCGACGCAGGTGATGTTGGCGGAGCGGCGTACATCGGGATAAGGCTTTCGGCCTTCCTGCAGCGCGCTGATAAATTCATGGACAAGATGCGGGTGCGATCCGCCGTGGCCGGAGCCCTGGATAAAGGAGAGGTGCTGATGCGCTTCCGCGTCGTATACCCCCTGCCGTGTGAACGGCCGGATGTCTTCAGGCAGCCGGTCGGCGAAGTCGGGCGCCTCCGTAGCAGCCGGTTCCTCGCCGGTATGAAGGATGTGCGTACCTGCTTCGGTCAGCGACCATTCAAAAGACTTTTTGGAACCATATACGTCGAAGCTTTCCCGGTATTGACGTGCGGTGTTGAAAAGAGAACGGGTGACTTCGGCGGAAAGGTCGGAATCCCTCAGCCGGATATGACAGGTCTCGATGGCAAACGGTGAACCGTATTTGTCGATCAGGTTTTCGTCGATACGCCCGGAGCCGAAGCAGGACACATAGGCGGCGTCGCGGTCCGGCAGGGACAGTACGGGGGCTACACAGTGCGTGGCATAGTGCATCGGCGGAAGTCCTTCCCAATAACCGGGCCAGCCGGCCATTTCCTGCTGATGCGAGCCCCGGAGGAATTGCAGCTTCCCGAGCTCGCCCTGCTCGTAAAGTGTTTTGACATACAGGTACTCGCGGCTGTAGACCACGGTTTCCATCATCATATAGGTCAGGCCGGTTTCCTGTACCGCCTCCACCAGCTGCCGGCATTCTTCCACAGTGGTGGCCATGGGTACGGTGCAGGCCACGTGCTTACCGGCCCGCAGGGCGGCCAGCGACTGCGCGGCATGGTTGGCGATCGGCGAATTGATGTGTACGGCATCGATATCCGGGTCTTTCAGCAGCTCGTCAAAATCGGTATACCGCTTTTCCACGTCAAAGGCATCCCCGATCTCATCGAGCTTGCTGCGGGTGCGCTGGCAGATGGCATACATATGCGCGCCGGGGTGGCGCTGGTAGATCGGGATGAACTCCGCGCCGAAACCAAGTCCTACGATGGCGACGTTAATCTTTTTCTGGGGCATGTGCTGCGGTTTTGGGTGTACAGAAGGCCGGCAACCCTGTTGCCGCCGGCCGGGGAACAGGTTCAGGGCTCTACCTTCAGGATACCGTTCATGACGCGCCAGTGTCCCGGGAAGGTACAGGCAAACGGGTAATCGCCCGGCTTTTCCGGGGCGGTGAAGACCAGCACAAAAGATCCGCCCGGATTGACCAGCGGTGTGGCGGCCAGCACTTCCGGTATATCCGGCACATAGTTTTTTTCCGCCCCTTTCGGATCGCGGGCCAGCTCGTCGGCGGCCGCGCCCACCTTCTCCAGCGAACCCGGCTGCAGGATCAGCAGGTTATGCTGCATGAAATCGGGATTTTCAAAGACAAGCGCTATCTTTTTGCCGGCCTTTACATAGAGCGTTTTCCGGTCGTATTTCATATCGTGCTGTACGACCTTCAGTTGGATGGTCATGTCGGCATGAACGGCGGCGGCAATGCTGTCGCCGGCTTCCGGCCCCAGTCTTTCGCGGATATTTTCAGCCAGGGAATCTGCCGGGGAGCGGGAAGCTGCGCCGGCTTTGAAGGCCCGGATAAAGCCTTCCCGCTGGGTAATGGCGGCGGCCAGCAGGGCATCGGGCAGCCAGGGGTCGCCGGCATTGACGGGTTGGAGGACCGACTTATAAACCGCTTCCCCGACTCCCGGGGATGCGGGCATGTCTGCCAGCGCCAGGAAGGCGGCCAGCCGGGTATGAAGATCCGGGTCCTGCAGGATACCGGATTTTTCGATCTGTTCCAGCATAGCGCCGGTACGCGGAAGCACCTGTACCGCAGCCTTGCGTACGCCCGCCGCCGGGTGACGCAGCGCTTTTACGGCGGCATCCAGGGCTTCGGGGTGCTGGCTGTCCAGCACGCCAAGTCCTTTAAGGGTCCAGAGGGCATGGACGGCGGGACTGTTCAGCCCGATGGCATCCGTATCGGTGTTGTTGACGAGGCGGTACAGTCCGTTCAGCACCCGGCTGCTTTTATTGCCCGAGGAAACGAGCAGCCGCTGGGCGGTCATACGCCAGAACATGTTATCGTTCTCCAACCCTTTCAGCAGGCCTTCGGGGTCGGAGGCGCTCAGCTCCATGCGGGCAGGAGGGGTGGCAAATTTGTAAACGATACGATAGATGCGTCCGTGCGAATGATCCCGCCAGGGGTTGATATAGGCGTTGCCTTTACCGGTTTCAAAGCCCTCGGGAGTAGGGTTGTGCTGTACGATAAAGTTATACCAGTCCAGGAACCAGACGGCTCCGTCCGGCCCTACGGATGCCTGCACGGGCGCTACCCAGTCGTCTGCGCTGGCCAGCAGGTTGCCCCCGTTGTGCTCGGCAAAACCCGATCCTTTGGGTTCGAGGACGGCCCGGTGGATCAGCCGGCCGGTCGGTTCGCAGACAAAGGCGATACGGTTCCAGTATTCCTGCGGAAAGCTGCGGGCGGTATAAAGATTATGCCCCGCCGCCGCGGTAAAGCCGCCGTGCACATCCACCTGCCGCAGGTTGGGCGTGATGGGCTGCATTTCATAATGTCCGTCTATTTTGGTGACGCCCTGTCCGAAGCGGCGGTGGTTTTTAAAATAATGGTCCGGAACGGAATAATAGGCGCTGTGCGTGTTGTTGGCGGTAGACAGCAGCACGTCGAAGGTTTCGGAAAAGCCCAGCCCCCAGGTGTTGTTGCTGGTACCGGCCAGAAAATCCAGCTGCCGGCCGTCCGGCGTAAAGCGGTAAACGCCCTGGCTGAATTTCAGGTGCTGTCCGTCGACGGTGCCGTCGAACCCCGAATAGCCCACGGTGCCCCAGAGATGATTATCCAGTCCGTACCGCAGGTTGGAGGGCCCGGCATGGGTATCGAAGGTGCCCCAGCCGTGAAAGATCGTATCGCAGACATCGGCCCGGTCGTCCCCGTTGGTATCTTTAAAAAAGAGAAAATCGGGGGCCTGGGACACCACTACGCCGCCGTTGGCAAAGGTGAGGCTGGTGGGGATATTAAGCTTGTCGGCAAATACGGTAAACTTATCCGCACGGCCGTCGCCGTCGGTATCTTCGCAGATCTTGATGCGGTCGTCGCCCGGCGATTTGTCGTCCAGCTTGTTGTTGGGATAATCGGTGGTTTCGATGACCCAGAGCCGTCCTTTTTCATCCCAGGCCATGGCAATGGGGTTGATAATATCCGGCTCGGCGGCAAAGAGCTTTATTTCGAAATCCACCGGTACCTGCATGAGCTGTCGCGACGAGTCCCAGGGCAGGGGTTTTTGCAGCTGCGGCGGCGGGTCCCGTTTTTCGTAATTGGGGATAGGCGCTTTTACATGTTCGGTGCGGGGCAGGTGTACACGTGCGGCCTTTTCCCGGGCTTCGTCGCTCAGCGCCCAGAAGATACCCCGTTCCAATAGCTGCAGGAAGCCCGGGTTTTGCCAGGTGCGCTCGTCGTGCCCGTAAGCCGTGTAGAATACGCGGCCTTTGCCATAGTTGCGCACCCAGGTATAAGGTTCGTGATGAGCGCCCTCCACGCGCTCGGTGAGCACGATGTTCTCCGGGTTGAGCTTGTCGTGCACATAGGTCTCATCCCAGGTTTCAAAGGGGCGGAATCCTTGCATGACGGGGTGGTCCGGCTTTACGATCGTCATGGCAAAGGTGCCGGTGTCGTGCGATTTGAACTGGCCGCCGACCATTCTGATGTATTCGGGCGAATTCTGAAAGCAGAACGATGCGCAATGTATGGGAATAAAAGCCTTGCCGCCTTTTACAAAACCTGTCAGGGCTTTTTCCTGGGCGGGGGTGATGGAATCATGGTTGGCATAGATGATCAGTCCGTCGTATTTGCTGAGGTTGTCCTCGTTCAGGTCGCCGGGGTCTTCGGTATAGGTGATATTGATTCCCTTCGGGAATAGATAAGAGGCCAGGATGGGCTCATAGGCGCTGGAATTGTGGTGGATGCTCTGGTGGCCCAGGAAGAGCAGCTCTACCCGGTCCGAGTGATGGCTGCGTTTGCCGGAGCAGGCCCAGCAGCATACAGCCATCAACCCAAAAAGGACCAGACGGGACAGAGGGATATTTTTCATAGAGAATGTCTGCGTTTGAATGGCTAAGTTCCCCCGGCCGGCCGCAGTAATCTTGCTGTTTTTTTTCCAAAGCCGACTGTATTTTGTCAAGTTATGAACTTTTTTTACTTTGAGAGGATAAATAGGTGGAAATGATACAGCGCGCTGTACGTAAGTCGCCCATCCCGGAGAGCCGGGCATTTGTGATCAGGGATCTGCATGAAAAATTCTTTGATCCCAACTGGCATTTCCATGCGGAGTACCAGCTTTTTGTGGTGCTGGAGGGCAGGGGTACCCGCTTTATCGGCGACAGCATACATCCCTACAAGGAAGGGGATATGGTGCTGACGGGGCCTTACATCCCCCACCTCTGGCGTTGTGAAGATGCCTATTATGAGCGGAACAATGATCTGAAGACGCGCGGCGTCGTCATTTATTTCCCGGAAGACTTTATGGGGGGAGCGCTGACGGGCAAGGAGGAGCTGTCTGCCATCCGGCAGCTTTTTCAGAAAGCGGCGCGGGGTGTTGCCTACAAGGGCGCCACGCGGGATACCGTCACGCGGCTGATGCTGGAGCTGCTCAGCATGCACGGCACGGGCAGCATTGTCCGCCTGCTGGAGATACTGGACCTGCTGGCCCATTCGCGGCAATATGAATATCTGAACCCCGACGGCTATACGAATGTCTTCAAGGAGTCGGAAGCGGCGAGGATGACGCGGGTATACGAGTACGTGATATCCCGGTTCCGGCAGGAGATCAGCCTGAAGGAGGTAGCGGCGCTGACCTGTATGACACCTTCTTCTTTCAGCCGGTATTTCCGCACGCGGGCCAATAAATCCTTTTCCGGCTTTATCAGCGAGCTGCGTATCGGCTATGCCTGCAAGCTGCTCCAGGAAAGCGATCATACCATCGCGCAGATATGCTATGCTTCCGGCTACCCGACGCTTTCCAACTTCAACAAGCAGTTCCGTACCCTTACGGGGCAGTCGCCCTCCGCCTACCGGAAGGAGTACAGCGAGCTGAATCAATAGGTGTGTCAGGCCAGCAGTTCCATCACCGGCTTGCCTTTGCCGTCCGGCGTGGTATAGAAGGGCCGTTTTTCCACTTCGTACTGCGTATCTTCGGGAATGCCGAGCGTATGATAGATGGTCTGGTGGATCTGGTCTATCCGCACCGGCTTCTCGATGGTTTTACAGGGCCGTTCATCGGCTGTTTTTCCGTAGACAAATCCTTTTTTGATACCGCCGCCGAACATGAGAATGGAGCAGCCGTCGGTAAAGTGGCGGTGCATACCATAGAATTTCATATCGGATAAAATATCGGGTTGCTTTACCTGTTCTTTTACCTTGGCGTCCGGGCGTCCTTCCACCATCATGTCCCGGCTGAATTCGCTGGCCAGGATGATCAGGGTGCGGTCGAGGTGACCGCTCTTATCCAGGTCTTTGATGAGCTGGGCCACGGGTTTGTCGATCATCTTCTTCATACCGATCATGCGCGTATGCCCGTTCTCGTGCGTGTCAAATCCTTTGAAGGGCTCATATTCGCTGGTGACGCTGATAAAGCGGGCTCCCTGTTCGGTCAGGCGTTTGGCCAGCAGACAACCCAGGCCGAAGCGGCCTCCGGTCTTATAGATATCGTAAGAAGCCTTGGGTTCCTGGTTCAGGTCAAAAGCCTTGGCTTCCGGAGAATTGAGCAGCATATAGGCCTGCTCCATGGAGCGCTTCAGCGATTCTTTCTGGTAACCGCTGCCAAATTCCCCGAGGGGACTGTTTTGGATGAGCTGGTTGTACAATTGGTTTCGTTTTTCGAAACGTTTGGCGCTCATGCCCACGGGAGGACGTACGCTCTCCAGGCCTTCGCTGGGATCGGGTATGATAAAAGGAGCAAACTCGTTGCCCAGAAAGCCGGAGGTATGAAAAGCTTTCAGCTCTTCTCCTTCGCCGAGGGTAAAGCGCTGGCCGATATCGATAAAGGCGGGGATAACGGGATTCTTTGGTCCCAGCTCCTTGGCGATCCATGCTCCGATATGCGGTACGGCAAGCGTCTGCGGCGGTTCGTAGCAGGTATGCCAGTGAAACTGGTGCCGGGAGTGGAGGATATGACCCATATCCGCGGCTACATACGAACGGATGACGGTGCCTTTGTCCATCACGCTGCCGATGGACTCGAGGCCTTCCGAGAAATGGATGCCGTCTACCGCTGTCGGCACCGACTTGAAGGTGCTCAGCACGCGGTTGCCTTCCATTCCTTTTTCAAAAGGATCGTACCGTTTGGGGTCAAAGGTTTCGGTATGGGCCATACCGCCGGCCATCCATAGCAGGATGACGGTATCTGCGGTGGAGGCGATCTTCTTTTTACCGCTGCCGCAGCTGCTCAGCAAGCTGGCCACGGGAACGCCCGCCGCCATGGCAGCCAGGGTGGCTGCGCTTGTGTTTCTGATGAAATCCCTTCTGTTCCAGGTGGGTTTCATGGTTGTTTATTTTTGTGTTTAATAGATTAGCTGAAATTCAGGAAGCAGGGTCACCGACCACATGAAGTCCTGTATGTTTGCCACAGTAGGCGCATCGCCCAGCACGCCCATCGCCACAGTTTGCTCCTTATCGGTGGGCGCGCGGCCCAGCGTGCTCCGGAACACTTCTTTTACCATCTCTTCCGGATCCGGATACGCTTTTTTCCATTTGTCCGCCCCCAGCTTCATGGCCGTGTTGAACAAGGTGCCGTTGGTGAGCTCCAGCGCCTGCAGCAAGCTGGACTGGGAAGGGCGGCTGGTGGCCACCGTTTCCCGGTTGGGGCGGCCCAGCGCGGTCTGGAAGGCGTCGTTCTTCACCAGCGAAGCGCGCGTAAACGGAACTTTATCGGTTCTGACGTCTTCAGGCAGCAGCCGGTACACCTTGGCGCTGTCCGTATACACGGGATAGATCGTTTCGCTTACGGCGTCGCTGAACTGCTCGGCGGTAAGTCTTCTGCGCAGCATACCCCGGAAAACGAAGTTCTCCGCCACGATCGCATTTTCATTTTCCATCGTTACCGAAGGCAGCTGGTAGGTTTGCGAGGTAAGAATGGTATAGAGCAGCTTTTTGATATCATATCCCGAGGCGGTAAAGTCGGAGGCCAGCCAGTCCAGCAGGTCCTGGCTCCAGGGCACATTGTCCATCATGTCCACGGGGGCAACGATGCCGCGGCCCATCACCTGGGCCCAGATCCTGTTGACCAGGGTGCGGTACAGCCTTCCGTCCTTGGGTTCAGTCATAAACTCGGCAAGCTGCTTCAGCCGCTCTTTTGTGCCGGCGGAAGAGTCGATGGTGCCCAGTTCCTGGAAAAGGATGCGGCGGCCGGCCATCTTACCGGTAGGCTTGTCGCAGCGGTTGATCTCGAGGGTGGAATCGCAGAACAGGTTGGCAAAGGCGTAGGCGTCGGCCAGCTTCCAGTCGCTGATGAAGCTGTCGTGGCAGGAGGCGCACTTCAGGTTCAGCCCGAGGAATATCTGGGAAACGTTTTGTGCCGCCTGCATCTCGGTGCTCTGGCTGGAATTGATGGTGCCCCGCCAGCGGATCCCTTTTATAAAGCCCTGGGAGGTCTTGTCCGGGCTGATGAGCTCTTTTACGAAGATGTTATAGGGCTTGTTGTCCCGCAGCGAAGTATACAGCCATTTGGTGATATCCCAGCGGCCGCCGGTAATATAGCCGGTACCGGTATAGTCATTCCGCAGGGCGTCGTTCCAGAAGGTAAGCCAGTGCTCGGCATACGCTTCATCGCGGGCCAGCAGGCGGGATACCAGCTTTCCGCGTTTATCCGGACGGGTATCTTTTACAAAGGCGTCCACGCTGTCTGCAGGAGGCAGCAGGCCGATCACATCCAGGTATACCCTCCGGATATAGGTACGGTCGTCTACGGGTTTTTTCCAGCTGATCTTGTGTTGCTGGAAATAAGTATTCACGAAGCGGTCCACCGGAGAGGTCAGCTTGTCCGTAGCTACCGGAACGGGCGGATTGCGGGGCTCGAGCTCGGCCAGCCGGAAAAGGCTTTTCTGCGGTCCGTCCGGCCAGGGAGCGCCCTGTTTGATCCAGAACTGCAGCACGGCGATTTCCTCTTTGGTGAGGCCTTTTCCTTTGGCCGGCATGGCCTTTTTGTCGGTACGGGACAGCAGCACGCGCCGGATGAGCTCGCTTTTTTCCGGGTGCCCGGCCACCAGCACCGGGCCGTTTTTGCCGCCTTTCATCACCATAGCCTTGGAATCCAGGCGAAGCTCGCCCTTTACCTTAGCGGAGCCGTGACAGCTGGTGCAGTTGTGCGCGAGTATGGTCCGGACCTGCAGGTTCAGCTCCTGTACCTGGGTGTCGTTGAGCGGCACGTTCTGGCTCATCATGGCCAGGGTCTTTCCCGCTGCGGGAGCGGCGTTGCCTCCGGGCAGCACGCTGCTGAGATAGCCTTCTCCGTGGGTGAGCGTAGCCCCGAAATGGCCGGCTACGGTAACGCCTATCACCGTTATGCAGAGGAGTACCCTGCGGAGACGGGGGGAATGCCGGATGCAGGCCCAGGTGGTGAGCAGGGCCAGCACCATGGTGGCGATCCCGGACCACTGGTGGAGCGACAATGTAGTACCGCCATATTCGTCGGTATTGGACAAAAGCAGGCCGAATACCACCGAAGCTACCGCGGAAAGGGCCCCGGCAAATACCAGCACCCGGATAGCGGCGCGGAACTGATCCGATTTTTGCTTACCGCCGAGGAGGTCCAGCAACAGGGCTACAAACAGCAGTCCGATCGGGAAATGAACAATCATGGGATGCAGCCTTCCCAGGAAGGACCATAGCCAGAAATGCCCGCCGGCCGCGGCTTTTGCTCCGGGGCCGGCCGCAGGAGATACGATTACAAGTGAAACAAATAACGAGATCAGACCGCTCATAGCCAGGATTTCGGAGTCAATATAAATTATTTCGGAATGTGCTACCGGAGGTCCCGTAGCAGGATACCGGGCTAAAATAGGGGAAAAAAAGCAATTTACTGTCCTGTTCTATCCTGCTTTTAGCATAATCTGCCCTGCGGATGCCGGCGCTTTGCGCTAATCCGGTACGCTGCAGGTAAATTCCGGTTGGAATGGCGGCGCTCCTTACATTCTTTATCTTATTGTTACCGGCTTTCCTTTCCCCTATTCTTCCTTCTGCCGGATCAGGATAAGCCGGTTGATGCGGATGCGGTTGCGGGTGTCGTCTTGTTTGAATGCCAGCGTCACCGTGTTCCGGAAATCATCCAGCTGCAGGTCGCAGAGATAAAACCGGGGTTGGGAGCGTTTCCCGGAGGAATAAAAGGAGATGGGGCCGCTCATCGCCGTCTGCCGTTGCCAGCAGGTGATCTCCGCTCCCTGGGGCTCCGTCTCCGTGTCGGCATACAGCTTATAATGCCCGTGGGGTAGCTCGGAAAGGTCGATACGCATCCGGCCGCCGTGGGGGGCCGTAAAGCGGCTGCCGTCTACAGTAACCGCTCCGGCAAAATTGAAGGACATCAGCTGGGGATAGAGCATCAGCGTGTCCGGCAGGAATACGGCGGTCTGCCCGTTCGCCGGCTGCGGGTTCACCGCCAGCGGCGCATTGGCATAGTACAGGGCTACCGAGGTATAATCCACCGGGAAGGCGTTTCCTTCCGGCCCGTGCTCGATGGCGTGATAAATGCTTTTGGAGAAAGAAAGCTTGTCGCCCAGGAAGAGGCGGTATCCGCCGGTACGGCTGTAGGGCAGCGAATAATCCAGCGCGCCGTGCAGGGGCAGGCTCATCTTGCGGTCCCAGCGGTCCAGCAGCGCATACCATCCCCCGTTGAAATAATCCTCCGATCCTGTGCCGTGGAGGGTAGGAATGCCGTCTATGGCGGTGGTGTCGTCCCCTTCGAAAAACAGGGTCATTCCCGGGCGGAGCCCCTGTGCCTGGAGAATGGTGCCGACATAATGTCCTTTCCCTTTCCCCTGCAGAAAAACGTGCGGATGTCCTTCGGGCGGCCTGATATCCTTGTTCCAGTAGGCATAGAACCGGCCTTCGGTTTGCGGATCCCTCGGCTTTGCGGCGAGGAAGACGTCGGCCTTTATGCGGATGGGATCGGCAGCCTGTCCGGGCAGGGCGCGGTAGATCAGCTCGATGCGGGCGCTATGATCAAAAGGCATGGGAAAATAACAGTAGGCGGTATCCCCGGCGGCGCCCATCAGCAGGCTTTGCATGGACGGTTTTCCGAAGGCAAAGCCGAAGAAGTCGGCGACGGGGGCATATACAGCGGGTTCGGCTGCGCCGTCCCAGGTGATTTTCAGATCCACCTGCTTGTGCAGCCCGCCGAGGGGGGCTGCCGGCCCGAGCCGTATGCCCAGGATACGTCCGCCGTGATCCGGCTGTGCCAGGGTAATGCTGTGACCCGGAACCAGCAGGGTATCGGTATGCAATATCCCGGAGGGTTGCTGCGTATAGACGCTGCCGATACCTCCGCCGTTCTGCGCCCAGCTTGCCGCAATGCTTTTCAGCAATGCGCTTTCTTCCGGTCCCGGATGGGGATTGAAATCTTCTACGGGGCGGTTTGCGGGATAGCTGCGGTACTGTATCTGATAGAATTGCATCTTTTTTCCCCGGAAGACGATCTTACAGCCGTTATGGTAAGGAATCGGAACATAGCAGAAATAGCCGCCCACCTGGTTGCCGCAAAGGGGAGCCACAAAGGGAAATACCTTACCCGAGAAAAGGTCGGAGAAGCGGATGGAAAAGCCGGGCTTTTGCCGGTCCCCGAAATAAAAATCGAGCGTGTCGTCATTCGGTGTCGGTGTCCATATCCGGTTGATGACGCCATTGCCTTTTGCTTCGAAGATGACGGAGCTGCCGTCGGGATTTTTGCGGATAAACGAATATTTTCCGCTGAAACCGTCGTCGTTTCCCCCCGTGGTATCGTAGGAGGAGAACTGCCGTTCGGGTCCATCCGGATAGCTGGGCAGGTTCCCGATATCGGCTATCTTTTTCAGCTCGCTTGCCGTGCTGACGGTCTGCTGGGCCGACAGGGGGATTGCGAAAAGCAGTGATGCAGTAAGGGCGGTCAGCGAGAGGGCGTGTAATCTTTTCATCCGTTAATATCTGTTTTTTTGTGGTCGGATGACTGCGAAGCAGCATCGAGACCTATCATAAATTATTTGTGAGCGAGATAAATCTCGCATATTAACATATCCCTGTGTGAGAAGTATTAGCATGCTCGATTTCATTCGGGTTGGGATATGGGTAACGGTTAGTATTGATGAAATCCTTGTGACACGAAGGCCAGCACTTCGGGCAGGGAGCTGCGCCAGTAGGTCCAGGTATGCCCGCCGTCCCGGATGCGGAACTCGTGCGGGATGTCGTGTTTGCGCATGGCGATGTGCACCAGGCAGTTGCCTTCATACAGGAAGTCGTCGTCCCCGTCGTCGATATACCAGCGCACGGCTTTTTTGTGGTCTTCCGGCATATGCTCCATGAGATACAGCACGCTTTGGCGCTGGTAATAAGCCGTGACGGCGGCATCGGAGATGCCGGGGTCTGTCTTTTTAAGACGTTCCGCGGCCTCCTCGCGGGAGAGCGGTCCGGTGGCGGCGCTGAGGGGGCAGGCGGAAGAAAACAGTTCGGGATGATGCAGAGCATAGATAAAGGTACCGCCGCCGCCCATGGACAGTCCGGCTATGGCCCGGTACCGTTTTTCTTTGCGGATGCGGTAGGTCTTTTCGATATACGGAAGGAATTCCTGAAAGAAAAAGTCTTCGTACCGCCAGTCGCCTTTTACGTCATTGAAATAGCCTTTGCGGCCGGTGTTGGCGTCGGGCATCACGATGATCATGGGCGTGGCCTTTCCCTCCCGTATGGCCTTGTCGGCGATATTCAGCACTTCGCCGAACTGTATCCAGCCGGTCTGATCGTCCCCTGAGCCATGCAGCAGGTACAGCACCGGGTAGCTGCGCTGCGAGGTTTCATAATCCGGGGGAAGATATACGGCATATTTGCGGTCGCTTTTCAGGATATCGCTCTTCAGGGTGCGGCTGTCAAAGACCTTCCCGGTCTGCGCCGGCAGCAGCAGGGGCAGCAGCAGCCCTGCAAGGAGGAGAAGACTATGCTTTTTCATACACAGTGGGTTTGAACGATCATTCGGGTCTCTAATGTAAAGCAATATTTATTTTCCTGCAATCCGGCGCATATCAGCTTTGTACACGAAGCCGACCGCCGGTTTCCGCTCATCGCCCCAAAACATCATTTTGCCTATGATTCCACAGACGACCGGAGCCGGTTGAACGGGTTTGAGCCTTTTTAATATAATTTACTCTATAGATTTTGTAGATTAGAAAATGCGTCCTATATTTGCCTTCATGAACAGCAGGCGAATGTATCGTTTATCCTCCCTTCCGCACCGCATACGATGTACCCGTATGTATGGCGGCGTCTGTTGCTGATCCTGCCAGCTCTTTCTTTGCTCACCCGTTACAGACACGCTTCTCTTTTTTAAGGCAGAAATGACGGACAGTTCCATGGATAAGACAACATAAAATAGCGGTTACGTGGCCGAGTGGGTAGGCGGGGGACTGCAAATCCCCTTACGGCGGTTCGATCCCGCCCGTAACCTCAGTATAATGACCGGATGAAAAATTCAGGTGAAATGTATAAGCGCCGTGTTGATAAACAACTCAAACCGGTTTATGATCAGTATGCCGACAGGGTTTACTTTTTGTTTTACCGCATCACCGGCTCCCGTATCCAGGCCGGGGATATGACCGTCGCTTTTTTTGGCGATCTCGGAAGTAAGCTGAACGGGATTTCCGGGGAAGCGCTGGAAGCTTTTATCGCAGGAGAAATAAAACGTCATATCCTCTTTGCGCTGAAGGAGAACCCTGCTCATCCGGTGCAGGAATACGCCTTGCAGCTGCTGCGGGAAGAAGCGCATTGCGGATCGCCTGAAATTATTTCGGAACTTGTATGTCGATAATTTGATTATTTTAGCTGTCCGACATCTGTGAAAGACCGGCTCATAAAAACAGCTTGTCATTGGCATACTGCAGCAAATTTTTCCTTCACCATACCTGACCCGGGCTTGCCCGACAACTGCAGGAGATGAACCGACAGAACACCATCCCCGGTTTTCATATCACGGCGCTGCAAAACGGCGACGAACATTCCTTTGAGCTGCTTTTCCGGGAATGTTACCCCGCGCTTTGTTATTTCGGATTGAGGATCACCGGCAACCACGGCGTTTCGGAAGAGATCGCCACCGACAGTCTTTTGAAGGTATGGGACCGCCGCCGGAACTTTAAGAGCCTGCCGGCCATCAGATCCTTTTTATATACCACCGCACGAAATGCTGCGCTGAACCAGCTGAAATACGAAAGCCGCCAGGAACGGCATCTTCATCTTTTCAGCAGCCATACTTCCGGCATCTCCGAACATACCGTGCTGAACATCATTACCGAGACGGAAGTGCTCAGGGAAATACAGCAGGCCATTGCACGGCTGCCGCAGCACTACAGCAGCGTGATCCGTCTGGCCTATAACGAGGGGCTGAAAAGCAAGGAGATCGCGGCCCGTCTCGGCATTCCCCTGAGCACGGTGGACAACCGGAAGGCAAGAGGACTCGCGTTGCTGAAAAAGCTGCTGGATGCGCGGTCGTTTCTTGCCCTGCTCATGCTGCTGCACCACCACGGTGCATGAACGTTTAGCGGACTTTCTTTTGAAATCTTAAAAAAAGACAGCCCTTTTTGAGAGAAAGGGGAGGGAACAGTTGTTCTTAATAAGGAGCTGTTTTTGAAAAAAGTATGCCGAGCCGGCAAACATGCAGGAAGGAAGCGAATTATCTGGTCTTTTTGAAATAGCGGAGCTGCTGAGGCGCTCTATAGATGGCGTTTTGACCCCTGCCGAAACCCGGGTGCTGCAGCAGTGGATCGGAGAGTGGGAAGAAAATGCGAGGCTCTATGACAATATCCGGAACACCGCCTACCGGGAAGAACAGCTGTTGAAAATGCAGCAATTCGATGTGGAGCAGGGCTGGCGGAAGGCCGCGTCGCGTTTGGCTGTCCGCTCCTCGCCGAAGCGGTATTTCCGTCGTGCAGCGGCCATATTGCTGTTGCTCGGTGCATCCGTCACCGCCCTGTTGTTGCGTCATCACAACGATGCTCGGCAGACTGCGGCGCTTATTGAAAATGATGTGCCGGCAGGAACGACCCGGGCTTATCTGTCGGTGGCCGGGGGGAAAAGCGTGATACTGAACCAGGCGGGAGATACGGCTTTTCTGGCCGGGAACCTCCGGGTCAGACAGCAGCATGGCATGCTCCGCCTGCCGCCGGAACCTGCGGATAAAAACCGGCCGGTACAGTACCTGGACCTGCACACGCCCCGGGCAGGCGAATACCAGCTCCTGCTGGAGGATGGCACGCGGGTATGGCTGAATGCGGCCAGCACTCTGCATTTCCCGGATCATTTTTCGGGTCCGGAAAGGATGGTCAGCCTGAGCGGGGAGGCTTATTTTGAAGTAGCTCACGATGCCCGGAAGCCGTTTACGGTATTGGTGAACGGCGTAAAGATACGGGCGCTGGGTACGGCCTTCAACATACACGCCTATCCGGAGGAAGGCGCCTTGCAGACTGCGCTGGTTTCCGGCGTGGTAGAGGTCCGCAACCGGCAGGAGAGAGTCCGGCTGTCCCCCGGAGAGATGGCTACCGTTACGCCGGAGGGAACAGCCGTAGCGCTGACCGATATTACCATGGCTACCGCCTGGAAAGACGGCTTGTTTTTATTCCGCAATGTGGACCTGTCAGCGGTCATGCTGCAGCTGGCGCGATGGTATGATGTAGAGGTGACCTATGCTCCCGGCTTTAAAGCAGACAGCCGGTTCAGCGCGCGGATCAGCCGGCAGGTACCGCTCAGCCGGCTGCTACAGCTGATGGAGCAGACCAGCATTGCCCGTTTCAGCCTGAGCGGGAAAAAGGTTACCGTTTTGCCTTATGAGGATCTTTAGTCCGGACGTTGTCCGGTAAAATAAGAAGACTGTCTTATGCGCTCCCGTAAAACCAGGAAAAGGCCGTAGGGCCGTTAACAGGAAATTCATCTTTTATGAGAAAGGTATTACTCCTTCGCCCTTCAGGGGTGCTGCAGCGCTATTGCCATTTGGGAAGCCGTTTTATACCGCTATGCTTCGTATGGCTGTTGCTGAATATATGCCGTTCGCATGCGGCTGCGCAGGAAACGCGCTTTTCCTTTTCCTTTAGGGAGGCCTCCCTGGAGCAGGTGCTGCATTATATCGAGCGCAGCAGCAGCTACAGCTTTATGTACAAAAGCAGCCTGATCGAGAAAGCGGGGAAGATCACGCTTTCGGTCCGGGATGCACCGATAGACCAGGTGCTGGACCTGCTGTTCAAAGACCGGGGATTGCGTTATACGCTGCAGGGTAATCAGATTATCCTTTCTCCCAAACGTATGTTCCTGCCCGTTACCACCCCCGCCTCCCCGCCCGCCGATACTACCATTACCGTTTCGGGCCGGATAAAAGAGGCGGAATCAGGAATGCCCATGCCGGGCGTCACCATCGTGGAACGTGGTACGCACAACGGAACGACCAGCGATGCCAACGGCGCCTTCTCCCTGCGTGCCGGACCGCACAGCACGCTCGTTATTTCTTTTATCGGCTACCAGACCAAAGCGGTTCCGGCGAGCGGAAGCGGGCCGTTGACGGTTATGCTCCAGCCCTCGGCCTCCGACCTGAATGAGGTAGTGGTGGTGGGATACGGGCAGCAGCAAAAGAGCAATATTACTTCAGCCATTTCGGAGATCAACACCTCCAAGCTGAAGGACCTGCCTGCGCCCACTTCGGGGCAGCTGCTGCTGGGCCGCTCCTCCGGGGTCAGCGTCAACGAAAACTCCGGCGCGCCGGGCTCGCCTCCCAGCATCCAGATACATGGCATCAGCTCCATCAACGCCGGTATCGAGCCGCTGGTGGTGATCGATGGCTTTCCCGTCGGCAACGGCATTCCCCAAAGCCTGAATCCCAACGATATTGAGAAGATCACGATCCTGAAAGATGCCGCCTCCACTTCCATCTATGGTGCGAGGGGCTCCAACGGCGTTATCCTGATCCAGACCACCCACGCTGCAGCGGAGCATGCCACCATTGAATACAATACGTATGCAGGGTTCCAGTATGTTCCTCATGGCTGGCGGCCCAAGGTGCTCAATGCGCTGGAGTATGCCGGGTACAACAAGGAAAGGATCGAGGAAACGGATGCCGCCAACCATACCACTACCCCCATACCCAAGGTATTTCAGGACGTGCTGGATAACCCGGATAAGCTCGGCAAGGGCACCGACTGGCTGGATGCCTTCCTCCGGGAAGGGAAGGATGCCTATTTTCAAAATCACAGTCTTACGTTCTCCGCGGGAAACAAAAACCTCAAAGGGGTGATGTCCGGAGGGTATCTCAGCCAGAAAGGCGTGCTGCCCAATACCGATTTCAAGCGCTATTCCCTGCGGACCAACCTGGAAGGAACATTTACGGACTGGTTCCATGCCGGCGCCCACCTGGCGGTGGCGCGTACAGAAGACAATTCACTCCCGGTAACGGATATGTGGGGGGTAATGATGCAGGCGGTGGTGGCCAGCCCCCTGCAGTCGCCATACGATGAAGAGGGCCGGCTGGTGCCTTACCTGCCCGCCGATGCGCCGGGATATTTTGCTTTTCCCAACCCGCTCTACCGGGCCGACGTGGTCAGGAACAATACGGTCGGAAGAGATGTCCACGCCGCCATGAACGTGGATATCGAGATCATAAAAGGGCTGCATTATAAGCCACAGGTCTATACACGATTGTTTACCCAGGAGGTCAACACCTTTATACCCACCACCCTGGGTAAGCCCGCCATAGGTTCGGCCGCCGACCTTTCCCCCGCTGCACCGCCGTTTGTCAACTCGGCCACCAACCAGAAATTTGATATCACCAACTGGGGCGTGGACAATCTTTTGAGCTACGACCGGCAGATCGGCCCGCATGCGCTGAGCGCGCTGCTGGGCTATACGGTACAGAAGCAGACCGGTGAGCTGTCCCAGATCACGGCCAGCGGTTTCCCGGCAGACGATCACCTCAACTATCTGGAAGCTTCGGAGGTATCCGCCCAGGTTTCGGATTATACCAACTGGTCCTTACTGGCCTTCTTCGGACGTCTGAATTATAACTATAAAGGGAAGTACCTGGCCGAGCTGAACTTCCGGCGGGAAGGCTCCTCGAAGTTCGGGCTGAATAACAAGTACGGCAATTTTCCATCCGGTTCCCTGGGATGGCGCATCTCGGAAGAGAGATTTTATCCGCGTAATTTCTGGATCAACGAACTCAAGCTGAGGGCCAGCTACGGGATAACGGGCAACAGCGCCATCGGGGATTTTGACCGCTTCGGCACGGTGGTTTCCATTCCCAACCTCTCCAACCTCGATAACAACTTTAATTATGTGCTGGGAAATGCGGTTACGGTCGGGAAAGCGCTGACCTCGCTGGGCAACCAGGACCTCAAGTGGGAGACCGCCAGGCAGCTTGACATCGGGCTGAGCCTGGGTATACTGAAGGGCAGGATCGCCGTACAGGCAGACTACTACCGGAAAGTCACCGAAGACATGTTGTTTGATGTGTCCCTGCCGCTGGCCTCCGGCTTTTCTTCCACGCGTACCAACGTCGGCAAGATGCTGAACTACGGGTGGGATTTTGAAGTGAGCAGCGTCACCACCGCCGGCAAGTTTACCTGGAACAGCAACCTGAACCTGTCTCTGCTGAACAACAAGGTAACGGATATGCCGGATCAGATCAAGAAGATCATCAGCGACTATAATACCACCGAAGAAGGCGCTGCCGTAGGCTCGCTGTATGGCTACGTGCTGGAGGGCATCTTCAATACGGAAAAGCAGGTAAATGATCCCGACCTGTTCGGCTGGCCGGGCGCCAAAAGCCTGGGTGCATTTATTTACAAGGATGTCAACGGGGATAAAAAGATAGATGCCCAGGATAAGACGATCATCGGGAACCCGCATCCCCATGTTATGCTGGGCTTTAATAACACCTTCGCCTATAAGAATTTCTCGCTGTCCGTTCTGGCTACCGGCGCCTTCGGTTACCAGATCGTTTCCGAGCTGAACGAATGGCTGTATAACGAAAAGGGCCGGTGGAATGTGAGCACGAGGTTCCTGAACCGGTGGCGGTCGCCGGAAGACCCGGGCGATGGGCTTATCCCGGCGCTTAACTATCCCGGACAACACAATGCCAGCGACGACTGGGTGGAAAGCGGCAATCATGTATGGATAAAGAATATTACGCTGGGGTATACGCTGCCGCAGGAGATGCTGGAACGAACCGGTTATATTTCCGGTCTTCGTTTTTATATGAGCGTTCAGAATGCGTTCCGGTTTACCCGGTTCTCCGGGTGGAATCCGCAGGTAAGCACCCGGGGCGGCGATAATCCCCAGACCCTTGGTATCGATAATTTTTCCTATCCCGTTGCCCGTACCTATACCGTGGGCGCGGCCATCAGCTTTTAACGACTTGTCTGAAAAATTATAAAGATATGAACGCAGTTATCTTCAAGCAGCGCTTAAGAGCCGGAATGGGAGCGGCCTTCCTGATGTTGTGCAGCTCCTGCAGCCAGGACTTTCTGGAAATAACGCCCAACCATTACCTGACGGAAAACAGTTTTTACAAGACCGGTGATGACTATATCCAGGCGGTGAATGCGGTATACGGGGACCTGCAAAAATATGCCCTGCAGGCGCATTTCCTGGAGGAAGGCCGCTCCGATAATACTACTTATGACACCTACCTCGACCAGGGCTCCCTGATCGGGGACCGGGAATTTTCGTACCTGGACCAGTTTAAGCTTACCTCCAATGCCGGTATCGTAGCGGACGCCTGGACGGTAAACTTCAATGCCGTAAAGGACTGTAACCTGCCTTTGTCCTCGCTTCCTAATGCCGGTATCGATCCGGACCTGACTGCCAGGCTGGCGGGAGAGCTCCGGTTTCTGCGCGCCTATTTTAATTTTGCCTCGGTTCGTTACTGGGGCGATATTCCCCTTCTCCTGAAGCCGGTTACCACCGCCGAGGAAGCCTTTGCAATTGCCCGGAGCCCGCAGGAAGAAGCGTACCAGGCCATTATCCGGGACGCACAATATGCAGACTCCGTATTACCGGCTGCGTACAGTGGTGCGGACATAGGCAGAGTCACCCGCGGCGCGGCCGAGATGCTGCTGGCGAAGGTTTACCTGACGCGGAAGGCCTTTCCGGAGGCGGAAAAAATGCTGCGGCAGATTATGAGCGGGGGCCGGTATGCCCTGCTCCCCGACTATGCCGCCCTTTTTGATCCCGCCAATAAGAACAATAAGGAATCTATATTTGAGGTACAGTTCAAAGAAGGTCCGGAAGGAGAATCCAGTAATTTTATCTACCAGTTTGCGCCGGTAGGTACGCACGGAACCGTTTTTGTAGGACCGGGAACGGGCGGAGGAAGAAATCTTCCCACGCGCGATATGGCGGCGGCTTATGAAGACGGCGATCTCCGGAAAGCCGTGTCCCTCGGGTCGGTCGAGCGCGACGGCGCCATGGTGTATTACATCAAAAAGTATGACCACGACAGCGATCCAGATTATGCCCGTACGCCGGATAACTGGCCCATATACCGGTATGCGGATGTATTGCTGATGCTGGCCGAGGTGATCAATGAGCAGGGTTACCGTACGGGAGAACCCTTTGACCTGCTGAACGAGGTGAGGAGCCGGGCGGGGCTGCCTTCGCTGCAGCCCGCCGATCTTCCGGACCAGGAGGCCTTCCGCAAGGCCCTCGCTCATGAGAGAAGGGTGGAGCTGGCTTTTGAGAACCATCGTTGGTTTGATCTCGTGCGTACAGGCAAAGCCGTTGAGGTAATGACGGCATACGGGAAAAAGGAAATAGCCGATCCGACCACCCCGCCGCCGGCCTTTCTGCCGTTCGACGGCAATTCGTTTGCCGTGAAGCCCTATATGCTGCTGTACCCGGTTCCGGGCGACGAGCTGAACAAGGACCCCAATATCAAACAAAACGAAGGATACTGAAACCGGGACAGGATAACCTTACCCTATAAAAAACATTACGATGAAAAAACACCTTCTCTACGGCGCTGCCGTTTTTGCCGCCTTGTTTTTTTTGTTTTCCTGCGCAAAGGAGCCCTCGCGCAAAAGACCGAACATATTGGTGCTGCATGCCGACCAGTGGAGGGCCCAGGCTTTCGGTTATGCGGGAGATAAAAATGTAAAAACGCCGCACATCGATTCCTTTGCCGCTACCTGTGCAGACTTCCAGTATGCCGTTTCCGGCCTGCCCGTATGCACCCCTTACCGGGCTTCTTTCATGACAGGGCAGCGGCCCCTGACCAACGGTGTGTTCATGAACGATGTCCGGCTGGATACCAATGCAGTCACCATCGCCGAAGTGCTGGCGCGGAACGGCTACCAGACCGGTTATATCGGCAAATGGCACCTGGATGGCCAGGCCCGGCTGAGCTATACGCCGCCCGGCGGACGTCGACAGGGGTTCCAGTATTGGAAGGCGGTGAACTGTACCCATGATTATAACCATTCCATGTATTATGAAGGCGATGATCCGGCCCCGCATTACTGGCCGGGCTATGACGCCATTGCTGAAACGGAGGATGCCGTGCAGTATATAAAAGGTCATTCCGGGGACGAGCAGCCTTTCTTCCTGATGCTGGCCTGGGGGACGCCCCATGCGCCCTATCAGACGGCCCCTGCGCGGTACAGGGCCCTCTATGATTCATCTGCGTTTGAGCTGCGGCCCAATGTGCCGGACAGCATGGAGAAGCAGGTGCGGCACGACCTGGCCGGCTATTACGCCCACATGAGCGTGCTCGACGACATGGTAGGGCAGCTGCTGAATACCCTGAAAGAAGAACATATTCTGGACAATACCATTGTGCTGTTTGTTTCGGATCACGGCGATCTGCTGGGCTCGCACGGGTATTACAAAAAACAACGTCCCTATGATGAATCCATCCGTGTTCCGTTCCTGCTGCATTACAGCGGAGGGGCGGACAGCATCAGAAGCGGCACCTATGATGCCATGATCAATGCGGAAGATGTCATGCCGACCCTCCTCGGCCTTTGCGGCGTAGCTGTCCCGGGCAGTGTGGAGGGGAAGGATTTCAGCGGATATCTGCACGGGGGGAAAAGCCCGAAAGATTCGGTAGCCGTCATCACCTGCATACAGCCGTTCGGGCAGTGGACCCGGGCCGAAGGCGGAAAGGAATGCCGGGGCATCCGTACTCCGCGTTATACCTATGTCCGCGATCTGCAGGGACCTTGGCTGCTCTTTGATAACCTCAGCGACCCCTACCAGATGAACAACCTCACCGGCAATCCGCAGTATGCGGCGCTGCAGAAGCGGCTTGACGGCATACTGTCGGAGAAGCTCCGGGTAGAACACGATGCATTTCTCCCCGGCCTGGAATATGTACGGAAGTTCAACTATCCTCCGCTGGACTCCAGCGAAACGGTGCCCTATCATCCCTGAGAAAAGGACTTCGCCGTTCATATCCGGCGGTATCCATGCCCTATTATCGCTGAAGGATGGCGGTTGACAGTGGCTACGGCGTCATTTAAAAATAAGTACGGCAGTGTCCTCCTTTTTCAGGGGCAGCTCGAGTATCCCATTCCGGGATGTGGCGGGAAACGGACGGTCGTTCACGGTAACGGATATATTTTTCTGAGCGGGAGGAAGGACTATTCTGAACACGTGGTGAATGTTGGCCTGCACAGAAACCCAGCGCGGTCTTTTATCCTTCCAGGCCATGCTGACTACGCCGCCGCCCCGTACGCAGAGTCCCCGGAAGCTGCCCGCCGGCCATTGATCCGGCAAGGCCGGCAGCAGCCGGATATATCCGTCATGGCTCTGCAGCAGCATCTCGGCGATCCCCGCGCTGGCGCCGAAATTGCCGTCGATCTGGAAAGGAGGATGCGCGTCGAAAAGATTGGGATAGCTGCCGCCGCCGTTGACCATATTATAGCCGGTCTGGGAGGTGGGGCGCAACAGGTTTTGCAACAGCCGGAAGGCATGGTTCCCGTCGCCCAGCCGGGCCCAGAGGTTCATCTTAAAAGCCAGGGACCAGCCGGTGCCGGCATCCCCCCGGCCGATCAGCGACGCTTTGGCCGCAGCTGCCAGCCGGGGTGTTCCTGCGGCGGTGATCTCCGTGCCGGGGTACAACCCCCAAAGATGGGATTCATGGCGGTGATGCGGCTCCGTCTCCGGATATTCTTCCAGCCATTCCATCAGCCGCCCGTCTTTGCCGATCTGATTGGGCGGCAGCTGCCGGGCTGCAGCGGCCACCTGCTGCCGGAAGGAAGGATCGGCGCCCAGGGTGCGGGCCGCTTCGCCTACATGGGCAAACAGCTCCCGGATGATCTGGTTGTCTATCGTAGGGGAGGCGCATACGTGCGCCGTTTTCCCGTTGGGCAGGCGGAAGCCGTTCTCCGGTGAATTGGAGGGAGCGGTGACCAGCCAGCCGTTATGCGGGTCTCTCACGAGGGTGCTGAGGTAAAAGGCAGCTGCCCCTTTGATAACCGGATATAGCTGCCGCAGGTAGGCCGTATCCCGGGTAAAGGCATAATGCCGCCATAACATTTCGCACAGCCACCCGGATCCCGAGTTGGTTGCGCCCCAGGAAGCTTCTTCCCCGGGAGACGTATATCCCCAGACGTTAGTGATCACATGCGCTACCCACCCTTTGCCCCCGTAGTAGGTGCGGGCCGTTTTCTCTCCCGGCGCTACCAGGCCTTTTACCAACGTAAAAAAGGGCTCGTTCAGCATCGGGAGGTTGGTGACCTCCAGGGGCCAGTGGTTCATCTGGATATTGACGTCGAGATGATAATCGCCGTTCCAGGGTGTCTGTATGGTATTGGCCCATAATCCCTGCAGGTTGGGCGGGAGCAGGCCCGGGCGTGTGCTGCTGATCAGCAGGTAACGGCCGTACTGGAAATAGAGCGCCGGCAAACCGTTGTCCGAAGGGTCCCGGGTAAAGGCGGCCAGCCGCTCGTCGGTAGGCAGCGTCGCTGCTGTGTTGCTGTTTGAAAGGGTAAGCCGGGTCCGCTCAAAGAGCTTCCGGTAGGCCCTGATGTGCGCTGTCTTTGCAGCGGCATAATCTTTATGAAGCGCAGCCTGCAGCAGGGAGTCTGCCTGCCGGGCAAAGCCGGCGTTACGAAAGCTGGTGGCGGCAGAAATACAGAGGGTGGCCGCGTCGGCCTTCCGGAGCTGCAGGGTACTGTCGCCCGCCGACAGCTGCCCCCCTTCGGGGATGACGGCTACCCCGGCCAGGTAGCGCATGCCCTTGCCGTCGGTGCCGTTGTTCAGCTGTCCGCTCATCTCCAGCATCCCGTTTCGCACCGTGGTCCGGTATCTTTCGGGCCGGTCGATGGAAAGCCGGAAGCCTATCTTTCCCGGGCGATTTGCGCTGAGCCGGATAAAGATCACATCGCCGGTGAAGCTGGTAAAATATTCACGGCGGTAGGTTACGCCGCCGACCGTGTAGCTGCAGGAAGCTATGGCGCTGTCCAGCGATAATGCACGTACATAATGCTGCGGATGGGTAGCGTCGGTGTCATAATCGTAATCCAGGTGCAGGTTGCCCAGCACCTGGTAGCTGCCATAAGGTACATTGGCCCCATCCCCATGTCCGGAGCCTTCGCCCCGGCATACAAAAACCTTATTGATGAGCGCTTCCGCCTCGTCGTTTCTTCCGGCGAACAGCAGCTTCCTGATCTCCGGAAGATATTTCGTAGCTCCCGGCCGGTCCGCATCCTGCGGGCCGCCGGACCACAGCGTGATGTCGTTCAGCACGATGTTCTCCCGGAGCACGCCGCCGTCCGGCATGGCGCCCAGCCGGCCGTTGCCCAGCGGCAGGGTGGCTTCCCAGGTCTGCGCCGGCTGCCGGTACCAGAGGCGCAGCGGCTCCTGACCCAGCGCGCCGCCGAAAAAGCAGGCAGTCAGCAAAAGAATAAAAGCGGTTCTTTTCATAAGCTTGAAAGATACTTTAGGGTCAGCGTTGCCCCGGATAATCTATGCGGTAAATATGTACATCCCAGGGTTTAAAGGTGTCGGTGAAGATGCCGTTACGGGCCTCAAGGGTACGTCCTTCATCTATTACGGTAACGGTAGTACGTTGAGGTAGCCCTTTTATATGGAAAGCAGCGCTTCCGCCGAGCTTCCGCATCCCTACGGAGAAAAGATAGAGGCTGTTGCCGTATTGTTTCGCCATCATGTCCACCTGCATGCCGGGGACGGCCGTTTGTGCTGCTGCATGATCAGACAGGGAAGGGCGGTGGAGCACGGCGGCCAGCTCCGTGATCTGACGGTTGACCGAGGTCACGGCGGCGAGCATCTGCGGATCGTCCAGCAATGCCGACGCATTGAAGGCGGGACGGAACTCGTGTACAAACCAGATGAGCCCCGTCGAGCCGTGGATGAGGGACATCCAGGCTTCGGCCCTGACCTGCCGGGGCGTGGCTTTCTTGTCCGGTTCTCCGATATGGGTGCATTCCAGGCAGTTCCAGACCGGCTTTTTGCCCTGTCCCCATTTTACCAGCCGCTGTACGCCTTTTGCCACATACCACAGCTTGCCCGAGATGGCGGTGTCCGGATGAGCTACCGGGTAGATATCGAAAGAAATGATATCGCCGCCTTGCATGTATTGCGGATAATCTTCCGGGTGATTCCGGCGGACGCCACGGCCGACCCAGTCGTCCCAGGCCACGCCCTGTCCCAGGTTGAGCAGTACGGGGCGGGAAGGGTCCTTTGCTTTCAGCCGGCGGTACCGGCGGAATATCTCTGCCGGCGTAACGGGAGGCCCGTAGCCTTTGCCTTTGCCGAGGGGCTGTGCGTTATCCGGTTCGTCGCCATGCATCCAGCCGATGATAAGGGTGTCGCCGAGATGGCGCAGCCCTACCGCATTCTGTTCGCAGATGAGCTTCATGCCGGCTTCGCGCAGGATGTCCAGCTGGGCTTCCGTGGGGCCCTGCCACAATCCTATATACGTATTGATGCCTGCTTTTTTGTAACGCGGGGCGAGGGAGGGATCCTGCAGCCAGACGGCAATGGGAAAAAAGGCGGTATCGGACAGCGGGCTGTGCAACCGTTTTTCCACCGGCAGGGAATCGCATCGTCCGGCTGCTTTTGCCGTAAGGGGCAGCACCGGTGCGGAGACGAGCCAGAGCAGTATGATGCATGGGATTGTGGAGGGTAGTCTCATCAGGCTTCCTTGTTTGTATGCATCATTTCTTCAAGGGGTGCCATCAGGTTCTTTATTTCGGAGAGCAGCTTTTCGTCGGTTATCTTCCCGTTCTTATCGAGTTTGCCGCTTGCGCCCCTGATCAGCAGCGTTTCCGGGATGATCTTTGCAGAGAAGGTGCGCATAATCAGCAGCAGGGATTCCAGGGCCTTCTCTCCGGATGCGGCCGCCACGATAAGGGCCACCGGCTTGTTCTGGAACAAGGTGGTGGAAACCGTCCACTCCAGCGCATTCTTCAGTATGCCGGGAAGACTGAACACATATTCGGGCGTACAGATAATGATACCGTCGGCCGCTTCTATCGCCCTGCGGAACGTAGCCACGACAGCCGGCGCCTCTTCTTTATCCTGGTCCGGATCAAAATAGGGGAGTTCCCTAATCCCGCTGTAGATGTGCATGTCCGCAGTGCCGGCAGATAATGCTGCGATGGTCCTGAGAATACCTTCGTTGGCGGAGCCGTTTCTGGTACTTCCCGGGAGGGCCAGTATTTTCTTCTTGCTTTTTATCATGCTGTAAGCTGCTGCGGCCGTGACCGGAGATTAAAGATAACGCGTTGTGCTATTAACGGGTGATTATTTATGGGAATAACAAATATGTATATAGTTATGAAATAAAAAATGTTGTGCAG
>NZ_BAABFN010000005.1:0-468524 GCF_039541075.1 Compostibacter hankyongensis | reverse complement strand
GTGCTGCTGGTGGTGCTGAGCGGTTACCTGAACCGCAAAAAGGGCGTGCAGCCGGAGCACGGGCTGTCGGTGTCGTTCCGGGGGATGCGGGATGCGTTGGTGAAGGGTTTGATCATCCACACGCCGCTGATCGTGCTGGCGGTGACCGGTGTGATCACGACGCAGCAGGCGGCTTACCCGGCTGCGCTGCTGACCTTCGGTGTGGGGCTGTGGTACCTGAAAAGGGCCGATGAAAAGATACCGTTCTACCGATCGGATATCTTCTATGCCGCCCTGCTCACCGCTGCCATGACCTGGATCATGTATTATTTTGCATAAACAATATTGTCCGGGCGCTGTACCGCGACGGCTGTATTTGTCCCGCTTCAAGCCCAAGGAAGCCCGGAATTATCTGAGCTCGATCATCGACGGATAACCGGCATCGTCCACCTCAAATTCATCCGGTTTGTTTTCATATAATTCCCTGCAGGTCGTCGTTACCTTATCGGTATCGATGTTCCATAGCCTGGCCATATCTCCGACGGAAATGCGCTGTCCGCTTTTCTCCGGCTCATAGAGATATAGCATGATCTTTTCTGCCAGAACGGGATCGGTATAAGGGTTGTTAGCGGCCATGGTATTTACAATTGATAACGGAAGAAAAAAGGGTTATGCTTAAAGGTATTCAAAAATTTTCAATCTCCTCCACCACCTGATCTATCCAGTCCCTGTCCCTTTTCAGAAAAATCTCCGGTGGTATGCCCAAACTTTCATATCTGAAGTAATGATGCGGATCTTTCATATCGGTGATGTACACCAGGAATTTTCCGTCCGGTAATTTTTCTGTTTTTCCGTAATTGCTGCCGTAGGCAATGGTTCCCCTGGTGGTCTGCCCGAAAGTAGTAACATTCGAAAGCTTTTTCATGCTGAGCGCGAATCTTTCTCCCTCGCTCATAGTCCCGTTGTTTATTAAAACGTATATCTTCTTCTTTTTTGAAAGCGTTTTGAACAGCTTCCGGTATTTTTCAGAAGCTTTAATTCCACCGCCCGTATTATTTCTCAAGTCCACAATAATATGAGGGGCCGTTAGCGAATCTTTGATGCGGTTGTAAAATGTCTCAGATATTTTCAGCGCAGAAGGCGACGCAGAAAAGCTACCTATTCGTATGTACTGGATATCTGGAGTAAGAGCATGGAATTGGAAGGTGGGAGTGTTTTTTCCGATGTTGGCATAGCCGGATTCGCCGGGGTTTTTGGTATAAATGGCCTCAGTTATCGAAGCGTAGAAATAGGAATTGATGAGCGACTGATCTCTGTATTTTTCGTTACTATAAAGCGTTAATATTTTCCATACGGGATGAGCATATACCGCTCTGAAATAGCCCGGCATATATTCGTACAGCCAGGCCGCTATCTGGCCTTTTTGCCAGCCGGGCAGGGTAGTGGACAGAACAACGCCCTGGTACGCGCCTTTTAAGTGAGTTTGAAAAAGGCCTATTTTTAAATAATGGCCATAGTGATAAATTCCTTCGACGGAATCTTTGGGGACTTTCTTTAGGACAAGCTCGAGGGAATCCAGATTGATTTGTGTTTTAGGATACTCCAGGAATATTTTGCTTGTCCTGTATTTTCTGATGGCAGCGCTGTCTTGGAATTGCGTCCTGGTAAGAAAATAGCCAGGGATCCGATAGAATCCGAGATGATTATCCCGGAAAGGAAAAAATAACCGGACAAGATTAAGAAAAGCGTCGTACTCAGTGACCATGCCTGCCGTATCCTGTTTCAGTTGCTCATACAGTTTTTGATAGTCCCGGCGTTTCTTTCCTTTGATCTGGTCTTTATAAGAAGGTGTCTTTGTTAAGAGGGTATACAGCTTATCCAGGTCTGCCTGATAGCTTTTATAGGTTTGCGCATATGTTCTAAGCGGGGAGATGAGAAAGAATATAGCAATAACAAGTTTTGCCACTGAAATTAAATTAGAGGATGGTAGCGTTGCAAGTCGTTCTAAATGTACAAAACTTCCCCTTATTCCTTATTCTTTTAAGGTTTTCCTGAAAGCTTTTAATGTCCTTGCACAAATGTTTGCGAAAATCGGGTGGAATGAATACAAAAAGGGCCGGCTAAGCAATAGCCGGTCCTTTTCATTTAAAATGGGGAATTTTTTTCACAGGGATCTCAGCAGCTTGATTACTTCGTCCCGGCCTTTACCTGTTTTTTTCTGGATTTTCCCGATCAGCTCGTCCTCTTTTCCTTCTTCATACATCAGGTCGTCTTCTGTAAGATCGGCGTAGCTCTGCTTTAGCTTGCCTTTGAGCTCATTCCAGTGTCCTTTAATTTCCAACTTGTCCATAAAAAGTAGTTTAGGGTAAATTAATTTTTACCAAAGTGTCCCAATTACTATGCCGTGTATTTATTTTACAGGTCGGATGATAGCAGCAGCCATTTTACCCCCTCTGCGCAGGGCCATCAAAGACTTGTCGTATTTGACCGCTAAGATTGTCGCATTTATACTGCAATAGTGCGCTCTTTTTACTGAGATTTGTATCGTAACAAACCCAATTTTGAAGCAATTTTTTAAAGCACACAATACAAAAAGGAGGTGAAATAATATGAGAAAAATAATCGTCTTATCCATGATCACATTAGATGGAGTAATGCAAGCCCCCGGCGGACCTGAGGAAGATACATCAGGAGGTTTCAACTATGGCGGCTGGGTTGCGCCTTATGCTGACGAAATCTTTGGCAAGGTCCTGGCGAAGCAGCTGAAACCTGCGGATTATCTTTTGGGCAGAAAAACATTTGAGATTTTTGCCTCCTACTGGCCTGAGCATGCAGACTTTTGGCCGGGCATCAATGACGGTACAAAATACGTCATGTCCACGACCATGAAAACGTCAGACTGGAAGAACTCGGTTTTCCTCGAAAGCCTGGCCGATATCGAAAAGCTCAAAAGTTCAGAAGGCGCTGATCTTCAGGTTCACGGCAGCGGTGAGCTCATTCAGCTGTTGCTTAAGCATGATTTGGTGGATGAACTCTGGCTCAAAATTTACCCGTTGACGCTTGGGAAAGGAAAAAAATTGTTTGATAATGGTATGATTCCGGCGGCATTTACAGTCACTGAGAGTGTGGTTACCCCCAGCGGAGTGATTATCGCCAATTACAAGCGATCCGGAGAAGTCCGGACAGGTACTGTCGGAGCTTGAAGTGTCGAATCCAATCGTCCTTTTTATTTCGAGGGATCAATTCTTACCGAATCTATTAGCTTTCCCTGAAGGTCAAACATATCTATTTGTAAATGGTCCCTTTCGACCTTGGCTTTTATTATAGCGCTATTAGAATTGACGAGTACAGGAAAGTTACTTGGTCCTTGTTTCGGCATTTTTTTTACATGCCGGTGTAGATGGGCTGCAAGCATAATCTGAGCGCCGGCGTCATTAAGCAAGGGTATAAACTTTTCCGCTACTTCCGTTTCTCCATGCCAGCCGCCAAAAGGCGGAATATGACCAATTACCACTTTATAGGGTGCCTGCACATAATCGGGATCCTTAAGCGCTTTTTCTAACCAGGCAGCCTCCCGGGTCCTGTAGTTGTCAAAAGAGGTTATGTTGCTATATTCAATATCAGAATCAGGCTTATCTTCTCCTGTATCCAATATTATAAAACACACAGGCCCGCTGCGTAGCAGATAATAAAGATGCCCTGTTTGGGTAGGGAAATATTTGGGGAATTCACTTGCAAACTCTCCCCTTGTTTCATGATTTCCCCTGGCATAATACATGGGGATATGATCTGCAAAAATGCTGTCGGCAGTGTCCATGAACGAACTGAATAGCTGGTCCTCGCTCCTGGAATTATTTACCATGTCGCCATTGAAGAACACCATATCTGTATTGTTCCAGTCAACCTGATTTAACAGCGTTTTGATCACTTCGTTTCGCTGATGCATATCGTTGATAACAGCAAAACTTAAATGATCTGTAGTCTTAATATTAGTCTTAAATACGGGAAGCTTTGCCATAAAGGCCCTGGCAGCTGCTACGCTGCCGTATCTGACTTCGAATCCCTCATGGCTTAGCACTTCCTGAGAATAAATTCTATAGCGATAGCGGGTGTCCGGCCTTAGTCCATCAATTCTCACATTATGAAGCTCGCCGGTGTTTTTAAGTCCATTTTCAGCTGCAAAATATTTTTTGTGTTCCTTTGCGTAAAAATGGGTGCTGTCATCAGCCGCTAATTCTACCCAGCTTATTGCATTTCTATTGGTAGTCCAAATGATATTTACTCCTGTGGTTCCCATTGCCTGTAGGTAGGGGCCGTGTGTTATCTTAAATGTTTCCTGGCAAAATGCCGAGACCGGTACCACAAAACAAATCCAGATAAATACAGTAATTTTTTTCATTCAGTCTGTTTTCTTTAAATACTTACATACAAAAGCAAAGTGTTTACAAATTACACCGTTTTAAACTAATAAAGATTGGTAATATAGGGTGCTTTTGGGTTCGAAGGGAGCATGTCAAATTATTAGAATCCGGGGTTTTGGACTAATAGCGGATTCCGCTGCAGTTCGTCGAACGGTATGGGTATAAAGTACATCTTATCATCCCAATGCCGTTTTTGTACGTCGATGACCTTATAAGAATAATCATGGTAAGTGCTGCGGTCTGCACGGTCTGTTCCTTTCACTGTTATTTCAATGCCTTTTGCATCTTCATTCATTACTTTAGGCGCAATCATCCAACGGCGGATGTCAAAAAATCTGTGATCTTCAAAGGCCAATTCAATGCGGCGTTCATTTCTGCACTCATCTCTGAGTTCTATTCCGGAGAGGGATGAGGTGAACTCCGGCATGCCGGCTCTTTTTCTTATTTGATTTAAGGCGCTCCTCGCATCCTGATCTTGTCCCAGTGCGATACAGGCTTCCGCATAGTTCAGTAAGATTTCGGCATATCTGAAGAATGGCCATGGGATTTCCTGGTTGATCGCCAAATGATCATTGCTAATGTCGAGAAATTTACGCAAATAATAATTGGGGTAGCTTCCGTTCCAATTCTCGATGGGTCCGTTTCTTGTATCAATGCCGGGTAAAGTACTTCCGTCGGGTAAGGTAATGGTCTTAAATGCCTGAATGATACCTACCGGGTCGTAAACCTGTCCATCCGGATATCTTTTTTTCCAATGGGCGCCGTCGTAGAAGATAGTAGCATAAAATCTGGGGTCGCGGTTTTCATAAGGATGGGCTGCATGCTCCGGATTGCTCCAGCTGAATTTGGTCCCGTCCCTCATTTCGTAGGCATCTACCATTTGCTGGATCGGAGAGTTTTCGCCATAACCATGATATCCATTGGGATTAAACCAGGTGCCTACTGCCGGGGCTCCGTTGTTTATACTGGCAAATCTGTTCAATATGATCTCGGAATTGGTTTTGGTTAAGAAAATGTCACCATAATTTGCAGCGATGGAATCACCGGGGTTAGGATCGGCGGCATATAACTGATAAACACCCATGTCTATTACCGCCTTAGCGGCGTCTCTGGCGGCTTTCCATCTGTCCTGCCTGTCGCCCGATGACCCGTTCATATATCCTGTTTCCGGCATATGGCTCGGATTAATATTATAAAGGTCGCTCGCGGCGAAAAGTAATACGCGCGATTTCAAAGCAAGTGCAGCTCCTTTGGTGGCCCGCCCAAGATTATCGGCGGCATAAACTACCGGCAACAAGGCCGCTGCAGAATCTGCATCTTTAACAATAAAATCAACTGTTTCCTCGAACGTATTCCGGGCAATGGCTGTGCTGTCGTTAAGCCCATAGACCTTGGAAATCAAAGGTACCCCTCCACATCCCTTCATTAAATTCTGATAATAGTAGGCCCGCAGGAAATAGGCTTCCCCTCTCATTCTGTTTATAGTGGGTGTGTTAGCCAGGGGAGAAGTGGCGGATTCTTCTAAGAAGATATTGCATTGCCGGATATAAGAATAAAGGTTTCCCCATACCAGATAATTGAATCTCGATCCGCCTAAAATATCCAAGTTGGAAGAAGTTATTGTCGACTGAACGATGGCGGTGGCGCCATTGGTCCACATGGCCTCATCTCCCAATACGCTTAGGCCGCTGGTCGAATTAAACTCGCCAAATCCCATTCCCCGGTATATGTCGTTAATTGTCGCCTGCATAAGTGATGAATCCTGCCATATCGATGCGGTGGTGATTTGGTTGAGCGGTTCTACATCAAGAATTTTATTACAGCTTGACGCGGTAATTATGCTGGCTACGATCCAAATGCTGTATATATAATTAAGATACCTTTTCATGGCAGTGTTTTAAAAAGTTAGATTGAATCCCACATTATAAACCCTTGTCTGGGGATAGTACTGTCCGGCAGAATTGCTTGCTTCGGGATCCAACAGTTTAAATTTGTCCCAGGTAATCAAGTTATATCCGTTCAAATAGATACGTAATGCATGGATTTTCCCCAACTTATTGAGCAATGCCTGAGAGAAATTGTATCCGAGTTCCAGTGTTTTTAACCGGATATAATTAGTGCTTCGCAAGAAATAGGTATTGTTGTTATTATACCAATACGCATCGCCTCTGTCATAGGTTCTGGGGCCTGAATAGGGACTGCCGCTGGGATCGGGAGTCATGCCGGTTGGATCATCGGGGTCGGGGATCCACCGTTTGGAAGCGAAACTTGCAAAATAGTTGCCGATATCGCCCGACTCGGTGTGTACATATTGAACAGCTCCCGCGGCGCCCTGAAAGAATATAGATAGGCTGAGTTGTTTCCATGTTCCTGATAAATTGACTCCTCCCATCCAGTCCGGCGTGCCTATGCTTTTATTTATTCTGACCCTGTCATTCGCATCGATTTTGCCATCTTTGTTCACGTCTTCAAACATGACATCCCCCGGCCTTGCTCCTGTCCAGTGCGGATAGGCGTCCACTTCTTTCTGATTCTGGAAGATTCCGATGGATTTATAATATAAACCGGTGCCGATTTTATCGCCTACGGCTGTTTGATATTCGGGTAATCCTGTAACCTCATTGGTTTTAATAACTTTGGATACTGAATATCCTGCATTAAGCGCTATATAAAACGAAAAATCTTCATTTACCGGTTGGTTCCATCCGATATTGCCATCAAAGCCTGTGCTGTTGACCTGGCCGATGTTTTGCCTGGGAGGTGTATATCCGGTGGTTTGGGGTTGGGTTTCCAAGGGCAGGATAAGAATGCCCGTTCTGACCTGACGCCAAAAGTCCAAAGTAAATGTCAGTTTGTCTTTGATAGCTGTCGCATCTATGCCTACATCAAATTGATTTGCCCGTTCCCAGGTGATGCTGGGGTTGGGTATCCTGGACTGGTAAAGGCTGGATACGACGTTATCTATTCCCAATACATAACCTCCTCCAAATTCATAGCCTCCATAGTATTGCTGGGCTTCTACCAACTGGGTGGGGTCTGTCAGATCATTACCTGTTTTTCCCCAGGATGCCCGCAACTTAAGCTCATCAAACAGCTCGATCTTGTTCCTGAAAAAAGGTTCTTCGGAAAGTCGCCAGCCGGCTGAAAAGGCCGGAAAAAATCCCCAGCGGCTATTTGAGGGGAACAGATAAGATCCGTCGTACCGTCCGACAAACTGAAACAGGTATTTATTTTTATAGTTGTACTCTGCTCTTGAAAAATAGCTGAGCCGGGCTCCGTGAGCGGCGGACCCGTTATTGGTCCAGTCCTCCTGAGACCCTGCGAATAATTCGGGAATCTCGGTGGAAATGAAATGCCGGCGAAAGGCATTGAAATTGTTTTCTCCAAACCGCTGCATTTCCGTACCCACCATCAGGGACATATTGTGATCCCCAAAGGTTTTTTTATAATTGGCTACTGCATTGGCCAGGATTTTCTGGTCTGAATAGTATGTTTGGGAAAGTTGAGGATCCGACGGTCCTTTCATGGCAGCCGTAAGGAAATTTTCAGGATCTTTTTTGTCATTATTTATATACGCTTGTTTATCAAAATTGTATAATGTCCAGGGGATCGCCCAATCTTTAATTTCCTGGAATTTCTTGTTATAGGAAAGCAATCCCCGGATATTGAAGCCTTTGAGACCCGGGATGGTGATGTCTGCAGTCAGATTACCCGTCGCAAAATATTGGTTGTTATGATGAAATCCGGTAGCCTTAGTACCGGTTACCACCGGTTGAACTCCGCTCTCCAGATCAGGTCCCGGATCCCCGTTTGGATAGTAGGCAGGGTCTGTGGGGCGACCTCTCATCAAAAAGCGGAATATCTGAGCTGCAGAGACCGTTGGATAATTTCTGGCTTCCTTACGGCCGCTAAGGTCCAATCCGATTTTTATATTTTTAGTTACCTGCGCAGTGATGTTACTTCTTAGGTTAAATTGATTGTAACGCGTAGCGCTTTGCTTGTAAAATCCGTCTTCCGTCAATCCTCCGAGGGACAGATAATAAGTAAGCTCCTTCGACCCTCCGCGGATCGAAAGATTGGCGTTCGTTTGCAGGGATAAATTCTTTAAGCCGGCTCTGAACCAATCTGTTGATGGATACAACCACGGATCCCTGTCGGGATCGCCGTAAGCTTTAATTTCATCTTCGGTGAATTGCGGCGTATTTCCGGCGTATGTAGCAGCTTCGTTGATCATGTTCATATATTGAACAGCACTGGCCATCTTCGGTATCCGGGTAGGCTGCGTGACTCCCTGATTAAAAGTCAGGGTAAATTCCGGCGCCTGTTCGAGCATACCATGTTTGGTAGTAATGAGTATTACCCCGTTGGCAGATTCTGCTCCATAAATAGAGGCCGTAGCGTCTTTAAGGATGCTCATACTTTCTATGTCATTCGGATTGAGTCGTTCCAAGGTGGAATTAGGGCTGGGTACTCCATCTATTACCAGCAAGGCAGCATTATTATTCAGTGTGTGTTTTCCTCTTATCAGGATATTGCTTCCGTCTCCTCCCGGCTCTCCGCTATTATTTATGGCAATTACACCGGGAGCTCTTCCTGCCAGGGTATTTGAAAAGTTGGTGACGGGCGCTTGCTTTAATTCAGAAATGGATACTGTAGATACGGATCCGGTAAGATTTACTTTCTTTTCCGTCCCGTACCCTACTACTACCACTTCATTTAATCCGCTGGCCGAGGGTTGCAGGGTAATCGTTAACTTTGTTCGATCCCCTACAGTTATTTCCTGCGTCTGATAGCCTACATAGCTCACTTCCAAAACAGCATTTTCGGGCACAACGAAGGTGAATTTTCCTCCGATATCCGTAACGGTTCCCTGGCTGCTGCCTTTTACTTTCAGTGTAACCCCTACCAGCGGTGCCCCTTTTTCGTCCACGACCATGCCCTCTACCTTATGCTGGTCTTCTAAATGTTCTTTCAAAGAAATCACGACGAGGTCATTGTCAATGATTTTGTAAGTGAGGGTTTTATCCAGCAGCCTGTCCAACACTTCCGAAAGGCCGGCCCTGTGCACATTTAAACTGATCGGATTGAGATGTTTCAGATACCGCTCATTATAGAAAAAGCGATAGCGGCTTTCCTTCTGGATTTTATGAAGCACTTTATCCACATTTACATGTTCCATATGGATGGTAAACAAGTTTTGTCCATTTACATGAGCTGATGCCCGGAGGCAGCACACAAGAACAATAATAGAGGTAAGCTTCATTATAAGTACCAGTTTTCGGAAAAGGCTGCCGGAAGAAGTGGCAGGGCAAATAGGGGACGGTAGTACTTTTTTCATACTTTTGTATTGATAAGTTAATAAAGGGGCATGGCTTGCGTGGCCTGCTCTTGTTGACTTTTACGGGGAAGAGTAGCCGCTCTTCCCTTTTTTGCCGTTAGAAGCCTTCATCCATATCTTACATAATACATAACTATGCTATTTATCAATTTTGCAAAAATGAATGTAGTTTATTAACTCGCTGTTATTTGTCTTTTAAGCCATTATTATTGTTTCAAATACACGGTGTCTCCGGTTATCTTATAGTGAAACGACGTTGTCATTTGAAGCAATTGCATGGCTTTGCTAATGCTTTCATTCTCAAAAATACCATTGAGCCGTTCTTTCATTAATAGTGTGTCTTTAAAAACGATGTGCACGTTGTATCTCCGTTCCAGACCCCTTGCAAGATCGCCGAATCGTTCATTTTGAAAGGCCAGCTTGTCTTGCAGCCAGGCTATTTCCGGAATAGGCGTCTCGGTCTGCAGCGGAATCACTTCTTTTACCTGGAAGCTCAGTTCTTTCTGCTTTTTTAGGTTTCTTCCTTTGATGTCAAACTTTTGGTTGATTACCGTAAGCTTTTCATGGGGTGTCAGCACTATTTTCTTGTCCGGGTTATCCGCTATTTGTACCTGTACTTTTCCATCGATGAGTGTCGTTTCAATTTTATTCTCATTATCATATGCTTTGATATTGAATCTTGTACCCAGCACGTGGATGATAATGTTTCCGGCGTGGACGATCAGAGGATGGCGGGCATCATGTCTTACATCAAAACAGGCTTCGCCATCCAGATATATTTCCCGGTTTCCCTGAATAAAATTATCAGCGTAGCTGATATGGCTTCCTGCATTTAACCATACAACAGAACTATCCGGTAAGGTCTTTTTTTCAGGCGCTCCATAAGGCACCATTACCCACTTTTTTTTCAGTACCACCTCGTTTTTCCTCTTTGATTGCCAGATATAGAAAATAGCGGTACCTGATAAAAGCAGGCTGGTCCAGATTGCTGCACGAAGTAAATAGGTGCGACCCGGGATCCTTCTCTGTTTTCTTTTAAAAGGGAGCTGCTTATAATTATCCGGGATCTTTTTCTCCAACCTTAACCAGCCTTTCTGTATCAGTTCTTCTTCATGGGCCGCCGATTCATAATGTTGTTTCTCTCCTTCAACAGATCGCAGTATTTCGGTAAAAAAATGGAATTCCGGATGGCTTTTTAATAAATCATTTAACTCTTTGATTTCCTGTTCCGAAGCATGTTGACCCAATCGTTTTGCCAATAAATGCAATATTCTTTCAGAATCCATTTTTTTGATCTTACTTAGGGCTCTTTTAATAAGGAAACGATTTTTTGGGAAATTCCCTAAGCACATCAATACTTTTTTTGAAGACTTTGTCAGAACATCCTTTTTTTAATCAGAAGTTGCCCAGTGCTATGGGCACGGATTTATATTCTTTCCATAGCGGGAGGAGGATGAAGGAAAGTTTCTTTAATGCCAGGCAAAGCTGTGCGTCGACGGTTTTTACTGAAACATTCAGTATGGCGGCAACCTCACGGTAGCTTAAATGATCTTCTTTGATCAATTTAAAAATCAATTTACAGCGGGGAGGAAGCTGCTCAATCGCTTCCCGGATCCCTGAGCGGAGTTCTGCTGTAATCAGCAGCGATTCGGGATTGATCGAGAGATGTAAATGATTAACGGTCAGGTCATTTAACGATAACGGCGCCGGTAATTTGTTTTTCCTCAAAAGATTCAGCGATGCATTTTTAACCGCCACATAGAGATAGACATTGAAATTTGAAATGTTGTCCAATTCATGCCTTTTTTGCCAAAGCGACAGAAAAACATCATTGACTACCTCCTCGGCATTTTCTTTTGATTTTAAATACGAGAAGGCAAACTGATAGAGACGGAAAAACAATAATTGATACAGCTGTTTGAATGCATTTTGATCCTCCTGATGTTGTATTTGCCATAAAAGTGCTTCCATCATGATCTGAAAAGGAATAAATTGCAAAACAAGATAAGTATAATTTTGATAAAATGAAATAAATCAATATAAATCGTAAGTTAAAAGGTGCTGCTTGCTTTCAATGTCTACTTTTTATTATTTACTTACTAATTATATGATAAATTAATAATTTTTCTTTCAAGCTTTTTTGTTATACTCTCAGGAACCCGTTCAAAGCGGGTTATGGGGAAGTTCAAAACATTAAGAACGGCGTCTATGGATACCGGCGTGATGCTTCCATTAGCAATACTTTATTGATACTAAATGAAAAGCATCCATTTTACCAACTTTTTGATAATTGGCAGATTCTTGTTTAGTGAAAGAGGAAATTACCTTCTGCGTTCTTGGAAAAAGGGGCTTACAACTTCCTGCGCGACTGCTTGTAATCTTCATCTTTATTTTCTCCGCTTCCGGCAAACGGATTTACCTCAGCTGCAAAATAAAAATGCCCCGGGCAACGCCCGGGGCAGGAAGGATTGTGCGGCAGAGGAGATTCGAACTCCCAAGCCCTTTCGGGCACTACCACCTCAAAGTAGCGCGTCTACCAGTTTCGCCACCGCCGCGAGGGGGTGCAAAAATAAGATTTTTTTCCACGAAACAAATCTATTTCCGTAAGAGCACCCGGAAGGTGGTACCCTTGCCGGCTTCCGAGGATTTTATGCTCAGCTTGCCCTTGTGATAGGTCTCGATGATCCGCTTGCTGAGGGAAAGACCCAGTCCCCAGCCTCTTTTCTTGGTGCTGAACCCCGGCTTGAAGACCTTGGCCTGCAGGGTACGGGGAATCCCTTTGCCGGTATCGGCCACGTCGATCCAGGTTTCCGTAGCCCGGTTGCTGATCGTGATGGTAATCCTGCCGCTGCCCTCCATGGCATCGAGCGCGTTTTTCAGCAGGTTCTCGATCACCCAGTCGAACAGCAGGGGGGAGATCATCGCCGGGATATCGTCTTCCCCGTGGGTCTCTATTTCAAAGCCGACTTTCTGGGGCGCCCGCTTCCGGATATAGTTCACCATGTGCGTCACCTGGCTGACCAGATTGTGCTCCTCCAGCACCGGAGTGCTCCCGATCTTCGAAAACCGCTCTGAGATCAGCTTCAGCCGGTCGAGGTCCTTGCCCAGCTCCGCCACAATGGGCGCATTTCCCGGATGCTCCTTCAGGATTTCCATCCAGGCCTCGATAGACGATAGGGGCGTCCCCAGCTGATGCGCCGTTTCTTTGGCCAGCCCCACCCAGACCTGATTTTGAGTGGCGCGGCTGGTATTGGTGAGGGCGATCAGGGTGACCAGGATAAACAAGGCGACGATAAAAAGCTGCACGTAAGGATAGTACCGGAGCTGCTTCAGCATGGTGGAATCGCCGTAATATACATAGTTGCGGTCCTCCCGGTTTTTGGGATTGTACTCCTGCACGATGGGCGGATGCCGGACGCGAAACAGCTCTAGCTGCTTTTCGACGTATTGCGGGTCCCGGGCGATCTGCTGGGAGTCCAGGTTGGTATAGAGCACCTTTCCGCTTTTGTCCGTCAGGATAATGGGTATGGTCTTGTTGTTGGCGATGATCTCGCTGGCCAGGTTCAGGTTGGCATCGGCGGGCGCAGTGAGGATTTCCTTGTTGGCCTCCACCCACAGCTGCATCTTTTTCCGCTCCTCCCCGGCCATTTTACGGGCCAGGTTGTCCACGTAAAGGAGGGAAGCCGCGATGATCAGTATCGCGATAAGCGCCAGTATGGCTTTTCCGCCCGGATAATACTTGAACATACTCATAAAACGCTTTAAATATAGCATATTGTATGGAATCCCGGGGAGAGTCCCGCACAAATCCTATTTTTGCTGCATTGACCCGACGAGCCCATGTCTTTCCCTGCTGTAGCCGTAGTGATCCTGAACTGGAACGGCCGCTCCTTCCTGGAACGGTTCCTGCCCTCGGTATGCGCTTCCACTTATCCCAACCTGCGTATATACGTGGCCGATAATGCCTCTACGGATGACAGCATAGCGCTGGTAACCAGCCGCTTCCCGCAGGTAACCGTAATCCGGAATACCGAGAACGAGGGGTTTGCGGGAGGGTATAACCGGGCGTTGCGGCAGGTGGATGCGGCCTATTACGTTTTGCTGAATCAGGATGTGGAAGTAGAACCGGGCTGGATAGAGCCCGTGATCGCCCTGCTGGAGCAGACTCCCCGGGCGGGAGCCGCCCAGCCCAAGCTGCGTTCCTGGCATAACCGGGATCATTTTGAATATGCCGGCGCGGCGGGCGGGTGGATAGACCGCTGGGGCTTTACCTTCTGCCGGGGCCGTCTTTTTGATACCGTGGAACCCGACCACGGACAATACAACGATGTAGCAGAGGTATTTTGGGCCAGCGGCGCTGCGCTGTTTGTAAAAGCTTCCCTTTACCGGGAGCTGGGCGGGCTGGACGCTGATTTTTTTGCCCATATGGAGGAGGTGGATCTCTGCTGGCGGCTGCAGCGGGCAGGCTACCGGGTGCTGTACTGTCCCGACGGCATCGTGTATCATGTCGGTGGCGGCAGCCTTCCTCAGGGCAATCCCCGGAAGGTGTATCTCAACTTCCGGAATAATCTTATGCTGCTGCACAAAAACCTGCCCCGAGGAGAACGGCGTTGGGTGCTTCCCGTAAGGCTGATGCTGGACGGCTTTGCCGCTATCCGCAGCCTGCTCCAGGGCCGGCCTGCGGAGGTAACCGCCATCCTGAGGGCCCACCGGGATTACTATAAATGGCGAAAGACATACCGGTCGCCGTCTGACCGCCAGGCGGCGCCCTTAGGGAAATTACCCGGCGCCTATACCGGCAGCATTATTGTGCAGTATTTCCTCCTGGGCAGGAAGCGCTTCTCCCGGCTGTCCGGCATTCCCCGCAAAACCTCCTGATAGCCGTCCGCAGCGCAGCTTTCTGCCCGGCTCAGGCCATGGATTCGCGGATGTCCTCCATGATCCGTTTGGCGATGTTCTCAGAAGTGGTCTGGAACTGGCTTTCCGCGTAGATGCGGATAATGGGTTCGGTATTGGATGTACGGAGATGTACCCAGTCGTTGTCAAATTCGATCTTCAGCCCGTCTTCCGTGTTGATGGGATTGTTTTTGTACTTCGCCTTTATCCTGTCAAAAACCTGCCTTACATCCACGCCTGCATCGAGGGATATCTTGTTCTTTGAAATAAAATAGTCCGGATAAAGTCCCCGCAGGGCTTTCATGTTTTTCCCGCTTCGGGCCAGATGGCTCAGAAAAAGGCCAATGCCGATAAGGGCGTCCCTTCCGTAGTGCAGCTCCGGTACGATGATGCCGCCGTTGCCTTCCCCGCCGATCACCGCGTTGACGGCCTTCATCTTATTTACCACGTTGACCTCTCCGACAGCCGAGGGAAAGTATTCGCCTCCGTGTTTGAGGGTGACGTCTTTCAGGGCGCGGGTGGAGGAAAGGTTGGAAACAGTGTTTCCCTTTTTCCGGCTGAGCACATAATCGGCGACGGCCACAAGGGTGTATTCCTCGCCGAACATGCTCCCGTCCTCACATACAAAGCAAAGCCGGTCCACATCGGGATCCACGGCGATGCCCAGGTCGGCGTTCTTCTTTTTTACTTCGGCGGACAGCGCGCTCAGGTTTTCGGGAAGCGGCTCCGGATTATGGCTGAAATGGCCGTTTACCTCGTCAAACAGCACGGTGATGCCGTTTACCCCCAGCGCCTTCAGCAGGGGAGGCACAAACAGGGCGCCCGTGGAGTTGACCGCATCCACCACGACATTCAGCTTGCGGCCGCGAATGGCTTCCGCATCCACAAGGGGGTGCTCCAGGATGAGGTCGATATGCCGCCGCAGGTAGCTGTCGTTGACGGCAGTGCTGCCCAGACGGGTAACCTCGGCAAAGGAAAAATCTTCCCGGGCAGCAATATCCAGCACGGCGGCGCCCGCTTCCGCGGATATGAACTCCCCGTCCCTGTTGAGCAGCTTCAGGGCGTTCCATTCCCGGGGATTATGGCTGGCCGTGATGATAATGCCGCCGCCGGCCTTTTCTTCCCGCACCGCTATTTCCACGGTGGGGGTGGTGGACAGGCCCAGATCAATCACATCCAGCCCGAGGCCATTCAGCGTGGATACCACCAGGTCGCGCACCATGCTGCCGGAGATGCGGCCGTCGCGGCCGATCACTACTTTTTTTTCTTCGCCTTGCCGGCTGAGCCAGGTGCCGAAGGCAGCCGTAAAGCGGACCACATCCAGGGGTGACAACCCTTCGCCGGGTTTTCCGCCTATCGTGCCCCTGATCCCTGAAATAGATTTTATAAGCGCCACAGTATATCTTTTGAGAAGGCAAAGATAAAACATTGGAGGTTCCCGGGTGCGTGGTCGATCTAAAACCTATCTTTGCAGTTTGTCTCCCGGCCATATCCGGGGGGAGCAAGGATAAGTCTGTACTAACGTATATTTATTTCATGAGCAACCACCGGCGCAAACATCTTCCGGGTTATGTCAGCTATGTGTTAGCCGGCTTTTGCATGCTGTACGGTTTCCTGGTGCTGTTCCGTCTTATCTTTTATCTTTTCTTTTTTACCTCCACCATACATACTCCTCCTGTTATCACCCGGGCCTGGTACCTGGGACTGAAGTTCGATCTCCGTCTTGCCCTCATCATCCTGCTGCCCGTATTGCTGGCGGCGCTTGTCTTCCGGCAGCGTATCCTGGTGCAATGGGCTTTCCGGAGAATATTCTCTGTCTATTTTTTTATTGTATATGCCGGTCTCTACCTGCTGTATGTAACCGATCTGGGATACTACAGCTACCTGGGGGTGAGAATGGATCCTTCCGTGCTCCGTTTTCTTGCTTCCGGCGAGCGGACTACCAATGGCCGGATGGTCTGGGAGACCTATCCCGTTATCCGTATCGTGCTGGGAGGGATTATTGCCGTGTGGGCGGCCATGCTCCTGCACCGCTGGTACCGCAACCGGCTGTCGTCCCGCAGGGTGCCGTTGGGGAAGCTGTCCTTTGCGGGCCTGTGTACGGGAATGATCCTGCTGTTCGCTGCCGGCATCTACGGCAATTTCGGTTACTTCCCCCTGCGCTGGAGCCAGGCCATGTTTGCCGGCGATAACGGGATTGCCAGCCTGGGTCTCAACCCTGTCCTTTATTTTACCGGGAACCTTTCCGTCAGCTCCGAAACTTATGATCCTGCCGCTACCCGGAAGTATTATCCGGTCATGGCCCGCTATCTCGGGGTGGAGCGCCCGGATTCCCTGCACCTGGACTTTATCCGGCAATATCCCGGCCGGAACCGGCAGGGTAATCCTCCCAACGTGGTGTTTGTGATGCTCGAGTCCTGCGGCGCCGCGCTGACCAGCATGTCCGGCAACCCCATGCAGGCGACCCCCAACCTGCAGCAGCTGGCGGAACAGGGCTTGTGGTTTGAACATTTTTATGTGCCGGCGCAAAGCACGGCGAGAACCGTATTCGGGATCACCACCGGCCTGCCGGACGTCACCTCGGTCAAAACCGCTTCGCGCAATCCCAAGATCGTGGATCAGCGGGTGATCATGGATCAGTTCGACGGGTATGAAAAATACTATCTTCTGGGGGGAAATACCAACTGGGCCAACATGAGGGCCGTCTTTACCAATAATGTGCGGGGAATAAAAATATACGAAGAAGGCGATTTCAAGGATGCCAAGGCAGATGTCTGGGGCATTTCCGACTATGACCTGATGGGGGAGGCGGACAAGGTGTTCCGGGATGCCTGGCAGCGCGGTAAGCCTTTTGTAGCCTTTCTCCAGACAGCGGACAACCATAAGCCCTATACCACCACGGCGGGCGACGGCGACTTCCGGAAGCTCACCAGCGACGAGGTGGACCCCACCCGGCTGAAAGCCGCCGGTTTTGCTTCCCTCGGACAGTTCAACGCACTGCGTTACCTGGACTACAACATCGGTCATTTCATGAAGCTGGCGCGTAAATCCGGTTATCTCGACCATACCATTTTTGTCTTTTTCGGCGATCATAATGCGGTTATGGATCCTTACGGCTTTATGCCCTACCCGGAATACGAAATGGGTATCGGGTCTGTCCACGCGGCCTGCGTCATCTACGGACCGCCTTATGTGCAGCCCCGTAAGGATACGCTCCCGGCCAGCCTGCTGGATCTTTATCCCACAGTGGCCCATATGGCAGGCGTCCCTTACCGGAATTATACGCTGGGTATCGATCTGCTCGACAGTACCCGCACGTTGCCCCGTTACGCCTATGTGTCGTATATAAAAAATTCGATGCAGTATCACGGGCTGATCGGACCGCATTTTTTATATGAAATCAATAAGCAGACAAAAAAAACCGGCCTGTACGACTGGCAGAAGGATGCCTTGAAGGATGTGAAGAACGAGTACCCGGATTCGGCCCGCTATCTCGACGGACTGACCCGCGGTTTTTTTGAAACAACCTGGTACCTGATGTTTAACAATAAAAAGCATACCGGCGGAGATAAATGACACGGCTGCCCGGGCCGCGTAACGGCCGGTGCTTTACCGGGAAAATGCTATCTTGCTTCCTGTTCCGGTAGCGCACCCACCGGAGAGGACCTGCCGGTTGCGGCGCCGGCGGCAAAAAAACATCATGCAAGACCTGTTAAAATTTGATTACCGTCTTTTTTTCGTGCTCAACGGTCACTGGCATGCTCCCTGGCTGGATACGATATTCCCTTTTTTCCGGAATCCCTTTTTCTGGGCGCCGCTTTATCTTTTCCTGGTGCTGTTTATGCTGATCAATTTCCGCTGGCGGGGATGGTGGTGGGTACTTTTTTTCCTGCTTACCTTTGCCGTTACCGATTATACCTGCGGCAATATTATCAAAGACCTGACCCTCCGTATGCGTCCCTGCAACGACCCCGTAATGAGCCAGCATACCCGCTCCCTGGTGCCCTGTGCCGGTCATCATTCCTTTCCGTCCAACCATGCCGCCAACCACTTTGCGCTGGCCATGTTTCTTTTTCTCACGCTGAGAGAGCGTTTCGGGAGGTGGATGGGTTTGTTTTTTGTCTGGGCCTTCCTGGTTTCGTATGCGCAGATATACGTGGGTCAGCACTATCCTACGGATATCGTGGCGGGTACGGCGCTGGGTCTGGTCATCGGTACGCTCACCGCGCTCTTTTATAACCGCAGGATCGGGTTACCGGCAGCGGCGGATGAGCCTGAAGAATACTACGGCGCCGGCTAAACGTGGCATCACGCCGGTATAACGGATAAAAATCATGTTCTGGACTTACTTGTTGCTGATCATATTGGCCGGGCTGGGCGGCGGGATGCTGCCCCTGGTATTCAGCCGTTTTCGTTCGGGGCAGGTGGTATACCTGCTGACCTTTACGGGAGCTTTTCTTTTTGGGATTACCATCCTGCATCTGCTGCCCGAGATTTTCGCCGATCTCGGAGAAAGCGCCGGTATCTATATTGTTGCGGGGTTTTTTCTGCAGGTATTTTTACAGCAGTGGTCGCACGGCCTGGAGCACGGTCATACCCATGTGGCGGCTCCCGGCGCCCATGTGGCCCTGTCCGGCTTGCTGCTGGGCCTGTCCATCCATGCTTTTATGGAAGGCATTCCGCTGGGTTTCCGGTTTCACGACAAGGCCACGCTGCCGGCCTTGTTTCTGGGTATCCTTTTTCACAAGCTTCCCGAGGCTTTTACCCTGGCTACGGTGCTGCTGCACCAGCATTCCGGAAAGAAAAAGGCTACGGTGCTGGTGCTGGTATTTGCGGCCATGACACCCCTGGCTGCGGTGCTGGCACGTATGGCCGGTTCGGTGGTACAGGGAATATCGGAGCTGTTGCTGTATATCGTAGCTATCGTTGCGGGCGCTTTCCTGCACATCTCCACCACCATATTCTTCGAAAGCGGCACCCGCCAGCACGAGCTTAACCGGGGGAAGACGCTGAGTATGATCATCGGCCTGCTGCTTGCCCTGGCTACCCGTCTGTTTGAGTAGGCATCCCTGTATAATCGCCGAATTGTATTAACTTCACCTTTTTAGGCCGGTAATGGAATTGATCGTCATATTGGTACTGATATTGCTGAACGGGATTTTCGCCATGTCTGAGATTGCGCTGGTATCGGCGCGGAAAACAAGGCTGGAAGGCCTGGCGGAAAAAGGCGATAAAAAGGCCAGGACGGCCCTGCAGCTTTCCCAGAATCCGGACCGCTTCCTCTCCACGGTCCAGATCGGTATTACCCTTATCGGTATCCTCACCGGGGTATACTCGGGAGACAAGGTCACCCTCCACATAGAACAGTGGCTGCAACGCTGGCCGGCGCTGCAACCTTACAGTCATTCCATAGCGGTAGCGGCCGTGGTGCTGCTGATCACTTATTTCTCCATGGTGCTGGGAGAGCTGCTGCCCAAAAAGCTGGGGCTTTCACGGCCCGAATGGGTGGCGCGGCTGATGGCTGGCCCCATGAATGTGCTCTCCCGGATCACCTTCCCCTTTATCTGGCTGCTCAGCGCCTCCGCCAACCTGCTGGCCCGTCTTTTCCGGATCGGCCCGCAGGCAGACAATACGGTAACGGAAGAGGAAATAAAAGCCATGATCAGCGAAGGCACCACTTCCGGCGCCATCGAGGAAACGGAGCAGGAGATCATCGAACGGGTCTTTCATCTGGGCGACCGCAGCATCACCTCCCTGATGACGCACCGCTCGGATATCGTCTGGATCGATGTGAGCGACAGCCCCGAGCAGTACCGCGATAAGATCATGAAGGAGCTGCATTCCGTCTATCCCGTTTGCGACGGAAAGATCGACGAGCTGGTGGGCGCGCTGTACATTAAAGATCTGTATCTGGCTGCCGCAGATACGCCCGTGCGTCAGCTGATGCGCAAGCCTTTGTTTATCCCTGAGAACAATACGCCCTACCAGGTGCTGGAGAAGTTCCGTATCACCCGTTCGCACTATGGCTTTATCGTGGACGAGTACGGTTCTTTCCTGGGCATGCTTTCCCTCAACGACATCCTGGAAGCGCTGGTAGGGGATATGCCCGAGGTGGGTGAAGCGGAGGATTACGAGCTGGTCCGCAGGGCAGACGGTTCTTTCCTGGTGGACGCCCAGATACCCTTTTATGATTTCCTGGCGCATTTTGATAAGGAAGACTGGATCACCGACGAAGAGCAGCAGGAATTCGATACCCTGGCCGGGTTCATCCTCCACCGGCTGGAACGTATTCCGCAGGTCGGAGAGACGTTGAACTGGCGGGGCTTCTGTTTCGAGATCGTGGACATGGACGGACACCGTATTGACAAGATACTGGTCAAAGCCGCCCGGGAAGATGCCGACGAAGCGGAAGAGTGAAGCAAGCCGCAGCAATACGGTACGTTTACGAATCATTAATCCCTTAAAACCGAATATCGAAAATGAAGAAGCTAATTACCGCTGTCATCCTTCTCGTGTTTGTCTGCAGGCTGAGCTATGCCGCAAGGGTGGACACCATTCGCGTATACAGCGCCGCCATGCACAAGGAGGTGCCCTGTGTGATCGTGCGTCCCGATGTACTGCTGCACGGACGTACTGCCGGCACGCATCTGCCGGTGGTATATCTACTCCACGGTCACAGCGGTAACTATGCGGACTGGATCAGCAAGGTGCCTGCTTTAAAGGACTATGTGGATCTGTATCATATCATTGTGGTATGTCCCGACGGCGGGTTCGACAGCTGGTACCTGGACAGCCCGGTAACCCCGGAATACCGGTATGAAACGTTTGTGTCCAAAGAGCTCATCAGCTATGTGGATGCGCATTACCCGACCATCCCGGACCGGGCCCACCGCGCCATTACGGGACTGAGCATGGGCGGTCACGGCGCGCTCTTCCTGGCTTTCCGTCATACGGATCGCTATGGGGCGGCAGGAAGCATGAGCGGCGGTGTGGATCTCCGGCCTTTTCCCGATAACTGGAATATCAAAGGGCGGCTGGGCACCCTGCAGGAACATCCCGAACGCTGGGAGAAAAACAGCGTCGTCAGCCTCGCGGACTCGCTGAAAAACGGGGAGCTGAAGATTGCCTTTGAATGCGGAGTAAAGGATTTTTTTATTACGGTAAACCGGAACCTGCATAAAAAGCTGGTAAAGCTGGGTATCGATCACGACTATACGGAGCGGCCCGGTCAGCATACCTGGGAATACTGGAGCAATGCCCTGCCTTACCAGCTGCTTTTCTTCCACCGGTTCTTTGCCGCCGCCGGCGTTAAGACTCGCTGATCTTTATTTCCTGCCGGTAGGCCTTGGGCGTTTTGCCGGTCATCTCCTTAAAAAAGCGGTTAAAGTTGGAAAGGTTCTGGAACCCGCATGAATAAGCGGTTTCTGCGATGGACCATTCTTCCTCCGAAAGTTTCCGGCATACCTGCCCGATCCGGACCTCGTTTACAAACTGGACAAATGATTTTTTTGTCCGGTTTTTAAAGAAGCGGCAGAAAGACTGCGGCGTAAAGTTGGTGATACGCGCCACTTCGTTCAGCGAGATATCGCGATGGTAATTGCTGAGCACGAATTTGAACACCTCGTCGATCTTGTGATTGTCTCTCGGGTTATAAGCGTGCGTGTACCCGATGCTGGCCAGGTATTCGTACTCCTGGGTCTCGGAAAGCAGCTGCAGTATCTGCAGCAGGGAAATAATGCGGTCCATACCCTTCTGCGCGGGAAGGCGCAGCAGGCTGCGCGTAGCCGCTTTGTGGGCTTTTCCGTAGATCTTCATGCCGCGGCGGGCCCTTTGAAAAAAATCTGCCAGCTGCCGGGTCTCTTCCAGCGAAAAAAACTTTTCCCCGAAAAGTTCCTGCAGGAAATAAACCACTACGGAGCGGGCCTGCAGGTCGGTTCTGCCCTGGTAATATACCTCTTCGTTGTACCAGACATGGGGAAGGTTTGAGCCGACAAAAACCAGGTCGCCTTTTTCAAAATGCTCGATGCTGTCCCCCACGATGCGCCGTCCGTGGCTTTCCACTACATATACCAGCTCGCATTCGGGATGAAAATGAAAGAGGTTGTTGAAGTAGGGTTCCCGGCGTTCGATGACCATAAGCTGGCTTTCCGCAGGTGTGCTGATCTTACCAAGGATGGGCTTCATTTATTTTGGCCTATTTTAGGGCAAATTAAGCTTTTTTGGATAAAAAAATATCAGACCTTTCCTTTTGTTAATTTTACGTTAACTGCAGATATATTTTTTGTAACTTTCTCCCTATCTTATAACGGTGTAATATTTTACCCGGTAAACAAGGTGATCGAAATGCCGGCAGGATGGACAGGCAAAAGTCGCCGCCGCCCTGTGGGATGATCTTTTTACGCTATGCCAAAACCATCCACAAGAAAATGAAGCGGGTATCCTTAAAAGACATTGCCCGGGAAGCGGGTGTCTCCACCACTACTGTTTCCTTTGTCCTTAATGGGAAAGCCCGTGAGAAGCGGATCAGCGAGGCGGTCTGCCAGCGCGTCCAGGAGCTGGTATGCGCCTTGAAGTACAAGCCCAACCAGGTAGCCCGCGGGCTGCGTACGGGTCAGACAAAAACCATCGGACTGATGGTGGAAGACATTTCCAATAACTTCTTTGCCACCCTGGCCAGGATCATTGAGGATGAAGCCGACCGGCACGGCTATAAAGTACTTTACTGCAGCACCGAAAACAACACCGAAAAAGCCAAGGAGTTGCTGCAAATGCTGCATCACCGGCAGATAGACGGGTACATCATTACCCCCACCAACGGTATCGAAGAGGAGATCCGGGAATTGCTCCAGCATAAAAGACCGATGGTGCTGATCGACCGTTATTTCCCCGAGATCCCCACCAATTATGTGATGGTGGACAACTTCAGGGGGGCCTATATGGCTACGGAATACCTCATCAAATCCGGCTACCGCAAGATAGGCATCGTTACCCTGGCCTCCGAGCAGGTACAGATGCAGGACCGGCTGGAAGGCTTTATGGCGGCCATGCACCAGTATAAGCTGCCGGTTCGGAAATACGATCTCAAGAAGATACCCTTTGAGCAGCAGCGGGAGAAGACGGTGCAGGAGATCGTCCGTTTTCTCCGTCCCGCCACGCGGCCCGAAGCGGTTTTTTTTACCACCAATTACCTGGGCATATACGGGCTGGAGGCCATCAAGCAGCTGGGTATTCCTGTTCCCGAGGAGCTGGCCGTGATCAGCTATGACGACCACGATCTCTTCCGGCTTCATAATCCTTCCATCACCTGTATGGCACAACCCATTGCCGAGATCGGCAGGCAGGTGGTGCAGGTGCTGGTCCGTGAGATGGAAGAGCAGAACGGAAACGGGAACGGGAACGGGAACGTAAACGTAAACCAGCTGGTCCTTCCAGCTTCCCTGGTGGTAAGGAGTTCCTGCGCCCTGCAGGAATGGGTGATATAGATATCCAGGCACTATTTTTGAACCTGTTCACAAAAAACGGAGGCCATCATGAACATCTTCGAATATGTGAACAAAGCCATGCACGGGGAGATCAGCAAGCCTGAAAACCCCAATCAGGAAGCCGGTACCCAGCCGCATCATACGCTTAAGGGAGCCACCATTCCCGCGGCCCTGGCGGCATTGTATGCCCATGCAGAGGATGAGGAGGCCAGGGGGCGCATCGCCGCAGCAATAAAAAAACATCCCGATGCAAAGGACATCGCGGATAAGGAAATACTCCATCTTCTTTTTGGAAGCCGTCAGCAGGCGGTTTGTCGTACGGTAGCCGAATATTCCGGCGTTACCCCCGAAGCGGCAGCGACCTCGCTGGCCGCATCGGGCCGTGCAGGATTGGAAGGGCTGCGGCATCACCTGGGCGATAAGGCCGCGGACGGGGCTGCCGTAGCCCGGTACCTCATGATGCAGCGGAAAAACATCCTCGAGCACCTGCCCGCACAGCTACAGCTGGGCCGCATACTGGAAAAGGAAGATATGGAGGATGTGGTACATAAGATGTCCGGTCCTTTCAGCTCGGTGATCCAGAAGATCGGGGAGATCGGCGACGCTTCTTCCGGCAATACCCGCGAATAATTATTTTGAAGTAACTTGCGGACATGCAACAGTATCTCGACCTGCTTCGCCATATCCTGGAGAACGGCGCGGAAAAGAGCGACCGTACGGGAACCGGCACCCGCAGCTGCTTTGGCTATCAGATGCGCTTCGATCTGCAGCAGGGCTTTCCGTTGGTGACCACCAAAAAAGTACACCTCAAGTCTATTATCTATGAGCTGCTCTGGTTCCTGCAGGGAGATACCAACATTGCCTACCTGAAGGAGCATGGTGTAAGCATATGGGACGAGTGGGCGGATGATGGCGGTAACCTCGGTCCGGTATATGGCAAGCAATGGCGAACCTGGGAAACGGCCGCCGGCACCGCCGTGGATCAGATCAGCGAGGTGATCGGCCAGCTGCGGACGAATCCCGATTCGCGCAGGCTGATCGTGAGCGCATGGAATGTGGGCGACCTGCCGGAGATGGCGCTGAGCCCCTGTCATGTGCTGTTCCAGTTCTATACTACTCCTCCTGCTCCGGGCACACAGAAAAGAAAGCTGAGCTGTCTGCTCTACCAACGCAGCGCCGACGTGTTCCTGGGAGTTCCTTTTAACATTGCTTCCTATGCATTGCTGACGATGATGATAGCCCAGGTAGTAGGGATGGAGCCCGGGGAGTTTATTCATGCATTCGGGGATGTACACCTGTACAATAATCACCTGGAGCAGGCGCAGCTGCAGCTGAGCCGCCAGCCCTACCCCCTTCCCGTTATGCGGCTCAACCCGGCGGTAAAGGATATCTTTGCCTTCCGGTTTGAAGACTTTACCCTTGAAAATTACCGGTACCATCCGCCGATCAAAGCGCCGGTAGCCGTATAAAAATACTTTGCCTTTATGACGCTCTCCGCCATTACCGCCGTTGCCGAAAATCATGTGATCGGGAAGGATAATGCCCTGCCCTGGCGGCTTCCTGCGGATATGCGGTTCTTCAAGAACACGACCTGGGGACATCCCGTGATCATGGGAAGAAAAACCTACGAGTCTTTTGATAACCATGCCCTGCCCGGACGTACCAATATCATCATTACCCGGCAGCCGGATTTCCGCGCAGACGACGCCCGGATCGTGCACTCGGTGGAAGAGGCTGTAGGAGAAGCGAAATCGTTGGACGCAGACGAAGTGTTTATACTGGGAGGGGCCGAGATATACCGGCAAAGCCTGCCGCTGCTGGATCGCATCTACCTGACACGTATATACGCTGAGTTTGAAGGAGATGCTTTTTTCCCCGAGCTGGATACACATGCCTGGCATATGGTAAAAGAGGAAAAGCATACTCCCGACGAAAAAAATAAATATTCCTATGCCTTCCAGGTGTGGGAGCGGATGTAAACTACCGGCCGCACACTGCAGCCGATATATATCTCAGGGCGGCTGCAGCCCGGCAACAGATAACAGTTGATGGATAACAGGATACGGCTCGGTCTTCAATATATCAGGTATAGCCTGAGCTCCGGCACACGTCACGATGTGCATTCTCCTTTTGTATTTGAGCTGATCGAGCAGGTCCTGCGGGACAAAAGGAATTTCTATTTTTTCAACCGTATTGAGAAACGCCGCCGGCAGCTGGAGACCGATGACCGCAGCATCCGGGTCACCGATTTCGGAGCCGGTTCCCTTCATACCGGTTCCCGGGAGCGGAAGGTGAGCGAGATCGCACGGCACGCCGCCAAGCCTCCGAAGTATGCGCAGCTGCTTTTCCGGCTGGTCAATTATTTTCAGCCCGGTTTTGTGCTGGAGCTGGGCACTTCCCTGGGCGTCTCCACCGCTTACCTGGCGGCGGCCAACCGGCAGGCGCAGGTGGTGACCATGGAGGGCTGTCCGGAGACCGCAAAAGTGGCAACGGAAACTTTTGCTGCCCTGCAGCTGACGAATATCGAGCTGATTACGGGCAATTTTGATGAAACCCTTGCCCCTGTCCTGCAGGCGCTGCCCCGGCTGGACTTTGCCTTCATCGACGGCAATCACCGCAAGGAGCCTACCCTCCGCTATTTTTCACAATGTCTTACCAAGGCGCATAAGGATACCGTGCTGATCTTTGACGATATCCACTGGACAAAAGATATGGAAGCCGCCTGGCGGCAGATACAGGAGCATCCCCAGGTTACGCTGACGGCAGACCTCTTTTTTATCGGCCTCGTTTTCTTCAGGGATACCTTCCGCGAAAAGCAGCATTTTGTACTGCGCTATTAAAGCGTAATCGCAGCGATCTCCTCCATGGTCTCCCGCGCCGCCTCAAGTGTGCGGTCCAGGTCTTCCTGTGCGAGCGCGTCAGACAAGAACCAGCTTTCAAAAGCCGACGGCGGCAGATAGATGCCCCGGTTGAGCATGGCATGGAAGAACTTTTTGAACAGCTCGTTATTGGCCCCGGAAGCCGATACGAAATCCGTAATGGGGTATTCGGTGAAGTGAACGCTCATCATCGAGCCCACATGGTTGATCTGCGAGAAGATATTTCCGATGCCGAATACGCCTTTCAGTCCTTCGACCAGGTAGCTGGTTTTCTGCTGTAGCCGTGCATACAGCTCCGGATGATTATACAGCTCCTTCAGGGTAGTATAGCCGGCCACCATGGCCAAAGGGTTGCCGCTGAGCGTACCCGCCTGGTATACCTTTCCCGCGGGAGCGATCTCCTCCATAATGGCCCTGGAGCCGGCAAAGGCGCCGACCGGCAATCCCCCGCCGATGATCTTGCCAAAGGTGACGAGGTCGGCCTGTATGTTGAAATACTCCTGTGCTCCGCCCCTGGCCAGCCGGAAGCCGGTCATCACCTCGTCGAGGATAAAGACGATGCCTTCGCGGGTACAGAGCCTACGTAATCCTTCCAGGAAACCTTCCGCCGGCGGAATGCAGCCCATGTTACCGGCTACCGGTTCTACGATGATGGCTGCGATCTCTCCTTTGTGCTCATCGATAAGATCCTCCACTACCGAGAGGTTGTTATAAGGCGCTGTCAGGGTATCCTGTGCCACTGCGGGGGTGACGCCGGGCACCTGCTGGATGTTCAATGTAGCGACGCCGCTGCCGGCGCTGACGAGAAAGGAATCGGCATGGCCATGATAGTTACCTTCGAACTTGATGATCTTGTTGCGTCCGGTATATCCGCGGGCCAGCCGTATAGCGCTCATGCAGGCTTCCGTTCCCGAGTTGACCATTCGGACCATCTCGATATGGGGTACCATCTCCACGATAAGGGCTGCCATCTCCACCTCCAGCTCGGTGGGCGCGCCGAAGGAAGTGGAGCTTGCTGCCTGGCGTTGGATGGCCGTCACTACCGGCTCATAAGCATGACCCAGGATCATCGGTCCCCAGGAGTTGATATAGTCGATGTAGCGGTTACCGTCGGCATCGTAGAGGTAAGCTCCCTTTGCATCGCGCAGGAACAGGGGCGTGCCTCCCACGCTTTTGAAGGCACGTACCGGAGAATTAACACCACCCGGTATAAATTGCCGGGCGCGTTCGAAAAGTTGCTGACTGCGTGTATTCATGTGCAAAAAATTATTTTACAGGTGAAGGTGAAAAGGCAGTGACGGGAGTATCTGCCGTTTTATCCATTGATGAGGGCCACGGCCTGTCTGGCAAAATACGTGGCGATCAGGTCGGCTCCCGCGCGTTTTATGGCGGTAAGGCTTTCCAGGATGGCCTTGTTCTCATCCAGCCACCCCTTTGCGGCGGCCGCTTTGATCATGGCATATTCCCCGCTGACATGATAAGCGCTGACCGGCAGCGTGACCGCATTTTTTATTTCGCGTATGATATCCAGATAAGCCATGGCGGGTTTTACCATCAGGATGTCGGCGCCCTCTTCTACGTCCGAAAGCGCTTCCTTAACCGCTTCCCGCCGGTTGGAGAAATCCATCTGGTAAGTCTTCTTGTCTCCGAAGCCGGGGGCGGAATCCAGCGCATCGCGGAAGGGACCATAGAAGCAGGATGCATATTTGGCGCTGTAAGCCATGATACCGGTGCGGGTATAGCCATTCTTCTCCAACCCTTCGCGGATAATGCCGATGCGGCCGTCCATCATGTCGCTGGGCGCTACCCAGTCGGCGCCCGCCCGGGCATGGCTGAGGCTCATTTTAAGCAGCGCCTCGGCGGTCTCGTCATTGACGATCTCGCCGTTCTTTACAATACCGTCGTGACCGTATTCGGAGTAAGGATCCAGCGCCACATCGGTCATCACTACCATTTCCGGAACCGCATCTTTGATGGCTTTTATGCTGCGCTGCATCAGGCCGTCCGGGTTCCAGGACTCCTGTCCGGTATTGTCTTTCAGGCGGTCCTCACATTTTATAAAAAGCAGTACGCTTCTGATGCCGAGTCCCCAGAGGGCTTTTACCTCCTGCACGGTCTTGTCCAGCGAATAGCGGTAGTAGCCCGGCATCGACGGTATCTCGTAGGCGATGTCCCGGCCTTCGTCGATAAACAGGGGCGCGATAAAATCCTGCGGCGTCAGTACGGTTTCCGCCACCAGGGAGCGAATGGCCGCGTTTTTCCTTAAGATCCTGTTCCTGCGTTGTAAGTACATGTTATAGTTTTGAAATTTATGTCCAATCGACCGGCGTCCGGCAGATATTCAGCAGCTTTTCCTCTTCGCTGCCCGGATCGGGCCGGTAATCATAGTCGAACCGCACCGTGGGCGGAAGGCTCATCAGGATGCTTTCCACCCTGCCGTTGGTCTTTAATCCGAAGAGGGTGCCGCGGTCGTGGATCAGGTTAAATTCCACGTAACGGCCTCTCCGTATTTCCTGCCAGTATTTTTCCCCGGCTCCATAAGGTACGTCTTTTCTTTTTTCCAGCAGCGGCAGGTAAGCGGTTAAAAAGGCGTCGCCGTTGGACTGCTGGAAACGCAGCAGCCTTTCGGCATCCGCTTCGTCTGCCGGCCGCATATGATCATAGAATACCCCGCCGATGCCGCGCATTTCCCCTTCGCGGTGCTTGTTAACGAAATAGTCGTCGCATTCCTTTTTATAACGGGGATAAAGGTCGGCGCCGAAAGGGTCCATGGCGATTTTCAAGGTGCTGTGAAAATGCCGCGCATCTTCTTCAAACAGGTAGTAGGGGGTGAGGTCTGTGCCTCCCCCGAACCAGCGGTCGGCTACCTGGTCCGTGTCGTCATAAAGTTCGAAATAACGCCAGTTGGCATGGACCGTAGGCGCATAAGGATTCAGCGGATGAATGACCAGGCTCAGGCCGGCGGCAAACCATTTGGCACCGGTGATGCCGAGCTGTCGCCGCATATTGTCGGTTACCGCGCCATAAACCACCGACGTATTCACGCCTCCTTTTTCCAGTACGTTCCCATGCTGGATGATGCGGGTTCTTCCGCCGCCTCCGCGACCCTCAGCCCGTTCCCATTCGTCAGTATGGAATACGGCGGCCCCGTCCGCTGTCTCCAGCGCCTGGCAGATGTTTTCCTGCAGCTCATAGATATAGCCGATCCACCGGTCTCTGAAGTTGCGGGTAGCTGTTTTATGTAGCATGCGGATATGTTTTTTAAACCGCTTCGCGGTTAAATGTTTTTACTTCGTCTACGAATGCCCGGGCATGATCCACCGGTACGTTCGGAAGAATGCCATGGCCGAGATTGGCAATATAGTGATCCGGGCCGAAATCCCGGAGCATTTTCCGGACAGCTTTTTTCAGATCGCTTACCGGCAGCAGCAACTTTGCCGGATCGAAATTTCCCTGCAGCGCCACCCGCTCACCGGCGGCTTTGCGGGCCGTCTGCGGCTGGATGCACCAGTCCAGGCCCAGGGCATGGGCGCCGGTCGCCGCCATGCTGTCCAGTGCATACCAGGCACCTTTGGCAAAGAGGATAAGGGGCGCTTCATCCTTCAGCGCGCTGACGATCTGCCGGATATAGCAGAGGCTGATGGTTTCAAAGTCATCCGGTCCCAGCAGGCCGGCCCAGCTGTCGAAGAGCTGTATTACCTGTGCTCCGGCCCTGACCTGCGCTTTCAGATAGGCGATGACCGTATCGGTGATCATCTGAAGCAGGCGGTGCGCCGTTTCCGGCTGGGTGTAGCAGAATATTTTGGCTTCGTCAAAGGTTTTGCTGCCCCGGCCCTGTACCATATAGCACAGCAGGGTCCACGGAGCGCCGGAAAACCCGATCAGCGGCACCCGCCCGTCCAGGGCCTCCCGGGTCATCTTCAGGGCATCCATGACATAATGCAGGCGGTCTTCTACATCGGGAATGCATAAACGCTGCAGATCGGTAGCCGTTTTCACCGGCAGCGGCAGCACGGGACCGGTGTTCTCCACCAGCTGTACTTCCATACCCATGGCCTGGGGGATCACGAGGATATCGGAGAACAGGATGGCGGCATCCACCCCGATCTGCTCTATCGGCTGCAGGGTGATCTCGGTGGCCAGCGCAGGCGTTTGTACACGGTCAAAAAAGCTATATTTTTCTTTCAGCTTCAGGTAATCCGGCAGGTAGCGGCCGGCCTGCCGCATCATCCATACCGGCGGTCTTTCGGTTTTTTCACCGCGTAGGGTGCGCAGCAACAGGTCGTTTTTTAAGGCGGTCATGCGTGTCGGTTGTTGTTTTTAAAATAATCGGCTATGGTGTCGAGCAGCTGCGCGGCATTCGGCTTCGGGCTGACGACGACAGGGTTGCCCGTGAAAGCATCCAGCTCCCTTGCCGTAGTGCCGCCGATGGCAAAACATACGGTTGCCGCGGGCAGCCGGTTCAGTGTAAAAAAGCTTTTCACCGCGCTGGGGCTGAAAAAGCAGATGCCGTCAAATTCTTCCGGGACGGTTGCCGGGACGGGAACGGTTTCATATACTTTTAGCTCGTTTACCGTTATGCCCGCGGCAGACAGGCGCCGGGGCAGCTCATCCCTTCTGAGGTTGCCGCAGAAAAAATATACTTCCTGCAGCCCCGGTACCTCCAGCAGCGCTCCGGCGAGGGTTCCGGCGTCGGCACCCAGGGCAATAATATCTGCGCCGGGGAAAGCGGATGCCGCAGCTGTCTGCGTGGTGCCGGCCAGGCAGGCGATATGCCAGCCGGTGCTGCCGCCCGGACGGGGGGGGCAGGACGCTACGGTCTCTACCGCATGAACGCTGGTAAATACGGCTGTTATGGATTTTCCGAAAAGGCTTTTCAGCGTCTGTTCCAGGGAAGGAGTAAGGGCGGGGCCGGTCCGGATAAAAGGGCGGCATTCCAGTTGCAGGCCTTTGTCTGCGGCAGACCGGATCAGGGCGTCGTCAAGTACGCGGGTGCATAATATGTGGGGGCGTTCATCCGGCATTTTTTATTTTTGCTACGATGTGGTCGCCGCCCTGGCCGAGCAGTTGCTCTCCTGCCTTTCTGCCCGTGAACCGGGCTGCTGCCAGCGGCGATTCACAGGCGACGTCCAGGCAATCCCTGCCGTCCGGGCTGCAGATATTTCCTTTGAAAAACAGCTTTCCCTCCTGTACATACGCATGTGCGCTGATGGGGGTGGAGCAGCCTCCCAGGAGGGTAGCCAGAAAGTCCCGCTCCTCTGTCACGCACAGTTCTGTTTCGGGATCGTTCAGCTTGTCGCATAGCTCCCTCAGTGGAGCATCGTCTTCCCGGCAGGCTATCAGGATGGCGCCCTGCGCGGGGGCCGGCAGCATCCAGTCCAGCGTGAAGGCGTTTTCCGGACGGCTGTCGATGCGTTCAAGACCGGCGGCTGCAAAGATGGCGCCGTGCCAGCTGTTGTCCCGTAGTTTTTGCAGCCGGGTCTGCACATTCCCCCGTAGCGGCTCAAGAATATGATGAGGATAGCGTTGCAGCCACTGCGCTTTCCGGCGCACGCTGCCCGTAGCGATGGTCAGCGTTGCTTCCGGAAGAGGAATGCCGTTCTTCAGCCGTTCGAGGTGCTCAGGAAGAACGCTGTCTTTAAATACCAGCAGGTCGTGGTACGAGGCGCGCGGCAGTATGGCCCCCGCTGTAATACCTTCCGGGAGCTGCACCGGTACGTCTTTCATGGAATGAACGGCCACATCGATGCGGTCATTCAGCAGGGCGGCATCGAGCACACGGGTAAAAACGCCCTGCACGCCCATTGCATAGAGCGGTGTACGCTGATCCCGGTCTCCTTCGCTTTTCACGGGAACCAGTATTGCTTCCTGCCCCTGCTGGAACAGCAGCTGTTTTACCAGGGAGGCCTGCCATACGGCTAAACGGCTGTCCCGCGTTCCGATGCGGATTACTGACGCCATGCTTATTCTTTAACGGGGGTTTCAAACAGCTCGCTGAGCATCTGGAGATAGGCCTCGGAATGGCCGTTCATCTGCCGGACCCGGCCGGCGAGGAGGTTGATTACTTTTTGTATGATGCGGGAAGATATCTCGTTGACATCGTCCGGATGATACTGCAGGGGACTTTTCTGGTTTTTGATCTCCTGTACATGGATGGTCTCCAGCTTATTCTTTACCGCCTGCAGTACCACTGCATGTTTCCGCATCCGGTACCAGTACAGGAAATCATCCATGTGTTCGCGGATGATGTTCCGCGCCTTGGGAACTTCTTCCTGCCGTTTTTGCAAAGTTTCGTCCTGTACTTTGGACAGCTCGTCCACATTGATGAGGGAAATACCGGGCAGCGCGGTCACGCTTTCCTCCACGTTGCGGGGAATGGACAGGTCGATAATGGTTTTGGGCGCGGTGGTATTTCCGAAGTGCGCTTTAAGAACGGTAGGCTGCGGCGCATTGGTGGCCACAAGCAGGATGTCTGTTTCGCGGATATTTTTTTCCAGCGCTTCGTACGGGGCAAACCGGATTCCCTTTTCCAGGGCAAAGCCGGTGGCTACCTGATTGGTCCGGTTGATGAGCGTGATATTCCGGGTGCCGAGCAGGGAGATCATGTTTTTACAGGTGTTGCGCCCGATCTTACCCACGCCCAGCAGGAGGATTTTTTTGCTGGCGATGTCTTCGATTTTTTTCAGGTATTGCACAGCGGCAAAGGCCACCGATACGGTACCGGAACTCAGCTTTGTTTCGTTCTTGACCACCTTGGATACCTGGAGAATGCTGTTGATCATCCTTTCGGTAAAGGTGCCGAGGCTGCCGGCCTCCTTGGCAAAGCGGGCGGCGTTTTTCAGCTGGGCAGGCACCTCGTAATCGCCCAGTATCTGCGAATCCAGGCCTACGCCTACTTTATAGAGATGATGCACGGCCGCTTCGCCCTGCTGCACATAGGCAAGCCGCTGAAAAAGTCTTTTGTCGCCCGACGTTTCCCCGCAGAGCAGGGTGATGAGCTGTTCGGCGTTATGGGCAAAACCATATATTTCCGTCCGGTTGCAGGTAGAAAGAATGAACATTTCATTCACGCCTTCGGTGCGCGCGTCGGCGATTATCTTAGCATACTGCTCATTGTTGATGGCAAAGCGCCCCCTGATAGCCGCATCGGTTTTCCGGTAGTTGATGCCCGCAAGAAAAAAGTGAGATAATTCTTTTGTAATTACCTGTGTTTGATCCATTGTCTTCCCTGAAATTCCGTTCACAAAAGTACTGCTATACCTTTAAATCCCCCGGCATGGCTGTCATTGATGTGTCATTTCTCCCTGTATTTTCGAATATAGACGAATTAACTGATCTTTACAGCGGAGAATATCAGCGGGTTTCGTATATAGCGATGGTTTTAACAGGTAAGACATGATGCAGACACATGAGAACAGGTATGGCGTGTTACTGATGAACCTGGGATCGCCGGTATCCACGGCCGTCCCGGATGTGAGGCGCTACCTGAAAGAATTCCTGATGGATAAGCGGGTTATCGACTATCCCTATCTGCTGCGGGCCTTGCTGGTGAAGGGCATCATCGTTCCGTTCCGGGCGCCCAAATCGGCGGAGGCTTATAAAACCATCTGGTGGAAAGAAGGTTCCCCTCTGATCGTGCTGACGGAACAGCTGCAGCAGCAGCTACAGCAGCGGCTGCCGGTGCCGGTAGAGGTAGCCATGCGATATGGCGATCCGCATCCCGCGGCGGCTTTTGACCGGCTGCTGGAGCGTATACCCGATATCGAAGAGGTGATATTGCTGCCGCTTTACCCGCACTATGCCATGTCGTCTTACGAAACGGCGGTAGAATATGCCCGCGAGATATATCAGAAAAAAAAATACCCGTTCCGGCTGAGGGTCATTCCGCCCTACTACGATGAGGATTGGTATATCGCCGCCCTGGCGGAAAGCATCCGGCCTTTTTTGCAGGAGCCGTTCGATCAGCTGCTGTTCAGCTATCATGGCGTTCCCGAAAGACATATCCGCAAGGGGGATATTACGGGTTCGCATTGCCTGCAGCAACCGGACTGCTGTACGACCTCATCTCCCGCACACCGGTATTGTTACCGTCACCAGGTTTACCGGACCACCGCTTTGGTGGCCCGGCGGCTACAGCTTCCCGCCGACCGGTACAGCCTGTCTTTCCAGTCCCGCCTGGGCCGTGAGGAGTGGCTGAAGCCCTATACGGCGCAGCGCCTCGCCGAGCTGCCGGGGGAAGGCGTAAAGCGGCTGCTGGTGGTATGTCCCGCTTTTGTATCGGACTGCCTGGAAACGCTGGAGGAAATCGCCGAGCAGGGCAGGCACATCTTTATGGAAGCGGGCGGTAAATCATTTACCATGATCCCCTGCCTGAACACCCGGCCGGAATGGGTGGCCGCCCTGGCCGAACAGGTGAGCGCGAAAAGTGGTGAAATTATTCAGGGCGAATGATTAACTTTAATGGCGAAAGTATCCACGCATGAAACAACCGCCTATTTTGATTGCCGAAGACGATGCCGATGACAGATTTCTGTTGCAGAGCGCATTTGAGGAACAGGGATATAAAGGAGAGATACAGTTTGTAAATAACGGGGTTGAGCTGCTGGATCATCTTTCCGCTATACTGGACGGAAAGGAGGAAGACCGCCGCTTTCCCGGGCTCATATTGCTGGACCTGAACATGCCCAAGAAAGACGGGCGGGAGGCCCTGCAGGAGATCAAGCAGCACGAGGTGCTCAGAAAAATTCCCGTCATTGTTTTTACCACCGCCAGCAACGGACGCGAGGTGGACCGGTGCTATTCCATCGGCGCCAACTCCTATCTGGTAAAACCGGTCAGCTTCGAAGGACTCCTGAAGGTAGTCGGTGCGCTGAACGATTACTGGTTCAGGACCGTCTGCATCCCCGATGACCGCATAGACTGATCATACATGCTTACATTACATACAGTCGGATGAAATTTTACACCATTATTATCTCCGCCGTCGCTGCCCTTGGCGGGTTATTGTTTGGCTTTGATACGGCGGTAATTGCCGGTACTTTACAGACGTTAAGACATTATTTTGAGCTGAGCGATGCCGAGATCGGCGGCCTGGTGGCCGCGGCGTCGATAGGGTGCATACCCGGCGCCTTTTTTGCCGGGCGGCTGTCCGATTATTTTGGCCGGAAAAAAATGATGCTGGTCACCGCGCTGCTCTATGTGGTGGCCGCGCTGGGCTGCGGCATCGCGGGCAGCTTCAGCGAGCTGGTCATCTACCGCTTTATCGGGGGGCTGGCTATCGGGATGGCTTCTGCGCTGGCTCCCATTTATATTTCGGAGATAGCGCCTGCGGGTGTCCGCGGCCGTCTGGGCATGCTGCAGCAGCTGGCGATCGTGCTGGGTATCCTGGTTTCCTTTATCTCCAATTATCTTATTGCCAATACCGCTTCGGAGTTGATAACTGCGGATAACCAGTGGCGTTATATGCTGGCGGCGGCGCTCATTCCCTCCGTGGTATTTTTCTTTTTGCTTTTGTTTGTGCCGGAAAGTCCGCGCTGGCTTATTCTGAAGGACCGCGTGCAGCAGGCCAGGCGTATATTCGGCAGGATATACTTTGCCGCGGCGGCGGATGCGGAGGTCGAGATAGTGCAGGCCGATATCAGCAAGGCGGCCCGCAAGGTGAAATTCTCCGAGATATTTTCGCCGCGTTACCGGAAAGTGGTTTTTATCGGATTTGTCTTTGCGGCCATTGCCCAGCTTACCGGGATCAACATCATCTTTTATTATGCCCCGCTGATCTTCGAAAAAACGCATATGGGCGGAAGCGTGCTTTTCCAGACCCTGCTGACGGGTATTGTCAACCTCATCTTTACCCTGGTGGCCTTTGCCCTGATCGACCGGGTGGGCAGAAAAAAGCTGCTCCTGGGCGGCTCGGCGGTGATGGGCTGCTGCATGCTGGTGATCGGATGGCTGTTTTACCGGGAAAACCTCGATAATTATTTTGTGCTGATCACCATCTTCATATATATCGGCGCCTTTGCCTGTACCTGGGGCGCCGTGTTATGGGTATATGTGGCCGAGATCTTTCCGAACAGGATAAGGGGTAGCGCTACCTCTTTTGCCATCTTCGGAAACTGGGTGTCCAATGCTATCGTGTCCTATACCTTCCCGATCATGCTTTCCGGGCTTGGGGCGGCGGCGACCTTTTTTGCATACGGCCTGATCAACGCGGGCATGATCCTTTTTGTAAGCCGCTATATTTTTGAAACAAAAGGCGTGGCGCTTGAAAGCATAGAAGAACATTATATACGGACGACTCCAGTATCTAACCTTTAAAATCATAACTGATGACCGGCAGAAAAGTGACCGCAGCCCTGCTGCTTGTCTTTTCCCTGTGCTCTTTTTCCCTAAAAGAAAAGACAAAGCTGAATATCGTCTTTATCGGAGACAGCATTACCCATGGGGCAGGACTGAAAAGCCCCGATAAAGAGGCTCCTCCCGTATCTGCCTGCGCCTTTCTCCGGAAACAACGCGGAGTGGGGGAGGTGAATTTCTCCAACCAGGGCGTAAGCGGATTTACCACCCTGGATTTCCTTCCTGCTACTGCATCCTACAACCGGGTTATAACGGCCGCGGATATATTCAAAAAGCAGCCGGACGGCCAGCTGGTATTTTCCGTCATGCTGGGCACCAATGACAGCGCCGAAAAAGGTCCCCACGGATCTCCCGTATCGCCCGCCGCTTACCGGGCGAACCTCAGAACCATTACCGACCATCTTCTGGAGGCTTATCCGCGGTGTAAGATCGTACTTAATTATCCTATCTGGTACAGCCCGAATACCTATAACGGCGCCCGTTATCTTCAGGCCGGCCTGACGCGGCTGCAAACCTATTTCCCGGAAATTGACCGGCTGGTAGATGCGTATGCCGCTTCCCATCCCGGCCGGGTCTTCATCGGGGACAAACAGGCCTTTGAGTATTTTAAGCAGCATTTTCAGACCGACTTCCAGGCGGAACGGGGGCACCAGGGCACCTTTTACCTGCATCCCAATCATCAGGGGGCCATTGCCCTGGGCCGCTACTGGGGCCAGGCCATTTATAAGGCGCTTTTCGGTAAAGGATAACTCTTTTTGTACTTCTGCCCATAGTCTCTTCCGTAAGCGGTATAGTTTTTGTCTTTTTCAGGTTGTAAACGTACCTACATCATGAAAAGCAGGGCAAATATAAAAGGACATCCGCTGCATCCCATCCTGGTCGGGTTCCCGATTGCTTTTTTTACCGGTACCCTCGTTTTTGATGTGCTGGGCTGGATCGCGGATCCCAGCCTGTATGATACTGCACTCTATCTTGAGATCGCAGGTTTGTTTTGCGGGTTGCTGGCTGCAGTACCCGGAATGATCGACCTTACCCAAACGGTGCCGCCCCGCAGCTCCGCCAAGAAGCGCGGTATTAGTCACGGTCTGCTCAACGGAACGGCCCTGGTATTTTTCGCGGCTGCGCTGTTTTACCGTCTGCAGTCGGAAGGCATCGTGATCGCTGTCCTGCTGGGTCTGGAGATCATCGGGATGATATTTTTGTTTTGTGCCGCCTGGATGGGGGGTACCCTGGTCTATCGCAACCAGATCGGGATAGATCCCCGGTATGCGGAAGCCGGTAAATGGAAGGAGCTGTATCCCGTGGTGAGCAACGGACAGCTGGAAATTCCCGGTGCCGGAGCGCTGAAGGTGAACCAGATGAGGCTGGTGCATGCCGGCGGAAAGCGCATCGTAATAGCCAGGACGGAGCAGGGATTTGCAGCATTTGATGATCATTGCTCCCATAAAGGCGGCTCGTTGGCCGGCGGCGCCATGATATGTGGAACGGTGCAGTGTCCTTGGCACGGCTCGCAGTTTGATGTAAATACCGGCGAGGTTCGTGCAGGACCGGCACAGGAAAAGATCGGCACCTACGCCACAGCGCTGCGCAACGGGAAACTTTATCTCAGCGGCCTCTAAACTATTTTTTACTGTAAAAAAACGAACCATGACAGCGTTGCACGTTACCGATGAAGACAAAGACTTATCCGGTTGTCCTTCTGTTGGGGAGATGAACACGGTAAATATAGGCGACACCGAAAGGACCATTTCTGTTATTGCCGGGTCCTGGCTGCTGGCTTCGGCCTTTAAAAGCCGGCCGTTTTGCGGGCGGAACATCCGCAACGGTATCGCCGGCGCTTTCCTGCTTTACCGGGGCCTTAGCGGTCACAGCCTGCTGTATACCTGTCTCGGAAAACAGGGCCGGAAGCCCCGCTCTGTCAACATCCGGACTTCGCTTATCGTAAACAAACCCGTGGAAGAAGTATATGCTTTCTGGCGTGAGCTGGAGCACCTGCCTGCGTTTATGCGCCACCTTTCTTCGGTAAAGGAAACATCGCCGGGTCTTTCCCATTGGGAGCTGGAGCTGCCCGGCAACCTCGGCCGCATCGGCTGGGATGCCGAGATCGTAAAGGAGGAAACCAATAAGATGCTGAGCTGGAAATCGGTCAGGGATTCCGTAATAGAAAATGCCGGCAAGGTCACCTTTTCCGACGCGCTGGGCGCACAGGGAACGGCGCTCGATATCATGATCACCTACCGGGCTCCGGGTGGAGACATAGGTCGCAATATCTCCAGGCTGCTGAACCCTGTCTTCAAAAAGATGGTGCAGCAGGATCTGATCTATTTTAAGGAGTTCATCGAAAGCCGGTAACCGGTGTCTCCGGAAGCCGGTCGCGGGTTACCATATACCCAGCAATCTTCTGACCAGGATGATCTGCCCGGTATGATAGCTGGTATGATCGGCAATCAGCATGGCCTCACGGATCAGGTTCTGTCCGTTTCCGTGAGCAAAGGGGGTATAAAGATCGTTCTCCGGTTTTTTCAGCAGGGCGATAAATTTTTCCCGGTCCTGCCTTATCTGCGCTATGGTTTTTTCCCAGGCCGCTTCGTCTGCCGGTTTTTCCGTCCCAGGCCAGTAGTCGTCCGGCCAGGAGAGCTCCCGGTATTCCGGATTAGTCGAAAATTCCAGTATATCCCACTGGGTGATGCGGATATGTTCCACCAGCTCCCATATGCTATAAGGAAGCTCTTTAGCCCGGATACACCTTTGGGCCGCGGGTACATCTTTTACCGCATCTTCAAAGGTAACATGGGCATGCCCGCCGTTGAGCAGCTCGGTGAGGGCCTTCACCGTAGCCTTGCGGTCCTGTTGTGCTGAACTGTTCATGATTTTACCGGTTTCGGGGTATTTATTCCACATTGCTATACTTCAAAGATAAAAAAAGGTAACGGATGCCCTTCCTGATGGAGCACCCGCCGGGCTACATTAAAGACCTTTACCCCGGAAAGATCTCCCTGCAGCTTGCCCGCATGCGCATGCCCGTGGAAGGCGGCCACCACTTTTCTCCGGATAAGCGGTTCGGCGAGACGGGAAGATCCCAGGAAAGGATATATCTCCTCCGGCTCTCCGCGTACGGTTTCCTGAAGAGGAGAATAATGCATCAGCGCGATCTTGGGGATGCCGTTATGCTCCTGGTCCAGATGAGCAAGAGCGCGATCCAGCTGGAGGGCCTCATCTACAGCCTCCTGCACAAATGCTTTCATTGCCTTTTCGCCGAACATGGAAAGCATATGCCGGTCGAATCCGCCGCCGAAGCCTTTTACCCCTGCAAACCCCACGCCCTCGATAACGACGGCCTCCCCCTCGAGGATATGTACATGCTCCTGCTGCAGCGTCTGTCGTATCAGCTTATGGCGGCCTTTTTCGTGATCATGGTTGCCCAGTACGCCCACCACCGGGACGGTGCAGGATTTTAACGCCTCCGATAGCAACTGCGCCTCTCCTTCGTCCCCCGTATCGGTAAGGTCTCCGCAGATCAGCACCACATCGGCCTGTTGCGATATGTCATTGAAGAAGCCGGTCCATTTTCCCTGATCCGTTTCCTGAACATGCAGGTCGGCCACGGCAGCCAGCCTTATCTTTTTTTTCTTATCCTTCCTGTCGGGTATGTCGTTCATGAAGCGCTGTTAAATGGTATTGATCTTATAACTCCACTCGCGGATATCGATATCATATTGCTGCTGGTCCACCAAAGGGCCGAGGCATACTGCCCGGGTGGGCGGCGGTACCTCGTACTGCTGCTGCACCCGGCGCAGCAGTTCCTGAAGCAGCCACTCGGGGATGATTTCCCGGTAATCTGCCGGATAGATGAACTGGAAAAGGATGAGATTGGCCAGCAGCAGGTGCCAGTGCTGATCCAGCCGTGAAAGGAGTCTTTTCCAGTCCAGGCGTTTTCCGCATTTTAACAGGATATGCTGAATGTCGGCTCCGTCGTACCGGTAACGGCTCTGCACATACGTTTTACACCAGATCAGCTCTTCGGGCGGAAGAAGGAGCACTTCCTCATCCAGCACTTCAGCCCGCACGGCATGGCAGAACCAGCTATCGTCCACCCGGCAGATATTGTTGGGGGTATTGAAAATGATGTCTACAAAATATTCCCCGTCGAAGACCTTGGCCAGCCAGCGGCTGTCCGTAAGCTCGGTAGTATAGCCTTTCTCGGTAAACAGCTTTAGCAGCGAAGGGTAGTCGTGCACATTGCAGAAAATATCGAGGTCTTTTGTATCGCGGTAGATGCCGGCATAGTGAAAGAGGGCGAAAGCGCCGCCGAGCATGCAGCGCACATCTCCCTCCCTGATGATCTGCAACGTTTTCCGGTAAAAGGAGTGCGCTGCTTCTTTTCCCTCATCTTTTTCCTGCATAAAATAGCTTTGATGCATAACGGTATACGTCCGGGTCAGGACGCTTCCCCTCTCTGCTGTTTGAGTATAAAAGACCTTATGCCGTTTAATGTTTCCTCGCTGAAGGCATACGGTTCGGCCCGGGCCTTTTCCCAGTCGGAGAAGACGAGCGTTCCTTCGGGAGCAAGGGTGAACAGCACTGTGCCTCCGCAAAGGATATCATATACGATCATCTCTCCGTAGTCTTTTTCCCGAATGATAATTTCCTGGGTATCTTTTTCGTTTTTGCGGCTGTATCGGTAGGTTCTTAACGGTTCCATAGATATGCTCCTCCTTTTTATTTGTTTGCAAAAATGATTCCATTGCCGATTTCCGGTACGATAATTTCTTTACAGGCAACAGCGGCATATTTAATCCTAAATCAGCTTTTTATGAAATCGATATGGACAGGAGACATCGGCTTCGGACTGGTAAGCATACCCGTTAAGCTATACAGCGCAACGCAGGGAAGCGAGCTGGACTTCGACCTGCTGGACAAGTCGGATCATGCCCGTATCCGGTACATGCGTGTAAACGAAGATACCGGTAAGGAAGTGGAGTGGGAGGATATCGTACGGGCCTATGACCTGAACGGTAAGTATATTGTGCTTACCCCCAAGGATTTTGAAAATGCCAGTCCGGAAAAAACAAAGCGTATCGAGATTATGGAGTTTGTGGATGAAAGTGAAATAGACAGTATTTACTATGAGACGCCATATTATGTAGAACCCGAGAAAAAAGGTCAAAAACCCTATCTCCTGCTCCGGGAAGCATTGCGGAAAACAAAAAAAGCCGGGCTGGGAACCTACGTGCTGCGAAACAGGGAGCACCTGTGTGTCATAAAGGTCGTAAATGACCTGATCGTGCTCAACAGGATCCGTTTTGAGGAAGAGATAAGAAACCCGGAGGAGGTGAACGCCCCTGTCGCAAAAAAGATAAATCCCGGCGAGCTGAAGATGGCGGTAACCCTGATCGAACAGATGACAGGTGATTTTAAGATCGGCAACTATAAGGATACCTATTCCGCAGAGCTGTTAAAGGTGATCAAGGCCAAGGCCAGAGGGAAGAAAACGACGGCTCCCAAGTTAAAGGTGGTACACAAACGTACCGATAATCTTATGGAACAGCTTAAAGCCAGCCTTGGCAAGAAGCGGAGAAAGACTTCCTGATCTCCCGGGATGGCGCAGGAAACGGTTTGCGCAATTTTTTCCTCAGCCTGTGTAGAGAGGGAAAAAAACTGCATTAAAAACGCGCTGTCCGGAGCTGTATCCGGCATATGCAACGGTAGCTGTCCGGCTAAAGAAGCCTTGTTGGCGCGGGATAGCTGCAGCTGCTGCCTTTCTGTTTTTCCTTTGGCATAATCTTTTGAGGAAAATAGACAAACGTTATTGTTCATCTGTTTTAAAAATCATTTTTCCATGGAACGTAAATCATCCCGCGCTGGGGGCGTCCTTACGGACAAACAGCAGGAGTCCCTGTTGATGGATTTTTTTGTGGACGAGCTGAAAGATATTCTCTGGGCAGAGAAGCATCTTGTAAAGGCGCTTCCCAAGATGGAAGACAAGGCCACTACGGAAGAGCTGAAGCAGGCGCTTGGCAATCACCTGGCAGAAACGGAAGGCCATGTGGACCGGCTTGAAGAAGTTTTTGACATGATCGGCGTGGGCGCGCGTGCAAAAAAATGCGAAGCCATGGCCGGCATCATCAAAGAAGGGGAAGACGTGATTGCCGATACCGAAACCGGCACGCTTACACGCGATGCCGGTATCATTATGGCTGCCCAGAAAGCAGAACATTATGAGATCGCTACCTACGGCGGTCTTATTACGCTGGCCAAAACCCTTGGGATGCCTGATGTCGCCGAAGTGCTCGGTCAAACCATCCAGGAAGAAAAGGCCGCCGACGTATTGCTGTCGAGTATTGCTGAAAACCATATTAACATCAGTGCCAGCGAAGAAGCTTCGTAGTATAACCCTTTTAAAACATAAAGCATGAGTAAAACGGCCAGCGATTACCTGATCAGCCGTTTGTCCGCCTGGGGGGTTAAACGCATCTTCGGATACCCCGGCGACGGTATAAACGGCCTGATGGGCGCCTTAAACCGGATGGACGGAGCCATCGATTTTATACAGGTACGTCACGAGGAGATGGCGGCTTTCATGGCCTGCGGACACGCCAAGTTTACCGGAACGGCAGGCGTATGTATGGCAACTTCCGGTCCCGGCGCCATTCACCTGCTCAATGGTCTCTATGATGCAAAGATGGATCACCAGCCTGTAGTGGCTATTATCGGGCAGCAGGCACGATCGGCGCTGGGCGGAAGCTATCAGCAGGAGGTGGATCTGATCAGCCTGTATAAGGATGTTGCCGGCGCTTATGTGCATATGGCCTCCGAGCCGGGACAGGTCAGGCATCTGGTGGACCGCGCTTTCCGCATAGCGCTGGCGGAACGGACGGTTACCTGTATTGTCATCCCGAATGACGTTCAGGAGCTGGATGCGGAAGAGCCCGAGCGGAAACACGGTACCGTGCATTCCGGGGCAGGTTATTCCAGACCCCGCATGCTTCCGTCTGATGCCGATCTGCAAAGGGCGGCCGACCTGCTGAATGAAGGGAAAAAGATAGCCATGCTGATCGGGGCGGGCGCTTTCGGAGCTGCCGCAGAAGTGCTGGAGACGGCCGATGTGCTGGGGGCAGGTATCGCCAAAGCCCTGCTCGGGAAAGCCGTCATCCCGGATGATCTCCCCTATGTGACGGGGTCGATAGGCCTGCTGGGCACCAAGCCCAGCTGGGATCTGATCATGGAATGCGATACCCTGCTTATGGTCGGATCGGGTTTCCCCTACTCCGAATTTCTTCCGAAGGAAGGTCAGGCAAAAGGCGTACAGATCGACATCAAGGGCGGTATGCTTGGTATACGGTACCCGATGGACGTCAACCTGCAGGGAGACAGCCGGGAGACCTTACGCGCCCTCATGCCCTTGCTGAAAAGAAAAGAAGACCGCAGCTGGCGGGAACAGATCGAAAAAGAGGTGGCCAGGTGGTGGAAGGTGCTGGAGGCCCGCGCGATGAACAGCGCAAAGCCCATCAATCCGCAAAGAGTATACTGGGAGCTGTCGTCGCGACTGCCTGACGACTGTATCCTCACATCGGATTCCGGCTCCTCCGCCAACTGGTTTGCGCGGGATATCAAGATCCGGAAGGGAATGATGGCTTCGCTCTCGGGGAACCTGGCCACCATGTGTCCCGGCGTGCCCTATGCCATTGCAGCAAAGTTTGCTTACCCGGACCGCATGCCGGTGGCGCTGGTCGGCGACGGGGCAATGCAGATGCTGGGCAACAACGGGCTCATTACGATTGCCAAGTACTGGGAACGCTGGAAAGATCCCCGCTTCCTGATCCTGGTGCTGAACAACCGCGATCTCAACCAGGTAACCTGGGAACAGCGGGTGCTGGTCGGCGATCCCAAATTTGACGCTTCGCAGGATATACCCGAGTTTCCCTATGCCCGCTATGCGGAGCTGCTGGGGCTGGAAGGTATACGGGTGGAAGAACCGGACGACATCGTGCCTGCCCTGGAGCAGGCGCTGAGCGCTCACCGGCCTGTTGTCCTGGATGTGGTAACGGATCCGAACGTTCCGCCGTTGCCTCCGCATATCAACTTTGAGCAGGCCAAATCCTTTGTCCTTTCCATACTCAAGGGCGATTCCGGAAGAGGCGATATGATCCGGCAGGCCTATAAGGATGTGATCGAGAGCTATCTCCCGGGGAAATAATGCGTAGTTACGCCTCCTTATGCATTCTTTTCCAAACATACGGCCGCTTGGGGGGCAGGTGCCGGTCAGTGACCTGACGGTATCTGTTTACCGGATACCTACGGATACTCCTGAGTCGGATAGTACCTTTAAATGGACCCATACTACCCTTGTGCTGGCGGAAATAGAAGGCGGCGGGAAGCACGGTATCGGATATACGTATGGCAGCCCCGCCGTAGCCACGTTCATTGATAAAATGCTCAAGCCCTTGCTTGGCGGGGCAGATGTGATGAACATACCCGAAACCGCCGGCCTCCTGACCGCAGCGGTCCGCAATGAAGGGAATTGCGGTGTGGCGGCTATGGCGCTATCTGCCGTGGACAGCGCGCTCTGGGACCTTAAGGCCAAGGTGCTGGGTTTATCCCTTTCAGATCTGCTGGGAAAGGTCAGGCCTGAAATGCAGTTGTATGGCAGCGGCGGCTTTACCTCCTATACGATAGACCGTTTGCAGGAGCAGTTGGGGAAATGGGCGCAGGCAGGCTTTCGCGGTGTGAAAATGAAAGTGGGGCGCCGGCCTCAGGAAGATGAAAGACGCGTCAGGGCAGCCCGGGATGCCGTCGGCGGACATGCTGCGCTGTTTGTGGATGCCAACGGTGCTTACCACGCGCGTGAAGCGCTGGAGAAAGCAGAGCAGTTTGCGCAGTATGGGGTAAGCTGGTTTGAAGAACCTGTGCCTGCTGCCGATCTGAAGGGACTGCAATTTATCCGTACCCGCGTTCCGCCCTCTATGCGTATCGCAGCCGGGGAATACGGGTATAATCTTCCTTATTTTGATGCCATGCTGCAGGCCGGGGCAGTGGATGTATTGCAGGCCGATGCTACGCGCTGCGGCGGAATTACCGGATTTTTAAAAGCCGGCTATCTCTGCGAGGCGCGGCAGCTTCCCTTTTCCTCTCATTGCGCCCCAGCGCTTCATTTGCCTGCAGCGCTGGCCCTTCCTTCCTTTTGTGTGGCAGAATACTTTTACGATCATGTGCGGATAGAGAAGATGTTTTTTGACGGCGTCCCCGAGCCGGCGAACGGCATGCTGCGTCCCGACCCGGGACGGCCGGGACTGGGCCTTGAGCTGAAGCGGGCCGACGCCGGAAAATATGCCCTTTGAAACAATAGCTGCGGAAATTGATCATCAGCAAAAACCGTATAATGAAGCCTGAGAACAAATCATCTGCTGCGGGCGATACCCGTTTTATGACCAGGGCCGCCCGCGGCGTGGATGTCCGGCGGCTGGAGGCCTTGCTGAAGGCCAACCTTTCCGGCGAAGTCCGTTTCGATGCCGGCAGCCGTGCCTTGTATGCAACCGACTCTTCCAATTACCGGCAGGTGCCGATCGGGGTGGTGATCCCGAAAAGTGAGACGGACATTATCCATACGGTGGCCGCCTGCCGGAAGTACCACGCTCCCCTGCTGATGCGGGGCGGCGGCACCAGCCTGGCGGGGCAGGGTTGCAATGTTGCCGTGGTGCTGGATACCACCAAATATTACAACCGGGTACTTGAGCTGGACAAGACGCGGAAAACGGTACGGGTGCAGACCGGTATCGTGCTGGACCATATGCTTAAGGCTACCCGCCGGGAAGGCCTGGTATTTGGTCCGGATCCCGCCACGCACAACCATTGCAGCATCGGCGGCATGCTGGGCAATAATTCCTGCGGCATCCATTCCGTGATGGCGGCGCACGCCGGCTATGGCGCCCGCATGTCCGACAATACCGCATCTCTTTCCGTACTTACCTACGACGGCATAAAAATGGAGGTGGGGCCAACCGGCGAACAGGAGCTGGAGGCCATTATCCGTGCCGGCGGCAGGAGAGGGGACATCTATCGTCAGCTGAGGGATTTTCGAGACAAATATGCTGACCTTATCCGTGAAAGATTTCCGGATATTCCCCGCCGAGTCTCCGGGTATAACCTGCCGGCTCTGCTCCCGGAAAACGGATTTAATGTGGCTGCTGCGCTGGTGGGATCCGAATGTACCTGCGTAACCATCCTTGAAGCCACCCTGAAATTGATGGAAGAACCGCCTGCCCGTTCTCTGCTGGTGCTGGGCTATCCCGATATTTTTACCGCGGGGCGGCAGGTGCCCCGGGTAATGCAGCACAAGCCCATCGGTCTGGAAGGAATAGACGATCGGCTGCTGAAGGATATGCAGGAAAAGGGACTCAACCTCGAAGACCTGGAGCTGCTGCCGGAGGGGAAGGGCTGGTTGCTGGTGGAATTTGGCGCGGATACAAAAGCGCAGGCGGATGAAGCGGCAAAGCAGCTCATGGAAGCGCTGGGTAAGGAGGAAAAGCCTCCCGTCATGAGCCTGTTTGACGACCCGGCACAGGAGAAGATGCTCTGGGAAATAAGGGAATCGGGCCTGGGGGCCACAGCCTGGGTGCATGGAAAGCCGGACAGCTGGCCGGGCTGGGAAGACTCCGCTGTGCCTCCCGAAAAGGTGGGAGATTATCTGGAGGAGCTGCGGGCCCTTTTCTCCAGCTATGGCTACGAACCCTCCCTGTACGGTCATTTCGGACAGGGATGTATTCATTGTCGCGTCGGGTTCGATCTGTTCAGCCAGGAGGGACTGCAGCGGTATAAAAAATTCACGGAAGCGGCAGCCAGGCTGGTGCTGAAATACGGCGGCTCTATTTCCGGTGAGCACGGCGACGGGCAGGCCCGTGGCGATCTGCTGGAGATCATGTACGGGAAGGAAATGGTCCAGGCCTTCCGCGAGTTTAAAGCCATCTGGGATCCCCAAGGAAAGATGAACCCCGGCAAGATAGTGGATACTTACGGACAGCTAAGCAACCTGAGGGTCGGTACCCATTACCAGCCGGCCAACCCTGAAACTTTTTTTCATTTCCCGGCGGAAGGAAGCTTTTCAAGGGCTGCGCTGCGTTGCGTGGGGGTCGGCAACTGCCGGCGCTCCGAGGGGGGAACCATGTGTCCCAGCTATATGGCCACCTACGAGGAAGAACATTCCACACGCGGCCGTGCCCGCATGCTGTTTGAAATGCTGCAGGGGCAGGTAGTTACCCGGGGCTGGAAAGATAAATATGTGAAGAAATCGCTGGACCTCTGTCTTTCCTGTAAGGGGTGCAAGCACGATTGTCCGGTAAATGTGGATATGGCCACCTATAAGTCCGAATTTCTTTTTCATTATTATAAAGGCCGGCTGCGTCCCCGTTCCGCCTATGCCTTCGGGCTGATCCACTGGTGGTCGCGGCTGGCTTCGCAGATGCCGGAGCTGGTCAACGGCATCACCCAGTCGCGCGTGCTGGCCCCGCTTGTGAAGCTGATGACCGGCGTAGCGCCCGAGCGCAGCCTTCCCCGTTTTGCCGCACAGCCTTTCCGGAAATGGTTTACGCAGCAGGAAAGAAAAAAAAGCGATCGTCCCCGCGTGATCCTCTGGACGGATACGTTTAACAATTTCTTTTTACCGGAAACGCTGGTAGCGGGCGCCGAGGTTCTGGAGGCTGCCGGTTTTCGGGTGGTGATACCGCGACGCCAGCTTTGTTGCGGCCGTCCCCTGTATGATTTCGGAATGCTTCATATGGCCCGCGGCCTGCTGCAGCAGATACTGGGTTCGCTGCGGCGGGAGATTCGCGCAGGTACGCCGGTGGTGGGTCTGGAGCCCAGCTGCGTGGCGGTGTTCCGGGATGAGCTGTGCAATCTTCTCCCTTATAACGAAGATGCCCGGCGTCTTCGTAGCCAGACCTACACGCTGGCCGAGTTTCTCGAAAAAAAAGCCCCTCATTTTCAGCTACCCGCCTTTAAGCGGAAAGCGCTTTTGCACGGGCACTGTCACCATAAAGCGATCATGCAGCTCGATACCGACGAAAAGGTACTCCGGCATATGCAGCTGGACTATCAGTTGCTGGATTCTGGTTGCTGCGGGATGGCCGGCTACTTTGGTTATGAAAAAGGAGCGCCTTACCAGGTATCCGTCAGGGCGGGGGAGAATGTGTTGCTGCCTGCAGTACGGAAAGCGTCGAAGGATACGTTGATCATTGCCGACGGATTCAGCTGCCGCGAGCAGATCAGGCAGCTGACGGACCGCGGGGGCTTGCATACAGCACAGGTGATCCGGATGGCGCTGGACGGTAAAGATGCCGCAGCGCCCTATCCCGAGCGGCGCTATGCCGGTAAACTAAAATCGGTCTCTGCAAACCATCTGCCCCGACTGCTGGCCGGCGCTGCCATAGCCGGCATAGGCGTCTTCCTCCTGGCCGGCCGGTTACTCAGGAAATAGGTGATAACGGAAACGAACATACGTTTTCTGTCTACCGCTCATCGGCGGGATACCGGATATGGGCCTGGGCTCTTATGTCATCCAGCAGGGACATCAGGCTGAGGCTGATAGCATGATTGTGAAGATCGCTTTCTGTTTTGCCGGCGGAGAGGCATCGCCCCGCTTCGGCGATCTCATACTGAAATCCTCGTCCTTCCCATGTGCAGGGATAGGTCTGCGATTCGCCGTGATAAAGGGTCACAGTAATGCCGGCGGGCTTTTCGTTCCAGGGCGTCTGTATGGTGATAAACCCTTTTTCGCCATACAGACGGGCCTGCTTTTCGGTTTCTTTTACGATAGAGGATTGCAGCAGCGCATAGGCTCCGCCGGTATATTTTAAAATGATCATGCAGCCCTCGTCGATCTGTTCGGCGCTGAGGCTGGCGGTAGCTTTGAGGTAAACGGGCTCCCCCAGGATCAGCAGGGCCAGGTAAACGGGATATATGCCCAGGTCCAGCAGGGAGCCGCCACCCAGCGCAGGATTGTAAAATCGGTTTTTTTGATCTCTCGGTGCCTTGTAGCTCATATCGGCCACCACGCCGTTGACTTTCCCGATCACGCCCTGCTGCAGCAGCTCCAGCACTTTCCGGAGGCTGGGCAGAAAGCGGATCCACATGCCTTCAAGGAGAAACGTTCCGTGCATGCGCGCGGTCGTGATCATCTCTTCGGCCTGGCGCAGGTTGAGGGCCAGCGGTTTTTCACACAGTACGGGAATACCCCGTTCCAGACATTCCATTGTCTGGCTGTAATGCGCCGCATGGGGCGTAGCGATGTATACGATGTCCGGCGGGGCAGTGGACAGCATGGCTTTGAGGCTGTCAAAGAAATACGGAATACCATGCTTTGCGGCAAATTCCTCCGCGTCGTTCAGGTGGTGGGACATGACCGCCGTTACCCGGTGCGGGCGATCGTCCGCCCGCGCAAGATCCTGTACAAAAGCCCGGGCAATTTTACCGGGCCCGACGATGCCCCATTTTAGCTCCTGATCCATCTTGGTGACGATGTAATATTATCCGTTAACGACTTCCCCTCCATTGGGGTGCAATACCTGTCCGCTGATATAACTGGAAGCGTCTGTGGACAGAAAGAGGTAGCAGGGCGCTACTTCTGCAGGCTCTCCGGCCCGTTTCATGGGTACGTCATGCCCGAATTTGGCTACCTTTTCCGCCGGGAAGGTAGCCGGAATCAGCGGCGTCCATATCGGACCCGGCGCTACCGCATTCACCCGTATGCCTTTTTCCGCCAGCGCTATCGAAAGAGAACGGGTAAAGGAAACAATGGCCCCTTTGGTGGCCGAGTAATCCAGCAGCTGCGGGCTGCCCTTGTAAGCGGTGACGGAAGCGGTATTGATGATGCAGCTTCCCTTTTTCATGTGTGGAAGTGCAGCCTGTACGAGGTAAAACTGGGAGAAGATATTGGTACGGAAAGTTTTTAGAAGCTGTTCAGGAGAGATGTCGCCGATGTTTTCCTGCGGGTATTGCACCCCGGCATTGTTCACCAGCACATCTATGCTGCCGAAAGTCATTATTGCCTTGTCTACGATCTTGCTGCAATGCTCCGGCTCGCCTACATCGCCGGGGACGAGCAATACCTTGGCTCCTTTTTCTTCCACCATCCGCGCTGTTTTTTCCGCATCTTCCTGCTCATCGAGATAGGCCACTACAACATGCGCCCCCGCCTCGGCAAAGGCTACGGCCACAGCGCGTCCTATGCCGCTGTCGCCGCCGGTGACGATGGCGGTCTTACCGGACAGCTTTTGCTCTCCCGAATACAAGGAAGGACTTTTCTCGGATACGGGCTCGGGATCCATTTCGTGCTGAAGGCCCGGCTGCTGATCCTGCTCCTGCGGAGGGCGCTGCGTATCGTCCATGGGTGTGGGTTCCATTTGCTGTCGTTTTATGATTTAATAAGTTTTGTTTTATAACGTTGCTCCCTTGCTTATACTCGGAGGTCCAAAAGCTATACCAATATTTCTCGCAGGGCTGGCGAAAGCGGCTCCGGCGGGCTTTTATTTCCACGTTTGCAAAGCGGCACGTAGAAAAATATCCCCTTGCCGGAAAATATCCCCTCAGGAAGAAGACAGCGTTCCGATTTTGATCGCCGGGATTTTTCCTGAAGGCCGGTCGGGTGAAGCGCTTGTGTTTCGTTCCTGGCTTTGATTACGGAGCGCCGGCTGGGAACGGGCAGATTTTATTCCGTTCAGCGCGGTCCGGGAGGGTTCTTTTGGCATTAAATTTTAACCGGTAGGGATATTGGTCATTTTAAAAAACAACATATTATGGACACACAGCACACAGGTTCGACAGTTACCCCCGAAATGAAAGAGTTGCCGCTGCACCGGTTTTTTCTGCTGGCGCTTCAGGACATGTATTGGGCAGAAAATCATCTGGTAGAGTCTTTGCCCGAGATGGTGGAAGCAGCCACCTCTCCCGAAGTCAAACAGCTGATCAATGATCATCTTGAAGAGACGATGGGGCAGGTATCGCGGCTGAACAACATCTTTATCATGCTCGACGAAAATCCGAAAGAAAAGAAGTGTAAAGCAATGGCGGGCTTGATCCGGGAGGCCAGCGACATTATTGACGAAACGGATAAGGGCACCGCTGTCAGGGATGCCGCTATCATCATGGCTGCCCAAAAGGTGGAGCATTATGAGATCGCTTCCTATGGCAGCCTGCAGACCTTTGCGGAAATGATGGGACATGGCGAGGTGGCCATGCTGCTGGGCGCTACGCTTGAGGAAGAAAAGGAAGCGGATAAGAAACTAACGGCGCTTGCCGAAAGTGACATTAATGAGCAGGCCCTTCAGCAGGAGTAATCCCCTGCGGGAAACACGACGGCTTACATGAATGCAGGGAAGAATTTAACAGGGGAGGTAGTAGTAGTGACGGGTGCCTCCGCCGGGGTAGGACGGGCCGTTGCCCGTGCCTTTGCGTCGGCAGGAGCGGATATAGCTTTGCTGGCTCGCGGCACGGAAGGGCTGGAAGATGCGCGGGCGGAGGTCGTGCAGCTGGGGCGGCGGGCAATAGCGCTGGCGGTGGATGTCGGCGACGCCGTGCAGGTGGAGGAGGCTGCCGCCAGAATAGAGGCGGAGCTGGGGCCGGTTGCCGTGTGGGTAAACAATGCGATGGTCAGCGTTTTTTCTCCCCTGAAGGAGATTACGGCGGAAGAGTTCAACCGTGTTACGGCCGTTACCTACCTGGGTCAGGTCTACGGAACGATGGCCGCGCTGAAGCGGATGCTCCCGCGAAATTCGGGTGTGATCGTGCTGGTGGGGTCTGCCCTGGCATACCGGGGCATCCCGCTGCAATCCGCCTATTGCGGTGCCAAGCATGGTATTGAGGGTTTTTTCGATTCGCTGCGTTGTGAGCTGATCCACGATAAGTCGCGCGTGCGGGCCGTAATGGTGCAGCTGCCGGCGATGAACACGCCGCAGTTCGGATGGGTCAAAACCCGGCTGCCCCGCCTGCCGAAGCCGATGGGTAAAATATATCAGCCCGAAATAGCTGCGCGCGCCATCGTCTATGCCGCGCTGCATAAAAGGCGGTCGGTCTGGGTAGGCGCGCCGACCTTTGCCTCTATTATCGGTAACCGGATAGCCCCTGGCTTCCTCGACCGCGTTCTCGCGCGATCCGGCTACGATGGACAGCAGACCGCCGAGCCAGCCGGCCGGGACCGTAAGGAGAGGACCAATCTTTGGACCCCGTTACCCGGAGATGAAGGAGCGCACGGTACTTTCGGGAGGGAAGCCGCAGGCCGAAGCCCGCTTTTATGGGTCAGCATGCACCGCAATAAAATAGACTGGGCGATATGTCTCACGGTAATCATTGTACTGATCTTTATTTTCATATACTAAAGCCGCCTTCTTTCCGGGGAGCGTTCCCGGAAGAAAGATAATCCTTTAAAAACGGAAACCATGTTCTTTACCTTCGGTACTATTGTCGTCGTATTGCTTGTCATCATCTTTGTATGGCTGGGTACAAAAGTGTTAAAGGCCAGGAAGAGCAGGCGAACAAACCGGGGCGATCCTGTGGGCCCCGAGAACACAACCCCTGGCGGTCCGGAAAACACGGCAACCACCGGTCCGGAAAATACGATATGATTTTTTACGGCCTGCAAGCCGGGGGCTGACGCAAGACAGGCATGTAGAAAGCCTGCAGAAGGGTTTTTCAGGGGTCGGCTATGATTTCCACAGCGAAGTCTTTATGCTCCCAGCGATCTGCATCCATCCAGTAAAAAGTAAACACCAGGGCCGGACCGGTAATGGCATTTCCCGGAAAATCTGCAAAATATATTCCGAGTCCCGTATACTGTGTAAGGGCATCCTGCGTAGTTTGCCATCCGTCTGCAGACCAGTGTATGCGGGCGGGGGCATGCGTTTCGATACGCAGTATGCTGTTCTTATTTATTTTTTCCAGGGGGCGTTCAAAACGCCATATTTCCACCGCTGAAGGGCGCTGGTTATGCAGATAACGCTCCCGGGCATGCCTGGGCATGTCAAATACTTTCCGCTGCTTCAATGAGCGGCATAGCTTGATATATTCGGCATGCGCCCAAACCAGGGGCATGGCCGATCCGCTGTATTTTCCAAAGAAAAGCTCCCGGTCCGGTATGTCGGCAGCATCCCATATCTGTTCGGGGAAAAGCCCGTTATGTGAAAAAGATTCCATGGTTTTGGCCAGCTCCCGCGCGCCTTCTATATTTCCGGCAGCTATTTCATAATGTGCGCGTTCGCCGGTCAGCAGCGGCCATGCCCGTCCGATACCGGTACCGTCGTAGGGACTTCCGTCTTCATGCTCGCCGTAGCCGTCGTGTGTATAGCGGTGCCAGCAGGGGCCGGTAGGGGTATCTACCTTCAGGTATTTATCGATCATGCGCACGGTATTGCATATATGCGGATCGTCCGGCGCTCTCAGCCCGAAACGTACCAGCGCCAGGGCGTCAGGACTGATCAGTTCGCTCAGCAGTACCGTACTGCTTTCCTCCGGATGATTTTCCACCCGTACGCGCTGATCCCGCAACGCTTCCATATCGGCGCCGGTAGGGTTCAGGCGGATGTAATAACCTTCCACGCCGGATGATCTGGATATGTCCGTATCCGTTATATACGTCCACCGTTCGATATGGGCATTCCAGCAATCGGCCGTTTCCCGGCAATAAGCGGCCATGGCAGGCTCATTGTTTTCTTCGGCGAAATCTGCGCCGGCCAGCAGCGCGGCGATCTCTGCGGCAAGGGTGAAAAGCGAGAGCCCTCCCGCTCTTTCCCACCTGTCCTGCTCTGTATAGGGGCCGTTCTGAACCAGGTAAGAAAGGGCTTTTTTCACCGTATGCCAGTACCGGTGTATCCGCGCCGGCTTCAGCACATGATTTTGCCTGCAGAGATCGATCAGCAGGATGGGCAGCGCCACCTGGTCCATCTGTATCCCTTTCCAGTGCGGAGTGCCTTCCAGCCACATATTCTGCGCCCAGTGCCCGTCTGCTTCCTGAGTCACCATCAGATAAGTGAGGATGCGCAGGGTGTCCTGCTTTGCGTTGAGCGCCAGCAGGCCGCCGGATGATTCCACGAGATCGCGTGGCCATACCAGATGATAGCCGCCGATGTCCTCATCACCCTTGGCTTCTCCCCAGGGAACGGACATGCTGGCGATAATACCGCCTCTGGCCCGCTTTGCCTCGTGTATCCGCAGCACGGAAGCGCTGATACGGAAAAGCTTTCCCGCCGGACTGCCGGCCGGCTTCGGGGGTGAGAAGCTTTTCTGCCAGCTCCGCCATTCCCCGAGATAGGCTTCCCGGATTTCGTCAAACCCGGACAGGATGCTGCCGCGGGCATAATGCGCGGCCTCGTTTTCGGTATATCCGAAGCCGAGGGCGATCAGGAGCTCCCCGCCGGATGCTTCCAGGTCCGCTTGGGCCGTCAGGGCTATATTGCCCGGGCCTGCATTGCGGTATTCCCATTCCATCTGCTTATGCTGCATGAGATCTTGCCATCCGTCGGAAAAACCTACAAAACCTACGGACTGTTTTTTCCAGGGAGAAGAGCAGGCCAACGCCAGGGTGAGGTTGTCCCGGCGGGCGAACAACATGGATACGCCTTTGTAATCTCCGCACCAGCCCGAATTTTCCGACCCCTGATTGCCCAGGTGCGGGGCTAACAATACATATAGCCCGTAATCGCTGATCTTTCCTTTTAAAGCCCGGAAGCTAACGCGTTGCACGAGCGTGTTCCGGATGGTATCCGTCATTACCTCCTTTACGATGCGGTAACGTTTTTTGAGGCAGGTATTCGTTATGCGGTAAGCCGGTAGGCCGTCGCCTATCATTTTTATCCGGTGCTCGGCATGTCTTTTCTCTTCTGAAAAAAATGTTTTTCGATCGGTTACGATCAGACCCATATCGCGTGTGCAGGCCACGTCTTCCCAGGGGAAATAGATCTCGTTGATAATGCCGTGGCTGACGGTGAAGCTGACATCGGAGGCTGCATTTATGGCCTTGCCAAGGCCCGATTTGGCGCTGGAGGTCCAGCGGGCGGGAATGCCCGGCGACCCGGGTGCTTTTAACCATTTTCCTGTCATATCTTTTTCTGTTTCCGTTGTTGACAAATAGGTTTGACGGCAGCTGGATTTATTATGCCGCACGGCAGCTGCCGGCGATCCGGCGCAGTTTTCGTGTGGGGCAAGTTCGTGATCACACACGTTATCTTACGATGGCAGCGTGATCAGGCCCAGTCCGGTTCTTTTATCCGTTTTTCGCTGCAGATAGGCGGGAGATTGTATGAGGATCACCTCCAGGGTAGGATCCACATGCGCCTCGAGAAGATGCCCTCCGTAGGCAGCACCGTCCGGCTTCCCCAGTACCACGTGGGCATGTATTTTGGGCTTGCCATCCTGCTGGGCAATATCTCCGGTTAAGGCAAGCACCTCCGTCTGCCCGGGCATGGGGATCTTTTTATAATCTTTTGAAGAAAAATCAAAAAAACCGAGCAACGCATCGCTGAAGGCGCCGATGGCGGTGAAGCTGGCAGCGCTTATGTTGTGCTCCTCCGCAAAGCTTAAGATACCTGCCGCTACTTCATCCCCTTTATCGAAAATGAGGACGTAGGTTATCTGCCCGGTACTGTTGATAAGCTTGGACTTCATGATCGTTTTTTTTCTTAAACAAGAGAGAGTAGCGCTGTCCTTTATCATGAAATTATCATACCGGAAAACAAACCCCTCCCATACGGGGGATTCCTTCTGATGGCCGGTGTCCACTGAGCAAAAAAATCCACAGTTTCTGTCGGCAGACGCAGCGGGATCGCAGTCAGGAACCTGCGTCCCGGTATTGGTCGGTTATTTGTGTTAGGTCATTGGCATTCGTCAGCGGTTAGCCGGTCACGGTGTGGATACCCGAGGCAGCATGAGGATTGAAGCACCGCGGTCGGGAAGCAGGCTGCCGGAGCCGGGAACGGATTTATTGTCGGATGCTGAAATGTTAAGAGCGGCTTTATGAGAAACAAAACATTGTTCCAGTTTTTCCATTGGTATTACCCGCCGGAGCATCGTCTCTGGGAGCATGCGGCCCGGGAGGCTGCGCATCTGGCGCGACTGGGCATTACGGCGGTGTGGCTGCCGCCGGCCTGTAAGGGAAGCGAAGGCCATCGCTCTTTCGGATATGACTGCTATGATCTGTATGATCTCGGGGAATTTGATCAGAAAGGTTCCGTCGCTACGATGTTCGGCACCCGGGGCGAATACCTGGAGGCCATACGGGCGTTTCATGAACAGCATATGTCGGTGTATGCGGATATTATTCTAAATCATAAGGGCGGCGCTGATGAGATGGAGGAAGTATCCGTACATAAGGTAGATCCGGAAAACCGCAAAAAGGTGATCAGCGATCCCTATAAGATCAAAGCCCGTACGAAATTTACCTTTCCGGGGCGGCAGGGTAAATATTCCAGCTTCATCTGGGACTTTCATTGCTTTAGCGGTGTGGGAAGAGACGAAAACACAGGCGAGTACGGGGTCTATAAAATACTGAACGAATACGGATCGGAGTGGGAAGACCTCATCGAGGAGGAAAAGGGCAATTTTGACTACCTGATGCTTTCGGATATCGAATTCCGGAATCCCGCGGTGCGGGAGGAGCTCGGGAAATGGGGCGTATGGTACCTGCAAAATACGGAAGTGGACGGCTTTCGCCTGGATGCTGTGAAACATATGCCGGCTTCTTTCTACCGGGACTGGCTCGCTCATCTGAGAGCGACCAGCGGAAAGGAGCTGTTTGCGGTAGGGGAGTACTGGAAGTCGGAGAACATCGACCCCATGCTGAGCTACATCAAAGCTACGGAAGGAGGCATGTCCCTGTTTGATACTCCCCTGCATCATAACTTCAGCAAGGCTTCCCATGAAGGCGCCCGGTATGATCTCCGGAAGATCTTTGATCATGCGCTGGTAAAGACGGACCCCGGTCACAGTGTAACCTTTGTGGACAACCACGATACGCAGCCGCTGCGGCAGTTCGATTCTCACACAGAAAGCTGGTTTCGGCCTCATGCTTATGCATTGATCCTGCTCCGGGAGGGCGGGTATCCCTGCGTTTTCTTCCCTGATCTCTACGGGGCGGCTTACCACGATAAAATGCCGGACGGCAAGGTGCATGCCGCTGAGCTGGATCCCTGTCCCGGGCTGGAGAAGTTATTGCAGGCCCGCAGGGAATATGCCTATGGTCTGCAAAAGGATTATTTTGACGATCCCCATACCATAGGGTGGGTCAGGGAAGGGGAGCCCGGCAAGAACAGCGGTTGTGCCGTTCTGCTCTCCAATGCCGGGGAAGGCGTAAAGGAAATGGAAACCGGGAAGCACCATGCCGGAAAAACATTCAACGATATTACCGGCAATCGCCAGGACAAGGTGACTGCAGATGCAGAAGGGCGGGCGTCTTTTCCGGTAAATGCCGGCTCCATAGCCGTCTGGATACCGGAAGGCTGAACACAAAGGCACTATTTTTTGTTTTGAATAAAACGTATCTTTTCAGACGATGATAGAATTTACCATTTCGTTCCGGTACGATAATTCGGAACACAGCGCAAAAGTCGTAAAGTCGGTTTCGGCTTCCCGTACCGATTATGTGGTGCGGCCGGTCGATCCTTCCATCGTACAAAAGTTCGGAAAGCAGATGACCATCTTCAGGGAAAACAATGATTATAATTCCGAGCACCAGATCGATGCGCTGCTCGTTGATTATTTTAATGCGCTGGTGGCTGCGCTCCGGGAGCAGGATACCGCCCCTGGTGAGGAAGCCTCCTGAGCGGCTTTACGGCTCCGCCGGAAAGCGGAAGACGGTTTCCGTGCGGTAAGTGTCTCCCGGCCGCAGGACGGTGGTCGGAAAAGAGGGCTGGTGGGGAGAATCCGGGAAGTGCTGGGTCTCCAGGCAGAAGGCGGTCTGGTGGCCGTCTTTTTTTCCGCCCTTGATGGTATGAGCGCCGCCCATGAAATTGCCTGTGTAAAATTGCACCCCCGGCTCGCGGGTATATACTTCCATTACAATGCCCGACAGGTCTCCGGTAACGGTGGCCGCATGCTTCAGGGCGCCCGGCTCCCCGTTCAGCACGAAATTGTGGTCATAGCCCTTCCCGTATTTCAGCTGCTGGTCCGGAGCGTTCATCCTGGCGCCGATGACGGTGGGCTTCCTGAAATCAAAAGGAGTGCCGGTTACGTTTTGAAGCTGTCCTGTCGGGATCAGGGTAGAGTCTACCGGCGTGTACCGGTCTGCATTGATCTGCAGGATATGGTTGGTAATGGTACCGTTGCCCTGTCCGTTCAGATTAAAATAGGAATGGTTGGTGAGATTGACGATGGTAGGCTGGTCTGTGGAGGCTTCATAACCGATCTTTAAAGCATTGTCATCACCGAGGGTATACACCACCTTCACATCGAGGTTGCCAGGGTAGCCTTCTTCCCCGTTTTTAGAGCGATAATGCAGGGTTAGCGAGGAATCAGTCCGCTCCAGGACATCCCATACCTGTTTCGAAAATCCCTTTTTGCCGCCGTGCAGGTGATTCGGTCCGTTATTGGTGGCGAGGCGATATGTTTTCCCGTCCAGGGAAAACTGTCCGTGTGCGATACGGTTCCCGTAACGGCCGACGAGCGCTCCGAAATAGGAATCGCCCCCTCCGAGGTAGGACTGCAGGCTGTCGTATCCCACTACCACATCCACCATATTGCCTGCTTTATCGGGTACCAGCAGGCTCACCAGTCTTCCGCCGTAATTGGTGACGGCAGCCTCCATGCCGGCAGCGTTTTTTAAAACAAAAAGGCCGGTTTCTTTCCCGGCTACGGTATCCCGGAAGGCGGCGGCTTCCGGTAGGCTTGCCATTGTGGTGTCATCGGCCGGCGGGTTGCTGTTTTGCCCGGCAGGAGAGGAGCAGGCGGTGATCATGGCCAGACATATGGCTATCGGCAGGCAGGAGAGGGTGCTGAGTGCAGTCATTCGGAATATTTGGATATAGCGTGAGGGAATAGCGGATTGCGGTTTTTAAACAGAGGAAGATCAGCCTTGTTTGACCTGCACCACCGATAAAATATTGCCGGCAGGATCTTTAAACCAGGCGATGTCGGGTCCCTGATTCGAACGGGAGCCATGGAAAATACCTTTTTCGTCCGTCTGCAGTTCGCCGCTGTACTGCTCGAAGCGGATGCCGGCCGCTATAAGGCCATCGACCGTTTTTTCAAGATCATTTACCTGAAAGTTGAGTACGGTAAAGGTAGCCGGCGTATGGTTGGGTTTCGGGTAGATAAATACTTTTCCGCCTCCCGGTACGGACAGGGCCAGTCCTTCGGGCGTTTCCGAAAGCGCAACCCCCAGCGTCTGGCCGTAAAATGTTTTGGCTTGCCGCAGGTCGTTTACCGAAAAGCTGCTGAAAGCGTCAGTGGAGTTTAGCATAGGTTCGTGTTTTTCGGGTTCATAACCAGGTTCCTTTTCTTCCTTTTGCCTGATAAATATACACTATTATAAAATATCGGGCAGGAAGATAGCGGCGCTGCCCGTTCCCGGGACAGATCCGCTGACGGAAAAGAGGGGCTGTCACAGCTGTGGAATGCTGGCTGAATAGATAAATACCGGGAGTCACCCCTATGAGGGCGGAAGAGGATTCTTTAAATGGAATATTATCGGTGTAAAAATTGGATTGGCGATCGGTGGCGTTTAATGCACATCAATAAACATACTTTCAAAATTGATGGTTAAAGTGTTAAATTGTCCGATGGCGTCCAACCCCAGGTTGCCATAAAAAACATCCTTCTCAGCTCCGACCGGACCGGTTCTGACGTTAATTTTGGATAGCGTGGTTGAATGGTTGGCTATGCCGATCGAAAAATTCCTGATTGTATAAGCGTCGGATTCGGTTATTGTTCCGCCGACACCATTGGTCTTTAGCTTGTAAGGGGCGCCGTTTTGCACAACCTCTTTTCTATACCTGTCAAAGTAAGGATGATACAAAACAGAGGAACCAGCGCCCGTATCAAAACGGAAGGGTAAGCTGTCTTTTTGCACGGTAAAATCAGCGATGGGCATCAGGCCGTCCAACGCCAGATTTTGGAAATGACTTTTGGATGGATGTAAAGGAATTTCAAGCCGACCATCCTGATGAATATTTATCTCTTTAAGCTGTGCCATGACCGGCTCGCCAATAATCCCTTCCTGGCTATAGTCTCCGTGCTTGAAATAGAGCATCTCATCGGGCAACAAAAGGAAGACGGCGTTTTTGATTAACATACCCCCCAGATATAAGCTATCTGCCACCGCCAGGGACGACTGGACCAATTGACCGGTTGTACCGCTTGCCAGATCCAATTTTACCGGATATATTCTCATTCCCAGCTTCCTGGCTGCGGTTTTCGTGATGACGGAAAGATTTGCTCCGGTATCGAACACAAGAAAACAGGAGTCCTCATGATGAACTACAGGGATTTGCAATAAGCCTATTTTGTCTTTTTTCCAGGTAACGGTTGTCGTTTTCAGAACGGTAATTTCCTGCGGTGGAACGTCTGAAATGGCTCCCCATAAAGCTTTTGAATTTTCTATATCGGCAAGCGCAGCGCTATCTGCCGGCGTTTTGTACTTTGCCGCCAATTTGGTGTAGCACATAGCTGCCGCCTTGTACTGGTATAGCTTTATAAAGTTGTCCGCTTCTATGTTAAACAGTTCCTTTGCTGTGCTGTCAGGCAGCAGATCCTCATAGGTTTTTCTTAGCGCTGCAATATCTTGATTTGATTGAATACAACGATTAAAGGCGTTGTCCAGGATTGATCGATAAAATAACCGGTCTTTTTCCGAAAGGTCATTTTGGTATTTTGCAAATTGTAGATTCAGTTTGAAAAGCGATTTGCTTTTATAAAGCAACCTCAATTCCTCTCCCTTTGTTGCTTTTTCTCTGGAGGGCTGACTAAAGCTTTTAAACGACAGGCAGCCCAAACACAGGCAGCATACCAGCCAGGTGAGCCTTCCGGAGATCCCCGTGCAGGTGCCAATTGTTTTCATAAGCTAAAGTTAATGAATAAAGTCCTACAGGAGGTGTATGCTTACCATCGGCAGCTGCTGTGAAACATCCGGGGGCGATTAACTTTCTTTGAGCATCTGATCGGCAGGTATGCAAGTATTAGACATTATTCAGCGAATTGTAGAAAGTTAAAATAAGCCTATGTTGAGTGGGTCTGAAACAGTCAATGGCCTATCCGACTTTATGTTCCTGGTCTGTCATAGGTTTTTGGCATAAAAAAAGGAAACATTCATAATAGAATGTTTCCTTATGTACCGCGTACGGGAATCGAACCCGTGATTCATCCGTGAAAGGGATGCGTCTTAACCCCTTGACCAACGCGGCAGGTCCCGGTAAGGGATGGCAAAGGTAAGCTTCCTGCTTTTATTTTCAAAAAAAATATGCCCCTGCAGTTAAAATTCTCTTGCCTGTGAGGCCGTCCCGGGGCCGCCTTTCCCGCGCCGGGCATTTTCCGGGAGAATCCGTATCCTGCGGCTTTCCACCTTAAATTTTAAATTGCCAAATCGTGTATTTCCGCGTAAATTTGCAGGACGAAATGTTATTTCTCACTCACCAAAAGGCTCTTTTTAACAATGGCAACGAATGTAAAAATAGGAATCAATGGTTTCGGCCGTATCGGCCGCCTTGTGTATCGCCAGATCTATAATATGGAAGGCATAGAGGTAGTGGCGGTCAATGACCTCACCAGTCCTGCCGTACTTGCCCACCTGCTTAAATATGACACCGCCCAGGGACGTTTTGGAAAAGAGGTGAAGGCTACGGATAACTCTATCGTCGTAGCGGGAGAGGACATCAAGATCTATGCGCATAAAAACCCGGCTGAGATTCCCTGGAAACAGCATGACGTGGACGTAGTGCTGGAATGTACCGGTTTCTTCGCCGACAAGGATAAGGCCTCCGCCCATCTTACCGCAGGCGCCAAAAAGGTAGTGATCTCCGCACCGGCTACCGGCGATCTGAAGACCATCGTGTTCAACGTAAACCACGATATCCTGGACGGCAGCGAGTCCATCATCTCCTGCGCCTCCTGTACCACAAACTGTCTGGCCCCCATGGCCAAGGTGATGAACGATAGCTTTGGCATCGTTTCCGGGCTTATGACTACCATACACGCCTATACCAACGACCAGAACACGCAGGATTCCCCGCATCCCAAAGGCGATCTGCGCCGGGCCCGTGCGGCAGCGGTAAACATTGTTCCCAACAGCACCGGCGCTGCCAAGGCCATCGGCCTGGTACTGCCCGAGCTGAAAGGAAAGCTTGACGGCGCCGCCCAGCGCGTGCCTGTTATCACCGGATCCCTGACCGAGCTGACCTGCGTGCTTAACAAAAAGGTGACTGCAGATGAAGTGAATGCCGCTATGAAGGCTGCCGCCAATGAAAGCTTCGGCTATAACGAGGACCTCATCGTCAGCAGCGATATCGTGGGCATGACCTTCGGCTCCCTTTTTGACGCTACCCAGACCAAGGTGATCGGCAACGGGGATCAGCAGCTGGTGAAAACGGTTTCCTGGTATGATAACGAGATGAGCTACGTATCCCAGCTGGTCCGTACCCTGAAATACTTCGCCCACCTGATCGGGTAGGGGTTACGGCGCCGGGTCCGGGTCGTGCGGATACATTCCGGAGAGGGGTGATCCGTGCTTGTCCGGACCGCTCAGTAAGATAAAATAATAATAACCGGCCCCGGTGCCTCACCGGGGCTTTTCTTCAAGCTATTCCTGATCGTATGTCTACATTCCAGACCCATAATTTTTCCGGACAGAAAGCGCTGATCCGGGTGGACTTTAACGTTCCGCTGAACGACCAATACCAGATCACCGATGATACCCGTATGCGGGCCGCCGTGCCTACCATCCGGAAGGTCCTCGGCGACGGGGGCAGCGTTATCCTGATGTCGCACCTGGGACGACCCAAGGAAGGACCATCGGAAAAATTTTCGCTGCGCCACTTGGTACCGCATCTGTCGGAGCTGCTGGGGCAGCCGGTGAAGTTTGCCGACGACTGTATCGGGGACAGCGCCGTGGAAGCGGCAAAGACGCTGAAGGCCGGGGAAGTGCTGCTGCTGGAAAACCTGCGTTTTTACAAACAGGAAGAAAAGGGCGATCCGGGCTTTGCCGAAAAGCTGGCCGGGCTGGGAGATGTGTATGTCAACGATGCCTTTGGCACCGCGCACCGTGCGCATGCGTCCACCGCCGTTATTGCCCGGTATTTTCCCGGCGACCGCAAAATGTTCGGCTTGCTTATGGAAGCAGAGGTCACCAATGCGGAAAAGGTGCTGCACGATGCCGCCCGTCCCTTTACGGCCATTCTGGGAGGCGCTAAGGTGTCGGATAAGATAGAGATCATCAAAAACCTGATGGAAAGGGCCGATCATATCATCATCGGCGGTGGCATGACCTATACCTTCCTGAAAGCCATGGGCCGGGAGATCGGCAACTCGCTTTGCGAAGATGACAAGCTGGACCTGGCGCAAAGCCTGATGGACCAGGCCCGGGAAAAAGGAGTGGAGATTCTCATTCCCGAAGATTCGGTGATCGCGGACAAGTTTGCCGAAGATGCGCAGACGCAGGTGGTATCCAACGACCATATCCCCGGGGGCTGGATGGGGCTGGACATTGCGGACAAAACCATCGCCCGTTTTGAAGGGGTGATCCGTGCCTCGAAGACCATCCTGTGGAACGGTCCCATGGGTGTCTTTGAAATGAAACCTTTCCAGAAGGGAACCCGCTCGGTAGCCAATGCTGTTGCGGCTGCAACGGCAGCCGGCGCTTTTTCGCTGGTCGGCGGCGGGGATTCCGTCGCTGCGGTGAACCAGTTTGGCCTCGCCGAAAAGGTAAGCTACGTCTCCACAGGCGGAGGCGCCATGCTCGAATATTTTGAAGGAAAGGAGCTGCCGGGTATTGCAGCCATAAAAGGGTAGGAGGCGGCTAACCGGCCTGCGGGGCGTAATCGCCTTCGTCCTCAGCATCGTTGCTGCTGAGCTGCCGCTGGTTGTTCTCCATCAGCAGCTGAACGGATTCGTTCAGGATAGTTCCCCTGTTTTGCTTAAAAAGCATCATCTTATCTGCCGGCAGCTTGAGGTCAAAGCCCTGTTGTCCCCCGGGCTTGGCCGAGGCGGTCTCCCCGAAATCCGGGTTGAGATGATTGAGCTCCCCAATGTCCATATTCAGGTATTTGGCGATAACCGCCATGCTGTATTTCCCGGAGATATTCAGGGATTGCAGGTTGGTGTAGGTCCTGTAGTGAAGGCCGCCGGATACCGGTGAGAGCATCCCGGCCAGCTCCTGCTGGTCCATCCCGAAGAAGTTCGCAAAGCGGTCCATGATATAGGCTGTGGCCAGGAACTTCATCACATGATTGCTGGATTCGTGGGGCAGGAAGTTTTTCAGCTGCCAGAAGTCGTCGCTGCCGCTGGCGTTGATGGCTTTCTGGACGCCGCCCGGCCCGCAGTTATAAGCGGCCACCACCAGCACCCAGTCGTGCAGCATATCATACAGTTGGTTCAGGTATTTGGCTGCGGCCAGGGTGGACTTGTACAGGTCCCGCCGCTCGTCGTGCCGGCGGTTGACGGTAAGTCCCAGCACCCGCGCGGTGCCGGCCATCAGCTGCCAGGGACCTACGGCCCCGGCGCGGGATACCACCCGGGTATTGAGCCCGGATTCGATCACGGCCAGGTATTTGAGGTCTTCGGGAATGCCATAATCCCTGAAAACCCGCTCGATAAGCGTGAAATAGGATTCTCCTTTTTCCCGGACCAGCCGGAAATGACCGGTATTGTGTTTGTAATAGGAATTGATATAGCTCACCATGTCCCCATTGAGGTTGCCGACGACCACATCCGGGCCCATCAGGCTGTCGGATGGCGCAGCGGTGGCCAAGGGGGTAGTGGTCAGGGAGGGTACCGGCTCGTCGCCGGTTTCTGAAAGGCTTCCGGATTCCGGTTCCTGGACCGGGGTCATGGCAATCGTATCTTCGTCTGCGGGGCTACCCGTAGCCGCCACAGCAACACTGTCTGTTACAGCATTTTTCAGGGAAACCTGCTTGGGGGAGGAGGTTTGGGCCCAGGCGGCATGGCTTATCAGGAGGGCAACCAGTACTCCGGTACATGTTTTTTGCATGTTGCTCTTTTTCAGATGCGGTTGTGGCATTTAAAAGGACCAATCACGCCCACTCCGTCTGAACCGGGACGCAAATACAACGCTTCAGTTATGATTTAGGAATAATGTAGCGTATAACGAGCGATATAAGCTTTTTATTTTAAGTGAGTGTAAAAACCGCTTCTGAACAGGGTATGAAAAAGAAGAACAAGCCTCCCTCCGGAGGGCAATATGTGGGATATTAACAGCTTCCCGCTTGCGGGAAGCTGCCTGTTTATGCCTTGCTTTGCTGTTGTGCCGTGGCCTGGGTCTGATGGTTGGAACTGGGCGTTTCGTTCATCCCGTCTTCAATCTCTTTTTTTACGTTGGTTTTGGCATCGTTGAACTCACGGATGCCTTTGCCAAGGCCGCGCATGAATTCAGGGATTTTTCTCCCTCCGAACAATACCAGGATGGCAACCACAATAATGATCCATTCCATTCCACTGGGCATTTCAAACAATAACGGCTGGGCGTTTAAGGCTGCGCTTATCATGATTCTCGAATTAAAAATAAAAGTACAAATTCAAAGTTACGGATAATACCATATAAAGCAAGATATTTTTGATATTATCCGTTCCGGATTAGCATTCCGTTAACAAAAAAACGGAAACCAGCCGTCAACTGGTCTCCGCTTTCCCTGGAAAATTTCACCTATACTAAATATTCAAACCCTTTTTTCCTTGATCCTGGCTGATTTTCCGAAACGGCTGCGAAGGTAATACAGCTTGGCGCGGTTCACCCGGCCTACCTTGTTCAGCGCAATGGATTCAATATTGGGGGAGTACAGCGGAAAGGTTCTTTCCACGCCCACTCCGTCGGAGATCTTCCGTACGGTAAAAGTGGTGGTAAAGCCTTCTCCCTGCCGTTTCAGCACATCTCCCTTGAAGGATTGGATCCTTTCCTTGTTTCCTTCCACGATACGGTAATTGACCGTTACGTTATCTCCTGCTTTAAAAGCCGGAAATTTCTTATCGCCGGTCATCTGCTCGTGGACAAATGCAATTGCATCCATTGTGAATGATGTTTTAAGGAGTGCAAAGGTAGGGGAAAAAGCGGAATAAGCCAAGGATGGCTCAAAAATTATTTCCAGCGCTGGATCAGGCCTCCGGCAGGTCGGGGCGCCGTTCCTGTGTACGCAGCACGGATTGTTCGTGCCGCCATTCGTCGATTTTTTTCGGATCCCCGCAGAGCAGCACCTCCGGCACCTTCCAGCCCCGGTATTCGGCCGGGCGGGTATATACGGGCGGGGCCAGCAGGTTATCCTGGAAGGAGTCGGTCAGGGCCGATGTTTCGTTGTTGAGCACGCCGGGAATGAGCCGGCCTATGGCGTCGGTCAGCACGGCTGCTGCGAGCTCTCCCCCGGACAGCACATAGTCGCCGATGGAGATCTCCCGGGTAATGAAGTGCTGACGGATACGTTCATCTACCCCTTTATAATGACCGCAGAGCAGCAGCAGGTTGTTTTTAAGGGAAAGCTGGTTGGCTATCTGCTGGTTGAGCCGCTCCCCGTCGGGGGTCAGATAAATGATCTCGTCATAGCTGACCTGCTGCTGCAGGCTTTCGATGGCCAGGGCAATGGGTTCCACCATCATGACCATACCCGCGCCGCCTCCGAACTGCGTGTCGTCAACCTGTCCGTGCTTATAGGGGGTATAGGCCCGGAGCTGATGGACATGGACCTCCAGCAGGTTCCGCTCCCGGGCTCTTTTCAGGATGGAATGGGAGAAAGGCCCTTCCAGGAGCTCGGGCAGGACGGTGAGTATGTCGATGCGCATGACAGGTTCGGGTTTAAGTTAATTTGATGATTTGGAAATTTGATGATTTGATAATAAGATCATCAGCACATCATCCAATTATCAAATCATCAATAGATGTCCAGCAGTCCTTCCGGGAGCGTTACGCGGATCCGCTGCCCGGCATGGTCGATCTGCTGCAGGGTGCTTTCGTTGAGCGGGATAAGCAGCTCCCGTTCCTGCCGGTATACCTTGGCCAGCCACTGCCCGGGCAGCTCCACGATCTCGGCCACCGTACCCAGCTCCCCGGCGACGCTGTCTTCCAGCATAAAACCCAGCAGCGAAAGCCAGGAGCCGGAGCCAGCCAGCTGACGGAACCGGGCTTCTTCCAGATAGGCCTGCTTTTGCAGCAATGTCCGGGCGCTTTCCCGGGTGGTGATCCCTTCCAGCTGGAGATAGACCGTCTCCCGCTGACCGGGGCGCAGGGCTGTGATAAAATAAGGCAGGAAGCTGTCTTTCTTCGTTTCCAGAAAAAGCACGTCGTCCTGACTGAGCCCGGTGGCCTCCGGCAGGCGGTGCTGCAGGACGAGCTCCCCCTTCAGGCCATGGGTGGCCACGATCTTTCCTATGTTAAAATAACCGGGCAAAGCATTTATTAAAAAAGGCTGTCCCGCCTAAGCCGGGACAGCCCTTCATTACAATTTTGAATAGCAATTTATTCTGCAGATGCTTCAGACGTCTTTTCTTCCGGCTTTTCTTCAGGGGCAGCTTCGGCTTCAGGAGCGGCCGCTTCGGGCGCCGCCTGGGCGGCAGGAGCAGCTTCTTCCTCTTCCACCTTTTTCACTACCGGCTGGGCCTTCGAGGCAGCCTTGGTCTTCTTGTGATGTTCCCTTCTCTGCAATACCATCCTTTCGTGCTCGGCATTCCACTTATCGAATTTTTCGAAAGCGGTCTTTTCATCGAACAGGCCCAGCTGCACGCCGCGCAACAGGTGCTTCAGGTATAAAACACCCTTAAAGGAAAGGATACGGCGAACGGTATCGGTGGGCTGTGCCCCCTTCTGCAGCCAGTGCAGCGCCCGGTTCCGGTCGAGATGGATGCTGGCGGGAACGGTCAGGGGATTGTAGGTGCCGATCTTCTGAATGAACTTACCGTCTCTGGGGGAGCGGCCATCCGCTACCACGATGTAATAGAAGGGTCTCTTGGACCTTCCTTTGCGTTGTAATCTGATTTTTACAGGCATAAATAATTGAGATTATTTTTGCGAGTGAACAAATAATTTTAAAGAATGCAAATGTAAAAGATAAATCAAAAAGCGCAAAAAAATTCTACGCTCTTTTACCGGGGCAGGCCTTTCATGGCCCGCATACCCCGGCCAGCGGCAGAAAATTTGTTCATGCCCTTCATCATCTGCCGCATTTGCTCGAATTGTTTCATAAACTGGTTGATCTCCTGGATGTCTTTGCCCGCTCCCCCGGCAATACGTCTGCGCCGGCTGCTGTCGATCACATCCGGATGGGTACGCTCATAAGGGGTCATCGAGCCGATGATGGCTTCGATGCCCTTGAAAGCGTCGTCGCTGATATCCAGGTCCTTTACCGCTTTTCCCATACCGGGGATCATACCGAGCAGGTCTTTGATATTCCCCATTTTCTTGATCTGCTGGAGCTGGGTGATAAAGTCTTCGAAATCAAACTGGTTTTTCCGGATCTTCTTCTCTATCCGGGCCGCCACCGCTTCATCGTACTGCGCCTGCGCCCTTTCCACGAGGGTGGTGATATCGCCCATGCCGAGGATACGCTGCGCCATACGCTCGGGGTAGAAAACATCCAGCGTATCCAGCTTTTCGCCCATGCTGATAAACTTGATGGGCTTCTCCACGGTGTATTTGATGGAGAGGGCGGCCCCACCGCGGGTATCGCCGTCCAGCTTGGTCAGCACGACCCCGGTGAAATCCAGCCTTTCGTTAAAGGCCTTTGCCGTATTCACGGCATCCTGGCCCGTCATGGCATCCACGACAAAAAGCACTTCCTGGGGGGCTACTGCCGCCTTGATATCGGCCACTTCCGTCATCATGGCCTCGTCTACGGCCAGCCGTCCGGCGGTATCGATGATGATAACGTTATGTCCTTTTGTCTTTGCTTCTTTGAGGGCATTCCGGGCGATCAGCACCGGGTCTTTCTGATCCGGCTCGTGGTAGACGGGTATGCCGATCTGCTCGCCCAGCACCTTCAGCTGGTCGATGGCCGCGGGACGGTATACGTCGGCCGCCACCAGCAAGGGTGATTTATGCCGGTTTTGTTTCAGGAAACGGGCCAGCTTGCCGGAAAAAGTGGTTTTACCGGACCCCTGGAGGCCCGCGATCAGGATAACGGTAGGACTGGTTTTCAGGTCGAGGCCTTCTTCCGTGCCGCCCATCAGCTCGGCCAGCTCATCCTGGACCACCTTGACCATCAGCTGACCGGGCGAGATTGCATTCAGCACCTTTTCGCCGAGCGCTTTTTCCTTTACCTTGTCAGTGAACTCCTTGGCGATCTTATAGTTAACGTCAGCGTCTACCAGGGCACGCCGGATTTCCTTCACTGTGGAGGCTACGTTGAGCTCCGTGATCTGGCCCTGGCCCTTGATTTGTTTAAAGGCTGTCTCCAGCCTCTCCGAGAGTGATTCAAACATGATGCAGCTTCCTTCGTTAAAAAACGCATCCGGCGATGCGGAACATCACCGGATGCGGGAGGCAAAGTTATCGGAATAAGCTCAGACTTCCAACCTTTCCGGCTGGCCGAAGGGGTGGAAAAAGGCAGGCAGGGAAGGCCGGCGGGCTCAGGAGCCCAGGTAATGACGCAGTAGCTTGCTGCGGGAGGCCGACCTTAGCTTGGTAATGGCTTTGTCTTTGATCTGGCGGACCCTTTCCCGGGTGAGGGCGAATTTTTCGCCGATATCTTCGAGGGACATCTGGTGTTCTACGCCAATGCCGAAGTAGAGGCGTATCACATCCTTCTGCCGGTCGGTGAGGGTGCTCAGGGAGCGTTCTATCTCCTTGCGGAGGGATTCGCGGTAGGTCAGCTCGTTGTCGGTGCCGGAGGAGTTGGGGTTGGTCAGCACGTCCAGCAGGGTATTGTCTTCCCCGTCTACGAAGGGAGCGTCCATGGAAACGTGGCGGGCGGCCACACCGAGGGTAGCTTCCACCTCTTCCGTATTGATCTCCAGGATGCTGGCCAGCTCGTCGGGAGAAGGCTCGCGTTCAAATTCCTGCTCCAGCTGGGAATAAGCCTTGTTGATTTTGTTGGACAGCCCTACCTTGTTGAGCGGCAGCCGCACGATGCGCGACTGCTCGGCGAGCGCCTGCAGGATCGACTGACGGATCCACCACACGGCATAGGAGATGAACTTGAAGCCGCGGGTTTCGTCAAAGCGCTGTGCCGCCTTGATCAGCCCCAGGTTGCCCTCGTTGATCAGATCGCTCAGGGAAAGTCCCTGGTTCTGGTACTGCTTGGCTACGGAAACCACGAAGCGGAGATTGGCCTTGGTCAGCTTTTCCAGCGCACACTGGTCTCCCTGTTTGATCCGGATGGCCAGCTGTACTTCTTCTTCGGGAGAGATCAGGTCTACCTTACCTATTTCCTGAAGATATTTCTCCAACGACTGGGATTCCCGGTTGGTGATAGATTTGGTAATCTTAAGTTGACGCATCGACATAGTTGCAGGACGGGCTTTAAATTTAAAGAATTGTTAATTTTCGTGTATAGTGAACAAAAATAATTTTTTTTGAAATAGAGGCCAAAAAAATTATTTATTCTCTAAGTAACTGACGGGTTGAGCATTTTAGTATAAAAAGGGAGGGGCATATCTTTCAAGAAAATAAAAGACAGCCTTAAAATTCCCGAAAAATATTTTGATACAATGAATATTTTTCTATAATTGCAACTGGTTCGTTTGAAAAAAAATAATCCCCTGTAGATGGCTAAGAAGGCAAACATGGCGAAAAAAATAAATTATACGCTGGAATACCAGGTACGTTGCTCTCCGGGCATCCTTTACGAGTTCCTGGCTACCCCGGCGGGTCTGCAGGAATGGTTTGCCGATAAAGTGGATGCGCGGGATCATATTTTTTCATTCACCTGGAACGGTGCCGAAGAAAAGGCGGAGCTGGTGGATCAGAACCAGGATGAGTATGTCCGGTTCCGGTGGCTGGCGGCTCCCCAGGACGAATACTTTGAGTTCCGTATCCAACGGGGAGAAGTCACCAACGAAACCGTACTGCTGGTCAACGATTTTGCGGAAAAAAAGGAGGTGGCCGACCAGTCTCAGCTCTGGAATGCCCAGGTGAAGGACCTGATGCACCGGATCGGCAGCTAACCCCCCGGGAGAGGTAAAGAGGTGAAGGGTAAAAGGCGAAAGGCAAAGGTAAAAGGCATTTGAGTTTAAAGTTCAGGGCCGAAGGTTCAAGGTTTCATGCCGGGCCGATCAACTTTAGGCTTTGGATTTAGGCCTTAGGCTATTGCACCGGAAACCGGAAAGGCGTAGCCTTCATCGAGACCATTTAAGATCATTGAGCGCGAGATAAACTTCAAACCCCCAATCCGGAATTTTCACCCAATGCTTCCAGCAGCACTCCGAAGCTGTGCTGCCCCTCCGCGACTACCGCATCCCACTCTTGCAGCGGTGTCCGCCGTGCCAGCTTGAGAAAGCTCCGCTGTTCCAGCTCCCGGCCCCAGCCGTCGGCGCTGATCTCCTCCATCGGTACGAAGGCCTCTTCGTCGGGGTGATGCACCCAGGGGTCATCCCCGGTTGCCGCCAGGAAATGGTGACTCCGCAGGAGAGGGTATTGCCGGACCAGGCTTTCCCGGTAATCGTGATAAGCCGCGCCGGCCAGGTGCAGGGTACAGATAAAATCGTGTCCCCACCAGAAAAGGGTGCGAAAGGCAAAGATGCTTTCCCGGCTGAACAGCCGGGGGTAATCCAGGATGACATAGGGCAGTCCCCGGTAGTTTTCCCCTTTTGATATCTTGGCTCCCCGGGCCAGGCATCCCTCGGGAAAGGGGAACGACCGGATCTGGGGCAGGGCCTCCAGGGAACGGTGCAGCTCGCCCATCAGTCCGTACACCTTTTCGATAATGCCGTTTTTGCGTAACAGCAGCTCCGCATCGCTTACCAGGCGGGTTTCCTCGGGTGTAAGTGAAAATGACATAGCCTTGAGCCTTATAATCCTTGCGCTAAGTTAACCCATCCTTGCCGTACCGGCCCGGCGTTTCCCCGGTAAAAAAATATGGTGTACGTTTGCGCTTATTTCCATTCAGCGCGGAGCCGTGGTAAAAAAGCTTGATAAACTCCTCATAAAGGCATTCGTCGGCCCTTTTGTGGTGACCTTCTTCGTCACCCTTTTTGTGCTGGTCATGCAGTTCCTGTGGAAGTATATCGACGATCTCGTGGGAAAAGGTCTCGATACCTTCACCATCTGCAAGCTGCTTTTCTATATGAGCGCCACCACGGTGCCGCTGGCCTTGCCGCTGGCTATCCTGCTTTCTTCCATCATGACCTTCGGCAACCTGGGAGAAAGCTTTGAGCTGGTAGCCCTGAAGTCGTCGGGCATCTCGCTGCTGCGCTTTATGCGACCCCTGATCTGGCTCTGCGCCCTGATCTGTGCAGGCGCCTTCCTGTTTTCCAATTATGTCATCCCTATAGCTAACCTGCAGGCCAAATCCCTGCTGTATGATATTGTAAACCTGAAGCACGGCTTTAACATCCGGCCCGGTGTATTTTTCGAGGAGATGGATAATCTGGCCATCAAGGTCTCCCGCAAGGACCCGGACGGTAAGACCATCCATGACGTGATCATATACGACCGCCGTACGCCGGGCAGCGAAAAGGTCATCCTGGCCAAGCAGGGCAGGATAGAGGAGTCGGCCAATAAGAAGTTCGTCTACATTACTCTCCAGGATGGATGGCAGTACGAGGAGCGGGGCAACCGCGCTTCGGCCGACAATGAGTTTATCCGGACCGGCTTCGGGGAATTCCGGGAGGTGCTGGATCTGAGTTCGTTTATGCTTTCCCGTACCCCGATAAACCTGTTCAGCACCGCTACCCAGATGCTGAACATAAAACAGCTGGATAAGGCCGAGGACTCTATCCGCCGGCAGATGCAGTACAATGTCAGAAACGTGGAGCGGGATATCACCTTCCGCTATGCTTTCGGGCGCTGGCGCGATACCGGCTGGCTGAATACCGCCGTACCCCCGCTGAAGGTGCCGGTTTTTGACAGCCTCATCCCGTCCGGACAGCGCCGCTATGTGTACGACCGCGTGCAGACCAATATCAGGGAAGGGCTGAACAGCCTGAACATGACGGCTGCCGACTACCGCGATAAGGTGGATACGGTATTGCGGAACCGGGTGGAGTGGCACCGCAAGTTTACCCTCTCCTTCGCCTGTATGGTACTTTTCCTGATCGGCGCCCCCCTCGGGTCCATCATCCGGAAAGGGGGGCTGGGGACGCCGCTTGTCTTTGCGGTGGCCTTTTTTGTGATCTTTCATGTGGTGTCCACCATCGGCGAGCGACTGGCCCGTAACGATGTGATGCAGCCCTGGAGCGGCATGTGGCTGTCGGCCGCTGTGCTCATCCCCATTGCGGGATTTCTCATCTATAAGGCCCTGAACGATTCCCAGCTTTTCAACCGGGAGTTTTACTTCCGGACTTTCAAGCAGCTTCGTCAGTTCTTCCGGCGGAATAACGGGGACGGGGGCGAAGCCGCAGCGGTTCCTGAATGAAATACGATACATAAAAACGCCCTCCGGCCGGAGGGCGTTTTTGCAAAATATACTTTATCGGAAACAGCCTTACATCGGTTCATCCGCAGCGAGGTGCGCGGTCCGGTCCACTTCCGTATTGGGTCCGCTGAGCGCATTGCCGCTGCCGTCAACCAGCTGCAGCTTCACGTTCAGGTCGCCCATAGCGGCGTTCTGGATAAAATAAGGCTGCCACTGGCTGAGGGTAAAGGTGGTGTCGCCTACATTGGCCTTCACCTGCAGGCTGTCCCCCAGCTTGCCGCCGTATACATAAAAGTCGAGCAGTACGTTTTTGGTATCCTTGCCGATGTAATCGCCTTTGGGCCGGCTGTAGAAAACCATGGGGGAGGAAGGAACATCCAGCTTCTGGATCTTGCCGTTGCCGTCGATCTTAAAGTGAGTGAGCTTGGCGGCTTCCGGGTTTTTTAATGATTCATGATAGGACCGGGAAAGGAAGGTCATCAGGTAATGGTCAGAGTTGAGCGGCAGGGTCAGGGTGTATTCCGGTTTGTAAAGCGCCACATAGGGTTTGTTATCCATGATGAAATGGATATGCTGTCCCTGTGCGGAATTGTTGCACTGCTTGCCGGCGGCATCTCCTGTCTGCTGGGTCAGCTCGTAGTTTTTAACTCCGAAGCTGAACGACACGGTGGCCGAATCGCCTTTTTTCTCCGCGGTCATCTTGTCCACGGTCAGCGTGGCATTGGGGAATTCCGGAGAACCGGTTACCGGGGAGAGGGCTACCGGGGCCGCGGGCGCCTCGGTAATGCTGTCTTCCGACTGACCGTTCTGGTTGCTTCCGGACTGCTGGCAGGCGCTGAAGGAAAGTACTGCGCCCAGGGCTGCGATTCCTATAAGTGGCTTTTTCATCATATAAAGGGTTTGAGGATTCGGAATATTGCTAATTTACTGATTAATAATGTAAGATCCCGGATAAAACCTCGAAAATCATGCCATTCCAGCCCTCCGGAAGGCCGAAAACGCTACAGGGTCACCGACAAGAGGTACTTTTCCCTGAAAAAAGGTTCGGGAAAATAATGCTCCAGTTCGTATATCCGTGGACGGTAACCGCTGCCGGAGATTTCGTCGTGCAGGTCTCCTCCCTTCAGGCAGAACAGCGTTCCTTTTTTCCGCAGCACCGCTTTGCTCCACCGGCAGAGGGTTGCCAGCGGGGCTACGGCCCGGGAAACGGCTGCGTCAAACTTCCGGTCCCTGATGTCTTCCACGCGGGCGTGTTGGGTGCTGACATTGTCCAGCTTCAGGGCTTCCGCAACGGCTTCCACCACTTTTATCTTCTTTCCGGTAGCGTCTACAAGGTGAAACTGGGTATCCGGGAAAAAGATGGCCAGGGGAATACCGGGAAATCCTCCGCCCGTGCCGATGTCGATCACGGATTGTCCTGCCCCGAAGCTGTTTATCACAGCAATGCCGAGGGCATGCAAAACGTGCTTCTCATAGAGGCTGTCGATGTCTTTGCGGGAGATGACATTGATCTTTTCATTCCAGGAGCGGTACAAAGGTTCCAGTGCGGCCAGCTGCTGCAATTGTTTTTCCGAGAAATCCCCGAAGTATTTTAAGATTATTTCCACCGCATCTTGGGTTTGAAATATACGGCCGGGGCAAAAACGATATAATACAGGAACAACAGCACGTCAAACAGCCAGCAGTACAGAAAAAGATCCTTTTCGCCCAGCTTCCGCAGGCTGCCGGCATATACCAGCCCCTGTACGAGCAGCCGTCCGGCCAGGATATAAAGCGTGATCAGGAAAAAAGGACGGTAAAAAAGGGCCAGCACGAGCAAGGGATAAAACCAGAACTGGGTAAAGGTAAAAAGCCCCAGCAGCAGCTTGTGTTTGAACTTATAATGCCGCCCGGTGGACATATGCCGCGTTTTCTGCCGGAACCAGGCGCCCCAGCTGGTCTGCGGCTCAGAATAGGTAAAGGCTTCCCGGTGGATGACCACGGCGGTGTTGCGCCCCCTGGCGGCCGCATTGATGAACAGGTCATCGTCGCCCGAGGGAAGATGCTGATGGCTCAGAAATCCCTTATGACGGAAAAAAAGCTCTTTTTTATAGGCCAGGTTGCGTCCCACCCCCATGTAAGGAATGCCGGCCAGGGCATAAGAGAGGTATTGGAGCGCGCTGAAGTAGGTTTCAAAACGGATCACCTTGTTCAGCAGGCCCGGTTTCCGGTTATAGGGGCTGTAGCCCAGCACGATTTCTTTTCCGGGCCGGAATCCTTCGCTCATGTGCTGCAGCCAGTGAACCCCCGCGGGGCGGCAGTCGGCATCGGTCAGCAGCACGGTTTCGTGCTGTGCTCCCTTAAGACCCACGGTGAGCGGGTACTTTTTCCCGGGAATGCCCTTGGCCTCCTGTTTCAGCTCTATCTGGCGGAAATGGGCATAGCCGGGCTGGATGGACTTGAGATAGTGGGGGGTGTCATCCAGGGAGTTGTCGTTGACGACGATCACCTCGTAGGCCGGCTGATGCTGCGCATCATGGTAACGCTGCTGGAGGATCACCGGCAGGTAACGGGAGAGATTGTGCTCTTCATCCTTGGCGCAGATGACGATGGATACCGGCAGCAGGGGCGTTTCCGCAGGGGCGGCCTTTCTTTTGTAAAGGGCCACGCGGGAGAAAAAAAACAGGTAATAAAAGAACTGTATGCCCGCTACGGCAGCAAATGCATACCAGATCCATTCCCAGACAGATAAGTTCATATAACGGACGTAAAAATAACGGGAATTTTTGATATTCCCGGAGCACTTTACCTTTGCCCCGGAGTAAGAGCACATGGAATTTCAGTTAAAGGCCACAGACAACAGCACCAGCGCCCGTTCGGGCGCCGTTACCACAGCGCACGGCAGCTTTTCCACACCGGTGTTCATGCCCGTGGGCACCGTGGGCAGTGTAAAGGCGGTAACGCGGGAACAGCTGGAGCAGGACATTGCCGCCCGTATCATCCTGGGCAATACCTATCATCTTTATCTCCGCCCCGGCACCGGCATCCTCGAAGAAGCGGGCGGATTGCACCGGTTTTGCGGGTGGGATCATTCCATCCTTACGGACAGCGGCGGCTATCAGGTATTTTCCCTGGCGGCCAACCGGAAGATACGGGAAGAAGGCGTTGTGTTCCAGTCCCATATCGACGGCTCCCGTCACCTGTTCAGCCCCGAGAGCGTAATGGATATCCAGCGGAGCATCGGTGCGGACATCATCATGGCATTTGACGAATGTGTGCCCTTTCCCGCGGAGTACCGGTATGTCCGGGAGTCCATGCTGCTTACCCACCGCTGGCTGGACCGGTGCATCGCCCGCCTGCGGGAAACGCCGCCGAAGTATGGCTATGAGCAGACGCTTTTTCCGATCGTGCAGGGGGGGATGGACCGCGGGCTCCGGCGGCAGTCGGCCGAGGTGATCGCCTCCCGGGGCTGCAGCGGCAACGCCATCGGCGGTCTGAGCGTGGGGGAGCCGGAAGATACGCTTTACGAGATGACGGACCTCGTCTGCGGCATACTCCCGCCGGATAAGCCCCGTTACCTGATGGGGGTGGGCACGCCCTGGAACATCCTGGAGGCCATAGCGCTGGGGGTGGATATGTTTGACTGTGTAATGCCCACGCGCAACGGGCGGAACGGCATGCTGTTCACCGCCGGGGGGGTGATCAATATCCGGAACCGGAAATGGGCGGATGATTTTTCGCCGGTGGACCCCGATACGCCGTGCTTTGCCAGCCAGCAGTACAGCAGGGCTTATCTGCGCCACCTGTTTGTGGCCGGGGAGATACTGGGTATGCAGCTGGCCAGCATCCACAACCTGGCATTTTATTTACATTTGGTAAAACAGGCCGGTGAGCATATTTTGCAGGGCGATTACGGCCCCTGGAAAGATAAAATGACAAAACAGCTCCGGCAGCGGCTGTAGAACCGCTGTTAAAGACCATTGCAGATCATGAAGAAAATAGACTGGTACATATTAAAAAAGTTCCTGGGTACCTTTTTCTATGCCATTCTGATCTTCGTTGTCATCTCGGTGGTGATCGATATCACGGAAAAGATCGATGATTTTATCAGCAGTCACCAGTCCGTCTACCAGATCATCTTTAACTATTACCTGGGCTTTATTCCCCATATTGCCGCCCTGCTTTTCCCCCTGTTCATTTTTATCGCGGTGATCTTCTTTACCTCCAAGATGGCCTACCGCTCGGAGATCATTGCCATCCTCGGCAGCGGCGCCAGCTTTAACCGGTTGCTCCGCGCATACTGGGTGGGCAGCATCCTGCTGGCCCTGTTGCTGGGGGTGGCCAATCAGTCCTGGATACCCAGGGCCAACCAGATCAGAACCGCTTTTGAGGATAAGTATATCGATAATCCTACCCAGAAAAAAGATGTGCTGGTCAACATCCACATGCGGATCGATCCGGAGACCTATATCTCCATCAACTCCTATTACCCGGGTGATCATTATGCTTCGGGGGTAACGATCGAAACGATAAAGGGGCGGCAGCTGATCGACCGGCTGGAGTCGCAGTACCTGCGCTGGGATACCGCCGCGAAGGCCTGGCGCAGCAGCTCCGCCATATACCGGCGTCTGGGTACGCTCCGCCAGCAGGTAAATGTAGCCAGGGACACGCTGCTGAAGCTTCCGCTTACCCCGGACGATCTTGTGCAGCAGAACAGCGATATGACGGCCATGACCACGCCGCAGCTCAACCGTATCATTGCCCGCCAGGAGATGCGCGGGTCCGAGGGTATCAACTTCCTGTATGTTGAAAAATACCGCCGCACCGCATCGGCCGTCTCGGTCATCATCCTGGCTTTTATAGGGGCGGTGATCGCTTCGCGGAAGGTGCGGGGCGGCAGCGGTCTTCATCTTGCCCTGGGTATTGTGATCAGCGCTTCCTACATCCTGTTTATGCAGTTCTCCACGACCTTCTCGGTCAAAGGCACCCTCAATCCGCTGCTGGCGGTCTGGATACCCAATATCTTTTTCGCGGGGGTAGCGTATGCGCTGTACCGCAAGGCGCCCAAGTAACCCCCCCTAAAGGGGTAAAAGGTGAAGGGTGAAAGGTAAAAGGCATTAATGATTTGGTAATTTACTTCGTGCATAATGTTTTTTTATTTGTCTCAGTGAAGGCTTCGCCTTTGATGATGTGCTGATTTATTTCGTGCATAATGATCTTTAGTGGTCTCAATGAACGCTCCGCGTTTGATGATTACCAGAAACCTCAAACCTCGAACCGGAAACCCCGGGAGGCAGACCATACATCAAAAATCAATCCCCCGTCAGGTCAAATTGCGTACATTTGTCCTCGTCCTTTTACAGGCGATGCATTTAATTCCCTTACAGATTAATGATAGACATGGATTACATTAAAGAGCGGTTTAAGGCCAAGGCCGATGAACTGGGAGCAGACGTAAAAGACCTACTGAAACAGCACGGCAGCAAGAAATTAGACGAAGTTACCGTAGCGCAGACCTACCAGGGCATGCGGGGCGTTACCGGCCTGGTTTCCGAAACCTCCCTGCTGGATCCCAATGATGGTATCCGTTTCCGGGGATATTCCATCCCCGAGCTGAGGGAAAAGCTGCCCCGCGTACCGGATGGATCGGAGCCCCTGCCGGAAGGATTGTTTTATCTGATGCTGATCGGGGAGCTGCCTGAAGAAAAGGATGCCCAGCATCTCTCCAATGTATGGGGCCGGCGCTCGCAGGTGCCCCGCCATGTGTTCAATACCATTGATAAGCTGCCTCCGGATACCCATCCGATGACCCAGTTCGGCATCGGCATAATGGCCATGCAGACGGAATCGGTCTTTGCCAAAGCATATTCCGACGGTATCAATAAGAAGGAGTACTGGAGCTATATGTATGAGGATGCCATGAACCTCATTGCCCGGCTGCCCCGGCTGGCCGCCTATATCTATCGCCGCAAGTACAAGGGGAATGTACATATAGAGCCGGACGCCTCGCTGGACTGGGCTGGTAATTTTGCCCATATGCTGGGGTACGACGATGACAGCTTCCGGGCGCTCATGCGGCTGTATATGACCATCCATGCCGATCATGAAGGAGGTAACGTAAGCGCACATACGGTGCACCTGGTAGGTTCGGCGCTGAGCGATCCGTATCTGGCTTTTGCCTCGGGAATGAACGGCCTGGCAGGCCCCCTGCACGGGCTGGCCAACCAGGAAGTGATCCGGTGGATACAGCAGCTGCGGGAAGAGCTCGGCGGGGGATTGCCCAACAAGGCTGAGATCGAAAAATATGTCCGGAAAACCCTGGACGAAGGAAAGGTAGTACCGGGCTACGGCCATGCCGTATTGCGGAAAACCGATCCCCGCTTTACCGCCCAGATGGAATTTGCCAAAAAACACCTGCCGGATGATGAGCTGGTAAATATCGTGTGGCGGGTATACGAAGTGGTGCCTCCCATCCTCCAGGAGCTGGGGAAGGTAAAAAATCCCTGGCCCAACGTGGATGCCCACTCCGGCGCCCTGCTGGTGCATTACGGCCTGGTGGAATATGAATTTTATACGGTGCTGTTCGGTGTTTCCCGCGCGCTGGGCGTGCTGGCTTCCCTCTGCTGGGACCGCGCGCTGGCGCTGCCCATCGAACGACCGAAATCGGTGACCACCCGCTGGATGAAGGATTTTGTCAGCGGTAAGATAGAAACCGGCTTCTGAAATCCGCATAGCTACTTGCCCGGAGCAGACCTGCCCGTCTGCCTTCCGGCTGAACACCCGGGCTATGGATCCCTGCTGCCCGGGTTTTTTATGCCCTTTCCCGGGGAGGCCACCCCGGACGCTGCCTTTTCGCCTGCCGTTTTCTTCTGTCCCATAACCGCTGTGGACAAGGGTCTGCCTTTCTTTTTTACAGCCGGTTAGGAAAAAAAAGAATCATTTTATACTTTAGCTGCAAACGTTTGTATAAATCCTTTAGAAAAATAAAATGTACTCCGGCTGAAAGGCCGGTTTATATTTGGGGGATGCGTATGCCCGAGCGGAGCGGAACCTGTAACGCGCAAGTTTATTTCGTTCATAATAAATCACAATAGGCCTTGATGTATTTCTATGTCATCCGGCCATTTAAAAAGACAAAAAATTAACGGATGAAAAAAAGCAGGATGTCTTCTTCCGGCAAGAAGATGAATGAGCAGTATGTATCGGTCGGGCGGTTTTCCAGGCCCTCTGCAGCGCCTTATTCTCCGGAGCCCGGAAGCTCCGGGCCGGCATTATCCCGGGGGGCGGGCCGGCTCCTGACGGCCCTCGTTGTGGCCGGTGCCCTGGCCGTATCCTGCAACCAGGCCGCTCATCAATCTTCGAGGGAGGAGGATTCCCTGGCCATGCGTGAGAAATATGCTACCTCTCCCGTGCTGAGCCCGGAAGAAGCCATGAAGCATTTTAAGCTGGAACAGGGCTTTGATATCCGGCAGGTAGCTTCGGAGCCGCTGGTGCATACGCCTACGGCCATGATCTTCGACGACCGCGGAAGAATGTGGGTGGTGGAAATGGAAGGATATATGCATGATACCAGCGGCACAGGCGAAGACAAGCCTGTCAGCAAGATCGTTATCGTGGAAGATACCAACCACGATGGTAAGGCAGACAAGCGGAAGGTCTTTATGGATTCCCTGGTGCTGCCGCGGGCCATCTGTCTGATCGACGGGGGGGTACTGGTAGCGGAGCCGCCGAAACTCTGGTTTGTGGAAGACAACAACGACGTGGCCGGGAAGAAGACGCTGGTAGACCCCACCTATGCCGAAGGAGGCAATGTGGAGCATCAGCCCAACGGACTGCTGCGCGGACTGGATAACTGGATATATAATGCCAAATCCGACAAGCGGTACCGCAAGATAAACGGCCGCTGGGTAGTGGAGCATACCCATTTCCGCGGACAATGGGGTGTCTCGCAGGACAATTACGGCCGCCTTTTTTATAACAACAATTCCGAAAACCTGCTGGGCGATTATTTCAGTCCCGGACTGGGATCGGGCAACCTGCAGCAGCGTTCGGTAAGCGGTTTTAACGAGAACATCGTACCGGATAACCGTACTTACCCGATCCGCGCTACCCCGGGCGTAAACCGCGGCTATATGAAGGGGGTGCTGGACGACAGTCTGCGTCTGGTCAATTTTACTGCAGCCTGTAGTCCCCTGATCTTTCGCAGCAAAGCGCTTGGTGAGGATTATGAAAACAATGCCTTTGTAGCCGAGCCTTCCGCCAATCTGGTAAAAAGGAACATCCTTACCGATAACGGTTATAAGGTAACCGGTAAGCAGGCCTGGCAGGGCAAGGAGTTCCTCGCCAGCGACGACGAGCGGTTCCGGCCGGTGACCCTCACCGTAGGACCGGACGGGGCACTTTATGTAGTGGATATGTACCGCGGCATCATCCAGCACAAAACCTATCTTACGCCTTATCTGAACAACGAGATCAAGATGCGCGAGCTGACGGATCCGCTTAGCTGCGGCCGCATATACCGGATTGTACGCCACGGCAGCGATCCCAAGCCCGTGGATATGAGCGGGAAATCGCCCGAAGCGCTGGTGGCGGCGCTGGATGATGACAACAGCTGGGTGCGCGAAACTGCCCAGCATATGCTGATCGATCAGAAAGCGGTGCAGACCGTTCCCCTGCTGCGTAAAAAGCTGCAGGAAGATGCCAACAAGCTGGGTCGGATACATGCCCTGTGGACCCTCGAAGGCCTGGGACAGCTGCAGGCTTCCGATATCCAGGTTTTCCTCCAAAGCAATGATCCGCTGCAGCAGCAGCAGGGGCTGACCGCAGCCACCGCCATGCTGAGCGCCGCCAATGCTGCGCAATGGCTGCATACCGGCGGAGCACTATTGCAAAAGGGAGATACGTTGCTGGCGCCCTATATCGCCTTTATGGGAGCGGCCGCCACGCAGTTTGCCAAGGCGCCCGCAGAAGCTTTGTTGCTGGATGCGGCAAAGAAATATAAGGATAACCGTTATGTGGCCGATGCGGTGATCAGCGGCCTGAGCGGGGAAGAGGAAAAGTTCCTTGCCCGGTTCCGGAAAGAAACGTCCGACAGCTCCTGCGTGTTTGCCCGCCGGCTGAAAAAAGTGATCAGCGATATTGCCAAAAAGAAGGCCCAGTCTACCAAAACAGACAAGCGCCTGGTGCGGGGCAAGCAGCTCTTTGAGACCATCTGCCAGGCCTGCCACGGCGAAGACGGGGAAGGTATCAAATCCCTCGGTGCGCCGCTGAACGGCTCCAACTGGGTACAGGGCGACAAGCATACCCTGCTCTCGATCGTGCTGTATGGTCTTGTCGGCCCCATCAAGGTGGGGAACAAGCTGTATAAGGTGCCGGAAGTGGGCGGGGAAATGCCCGGTATCGGATCCAATGACCAGCTGTCTGATAAAGATATTGCACAGATCGTCAGCTATATCCGTAATTCCTGGAACAACAAGGCCGGGATGGTCACCGAAGCGGATGTAAAAGCGGTGCGCGAAAAGGAAAAAGGCCGCCAGGAGCCCTTTACGATGAAGGATCTGCAGTAGGAAGAAATGCCTTATTTTTGAGGTACCGACACCGGGAGCGGGAACAGGGATATACTGTTCCCGCTCCGGTTTCAGGCCGGTATGCCACGGCAGGCCGGCATCCATCAAATACATGAGGCATCGGACGACAGGAATCCATATTAGACAATCCCATTGAATACCTGAAAGGTGTGGGTCCCCAGCGGGGCGACCTGCTGAAAAAGGAGCTGAACCTGTATACCTTCCGGGATCTGCTGGAGCTGTTTCCTTACCGGTATATCGATAAGTCGGTGATCTGCCCCATACGGGACATTACCCCCCATACCGATTTTATACAGGTGGCCGGCGTGCTCTCGGATGTGGAGCTCCTGGGAGAGCGCCGGGGACGCCGCCTCACGGCTACCCTGAAAGACGATACGGGCGCACTGGAGCTGGTGTGGTTCCAGGGGATTAGCTGGGTACAGAAATCGCTGCAGGAGGGCCGCCGCTATATCGTCTACGGCCGTACCGGTATTTTTAACGGCGTTTTCCAGATGGCGCATCCGGAGATGGAGTTGCTGACCCCGGAGAATGCCGCCGGCCAGGATTATCTGGAGCCGGTATACCCCAGCACCGAGAAGCTGAAATCCCGTGGGCTGGGTGGACGGGCGCTGGGCAAGTTCACCCAGGCCCTGCTCGGTCAGCTGCAGCCTGCAGATCTGCCGGAATGTCTTCCCGATCCGCTGATGACCCGCTTCCGGCTGATGCCGCGGTACCTGGCCTGCCGGGCCATCCATTTTCCCCGCAGCGAAGAAGAGGGAAAGCAGGCCCTGCGCCGGCTGAAATTTGAAGAGCTGTTTCTTTCGCAGGTGCGGATATGCCGGCTGAAAAGCCGCCGTCATCTGCAGTCACGGGGATGGATATTTGAAAAAGTAGGCCCTTGCTTTAATGCGTTTTATGAACATCACCTGCCCTTTACCCTCACCGGCGCACAGAAACGGGTATTGAAAGAGATCCGACAGGATACGCTGGGAGGGCGGCAGATGAACCGTCTGCTGCAGGGCGATGTGGGAAGCGGGAAAACGCTGGTGGCGCTGCTTTGTATGCTGCTGGCGGTAGACAACGGCTTTCAGGCCTGCCTGATGGCGCCGACCGAGATACTGGCCCAGCAGCATCTGGAAAGCATCGGCGCGCTGCTCCGGGAGCTGCCTATCCGTATTGCCTTGCTTACCGGCGCTGTGAAGGGTAAAGAACGCAAGACCATCCTGGCGCAGGTCAAATCGGGGGAGCTGCATATGCTGATCGGTACCCATGCCCTGCTTGAGGAAGGCGTGGTGTTTCACAACCTCGGCCTGGCCATCGTAGATGAGCAGCACCGCTTCGGTGTGGCTCAGCGCGCCAGGCTGTGGAAGAAAAATACCGTTCCCCCGCATATCCTCGTCATGACCGCCACGCCGATACCCCGCACCCTGGCCATGACGCTGTACGGCGATCTGGACGTGTCAATTATGGACGAACTGCCTCCCGGCAGGCAACCCATCGCGACCGTTCACCGTTCCGAACATCAGCGCCCCTCGGTAATGGATTTTATCAAGGATGAGATACGGGAAGGGCGGCAGGCTTATATCGTATATCCCCTGATCCATGAATCCGAAAAGCTGGATTATGAGAACCTGATGACAGGGTATGAAAACGTAAAAGCCTATTTTCCCGAACCCCGCTATCTGATCAGCATGGTCCACGGCCGGCAGACTTCTGAAGTCCGGGAAACCAACATGCAGCGTTTTGTACGCGGCGAGTGTCAGATCATGGTGGCCACTACTGTTATCGAGGTGGGGGTGAACGTTCCCAATGCCACGGTAATGGTCATCGAAAGTGCGGAGCGGTTTGGCCTTTCGCAGCTGCACCAGCTGCGCGGAAGGGTAGGAAGGGGGGGAGACAAATCCTATTGCGTGCTGATGACCGGCAATAAGCTGTCGCGGGAAAGCCGCCAACGTATACAGGTAATGGTACAAAGCGGTAACGGATTTGTAATTGCTGAAAAAGATATGGAGCTGCGCGGACCCGGCGATATAGAAGGGACGCGCCAGAGCGGTCTGCTGGATTTCAAGCTGGCGGATATTGTGCGGGACAGGGTCATGCTGGAAGCGGCCCGCGAGGCTGCCGAAGCGCTGTTGCAGACAGATCCGGAGTTGCAGCTGCCTGAAAATGAGGGGCTGCTCAGGTTCCTGCTCAGCCGGGGACACCAGACCGCATGGAGCCGGATATCCTGACGGCCGTTCATCATAAATTCACAGCGGCTTACGTAACAAACCTCCCGCACAGAGCGTTAAAAGAAGTAATTTAGCCTAAACAAGCGGTCTTGAAAAAGATACCTTTCCGATATGTCCTTTATTGTTTTTTGTGTATAGCTCCTCTCGCCAGCGCTGCCGCTCAGGATGCCGGCGGGCTGCTGCAGTTCCAGGAAAACAAGGGCCAGTGGAATGATTCGGTATTGTACCGCGCGGAAGTGCCGGGAGGGTATGTCTTTTTACGCGAGGGCGGCTTTACCTTTTCCCTTTACAGCCCCGAAGATATCAGCAGGGTGGAAGAAGCCTTCCACGGAGAAGGTACTGCGGCAACAGGACCCGGCAGCTCCTATATCGTAGGACCCGGTCATCAGCCGGGTAAGCCTGGTCCGGCTCCGGGGGGAACCGCTCCCGCTCCCGGTAACCCCTGGCTGATCAGGGGACATGCCTACCAGCTGAACTTTCTGCACGCCAACCCGCACCCGGCCGTAGCGGCGGACCATCCTGCGGGCGGCGCCTTCAATTACCTGCTGGGAAAAGATTCCTCCCGCTGGAGAACCGGTATCCGCGCCTACGGCGGGATGACCTATCAGCAATTGTATACCGGCGTGGATATGCGGGTGTACTCCCAATCCGATCGTCTGAAATACGATCTTATCGTGCACCCCGGCGGGGATATCCGGAATATTGCGCTGCAGTATCTTGGGGCCGAAGAGCTGAGTCTCCGGAAGGGCCATCTTCATATCCGGACATCGGTCGGCGAGGTCATCGAGGTGGCGCCTTATGCCTACCAGATCATCGGGGGGCAGAAAACGGAAGTCCCCTGTTCCTATCGTCTCAAAGGAAATATCCTGCGCTTCAGTGTCTCGGGCCGGTATGACCGCAACCATCCCCTGGTGATCGATCCCACTACCGTTTTTGCGACCTTTAGCGGCGCCAAAGGCGACAACTGGGGGTACACGGCTACCTATGATGCTGGAGGCAACTTCTATCTCGGCGGCATTATCTTTGGCAATACCGGCAGTTACCCCGTCACTCCCGGCGCTTTTCAGACCTCTTTTGGCGGCGGATCCGGCACCAGCAACGGCGGTGCAGAAGGAGGATATGATATCGCCCTGAGCAAGTTCTCCGCGGATGGCCATACGCTGATCTATGCCACTTACCTCGGCGGCAGCGGCGATGAGCAGCCGCACAGTATGATCGTAGACAGCAAAGGCGATCTGATCATCTCGGCCCGTACCAACTCTTCGGATTTTCCGGGCAATAAGGTGGGAACGAATGGCAGCTGGGACATGACCGTTACCGAGCTGAATCCTTCCGGCAGCGGCATGATAGGCTCCCTGGTCATCGGCGGGTCGGGGGAAGACGGCGTGAACATCGCAGAAAAATACAGTCCCGTAGGCGGGAAAACCACCACTTCCCTCCGGCGCTTTTACGGTGACGACGCCCGCAGCGAGGTCAATATCGGTCCGGACGGTAATATCTATGTCGTGGGTTGCAGCCGTTCCTCCGATTTTCCGACCACTCCCGGCGTGTTCCAGGAGAAGAGCGGCGGCGGGCAGCAGGACGGCGTGGTGATAAAGCTGAAGCCGGACCTGAGCGGTGTGATCTGGAGCTCCTTTATCGGCGGCAGCGCAGATGACGCCGCCTATGTGATCAACTTCGGCAAGAGCGGCGACCTCTATGTGGCCGGAGGGACCTCCAGCACCAGCTTTCCCATCCGCGGCACCCATATTCAGGGTACTTTTGGCGGCGGGCCGGCAGACGGCTTTATCGCGGAGATCAGGGCAGACGGCAGCGCCATTACCCGATCCACCTTCCTGGGTACCAAATCCGCCGACCAGGTCTACGGTATCCAGTCGGACGACGATGGTAATATCTATGTTACCGGTACCACCGAAGGCAAGTGGACGGTCACCGACAATGCCCGGTACAGCGGGATCAACGAAAACGGCAAACAGTTTATCTGCAAGCTCAAGCCGGACCTTTCCGGATATATTTATTCCACGGTATTCGGTTCCTCCGGCGCCACGGAAATAGGTCTTCCCAATATCTCCCCCACCGCCTTCCTGGTGGACCGCTGTCAGAACGTATATGTGGCGGGCTGGGGCGGCATGGTGGCTTCCAATGCTTATCCCAATGCGGGTACCAACGGTCTCCCCCTGAAAAACCCCATCAACCCGCAGTCCGGCGACGGGCGGGACTTTTACTTTTTTGTGTTAAAAAAAGACGCCAAGGATATCCTCTTTGCCAGTACCTATGGGCAGAACGGGGGCGGCACGGATCATGTGGACGGCGGCACCAGCCGCTTTGATCCGAACGGGGTGATCTATGAGGCCATCTGCGGCAACTGCGGCGGACAGGTGTTCTGGCCTACCGGTCCTCCCGGCGTATACAGCATTGACAATGGCAGCCGCGGCGGCAGCGGCTGTAATGCCGTCGCCCTCAAGATCGCCTTCAACCTGGACGGCATCCGCGGCGGCGTAGAAACAAAGGATCGCCGGCGCAACTACTGCGTGGGCGACCCCGTAACCTTTATCGATACCCTTTACGGGCGCAAGGCCCAGGAATGGATCTGGAATATCTACGACACCTGGGACCTGGACCAGATCAAGAGCGGCAGTCTCACGCCGGTGGTGAGCAAGACGCAGCCGGATACGCAGGATTCCGCCTTCCAGTACAAATGGACACCCTCGCAGCAGGGTAACTATACCATGCAGATGATCAAGCACCAGCCGGATCAGTGTATAGAATACGATACTTCCTATGTGCAGGTAAAGATCGGCAACAACCCGGCGACCGTGCGCTTCAGCGCTACAAAGGTGCCGCCCTGCGATCAGTATGCCTTTCAATTTGAAAACCTCTCTTCCAATAAACAGGGTATTGACTTTGACGAGCATGCTTTCCTCTGGGATTTCGGGGACGGCACTGCGCCGGACTCCACTTTGCCGATAACGACGCCCTTTCAGCACAAGTTCCCCCAAGAAGGCAACTATACCGTCCGTCTCCTGCTCAGCGATACGGCCAACTTCTGTAATACCCCGCTGGACACCGTGAAGATCGTCAGCGCTTCCGATCAGCTTAAACCCGGCATCCAGGTGCCCGATACGCTCTGCGGAGATCAGCAGGTAATATTTACCAACACCACGCTGGGCGGGACGAAATTTACCTGGAAGATCAAAAGGCCTTTCGGGTTGGGGATCGATTCGGTGACCATGACCGATCTCAGCCCCCTGACCTATAACCCTACGGATTCGGGTATGTACCTGGTGACCCTGGTGGTAGTGGACGAGGTCTGCGCCCGGGAAGATTCTGTTACCGATTCCATGTTCGTATATCCGACCCCGGAGGCCGGGTTCAGTGTAGACCCGCAGAACGGTACCAACCAGATCATTCATTTTACCAACGAATCGGATTCAAAGTTCGACGCGGTGGACGGCAATCTCAGCTACCGCTGGGATTTCGGGGACGGGGGGACCTCCACCGATAAGGATGCCCAGCATCTCTATACCCAGACCGGTTCCTACAAGGCGGTACTGTATGCCTATAACCGCGCGGGCTGTATGGATACGGCGATGCAGGTGGTAAACGAAACGATCATCCCCGCCATGGACATGCCCAAAGCATTTACCCCCAACAACGACGGTGTAAATGACCGCATTGCCCCGAGGGCATTCGGGGTGATAAAGGTGGATTTCCGTATCTATAACCGTTGGGGACAGCTGGTGTTCCGGAGCGAGGATCCGGGGGTAACCTATGATTTTAACAAGGGCTGGGACGGGCGCTTCAATGGCAAGCCTCAGGAAATGGATGTGTATACCTACATCCTCAATGTGGAGTTTAATGACGGCAACAAGGCAACGAAACAGGGGAGTATCACGTTAATACGCTGACGATGTCGGGACTACAAAAAATAGGAAGCGGCTTTTTCTGCCTGATCATGCTGACCTGGTGTGCCGGCCTGCAAGGGCAGGATCTGCATTTTTCCCAGTTTTTCAACTCGCCCCTGACCACCAATCCTGCCAACACGGGTTTTATCCCGGATGCCAACTACCGCCTGGGGATCAATTACCGGAACCAGTGGGCCAACGTGCCGGTGCCCTACAAGACCTTCTCGGCTTTTGGGGACGCTCAGCTGTTGCGGGACCGCTGGTATTACGGCTGGCTGGGTGTGGGCGGCGTTATCCTCCAGGATGAAGCCGGGGATGGTATCCTGAAATCCACCAAGGTGTATGGCTCCGTGGCCTATCACCAGCTGCTTGGCGAGAACAGTCTCTTTACCATAGGATTCAATGCGGGCATAGCGGACAAACGGCTGAACATTACCAAGCTGACTTTCCCCAGCCAGTTCAACGATACCTACGGCAAATGGTTTTTCGACGGGCAGCTGCCCAGCGGAGAGAATTTTTCCAATTCCAGCATCGAATATTTCGATCTCCAGGCAGGGGCCAACTACGCCTGGTTCCCGACAGACAACATCTATCTGAACCTGGGTGTTTCGGTCCAGCATGTCAATACCCCCAAGGAGACTTTTCTTGAAGACGGCAATAACGAGATCGGCCGCCGCTATATCGGTTTTCTGAATGCCAGCATAAAGGTGGCCGACCGGGTTATCCTGAATCCCAGCGCATACTATACCACCCAGCGTGGCGCAGAAGAAACCGTGCTGGGTACCTGGGCGGCGTATAACCTTTCGGGTGAGGGCGGCGATTACCAGCTGCTGGCCGGCCTGTATTATCGGGTGAAAGATGCTGTTATTCCCCTGATAGGATACCAGATGAAGCAGTTCAGGCTGATGTTTACCTATGATGTTACCGCATCCACTCTGGCGGCAGCCAACAGTCACCGGGGAGCATATGAAATATCTTTGCTCTATCTTGGCCTCTATAAAAAGCAGGGCAACTATAAAAAAACTTATCTGTGCCCGCATTTCTGATATAAACCGATATCCATTATGCAGGGAACTTATCCGAACCGATACGGAAGCATACGCCGGCAATGGCTTTTTCACAGGCTGTGCATAAGTCTGATCGTCCTGGCGGCAGCGACCCTGTCCGCTTCCGCGCAGGACTGGCAGGACACTACCGTCCGCAAAGGCTTTGATCCCGACCGCCTGTTTGTCGGCGGTAACCTGGGTCTGTCATTCGGCGACTATACCTACGTGAACATCTCTCCTATGGTCGGCTACCGCTTCAACCCTGTGCTGGCTGCGGGGGTGAACGTGAATGCGCAGTATAATACCGTAAAGTATTATGCCGGGAACAATATGCTGGTGGAAAAAGACCGTTACAGCCTGGTGGGGCTGGGCATATTCGGAAGGGTATATCCTATACAGCAGCTCTTTTTGCACGTCCAGCCGGAAATGAATTTTGTATTCGGCAAAATCCGGTACTACGATCCGGATTCTGAGGAGAAGTACCATGATCAGGTGCCCAGCCTGCTGCTGGGAGCAGGGTATGCCCAGCCCCTCGGAGGCAATACCGCCTTTACCCTGATGGTGCTGTATGACGTGCTCCAGCGGGAGCACTCTCCATACGGAAACAATCCTATTTTCCGCGGCGGCGTCAACGTGGGATTCTGAGCCGGGGAAGACATGCCGGCAGGACATTCAGGACTATCCGGGATGGCATGGGCGGGATAAGGATAAATTGGTACTTTTACCGGGATAAAAAATAGAGTACATGTCGCCCGGCGTTTTATGCTGCTTTGTAGTTGGTTATTTTTTAATGCTGCTGTTTATTGCGTGGCTTACCTCGCGTAAGGCCTCGGACAATGAAGCCTTCTTTATCGCGAACCGCAATTCCCGCTGGTACCTCGTGGCCTTCGGCATGATCGGCACCTCTATCTCCGGCGTCACTTTTATTTCAGTGCCGGGTACCGTACGGCAGGATTTCTTCAGCTATTTTCAGTTTGTACTGGGCAATGCGGTCGGGTATATCGTCATTGTGCTGGTGCTGATGCCCCTCTATTACCGCCTGCAGCTGACGTCCATCTATGCCTATCTGGAAAAGCGTTTTGGTACAACCAGCTATAAAACGGGTGCATTTATCTTCCTGGTGTCCCGTACCATCGGCTCGGCCTTTCGTCTTTTCCTGGTGGCCATCGTATTGCAGCATTTTATCTTTGACGCCTGGCAGATCCCTTTTTGGGTAACCGTGGCCGTATCCCTGCTGCTGATCTGGACCTATACCTTCCGCGGCGGGTTAAAGACGATCATATGGACCGATACCATACAGACGGTATTTTTGCTGCTGTCTGTGCTGCTGTCCATTATCTTTATCGCCCGGAGCATGCACCTGGATCTCTCCGGACTTGTCCATACCGTAAAGGACAGCGCCTACTCCAAAATTTTTATCTGGGATAACTTTGCGGACGACAAACGGCATTTTATCAAGCACTTCCTGGGCGGCATAGCGGTGTCTGTAGCCATGACCGGGATGGACCAGGACCTGATGCAAAAAAACCTCAGCTGCCGCAATATCCGGGAGGCGCAGCGCAACATGTTTTCTTTTACCGGGGTGTTCGTGTTTGTAAATATCTTTTTTCTCTGTGTAGGCGCGTTGCTGTACCTGTATGCCGCCGCCAGAGGCATCGCGGTGCCGGCGCGTTCCGATTATCTTTATCCCGAGATCGCCCTGCATCACCTGGGCGGCCTGGCGGCTATCGTCTTTATCCTGGGGCTTACGGCGGCTACCTTTGCCACGACCGACTCCGCGCTTACGGCGCTGACCACTTCCTTTTGCGTGGACTTTCTGCGGATGGACAAGCGCCATGCCGCCGGGGAGGATCATGTCCGTATGATACGTACCCGGCATATTGTGCATGTGATTTTTTCCCTGGTTTTCCTGGGCGTGATCGTGGCCTTTCGCTATCTCGTCAGCGAAGCGGTGGTGACCGCCATTTTTACCGTGGCTTCCTATACCTATGGTCCCCTGCTGGGGCTTTTTATGTTTGGCATCCTGAGCCGGCGGCCGGTGAAGGATAAATGGACTCCCGTTATCTGTATCCTGTCTCCGCTCGTCTGCTGGGTGCTGAACCGGAATGCGGAACAGTGGCTGGGCGGCTATCATTTCGGGTTTGAGCTGCTGATCGTCAACGGGCTGCTTACCTATTTGGGACTGCTGCTGATTTCAAAAAAAAGCTATACGGACGCAAAAGCTGAAACTTTATCTACACAACCATTGCAATGAACGATGCATTCAAGAACCTGAAAGAAAGGGACTGGTCGGAGACCAAAGCGCATTCCAGCTGGCAGATCTTCAAGATCATGTCGGAGTTCGTGGAAGGATATGAAGCGCTGAACATGATCGGCCCCTGCATTTCTATTTTCGGATCGGCGCGTACGCGTCCCGGTCACAAGTATTATGAGCTGGCGGTAGAGATCGCCCGCCGGGTGGCAGAGGAAGGATTCGGTATTATAACAGGAGGAGGGCCCGGGGCCATGGAGGCGGCGAATAAAGGCGCGCAGCTGGCCGGCGGCCGCTCCGTGGGCATCAACATCGTGCTGCCGCACGAGCAATATGCCAATCCCTACATAGACAGGGATAAGTCGCTCAACTTTGATTACTTCTTTGTCCGCAAGGTGATGTTTGTAAAATATGCCCAGGGTTTTATCATGATGCCCGGCGGATTTGGCACCATGGATGAGTTTTTTGAAGTAGCCACCCTTATACAGACCCGGAAGGTCATGGAGACGCCGATGATACTGGTGGGCAGCAAGTACTGGAAAGGATTGCTGAACTGGATACAGGAAACGATGTGCGATGAAGAGCAAAACATCAACCCGGAAGATATCGGTCTCCTCCAGATCTTTGATACGGCAGAGGAGGTGGTGGATTATCTGCGGGAGTTTTATAAAACCCATCGTCTGCGTCCGAATTTTTAACCGATCGAAGTATGAAAAAAACGTACGATATCGTGGATGCTGCGGCACAGGAATATGCCGAAAAGTACACCACGCCGCCGAACGAGCTGCTCCGGAACCTGCTCCGGGATACCCACCTGCACCAGGTGCAATCCCATATGCTGAGCGGTCCTCTGCAGGGTATGCTGCTGAGCCTGATCAGCCGGATGATCCGGCCGGAACGCATCCTGGAGGTGGGCACGTTCACGGGCTACTCCGCGCTTTGCCTGGCGGAGGGGTTGCAGCCCGGGGGACAGCTGCATACGATAGACAACAATGAAGAGCTGGAAGAAGAATGCCGCCGCTATTTCAGATCAGCCGGGATGGACGATCGCATTCAGCTGCACATCGGCGCGGCCGCGGAAGTAATCCCGCAGCTGGAAGGTCCGTTTGATCTGGTATTTCTGGATGCCGACAAGACAAGCTACAGCCTGTATTTCGATCTGGTGATCGGTAAGATGCGGCCCGGAGCTTTTCTGATAGCAGACAATATGTTTTTCCACGGCGAAGTACTGCAGCCGGAGGAGAAGCAAAGCAACAATGCAAAAGCCATTATTGCGTTTAATAAAAAGGTAGCGGCAGACCCCCGCGTGGAGCAGGTCATGCTCACCCTGCGGGATGGCATCCTGCTCGTGCAAAAAGTAGAAGGAATATGATAAACCGCTTAATCATGCGGCGCTATAACCTGCGCCTGGATCAGCCCGGCCGTGGCGTGCGCATTCTTTTTTGTCTGACGGGTCTGGGTTTTTGTTTTGGGGCAAAAGCGCAGAGCCGCGTCGATGCAGAAAGCTACATTGCCGCTTACAAAACGCTGGCGGAAACAGAAATGCTGCGTACCGGCGTACCCGCGGCCATCTCCCTGGCCCAGGGCATCCTCGAGAGCGATGCGGGAAACAGCTGGCTGGTCCAGCATTCCAATAACCATTTCGGCATCAAGTGCAAAAACAACTGGCAGGGCGCTACTGTTCTTTATGACGACGACAGCCGGAACGAGTGCTTCAGGAAATATGCCTCGGCAACGGACTCCTGGCATGATCATTCGGATTTTATCCGCAGCAGCCCCCGCTATGCTTCTCTGTTTGACCTGGACCCGCTGGATTACAAAGCCTGGGCGACGGGGCTGAAAAAGGCAGGATATGCCACCAGCAAGACGTATGTGGAAAGACTGCTGACCGTCATCGACCGTTATGGCCTGCAGCGCTACAGCATCGAGGCGCTGGCGAATAAAAAGCAAACCGGCCGCACCGCTTTTGCGACCATGCTGGACAAAAAGGTGAACGCCGACGAACGCGAGCGGGGAACTCCGGCGCCGGCCGTGCAACAGCCGCCTGCACCCGTCGCCGTTGTCCGCTACCCGGCGGGGATTTTCCGGATAAACGGAAAAAAGGTGATGTATATGAAACGGGGAAGCGCGCTGCTGCCTGTGGCTGACCAGTTTAAGGTAAAGCTGAGGCGGCTGGTGAAATACAATGAGCTGCAGGGCGACGCCCCGCTCAAAAAAGATATGCTGGTGTACCTGCAGCAGAAGGGAAAAACAGGCAGCCATGCCGTCCACAAGGTGCTGCCGGGAGAAGACGTGCGTACCATTGCGCAGCGGGAAGGCATCCGCCTGAAGAATCTGTATAAGCTGAACAGGATGCGTCAGGGGGATGAGCCGGCGGTAGGTGCCGTGCTTTATCTGCAGCACCGTGCCGAACATGCGCCTGCCCTGCTGGGAGAAACGGTAGCTCCTGCCCTCGCCGGCCGGCCGGGCGGGCAAGCAGCGGATCCGGGAACGCCCGTCTCCGTCTCCCGCAGCAAAGCTCCTGAAGAAAGGGAAGATATTCCTGCCGCAGCGGCCGTACCGGATGTGGCCGGGGAGGAAGAAGCCGCTTCTCCCGCCCGGAAAGAAAAGAAACGCGACCGACCGGCAGATATCGTCCTGCCGATGGACGAAGCCCCGGCGGCATCGCCGGCGGAGACTGATCCGGCCGCACAGGCTGCTCCGCAGACTGCGCAACCGTCCTCCCCCGCGGCAGCATCCCGCCCCGATAACAGGAAGGCTGCCGTGAAGAAAGCCGCTCCTCCGGCAAAGCATGCGGTGGCGAAGCGCGGCGCTTCCGGAAAGGTATATCATACGGTGCGCTCCGGCGACACGCTGTATGACCTGGGGAAGCGGTACGGGGTGAGCGTAGCCAAGCTGAAGCAGTGGAACAAGCTAAAGGACAGCAAGATCAGGATCGGGCAGAAGCTGATTGTAAAAGAATAAAGGAAACGGGGTTACCGGACATGGATAACGGGCAAGGCATACAGGTACATGACAAGCGGTTTGAGCCTTATATATCCGCGGAGCGGCTGCATGCCCGTATCCGGGAGATGGCGGCCGAACTGGATAAAAGGCTGGGTGCAGCCGACCGGCCGCTGTTTCTGGCTATCCTGAACGGCGCCTTTGTCTTTGCCGCAGATCTTTTCCGCGCGCTGACCATACCGGCGGAGATCTCTTTTATCAAGCTGGTGTCCTACAAAGGCACCCGTTCTACAGGACAGGTGATTACGGCCATCGGGCTGGATATGGATCTGTTTGACCGTACGGTGGTGATCGTGGAAGATATTGTGGATACCGGCAACACGCTGCATGCTTTTCTGCCTCAGCTGGAGCACCGGCATCCGCGGGCATTGCTGACCGTATCCCTGCTGATGAAGCCTGATGCTGCGGTTCACCCGGTGCCGGTGGATATCTATGGCTTTTCGATACCCAATGTTTTTGTGGTCGGCTACGGACTGGATTACGACGGGCTGGGCCGCAATCTTCCTGCTATCTACCGGGAGACGGTCAGTTGAACATATCTTTGACCCGTTCGAAAAAGCTTTTATCCGTCTTTTCGGGGCGGGGCTGGAAATTATCTGCCGTCTTCAGCTTTTCCAGCAGGTCCTTTTCTTCGGGCGTCAGCTCCTGAGGTGTCCATACATTCACGTGGATGAGCTGATCCCCTTTTTCGTAACGGTTCACAACGGGGAATCCTTTTCCTTTCAGCCGGAATATTTTTCCGCTCTGGGTGCCGGCGGGGATCTTCACCTTTGCTTTGCCGTCGATGGTCGGAACTTCCACCTGGGTGCCAAAGGCTGCATCCGGGAAGGAAATGTGCAGATCATAAATTACGTTCAGCCCTTCGCGCTGTAGCTCCGGGTGGGACTCTTCTTCGATGAAGATGATGAGATCGCCCGGGCTGCCCCCTCTTTCCCCGGCATTTCCCTTGCCGTGCATGCTGAGCTGCATGCCTTCCTGTACGCCCGCGGGTATGTCCACCGATACGGTTTCTTCGCCGTATACTCTTCCTTCCCCTTTGCAATGACTGCAGCGGGAGGTGATGATGCTGCCTTCGCCGTTGCAGGTGGGGCAGGTGGTTACGGTTTGCATCTGACCCAGGAAGGTCTGGGTTACTTTTCTTACCTGGCCGGAGCCACCGCAGGTGCTGCAGGTCTGGAAGGCATTTTTATCCTTGGCGCCCAGCCCGTCGCAATGGCTGCAGCGTACATGTTTTTTTACCTTGATTTTCTTGTTGACGCCATGCGCGATTTCGGCGTAGGTGAGCCGCATCTTTACCCGCAGGTTGGAGCCTTTTACGCCCTGGCCGCGGCGTCCGCCGCGCCCGCCTCCGCCTCCGAAAAAGCTGCCGAAGATATCTTCGCCGAAGATATCGCCGAAGTTGGAGAAGATGTCTTCCATCCGCATGCCGCCTCCGCCGAAGCCGCCGTTGCCGCCCAGCCCGGCATGACCGAAACGGTCGTATTGCGCCCGCTTGTCCGGATCGCTCAGGACTTCATAGGCTTCGGCTGCTTCCTTGAACTTTTCCTCGGCATCCTTATCGCCCGAATTACGGTCCGGATGATATTGCATCGCTACCTTACGGTAAGCCTTTTTGATCTCATCCTGCGAAGCGCTCCGGGTTATGCCCAGTACTTCATAATAATCTCTTTTTGCCATACCCCATTATTTACCTACCACTACTTTGGCATGGCGGATGATTTGGTCGTTCAGGTAATATCCTTTCTGAAGGTTATCCACCACCTTGCCTTTCAGCTCCTCCGAGGGCGCCGGGATCTCTGTGACTGCCTCATGAAGATCCGTATCGAAATCGGCATGCAGGCTCTCCATTTCCCGCAATCCCTTTGCCTGCAGCGTACTTTTCAGTTTATTAAAAATAAGACCTATCCCTTCGTGGATCAGCGCTATATTGTCCGACTGCTCCATCTGTTGCAGTGCCCTTTCAAAATCGTCTATGATGTCCAGCAGGGAAATGATGACCTCCTTGTTGGCCGTCTGTATCAGGGTCACGCGTTCCCGGGAGGTCCTTTTCCGGTAATTGTCAAATTCGGCCACCAGCCGGAGGTATTTGTCTTTCAGCTCTGCCAGCTCGGCGGCTTTACCCCCGGAGGCGTCTGCCGTTGCGGCATAGTCTGCCGCCGTTTCCGTCTCCCCGCCGCTAACATCCGGATCTCCGGTCCCGGGCGTATCGCCGTTTTCCCATTCACGGGAGTCATTTTCTTCCGTCTCCCGGTATTCCTTTTTATCTTTTTCCACGATATCCGTTTCGTTTTAAAATGATGTGCAAACCTACCTATAATTTATGAGAAGGGCCGGTGCTTTCGACATACAATGTTCCGCCGGCACCTCTCCTGTAAGGATCTTATGCCCCGGTACGGACAATTTTTTTGCCAAAGGAAATGCAGGCGCCAAAATGACAGATGATAAAGGCCGCTGTTCCGGCGCGGGGGAGGTTATTACCTGATCATCACACGGCGCTCCTTAGCGGGCGCCTGTCAGGCCGGTGTCTCAGAAAGATTAGATTATTGCTTGATCACATTGAACTTACCGGATTCCACCAAGTTGCCCTGGAGGTCCCGCAGCTGATAGATATAGATGCCGCTGTAGTATTTGTCCAGGCTGAGCCGGGTACGGTTGCCCGAAAGATGAAAGGCGTCGATCTTCTTCCCGAGAAAGTTATAAACAATAATCTGGTAACGGGTATCGTTATTAGGGTGCTGGAGTTCAAAGCTGATATTGGAAGAGGCCGGGTTGGGGAAAGCTTTGATGACTTTTGGCTTGGGGGCGCTTTCCTCGAAAGTGGCTGTAACCTTACCTCCGGTGGCAGTTTGCCCGAGCCCAACGGAGATAGCACAAAAAAGAAGTAGGATTAAAGATGTAAACTTTTTATACATAGTCAAGCCAAATATAATCTGTTTTTAAAATTTTTCCAAATCTTTCCCGGATATTTTTAAAGGTTCGTCTTTAAAGGGTTTTCGAGAGGATTCTCTGCAAAAATATAAACAAAAGGCGAGCCATACCCGCTCTGTTTCCCCAATTTATTAAATATTTAACATTTTTTAACCCAATTCAGAACCGGGGGCAGCGCAGGGCATGCAGCACGCTGTTGCTGTTGGCAAAGAATCCCCGGTAGGAGAGGGAGAGCTCAAATCCGCCCATATCTCCGGCTGCCGCGGCTTTTCCCTGGGCCGTATTGATGTCGTAGCTGAACCCTATCTCGTAATTATTAAGCTCTATCTTTACCACAGGGATCAATGCATCATGGAGCCGCACAAACAGTCCTCCGTAGATGATTTTCCCCATTCCGCCCTCTTCCTGCTCTACAGCGGAAATGTCGTAGCCGATCAAGGCGCCCCCGATGATCTCGCTGTAATCGCCCTGCCGGAGCTGGTTGTACTGCGCGATAATCCGTACCCGCTCGCTGAGGGGACCCGAGAGCCCTGCATTATACTCCCATTTGGGTTGCAGCTCAATAGCCTTGTTCCCGTAAAAAGAGACCTCCGGGCGGTTGAAATGATACCAGGCCGCGCCGATGAAGTAATTGATCTGCTGTCTGAAGGTACTGTTGAAGCTGAGACCGGCTCCCATGTCCGGGTAAGTGTAGCCGTATTTTGAGAAAGTTTCCCCCGAAGGCGAAGAAGGATCGTATGCGCCGTTATTATATTGATTATCAAAGCTCATCTTTTCCGGATTGAACTGGCGCTGGGTAAATCCGCCCATAAAGGCAAGGGAAAGGTACATGCTACGGCTTGCGCTCAGGGATTTGTGATAATTGATGGCGGGAAGCACCTGGGTGGTCTGAAAATGAGAGGTGCCCGCCACATCGTAGGTCAGCTGCAATGCTCCGGTGATATAGTCTTCCTGCTGTCCGACGGGAAATTTCAGCTCTCCGCTCAGGGCCCCGGTCTGGTAGGGAACATTCGCCCCGTTCCACTGATTGCGGTACACCGCCTGTATCCGGATATTACCCGTAAAGATGCCGGCCAGCGCGGGGTTTCGCAACAGCGGGGTTTCGTAAAACTGGGAAAGATGGATGTCCTGCGCCGGCAGGAGCAGGGGCAGACACAGCAAACCCGCCAGCAGGGCTCGTTTTATCCAGGAAGACGGGGTGGCAGGCATAGACCGGGGATTAGGCAGGCTAACGGATGCAAAAATAATACTAAGATTTTATGGGCGTCCGGTTTCGGATTTCCAGTTTCCAGGTTTGAGGTTTAAAGTCTAAGATTCGCTTTCAGGCAGACCAACTTTAGACTTTAAACCTTAGGCTTTAAAATGCCTTTCACCCTTCACCTTTTACCTTTCACCTTACCTTGCCGTTAGCCGGTTGATACCGGCCTTGGCCCGCTGGTCCAGGCTGCTCTTGTACTCTTCTTCCTTCATGTCCAGGCATTTTTTGAAATACTGCAGCGCCCGGGTTTTATCTTTCCGCTGCTCATAGATAAAGCCCAGCTGCAGCGCAGCCCGGGCGGCATAGTATTCCGGCCGGGAAGCCCCCACCTTGATCGTGGCCTCATAGAGGGGGATAGCACGGTTGTCCTCTTCCAGCTCGTCATAGATGCGCGCCAGGAAGTATGCATATTCTATCTTGTCGATCAGCTGGGTGAAATCGCCCACCTTGTGCCGGCTCAGCAAGTCCAGCGCCTGGTGGAAATATCCTCCGTCGCCCAGCAGCCGGGCTCGCAGGATAACGGCGTTGGGCCAGCGCCCTTTGCGCGCTTCCCGCAGTGCCGCCTTGTCGGCATCGGTGGAGGTATTGCCGCGGGATTCGATCAGCTTCCGGTACTGTCCGGCTTCTGCAGTATTGCCGTTCAGATAGCAGGCGAGGCTAAGCTTGTACAGGGCATCCTTGACATAGAACTTGCCCTTGAAGGTGCTGGTAAACCGGCGCAGGCTGGCGATGGCCTCGTCCAGCTCAAGGTGGTTCAGCTTGAGCACGCCTATTTCGTAATCGAGTATGGGCATATCCAGATAGCCCGGCCCTGTTTTGCGGGCGGCCAGGATGCGGAGCCCGTCATCTCCCATATGGTTGTTAAGCGCCAGGTTGGCCGCCATGAAGGCAAAAAGCTGGTTATTGACCACATCCAGCTGCTCCTCGCGGATAAACCGGAATACCGCATCCGGTTCGTGGGCCACATAAAACCGGAGATAGGCGTAGTAGAAACAGGCTTCGTCGTGAAAAAGGGTGCCCTCCGGGGAGGCATCGTCTACATAAGACCGCAGCTGTTCCATGCCCCGACTGACATTGCCGCCGCTAAAGCCGAGGATGCCGGTGATCCAGCGGTAGCTTTCAGGGACCGTGCCGATAACGGTCTGCATGGAGCCCAGCAGTATTTTGTTGGGACTGAAATCCGGGAATTTTTTCTGGTTATCGCGGATCTGGGAATAAGCTTTCCTGAATTCCCAGACAGCCGACCAGTTTTCTCCGAACTTGATCTTGCATACGGCCCATTGAAAATGAAGCATGGCCAGGGTATACAGATAAAAAGGGGAACGGGTGTCTCCTTTGCTCATCAGCTCCAGCCGCTGATCCCGGTGTGCCTTGAGGGCGGCGTATTCTTTGGGGTCTTCATGAAAAAACAGCCGCAGGAAGTCGATATAATTATCCAGGAAATAGGGTGCCAGGTTGTCCGGATGGTCGCGCTTTTCTGCCGCCAGCAGCTGTGCGCCGGCATCGAGGCGGGTCATCATGATCAGCCGGTAAGCCTCGCGGCAGCGGGTGTTGAAGTCGAAAGGCCTTCCGGCTGCGGTGGGGATATCAGACAGGGGAGCGGCCGTGACGGGTTCGGTCTCCGGCGTAAGCAGGCAGGCGGACAGGATAAGCAGAAGAAGATATTTCATCCGTTAATATTCGTTTTTATTTCGGCTCATAATGACCTTTAAAAAGGTCCCGATGAACGCTCCGCATTTAATGGTCGGACCCGCCTGCCATAGCTTTGCGGCGGGCAGGTAGAACCTCGTACATTTATGTCCTCCTGTATGATAAATAGTATCATGCTCGGCTTCCTCATTATAGACCGGGAATGGCTTTGTCCTTAACGGCTGTTCGGCAGCTAATGAAAAAGGACACTGAGAATCAGTGTCCTTTTCTGCAAAAATTTGACCAAAAGCTATTTTGCCACTATCGTCTCATTCAGCTCGTCGTCTACCAGGATGCGGCCGCAGTGTTCGCATACGATTACTTTTTTGCGCTGGCGGATCTCTGCCTGCCGTTGGGGGGGGATGGCGTTAAAGCATCCGCCGCAGGAATCCCTTTCGATGGGTACCACGGCCAGCCCGTTGCGGTAGGTTTTCCGGATCTTCTCATAAGCGGTCAGCAGACGCGGCTCTACCTTGGAGCGGGCTTCTTCCGACTGCTTATGGTATTGCTGCTCTTCCTTTTCGGTTTCCGCAATGATCTTTTCCAGCTCAGCCTTTTTGTGCTGCAGGTTGGCTTCCTTATCCGCGATGGTCTGTTTCGCCCCTTCGAGGATTCGCTCTTTTTCGGAGATCTCGTTGCCGGCGTCGCGGATATGCTTTTCCGACAGCTTTACCTCGAGGGTCTGCATCTCGATTTCTTTACTGATCGCTTCGAATTCGCGGCTGTTCTTCACATTGTTCTGCTGCTTCTCATATTTCTGGATCAGCGCTTCGGAGTCCTTGATGGCGTTTTTCTTATTGTTGATAAACTCCTGGATGCCCCTGATCTCGTCCTCTATGTTGGTCAGCCGCGTATTCAACCCTTCGATCTCGTCTTCGAGATCTTTTACTTCCATGGGAAGCTCCCCCTTCAGCACCTGAATCTCATCCAGCTTGGAATCGATTTTCTGAAGTCTGAGCACGGAGGTCAGTTTTTCCTCTACGGAGTACTCTTTTACTGTGGCCATAAACTATTAATGCAGATAATGAATCGGATTTGTAAGCACAGCGGTTTTAAGAGGCGCAAAGTTAGGGAATTTTTTGGTTAGCAGCTCATAAAATAATAGGGGGGTGAACTGCTCGCTCTCGTAATGCCCTACGTCTATTATAAGTATCTGGCTATCAGCATCAAAGAATTCATGGTATTTAAAATCCGCGCTGAGGTACACGTCGGCTCCCGCCCTTCGCGCAGCGGGCAGCAGGAAGCTGCCGGCTCCCCCGCAGACCGCTACCTTCCGTACCGGTTTTCCCAGCAGGGCGGTGTGCCGGATGCCGCCGGCGGATAGCTGTGTTTTTACCTGCTGCAGAAAAGCGCCTTCATCCACGGGTGCCGGCAACATACCGACCATGCCCGATCCCACCCCCGCCCAGCTGTTTTCCAGCAGCAGGATGTCATAGGCGGGTTCCTCATAGGGATGGGCGGCACACAGCGCCGCGGTCACCGTGCTCTCGAGGGGAGCCGGAAAAACCACCTCGATGCGGGTTTCGGGCTCCCGGTGTTTTTTTCCGGCCTCTCCTGCATAGGGATGGGTATCCGCTGCTCCCCGGAAGGTGCCGTAGCCTTCCGTATTGTAGCTGCAGGCATCGTACTGCCCGATATGACCCGCGCCGGAGGCAAACAGCGCCTCCCGCACCTTTTCGGCCTGCGCATGGGGAACAAAGGTATACAGCTTTTTCAGGGCGCGGCTGCGGGGCGCCAGCGGCCGCAGATCGCCCAGCCCCAGCTGCCGGCACAGCATGTCGTTGACGCCGCCGCGGATATTGTCGAGGTTGGTATGTGCGGCATAGATGGCAATATCGTGCTTGATGGCCTTGATAACGGCGCGCTCCACATAGTTTTTGCCGTTTATCTTTTTCAGGCCGCCCCAGATGATCGGGTGATGGGCGATGACCAGGTTGCAGCCGCGCGCAATGGCTTCGTCGATAACCGGTTCGGTGGCATCCAGCGTCAGCAGGGCATTGCTGAGCTCCCAGCGGGGATCGCCGGTGAGCAGTCCGGCATTGTCATAGCTTTCCTGGTAAGACAGGGGAGCTATCTCTTCCAGGTAATCAATAATGGTTTTGATCTGCATGGCAAGGACCATTGAGAGGCGGGTTAACCCCGGGCAAACATAGGAAAATCCTGGCCATCCCCGGCCTTAAATTCCTTTTCTGTACAAACGGTATTATCTTTGATACAGCTTTAGCCGATGCAAACCGCTACTTTTCAAGCCAGCTGACACACGATGAGCCCTTTCTGCCATATTTCCGGAACGATCCGCAGGCTGATTGTGTGGGTATTGACCGTGGCAGGTTGCGGGATGTTTTCCGGTGCATCGGCGCAGGGGCTCTCCGCGGATTTTACCGCCGACCAGGTGAGCGGCTGCGCACCCGTGGTCGTTCAGTTCAGCGACCAGTCGGCCGGTAATCCCACCCAATGGAAATGGGACTTTGGCAACGGCAATACAGCCGTCGGAAAAAATCCGGCTGCCACCTATTCCCAACCCGGTACCTATACCGTCAGCCTTACCATATCAGACGGGAATACGGAAAACACCGTTACCAAGGCGGCTTTTATCACGGTGTACGCCCCACCGACCGTCAGCTTCCGCAATACGCCGGCAGGTGGTTGTTATCCGCTGGAAGTGAATTTTACGGACGAGTCCGTTCCCGGCTCCGGGACGATCCGGCAATGGACCTGGGATTTCGATGACGGCAGCACTTCTTCCGAACAGCATCCCGTGCATACCTATATGGCCGCCGGAAATTACAATGTAAAGCTGCTGGTCAGGAACAGCTATGGCTGTACCGCCGTGCTCAACAAAAAAGGGGCTGTGCGGGTAAGCGACGGCGTACGTGCGGGTTTCCGGGTAAGCGACTCGGTAAGCTGTGCCGCTCCTTTTGCCGTAAAATTTACCGATACCTCTACCGGCACGGGCACCCTGCAGTATCATTGGGATTTCGGCGACGGCAGCACTTCGGCCTCGGCCAGTCCCACGCACACTTATACGCAGGAAGGAAGGTATACCGTCAGCCTGCGGGTCAGCAATGAAACGGGTTGTACCGATATGCTTGTCCGGAAAGAGCTCATCAGCATCGGCCAGTTTACGGGCAGCTTTTCGGTATCCGGCAGCTGCGCCGGCCGTTCCCTTGTTTTTAAAAATACGAGCAGCCCCCTGCCGGATGTTTCGGACTGGGACTTCGGCGACGGAGCGACCGCCCGCGGAAATTCCGTCCGCCATACCTTTGCCCGCCCGGGCACTTATACGGTACGGCTGGTCGACACTTACGGCAACTGTAAAAAAACGATCACAAAAAGCATCACGGTCTCTGCTCCCGCTACAGCGGCCTTTGATGCCGATCATACCACCGGCTGCTCGCTGCCCTTTACCGTCCGCTTCAGCAGCCAGACGGCCAACGCGGCTTCCTACCGCTGGGATTTCGGCGACGGCGGAACTTCCGAAGCTTCCGCCCCCGCTCACAGCTACCAGAAGGAAGGCGCCTACACCGTAACGCTGGTTACGGCCAACCGGGAGGGCTGCACGGATACCCTGGTAAAAAAAGCCTATATCCGGATCAGCAAGCCGAAAGCCGGCTTCTCGGCAGACCTAACCAAAGGCTGTGTGCCGCTTACCGTGCATTTTACGGATACGTCGGCAGGAGGGGAACCGATAACCGATTACAGCTGGGATTTTGGCGATGGCAGTACGGGCAAAGGTCCGCATCCGGCGCATACCTATACCACGGAAGGAGATTTTACCGTCAGGCTGATCGCCACGACGGCCGGCGGCTGCCGGGATACGGTGACAACGCCGCGCATGATCCGTACCGGTAAAAAGCCCGTGGCCGGCTTCAATGCCGACATCCTCGAAGCCTGTCAACCCACACCCATCCATTTCACCAATACCTCACAGCCGGCGGGAGATGCCTGGCAATGGTTTTTCCCGGACGATAAGGCGAGCGAAAGCGGTCAGAACCCGACGCACGTCTTTCATACCGCGGGCAAACAGGATGTCATGCTGGTGGTCAGCAGCCGTGGCTGCGCCGACACGCTGACCCGCAGGGACATGATCAACATCCGGCTGCCCATTGCCCGGATGAAAGTGACCCGTTCCTGCGACGACCGTTATGCGGTGACCTTTGCCGATGGCTCCACCGGAGGGACGGCCTGGCGCTGGGATTTTGGCGACGGCACGGTCAGCGATGCAAAAAATCCTCCGTCACACCGTTTTCCGCATACCGGTACCTATCAGGTAAAGCTGGTGGTTACCGAGGGTAGCTGCAACTCTACCGCAACGCAGACGGTTTATGTTTCGGAAGAGCATCCGGTACTGCAGGTACCGGATGGACGGCTCTGCCGGGGGGAACAGATAACCCTGCAGGCCGCCGGCATTGCCCATCCGGAGCTCATCCGGGCCTATGCCTGGCTGACAGGCGACGGCAGGATGTTCTCCGGCACCCAGCCATCCGTTTCCTACGCCTATACGCAGAACGGAACTTTCCCCGCGCAGGTAATTACCACGGATGTCAACGGCTGCAGGGATACTTCGGCTGTGGGACCGGTTATCGTCAGCGGCCCGCAGGCCGGTTTTACCGTTGCTGATCCCTCGGCCTGTCCGGGTACGGTCATCACCTTCCGGGATGACTCCCGCCCGGCTCCGGAGGTACCGGTGCAGGAGTGGACCTGGGATTTCGGGGATGGGCAGACTACCACCCTGCAGTCGGGCGACCCGGTGCAGCATACCTATCCCGGTGCAGGGAAATACGAGGTAACGCTCCGGGTGAAAGATGCAGAAGGGTGTACGGACAGTCTGGTAAAGCCCGAGGCGGTAAACATATTCCCGGCAAAGGCCGACTTTGTCGTGGAGGACACCTTGGTCTGCCCCGGGCAGCCGTTGCGTTGGATCAACCGCTCCCAGGGCGCCGGCGCTACCTATCATTGGGATTTCGGAGATGGAACCGGTTCCGATGAGAAGGTGCCCTCCAAGTCCTATTCCCGGGACGGCATATATACGGTACAGTTATCCGTGACCACCGCAGACGGATGTACCGATACGCTGGTCCGCAAGAATTATATAAAGGCAGGCACGCCGAAGGCGTCTTTTTCCTATAGCGATAACCATGCGGAATGCCCCCCGCTGGTGGTGCAGCTGAAAAATACCTCGCAGAACTACCGGAGTATTACCTGGGATTTTGACGACGGCAGTACCTCGACGCTGGAAAATCCGGAACATATTTATAATATCCCCGGTACTTACCGGCTGAAGCTGCGGATAGAAGGATATGGCGGCTGTGCGGATTCCGTCATCAGGATGGTGAAGGTGGCGGGTCCTTTCGGAGTGCCGCGAAGCGATTATGATGTGCAGCACGAATGCAGCCCGCTGACGGTAAAATTTTCCGCTAAATCCGTGGATGCCGTTTCGTTCCGCTGGGATTTCGGGGATGGCAATATCTCTCCCGAGTCGGGCAGCGATGCCGCCTCGCATACCTACAGCACCCCGGGCATCTATCACCCGCAGCTGATCCTCAAAGACCGGAAAAACTGCCAGGTGGCTTTCCCCCTGAAAGATACGGTGGTCGTCGACGGAGCGATCGGACTGGGAATTGATCCGGTCATCCCGGACCCTTGTGATTCGGGGCATATGCGGTTTTCCCGCCGGGGCCTCATTATCTCGGCCGACAGCCTGGGATTTCCGGTCGGCTATACCTGGGATTTCGGGGACGGCAGCCCCGCAGACACCAGTGCGATAGCGGATCATCATTACCGGGAGCCCGGGACCTACCGGGTGACGCTCCGGGCCGTCTCGGCCTTCGGATGCGCCGCTTCGGCCGTGCTGGCCGTACGGGTGCCGGAGCCGCAGCGCATTACTGCATGGCCGGCGGATACCTCCGTCTGTGAGGGTACCCCGGTGACGCTGCATGCCAGCGGTACCCCGGGCTACCGCTGGTCGCCTTCTGCAGGCTTAAGCGACCCGTCAGCCGCCAATCCCGTGGCGGTGCCGGAGCAAAGCACTACCTATCAGGTAACGGGCTATAATGCCGCCGGCTGTCCGGTAGACAGCGCTGAGCTGCGACTGACCATATGGCCGGCTCCCGAGGTGCATACCGACAGCATGGTATGGACGGTGCCCACCGGCTCCTCGGTAAGGCTGAGCGCCGGCGCCAGCCCGGATGTGGTGAGCTGGCGCTGGACTCCGCCGGACGAGCTGAACTGCACTACCTGCCCCGACCCGCTGAGCACGCCTACCGCCAGCCGGGAATATCAGGTGAAGGTGGCTAACGGATACGGTTGCACGGATACTGCGCTGCTGCGGGTAAACCTGGTATGTGAGTCCGGCAATGTATTTATCCCCAATACCTTTTCCCCGAATAAGGACGGGAACAACGACCTGTTTTATCCCCGCGGCAGGGGAGTAAGGAATATCGTCTATTTCCGGATATTCAACCGCTGGGGTCAGAAAGTCTTTGAGCGGGATAATTTCGGGCTGGACAACCGCTCTGCTGCCTGGGACGGCACCTTTAACGGTCATCCGCTTAACCCTGATGTGTTTATCTACCAGGCCGCCATGGTTTGCGACGACGGACAGCTGTTTTACCTGCAGGGGGATATCACGCTGCTCCGGTAATTGAAACCGGTCTTTTCCTGCCCGGTTTTTGTTTTCAACACCCGTCTGCCTGAGGCTTAATTCATATATTCACATCCGTATCTGTCTTCAGGGGTACTCCTGAAATCTGCCGGGCGGATTTCCCTGTACGGCGGATAATTACTATATCCGGTTTCAACAATTTTTTGGAATTTAGCACCGTGTAATAACCTGTCTCATGCTACAGCGACTGCTGATACAAAACTATGCGATTATAACGGCGCTGGAAATCGACTTTTCGGAGGGGCTGAATGTGATCACCGGCGAAACCGGGGCGGGGAAGTCTATTCTGCTGGGCGCCCTGTCGCTTATCCTCGGGGAGCGGGCCGACCGGAACGTCCTGCACGATAAAGCCCGGAAATGTATTATCGAAGGCCACTTTGTCCTGCCGGAGCTGGAAGCCGTCACCGCGTTTTTCGGGGAGCATGATCTGGATTTCGGCCGGCATACCGTTGTACGCCGGGAGATCAGCACGGCGGGCAAGTCCCGTGCATTTATCAACGATACCCCGGTGACGGTGCAGCAGCTTTCCGGCTTTGCCGGTCTGCTGGTAGACCTTCATCAGCAGTTCGATACGCTGGAGCTGGGGAAGCAGGATTTTCAGCGGGCCGTGCTGGATGCCCTGGCCGGGCATGATACGCTGCTGGCGCGGTACCATGAGAGCTGGAAAGCCCTGCAGCAGGCCGGGCGCGAGCTGGAGGAGCGGGTGCGGGAGCGCGAGCAGGCGGAGAAGGAGCGGGACTACCGCCAGTTTCTCTGGGAAGAGCTGGATGCGGCGGCGCTGAAAGAAAACGAGCTCGAAGAGCTGGATGCGGAGCTGAATACCCTGAGCCATGCCGAAGAGGTAAAAGAGCGGCTGGGCATCCTGCAGGGTGCGCTGGAAGAAGGGGAGCAGCCGCTGGTACAGCAGCTGCGGCAGCTGCAGAGCGGATTGCGCTCCATAGAAGCCTTTCATCCGCAGCTGCCCGGCCTGGCGGAGCGGCTCCAGGTGACGGCGGTAGAGGTACAGGATATTGCCGGGGAACTGCAACGGGTATACGAAACCGTACAGTCGGACCCTGAGCGTATGGCCCTGATCAATGAGCGGACCGCGCTCGGCTACCGCCTGCTGAAAAAACATGGCGTGCAGACCACCGCAGCGCTGCTGCAGATCCAGGCCGGCCTGGGCGAGCAGCTGGATCAGACCCGCCGGCTTGAGACGGATATCGAAGCCCTGGAACGTGAGAAAGCGCGGCTTCAGCAGCAGGCGGAACGGCAGGCGGAGCAGCTTACTGCGGGAAGAAAAAAGCAGGCGGCTCCTTTTGAGCAACGGGTAAATGCCCTGCTGGCGCAGGTGGGCATGCCCAATGCCAGTCTGAAAGTATCGCTGATGCCGGCGCCCCTGCAGACGGACGGGCAGGATCATATCGATTTCCTGTTCGATGCCAACCGCAGCGGTCATTACCAGCCCTTGAAAAAGGTGGCTTCGGGCGGCGAGCTGAGCCGGCTTATGCTTTGTGTCAAATCCCTGGTGGCGCAGTCCATGGAGCTGCCGACCCTCATCTTTGATGAGATAGACAGCGGCATTTCCGGAGAAGCCGCCAAGCAAACGGGTGTGATCCTGAAAAAGCTGGCAGACCGCCATCAGGTGATCTGTATTACCCATCAGCCGCAGATCGCCGGGAAGGGAGACGCGCATTACTTTGTCTACAAAGCCCACCGGTCGGGCCAGGTAACCACCCATATCCGTCTGCTGGACAAAGAAGAGAGAATATTGCAGATCGCCAGGATGCTGAGCGGGGAAAAGCCTTCGGCGGCAGCGCTGGAAAATGCCAGGGAGCTGGTGGAAGGATAATCTGCCGCTGCGTGCATGTGCCGGCGACGGCAGATCGTGAAGCGGTACAGATCAGCGGCTCATCGCCCGGATAAGCTTCCGGGTGCGTTTGTTTTCGTAATGTTCATGTACGATAAGGCAGGCATGGATGCACCCCGGTATCCAGCCCAGGATCGTCAGCAGGATATTCAGCAAAAAAGAACCTACCTTGCCTGTGGTCAGCACGGCAAGCGGCGGCAGCAGTATGGCCAGGAAGTAACGCATCTTCCAAAGTTACAGGTAATTCCGAATTAACAATTATTTTTACCCAAAATTAAGACTATGGCTTATCACCTGTTAAAAGGAAAAAGAGGAATTATCTTCGGCGCACTTGATGAAAAATCAATAGCCTGGAAGGTGGCGGAAAAAGCAGTGGAAGAAGGCGCTTCCATCGTACTCAGCAATGCGCCCATTGCCCTGCGGATGGGTAAGATCAATGAGCTGGCCAAAGCCTGCAATGCGGAAGTGATACCCGCGGATGCTACCTCGGTGGAAGACCTGGAAAAGCTGTTATCAAAATCGATGGAGCTGCTCGGCGGCCCGCTGGACTTTGTGCTGCATTCCATTGGCATGTCGCCCAATGTGCGTAAAAAGATCCCGTATACAGATACCAATTACGATAACTTTCAAAAAACCATCGATGTGTCCGCCCTGTCTTTTCACAAGGTGTTGCAGACGGCCTGGAAGCTGGATGCGCTGAGCGAGTGGGCTTCCGTGGTGGGGCTGAGCTATATTGCCGCGCAGCGGACTTTTCCGGGGTATAACGATATGGCTGAAGCCAAGGCGCTGCTGGAAAGCATTGCCCGCAGCTTTGGATTTCATTACGGCAACCGGAAAAAGGTAAGGGTCAACACCGTTTCGCAGTCGCCCACCTTGACCACGGCCGGCAGCGGCGTGGAAGGATTCAACGGGTTTTATCATTATGCGGAAAAGATGAGTCCTTTGGGGAATGCCGGAGCGGAAGACTGTGCCGCATTTTGCGTGGCCCTGTTCTCCGACCTTACCCGCAAGGTTACCATGCAGAATCTCTTCCATGACGGCGGCTTTTCCAATACCGGCGTAAGTCAGGCCGTTATTGAAGGCGTGGAGGCATAACGCCTTGTTCCGGCTTTATACGAAAAAGCCGTCCCACCTCAGGCGGAACGGCTTTTTCATATCCGTATTTTGAAGCCGGGCGGCTCAGTATTCGTCCTCGTTAAAAAAGAAATCGTCTTGTGAGGGATAGTCCGGCCAGATATCTTCTATGCTCTCGTAAATCTCTCCTTCATCTTCCAGTTCCTGCAGGTTTTCCACCACTTCAATCGGAGCACCGGAACGTATGGCATAGTCGATCAGCTCATCTTTCGAAGCTGGCCAGGGCGCGTCTTCCAGATAGGAAGCTAATTCTAAGGTCCAGTACATCGTTTGTGGTTTGATTTGAAATTTCCGCAAAAGTATAATTTAATTTGAAAAAAACAACAGCCCATATTTTATCGTATTATTGTGCCGTTATAGGGTTATGCTCACAGCCAGACATCTTACCAAAAGCTATTCCGGCCTGCAGGTGCTGAAAGGGGTGGACCTGGCCGTCCAACGGGGGGAGATCGTGACCATACTGGGTTCCTCTGGCGCCGGCAAGAGCACTCTCCTGCATATCCTGGGCACGCTGGACAGCCAGGATGAGGGAGAAGTATGGCTGAACGGCGCCGACACCGGCGCCCTGAAAGGCAACCGTCTCTCCGATTTCCGCAACCGGCATATCGGGTTTATCTTCCAGTTCCACCACCTGCTTCCCGAATTTACCGCGCTGGAAAACGTATGTATCCCCGGGCTTATCGCCGACGATAAGGGAAGGAAGGCCGTCCGCGAAAGGGCGGTTTTCCTGCTGGAAACGCTGGGTCTGAAAGACCGTATACAGCACAAGCCGGGCGCTTTGTCCGGCGGGGAGCAGCAGCGGGTAGCCGTGGCCCGGGCCCTGATCAACCAGCCGGACATCGTGCTGGCGGACGAGCCTACGGGTAACCTGGATTCGGTAAATGCCATGGAGCTGCACCAGCTGTTCCTCCAGCTGCGCGATCAGTTTCAGCAGACCTTCGTGGTGGTGACGCACAACGAGGCCCTGGCGGGACTGAGCGACCGGCAGCTGATGATGAAAGACGGCAGAATGGTGGACGAAAGGAATATCCCGGCATAACCATGGCAGCGGCCGCCACCGGCCCGGTTTAACGCGTAGTCCATATCCGCTCCGCCACACCCAACCGGTGGGCCGTATAACGGGCCAGCACAAACAGATAATCGCTCAGCCGGTTGAGATAAGCCAGGATAAGCGGCGCTACAGCAAGGCCCTGGTCCTCCATACGCACCGACAGCCGCTCCGCCCGGCGGCAGACACAACGCGCAATATGACAGCCGGATACGGCGGGATGTCCTCCGGGCAGGAGGAAGGCCTTTAAAGGCGGGAGCTGCGCTTCCATCTTATCGATCTCCGTTTCCAGCAAACGTACATCCGCTTCCCGGAGGGCCGGGAGGGCCATTGGGGCTTTCTGTCTGCCGGACCCGGCGCGCCTGGCGGCGGAATCATCAGCCAGGCATGATCCGATAACAAACAGGTGTTCCTGGATTTGCCGGAGAAAGCCGGTGGTATCCGCTTCCGGCTGCTGATCGGCGCAGAGCCCGACATGGGCGTTCAGCTCATCCACCGTACCGTAAGCTTCTACGCGAAGATGGCTTTTGGGAACGCGGGCGCCGCCCAGAAGACCGGTCTGGCCTTTGTCACCGGTACGGGTATATATTTTCAGGGCCATGGATGATAGCGGTCAGGAGTCGACCAGCTGCTTTTCGTTGATATGATCGCTTTCGATGACGCCGTCGCGCAGACGGACAATACGGCGGGCATGGTCGGCAATATCCTCTTCATGGGTCACCAGTACCACGGTATTCCCCGAAGCATGGATCTGCCCGAATATTTCCATGATCTCGACCGAGGTCTTGGTGTCGAGGTTACCGGTGGGTTCATCCGCCAGGATCAGCGCCGGATCATTGATCAGGGCTCGGGCAATGGCCACACGCTGGCATTGCCCCCCGGAGAGCTCATTGGGCTTGTGGTGGTAGCGGTCGCCCAGACCTACCTTTTCCAGCATGGACATGGCTCTTTCCTCGCGGGTCTTTTTTGAGATACCGGCATAGATCAGGGGCACGGCCACGTTTTCCAGCGCGGAGAGGCGGGGCATCAGGTTGAACTGCTGGAACACGAATCCGATCTCCTTGTTACGCACCTCGGCCAGGTCGTTGTCCTCCATTTTGCTCACATCGTGCCCGTTCAGCACATAAGTGCCGCTGGTGGGAGAATCCAGGCAGCCGAGTATATTCATGAGCGTGGATTTGCCGGAGCCGGACGGCCCCATCAGGGCTACATATTCATTGAGCATGATATCGATCCTGATGCCCTTGAGCACGGGCAGCGCATTTTTACCGATAAAATAACTTTTACGGATATCCTCCAGGTGGATAATCGTCTTTTGCATAATTTCCGGGGGCTTTGTGATTCCGGTCATTAAAGATAGTATTTTTCGTAAGTTTCCGGAGTCCGTTTTTCGTAAAGGACCTTATTTTTACGGAAGCGGGTTTTTCCGGGCGGATGATCAGCCTGCGGCCTCCCGCAGCGCATGTCCGCTCGCAGTTATTTATTAACTTGCGCCATCATGGAAAAAGAGATAGTAGTGAGCGGTATCCGCTCTACGGGATTTTTACACCTGGGTAATTACTTTGGCGCGGTGCGCAACTATGTCCGTATGCAGGACGGCTATCGCTGTTATTTTTTTGTTGCCGACTACCATTCCCTGACCACGCATCCGGATCCGAAAGACCTCCGGCAGAACGTCTACCGGGTGGTAGCCGAAAACATTGCCTGCGGGCTGGATCCGGAGAAGGTGGCCCTTTATGTGCAAAGCGATATCCCCGAGATCCCCGAGCTGTACCTGCTGCTCAACATGCTGGCCTATAAAGGAGAGCTGGAGAAGGTTCCCACCTTCAAGGATAAAGTGCGGCAGCATCCGGACAATGTCAATGCAGGCCTGCTTACCTATCCCGTGCTGATGGCGGCGGATATTCTGGTGCACCGGGCCGTGAAGGTGCCGGTAGGGAAGGACCAGGAACAGCACCTCGAAATAGCGCGCAACTTTGCACAGCGCTTCAACCACCGCTATGGCGAGCTGTTTCCCGAACCTTATCCTTTTGATTACGGGGGAGGGCTTACCCGGGTGATGAGCCTGGACGGGAACGGCAAGATGAGCAAGAGCGCCAACGAAAATGCTACCCTGTACCTGGCGGATGACGATGATACGATCCGGAAAAAGATCATGAAGGCAAAAACGGATGCCGGACCTTCGGCGCCGGACAGCGAAATGCCGGATTTTATACAGAACCTGTTCCAGCTGATGGAGCTGGTATCGGCGGAAGCGGTAGTTACACAGTTCAGGGAGCAATACCGGCAATGCAATATCCGGTACGGGGATATGAAGAAGCAGCTGGCCGAGGATATGGTGTCCTTTATGCGTCCGATCAGGCAAAAGGCCGCCGAATTACAGCAGAACGATGCCCATATTCAGCGGATACTCCGCGAAGGGGCCCGGCAGGCCCGGGAAAGCGCCGCCGCCACCCTCAGGGAAGCCAGGAAGCTGATCGGCGTGCATTATTATTAAGCAAGTCCCCCCGAACCGTCAAATCATCATTATGGCCAAATCAAAAAAGATCAAGCACATTGCCGTAGCCGGTAACATCGGCGCCGGGAAGACGACCCTGACCGGATTGCTGGCCCGTCATTACCGGTGGACGGCCCAGTTTGAGGATGTGGAGCATAACCCTTATCTGAATGACTTTTATGAGGATATGCCCCGCTGGTCCTTTAACCTCCAGATCTATTTTCTGAATAACCGGCTGCAGCAGCTGCTGGAGATTCAGAACGGCTCGGCCACGGTAATACAGGACAGGACGATCTATGAGGATGCCCAGATATTTGCCCCCAACCTGCATGAGATGGGGCTGATGAGCAAACGGGACTTCGACAATTATTTCCGCTTTTTTGAAACGCTCAAGACCATGATCCGTCCCCCGGACCTGCTCATTTACCTGCGCGCCTCCGTGCCGGCCCTGGTCGCCAATATACAGAAACGGGGACGGGAGTACGAAGAAAACATACGGCTTGACTATCTCAAAAGGCTAAACGAATTTTATAACCACTGGATCGCCGGATACCGCGACGGAGCGCTGCTGGTGGTGGATATCGATAAAAACAATTTTGCGGAGAAGGAAGAAGATCTCGGCGATATCATCACTCGGGTGGATTCCGAGCTTTACGGACTTTTCTGATGGTTTAAGGTCCAAGGTTCGCTTCCTGACATCTTAACTTTAGACTTACTGCGTTTGTCTTTTCACCACATTCAGGGCGATGTTTCTTCCCAGGCCCTGAATGATGGCCAGGTTGATCCAGGACATACCCAGCTGTTCCAGCAAAAACGCTTTGTCATTCCCGCCGAAATCATAGCAATTTTCAAAACCCAGATCGCGGGCCAGCTGCGCCACTACTTTTTTTGCTTTTTCGCTGTCGCCTGCCATAAAAGTGTCCAGACCCGCCGGCTGCGCCATGTTTTCAAATCCCGTATTGTTAAAGGCTTTTACGATATGCCTGCATTTTGTCAGCTGCATCAGCGCATCAAAAGCGCTTGCATATCCTTCCGGTTTGGAACGGAAGGCATTGGTAGGATCGAGGATGATTTTTTCTTCCGCTCCTTCCAGGTAGGGGGCCAGGGCGGGAACCGCATCCGGGGGAACCGACAAAAGCACTACTTCTGATCGAGCAATGGCGTCGGGAATGGAAAAGGCCCGGATATTCCTGTCTTCCAGGAGCTCTTTTCCCTTAAACGTATCCAGGTCCCTCACACCCAGGTAAATTTCATGACCGGCTTTTGACCATCCCCTGGCAAGCGTGGAACCGATGTTTCCGGTACCGATAACAGCTATTTTCATCTGATCGTATTTGGGGTTTGTTCTTCTGTTCTCTTGTTTCCGTGGTTGAAATTAACGCTTTTACGGGGGAAGCGCGGGGAAAATGCGGGGTTGAAAATATAATTCAAATAATATCGTATACGAAATAAACGAGAAATCATAAATTTTTCGTATCTTCCTTTTTTGAAAACTCCCATTCTCTTGAAATCCTCATTGTTGACATACTGCGTCAGCTGCTGCATGTTGCCCTTCGGTCTGCTGCAGGACACCGGTCCGGGAGACGACCGGATAAGGCCGCCCAGTCCCCGGACGTACAGCAATCAATACGCCGATGTGTTTGCTGTTTTTCACAACCAGGCTTCCCTGGCGCGCATCCGCACCTTCAGCGCAGGGGCTTATGCTTCCCGCCGCTTTATGCTCAGGGCTACTACCGGGATGGCTTTTGCCGCTGCCCTGCCGGTGTCGTCCGGAACCTTTGCCGTGTCGGCCTCCCGCTTCGGGTACGAGGTCTTTAATCATCATGAAGCTTCCGTGGCTTACGGCCGGCATCTGGGCCGGTATGTGGACATCGGCATGCAGTTTGACTACCTCAGCACCCGCATACAGGAATACGGAAGCGCACATGCCGTCACGGCTGAAGCCGGTATAGCCGTACATCCGGCTTCCTGGCTGCAGGTGGGGCTGCATGCCTTTAGCCCTGCGCCGGTACATTATTCAAAGCCGGTAAACGAAGATATCGGTTCCCGTTATACGCTCGGGTTGGGCTTTGAACCTTCGGACAAGATATTGCTGGCCCTGGAAGGCAGCTGGGATACCCAAAGCGGTACCTTCCTCTCCCTGAGCTTTGCTTATCAGCCTGCGCCCGTGCTGGCTATCTGCTCGGGTTTTACGACCGGCACGCGACAGAACTTCCTGGGTGTCCGGCTTTTCCTGAAACGTCTGCGCATCGATATGTCGACCGGTTATCATCCCCGGCTCGGGATTACGCCGGCTCTGGGCGTTGTTTATCATATTCCGGCACGGCAGCCGAAATGAACTATCCTGCCGGTCTGCCTGTCGGCAGGGAACCGGCCCGTTAATAAGAGGCTTATGAAGATTACGGTTACGCTATGGCGGCCTTTGCTCTTTGGTCTTTTCTGGCCCGTCTGCCTGCCGGCACAGACGAGGGATGAACCTTCGGAAGAACGGCAGGCTGCCATAGAGGACCTCGCCGAAGCGCAGGAGGAAGAAACGGAGGACGATGAATCCTGGCAGCAGCTGACCGCGCTCCGGCATCAGCGCATCGATCTGAATACCGCTACCGAAGAAACGCTGAACCTTATCCCGTTTCTGTCCCCGCTGCAGGTATCCTCGTTTTTGCAGTATCGTGATGTGTTGGGAAAGCTGGCCAGTATCTATGAGCTTCAGGCGGTACCCGGCTTTGATCCCGTCACCATCCGGCGTTTGCTGCCCTATGTGACCACCGGCGGAGATGACCTGTCCACCCGTTATACGTTTTCCGAACTGTTTAAAAAGGGAACCTCCACCCTGTTGTTTCGCTATGGCCGCACGCTGGAGAGATCGCGCGGATACCGGATAGCCGATACCGCCGAAGCGGCCGGCCGCTCTTATTACCCGGGGAGTCCGGATAAAATATTGCTGCGGTACCGCTATCTGTTTTCCCGCCACCTCAGCTATGGTATCACCGCGGAGAAGGATCCCGGGGAAGAGTGGTTCGGCGGTACACAGCGCCGCGGATTCGATTTCTACAGCGTCCATTTATTTTTGCAGGACCGCGGTCATCTCAAGGCGCTTGTGTTAGGGGATTTTACGGTCAACCTCGGGCAGGGGCTGGTGAACTGGCAAAGCCTTGCCTTCGGAAAAGGCGCTATGGTAATGAATATCCGGCGGACGGCCCCGCTGTTGCGTCCCCATACCGCTGCGGGGGAGTCCGCTTTTTACCGGGGCGGCGGCGCCACCCTGCGGTATGGCGCCTGGGAGTTTACCGCCTTCGGTTCGTACCGCAACCTTGATGCTACCCTGATAACCGCTGATACGGCCGCGGGGACCAAGCTTTTCTCCGGCTTCCGGAGCAGCGGCTACCACCGTACGCCGGGAGAGCTGGCGGGCCGAGCTTCCATCGGTCAGGCCAGTGCGGGAGGAAATATCTCCTTTCACCGGCAGGGTTGGCATATCGGTATAAACGGATTATACCACCGCCTTTCGGGAAGCCTGCAAAAACGGCCTGCGCTTTATAACCGTTTTGCGTTGCAGGGCAACCGGTTTTCGCAGCTCAGCCTGGATTATTCCGCCGCTTTGCACAACCTTTATTTTTTTGGAGAAGCGGCCCTGAGCGGCGGACAGGGATGGGCTGCCGTGAGCGGTCTGCTGATCAGCGCCGACCCGAAGATAGACCTGGCCCTCCTGTATCGTTATGCTGATAAGCAATACCAGACCCTGTACGGAAATTCCTTCGGGAATTCCGGCGCCGGCGAGCGCGGTTTTTACACCGGCTTTACCCTGAGACCGGCAAAGGACCTGTCGGTAAGCGGGTATGCGGATTTTTTTCAGTATGCCTGGTTGAAATACCGGGTGAATGCACCTTCTAACGGGAATGAATATATGTTTCAGGCTGTCTGGGAGCCTTCTTCCGGATGGGGAGCGTTGTTGCGCTACCAGCGGCAGGAAAAGCCGCTGAACAGCGGAGAGGAGGACTGGCCTGTAGATGTGGTGTCGCCCGCAAGACGCAACCGGCTGCGGCTGCAGGTGCACAGCAGTGCGGAGAAACGCTTCGAGGTAAGGGGACGGGCAGACCTGGTCTTTTTCAAACAGGAAAAGCAACCGGCCAGCAACGGCATGCTGATATACGGAGAGCTGCTGGCCGGCTGGACAGACCGGTTCCGCAGCAGCTTCCGGATGGGATATTTTCATACCGACGACTTTGATGCCCGGATATATACTTATGAAAGAAACGTCCGGTATGTTTATTCCATACCTTTTTTCTATGGAGAAGGCCTGCGCGCTTACCTGCTCCTGCATTACAGGCTGGGCCGTTCCGCCGATATCGGTATGCGGATGTCCCGCACTGTTTATTTCGACCGGGAGCTGATCGGATCAGGGCTGGATGAGATTTCCGGCCGTCATAAGACTACATTTACCTTGCAGCTGCTCTGGGAATTTGAAAAAAAACAATGAAGCTGCGATTTCGTCTTTAAAAATTTAAGAATACAAAATGTCATAAGAAGTTATTTAAAAAACGCAGACATTTTTTTGTAGCGGTTCACTGCCGGCATTATGCAACAGATTCATTTCGTTTAGAAAACAAGTAAATGATCCCGCCGATGATGTGTACTGTAAACAACTTATTCTCAATACGCTACAAGCAAATATCAGCATTGTCTTTTAGCGTACATCAAAACTTCCCTTATGATTTATATACAGCAATATCCGGTTAAAACATGAAGACACCTTATATAAAGATTTGTTCGTTTGTGTTAAAAATACCTAAATTGCGGATGTCAATCAAAAGCTAAATCTCTTATGAAAAAAGGTGTACTCCTTTTTGCCATACTTGTGGCAATAGGATCCCTGTCTCTTTCAAGACAATCTTTCGCGCAAACGCGCGCCATTTCCGGAAAGGTTACTTCCTCGGACGATGGTCAGCCTGTTGTGGGAGCCACGGTGGTGATAAAAGGAACAAACAAGGGGACGGCTACGGACGGAGAAGGAAATTACTCCATCGATATTCCCGAAGGAAACCAGACACTTGTATTCAGGTTTGTAGGTATGATCCCCCAGGAAGTGCAGCCGACGGGTAATACCCTCAACGTGGCCTTAAAGCCCGATGTCACCCAGCTCCAGGAAATGGTGGTTACCTTTAACGGTATCCGCCGGGAAAAAAGAGCATTGGGCTATTCTGCGCCCACCATCAATGCGGAAGAGCTTATGCAGGGCCAGAGCACCAGCCCCCTGAATGCCCTTGCCGGTAAAATTGCCGGGGTAAATATTACTACTACGGCTGCAGCGCCAAACAGCTCTTCGCGTATCGTATTAAGAGGAGGTTCCTCCATCACCGGTAATAATCAGGCGCTGATGGTGGTGGACGGCATACCCATCGACAATACCAGCAAGGTCGGCGGACAAGGTATCGGAGGGATCAGCGACCTGACCACGATCGACTTCGGGAACCGCGGCAATGACATCAATCCCACGGATATCGCCTCGGTCACCGTGCTGAAAGGACCTGCCGCTGCGGCATTATACGGTTCCCGTGCTTCCAATGGCGCCATTATCATCACCACCAAAAGGGGCACCAAAGGCCAGAAGAAAAATGAGGTGATCGTAAATTCCTCGGTCACCTTTTCCAATATCCTGAAGCTGCCGGATTACCAGAACGAATACGGACAGGGATGGGGTGGTGTGGACCCCAAGGAAAATGGGAGCTGGGGGGATAAATTCGACGGACAGGTCAGGGAATGGGGACAGGAGATCGACGGCGTGCGTCAGAAAAAGCCCTACGTGGCCCTCAAGGATAATGTGAAGGACTTCTTTGAGACGGGTGCCATGTACAACAATAATGTGGCTTTTTCCGGAGGCGGTGAAAAGACCAGCTATTACCTGTCGCTCAACTCGCTCAACTCGGATGGCCCTTTGCCGGGTAACTCAGACAACTACGATAAATACGGCGCCCGCTTCAACGGTACGGCGGATCTGAGCAACAAGTTCTCCAGCAGCATCTCCATCGGTTATAACAAGATCAGCGCCAATGTAACCCAGGGCGGTCAGGGCGGTGGCTCCGTCTGGCAGGAGGTGATACAGACCCCGCGCGATATTCCCCTTTCCTCCCTGGGGGACCTCAGCAATAAATACAACAGCTTCGGCAGTTATGTGGATGACGATGGCGTGCTGCGGGAAAATATATATGGTTATTACGGAGCTTATACCCAGAATCCGTATTATGTATTGAAGAATTATAAAAATCTGGACGATCTGGACCGCGTGGTCGGCAGCATCAGCATCAGCTATAAGCCGCTGGACTGGCTGAGCGTGGTGGAAAGGGTAGGGGTGGATGCCTATTCAGACCGCAGAAGACTCAAATATCCCAAGTACAGGGTGGCCCCAGCGGATGTGACCAGCGGTAATTATTCAGCAGCCGACAACACACAGGTCAGCAATGGGAAATATGAAGAGGATAATTACAACTTGAACGAGATCACCAACGATCTCATGGTCACTGCCGAGAAGCAATTTTCCAGTGACTTCCACGCTTCCCTGATGGTCGGGCATAACGTACGGCAAAGGACCTATACGGAATCAGAAGTGTCTACGAACGTTTCCGGCGGACTGGTGGTGCCGGATTGGTATAATCTGGACAACAGCAACGGACCGGTGAGCACCTATAACCGGTATGAACAACGCAGGCTGGTGGGCGTGTACAGTGAGCTGAACCTGGATTATAAAGAGATGCTCTTCCTGGGGGCCACGGCCCGTAACGACTGGTCTTCCACGCTCCCGCAGCAGCACAATTCCTTCTTTTATCCCAGTGTGAACGGCTCTTTTGTCTTTACCGAGCTGCTGAAAGGTACCGGCTTCGGCGAGAATATACTGAACTATGGTAAGGTCCGGGCCAGCTGGGCCCAGGTAGGTAATGACGCCGATCCTTACCTGCTCTCGACCGTATTTACCAAAACCATCCTTGAGACGGGGTTCGTCTCAGGCGTGGGAACCTTCCCCTTTAACAATATTCCCGGTATTACGCAGGATAAATACATCGGCAATCCTGACCTGAAGCCGGAGATCACTTCGGCTTATGAGGTGGGTACCGAGCTTAACTTTCTGAACAGCCGGCTCTCTGTCGACTTTTCCTACTATCGGAACCGGTCAAAGAACCAAATCCTGAATATTCCGATTTCGACAACAACGGGTTTTGAGTTCAAATCCGTCAACGGCGGCGTAGTGGAGAACAGGGGTATTGAGCTGAGTCTGCGCGGCATTCCGGTGCAGACCACCTCCGGCCTGACGGTGGAATTATACGGCACCTATACCCGAAACCATAACGAGGTGGTCAGCCTGATGGAAGGCGTAAAGCAGGTGGTGATCGGCGGCTTCAACGGCATGTCTATCGTGGCCGCGGTAGGCCAGCCCTACGGCACCTTCTATGCACAGGACCTGGCCCGGGACGACCAGGGAAGGGTCATTGTGGCCGACAACGGGCTGCCGAAGCTGACGGACTCTTCCGTATACCTCGGTTCCTACAATCCCAAATACCAGGCTTCCTGGGGCGCTTCTGTCCGCTACAAAGGCTGGGGCCTGAATCTGCTGTTCGAGACCAAACAGGGCGGGAAATTTCATTCCCAGACCAAGAGCCTGCTAGAGTTTGTGGGCGCATCTGCGGAAACCGGCGGGAACCGCGATCCCGAGATATGGCCCAATTCGGTATATGAGAATGGCGAGGGTAAATATGTGGAGAATACGCAGTATAAATATCAGAAGATCGATTATTATTCCAACCAGATCCCTGCGGGACAGGACGTAGTGGATGCCTCCTATATCCGGCTTCAGGAGGCCAGCCTTACCTATCACCTGCCCACAAGAATATTGGACAGGACACCCTTCGGAGACCTTGCGATAGGCATTTTTGGTAATAACCTTCTCCTGTGGACGGCCAAGCAGAACCAGTTTGTGGATCCCGAAGTCAACTCTGCCGGCGCCGGCAATGTGCAGGGCTTTGACTTCAGGGCGCAGCCTTCCCTGAGGAATTACGGAGTGAACCTGAAGGTGACTTTTTAAGGTTTTCAAAAACAAAAAATTAACGGATGAAACCATATAATAACATAAGAACCGTTCTTACCCTTGTTACCTTGCTCCTGGTCTTTCCGGGATGTAAAAAGTTCCTGGACATCAACGAGAACCCGAACAAGCCGGAAACGGCGGACCCCACCCTGCTGTTGCCTTCTGCGGAAGCTTCCACCGGCTTTGCGCTGGGCAATAATTTTCAGATATATGGTAATATGTGGGGACAGTACTGGACCCAGAATCCCTTTACTTCTCAATATAAATCCATTGATGATTATCAGCCGTCGCCATCCAGCTACACCCGGCCCTGGCGGGAGCTCTATTCCGGTGCCCTGCAAGACCTTAAGGTGATCATCGGCCAGGGTGGGGATGCAAAATATGCGCAGCATGCCGCCATTGCCCTGATCCTGAGGGCTTATACTTTTCAGCTGCTGACGGATGCCTTTGGCGATATCCCCCTGAAGCAGGCGCTGTCGCCCGATAGTATCCTGAACCCGGCCTATGATACCCAGGAGGAAGTATATGACAGCATCTTCAGCATGATCGATCAGGCAAAGGCCATCATTGATCCGGATGCCGAATTTGTACCCGGTGGAGAAGATCTGCTGTTCGGAGGCGATATGGATAAATGGACCGCTTTTGCCAATACGCTGAAGCTGCGCGCGTATCTGAGGTTATCGGAGGTTGATCCGGAAAAGGCCAAAGCCGGGATTGCCGCCTTGTACACATCGGGGGCAGAGTTCCTGGATGAGGATGCAAAGATCAGCTATTCCGCCACAGGAGGTAACCAGAACCCTTTCTTTACGGAAATGGTGGGATTGGGATATACGCAAAACCCTGTGGCGAGCGCTACCTGTGTGGATGCGATGAAGGAGAATGATGATCCGAGGGTGACGGTCTTTTATACTGTGCCGGATGATACCGGTGAAGTAGTCTCTATACCGCAGGGAAGCTATAACGATGAGCCGGATTACACGATTTCTTCGCCTTCGGCTGCTGTGGGCGCCGACGGGGACGATCCTACTTCTGCACAAGCCCCCGTAAAATTTATTTCAGCCGCAGAGAGCTATTTCCTGCAGGCGGAAGCAGTAGCCCGGGGCTGGGCCGACGGCGATGCAAAGACCCTGTTCACCCAGGGTATCAAGGCAAGCTTTGAAGCTTATGGCATCGGCGATCAGGCGCAGGCTTATATCGGCAGCGCGTCCGCGGCACAGTGGCCCGGCGGCGGAGTAGACGGTCAGGTACAGGCCATTATCACACAGAAATACTTTGCCATGTGCGGAAACCAGGGCTTCGAGGCCTGGACAGAGTGGCGCCGGACAGGGTACCCCGACTTTTTCATTACTTCCCAGTCTTCCATTCTGAGCGGGGATCAGAAGCCCCTGCGTTTTTTATATCCGGAATCCGAAATGAACCAGAACCTGAACTTCCCGGGATTGAAAGACCTGACAGCGCCGGTCTGGTGGGACAAATAGTATAGCTTATTCTTTATTTCAGCAGCCGTTTATCAAACATAAACGGCTGCACTGCTTTCAGGGTAATCTTGCCTGCATCGGGATGTAGGGGATTGATCAGATAATTCCATTCCTCCGGGACCAGGGCGGAGGGCACCTGTAGCACGGCATATTGACCTTCCCGGCACCAGCTGTCGCCAATCTGGCGCAGCGCGGCGGGAAAAAGGCTGCTCTGCCAGTCCTTGGGCAACGTTTTGCCGGCCACCATTCCCACAGAACAGTTTTCGGGAATTTCAATAACCGCCATACAAAAATCAGCGGTCATATTCTTTTGGGGGATATGGACAAGGGCCTCCAGGGCGCAAAGCGAACGGTTGCCTCCCGTATATACCACAGGCAGGCCTTTACTGTTCCACCGTCCGCCATAGAGCTGTGCACCGGCGCCGCTCATGTCCCGGATATACCGGCATTGCGCTATACGGTATACCTCCATGGCTAAGCGAATATGCCGTATTCGATACGGCCCAGCTCTTCCATGATCAGCTGGAAGCCAAATGAGGTGTCCAATAGGGTAATGGGCGCCTGCTGCCGGAAGGCGGGGAGCGGTGTGCGTAGCCAGTCATTGAAATTGGCGGCATCTCCGAAGACGGCTTTCCCTTTATGGTAGAGCTGGGAAAGCAGCAGCGCCCGCTCCGAAAGATCCGGGGCAAGCACCTTGTCATTCTGGTAGCGGTGAAGGGTTTTTTCAGAAACATGCAGAATGCCGGCCAGCTCCTGGAGCGTCATGGACAGCTGGGCCGCCAGCTGCAGGAGCGCCTCCTTGAGGATGCCTTTCCGGGAGAGCTGTATGGATTCATAGCTGCTCAGCGCATAGGCAACGGCCGGCTCCTCAACCAGGGAAGGAGAGGAACTGCGGCTGTGTTTCCGGGGTGAAGAATAATTTCCCATTTTCTGTCATTTGTCCCAAAATTACAGACTTTTGTCCGTTTTTCCAAATTTTTTCGTCGCCGGAATAAGATCCCAAAAACAAAACGACCCGGCGCAGGAAGCGCCGGGCCGTGGAAAAAGATCGTCCTCCCGTCCTCAGGCTACGGCCTTGTTGACCAGCGCTGCTGCTTCGCTCAGCAGGATAGCTGACTGCACTTTCAGCCCGGACTGTTCGATCAGCTCCTTGGCCGCCTCGGCATTGGTACCCTGCAGCCGCACGATAATGGGGATATCGATGGTGCCGATAGACTGGTAAGCATCGATAACGCCCTGTGCTACGCGGTCGCAGCGCACAATCCCGCCGAAGATATTGATGAGGATAGCCTTTACCTTGGGATCTTTCAGGATAATGCGGAATCCGGCTTCCACGGTCTGCGCGTTGGCCGTGCCGCCCACATCCAGGAAATTAGCCGGCTCGCCGCCGCTGAGCTTTATCATGTCCATCGTGGCCATGGCCAGCCCGGCGCCGTTGACCATACAGCCAACGTTTCCGTCCAGCTTTACATAGTTGAGGTTGTATTTGCCGGCTTCTACTTCGGTGGGGTCTTCCTCGTTGATGTCGCGCAGGGCCTCCAGATCGGAATGCCGCATCAGCGCATTGTCGTCGAGGTTCATCTTACAGTCTACCGCAATGATCTTTTCATCGCTGGTCTTAAAAAGCGGGTTGATCTCCAGCATGCTGCAATCCAGGCCCACATAGGCGTTATACAGGCTGGAAACAAACCGTACCATATTTTTAAAGGACTCTCCCTTTAATCCCAGATTAAAAGCGATCTTACGGGCCTGGAAGCCCTGCAGCATCCCCGAAGGATGCACCCATTCCTTAAAGATCTTTTCCGGCGTCTGCGCTGCCACCTCTTCAATATCCATACCGCCCTCTGTGGAATACATGATGACGTTCTTACCGGTGGCGCGGTCCAGCAGCACGGCCAGGTAAAATTCCTTTGTGGGGTTAGGGCCGGGATAATACACATCCTGGGCCACCAGTACCTTATTGACTTTTTTTCCGGCAGGGCCGGTCTGCTTGGTCACGAGCACTCCTCCCAGGATATTCCGGGCGATGGTCTTGATCTCTTCCGCATTTTTCCCGACGGCCACCCCCCGCTGCTCGCTCCCCTGGATCTTGCCCTTGCCGCGCCCGCCGGCATGGATCTGGGCCTTTACCACGGCATATTCACCGCCATGCTGTACCCGCAGTTGCTTATATGCTTCGGCAGCCGCTTCCGGCGTTTCTACCGGAATGCCCTCCTGTGTGGGAACATGATATTTTTTCAGCAATTCCTTGGCCTGATATTCGTGTAGGTTCATCGACAAAAATTTTTGCTAAAGTACTGGATTATTGAATAAATGTAAAATCGGACCGGAATGGATTTTAACCTTAAATTTGCTGGTTTGGCAACCGAACGTTTCGTGAAAATGCAAGCCCCGGCGCCTTCCCGCATAGCGCGCAGCCGCCGGGCAACAATAAACGGCAAGTGGATAACCTTTATGAACAAATTTCCGAAACCGCGTCGTACATACGCGAACGTTCGGCTGGGATGATACCGTCGGCGGCTATCATCCTCGGCAGCGGGCTGGGTGAGCTGATAAAGGAAATGGATATTTCCCACCGTATCCCCTATGCCGATATTCCTCATTTTCCCAGGGCTACCGTAAAAGGTCACCGGGGTGAGCTGCTGCTCGGAGCGCTGGGCGGGAAGACGGTAGTGGTAATGGCCGGCCGTTTTCATTTTTACGAAGGATACAGCATGCGGGAAGTTACTTTCCCGGTGCGGGTAATGAAAGCGCTGGGAGCGGCCACCCTGCTGATATCGAATGCAGCGGGCGGTATGAATCCTGCTTTTACGGTGGGAAGCCTCATGATCGTTACCGATCATATCAATCTCCAGCCCGAACACCCCCTGCGCGGGGAGAACGATGAAAGGCTGGGGCCGCGTTTTCCGGACCTCAGCGAGCCCTATGCCAAAGCGCTGGTGCTGAAAGCGCAGAACATTGCCCGTAAGCGGGAGATATCCGTGCATACGGGAATATACGTCGGGGTGCCGGGGCCGAGTTTTGAAACGAGGGCCGAATACCGGTACCTGCATGCCATTGGTGCAGATGCGGTGGGCATGAGCACGGTCCCCGAAGTGATCGTGGCAGTGCATGCAGGCATGCAGGTTTTCGCCATGAGCGTCATCACCGACCTGGGCATCCGGGAAGCGGACAATAAGATCAGCCACGAAGAGGTGCTGGCGGCAGCCGGGGAAGCCGCCCCCCGTCTTACCCTTATTTTCCGGGAGCTGGTGGAACAATTGTAAGATGATGAGCAGAAATATACAACGGGCCGGAAAGCGGGATGACCGGCCCCGGAGATCCTGCAGGCGCCCGCAGCTGAAGTACTGGATGGCGCTGCTGTGCCTGGGCCTCTGCGGAACGGCGGCGGCGCAGGGCATCGGCGGCCGGCTGGGCAATATGACCAACGGCGGCGGGCTGGCCAATAATCCGTTCAGCCACAGAGGAGGAGAGGGCAAGGATTCCCTGAGCCGGCCTCACAAACATGTGGAGGAAAACATCACCATCCATTATCAGTACCTGGACGATGTAAAAACCTATTCGCTCGATACTTCCATCAACGATTTTTACCGCTACATTCCGCTGAAAGACCATGACGCCTATCTGGGCAATCTGGGTACGCCGACCCGCTCGCTAATTTATGAGCCTTCGCTGCAGCCCGGATGGGACCCCGGCTTTCATGCGTTTGACGACTACCGGCTTACGCTGGACCGTACCCCCTTTTATGAGACCACCCGGCCCTATACCGTGCTCGAATACCTGATCGGCGCCAAGCAGGAGCAGATGATTGACGTTTTTCATACCCAGAATCCCCGCGACAATTTCAATTTCGGATTTCACTACCGTAAAATCAATGCCCCCGGTTATTTCCGGAACCAGAATACCAATGACGACAGCTATAATGTATTCCTGCATTACAATACCCGTAACAAACGTTATAACCTGTATGCCAGCTTTATCAGCAATAAGCTGAATACCGGGGAGAACGGAGGCATCCGTAACGATTCGCTGCTGACGGATCCCGATTTTACCGACCGCCGCACCATCCCGACCAACCTGGGCGGAGATGATCCTTCTCCCGTCGGCTTTTTCTCCACGCCTATCGCTACGAAGTCAGCCTTCAAAGAAACCGGCTTCCTGTTCCGCCAGCAATACGACTGGGGTAAAGGCGATACCCTGCAGATCAACGATACCACCCGGAAATACATATTCAACCCCGTTTTCCGCGTGGAGCATACCCTGAGGACCGGTAAGATAGCCGCCACCTATTCCGATTCCATCTCGGGGGAAACGCCCGACTATTATCTGTTCAAGTATGATCTGGATAATCTCGATGGCGGAAAGGTGCTGGCCGAGCATAACTGGACCTATTTCTCCAACGATCTTTCGGTGATGCAGTTTCCCGTCCGGGGAAACCTGGCCCACTTTTTAAAAGCCGGTGCCAGCTACGAAACTGTACGCGGGCAGTTTCTTTATAACTCCCTGTCGTTCTCCAACATTCTGGGCCATTTCGAATACCATAATACCACCAAAAACCGGAAATGGGAGCTGGATGCGCTCGGACAGCTTTATCTTGCCGGTAATAATTTCGGGGATTATCATATATCCGGTTCGCTGAGCAGGTACCTGAACGACAAGCTTGGAGATGTGAAGGTGGCCTTTGGCAATGTCAACCAGACTCCCTCTTTTGTATACCGGTTTTTCCAGTCCAACCGCTTTCTGTCGCTAAACACCGATCTTAAAAAGAGCAACACTACTCTGCTGCAGTTTATAGCCGATAACCAGGAGCTGAAATATCACCTGGCGGTTAACTACTACCTGCTGACCAATTATACCTATTTCAAGAGCTTTCTTGAATCCGGCCAGTATTCCACCGCCTTTAACCTCCTGCAGGTATTGTTCAGCAAGCAGTTCACCCTGGGTCATTTTAACTGGTATGTGGACCTGGCCTATCAGCAGACCGACGGCGCAGCTCCGCTGCATGTGCCGAATTTCTGGACCCGAAACCGTTTTACTTTTGAAGGTACCTTTTTCAAGAACCTTATTTTGTGTACGGGAGTTGAGCTCCGTTATAACACGGCTTACTATGCAGACGACTATTCGCCGGTCTTGCAGCAGTTTGTTTCCCAGCGGGTGGAAAAGATCGGGAATGATTATCCAGATGTAGGGGCATTTATCCATTTCCGTATCAAGACCTTCACCGCCTTTGTCCGTGCGGAAAACCTGAATGCCTTCGTGGGCCGCAATATCATCCAGATACCGCATTATCCTTATCCGGACTTTGCCTTTCGCGTGGGTTTGAAGTGGGGGTATATCAATTAATAACGGTCGGTTAACGTCCGGGTGATCATTTTTTATTATTTTCCCGTTATGATTATGCCTGCGCCGGATATTCGTGGAAGAAAGGTAAAATGGCTCGTGCTGTTGCTGGCCGTTCTGGCTGCCGGCTGCCGGCATAAACCTGTTCAGCAGCGGGCGCTCGACATTCGTCAGCTCGATTCTCTGGTAGGACTTGCCCTCCGGGAAACGGCAGAGGGGAACGAACGGGATAGCGTATCCAGGCCCGCTTATCCCGCTGCCGTTCTTCTTTTTTATCAGAAAAAGCAGTACGCGCCGCGATGGTCTTCCCGCGGGAAGCCTGCCGCCCAGGCAGATTCCCTGCTTACCTTTATCGCAGACGCCGCGGATTACGGGCTGTACGCCGCTGCCTATCATTATCCCGGGTTGAAAAAGATGCTCGACCGTGCGCACACCGATACTCTGGCCTGGCGGGATGTAGATCTCTGGCGTAATATCGATCTGCAGCTTACGGATGCTTTTATGAAAATGGCCAATGACCTGCGTTATGGCATACTTCCGCGCGACAGCATTACCCTGCGCAAAGACAGCGTGCTGGGAGATACTGCCATGGCCGCCTTGCTGGGCGGCGCGCTGGGGCGGCAACGTATAAAGGCGGTATTCGATTCCCTGCAGCCATATGATCCGCGGTACCGCCGCCTGCAAAGCGCATTTGCCGAATACCGGCGGGAAACGGCGGATATGAAGTGGGATACTGATCTGCCCGAACAGTATACAGATACGGCGGCCTTCCGGGAAAAGCTGGTCAGGCGTCTTTTGCAGGAACGTATGCTGGATTCGGCCGATGCCGGTAATTCCGCCCGTATCACTGCCGCTTTAAAAGCGTTTCAACGTCTTCATGATCTTTATCCGGACGGGGTCGTAGGTGCGCGTACCCTTGCAGCCCTCAACATCTCCAAGCAGCAGCGCTATGCCCGCGCAGCCCTGAACCTGAACCGCTGGCGGCAGCTGCCCGACTCCCTCCCGGACGAGTACATCTGGATAAACATACCCGCCTATGCCCTGCAGATCTGGCGCGATGATACGGTGCGCCTCTCGTCGCGCATCGTAGTGGGAAAGTCGGATCACAACACGCCGCTGCTGTCGTCCTCCCTCATCAACTTTCAGCTATATCCTTACTGGCGTGTTCCCTTCAGCATCATTGTCCGGGAAATGCTTCCGGCCATCAAACGGGATATTACCTATCTCGAGAAGCATAACCTGGAGATCGTGGACAGGCATAACAACATTGTGGATCCTTACAAGCTGAACTGGAAAAAATACAATGATCATTATTTCCCCTACCTGATCCGGCAGATGACGGGGCTTGACAATTCGCTGGGGATCATCAAATTCAATTTTCGTAACCGGTACGCGGTTTATCTGCATGATACGAACGCCAGGGGCCTTTTCGGCAAATCCTACCGGGCGCTCAGCCATGGCTGTGTACGGGTTCAGCAGTGGGACAGCCTGGCCATGTATCTCGTGCGCGGGGATACCGTGCATCATATGCGGGACAGCGTGCTGACCTGGATGGCCAGACAAACGCAGAAGCTGGTTGTGCTGCGTACAAGGGTGCCGATCTATATCCGCTATATTACCTGCGAGGCCGACAACCGTGATCACCTGATCTTCCACGAAGATGTCTACGGTTATGACTCAACGGAGATCCGCAAGATGAAGATGTACAGGCGGAACTGACCTCCGGCCGCTTAATTTAGCAACGCATCAGTAAGCGCTGGCCTTATCCAAGAGCGCGATGGCCGCTTCATCCAGCTCCAGCCCGGCGGCGGCAGCCAGCTCGGCAATCTGCCGCTCGCTGGTGGCGCTGGCGATAGGCGCAGTGATGCCCGGCCGCGCCATCAGCCAGGCCAGTGAGATGCCGGCCGGGGTGGATTTGTATCGCTGTGCTGTCTCGTCAAGCGCTTTTAAAATCCTTTGTCCGCGTTCGTCGAGGTATTTTTTGATACCCGGTCCCCGGGCGCTCTTGGAAAGATCGGCTTCGGTACGGTACTTGCCGCTGAGGAAGCCGCTCGCCAGGGCGTAATAGTTGATTACGCCGATGCCCGTTTCGAGCACCAGCGGCTCAAGCTCTTTTTCATAACCGGCACGGTCGTATAGGTTGTATTCGGGTTGTATGCTCTGGTAAACGGGATAGCCGTGCTTTTTGCTGGCTTCCAGGGATGCCGCCAGGCGCTTGCTGCTGAAATTTGAAGCGCCGATAAAACGTACTTTCCCGGCTTTTACCAGTTCTGCATAAGCCTCAAGTGTTTCTTCCACCGGTGTATCGGGATCGTCATAATGAGACTGGTACAGATCGATATAGTCGGTCTGCAGCCGTCGCAGTGAGTCCTCCGCTGCCTGGAGGATATAGGATTTTTTCAGCACCTTTTTCCCGTTATGCTGTCCCATATCCGAACCCACTTTGGTAGCGATGATCACCTTGTCGCGGTTCCCCCGGGCCCTGATCCACTTGCCGATAATGGTTTCGGATTCTCCGCCTTTGTTGCCCGCTACCCACCGGGAATACGAGTCAGCGGTGTCGATGAAATTAAGACCGGCATCCAGGAAGGCATCCAGCAGCGGCAGCGCATCCTGCTCCCTCACTGTCCATCCGAATACATTGCCGCCTACGGTCAGCGGGGGCACTTCCAGTGCCGACTGACCCAGTTTTCTTTTTTGCATAAGATAAAAATCACGCTGATACTTCCCTATAACAGTATTCCATCGCTTTTGTTGACCGGCTTATATGCTCCAGGGGATGCGCATCGGCTGGTGTATCAGCCGGTTGGCCGCAGGATCGTCGCGGAATTCCTGTGCAACGGGATCGAACTTCAGGGAGCGTCCCAGCCGCAGGGCTACCTTGGCCAGGTTGACGAGGGTACAGGAATGATAGCCGTTTTCCTCATTCAGCGCAAATTTCTGCCGTTTTTTTACCGCCTCTACAAAATCCGTGACCTGCGGGGCAGGATCGGGGAAGGCGGCCAGCTTTTTGTCCAGGTCGGGGATGTCGGAGCGGAAGCCCTTGTACAGCTTTCCTTTTGGGCCTTCTATATAAGGAGCATTCGCGTCTTTTCCTTCTCCGTCCAGGATGATCTTACAGCCGTCCGAGTAAGTGTACTCGATCCTGCGCCAGGTGCCCACTGCGTCGGGATGCTGGGGCGGAGCGTCGATGTCGATGCTGACCGGGCTGGTATTGTCTTTTTCCAGGAAATACTGCACGGGATCCATATAGTGCTGGCCCATGTCGCCCAGTCCTCCTCCGTCGTAATCCCAGTATCCGCGGAAGGTCTGGTGCACGCGATGAGGGTGATAGGGTTTGTAAGGGCGCGGACCCAGCCAGAAATCATAATCAAGCTCGGGCGGTACCGGCATTTCCGGCTGGCGTATCTTTCCTACCCACTGGAATTTCCAGTTGAAACCCGTATGCTCGCCGATCGTCACCTTCAGCGGCCAGCCCAGCAGCCTGCTTTCCACCAGCTTTTTTATCGGCTTTGCCGTAGTGCCCATGCCATAAAAAGTATCTTCAAAACGGAACCAGGTATTGAGCCTGAAAATCCGCTGATGCTGCTGCACCACTTCCAGCAGCCGCTTCCCTTCGCCGATGGTGCGGGTCATGGGCTTTTCGCACCAGATGTCCTTGCCTGCACGGGCCGCGTCGGCGGCGATGATGCCGTGCCAGTGCGGAGGGGTGGCGATATGGACGATATCCACCTCGGGCAAGCGCAGGACCTCACGGTAATCCGTAAACGTTTTTACATTTTTATCTTTCAGGATGTCCATTCCTTCCTGAAGATGCTTGGTATCTACGTCGCAGATGGCCACTACGCGGGTGCCGGCATATTTGAAATGGTTACGGCCCATGCCTCCGATGCCGATCACTGCCTTGGTAAGCTGCTCGCTGGGCGCCAGAAAGCCCGGCCCGCCCAGCACATGACGGGGAACGATGGTGAAGGCAGCTGCGGTGCCCAGTGAATTTTTCAGAAATGAACGTCTGGATAATTGGTGTTTTTGTTCCATAGGTATAGAAAAAAGAGGTGGTATAAAAATGCTTTCGTCAACAAGATAACAAACCCGCTGAACATGTACAAACTGCCCTCTGCGGATACGCAGGATCGGGGTAGATTGGGAATACCGGCTGTCCCCGGATGAGAGAGCAGCCGGTATAATTTCCCCGGTCAGTAACCGGGATTTTGTTCGAGATTGGGATTCTGGGAAATTTCGTCATCGGGTATGGGAAGATGATCATTCTTCTCCGGGTTATACCCGTTGGCAAATTTTGTCTCGATCAGCTCCCCGTTGCCGCCGCGAACCTGGATAGGGTATACCTTTGTGCCGATACCCCATCTTCTCACATCAGACCAGTAAAGACCTTCCATGGCAAATTCTATCCGCCGCTCATGCCGCAGGGCTTCCCGGGCTGCCGCTGCGCTGAGTCCTGCGGATAAGGGTTTTAGCTTTACATCATCCCGCCCGTTCCGGATCTGGTTAATGAAATCAATGGCCTGCGGCACGCCTGATCCCCCCTTTTCAATCAGCGCCTCTGCCTTGGAAAGCAGCACATCGGCATACCTGAGCACGATAAAGTTGAGGGGGGACTGTTCGGCCTTTACCTGTTGGGTTTCGATGGTGTATTTCCGGATAGCGAAACCTACCTTCTGTCCGGTATGGTTTTTTATTTCTTCTGGATATTTCTGCCCCTGAAAGAGCGCGCCGGGTCTGAGAATCGTGAAATCCAGGCGGGGATCGCGGTTGTCATAGGGATGATCCGGATCTACCGGTGCGCCGTCGAGGGTTTCATAAGCGTCCACCAGGTTCTGGATAGGGGCTACCGAGTTGGACCCGTCGATTCCGTATTTGAGGTTCTGGGGCTGCCAGTAGCGGTCAAATACGCTGCCCTGCTGGAAAGGTCCATCCATAAACTGTACATCGAAGATCACCTCTTCGTTGTCTTCGTTGGCCAGCTGAAAAAGGCCCTGGTAACTGTGAAAAAGACCATACCGGTTCAGGGCGGTGATCTTGTCCGCATATTCGATAACCTTATCCCAGTTGCCCTCATACAGATAGGCCCGCATGTCCATGCCATACGCCGCGCCCAGGGTAGCTCTTCCCATGAGCTCGGCTTCCTCCGGCAGCCGTTTGATGGCTTCCGCATAATCGGCATGGACCTGCTTCCAGGTATCGGCCTCGGAGGCTCTTTTAAGCAGACGGGAGGTGTCCACCGAAATAGGCGTAGTGATCAGCGGTACGCCTCCGTAGCTGTCGGCCAGCAGGGCATAGAAAACGCCCCGGAGAAAATAGGCCTCACCTTTCATGGTTTCTTTTTCCTTTTCGTCCATCTCCACTTTGTCGACATTGGCCAGGAAGTAATTGGCCCGGTTAATGCCTTTGTAGCAGTCGCGCCACCGCTCCGATACGATGCCGCCGTCGCCGGGCTGGATAGTGCCGTCGCCCACCTGCATTTCCATGCCTTCCCAGTAAGCCCACTGGTAAGCATTGGGCGAGCAGGCGTCTATACCGCCCCCGTAGCCATATACGTGCCGCTCCTTCAGGGTGTTGTAGATACCGTACAGCGCCAGGTGGGTATCCTGCTCGCTTTTCCAGAAATTGTCTTCCGTAATCCGGTCTTCGGGTTTTATATCGAGAAAGCTTTCCTTACACGACGACATCAGTGCCGCCGGCAGGAGCGTCAGGATGATATATTTGAAACAAGTTTTCATCTGTTAACATTTTTATTTTTAATGGTCAGATGGAACCTCGCATATTAACATATCACTGAGTAATAGATATTATTATGCTCGGTTTCATAACAAAGTATTTAAAATTGAACATTGACGCCAAAGGTGGCGATCGTCGGGGTGGGATACTGACCGCCCCCGTCTGTGAATGTGTCTCTTTCCGGATCAAAACCCTCGTATTTATTGGATACGAAGGTGTAGGCGTTCTGCCAGTTGAGATAGCAGGCCGCCGATTTCAGCCCGATGCCGCTGAGCCATTTTTCAGGCAGGTTATAGGTGAGCTGGATATTTTTTATTTTCAAAAATGAAATATCCGTGATCCAGAAAGACGACTCATAACGGTTCCAGGTATCGTTGATCACGATACGGGGCAGCGTAGTGCTTTTGTTTTCCGGCGTCCAGGCATCCTTCCAGCGTTTGGTGATGGAGCCGCCGGAGATGCCGAGCGGAGCCGTCCATGCATTCTGCGTATAGGCGCTGGCGTCAGCAATGCCCTGTCCGGTGATGTTGAGGTTCCAGTTTTTATAGGTAACGCCTATATTCAGCCCGTAGGTAAGTTTCGGAATGGTATTGCCCAGCACCTGCTTGTCCTGGTAATCGAGCTTTCCGTCCCCGTTCAGATCCTCGTATTTGAGATCGCCCGCTACGGGAGTAAAGCCATTGTTGGCCATATGTTCCTTGGCTTCCTCATCGCTCTGATAAATGCCGACCGCTTTGTAGCCATACAGTGATTTATAGGAATATCCTTCCCGGATCAGGTAGAGCTGGTCGGGGGACTTTCCGTCCTGGAAGGTTACTACCTGGTTGGTGACATAGGTGACATTGGCCCCGATGTCGTAGCTCCAGTCCTTCTGGTAACTGTCTGACTGATAGGTGGCGCTTATCTCAAACCCCTTGTTCCGCATCCGGCCCACATTTTCCACGGGAGGGGTTACCCCGCCGAGCACCAGCGGTACGGGAAGCTGTACCAGAATGTTTTTGGTAAGCTTATTGAAATAATCGAACTCCAGGTACAGGTGGTTGTCCAGCACGCCGAGATCGAGTCCCAGGTCGGAGCTTTCGGTGGTTTCCCAGGTAATGTCCTGATCCACCAGGGTGGTGATGGCTGCGCCCGGCACCAGCTGTCCGCCGAGGTTGTAGCTGGTGCCATAGTTCTGCGCGATGGTTACCAGATAGGGATAGTTGCCTGCGATGGCTTCAATATCCTGATTGCCCAGCCGGCCCCAGGAAGCGCGCAGCTTCAGCTGGTTGATAAACCGCACATCCTTCATGAAATTTTCCTCGCTGATGCGCCAGCCGGCCGAAAATGAGGGAAACAATCCCCAGCGGTTTCCTGCCCGGAAACGGGAAGAAGCATCTGCCCGGAGGTTGGCTTCGAGGAGGTATCTTTCGTTAAAGTTATAATTGATCCGTCCGAAGTAGGAAAGCATGCGCCATTCCGTAGTGTTCCCGCTGGCAAGGGGATTGGTGGTGCCGGCATCCACTTCATGGAGTCCGTCTTTCGGCGGATCCGATTTTTGAACGGAAGTGGTTTTTACCTGCCGGTCTTCGGACTGTGTCCCCGCTATTACATTGATATGGTGCTTTTGTCCGAAGCTGCGCTCGTAGTTCAGCGTATTGTAAAAAACCCAATAGAATTCTTCGGTGCTGGCCCGGATGTTATTGATGGTAGTGGGGAAATCGAGCGTTTTGGTCTGTATGCCGCCGTCCGTGTATACATAGATCAGCTGGTTGTATTTATCATTCCGGTTGTTGTTGAATTGCCCGGCATATACGGATTTGAAGGTCAGTCCCGGCGCCAGGTGCACGGTGGCGTTGAGGCTCCCCTTGAGATAACTGTTCACATAGCGGGATAAGCCGTTCTTGACGTCGGCGAGCGGATTTCTGGAATCAACAATGGGCTGTCCTTTGTTAGGGCCGCTCAGATAAACGGCCTGGGTGGCGCCCAGACGGCCGTCCCGCGTGTAGGGCGGCGTAAAGGGATATCCGCCGTTGGACATGATATAGGTGATGCGGCTGATCCCCTGCGAGGTATTATCGGCGGTATAGGGTTCATCGGTTACCTTGCGTGTGGCCTGCACCTGTCCGCCGATCTCCAGCCAATGAACCAGCTGGGTGTTCAGGCTGAAATTAAGGCCGTACCGTTTGGCGCCGGTACGCCTGATGATGCCTTGCTGGCCGAGATAGTTGGCGGACAGGTAGTAATTCTGTTTTTCCGATCCGCCGCGAACGGACAGGTTATGTTCGGTGATAGGAGCGGTTCGGAATACCTCATCAAAGAAGTTGGTATTGGGATAGAGGTAAGGGTCCTTGCCGTTTTTAAAGGCGTCAATGACTTCTCCGGGAAAGAGCGGGTCTCCGCCGTTGTTCTGCACGGCGGTATTCCACAGGTTCATGAATTCCACGCTATTGTCTATCAGGTCGTAATGACGGCCCAGTTTCTGAATGCCGACATATCCGTTGTAGGACAGCTGCGGGGCCGAGTTGTAGCTACCCTGCTTGGTGGTCACCAGGATCACGCCGTTGGCAGCCCTCGATCCGTAGATGGCGGCGGACGCCGCATCTTTCAGCACGGTCATGGAGGCAATATCATTGGGGTTCAGCTCAGCCAGCCTTCCTTCCACACCATCGACCAGCACCAGGGGATTCGTATTGTTCAGCGTGCCGAAGCCCCTGACGCGGAGCGTGGCGCCGTCGCCGCCAGGCGACCCCGAGTTCTGACTGACCCATACCCCGCTCACCTTGCCCCCCAGCGCCTGCGAGGCATTGGTGATCGGACGGTTTTCGAGCTCTTTTGTATAGTCGATGGTGGATACGGCGCCGGTCAGGTCGGCTTTTTTCTGCGCGCCGTAACCGACCACCACTGCTTCATCCAGCGTAGCCACATCCTCCTCGAGGGCGATGGCGAGGTGGGCGGCATTCCCCGTTACGGTATACTCCTTGTTTTTGTATCCGATCTGGGAAAAGACCAGGATCTCACCCTGCCTGGCCTGTATCGTAAAGTTGCCGTTAGCGTCGGTGATGGTGCCGGAGGTGGCGCCTTTGATCCGCACCGTTACGCCGGCCAGCGCCTGGGGCGGCTGTTTATTGTCCTGTACTTTTCCCCCGAGGGTATAGGTGCTGTCTGCGGGCAGCTTCAGGGGCGTGGGTGTATGCGGTGTCGCGGTAGCGTACCCGCAAATAAAAAGCATGAGCGGTAACAGTATCTTCAGCGCCTTGCGGCCGCGCTCAGGCAGCCGGCAACGGCACAAATAGTAGTTTTTCATAGCGGTATCTGTATTGGATAAAAAAGGGATTATCATAGAACGGGAGAGGGCCGGCGCTCAGGGAGGATGTCTGCAGCAGCGGAAGTAAAGAGCGCCTGATATGGAATAACCAGAGACCGGGAAGCAGCGTGCCGGAAAGGAGGCCGTGAAGCATCCGGGAAGTCTCGGGCGTCTGAAATGGCTTAAGGAAGTGAAAGGTTGTATTTCACAGTCGGGTAACCTCATAAGATATATATTCGGGCGGGCAAATAGGGTGGTTGCCGCTCCAATATATAAAAGGTTGGTTAAAAATAAAAGGCGGCCTGCGCTGAACTCAGTGGTTTAATTCCCGTTCGATCCTCCGGTCCGGTATGATCCAGAGAGCGGCAACCAGGGTGTAGAGCGCCTGGCTTACCCAGGTATTCCAGAAGGCGAGTATAATACCGCTTGTATAAATGAGAAGAGGAAGCTTCCCCTTCCAGTCCCTGCCGTAGGCTTCTGCGATGGGCGAATCTTTTCCATGGAGGCGGATGAGGGTGCGGGCAAGGATGAACCAGGCGATGGCCGCCATGAACAGCACAAAGCCATACAGGGCCGTAGGCCACATGGCAAAATGGTTTTCACCCAGCCAACCCGTCGCAAAAGGGAAGAGCGACAGCCAGAAAAGCAGGTGCAGGTTAGCCCAGAGCACGCTGCCGTTTACCCGGTCCACGATCTGCCAGAGATGATGGTGATTGTTCCAGTACAGGCCAACATAAATAAAGCTGAGCACGTAGCTCAGAAAGACGGGGATAAGGGGCTTCAGCGCCGCCCAGTCGTCTCCGTGGGGGATTTTCATCTCCAGTACCATAATGGTGATGATGATGGCGATAACGCCATCGCTGAAGGCCTCCAGGCGGTTTTTCTTCATCATAATGCAGGCGGTTAGATTCTTGTATGGTCTGTGCCGTGAATTTACAATTTATTATCATGCGGGTCAGTCCGGACGGAAGGAGCATTGAGCATCTTGCTCAGGAACTCGGGCGTCACACCGATATAGGCGGCCACCTGTTTTTGCGGGAGGCAGTTGATCAGCGAGGGGTATTGCCGGCAGAAGTTTTCATACCGCTCCCGCGCGGGCAGGCTCAGGTTATCGATCAGCCGGTGCTGATAGGTCGCCAGGGAATTTTCGGCCAGTATCCTGAAATACCGTTCAAACGCCGGCGTCTTCCGGCAGATTTCGTTTCGCTGGTCCTGCTCCAGCAGGACGACGGTGCTGTCGTCCACAGCGTCGATATTCAGCCGGCCGGGCTGTCCGGTGAGCAGGCTGCGGATATCGGCGATCCACCATCCCGGGGGAGCAAACTGCAGCACATGCTCAAAGCCGTTTTTGTCGATCGAAAAGCTGCGCAGGCAGCCGGAGATTACAAAAGCCATGTAACGATTGGCCATTCCTTCATGGAAGAGCATTTGCTTTTTTCTGACTTTACGGTTTTGCAGCAGGGAAAGAAAAAAAGATTCTTCTTCCCTGCTCAGGGAAATATGGCCAGTTATGCTTTTCAGTAACAGCGTATAGTCCATGACGGGATAAAGATTAACCTAAAATTAATCAAATATAGCCAGCCTTCCATAAGGAAGGTTTAAATTTGGAAAGTCTTTTGGTAAGCCGTATTTTGCAAAGGGTTCATTTCATAAAAAATAATAGCATGAATATCTATTCGCTTACCTTACCGAGTGTCTTTGAAACATCGTTCGGCAATACCGAAAGTTCTGCCAAGGATCTGCTGAACGGTCTGAAAATAAAAAAGGACAATGCCTGGTATATGGTGGGTAACCTGGCCAAGACCGGCGGCACCAACCCGCATCATATTACCAATGCCGCTCCCGGCGAAGAGGATTATGATATTTTCTTCAGCGCTGCGCTGGTCAGTGTCCTGGAAAAAATACAGCAGCCCCTGACCATTACGGTCGGGTTCCCGTTTTCTACCTATAACGTTTATAAGGCCGAGGCGGAAAAGCTGCTGGGCCGGCGTCATCTCATGATCGAATACGATACCCAGACTTTTAATACCGGTGGCGGTGTAAAGAAGGGTCTCTTTGAAATTGACAACTTTGAGGTTATCCCTGAGCTGGTGGCCAGCATCATCGGGCTGAAGAAGCTGCTGAATGAGCAGGCCCCTTCCAATTTTATGGTGATCAGCCTGGGGTTTGGAACCGTAGAAGGGGGAATGGCCACGGAAAGCGGGCTGATCCACCGTACCTGCTTCAGCTCGCATGGTCTGCAGTATGTGGTGGACAACCTGAACCGGGAGCTGGGTAAGAAGTATTACCTGGAAATGAAAAACGCGCATCAGCTGGACGATGCCCTGATGAAAGGTTCGATCTTTATCAACCGTAAAAAGATCGATCTCAAGACGCTCCGTAAGGAGCTCCTTGAACAATATTACCGGGAGGTGATTACTCCGCTGCTGCGAAAATATTTTACCGACCAGGACTTTGAGCAATGCGAAAAGATTTACCTCGTTGGCGGCGGAACTTTTTATCCGGAGCTGACGGAGGCTTTTATGAAGGCTTTTGCGGAAGCTATACCCGTAGAGATCGCACCGCAGGCAGAGAAGCTTGCCAGTATCGGTTATTTGTACAATTCGTATAAGTTGTCAAACAGGAGCGCACCGAGAAGTCTGGGCATCGACATCGGCAATTCCACCACCATCGTTTCCCTGTTCCAGGAAAATTCTTCCCAGCCCAACGCAGAGGAAAGTGTTTAAGATCAAAGCCAGGACAGCTACGGATGAGGTTTCGGGGTTTTATATTCCGAAGGACTTGGTCGTACACGGCGGTGTGGAATCGCCTGTATCGGGTCGCATAGAAGGCACGGTAAGCGGCGACGTATCGGTAGCCGCTAAGCTGGTGATAGCCGAAACCGGGATCGTGGATGGTAATATTAGCTGCCAGGATATTATCGTGCAGGGCAAGGTGCAGGGCAATATTACCTGTACCCGCAAGGCGCTGATCCAGAGCGGAGCGTGGATAGCGGGAAGTGTCACCTCGGACCAGCTCGAGGTGGAGGAGAACGCCACCATCCTGAAAAGTCTTCCCGCCGGAGGAAAGGCGCCGTCCCGGCCTTTCCCCGAGAAGCTGGTGATCCATGCTATCGTAGGGCCTTCCAGGACCACCGGCGACGAACTTACCTGGTTTTAGACCTTTTACAGCTGGATATATTCGTAGCCGTTGCGGATATTCTCCGCAAAATAATGACCCAGCGAATCTGCACTCATCAAGCCTTCGTAAATGCTGAGCGGAACGCCGGAATACTGATAAATGCCCCCGTGATGAAAGGCTATTTCCAGTATTTTATTTTGCTCATCGTACCCGACCGACGCAATAACCGAGGAATTGACCGCTTCTCTTCGCATGACAGTGGTTTTAGCTTTTGACCGGTCGTCATTACTACAGTCTCTCACCTTCCTGCTCTTTATTCATTTCCGGGGCGACCGGCGGTTATCTGAATGAGGTAAGCCTAACCTGTCTTTTGATTATAATAACATCATCAAATTCCCGGCCGGAATAAACTGTTATATGATTGGGAGAAGGAAAAGAAATTGATACTTTCGGCAGGTATATTATCTTTAAGGAGTATGTGATTTTTTAACCTCTTTATTCTTTATGCAAAAACTACTACTCTTTCCCGGAGGCCCCGGCTTTAATGCCAACCCCGAGCTCCAGCTGCTAAAAGAAGAATATGCCGAAGCCGGCCTGGATCTGCTGTGCTGGCATGAGCCCTCGCGTCAGCGGCCGCAGGGTTATCCCTACAGCGGGGAGAATGCCTTTCGGCATTACCTGAACAGCGCGGAGCAGTTTCTGACAGCTCATTATGAGGATGTCCCGCTTGTGCTGTTCGGCCATTGTTTCGGAACCCATGCGGTCCGTTACCTCATGTCGGCGCATCCTGAAAAAATCGCATGCTCGGTGCTGGTAACCCCCGATTTCTGTCTGGGGAAAACGGACCGTAATCTTCTCCGCCTTGTCATGGAGGATTACCGGAAACACGGCGATGAACGGGCCGGTGCATTGCAGGTCATACTGGACAGCTATACGGGAACATTCGATACCAATACGGAAGCGGGGTTTCAACTGGTGGCGCAGAATCCGAGGCTGTTTATATATTACTGGCCCGATGAGACGCAGATGCTCCGTTTTGTGCAGCACTACAGCGGACCGGAATATGCGGTGGATGCAACCGGTTTTTTTGATGTCAGGAGAAGCTGGTTCGAAGCGGCCTCCGGGCCGTCATCTATACCGGTGCTGACGCTCTACGGGAAACACGACGCTATCATCTCCGTTGAGGACGAGATCAAAAACCTTCCCCGTTATTTTACCCGTCTGCGGATCGAAGATGTGCCGGATACCGGGCATTATCCGCATATCGAATCTTCCGGAAGCGTACTTTCGAGAATAAAGACCTTTATGGAGACGGCGATGCGTGCGGCTGAACCGGTTTAACAGTTGACCATCCAGTGTATGCCGTATTTATCGGTGAGATTCCCGTGCCAGTCGCCCCAGAACTGTTTGGCGAAGGCCACCCCGATCTTTCCGCCTTCGGCCAGCCGGTCGAAAATCTTTTGGGCTTCTTCCGGACCGGAAAAGGAGAGGGAGAGGGCTACGTCGCCGCTGGAACCGCTGGCCTTTCCCCCGGGGAAGACGTCGCTGGCATAAATGCTCACGCCGCCGAAATGCAGCCTTCCGTGCAGGACCTTGTCCTGGTATTCTTTCGGAGCCTTCATGGCCGGGTTGTCGTACCGGCTTTGGATCTCTACCGTTCCGCCCAGGATTCCGCTGTAATAGGTCAAAGCTTCTTCGCAGTTGCCGGCAAAGGTGATGTAGGGGATAAGGTCAATGTCTTTTGTAGCCATGGTATGTTTTTCCTGCAAAGCTGCGGAAAAGAAAGAACTATAAATTGTACGATTTCGACACCCGGTCTGCAAGGGCGGGTTGTATGACCCGCACGATGGTGAATCCGGCCTTCAGAAAAGCTTTTGGCGTATATCCCGAAAGCTGCTTGAATTCCCGTATGAAATGGGATTGGTCGTAGAAGCCGCAGGAATAGGCTATGTCGGTCAGGGAGGCTTCCGGTTTGCTGTACATGGCCAGTATGGCACTGTTGAACCTGCGGATCTTGAGCAGCTCCGTGGGTGTCAGTCCGATGACCTGGCTGAATTTCCGTTCCAGGTTTTTGTAATGCGTGCCAAAAGTGCGGCAGGTATCCGCAATGGAAGCGCCGCTGTGTTCCAGGATCCATCTCGAACAGGAGGAGACAAACCTGTAGTCGTCTCCGGTCTCCATCCTGCTCAGCAGGAAGCTGTCGATGATGTGGATGCGTTCCGCGTCGTCGCGGGCTCCGAACAGCTGCTCTTCCAGCTCATAGTAGGCTTTTCCCAGCAGCTCCGTAATATTCCAGAAGGCGTTGGCAAAAAGATGTACCGGTATCCGGAAGAAGGGGTAGGTGCCTCCCGGACGGAAGCGCACCGAAAACACTTCCTGTCTGCGGGTCTGGGATATCTGCAGCGTTTTTTTCCGGATGCCGATGATATGGGATCCTTTGACGGGCGCTCTCATGCCCTCCCTGACCTGATCATAGTCGTCACCGAAATTGAACATCAGCTCGATCGTGCCGTCGGGTATCAGCGATTCCTCTTTCCGGAAGGGAGGACTATCTGCGCTGGCTTTCCAGTAACATTCTATGAAAGGCCTCAGACAAGGATGCGGTGTGAATTCCCTGTAGATCATTTTTGCACTTTTTCTTCAGTTCGGATCCTGAAAACAGGAGTGTGTATGCCGACCGGATAACGGTTGCTAAAGTTAAGAAAAGGGCAGATGCGGATAAGCGATAATTATATTATTTTTAGGAGACAAAACGGTGTTATGGCAACCTCGACCGACTGGACAAAGGCGATACAGCCTCTTATCAGAAAATACAAGGACAAGAAACATCCGCTGGAGTACGGGAATGTGTACCAGCTGCTGGTAATGGTGGTGCTGTCGGCCCAGGATTCCGACCGCCATATCAATGCTTTGGCGCCGGAGCTGTTTGGCGTATTCCCGGACATGCGGGCGCTTTCCGGCGCAACGCCGGAGGCGCTGTATCCCTATATCGGAAAGGTGCGCAATTTCGCCAACAAGGCGAAGTGGCTGACGGCCATCGCGCAGACGGTGAAGAAGGATGCCGCCATACCGATGAACCTGGAGGCGCTTACCGCCCTTCCGGGAATAGGCCGGAAATCGGCCAACGTTATCCTCCGGGAAGCCGGCCGGCCGCCGGAAGGCGTGATCGTGGACCTGCACGTGGTGCGGGTGGCGCCCCGGCTCGGCATGGCATCAGGCACCAATCCTCAAAAGATTGAAAAGCAGCTTATGGAGCTGCTTCCCCAAAAGGAATGGGATGCCGGCATGGCGCTTTCCTTTCTGGGAAGGGAGATATGCCGGCCCCAGCCGAAATGCGAGATATGCCTCATGAATAAGGTCTGCGCCTATTACCGGGAAGCCTCCGGCAGATGATCCGGTTCCTTCCTGAATTCTACCCGCCTGTTCTTTGCTTTTCCTTCAGCGGTGCTGTTGTCGGCTACCGGATCGGATTCACCCCTGCCGTCCGTGCTCAGCCTGGAAGCACGAATGCCGAATGTATTTACCAGAATGTTTTTGACGGCCAGGGCCCTGTTCCGGGAAAGCGTCAGATTGTGCGCTTCCTCTCCGTCGCTGTCGGTATGTCCCGTTATTTTTATATGCAGGTCTTTGTGCTCACGGAGTACCGACGCGATTTGTTTTAGCACGGCATAAGACTCGGGACGTACCCCGGCGGCATTCACGGCAAATAAGATACCGGTGGTTGTCCAGCGTCCTTCTTTGATCAGTTTGCTTCTCAGGTCGGACTCGCCGGCGGCGATACGCAGATTACCGACAAAGAAAGGTGTTTCAGGTGCCGGGATCAGCTCTCCTGCCCTAAAATGAAAATTGTTTCGCAAGGCGACGTCGTCAAAGGCGCGGGGAAGATCAAAGAGCTTTTTGTCATCTAAATATAACCTTATCCGTTTCCCGTTGACGGCAATACTGACCCTGATGATTTTTCCGGCCATAGCATTTGCCGTGTATTCTTTTGAAATGCCCTGCCCACCATAAACATTTGTTCCGTAGATGACTTTGTTTTCCGCATGATGAATCAGGAAATAAAAAAGCTTTTTATAGGCTACGCCGCCTTTTGAAGGATCCGGATTGGCGGAAAAGCCGAAAGTGACCGGTGGCCGGCGCAGTCCGGCGGGATAAAAAAGATCGAATTCTACCGTAAAGTTTTCCGGCAATTTCCCGTTTATCTCCGGGAAGCTGATCGTATGATCCGGGATGGCAAGCCACCGGCCTTCCGTTCCGCTTAACACGACCACCTCTCCGGAACCATTGGTGTTCCATTGTGCGGGGAAGTCACCCTTGTGGTCTACGGAGAAATCGTCGTAAAATAGCAGGCGTTCTCCGGGTATGAAATCAAATTTTGAATAAACGCTGAAATTTCCGTCAGGAGCTGATGCTGTGTCGGGAAAGTAGCTGCCGGCCGGTACGGGTTGATCGGTCTTATCGGATCCTGCTGTTGAAGTTCCGGTATTTTTTGAAGCAGTATGCTTACCGGCCTGCTCTGCCTTGTCAAAACCTTTGTCTACTATTTCATCCGTTTTTTGCAGGATACGGTCATTGACCCGTTCCTTTGCCCGCCGGCTTATCTTCTTCAGCAGCTGGGCTTCCGATGCCAGCGGGATCAAAAGGAGCATCATGATCAATGCGGTAAGCTGTCTCATAATGTCATGACTTTTTCAGATTATGAAATAGCCCTTATCTTTTCCTGTTGTCGGCGCCTGTGCGGCCGTTGCTCCGGCCATTGGACCTTTCCGTAATCAGACATTTTTTACGGTTTAAAAACGTGCTTTTTCCAAGGATTCTTAATTATTCGGGGATGCCGTAATACAGGCAGACCGCATGATAATCTTTGGCATCCGGCAGCGGACCTGTCATGCGAGCCTGGGGTACGCCGCCCGGAATGATCACATAACGAAACTGATCCATTGAATGGTCGCTATCTGAATAAATGAGGATATTGCCGGGATAACCCGGCGGATCATAATGCAGCTTGTAATACAAATAGTATCCATTGGGCTCATAAATGTTAAGCTGCACAGGTTGATTGGTAGAGGTTTTTAAATATACGATGACCACACCCTTGTCGATGATCTCCGGGGTTATGTCCCGGGCAATAAGATTGGCCGTGTAGTAATAAGGCGCTCTGGAGGTCCGGGTAAAATTTACAGTCCTCCAGCCGGAGTAAATGACATTGGCTGTGCCGGCAGGACCTTCAGGTCCTGTAGCACCGGTAGCGCCACGTGGTCCTGTGGCACCCCTGGGTCCGGCAGGGCCCATTGGGCCTTCCGGTCCTGTAGCGCCGCGCGGTCCTGTCGTACCCGTAGTCCCCCGTGGTCCGATAGGCCCCGTGGCGCCGGGAGTTCCAGCATCTCCCTTGTCTCCCTTATTCCCTTTGTCTCCCTGCGGCCCCTGGGTGCCGGCTGTGCCGGCAGGGCCTTGTTCTCCTTGCGGACCGGCGGGCCCCTGGGGACCTTCTTTATTGCAAGATAATGTCAAGGTTATTATTGCGCAGAGCAATAAGTATCCCCATTTTTTTGTTTTCATGTTCATATTTTAACGGAAGAAAGAATAAGGTCGTTATTGCGGCGTGTAAACTGTTTATTCCGGTATTCCGTAATATTGACACACTGCATGATAATCTCTGTAATCCGGGGGAGCTGAGTGACGTCCGGCTATCTTCACGCCTGCGGGTATCAGCACATAGCGGAACTCATTTCCCCGCACACCTGAATAATCATATTCCGTGAGCGCGGATCCGTCGGTGCTTTTTATCGTGATTATGATGGAATTGATGGTATTTACTGCAAAAGAACCTCCGGACCAGGTGTACTCTACATTGCCATAGTGATAGGGAAACATGTTGTGCTGGCCGTTTCCAAAATTTTTTCCATAAAGCACCAGAAGACCGCCGTTTGAAAGAAAGTGTGCAATATCTTCTGCGCCGATCCGGCTTAATACACTCGCTGGAAAGGTATATTTCATGGTTTTGATGGTGGCGGCATTAGGCGTTGCGTTGATCTCATAATCGATCCAATCTGAAGCTACTACATTCGCGGTTCCCGGGTCTCCTTTATCGCCTTTAGGGCCTTGTGATCCCGTAGCGCCGCGGGGACCTGTAGCGCCCCGTGGTCCTGCCGTACCGGTAGCACCGGTGTCGCCCTTGTCGCCTTTATCACCCTGCGGTCCTGCTGCGCCCTGTTCACCCTGTGACCCGGCCGGGCCCTGCGGCCCGTCTTTGCTGCAACTGCCGGATATCATTGCCACCACAAGTAATACTACCGTAAAAAGTCGAAATTTTTTCATTGTTAAAACATTTGGTAATAGGATGAAGACATGATTGCTTAACGGCAGCAAAGTTGAGCGTATAGAAGAGAAGGGGATAGTAAAAAATCGGCAATCTTTGAAGAGCAATGAAAAAGCCGGGAGGCAAAGTTATCCGGCATGCACTATTTTCATCAGCCAGCCTTCCTTGTCGTAAGCTTCCGGCGTTTTTCCGTAAAAGAGCTTGAATTCCCGGATGAAATGCATCTGATCGTAATAGCCGAACTGTGCGGCTACCTGTGCCCATTTGCACTCATCGCGGTGCAGCCGGATATAGCTCAGCGTGTTGTTAAAACGTATGATCCGCTGGAACTTTTTCGGACCCATCCCGACTATCTCTTTCATGTGGCGCTCGAGCCGGCTGATGGAGTAGCCTTCTTTCCGGCATATTCTTGAAATGAGCTGGTTGCTGTGGCTGTGCAGCCTTATCTGCTCGCTTACATACGACAGCCGATCGCATATTTCTTTTTTCGCGGGTAAGGATAAGCGCTGAAGCAAGAACTGCTCCAGTACGGCATGCACCTTATGCGCGTCGGGCTGATTGATCAGCTCTTCTGAAAGCGATTTGCCCGAGCTGCCCAGCAGGTCGGTCAGGTGGAAGCTGCGTCCGGTACATTCGTGCTGGGAGATGCCCAGCAGCCGGTAGGCGCCGCAGGGCTTGAAGGACACAAAAAATATTTTTATCCTGTCATACAGGTGGACATCGCTGAAGCAGGTGATCTGTCCGGTGAAGGTAGGCGATGCATAATGCTGTGTTTCTTCGCCATTGACACTGATACAGTATTTTTCCGTTTCCAGGAGAATGATCAGCGCGCTGTAACCGGGCGGCGCCATTTCGGCCTGCGTCCATTCGCCCGGGGTACCCATTTCCGTATATACATAGCATTGGATATAAGGCTGCAGAGCAGGATGAGGCGTAAAGATCAGAGGAGCCATAGGTCAAAGGATGTTCACACAAATATAACTTTTTTTATATTCTACTGTGCATCCCCTCAGCCTGGCCCGGTTATACCCCTAACCCGCCGAGTATTTCCAGTTCCTGTCCTTTTTGCGGCTGTTCGCCAATGATGGGCATGGCTTCCGCAATAGCTGCTCTTACGCTTTCCAGCTTTAACGAATTATCATGGTCTTCCTTGCTGTCCCAGATTTCGGTTACATACACCGCTTCCGGCTCGTTTTCGGCTTTTCCAATAGCATAAAGTCTGCATCCTGATGCGCCTTGTTTGGACCAGGCGATCAGGATGTTGGCCAGCTCGTCCCTGTGTCCGGCTTTTGCTGTTAACTTTCCGTGAAGCAAATACATAAGGTCTATCATTAAGTGGTTAGCGGACACCCTTCTTCCTGAACCGGATGGCTATGGCAGGATCCGCTGATGTGTTGCAGATCACCAGGGAAGAATCATCGTCGATCAGGTACTGAACCTGTGCCGAATCTTTCTGTCCGTCGCTGGCAAAGTTAATGTATAACAATGAACTATCCTTTGTCTGCATATATCCCATCGTATCGATGTTGATCCCCAGGTTTTCCGGATAGTAATGATAGGCACCATTGATATTGGTTTGGGAACTGTCGGCATAGTCCCACCAGAGCGTTAGTTCGTTGCTGTTTGTTACCGTTTCCCAGCCGGCCGTTCCGGTTTTTATTTCGGTTTCCACCCAGGCTGTCGAGTGGGTCCAGGTGAGTGGGTCGATGATAATGGGGTCCGGGGCGGTTTCCTTCAGGCAGGATGAAAGGAGGGCGGCTGTCAGGGCGGCAGAGAGAACAGATAATGTTTGTTTCATGGTATGATCGCTTTATATCTTAGAAAGGAAGACAGGGCGGTCAGGTATTTCGCTGCATAAAGTGAATAATATTTATGTAGCCATGAGATCAAAGATTTAAATGCTCTTTTAGAAAAAAATAATTTTACGGTAATTTATGCGATAATAAATTCCCAAAGTACGTCTCGCTCTTACATTTAAAATAGTATTAAAAAATGGCTTCATGAAATATTTGATTTTACTCGTATTATCTGGGATGGTTTTTTCTTGTACTACAGATGGAAGAAAAGATGCTGATGATATCTCAGGATATGGTGTTAGCGACACAATGTATGTGGATGCCAAGGGTAATCGCTATAAACATCTGGCTCAAATCCCCGATAGTCTATATACCCCGGAACAAAAAGAGCTGGTAAGGAGGTTGGATGAGATAATTGTAAAATATACAAAAGCTAAGGATAAGCATATGGTTTTGGAACTTACAAAAGAGCAGTATCTGAAAATGGGACTACCTGAAAGGTATTATATAATATTGAAGAAGAATATTCAAGACAATAATGCTTTTTTGGATTCGGCCGGTATTACAAATGTTGAAGAATTAATAAGAAAAAGAAACGAAAATATTTATAAAAAATTGGAAGATCATAAAAATCAGAATGGGGATAAATGACAACAAAAAATACACCGTGCCGGATATATTATCCGGACAAGCGGTTTCTTTTTCCTGAAAAAATATTTGCTTTTTCTGAACAAAACGCTCATCTTTGCACTCCCCAAAATACCGGGAGGATCGGTAGTTCAGTTGGTTAGAATGCCGCCCTGTCACGGCGGAGGTCGCGGGTTCGAGTCCCGTCCGGTCCGCAAGAGGCCCTGCTTGATGAGCAGGGCTTTTTATTTGCCGGTCAGCCGGCCGCTTTCCTCAGGGGCCGCCCTCCAAATGTTGTATAATTTACCACAGGTGGCGTATCTTTACGGCTTCGATCCAATATTCCAGGTTATGACGATGCAATTTCTTGATTTTGAACAACCCATTGCTGATCTTTATGAGCAGCTGGACAAGGTGAGGCAGATCGGTGAAAAGACCAAGGTGGATGTGCAGGCGGCTGTTCATGAGCTGGAAGAGAAAATACATGATACCCGCGAAAAGATATATGCCAACCTCAGTCCCTGGCAGAAGGTACAGCTGAGCCGGCATCCTAACCGTCCTTATACCCTGGCCTATATAGAGCGGCTCTGCGATAAGTTCATCCAGCTTCACGGCGACCGCAATGTGCGGGACGACCCTGCCATGGTAGGCGGTTTCGGGGAAATGGACGGGCAGACCATCATGTTTATCGGTCAGCAAAAAGGCATCAACACCAAGATGCGACAGCTGCGCAATTTCGGTATGGCCAACCCGGAAGGTTACCGCAAAGCGCTCCGGCTGATGAAGCTGGCGGAGAAATTTGACAAGCCTATCGTCACCTTTATCGACACACCGGGAGCGTATCCCGGTCTGGAGGCCGAAGAACGCGGACAGGCGGAGGCTATCGCGCGGAATCTTTTTGAGATGGTCCGCCTCAGGGTGCCCGTGATCTGTATCATCATCGGAGAGGGGGCTTCCGGCGGAGCGCTGGGCATCGGCATGGGAGACCGGGTCTTCATGCTGGAAAACAGCTGGTATAGCGTAATATCTCCGGAAAACTGCTCGGCCATCCTGTGGCGCAATTGGGATCATAAGGAGGAAGCGGCAGAACAGCTGAAGCTGACCTCGGGGCAGATGCACAAGTTCGGCATCGTGGATGGGGTAATCCCTGAACCGCTTGGTGGCGCGCATACCCACTACAACGAGATGGTGGCGACCCTGAAAGCGCAGATACTGGAAACCCTGGGCGAGCTGAAAGCGATCTCCCCGGAAAAACGGATCAAGCAGCGGATCGAAAAGTTTTCCCGGATGGGATTTTTTGAGGAAGCCTGATTTTTTGCATTTATAACATGATACAGCAACAGTTACGGGGAACCGGTGTGGCGATCGTAACGCCTTTTACGGAAAAAGGCGACGTCGATTATGATGCCCTGGAAAAGATTATCCGCCATGTCATCGACGGAGGGATCGATTATATTGTAAGCCTGGGCACCACCGGCGAAACACCCACCCTTTCCGCCACCGAAAAGGTGGACCTGATCCGGTTTACTTTTGAAAAGGCGGCCGGACAGGTACCGGTCGTCGTGGGCATAGGCGATTATAACACCCGCGATGTCATGAAACGGCTGGAAACCTGCCCGCTGGATGATGCCATCGCTGTGCTCAGCGTGGCCCCTTATTACAACAAGCCTTCCCAGGAGGGGCTTTTCCAGCATTATAAAGCCATAGCTTCCGCTTCACCGAAACCCATCATCCTTTATAATGTGCCGGCGCGTACGGGCCGCAACATGAGCGCAGAGACCACCCTGCGCCTGGCCCGCGAGGTGGAGAACATCGTAGCCGTTAAGGAAGCTTCCGGGGACATGGCCCAGTGCATGCAGATCATCAAAAACAAACCGGATGATTTTGTGGTGGTCTCCGGCGACGATAACCTGGCCCTGGCCCAGGTAGCCTGCGGAATGGAAGGCCTTATCTCGGTAGGAGCCAACTTCCTGACCCGCGATATCTCTGCCATGATAAAAGCCGCCCTTGATAACCGCTTTGAGGAAGCAAGGGCGCTGCAGTATAAGCTGCTCGATGCCTTCGAGCTGATGTTTGCCGAGAACAACCCGGCCGGTATCAAGGCCTTTCTGGCAGAAGCCGGGCTGTGTAAAAACGAGTTCCGCCTGCCCGTAGTGCCGGTAAGCCCTGCCCTGCAGCAGCGGATCCGCGAGTGGCTGAAAGGTTATGAATAAGAAGGCGGATCCGCGAGTGGCTGAAAGGTTATGAATAAGAAGGCGGCGGAATAATATAGCTTACCCCCTCCAGGGCTGTTTCCGTCCGGGGAAAAACCGGCCTGCACTCTTCCGCAAAGGGGTCCAGCGACTCGTATTGCGAGGAGAAATGTCCCACCAGTAATTTTTTTACGCCTGCGCGGACCGCCAGGGTGGCCGCCTGCACCGTCGTGCTGTGGTAACGGCGGAACGCTTTTTCCGCTTCATGTTCCAGGTAGGTGGTCTCATGATACAGGAGGTCGCAGCCGCTCACCTGCGGGATCAGGGATTCCGTATAGCGGGTGTCCGCGCAATAGGCATAGCTGCGGCCGGGCGGCGGCGGCAGGGTAAGCTGTTCGTTGGGTATCACCGTTCCGTCCGGGGCGGTATAATCCTCTCCCTGTTGCAGCCGTTTATAGTATTCCACCGGAATGGCGTACCGGAGGATCCGCTCCGGATCGATCTTCCTTTTCCGGTGTATTTCCCGGAAAAGGAAGCCAAAGCAGGGGATACGGTGCTGGGTGCTGAAGTAATGCACCTGCAGGTCGCCCTCGTCGAGCAGCAGCCCGGTGCCCTCGGCCGTAAGGGGGGTGAACAGCAGCTCATAGCCCAGCTGGGTGTCTGCACATTGCAGCTGCAGCTGCAGGATGGGTTCCAGCTCGGGCGGGGCATATACATGGAGGGGGGCTTTTCGTCCCGTGAGGCTGAGGCTGTTGATCAGACCGGGAAGGCCATAATAATGGTCCCCATGGAGATGGCTGATAAAGATATGGCCGATCTTGCTCCGCCTTATTTTGTACCGGCTCATCTGCATCTGGGTGCCCTCTCCGCAGTCCACAAGGTAGCGCCGGTTGTGGTAGGTGACCACCTGTGCGGTAGGCGCCCGCCCGTGGGCGGGCAACGCGGAATTATTTCCTAATATGGTGAGGGCAAAAACGGTCAAGGTTATCGGTTATAATGACTTTTCCTCCTGTTCGTTGTTCAATTCCCGTTCCAGTTCCTCCATCAGGATGAGGTCCACCGCTTCGGGCAGGGAAGGGGCGACGTTCAGATCGTCCTTCGGGTAATGCTGCCGGATCAGGGAAAGCAGGGCCGGGCGGGGCCGGGCCAGTACGCAGGAACCCTGTTCTGCGTAGCATCCCCGGTAAACTGCTAAAATGGCCTGAAATGCGCCTTCGTCTGCCTGCTCTACTTCGTTCAGATCAATGATCAGACTGGCGGGCTTTCCGGCGGTTTTACGGGCCAGAGCCTGCTGTATTTCTTCTGCCAATTTAGCATCCAGGCGGGCCGTTTCCGGCGTTAAAAGCAGGTATTTCTCTTTGGTATCAATTTTGAACTTCATGGACTCGTTCATCGTTTAGCATTTCGTTTGAACCGGTTTTAAAAAAGATACCCTTCATCCCCGTCAGAAAACTCCTTCTTTAACGCCGTTATACGAAAGCGCGGTTGTACAGCATTCCGATTTACAGATAGGCCGTATTTATTTCCAGACAAAGGAGGGTACGGCGAACCGTAAGTCAAAATTATTCGTTAATATTGTAAAAACAAGCGATCCGTAAGGGTTGCAGCCAAATTTATAACAAATGGATCAGAGCTTTTCACCACAGGTTCGGGAAATTATTTCCTTCAGCAGGGAGGAAGCATTACGGTTGGGAAACGACTTCATCGGCACGGAACATCTGCTGCTGGGCCTGATCCGCGAAGGAGAGGGCAAGGCCATCCGGATCCTGCAATCTCTGAACGTGGACCTGTACGAATTACGCAAAGAAGTAGAGCTGGCCATCAAGGATAAAGCCGGGAAAAATATCGCGAATATCAACAGCCTCCCGCTTACCAAACAGGCCGAGAAAGTAATACGGGTTACCGTGCTCGAGGCAAAGGCCATGAAGAGCCCCACGGTGGAGACCGAACACCTGATGCTTTCTATCCTGAAGAATCGGGAAAATGTATGTACGCAGATCCTGCAGCAGTTCGATGTGGATTACGATACCTTCAAGGAGGAGCTGAACATCGTGGCCTCCGATCCCCGCGCGGAATTTACCGACGACCCCAGCGAAGAAGATTTTGACGAAGAAAGAAAAAGCTACAGCACCCGCAGCACCCGCCAGTCCAATGCCAAGTCCAAGACGCCGGTGCTGGATAATTTCGGCCGCGACATCACCCGCCTGGCCGAAAGCGGAAGCCTTGACCCCATCGTGGGCCGGGAGCAGGAGATAGAAAGGGTGTCGCAGATATTATCCCGCCGCAAAAAGAACAACCCCATACTGATCGGCGAGCCGGGTGTGGGTAAGACGGCCATCGTGGAAGGGCTGGCCCTCCGCATCGTACAGCGCAAGGTATCCCGCGTGCTGTTCGACAAGCGCGTGGTGAGCCTTGACCTGGCCGCGCTCGTGGCCGGCACCAAGTACCGGGGACAGTTCGAGGAAAGGATGAAAGCCATCATGAACGAGCTGGAAAAAAACCGGGACGTCATCCTGTTTATCGATGAGATCCATACCATCGTAGGCGCCGGCGGCGCTTCCGGTTCGCTGGATGCATCCAATATCTTCAAGCCCGCCCTGTCCCGCGGGGAGCTTCAGTGTATCGGCGCCTCCACGCTCGACGAATACCGGATGTATATCGAAAAGGACGGCGCGCTGGACCGACGTTTCCAGAAGGTAATGGTAGAACCGCCCACCGTAGAGGAAACCATACAGATACTTAACAACATCAAGCCCCGTTACGAAGATTATCATAACGTCAACTATTCCGACGAAGCCATCGAAGCCTGTGTGAAGCTGAGCGACCGGTATATGACCGACCGCCTGCTGCCGGACAAGGCCATCGATGTGCTGGACGAGGTCGGCGCCCGTGTGCACCTGAAAAACATCAATGTTCCCCAGAATATCCTCGACCTGGAAAAACAGATCGAAGACATCAAGCTGGAAAAGAACAAGGTGGTCAAAAGCCAGCGCTTTGAAGAAGCCGCCGCGCTCCGCGATACGGAAAAGAAGCTGGGTGAGGAGCTGGAAAAAGCCAAAGCCGGCTGGGAAGAAGAGGTAAAGCACAAACGCTATCCCATAGAAGAGGAAAACATCGCCGAAGTGGTCAGCATGATGACCGGCATCCCCGTAAGACGGATGGTGCAGGCCGAATCCGAAAAGCTGCGGAAGATGTTTGAAGACCTGCAGGGCGTGGTGATCGGGCAGGATGAGGCCATCGGCAAGGTCACCAAATCCATACAGCGCAACCGGGTTGGGCTGAAAGATCCGAGAAAGCCCATCGGCACCTTTATCTTCCTCGGACCTACCGGGGTGGGTAAAACGGAGCTGGCCCGCTCCCTGGCGCGTTATCTCTTTGACTCGGAAGATGCGCTCATCCGGATCGACATGAGCGAATACATGGAAAAGTTTACCGTAAGCCGCCTGATCGGTGCGCCTCCGGGTTATGTGGGATATGAGGAAGGGGGGCAGCTGACGGAGAAAGTTCGTCGTAAGCCATACTCCGTGGTGCTGCTGGACGAGATCGAGAAGGCGCATCCCGATATCTTCAACATCCTGCTGCAGGTGCTGGACGATGGTGTGCTTACCGACGGCCTGGGTCGCAAGGTGGACTTCAAGAATACGCTCATCATCATGACCTCCAATATCGGCGTCCGTCAGCTCAAGGATTTCGGCGCAGGCGTGGGCTTTGCCACCGCAGCGCGCAACCAGAGCGATGAGGAAAACGTCAGGGCGGTCATTGAAAAAGCGCTGAAGCGGACCTTCTCCCCGGAGTTCCTGAACAGGATCGACGACGTTATCATCTTCAACTCCCTGACCCGGGAAAATATCTTCCGCATCATCGATCTGATCATGAAGGATGTCCTGAAGCGGCTGGATAACCTGGGCTTCAACCTGGAGCTGACCGAGGAGGCCAAAGCCTTTATCGCGGAGAAGGGATACGACGTGCAGTTTGGCGCCCGTCCCCTCCACCGGGCCATTCAGAAATACCTGGAAGATCCGCTGGCGGAAGAGATACTGAACATGCACATCAAGAACGGGGATACCCTGCTTGCCGATTTCGACAAGGAAAACGGGAAGATCGTATTCTCGGCCAAACACCCCTCCAAGAACAAATCCGAGAAGTCGGAAGCTTCGTAATCCATAAAAGACCCTGCCGGGCGGCTGTTGACGAAACATCCGCCGGCGGGGTTCTTTTTTTTACAGCAAAGCCACGGTCCAGTAAGTGAAAAAATGGCTCACCAGATCATTGTATGTGTTAGCCGGGCTCCTCTTGTTACTGACCGCGTGGACCTGGTGGGTGTACCATGATGTGGTACAGCAGCTGAATGCGCTGCGTACGCATACCGTCGCCCGTTATTACCGTGTGGATTTTAAAAAGATCAGCCCCGACTTCCTGAAGGGCAGGATCCGCATCGAGGATTTCCGGATATTTCCTACAGACAGCGCGCTGCAATTGCTGGACGCCGGCCGCCTGCCTTACCTGGTCAGGGGCAGCTTTGCCACCCTGCAGCTGAGCGATATCGCCTGGGGACGGATAGTGTACCGCGAGCAACTGGGTATGGGTGCAGCCATCGTGGATCATCCCGCCCTCACCTATCTTTTCAACGGCAGCAAACCGGATACCGCCATCCTGGCCGGGGCGCTTCCCCTGTCCCTGGACCGGGAAAACCGTCTCCCCCTGTATATCAGCCGTGCCCGCCTCCGCAACGTGGCGCTCCGGATAGAAGACATCACCCACCGGCAGCCCCTGCTGCAGCTGGACTCTACCACCATTGCGCTCACCGGTCTGTCGGTCAGCGACTGGGATGCCGATCAACCCCTGCGTTACCACACCTGTGATATCCGGCTGCAAAACTTGGAAACCACCCTGCTGCCCGGCCACCGGCTCAAGGCGGGCCGGATAGACATCAGCCTGCAGGACAGCTCCCTGAAGATCATGCACCCCGTGCTGACCACCCTGCCCGGTCCGGCTACCGTGCCGGTACAGCTGCATATCACCATGGATGCGCTGCTGGTAAACGGGCTGGATATCCCTGTGCTGCTGGCTTCTCAAACGGTAAAAGCGGCCAGCGTCAGGCTCTTCCGGCCCGAGGTGCATTTTCGTCTTCTGGATACCGTCACGGCCGCGCCCACGACTGCGGGCAGAAAATTGATGCCCGAGCTGAGTCTGGACCTGCGCCGGGTGCAGCTTTCCCATGCCCGCCTGCTGATGGTTCCTCCGGGAATGCCCGTAACCGGAGCCGATCCGGAAAAAGCCCTGCTGGAAGGAAACCGGGTGAATATCCTGCTGCGCGGTTTTCATAAAACGCCGGGGAAGGGGATATCCTGCAGGGATGTGACGCTGGACGCGGAAAAGCTTACCCTGCATTGGCTCCGGCACCGCATCGAGCTGCGACGGCTTCGCTATGGCATGCAAAAACAGGAGCTGAGCGCCGGCTCGCTGACGGCCGCTCCCCTGGCCGCTGCGTCAGCCGGAGACCTAAGGCTCCGGCTGAACACCGGCCGGTGGACGGCTACGGGATGCTCGATCGAGCAGCTTTTGCTGGAGCACCGCCTTTCCCTGACGCAGATCACGGCAGACAGCGGACAGCTGGAAGTGGATCTGCCCGCCGCCCGGGAGGGGCGTGCAGGCACAAAAAACCGGCATCCCACTTTCCCCGCCCTGGCCGGCAGCCTTTGCCTGCATCACTGGAGCCTGCTGATCCGCGACAGGGGAGGGCGGCCTGCCGGTGTGTATACGGACCTGAACCTCTGTACGGATACCCTGGACTTTCCTGTTCTCGCCCGTGAGCCCCTGGCCGTATTACCCCGCCTCAGGCACCTGGATGCAGCGGCGGCGCGGATACCGCTGCCCGGCGAGGGGAATGCGCTGGCGCTGGAGGGCCTGCAGTGGCAGCAGCCCGGCCGGATCACGGCGCAGCACTTTTCAGTCCGGCTCACCCGGGATGACGCCCGGATTTCCCTGCTCGGAGACGATGTGGATGGCCGCCATGTGGAGCTCCCGCTTTTGTTCCGCTCTCCCGGGAAAACCATCCGGATGGACAGTCTGCTGATCGGTAAGATCACCCTTGCCGCCCTCCAGGGCAATGCTGCAGAGCGGCAGGATCCTTTAAAACGCCTGCAGCAGCTGCTGCAGGGTTTCCCCCTTGCCGTTGCGGTCAGGCATATACAGGTGGCCTCCTGGGGGCTGAACCTGGAGCAGCCGGGTCAGCAAAGCCGTCCTATCCGGGCAGACAGCGCCCAGGTGCATATCCGCGGGCTGACCTATACTCCGGCAGAGGGCCAATGGCATTATGCCGGTTTTCTGGTGCTGCTGCCGGGCATCACCCTGGACCCCTTGCCCGGCTATACCCTGCGCACGGATACCGTGCTGCTGGATCTTAAAAAAGGAAATATCGTGGTGCGGGCTCCCGGCCTCTTTGCTTCGGAACGGCAGCAACCCTGGAGGGTATCGGTAAACGTACAGGCCGACCGGGTAAGACTGGACGAAGTGGATATGCAGCTCCTGCTCGAACGGCAGCTGCTGCGCGCGGGACGGCTGCAGGTGGACCATCCCGTGCTGGATCTGCGGCTCCGGCCCGGTTTGCGGAATCCCGGCAAATGGCTGCCGGATTCGATGCAATATCCTTTTTTCTTTCAGCATATCAATATCGAAAATGCCGATATACGGGTCGCGCGCGCGAATGACAGCCAACCTCTTTTTACCATCCGGGACGCCCGCTTGCTGATGGACGAATTCCGCACGCTTCCTCCGGCGGATACTTCGCTGATGGACTTCCAAAGGCTGCAGCTTTTTTCAAATGCCTTTAATGCCCAGACGGAAGACGGGCACCGGCTCACCATCGGGGATTTTCAGCTGGACAGCCGGGGGCAAACCGTGCATACGGGTGCAGTGCAGTTTACCCCACCCACCGATCCCGTTACTTTTTCCCGGTCGCTGAAGACCGGGGAGGACTGGGTGAAGGCCGGTGCGGAGGGCGTGGACATCCGCCAGTTCAACATAAGGGCCTTCCTGAGCTCCGGCGTGCTGCATGCCGGCTACGTCGCGGTGCGCCAACCGGTGATCCAGGCCTACCGGGATAAGCGCGTGCCACCCCCTACCGCTTACCGGCCGCTGCCGGTAAGCCGCCTGCTGTCTGCCCGGCTGCCGGTGTATATCGACACCCTCGGCTTCAGCGGGGGGCGGATTACCTACGAGGAAAAAGCCTTGCCGTTGGCCGGACGGGAGGTGTCCAAAACGCCGCCCCGGCCCTATACCACCAGCATCTATTTCAACGGCGTGGAGGGATGGGCGGCCCCGCTGACCACCCTGCCCGCCAGGCCGGGAGTGCCCCGCTACCTGGACATCGACGCACATGCCCGGCTGATGAACAGCGGCTCGCTGGAAGCATTTATCCGGTTCAACCTCGAGCGTGATGCCAACGATTTCATGGTGCAGGGCCGTCTGCAGCACTTCCCGGTCGGCGACCTGAACAGCCTGCTGGAACAGGCCGCCCGCGTGCGTTTTGCCGGGGGACAGGTGGACAGCATCGCCTTCTTCTTCCAGGGAAACGACCGCCTGGCCAGCGGACGCCTCCGGGGATATTACCAGGGACTCCGCCTCGATCTGGTGGATGCCGACCAGGAACGCCGCTCCTGGGTGCTGAACAAGCTGGTTAATATCTTCATCCGTCGCAATAACTCGGCAGGTGAAAAAAAGCCCTATATCGCGACCATCCACGTGAAACGCGACCCCACCAAGGGCATCTTTAACTATTGGTGGAAGGCCCTGCGGTCAGGGCTGGTGGATGCGGTGCTGCCCTTCCGGGAGGGTCGGAAAAAGGAGATCCTGCGGGAGCGGCTGCAGGGCCGGAGAAAGTAGCCGGCAAAAAGTATCTTTGCATCCCACACACCATGAAAAAGATCATCATTGCCATAGACGGGTATTCCTCCTGCGGGAAAAGCACCCTGGCCCGGCAGCTGGCCCGGGAACTGCATTATACCTATCTTGACAGCGGAGCCATGTACCGTGCCATTACCCTGTACCTGATCCGGGAAAAGATATCGCCGGAGGATGAAAAAGCGGTGGAGCAGGCCCTGCGGCAGATCACGCTGAGCTTTGTTCCCGATCCGGCGGGCGGTACAGCCCATATGTGCCTGAACGGAGAGGATGTGGAGCATCCCATCCGGGATATGGAAGTAGCCGGGAAGGTTAGCGCGGTGGCGGCGATCGGGGCGGTGCGCCGGTTTGCCGTGGCGCAGCAGCAGCGCATGGGCCGGGATAAGGGAATTGTGATGGATGGGCGCGATATCGGCACAGTGGTATTCCCCGATGCCGAGCTGAAGCTGTTTATGACCGCCGATCCGGAGGTCCGCGCCCTGCGCCGCTATAAAGAGCTGAAAGCCAAAAACCTGTCCGTGACCCTTGAAGCGGTGAGAGAAAACCTCCGGCAGCGCGACCACCTGGATGAAACCCGCGCCATCAGTCCGCTGCGCAAAGCCCCCGATGCCGTAGTGCTGGATAACAGCCATATGACGGCCGCCGAACAGCTTGTTTTCGCCCTGAACCAGGTAGCGGAAAAATGTCCCGCCGTGGGCGGGCTATAGTTCTATATGCCGGCGGAGCCCCGGTCATTTTGCCGTCCCTTCGTTCTGCCGCGTATAGTGCTTTACCATTTCGTCGATCTTATCCTCCAGCCCGTAAAAGGCCAGCAGCTTCCGCAGCACGCCTTCCACCAATGCGTCCGGACAGGAAGCCCCGCTGGTGAGCATGATCCGCAGCGGTTCTTTTTCCGGCAGGAAACCGCTGCTGTGCAGCTCCTGCTGGGTATGATAGTTCCAGTGCAGGATTTCGTGACGTGAAAGCATTTTTTCTTCGGAAGAGATAAAATAGGTCGGCAGCTGCTGTTCGCACAGCTCTACGAGGTGTGAGGTGTTGGAGCTGTTGTAGCCGCCTACGACGATGGCCAGATCGGCATTTTCACGAAGCATGCCCAGGATGGCGCTCTGGTTGTCGTTGGTGGCGTAGCAAAGCGTATCCCGGGTGTCGGCAAAGCGGTCGAAGGCATTGGCCGGACTGAGCCCGTATACTTCGGTCATGACCTCCTTGATATGGTCGGCTATGGACTGGGTTTCGGTGGCCAGCATGGTCGTCTGGTTCACAACCCCCACCCGCTGCAGGTCCTTTTCTACATCAAAGCCGTTGGAATACTGCCCTTTAAAAATCTCATAGAAGCGCCCCGGCGGTTCCGTGCCGCGGATGAAGGCCGTAAGCTGCTGCGCTTCTTTCAGGTTGCGCACCACCACGGTGGGGGCGTGGGCGCGACTGTGCGAAAAGGTTGCCCGCGTTTCTTCATGGCCCGGCTTGCCGTGCACGATTACGGTATAGTCTTTTTTACCGATGGCTTCGGCCTTGTTCCATACCCGTTCCACAAAGGGGCAGGTGGTATTGTAACGGAGGGGCGTTACCCCGCGGGCCTGCAGCTGTTCTTCGATCTCGAGGGTGGTGCCGAAGGCAGGGATAATGATGATATCGTCGGGACGGAAGGTATCCCAGGGAATGAGCTGTTTGCCGGCCGTGTCCATGATAAAGCGGATACCGCGCTGTCTCAGGTCCTGGTTGACATGCGGGTTATGGATCATCTCGCTGAGCAGGAAGATGCGCTTGCCGGGGTTTTCGTCGAGCGCCCGGAATGAGATCTCAATGGCGTTCTCCACGCCATAGCAAAATCCGAAATGGCGGGCCAGCAGCACCTGCACAGGCCCGAAATCGAGCATGGTGGGGAGAAAGTCTTTTTTCATCCGGTCCTGCTGCTTCCGCCTTTCCTTGATGGCGCTGATCAGCGGGCTGCGGTATATGATGGGGATGTTAAACGTTTTCATGCATCAGGTTTCGGTCCTCCCCGGCAACCCGGCACCGCCCGGGAAAGGCTTTCTGACAAAGATAGCAAATGCTGTGCAAAGCCGCCCCTGCGCCCCCTGCCGCCCCCGTTTTTTTACCGGGAAGGCCTGCGGAAACGCTTTATTTTATTAAAAAATAACCTTACCTTTGCCCTCCCAAAAAGATTCGGACAAAACCGGTCTTCAGAAATTTTTTATCAAAAGGAGGAACAAAACTTTGGAAGAAAACAAAAACGTTAACGAACAAAACGCTGAAGAGCAGGCACAACAGCCCACAGCGACAACAAACGAACCTGCTGAAACCCAGTCTGCCGAAGGGGAAAACACCCCGGCAGCAGAACCCGCGGCAGCCGAACAGGCGCCCGCCGCAGAAGAACCCGCCCCCGCAGCAGAACCTGCAGCGGCAGCGCAGCCCGCAGTAGCGGAAGAACCCCCGAGCGCTCATGACGATTTTGACTGGAGTATCGACAAACGCAACGTTTCGTCGTACAAGCCGGAAGAAAAGGAACGCTACGAAAAGATCTATGACGACACCTTTAAGGTGATCGAGGAAGGAGAAGTGATTACCGGGAAGGTGGAAGGGCTCACCAAGACGGACGCCGTGATCAATATCGGCTTTAAGTCGGACGGCCTGGTTTCCCTGAACGAATTCCGCGACATGTCCGGCCTGAATATAGGCGATGAAGTGGAAGTGCTGGTGGTGGAAAAGGAAGACCGCAACGGGCACCTGCACCTCAGCCGCCGCCAGGCGCGCATGCTGCGTGCATGGCAGCGCATCGTGGACGTATATAAATCCGGCGAGGTCATTACCGGTGTGGTGACCAGCAAAACAAAAGGCGGTCTCATCGTGGACATCAACGGGCTGGAAACCTTCCTGCCCGGTTCTCAGATCGACGTGAAGCCGGTAACCGACTATGATCAGTTTGTAGGGAAAACGATGGAGTTTAAGGTGGTGAAGATCAACGAAGCCATCAAGAACGCCGTGGTATCCCATAAAGCGCTTATCGAAAGCGATATTGAGCAGCAGCGTGCCGAGATCATCAGCAAGCTGGAAAAAGGCCAGGTGCTGGAAGGTACGATCAAGAACATCACCGACTTCGGCGCCTTTATCGACCTGGGCGGCGTAGACGGGCTGCTGTATATCACCGATATCAGCTGGGGCCGCATCAGCCATCCCAGCGAGGTGCTGCACCTCGATCAGAAGGTGCATGTGGTAGTGCTGGATTTTGACGATGACAAAAAGCGGATCAGCCTGGGTCTGAAACAGCTGACCCCGCATCCCTGGGATACCCTCGCCGAAGCGGTACAGGAAGGCTCCACTGTGAAAGGAAAAGTAGTCAACATCGAAGACTATGGCGCATTCCTCGAGATCATGCCGGGTGTGGAAGGCCTGGTGCACGTATCCGAAATCAGCTGGGCGTCTACACCCGTAAACGCCAAGGAATTCTTTACCCTGGGTGAAGAATATGAAGCCAAGATCGTGACCCTGAGCAAGGACGACCGGAAGATGAGCCTGTCTATCAAACAGCTGACCCCCGATCCCTGGGATACCATCGAGGAGAAATACCCGCTGGACAGCCGTCATAGCGGCATCGTGAAAAACATTACCCCCTACGGCGTATTCGTGGAGCTGGAAACCGGTATCGGCGGTATGATCCACATCTCCGACCTGAGCTGGACCAAGCGCTTCAACCACCCGAACGAATATACCAAGCCGGGCAATGAAATTGCCGTGGTGATCCTGAGCATCGACAAGGACAACCGGAAGCTTTCGCTGGGTCACAAGCAGATCGAGGAAGATCCCTGGAATACTTTTGAAACCGTATTCCCGATCGGCTCCATACACGAAGGCACCATTATCCGGAGAGATGATAAGGGAGCTACCGTACAGCTGCAGTACGGACTGGAAGCCTTTGCTCCGGCCCGTTACCTGAAAACGGAAAATGAAAAGCCCCTCGGCGTGGACGATGTCATCGATGTAATGATCACGGAGTTTGACCGTAACGATAAACGCATCGTGGTTTCCCACAACAAGGTATGGGAACAGGCGCGGCAGGATGAGAAGGACAGTGTGAACCGGGAAAAACGTGCCGACGCCGATAAAACCAAGAAAGCCGTGAAGAACATCCAGTCCAAGGTGGAAAAAGCCACGCTGGGCGACCTGGGTGTGCTGGCGGAGATCAAGCAGAAGATGCAGAGCAGCGGTTCCGGTGAAGCCGGTGGCAAATCCGACGCCGACGCCGGCAATCCTGAATAAGGAATGCAAGGCTGAACGATAACCAACGCTCTCCCGCTGTGGGAGAGCGTTTTTTTGTGCCCGCACCGGAAAATGTTAACTTTAAGGATTCTCCCAAAGGGAAGCGGATATGGATGTATACTTTATCAGCGGCCTGGGCGCCGATGAGCGGATATTTCAGTATCTTCAGCCGGAAGGTATCCGGCTTCGCCCGGTGAAATGGATCACCCCCCACGCCACGGATACGCTGCACACCTATGCAAAACGCCTGCTCAGCCAGATTCCCGATCCGCATCCCGTTATCCTGGGCATGTCCATGGGCGGCATGGCGGCGGCAGAGATCGCCAAGCTGATCCCGGTCCGCAAGATCATCCTGGTGTCCAGCATCAAAACCTGCAGGGAACGTCCCTGGTATTTCGGCCTGCTGCGCATCATCAAGGTCCATCGCTGGCTGTCCTACCGGCTGCTGACCCGCATGGGATTATGGCTGGGAGACTGGCTGTTCGGAACGGGAAATGCGGCGGAAAGCCGCCTGCTGCACGAGGTCATCCGCGATACGGACGAAACTTTCTTCCGCTGGGCCTGGGAGCAGGTGATTCGCTGGGACAACAAAACCCTTTTCCCGGGTACGGTTCATATCCACGGAGACCGGGACTGCGTGCTGCCCCTGCGCTATGTGCATCCGGACCATGTGATCCGCGGGGGGACCCATTTTATGATCGTGGACCGGGCGGAGGAATTGTCGGCCCTGATTGCGGAACTGATACTCCCTGAAATCCCCTGACCCCTAAAGGGGGAATGAGGGGAAGGATAACTACCCTTCCAGCTTTTTTAAGTCTTCTTCCCCGAAATCGGCCAGCGAACCGAGCTGTATATCGGCGAGCGCATAGCGGGGATCCTGCTGCCGGTGCGGTTCGGGTACCGCCGCGACCTTCATGCGGGCGGCCTTGGCGGCGATCATTCCGGTAACCGAGTCTTCGAAAACCAGGCATTCCTGCGGATGGCTCCCCAGCTGCCGGGCACAGGCCAGGTATACCGCCGGGTGCGGCTTGCCGTAAGACTCCGCGTCGGCGGAGCAGATCACCCCGAAACGTTCGCGGATGCCGAGCTGGTCCAGGATAACATGGATCAGCGGCAGGGAGGAAGAGGACGCCAGCCCCATCTTAAAATGCCGCTGCTCAAAAAAATCGAGTAACCCGTATACGCCCGGCATGGCTTTGCCCTGCCGCTGTATCTTGCCGGTGACCCGGCTGATGATATCTTCGCTTACCGCTTCCGGACTGGGCGCCTCCCAGCCGAAATGACGGTGCCAGTGATCCACCACTTCCGCCGTGCGCAAACCGGTGGTCTGCGCGTAATGCTCGGGTGTGAGCCGGATATTCAGTTCTGCAAATACCTCCTGCATGGCCTCTCCCCACAAGGGCTCCGAATCAATGAGAAGGCCATCCATGTCAAACAACACCGTATTTAACATTTTTTAAAATTGAGGGGCAAAATTAACAGATTTAAAAATTTCGCCCGGAAATTTGTTTTGTTCCTGGAGGAGTGTATCTTTGTTACTCTATTAATTCTATAGACAATAATGTTTTTGTTGAATCATATGAAAAATGCAGCCTGCCGTCCGGTGTATTGTTGTGCCGGGGACGGAGAGAAGGCGGGAAGCGCTTAAATGACAGTCAATACCTGTGATATGCGTTCATAAGCCTTCCTGTCAGCGGGAAGGCTTATACTTTTATACCCATAAGAACTTCTTATGAGCGATAGTCAGAAGTTAGGAGAGGAGGAGATGTTTCGGATGTTTATGTTTTAATATTGCGATGCGGAAAAACCGGATGACGCCGGAGCGAACCTGCTCCGCCGGTATCGATAAATGATCAAATCATATACCCATGCTAAGTTTCAGGACAGAACTTGAAAATCCCGTTGTAGAAAAGGATATCGTTGAACTGGAAAAAAAGATCCATGCCTTCCAGAGCGGGCAGCTGCCGGAGGAAAAATTCCGTAGCCTCCGTCTTGCGCGGGGTATCTACGGGCAGCGCCAGAAAGGGGTGCAGATGGTCCGTATAAAGCTCCCTTACGGGAAGATGACCTACCGTCAGTGGATACGCATCGCCGATCTTTCCGACGAGTATGCCACGGGAAACCTGCACCTGACCACCCGGCAGGACATCCAGCTGCATTTTGTAAGCCTGGACAAGACCCCGGAATTATGGGCCAAGCTGTCTGAAGACAATATCACCATCCGCGAAGCCTGCGGCAATACAGTGCGCAACATCACGGGCTCTTTTATCGCCGGCGTCGACCCGGAGGAACCCTTCGATATAACGCCTTATGCCCATGCCGCCTTTGAATATTTCCTGCGCAACCCCGTTTGCCAGGATATGGGCCGGAAGTTCAAGATCGCCTTTTCCTCCAGCGAAAAAGATACTGCCTGGAGCTTCATTCACGATGTCGGTCTTATCCCCCGGATCCGGGAGGTGGACGGGAAGGAAGTCCGCGGCTTCAAGGTCGTGATCGGCGGCGGCCTGGGCGCTCAGCCTTATCTGTCGCAACCGGTCTATGAATTCCTGGAAACCGACCTGCTGATCCCCTATATCGAAGCCGTGCTGCGCGTGTTTGACCGCTACGGAGAACGTACCAAACGTCATAAGGCGCGGATGAAATACCTGCTGGCCGATCTGGGTCTGGAGGCCTTCGGCGAGCGGGTGAAGGAAGAATGGAAAGCCATCCGTCACAAACGTTACCCCATCGACGGAACGGATCCTGTACCGGTATTGCCCGCTGAGGCGCCCGTTATACCCGCCTTCCAGCTGCGGGATCCGAAGAAATACGAGATCTGGAAACAGACCAATACCTTCCGCCAGAAGCAGGGAGATTATTATGCCGCCAGCATTCGCGTGCCGTTGGGCGATATTCCCTCGGAAACGGCCCGTCGCCTGGCTGCGAAGCTGCAGACCATCACGGCGGACGACGTGCGGGTAGCGCCCAACCAGGGACTGCTGTTCCGTTATGTCCAGCCGGCGCACCTGCCTTACTTCTATCATATCCTGGAAGAAGAAGGGCTGGCCGAGCCGGGATTCGACAGTGTGGCCGATGTTACCGCCTGTCCCGGTACGGATACCTGTAACCTGGCCATCTCCAGCAGCACGGGTATCGCCGAAGCGCTGGAAGCTGTGATCCGCGAAGAGTTTCCCCTGCTGGTGCACAACAAGGAAATCAAGATCAAGATCAGCGGCTGTATGAACTCCTGCGGCCAGCACGGTATAGCCACGATCGGCTTTCACGGCAGCTCCGTAAAGAGCGGCACCCGCGTGCTTCCGGCCCTGCAGGTGCTCCTGGGCGGTGGTATCCTCGGCTCCGGTGCGGGCCGCGCGGCGGACAAGGTCATCAAGGTCCCCAGCAAACGCGGCCCGGATGTGCTGCGCTACCTGCTGAAAGACTATGAGACGGAGGCAAAGCCTGACGAATCCTTTATCGATTATTACGACCGCCAGGGCAACAAATATTTCTATACCTTGCTAAAACCCCTGACCGATCTGAGCACGCTGAAGGACGAGGACTTCGTGGACTGGGGAAAGGCGGAGGATTTTGTACCCGCCATCGGCGTGGGCGAATGCGCCAGCGTGGTGATCGATCTGGTCGCTACCCTGCTGCTGGATGCGGAGGAAAAGGCCGCCTCGGCTGCCGAAGGGCTACAGGAAGGCCGCTATGCCGATGCCATCTATCATGCTTATTCCACCTTTATCAATGCCGCCAAGGCCCTGTTGCTCGGCGAGCAGGTAAGCTGTAATACCCAGATAGGTATCCTGAACGACTTCGACAAGCATTTCGTGTCCACGGGGCGTTTCCCGTTTGAGGGCAGCTTCAAGGAGCATGTCATGCAGATCAACCGGCAGGAACCCGGCGCGGAATTTGCCCGTACTTTCCTGGATTCGGCTACGGCTTTCCTGCAGGAGGCACAGACCTACCACCGCGCAAAAGCCGGCGTTGCACAGGAGATGGCCGTATAAAAGGTTCCGGGGTTGACCCGGCGCCCGCTGTATGGTTTAACCCTTACCCTTTCATCTTTTTAATAAGCAAAGTCATGTCTGCTTTAACATATCGTGCCGTGACGCCCCGTCTGACCCTGGTCGGCGCGGGACCCGGCGATCCCGATCTCATCACCCTCAAAGGACTGAAGGCGCTCCGGGAGGCGCGGGTAGTGCTGTACGACGCGCTCATTCATCCCGCCCTGCTGAAAGAGGTGTCTGCCAGCGCCCTCAAGCGTTTCGTGGGAAAGCGCGCGGGTTTGCACACCTACAGCCAGGATGAGATCAATGAAATGATCGTTCGCTATGCCCTGGCTTATGGCCATGTGGTCCGTCTGAAAGGAGGCGATCCTTTTGTGTTCGGCCGCGGTTATGAGGAAATCGCTTACGCGGAAAGCTTTAATATTGAAACCGACGTGGTACCGGGCATCTCCAGCGCGATCGCCCTGCCTGAGCTGAACAAGATACCGCTGACCACCCGGGGGGTAAACGAAAGCTTTTGGGTGCTTACCGGCACCAACAGCGAGGGAAAGGTTTCCGCCGATGTATACCAGGCCGCCAAAACCAATGCTACTGTCGTCATCCTGATGGGACTGCGCAAGCTTGGGGAGATCGTGGAGATATTCAGGGAAGCCGGCAAAGCGGAGCTTCCTGTCGGCATCATCGCCAACGGCAGCCTGCCTGAAGAGCAGTTCGTGCTCGGTAAGATCTCCGATATCACCGAGAAGGCCAAACAGATCCCGGCCAAGTCGCCCGCCACGCTTGTCATCGGGGAGGCGGTCAGCCTTCACCTGAATGCAAGAGCCCTGCATAAGCAGGTGAAGGAATGGATGGAGGTCCTGTAATATGAAAAATGACTGTCTGTATGCCGCAGCAGACGGGAACACCCTGTTCCCCGTTTTCCTGAAGCTGGAACAGCTGCAAACGCTGATCGTCGGCGGCGGTACAGTCGGTCTTGAGAAGCTGACCGCGGTATTGCAGAATGCCCCCCGCGCCGCTGTGACCCTGGTGGGCACTACCATCTGCCCGGATATCCGGAACCTGGCGGCGGAAGCCTATGCGGTGGAACTCTTCGAACGTCCCTTTCTGTCCTGCGACCTGTATGGCAAAGACCTGGTCATCATTGCCACGGAAAATGCGGAACAGAATGCAGCCATCCGGGAAGCGGCCAAAGCCCGCAAGATACTGGTAAATGTAGCTGATACGCCCGCTTTATGCGATTTCTACCTCGGCTCGGTAGTCCGCAAAGGCAATCTCAAAATCGCCATTTCCACCAACGGCAAGTCGCCCACCCTGGCCAAGCGCCTGAGAGAGCTGTTTACCGAGGCCATTCCCTGCGAGCTGGAAGAGGTGATGCAAAACCTCGGCCGTATCCGGGATGGCCTGAAAGGTGATTTTGCGCATAAAGTAAAGGAGCTCAACCGCATCACCGCCGGACTGGTAAAAAAATCCTCACCACCCGGCGAGCGCTGAACGTGCCGCCGATGTTAAACCGCTTCGCTCAGTGACATGCCGGCCCGGTCCTGCGCTGGGATGCGCGCCATCCCCGGTTTGTTTTTCGAAGCCCGCTCATGTCCCCGTTTTTTGAGTTCCGTCCCCGTCCCGTTTCCCGGATTTATATGGCAAAGATGGCCTTCAGCTCGCTGGCGTCTTCGGGCCTGAGCTTGCCGCTGAGCATCAGGCGGAGCTGACGCCGGTACAGGGCTTTCTTATAGCGCTCCTGCTCTTCCGGCGTTTCGGGAATGAGGCCCGGCGCCGGCTGTGGTTTCCCGTTGGGATCCAGCGCCACAAAAGTAAAGAAGGCTTCGTTGGACTGGTACCGGTGCTGCTTTACCGCATCTTCCCCCCATACGCGCACATGCACCTCCATAGAGGTGGTGAAGACGCGGGTTACCTTGGCCTCCAGGTGTACCGCATTACCCAGCCGGATAGGATTCTCGAAGGAGATGTGGTCCACAGAAGCCGTTACGACGGGGCTATTGCAGTGTTTCATCGCGGAAAGCGCGGCGGCGATATCCATCCAGTACATCAGCCGTCCGCCCATCAGGTTCCCGAAATGATTGGTATCGTTCGGTAATACCAGCTCCGTCATCACGACGATCGTGTCGCCCGCCTTTTTGTCCTTTACATCCATAATGATTGGGTATGCTTGTGGTGACAAAGCTACGGCTTTGCGCCATTTTCGAAAAAGGATTTGATGCCTGCCGAAAAAATGTAACTTTGCATGACCACCCGGAAGTTTTTTCGGGCTGCGGCTGCTAAGACCGGCACTTTCCGCAAGGTCATCTTCATTGTTGAAATTATTGGGTATGGCAAAATATATCTTCGTCACAGGAGGAGTGACATCCTCACTGGGTAAAGGCATTATTGCGGCTTCGCTGGCCAAGCTTTTACAGGCCCGCGGTCTGCGGGTGACCATTCAGAAATTCGATCCCTATATCAATGTGGATCCCGGCACCCTCAACCCCTATGAGCACGGGGAATGTTATGTGACGGAAGACGGCGCCGAAACGGATCTGGATCTCGGTCATTACGAACGTTTTCTGAATATGCCTACCTCCCAGGCCAACAACGTCACCACCGGTCGCATTTATCAGACGGTCATCAATAAGGAGCGCGAAGGAGCCTACCTCGGTAAAACAGTACAGGTGATCCCGCACATTACCGATGAGATCAAACGCCGCATCCTCCTGCTGGGCAACGAAGGAAAGTTTGACCTGGTCATCACCGAGCTGGGGGGCACGGTGGGCGATATCGAATCCCTGCCCTATATAGAAGCGGTGCGCCAGCTGCAGTGGGAGCTGGGATCGGAAAACTGCCTGGTGATACACCTCACCCTCATTCCCTACCTGAAAGCAGCCAAAGAGCTGAAAACAAAGCCTACCCAGCATTCCGTACGCCTGCTGAGCGAAAACGGGGTGCATCCGGACGTGATCGTCTGCCGTACGGAGGAGCCGATGTACAACGACCTGAAGAAGAAGATCGCCCTGTTCTGTAACGTGACGGTGGATTCCGTGATCGAGGCCAATGACGTGGCCACTATTTATGAGGTGCCGCTGGAGATGCTGCGGGAGCGGCTGGACCAGATCTGCCTGCAGAAGCTGCGCATCCCGATCACCCTGGAGCCGGAGCTGACCAAATGGCGGGCCTTCCTCGACAAGCTGAAATACCCGAAATCAAAGGTGGTCATCGGCCTCATCGGCAAATATGTGGAGCTGCAGGATGCCTATAAGTCCATCCTTGAATCCTTTATCCATGCCGGGGCGGTCAACGAATGTCAGGTGATCATACAGAATGTCCATTCCGAATATATCAATGCGGAAAACGTGGCGGAGAAGCTGGAGGGCCTGGACGGGCTGCTGGTGGCGCCGGGGTTCGGCCACCGTGGTATCGAGGGAAAGATAGAAGCCATCCGCCATGCCCGGGAAAGCGGGCTGCCCTTTTTCGGCATCTGTCTGGGTATGCAATGTGCCGTGGTGGAATATGCCCGGAATGTGCTGGGCTGGACAGACGCGCATTCCACCGAAATGACGGCCAACACCTCGCACCCCGTGATCGACCTGATGGAAGAGCAGAAAAAGATCACTACCAAGGGTGGCACCATGCGGCTGGGCGCCTGGCCCTGCGAGCTGAAGCCGGGAACGCTGGCCCAGAAAATATACGGCTGCCCGCGCATCAGCGAACGCCACCGTCACCGCTACGAGTTCAACGATGCCTATCTGGAAAAATTTGAAGCGGGGGGAATGGTGGCTTCGGGTCGCAATCCCGACTCGGGGCTGGTGGAGATCATGGAACTGCCCGGCCATCCTTTTTTTATCGGTTCCCAGTTTCATCCCGAGCTGAAAAGCACCGTCGAAAATCCGCATCCCCTCTTTGTACATTTTATAAAAGCCGCAGGCAACTTCGCCGCCGGCAGGAAGGAGAAAGCGGCTACCAAGACCGCCGGCGCCATTTCGCAAACGGAGAAACAGGACTGACCGCATTATCCCGCATATTAACCGCCGAAGCACTAACTTCGCCTGCTGATTATAGCGATAAACGATTATGACACCGGCCAAACTGCAACAGCTTGCCGACCAGCTGGAAGGCGATTTTCATTTTGACACCGTTATGCGCACCCTGTATGCCACCGATGCCTCGGCATACCGGGAGCTGCCCCTTGCCGTGGCCTTCCCGCGGAGTACGGCCGATATCCGGAAGCTGATCGATTTTGCGCACAAAGAGCATACCGCCCTCATCCCGCGGACGGCCGGCACCTCGCTGGCCGGGCAGGTAGTGGGCAAAGGCATCGTTGTGGATGTTTCCCGCACCTTCACCCGCATCCTGGAGCTCAATACCGAAGAAGGCTGGGTAAAGGTAGAGCCCGGCGTGATCCGCGACGAGCTGAATATGTTCCTGCAGCCGCACGGTTTTCTGTTCGGCCCGGAAACCTCCACCGCCAACCGCGCCATGATCGGCGGTATGGTGGGCAACAATTCCTGCGGTTCCAACTCCGTGGTATACGGCAGTACCCGCGAGCACCTGCTGGAGGTAAAAGCGCTCCTGAGCGATGGTTCGGAAACGACATTCAGCGCGCTGTCGCCCGCGGAGCTCGAACAGAAATGCGCCTCCGGCAACGCCCTGGAAGCCGGCATATACCGGCAGATCAGGGACATGCTGCGGGATCCCGCCAACCAGCAGGAAATCCGTAACGAATTTCCCAAGCCCGAAATCCACCGCCGCAATACCGGCTATGCCATAGACCTGCTGCTGGAAACGGAGCCTTTTACCCCCGGCGCCGTGCCCTTCAACTTCTGCCGCCTGATCGCCGGCTCGGAGGGGACCCTGGCCTTTATCACCGAGATCAAACTGCATATCGATCCCCTGCCGCCAAAGGAAAGCGGCATACTGGGCATCCATTTTAACTCGGTAGACGAATCCCTGCGGGCCAATGTGATCGCCATGCGTTATCAGCCCAGCGCCAGCGAGCTGATGGACCATTATATCCTCGAATGCACCAAGGGAAATATCGAGCAAAGCAAAAACCGTTTTTTTGTACAGGGCGATCCTGCCGCGATCCTGATCGTGGAATTCCGGCGGGATACGCGGGAAGCTATCGAGGAAGTGGCCGGCCGTCTGGAAGCTGAGCTACGCGCTGCGGGACTGGGTTACCATTTTCCGCTGCTGTTCGGCGCCGATACCAAAAAGATATGGAGCCTGCGTAAAGCGGGGCTGGGGCTGCTGGGCAACATGCCGGGAGATGCCAAGGGACAGCCCGTGATTGAGGATACTGCGGTAACAGTGGAAGACCTGCCCGCCTATATCCGGGAGTTCAATGAGATATTGGCCAGGTACGGACTTTACTCCGTGCATTATGCCCATGCCGGTTCAGGCGAGATACATCTGCGGCCCATCCTTAACATGAAGACGGCCGAAGGCCACCGCATGTTCCGCATCATTGCCGAAGAAATTGCCCGGCTGGTAAAAAAATACCGGGGCTCGCTGAGCGGGGAGCATGGCGACGGCCGACTGCGGGGCGAATTTATCCGGCAGATGGTGGGCGCGCATAACTATGACTTACTGCAGCAGATCAAGCAAACCTGGGATCCGGAAAATATCTTTAACCCCGGGAAGATCGTAGAGGCGCCTCCGATGGATACCATGCTGCGTTATGAAGCAGGGCAGCAGACACCGGATTTTCAGACATACTTCGATTATGGTTCGCAGGATATCCTGCAGCATACCGAGCAATGCAATGGTACGGGTGAATGCCGGAAGACGCACCTCACCGGCGGTACCATGTGCCCCAGCTATATGGCTACCCGCCATGAAAAAGACACTACCCGCGCCCGGGCGAATATCCTCAGGGAATTTCTCACCCATTCCGGAAAGGTGAACCGTTTCGATCACCGGGAGATCTATGAGGTGATGGATCTTTGCCTCGCCTGCAAGGGCTGTAAATCCGAATGTCCCTCCAATGTGGATATGGCCAAGCTGAAGATGGAGTTTTTGCAGCATTACTATGACGCCAACGGGGTGCCGCTGCGGGCGCGTATGATCGGCAACTTCAGCCGGCTTACCGCCTGGGCGTCGGCAGCGCCGGCCCTCTATAATTTCCTGGTGCAGAACAAGCTTACCTCCGGCGTCTTCAAGCGGATAGCCGGGTTTGCCCCCGACCGCTCCCTGCCGCTGCTGGAGCGGCAGACACTCCGCAGCTGGGCAAGAAAGAAACGTAATAACGCAGATGCCCCTACGCAGAAAAAGGTGCATTTTTTCTGTGATGAGTTTACGAATTATAACGATACCGGCATCGGCATCAAGGCCGTGTCCCTGCTGGAACGACTGGGTTACGAAGTGGTGATGCCAGACCATGCGGAAAGCGGACGTGCCTTCCTTTCCAAAGGGCTGCTGCGGCGCGCCAGGACGATCGCCGAAAAAAATGTCCGCACGCTGAGCGCCTGCGTTACCGCCGACATGCCGCTGGTAGGGGTGGAGCCTTCGGCTATCCTCACCTTCCGGGATGAGTATCCTGATCTGGTGCGCTCCCCTTTGCGTCCTGCCGCCCGTGAGCTGGCTGCCTGTACGTTTACCATAGAGGAATTCCTGGCCCGCGAAGCCGCGGCAGGCAGGATCACGGCAGCGCTGTTCTCCGAAGAAAAGCGGCATATCTACCTGCACGGGCATTGCCAGCAAAAGGCGCTGTCCGGCAACGCTGCCGCGCAGCAGCTCCTGTCTCTTCCCAAAAACTATTCCGTGAAAGTGATCCCCTCCGGCTGCTGCGGCATGGCGGGGTCCTTCGGTTATGAAAAGGAGCATTACGACCTGTCCATGAAGATCGGCGGGCTGGTGCTGTTCCCGGTGGTGAACCAGGCCGGTCCCGACGAGCTCATTGCCGCACCCGGCACCAGCTGCCGGCACCAGATCAAAGACGGTACGGGTCGGAAAGCGCTTCATCCTGTGGAAATACTCTATGATGCGCTGAAGCGGTAAGGTTATCCGCCGGCGGGCTCCTGTGTCTTTTCGCCGGTGGACGATTCCAGTTTCTTTTTTACCACATCTTCCGGATATTTTAACGCCAGCTGCCGGATCTCATAGCTGAAAGCGGTAAAGGTTTCTTCCCAGAGCTTTGCCTCTTCGGACGTATAGGTATAGAAACCTTTCCCGTTGGAGACGCCCCTGCCGCCGGCCCGCACGATATCATCGATCAGTTTGGGTACATCCCGTGCATTGCTCAGGGTGGGAAACAGCTCCTGCATGACGGTATGATAAGCCGGTACGCCGGTAAGGTCCATCCAGCGGAAAATGCCGGCCAGCGTCATCCAGTAGCCGGCGTTGTTGCGGCAGGCCCGGTCCACATCCTCTACGGTGGCATAGCCGTTCTCCACCAGGTAGAAGGCTTCGCGGTACAGCGCATACATGAGCCGGTTGGTGATAAAGCCCCGGATATCCTTGCGCACCAGCGTCGGTTCCTTTCCCCAGCAGTGGGCGAGGTCATACAGATATTCTCCCAGCGGCAACGCGCTTGCATCTCCGCAGATGACTTCCAGAAAGCGGGTGGTATGAGAGGGCTCCGCCCAATGCAATCCGAAAAAACGTTCCGGCACCTGTGTCAGTTTTTGCAGCATGCTGATCGGTATGGCGGAAGTGTTGCTGACCAGCAGCGCATCCCGCCCGATGACGGCCTCGGTTTTTTCGTATACCGATCTTTTGATGGCGGTATCCTCCAGGGTGCATTCGATGACCAGCCGGCAGGGAGCCAGCGCCGTGTAATCCTCCGTGATCAGCAAATGTTTCAGATAATGACCGGGCGCTTCAGCAGCCAGCCCTTCCTGCCGGGATCTTTCCAGGTGATGGCGGATACGGGTGGCGGCATGTTCGAGATCGGCAGGAATGGGAGCTACCGCTACGACCGGATGACCGGCCATGAGCAGACAGGTGGTGATGCTGCATCCCATCATGCCCAGTCCGACCACGCCGACCGCGATGGTTGCGGTATCGATGTCTTTTTGCATGGATAGTGGGTTGAACAGATACAAAATACAATGATTCCCATCACCTTGCAACCAAATGGAAGGAAAATCACGGCGGGGCGGGGTTGTTCTTATAATTCGTCTTCATTTGCGTACCTTTGCAACCTCAAAATGGATGAACCATCTACCGGTTATTGCGGTAACCTGTTGATCTAAAATATTTTCGGCTTCATGGACAGAAATACGACCATCGGATTTTTACTGCTGGGCTTGCTGCTGATAGGCTATATGGTATACAACCAGCGCGGGCAAAAGGAGTACCAGGCGGCGCAGAAGGCCCGGCGCGACTCTATTGCCAGGGTCAGCCAGCAGAAGGCCGATGCTGTCCGGGCCAAGACGGCTGCGCTGGATACCGCTGTTCAGCAACGTTACGATTCCCTGCAGCGCAGCAGCCAGCTGGGCGTGTTTGCCGCGGCCGGAACAGGCGCCACCCAAACACTCACCGTGGAGAATGCCCTGGTCCAGATCACGTTTTCTTCCCTGGGCGGCCGCCCGGAAAAGGTGATCCTGAAGCAATATAAAGCGTACGACGGCAGCCCGCTGGATCTTATGAACAGCCATTACGATCAGCTCGGCCTGCTCTTTTATACCGCCGCCAACCAGCCTGTACGCACCAATAATCTGCAGTTCCGTCTCATGGAAAATACCCTTGGGGCAGACAGTACGCGTACGATAGCCTACCGGCTCGAGGCCGGGGATGCGGCTCATTATCTGGAATACCGCTACGTATTGCACCCGGGCCAGTACATGCTGGACTTTAACGTGAAAATGGTGGGGCTGGAGAACGTCCTCCGGCCTACCGATAAAACGCTTTCCCTGATCTGGAACGGGCAGGCCAACCAGCAGGAGCCGGATGCCAAAGTGGAAAAAAACAATACCCAGATCTATTACCGTCTTCAGAACGGAGAGCACGATTATTTCAGCCTGATCCGCACCACCGACAAGGAGCTGACCGAGCCGGTGCAGTGGGTGAGCTTTAAACAGCATTTTTTCAATACCTCGCTGGTCGCCGACAAGTCGTTTGATAACCTCGATATAAAAGGCAAGCTGGCCGGAGATTCTTCCGCGTATATCGCCCAGGCGGATTTCCGTATGCAGATCCCCTATACCCCGGCTGCGGAGTTTGAATTCCCCATGCACATCTATTACGGGCCGAATGATTATTATATTTTAAAGTCCTACCACCGTGATCTGGAAGAAGTAATTCCCCTTGGTTACGGCCTTTATACCTTTGCCAAATACATCAACAAATGGCTGCTGCTGCCGGTCTTTCTGTTCCTGGGAAAAATATTCGGCAGCTGGGGGATAACGATCATCTTCCTGACCATCGTGATCCGGCTGCTGATCTCGCCGCTGACCTATAAGAGCTACCTCTCCCAGGCCAAGATGAAGGTGCTGAAGCCCGAGCTGGATGCCCTCAAGGAAAAGTACAAGGACGATCAGCAGAAGTTCGGCATGGAGCAGATGAAGCTTTTCCGCTCTACGGGCGTCAGCCCCCTGGGCGGATGTCTGCCGATGGTGCTGCAGATCCCCATCTTCTTTTCCCTGTACATGCTGTTCCAGTCCACCATAGAAGTGCGGCAGCAATCCTTTTTATGGGTAAAGGATCTCAGCATTTACGATGCGGTGCTGCATCTTCCGTTCCGCATCCCCCTGTACGGCGATCACGTGAGCCTGCTGACCCTGCTGATGACGCTCACCAGCCTGTTCATGGCCTTTTACAATAAAAATATGACCGGTATGGGCGGCGCAGGACAGGATAATCCCGCGCTGAAATACATGCCTTACATCATGCCCGTCTTTTTCCTGGGCTTCTTCAACAGCATGGCGGCGGCGCTGACCCTGTACTACCTGATCTCCAACCTGATCACCATCGCCATTCAGTGGGTGATCCAGACTTATATTATCGACGAGGACAAGATCCACCGGCAGATCCAGGAAAACAAAAAGAAAGGCCCCCAGAAATCAAAATGGATGCAGCGGCTGGAGCAGGCCCAGCAGCAGAAGCAGACGCTTACGCAACAACGGAAGAAATAATTTTGTAATGTTGCAGAAGGGGAGCGCCGTCACTGACGGTCCGGTTCCGGATATGGCCGGAGCGCTGACCCTGTAAAGCAGTTCTATGCAAAAGATCGGCGTTCTTCTGGTATTTTCCGTGCTGCTTTTTCCGGCCCTGCCCGTCAGGGCGCAGCATATGCTTTCCGAAGGAAAGATCGTATACAAAGTAGAGGTGGAGCTGCCTGCGGATGCTCCCGCCAATGCCGCTGGTATGTTCCGCGGCAGTCATTTCGATATCGCTTTCAAACCCTACCGTACCCGTACGGATATGTATCTCGGGCAGCGGTATCATTATACAACCATTCACGACACGCGGGACAGCTCCGCGGTTTCCCTGATCGAAATATTGCAGAACAAGTACCTGCTCCGCCTGAGCAGCGGCGATGTGGACACACTGCAGGCCCGGTACAACGGCGTAACCTTCCGGGACGTATCCGGCAGCCGCAAGATTGCAGGCTATATCTGCCGGAAGGCCATCGGGCAGCTGAAAGACGGCAGCATCTTTACCGTATATTATACCCCGGCGCTTTCGGCGGCGCAGGACGGATTCAACGGACAGTTCAACGGTCTGCAGGGTTTTCCGCTGGAGTATGAAAAGACTACCCACAGGGGGCTGAAGATGGTGTTTACGGCTACTGCTGTGGAAACAGAGCCCCTGCCGGCTTCCTGGTTTGATATTCCGGACAGCGGTTACCGTGAACTCTCCCCGCAGGAATGGAGATCTATGCGGCAAAAAGATTGAAATACGGCATTACGGTGTGGAAGAAAGGGTTTATCCCTTGGGATTCAGCAATGTGGAGCTACCGTTTTCTTTTCCGACGGGGTGCAGTGACAATACAAAGCGCTGCGGTACCAGCAAAAAGGTATTACCCCGCCGGTAAACGGTTTTACCGGTAATGATCAGCGCATCCGTACCCGCAGGCTGGGTGGAAAACCAGCTTCGCGTAGCGGTGTAATGTGAATGAGATACGGGGCTCATGGAAAGCACCGTTTCATTGCGCGGGAAAAAGAAGCTGGGAAGAGCGGGCGCGGGTCGTAGGGATAAAGGCGGATTCGTCACTGCCGGCGGGACAGGTCCCTCAGGATTCGTACCTTTGCCGTGCAGGATATTACAGAAGATAATACCAGGCACAGCACAGGCTGCAAAGACACCAAAAAGCAATATAACAAGCCGTTTCTTCATATAGGTAGAGCAAATATACGAAAAACCGGGGAAAAGGGAAAGAAGGGTTAATGTTTTGTTAAATCCACGTATTCCGCAAATTTCCCTATATTTACAGCAATGATGAATGAGAACCAATTCAGTGATGAATTTCATTCACTGAACGAGCTTATCCAGCAATACGAAAATCTTAGGGACGGACGGGCTCATGCCTTCCTGGATGAGGACTCTTTTGAACAGATCATCGATTATTACGACGACCAGGATCAGCTGCAATATGCCATACAGGCGGCCGAATACGGTATCGAGCAATTCCCCTACTGCTCGCTTCTGCTTCTCAAAAAAGCCAACCTGCTGATCGAAACCCGCCATTATCAGGATGCGCTCGGTATCCTGGAGCGGGTGGAGGCCCTGGACCCCATGGATATCAACCTGCATGTGCTGAAGGCCGACGTTTACCTGGGCATGAACCAGCATGAAAAGGCCATAAAGCTGCTGGAGACCCAGGCGCTGCGTTTTGAAGGAGAAGACCGTACCGATCTTCTGCTGGAATTGGCGGATGTGTACGACGACTGCGAAGAATTTGACAAAGTATTCGATTGCCTGAAAAGAGTGCTGGAGCATGAGCCCGGAAATGAGGAGGCCCTGCACAAAATATGTTTCTGGACGGAATTTACCGGGCGTGCGGAAGAAAGCATCCGTCTGCATAAGGCGATTATCGATGAGCATCCCTATACCGAGCTGGCCTGGTTCAACCTGGGCACTGCCTATCAGGGGCTGAAGCTGTATGAAAAAGCGATCGATGCCTATCAGTACGCCATCGCCGTCAACGACAAATTCGAATATGCCTACCGCAACATGGCGGACGCCTACATGCGGATCCGGAAATATCCTGAAGCCATAGAGACCCTCCAGCGGCACCTGGAGATCGCCCGGCCCGAAGATGTGATCTACGAGGCGCTGGGCCACTGTTATGAAAAGCAGAAAAAGTACGACCAGGCCCGTTACTATTTCCGGAAAGCCTATCACCTGAATCCGGATGACGAACGGCTGTATTACCGCATCGCCAGCACCTTTATGCAGGAAGAAAACTGGCCGGCCGCGGTAAAGTACCTCCAGACAGCGCATAAGATCAACGTGCTGAGCCTGGAATATGTGCTGGCCCTCTGCGAATGCTTCATCCAGCAGGAACAGTACAAGGATGCGCTTACCCACCTGCTGGAAGGCGTACGGCTGCATCCTGCCAGCGTGCGTGTAAGAAGCTGCCTGGTCCGCTGTCTTTTTTTGGCAGGCTTCTATGAAGAAGGCGAGGTGCAGCTGGACCGCGCCCGCAAAGCTACGGGAGATAAGCCGGTCTACCAGTATTACCACTGTGCCCTGCTGCTGGCATCCGGCCGTACCAAAGAAGGATTGCTGCAGCTGGACCTTGCCCTGAGCGCCGCGCCGCGGCAGGTAAAGAAGCTCATTACGCTTTATCCGGCCGCCCTGCAGCACAAGGGGGTGATCGATCTCATTGCCCGTCATAAACACAACCGGTAAATCCTTTACCCAGCGGATGCCTGCCGCTTTCACTTGGTATAATCATCGCATTGAGTTCCACGCAGAGTTATTAACTTTGCGCGATTGACCATTTTAAATCTGAAAAGCAACGACATGAACTTTAAGTTGACCCAGATTCCGGAAAGAACGGGAAAGCCGCGTACGCATGGATTGACCATGGTGATGGACAAGGGACTCAGCATCCAGGAAACCAGGAACTTCCTGTCCGTGGCCGCCCCCCATGTGGATATCGTGAAGCTGGGTTTTGGTACCGCTTTCGTAACCCCCGACCTGCGGGAGAAGATACAGGTATATCAGGAGCATGATATACCCGTGTATTTCGGCGGCACCCTGTTCGAAGCTTTCCTGGTCCGTAACCAGTTCGATGATTATATTGCTGTGCTGAAAGACTACGGTATCGACTATGTGGAAGTATCGGATGGTTCCATTATCATCCCGCACGCCGAAAAATGCGGTTATATTGAAAAGCTGGCGCAGCATGCCACCGTGCTCAGCGAGGTAGGCTCAAAGGATGCCGCCAACATCATGCCTCCCTATAAATGGATTGAGCTGATGAGCGCCGAGCTTTCCGCAGGAGCCAGCTATGTTATCGCCGAAGCGCGGGAAAGCGGCACCGTCGGCATCTACCGCGATTCCGGAGAGGTGCGCCAGGGATTGGTACAGGAGATACTTACCAAGATACCCGCCGAAAAGATCATCTGGGAAGCGCCCCGCAAAGACCAGCAGTTTTACTTCCTGCAGCTGGCCGGCTGTAACGTGAATCTCGGCAACGTGGCCCCGAACGAAACCATTCCGCTGGAAGCCATGCGCGTAGGGCTGCGCAGCGAAACCTTCCAGCTCTTCCTTGAAAAATAAGCCGGTGAGAGAGTTTGGTTTGATCGGTTACCCCCTGGGGCATTCCTTCTCCAGGCAGTTCTTCGCAGAAAAATTTGCCCGTGAAGGACATACGGACTGCCGTTATGAAAATTATCCCCTCGAAAACATCGGCCTTTTCCCGGCACTGCTTGAGCAGCATCCCGCCCTGGAAGGACTGAACGTTACCATCCCTTATAAGCAACAGGTAATGCCCTTTATGGACGAGCTCTCGGATGCCGCCTCCGAAGTGGGAGCGGTAAACTGCATCCGTTTCCAAAAAGGTATGCGGAAGGGCTATAATACAGACGTCATCGGTTTTGAACGTTCCCTCCGCCCTTTGCTGGAGCCGCATCATGTGCAGGCCCTCATCCTGGGTACCGGCGGGGCGGCCAGGGCCGTAGCCTGGGTGCTCGCCCGTCTGGGCATTGCCGCCGAGCTCGTCAGCCGGCAGGGTAACGCCGCCGCCGGGATCAGGGACTATGCCTCGCTGGACGAACCGGCTATGGAACGGTATACGCTGCTGATTAATACCACCCCGCTGGGGATGTACCCCCAGGTAAATGCCTGCCCCGATATTCCTTATAACCTGCTTTCTCCCCGCCACCTGCTGTACGACCTGGTATATAATCCTGCGGAAACGCTTTTTCTGCGGAGGGGCCGGGAGCAGGGCGCACAGGTAAAGAACGGCGAAGAAATGCTGATCCTTCAGGCAGAAGCTTCCTGGGAGATCTGGAATACTCCTTAGCGCGGTATTGCTGCGCGCGCAGCGGCCGCGCTAAGGAGTGCGGTTCCGGCTTCAGGGTCTTTTCAGCAACCGCCATTCGGAAAGCTGGAAGAGCCCGTCCCCGTTATTCTTCTGGATATTCAGCCGGTAATAGGAGAACGCCACGGTATTGTCGATGATATACCGCTTGGTCTGTTTTCGGTCCGAGAAGGTCTGGCCTTTCTGGTCGTCGATCACCGTCCAGTGCAAGCCGTCGTTTGAGCCGAGCAGCTGCCAGTCTTTCGGATCGCGGCCGGGGGAATCATTGCCTGAGGTCATGGTGTATACTCCCGTGGTTTGCGGTGTGGCAAACTGCAACTGCATCCATGCCGAGGTGAAGTCAAACAGCAGGAACTTGGTATTGATATCGTTGTCTACCAGCTTGGGCGAGCTTTCGTTGGCATTGGTGGTATTCTCGAACTGTACGGTATAGGTGCCCTGATTGGTAATGTCGGTTTCGATAAGATGTATCGGGTCCATCACCACCACAAAGGTAGAGCGGCTGCTGTCCAGCAGATGGCTGGTAGGATTGCCCAGCGTGAGGCCGAGCGCTACCTGCTCGTTCATGTGGTTCTTCAGCGCGTCCAGCTTGACGCTTAGGTTAAAGGTGGCCGTATTTTTATTGGCGTCGAACTTTACAGGATTGGGCAGGGAAAAATCACCCGATCCCAGCAGCACGGTATTGGTCAGCGTATGGTCATCGATAAGCGTCTGCACCGTATCCGGTGCGTCCTTCAGCACCACGGTAAAGGCGCTGCCGGCCGTACCGCCCAGCGAGAGGGTAACCGGTACGATGAGGTTGCTCTGGTCCATGGTATAATTCAGCTGGGTAGGTACTTTCAGCTGATGACCCGCATCGGTGAAATAAACAAAATGGATATCTTCCGGCCGGGAAATGCCGGTGGTATGGAGGACCATGATCGCCGTACTTTTCTGGGCATCCAGGGTATTGCCCTTGGTGGGCGCGGTGAGCCGGAGGGCCAGTATCAGATCCTTACCATAATAATTCTCTATAGCGCCCTGGCTGACCTTCACGTCAAACGATGCCGTATCCGAACCGAAACGCAGATTTACGGTTTGCGGCAGCGAATAGTACTGGCTGGGCAGCACCACGGCATTCTGCAGCACCTTGCTTTCCACCAGCTGGTTGGCGGTGTCCTCGTCAACGGCCACATCTACCGAAAATATTTTCGGGGCGCTGCCGGAGAGCCCGATTTTAACGGGAATGGTGACCTTGTCGGGATCCTTGCTGAAGTTATTTCCCGAAGGCACGTTGATCCTGCCGTTTGTAGTGCTGAAAGCGGCGGCAACGTTGGGAAGCGTTTCGTCGTGGAAGCTGTCCTGTTTTTTACAGGAGACAACGGTGAGTACCGTCAGTGTCGCGAGCTGGAAATGGAGAGCACGTAACCGTCTTGTCATAAAGAGGAATTTTGCCGTGAGCGGATACTGAGTTTGGATGATGCGTTTTGAAATAACGATTTAGCAACCCAATATACAGCATATTTTAATTTTCCAAAAAGAATTATTCGGCAGGGGTAATCAGGTAGTACACGCAGGTGGTCAGGAAATCGCGCAGCCAGGGCAGGGCGGTAATAAAAGCCGCCTGGCGCCTCGGCTTCAGCCCGAACTTATACCGGTAAATGGGGTTGATCAGGAAATGGCAACGGGAACTTACCCGGAATCCCTGCTTCTTTACGATCCGTTCAAACCGCTCTATCGAGATGCCGGTGGACTTCACATCCAGGAGCTCATGGATGGTGTCCGGCTTCTCTCCGAATGTCTTCAGCAGGGCGGGGTACAGCCGGCCGGGAAGCAGATGGATATAGGGCAGCATGCTCAGCAGCCGGTTCTGGCAGATCTGCTGGTGTCCGCCATGCGGCATATACCAGGGGGGGAATCCGAAAAATACCTGCCCCCCGGGTTTGAGCAGCGTTTTCAGATAGCCGATCAGTCTTTCCTGGTCGGGAATATGCTCGATGGCGTCCTTGAGAAGGATCAGGTCAAAGGCATGCTGAAAAGCGCCGTGAAAATCCACGTCGTAAATATTCTGTGCAATCAGCCGGAGCCGGCCTTCTTTTTCATAATCCCCCAGAAAGCTTCTCGCCAGCGCTATGCGCGCCGGCACCAGGTCCACCCCTACACAGTGGCAGCCCTTTTCGAGAAAGGGTTGAAGCACGCCGCCCTCTCCGCAGCCGATCTCCATAACCTGCATCCCGGGCCGGAGTGGAAAGTGGGCTTCGATAAAAGGGATAACATCGTTCCGGGAATTGGTCAGCTGCTGCTCAAACCGCAGCCGGTCATCTTTGTGTTGCGCCAGACTCATAAAGCAAAGAAACATAAATCCCCTGATAACAGGAAACCGCTCCCGCCGGACTTGTCTTATCTTTGAGGCATGCAGCATCCCATGAACCGCTACGAGGAAGGGCAGATGATCCTCATCGATAAGCCGCTGAAATGGACCTCCTTCGATGTGGTCCGCAAGATACGCCGTCTTACCGGGGCCAAGACCGGTCATGCCGGCACCCTGGATCCCCTGGCCACCGGTCTGCTGATCGTCTGTACCGGCCGCATGACCCGCAAGATATCGGAATACCAGGCCAGGGAAAAAACCTATACGGGCACCTTTACCCTCGGCGCCACCACCCTCACCTACGACCTGGAATCCGAACCGGTTTATGCGGGCGACCATAGCCTGCTGACGCCGGAACAGCTGCGGCAGGCCACAGTCCCCTTTCTCGGGAAACAGCTGCAGATGCCCCCTGCGCATGCTGCGATAAAAAAGAACGGTACCCCGGTGTACCGGCTGGCCCGCAAAGGCATTGCCGTGGAGCTGGAGCCCCGCCCGGTGGAGATCACCGTTTTTGAGCTTACCCGCATAGCGCTTCCGGAGGTGGACTTCCGGGTCGTCTGCAGCACCGGCACCTATATCCGTTCACTGGCGCATGACTTCGGACAGGCGCTGGGTTGCGGCGCTCATCTCAGCGCGCTGCGCAGAACGCATATCGGGGACTTCAGCGTAGAAGAGGCGGTTACGCCGGATGAATTTGCGCGGCGGCTGCAGGAGGAGGAAACATTCAGAACGGATAACCTACCGCGAAGTTGACAATAATATTCCGCTTACGCCACTCCTTGTCGAACGGCGCCAGCTGGTCTACGATCCAGCCATAGTTGCGCGGCTCATAAGGAACCTTCAGCGGCGTGGCGAAGTCCAGCCGGATCACGGCATAGGAGAAATCCAGCCGCAGGCCTATTCCGGACCCCACGGCAATGTCCTGGTAAAAGCGGTTCAGCCTTATTTCCGCCCCGGGCTTGTAGGGATTGGGGTTCAGGTTCCAGATATTGCCCATATCGGTAAAGAGCGCTCCTTTCAGCATCATAAAGCCGCCGAAAAGCTTAAAAATATCGAAGCGGTATTCCAGGTTGCCCTCCAGCTTCAGCTCACCCGTCTGGTCGATAAATACATTGGGGTTGTTCAGGTTGGGATCCAGGTAAGAGCCGGGGCCTAAGGTACGCAACCGCCAGGCGCGCATGCTGTTGGGGCCGCCGGCGGTGAACTGTTTGATATAGGGCATGACGTCCGAGCCGCCGTAAGGAATGCCGATACCGCCGTATATGCGGGCCACGAAGGAGCTGTGCTGCCGGTTGAAATAATGTTTATAGTCGGCATCCAGCTTTACATACTGCGAAATACCCACGGAGGTCAGCTTCCTGAAATCGGTACGGTTGCCGCTGATCCCTTTCAGCGTGGCGTCGATGCCTTTGAGCAGCAGCCCCGATTCGTCGAGGTTCACCCGTACATAGTTGAAGCTGCGCTGCGGATGCAGCGGGTCCTGCGTATTGAAGATAAAGGAGGCTCCGACGCCGCCGATAAAGGTGGACTGGAGACTGTTTCGCAGGAAAGGATTCAGGTTCAGCTGATTTTCGAAGGAGTCCGTGACATGGAAAAGGCGGGTATATTCAAAAGAGAAAGGCTTTAGTATCCATTTTTTATAGGCGGTCTCGTCCCAGTCGTAGCCAAAGGAGCCACTGAAGCTGCTCAGCGTAAAAAAGCGCAGCCGGTCCAGATAGTTGAACCCCAGGGCCAGGTTGGTGCGGGCGTTGGAAAAACGGCCGACGTCCCGTATCCGCCAGGGGGTGATAAAGCGCGGAAAGGATATGTTGGCCTGACCGCTGAACTCCCGGGCCTGGATAAAGAGATTCCGGTTCTGACGGGAGTTGAGCTCTATGCCCCCCTTCAGGCTGGCGGAAAGCAGATTGGCCGAGCGGTTGATGTTTTTGTTGCGGTAGGTCAGGTTCAACGCCCCGCCCACGATATAGTCGGTACTGTTGGTAGCTTCCAGCTCCACGCCGGCCTCCTGTTTCTTTCCCGGTATCAGGAAGATGCGGCTGTCCAGCAGGTCCGGATGGCCCGGCACGGTATCCATATCCACGGTAACAAAGCGCCATACCCCCAGCTCGTTGAGCTTGTTGACCGTATAGTTGTATTTGTCCTGGGAGTACAGCTCCCCGTGATGGAAATAAACGGAGCGGTAAAGCACCCGCGGCCTCACAATGGGCTTATGATAGAGAAAGGTAAGGTTGCGCCGGTTGATCTGCTGCAGGGTAGAGTCGGTGGGGGAGCCGCTGAAGGAATAATCCGGATAAATATAGATATGGTTGATGGAAAAGCGGCGGAACGCATCGTTCCCGGTAGAGTCTTCCGGATTTTCGATACGCACGGTCACATTGAGGGTCGGCTTCCGTTCCTGGCTGGCGCTCTTGTACACCTGCTCTATGTTTTCGAAGGGGTTGAGCAGGTTATGAAAGACGTCGCGGTTAAAGGTATCCACGACAAACTTGACATAGTCGCTTCCGAACCGGAAATACCCGGCGTTCCGGATGAGGTCCGTAATGCGGTCCTGTTCCTCCGAAAAGGTTTCCACCTTAAAGGGCATGCCGGTTTTTAGCAGGGACGCTGCTTTACCGGCTCCTACGATGTTGGCGATGGCGGTATCGGCAATGTCGTACCCGATGGTGTCGATGATAAAGCTTTTTCCGGTATTGACATTATAGGTGATGCTGGTTTTCCGACGCTTGACCCGGGGGGTATACTGTACCGAGGCATAGAAATAACCCTGGTTGTTCAGGAAGTTCACCATGTTCTCGGCGGAGCGCTGCGTTTTCAGCGAATCATAGATCACCGGCGCTTCCACGTTCTTCTCCGTCAGCAACCAGTTCCAGAACCAGCTGGATTTTTTTTCCTTGTATTTCTGGTTATAGAGCCAGAGCGGCACCCGCATCTTCAGGAATTTCCGGTTGGGGGTCTGCAGCAGTACGGAAGGTGAGTTGAGGCTGTTCCGGATATCTTCTTTTTCGGTGCTGTTGAGCTCGCCCTGCAGATTCACCTTGTTGGCGACCAGCAAGGACTGCCCCTTGTTCAGATAGCGGGTATTGGAACAGGAAGCGCTTAGCAAAGCCGCCAACGCCACAACAAACAAAATCGAACGACAGGGTACGGTATGCGGCTGGTATTTTGACACAGGTTTAAGCAAAGGCTTGGTGGCTTTTCGCAAACCCGTTTCGCGGATATCCGTTCAGGTATACCCTAACACGGAAACGGGGGATTTGCTCATATTGTTGATTTCGTGTAGGTTTGATCTCATGGTTTCAAAGGCGCAAGTTAAATATATTCATGCATTACAGCATAAAAAATACCGTCAAAAATTCGGCCGGTTTATCGCGGAGGGAGCCAAGGTGGTGGAGGAGCTGCTGGGGGCCTCCGGGGGCGTAAAGATACAGGAGCTGTATGCGGTGGAATCCTGGCTTTCCGGCATCCCGGAGCAGCTGCGTGCTGCCTTGCCGGCCGGCATCATACCGGTGACGCCCGAAGAGCTGGCGCGGCTGACGGCGCTCGAAAGCTCGCGGCAGGTGCTGGCGGTGTGCGACATTCCCCTGCCCGGCGGGACAGACCCCTCCGGGAAGCGTTCCCTCGGTCTGGAGGAAATCCGGGACCCGGGCAACCTCGGCACGATCATCCGGATCGCCGACTGGTTCGGGATAGCGCAGGTATTCTGCTCGCCCGGCTGCGCCGATGTGTACAACCCCAAAACCATCCAGGCCACCATGGGAAGCATAGCCCGGGTAAGGGTTACCGAGACCGATATCAGCGCGCTGCTGGAGCAGTACCCCGCCCTGCCGGTATATGCCGCCACCCTGCAGGGGCAACCCTGGTCCGGCGGCGCCATCCGCGAAGGGATGCTGCTGATCGGTAACGAGTCCCGGGGCTTAAGCGAAAAACTTGTCCGGCGGGCAACCTGCCAGGTGACCATTCCCCGGCTGGGCCAGGCCGAATCGTTGAATGCCGCCGTGGCCGCCGGCATTCTCTGCAGCCGGATGCTGCAGGACAATGATAACTGACGACTGACATAAAATAGGCTCCATGCTTTCTTCCAGAAAATTTTTTCTCCTGTGGATGTTGCTGTCCCTGTATGCGGCTTCAGCCTTCTCCCAGGAGACCATCCTGAAATACCTGTCCGGCACCGACAAGGATCACACGGTAAGCTGGGATTTCTATTGTACCGCGGGGCGGAACAGCGGCAAGTGGACCACCATACCGGTACCTTCCTGCTGGGAGCTGCAAGGCTTCGGCACCTATAACTACGGGCGGGAAAAAGCGGAGCAGCAAGCCGGCGAGCAGGGCATTTACCGGTATCATTTCCGCGCAGACAGATCCTGGGCGGGTAAGCAGGTCAATATCGTCTTTGAAGGATCCATGACGGATACCAGGGTGATGATTAACGGCCGGCAGGCCGGGCCGATACACCAGGGCGCTTTTTACCGGTTCAAATATGATATCACTCCCCTTTTGAAGCTTGGCGCCGACAACCTGCTGGAGGTGACGATAAGCAAGAAGTCCGCCAATGCCAGCATCAACAGGGCCGAGCGGCAGGGCGACTTCTGGATCTTCGGCGGGATCTTCCGGCCCGTTTACCTGGAGGTGCTGCCCCAGGCGCATATCGAGCGGCTGGCCGTCGATGCCACCGCGGCAGGAAAACTGAGCATCCGGGTATTTACCGCCAATACCGGTAAAGGCTATACGCTGGAAGCGAGTCCTGCCGAAGCAGGCGGCGGCCGGCGGCTGGCTCCCGTCTCGACTTCCCTTGCTGCAGACAGCGCTACGCTGCAGCGGCAGTATGCCGGCGTTCATTTGTGGAGTCCTGAATTTCCGAACCTGTACCGGGTGAAGGTCAACCTGAAGGATGCGCAGGGCCGGGTGGTGCATACCGTCGCCACGCAGTTTGGTTTCCGTACCGCCGAGCTGCGTCCGCACGACGGTTTTTATCTCAACGGAAAAAGAGTATGGTTCAAAGGTGTGGATCACCACAGCTTCTGGCCGGAAAGCGGGAGGACCACCAGCAAGGCGATCAGCATCAAAGATGTTGCCCTTATGAAGGAGATGAACATGAACGCCGTCAGGATGTCCCATTACCCGCCCGACGTGCATTTTCTCGACGCCTGCGACTCCATGGGGCTCATGGTGCTCGATGAGCTGACCGGCTGGCAGCACAACTATGACGACAGTACGGGACACCGGCTGGTGCGGGAAATGGTGATCCGCGATGTCAACCATCCCGGCATCGTTATCTGGGACAACGGTAATGAAGGCGGCTTTAACCGCCATCTCGACGGGGATTTTGACCGGTACGATCCCCAGCATCGCCTGGTGATACATCCCTGGGAAAAGTTCAACGGTACCAATACCAAACATTACCCGACTTATGATTACCTGCAGAACCTTGCCCTGTACAGCAACGAAGTCTATTTTCCAACCGAATTCATGCACGGCCTGTATGACGGCGGCGCAGGAGCGGGGCTGGAGGATTACTGGAACCTCATCCGGCGCAGTCCGCGCTCGGCCGGCGGTTTTATCTGGGTATTTGCCGACGAGGGCATCGTGCGGCGGGATAAAAACGACAGCATAGACACCCATGGCAACAATGCGCCCGACGGCATCCTGGGTCCGCACCGCGAAAAGGAAGGCAGCTATTATACCATTAAGGAGATCTGGTCGCCGGTACATATCGACCAGCCTTATATCGGGCCGGGCTTCGACGGCAGGCTGCCCGTAGAGAACCGTTACACCTTTACCAACCTGGACCAGTGCAGCTTCCGCTGGAAGCTGGTGAGCTTTGGCGGTCCTTCCGACCGGGGTGTGACACCACATACGGATGCAGAGGGCGCCGTTACAACCGCTTCGGCAGCGCCCGGGGAAAAGAAGTGGCTGGACCTCGGACTTCCGGCATCCTGGGCCTCAAGCGACGCCCTGTACCTCACGGCCCTGGATCCGCATCACCGGGAGATATTTACCTGGAGCTGGCCGCTGCACAGTCCCGCGGACGTCATGCGGGAAGCGACAAAGCCTTCGGCGCCGTCTCCCGTGCGTATGATACCCAACGCGGATGAGCTGATCGTGGAAGACGGGCAAGTGAGGATATTTTTTAGCAGGAAAAGCGGTTATCTCGAAAAGGTGCTGCGGAACGATTCGCTGCTTTCCCTGTCCGGAGGGCCCGCGCTGGCAGGCCGCGATCTGCCGTTGCAAAAGCTGGACTACCGGACCGAAGGAAAGAACGTGGTGGTGGCTGCCGCTTACCGCGGTAAAGACAGCTGGTTAAAAACGGAATGGACCTTTGCGCCGGGCATGCCGGCGAAATTATCTTACTCCTTCAGCCAGAAAGGAGAGGCGGATTTTATGGGGATCACTTTTGATTACCCGGAAGGGAAGATCGCCGGCATGCGGTGGCTGGGACGGGGACCCTATCATGTATGGAAAAACCGGCTGAAGGGATTGCAATTCGGGGTCTGGGATAAGGCATACAACCCGGCGGTGACCGGCGAGAGCTGGCAATATCCGGAGTTTAAGGGGAATCACAGCGAGCTGTACTGGGTCAATATAAAAACCAGGGAGTGGCCTTTTACGGTATTTACGGAAAACCGCAACCTTTTTCTCCAGATGCTGCACACCCCCGATCCGCAGGGAGCGGGTAACCGTCATACTACGGTGTCTTACCCGGAAGGCAACCTGGGCTTTATGCATGCCATACAGGCCATCGGCACAAAATTTCACGAGGCGGCGGATATGGGGCCGCAGAGCCAGCCGAATACCGAGCTGAATGCTCCCGGTGAAGGCGTGTTATGGTTTGATTTCCGGTAAGGGCGGCGGGCTACTTGAAGGTGATCGCTTTTACCGGCTGCACCTTGCGGATAAGCAGGGAAGGGATCACCAGCACCAGCACGCAGATCAGCAGCGTGCCGGCATCGATCAGGATCACCTGCCAGGGCTTGATGAGGATGGGCGCTACGGGCATGTAATACGTTTCTTCCGGCAGCTTGAAGAAGCCGGTTTGCTTTTCCAGGATGGCCAGCCCCAGTCCTGCGATATTTCCGATCAGCAATCCCACCGACAGGATGTAGGCGGACTGGAAAAGAAATATCTTCTGCAGCGAAGCCGTACGCATGCCCAGGGCTTTGAGCACGCCCACCATATTGGTCCGCTCAAGGATCAGGATCAGGATGGCGGTAATCATATTGATGATGGCGACAATGGTCATGATCACGATAATGATGACCTCGTTCATATCCTGCAATCCCAGCCAGTCAAATATGTTGGGATAAAGCTGTCGTATGGTGAGCGACGTTAGCTTGTCCGGCAATATGTGGTCGTAGATCAGGTTGCTGACGGTATCCATGCGGTGATAGTCGTTCAGCATGATCTCGTAGCCGCCTACCTGATTAGGCTGCCAGTCGTTGAGCCGGCGTATGAGGTCGATGTCGCCGATGATATAGGTTTTGTCATATTCCTCAATGCTGGTTTTATAGATGCCGGTCACCGTCAGGCGTCTTGCCCGGGGCATTTCCCCTGCTTTCTGAATAAAAAATACGAGCGGACGGCCGTTGACCCGGAGCCGGAGCTTACGGGCGAGATATTCGGAAATTACGATCTCCTGCGAGTATCCGCTGTCCGGGAATTGCGGAAGCCTGCCCCGGATGAGGTATTGCTGCAGGTACTTCCAGTGATAGCGGCGGTCTACTCCTTTAAAGATCACTCCTTCGCTGGCATCGGCCGCCTGGAGGATAGCCGGTTTGGTGGCGTAGATGTCCAGGCTCTGTACGCCGGGAAGGGCATGGATGGCGTTTTCGAGCGTGTCGTTGGCCAGGAAGGGCAGCTCCTCGGTCAGCGGTCCGGCATTGGGCTGGAACTCGGTGATATGGATATGCCCCCAGAAGCTGAATATCTTCTGGCTCACCACTTCCCGGAAGCCATTGACCAGCGCGGTAGCCAGAATCATCACCGCCACGCTGAGGGCGGTAGCGGCTACGGCAATGCGGATGATAAACCGCGAGAAGGTACGTTCCCGGTTGAAGGCAATCCGTCTGGCGATAAAGGCAGGTAACGACAAGGGGCTTTTTTTCGGATCAGGTCCAAACCTACATGATTTTGTCCAGATGGGCAAAGGAGGGGATAGTTTGATTTGATGATTTGGAAATTTGATGATTTACTTCGTGCTCACTGGTTTTTTATTTGTCTCAGTGAAGGCTTCGTCTTTGATGATGAAGTAATCAGCACATCATCAAATCAGCACATCATCAAATTATTTATTCCGTTCTCAGGCTTTTGACCGGGTTCTGCAGCGCTGCCTTCAGCGATTGGTAGCTCACGGTAAGCAGGGTAATGAGGAGTATGCCCGCGCCGGCCGAGATAAAGATCCACCAGGGCATACCGGATCTGTAAGTGTACTGCTGCAACCATCGGTCCATGATCCAGTAGGATAAGGGTATGGCAATGACCAGGGACAGGGAGACCAGGCGGATGAATTCTTTGGACAGCAGCATCCAGATACTGTGTATACCCGCGCCCAGGACCTTGCGTACACCGATCTCCTTGGTGCGCTGTTCGGCCACGAAGGAAGCCAGCCCGAACAGTCCCAGGCAGGATATGAAGATGGCCAGTCCCGTGAATAAGGAAGCGAGATCGCCGATACGTTGTTCCGCTTCGAACTTGCGGGCGTATTCGTCGTCCGTGAACCGGTAGAGGAAAGGGCTGCCCGGATCGTATTTCTTAAAGACAGCAGCAATGGCATCCAGGGCGGTATGTACAGGGCTACCCGGCCTGATGCGCAGGAGTATCTCCGACACATAGCCGTCGCCCAGGAAGATGGCCGGTTCGATGCTGTCGTACGGGGAGTTGGTGACCATATCGTTAACAACGCCGATCACGGTGTAATTCCTTCTTCCGAACCGCATGGTTTCCCCTATAGGGTCTTTGATCCCGATTACCCTGGCAGCCGCCTCGTTGAGGATCATGGCGGAAGAGTCCGTAGCGTATTCGCGGCTGAAATCACGGCCGTGAATTACTTTCCAGCCTACTGTGGTCCCGAAATCCCTTGTGACGTTGACATTACGGAAAAAAACAGATTCCTGGTCGGGACGCTTTCTCCTCCAGTACAGTTCGTTATTGCTCATGAAGCTGGTCAGCTTCATGGAAGACGCCGCCACATCCTGTACCATACCGCTTTGTAAAAGATCCCGGCGCAGGGCGTCATAATGATCGTAGAGTTGGGGTGTGTTGATGTTCACGCTCAGCAATCCTTCGCGGTTATAACCCACCGGCCGGTCTTTGGTGTAGCCGATTTGCCGGTATACGATGAGGGTGCCGATGATAAGGACCAGGGAGATGCTGAACTGGAGGACCACCAGCACCTGTCTGAAGCGCGAAGCGGAACGGCCCGCACGTATCGGCCCTTTGAGGACGCTGACCGGCTTAAACCCGGAGAGATAGAAGGCGGGATAGCTGCCCGAAAGCAGTCCTGTCAACAGGATAAAGCCTGTAGCCGTGACCCAGAACAAGGCCTTGTCCCAGGGAATGGTTATCTGCTTGGCAGCGAGGGTATTGAAAAAAGGAAGGGAGGTCACCGTAAGGAGGAGGGCCAGCCCGGAAGCCAGCCCGGACAGCAGCACGGATTCTCCGAGAAACTGCCCGATCAGCCCGGACCGTGCGGACCCGATGGTTTTCCGGATGCCCACTTCTTTGGCCCTTTTCTCGCTGCGTGCCGTAGCGAGGTTCATGAAGTTGATGCAGGCCAGCAGCAGCACAAAGCTGCCGATGATCCCGAAAAGCCATACGAAAAGGATACGGCCGCCGGCCGGCCTGCCGTTGCTGAATTGATCGTAAAGATGGGTCTTGTCCAGCGGATAGACCATGGCCTCCTCCCGCCAGCCCTTGATATGGGGCGTCGGAAGTTTTCTGATACGGGCGTTGGCCTGGGCGGCGCTGACATTATCCGCCAGCTCCGCATACAGCAGTCCGTTATGGTCATTCCAGTCGGTATTGCCGTTAAGATAGCGATTCTCCCCGTTGTCCCAGGGCAGGATCATCCGGACGTCAGCAAAAGTGGTGTTGGAGGGCAGGTCTTCGTAGACGCCGCCGATCTTCAGGTCGTTCTTGTTGTTGAGCCGGAATGTTTTGTTGATGGGATCGGCCTGCCCGAAGAGAGCTTCTGCCAGCGATGCCGAGATCAGTGCGGTGGAAGGATCTGCCATGGAGGAGATCGTACCCTTCTCCATTTTGAAGGTAAACATTTCGGGAAGCTCCTGCTGGGCCCAGAGGGCGGTGGCCGGCAGCTTTTTTTCGCCGGCGGCGATCACGCAGTTGTCCCGTCCGGAGGATAGTGCAACCCTTTTAAAGAGATCGCCGTACCGGTCGCGGAACGCCTGCCCCATGGGCATAGCGACAAAATCATTTACATTGGCTCCTTCACTAACGGCCTGTACGACCATGCCCTGTACGATCCGTTCATGACGGGCAAAGTAGTGGTCAAAACTGATCTCGTCTGCGATCCATAGCCCGATCAGCAGGGCAATGGCCATACCCGTTGCCAGACCTGTGATATTGATCAGTGTGTAAGCTTTTCCCTTGAGCAGGTGTCGCCAGGCGGTCTTGAAGTAATTGCTGAGCACGGATATTTATGTTTTCCTCTTGCTTATGCTTCACAAACGATGCCTGTTTATTAAAAGGATATTTTTCAGATAATTAAATAATATCCTTTTGTAAAAACTGTTCGCTTATGATACAGTTACTGTACGGTTATGATACGGTTATGTATACCGTTAAACCGGGAAATTGTTAGTAACTTCATCCGGTCGTATCTTCGTCGCCTATGCTTCGTTTATTTGCTTTGTTCGGTTGTGGCTTGTTTCCCCTGATGTTATGCGCGCAGGTCACCGCCATCACGCCGGATCATGTTTACCGGGAAAACATCCGGACGGTCAAGCTCACACCGCAGGGTACGCCGCTTGCCTATCCGCTGATCGCCCTGGACCAGGGCAGCAAGGTAGAACTATCCTTTGACGATCTGGATGCGGATGTAAAAAATTATTACTATACCCTGGTGCTGTGCAATGCGGACTGGACGCCGGCCAATCTCACACCCTTCGACTACCTGAGGGGATTTACCGAAAACCGCATTGTCGATTACCATTACTCTTCTGTGGCCTTACAGCGCTATACCCATTACAGAGCGGAGCTGCCCAACGGTGATTTTACGATTACCCGCCCCGGCAATTATCTGCTGAAGGTTTACCTGGATAACGACACTTCGCAGCTGGCCTTTACCCGCCGGCTGCTTGTGGTGAACAACAAGGCCGTCATACAGGGCCGGATCGAGCAACCGATCAACCCCAAGCTGTTCCGTTCGCATCAGAAAGTAAACTTTTCGGTAAGCCTGAAGGGCGTTCAGGTGTCCAACGCGCTTTCGCAGGTAAAGGTCTGCATCTTGCAGAATTACCGCTGGGACAATGCCATCACCGGTATCCGGCCCACCTTTTTGAAAGGCGATGTGCTGGAATACAATGCGGAAAACGACTGTGTATTCCCGGGTACGAAAGAATGGCGCTGGATAGACCTGCAAAGCTTCCGCCTGCAGACCGAGCGGGTGGACCATATCGATTACGGGAAAAGATCCACCGACGTATATGCGTTGCCGGACCCGCAGCGGGTGACTATCCGGTATCTTTACCTGAAGGATATCAACGGACATTATTATCCTTCGATGCTCGAAACCGGCTATAATCCTGATTATGAAGGGGACTATGCTACGGTGCATTTTACCTTTCCCGCAGAAACCCCCTATGCGGGGAGCGATCTCTATATCTTCGGGGAGCTGACGAACTACGAATGCAATGAAAGCAATAAGCTGACGTATAATGCCGCCCGTCATGCCTATGAAGGTACGCTGCTGCTGAAGCAGGGGTATTATAATTATGTATACGGTACCGTAGATCAGGCTTCCGGCAAGCTCAATACCACCAATACGGAAGGCAATTGGTGGGAAACCGAGAACGACTATACGATCCTGGTCTATTTCCGCCCCCTCGGCGGCCGCGCGGATGAGCTGATCGGAGCGCAGACCCTCAATTCGTTGCAGAACCGCTGAGCCGCTCTTTCAGATAAATATCTTCGATGGCGTCCACAACAGGTCCCAGGGTTACCCCTTCGTCCTGGTTGGCAAATACAATAACGGAAAACCGTATATCGGGATACCGCACATAATAAGAAGAAAAGCCGGTGGTGCCGCCGCTATGCGAGACCCTTTTTTCCCCGAACTTCTCATCAATATACCAGCCGTATCCATAAGCGGATGTAGGAGTTTCTTTCGAGCTTTCTGTAAAAATCTCCTTTAACGTTGCAGGTTTGACCAATTTTGGGGTATAAAGCGCCTGGTCCCACTTATAAAAATCATCTACGGAGGAGTAGATGCCGCCATCGCCCAGCAGATAACTATATAAGCTCTGGTCTTCCTTTTTTAACCCGCCATCCCGTAAATTATATCCGTAAGCCCGGTCAGGGATACTGCCGGTCATGCTGTTCACCGTGGTTTGCGTCATCTTCAGCGGAGTGAAGATCCGTTGTCTGAGGAAGTCTTTGAACGGCATGCCGGAAACCTTTTCCACCACCAGTCCCAACAGTACGTATGCGGTATTGCTGTATGAAAACCTTGATCCGGGCTTAAAAGCCGGGGTATCTGTTTTCCTGATTAACCCCAGCACATCGGTATCGGTCAGCGGTTGCGTCGTGCCTTTGGCAACGAGATCCCCATAGCCCGGCAGTCCCGCCGTATGGTTCAGCATATTCCGGATCGTTATCTCATCCGTATAGGCCGGCAGGTAGGGGAAGAATTTTCTCAGGTGGTCGTTCAACGAGAGCTTTTTGTCCTCTTTCAGCATCATAATGGCCATAGCGGTGAACTGCTTGGTCACGGAGGCTATCCGGTAATTGGTTTGAGAAGTGGCCGGAACCTTGTTTTCAATATCCGCCAGACCGAATGAACGGTTGTAAATGATCCTCCCGTCTTTTATAACCATGACGCTTATCCCGGATGTATTATCGGTATTGTAATTCCTGAATAAGCTGTCTACCGAGCGTGTCTTTAGATCATCAAGATGGCTGCGCGGGTCGGAAGATTGCGCCACTGCGACAAAAGACAGCATAAAAATCGCTGTAAGGGTTGTAGTCAATTTTCTCATGTGGGTGGGTAGTTGAAACAGTAGGATATTATCTGATCTTCTGAATTTATCCCTTGAATCTTTGGCCGTAGAATTTCAATCCGAAACCGGAAACCCTTGCCTATATATGCCGCTTCAATAGAATGCGGGTCCCCTTGTCGTAGGTGAAGTAGCTGTACATCCAGTTGATGAATACCACCAGCTTGTTCCGGAAGCCCATCAGGAACATGAGGTGCACTACTCCCCACATGACCCAGGCGATGAAGCCGTGCAGGTGCAGCTTTCCGATGTCGGTCACCGCCTTGTTCCGGCCGATGGTGGCCATGGTGCCTTTATCGCGGTAGGAGAAGGGGCGCAGCGGCTCTTTGTTCTGCCGCCGTACCAGGTTGGCGCCCAGGTTTTTCCCCTGCTGTATAGCCACCTGGGCCAGCATGGGATAGCCTTTGGGGTGATCGTTGTCGGTCATCAGCGCCACGTCGCCGATGGCGTATACATTGGAGCATCCTTTTACCAGGTTGAACGTATCCACCTCGATGCGGCCGCCTTTGATCTGTTCTTCCCGCAGACCCGGCAGGGCATTCCCCTTTACCCCGGCGCTCCAGATAAAAGACTGGGTGGGGATCTGTTCCCCGTTGCCGAGGTATACCACCTCCCCGTCGTAATCCTTTACCAGGGTTTGCAGGTATATCTTAACGCCCATCTCCGCGAGGAACTTGTGGGTTTGCGCAGAGGCCTGCTCGCTCATGTTGGCCAGGAGACGCGGGGCGCCTTCGATGAGATAAATGTGCATGAGGTCGGCGGACAGCTCGGGATAGTCCTGCGGAAAGATGGTCTTCCGGAACTCGGCCAGGGCGCCGGCAAGCTCCACGCCGGTAGGACCGCCGCCCGCGATGACGATGGTAAGGGCTTTTTCCTGCGCCGCCCGGTCTTTCAGCAGCAGCGCCTGCTCGATGTTTTTCAGTCCGTAATTCCGTATGCCTACGGCCTCGTACAGACTTTTCATGCCGGAGCCGTAGGTTTCGAAATTCTTATTGCCAAAAAAGTTGCTTACGCTGCCGGTGGCGATTACGAGGTAGTCGTAACGGATAGGGCCGATGGATGTATTCAGGGTATGGGTATCCGGACTGACGTCCTCTACCTCCGCCAGGCGGTAGATAAACTTGTTTTTGCGCCGGAAAATACCCCGTATGGGGAAGGCGATGCTGCTCGGCTCGAGCCCCGCCGTGGCTACCTGGTAGAGCAGGGGCTGGAAGGTATGGAAGTTATTCCGGTCCAGCAGCACCACCTGGAAAGGCTTGTTATGCAGCGTTTTTACAAGGTTGATACCGGCGAAGCCTGCGCCGACAATGACAACGCGCGGATAAGGGGAATCGGGAATATTGGATTGTAGCATAATGATAGTTGACGATGTTCATCACTAACAACAACAATCACTGTACCAAAGGGTTTAATACGCCCTGCAGGCTTCCCGCGCGCCCTGCGCTTCCGCATGGCCGGCTGCCGTATCCGTCTAAATATACAATATACATTTCGGGGCTTCCCGTACCCCGGGAACCTGCGTTGTTCCCGTTGCCTTTTTCCTCCTGCTCAGGCGATACAGCGGTAAAGCAAAGCGGCTACGACGGCGCCGGCGAGCGGCCCGAGTACGGGTACCCAGGCATAGCTCCAGTCGCTGTCCCGTTTGCCCGGAATGGGAAGCAGGGCATGCATGATGCGTGGCCCCAGGTCGCGGGCAGGGTTGATGGCGTAGCCGGTGGGGCCGCCCAGCGACAGCCCGATACCCAGCACCAGCAGGCCCACGGGAAGCGCGTCGAGGGCGCCCAGCCCTACGTCTGCCTTGGCAAGGTACAGCACGCCGAATACCAGTACAAAGGTGCCGATGACCTCGGTAATGACGTTGTTGCCATAGCTGCGGATGGCGGGCCCGGTGCAGAAGGTAGCCAGCTTGGCTTCGGCGTCGGTTGTTTCATCGAAATGGCGGCGATAGGCCAGCCACACCAGCAACGCCCCTATGGCCGCCCCGGTGAGTTCCGATAGCATATAAAGCGGTACCTGTTCCCAGGGAAACTTACCGGCCATGGCCAGGCCCAGCGTAACCGCCGGGTTAAGATGGGCGCCGCTGAAACGGCCGACCATAAAGACGCCGGTAAAAACGGCGATGCCCCAGCCGAAGGTGATGACGATCCAGCCGCTGTTGTTTCCTTTTGTTTTGTTCAAAACGACGTTGGCTACCACGCCATCGCCCAGCAAAAGCAGCATGGCGGTGCCAATGATCTCAGCAAGATAAGGTGACATACGGTTAAGGTTAATGAGGAGGTGAAAAATGAACCGAAATTATGGTTTTGACGTCGTTTTTAGTCTTCCGTAACGGGGTTGTCTGCCCAGTAGCGTGCGGCGTTCACAGCCCTTTTCCATTGGCGCAGGGTTACCTTCACTTCTTCCCCGGGCATTTGGGCAGGAAAGCGTTTGTCTTCCTGCCATTGCTCGCGGAGCGCTTCCTCGTTTTCCCAGTATCCGACGGCCAGACCGGCCAGGTAAGCCGCCCCGAGGGCAGTGGTCTCGGTGATCTTCGGCCTTACTACGTCGGTCTGCAGCAGGTCTGCCTGGAACTGCATAAGCAGGTCGTTGGCGGTAGCGCCCCCGTCTACCCGCAGCTCATGAATATGGATGGAGGAGTCCGCTTCCATGGCCTTCAGCACTTCCCAGGTCTGGAAGGCAATGCTGTCCAGCGCTGCCCGGGCAATGTGGGCGGCGCCGGTGCCGCGGGTCACCCCCACAAGGGTGCCCCTGGCGTACTGGTTCCAGTAGGGAGCGCCGAGCCCGGCGAAGGCGGGCACCAGGTATACCCCGTCGCTGTCTTTTACTTCACGGGCCAGCTTTTCCACATCGGAGGAAGACCGGATGATGCCCAGCCCGTCGCGCAGCCACTGCACGACAGCGCCGGCGATAAAGATGCTGCCCTCCAGGGCATACTGCGTTTTTCCGCCGATCTGCCAGGCTACGGTGGTCAGCAGGTTGTTCCGGGAGGGAATGGGCTTTTCGCCGGTATTCATCATCATGAAACAGCCGGTGCCATAGGTATTTTTTACCATACCGGGCTGCGTACAAAGCTGGCCGAAGAGCGCGGCCTGCTGGTCGCCGGCTATGCCCGCCAGCGGCACGGGATGGGCCAGCAGCTGACCGGAGGTCTTTCCATATACTTCGCTGCAGGAGCGTACTTCCGGCAGCATGTTTTTGGGGATGTCCAGTATCCGGAGCAGATCGTCGTCCCAGCTCAGGGTGTGGATATTAAAAAGCATGGTCCGGGAGGCATTGGTAACATCGGTGATGTGCAGCTGTCCCCGGGTGAAATTCCAGATCAGCCAGGAGTCGATCGTGCCGAAAGCGAGCTTTCCGGCTTCGGCCTTCTGTCGCGCTCCCTCCACGTTTTCGAGGATCCAGCGCACCTTGGTGCCTGAAAAATAAGCATCCACCACCAGGCCGGTCTTTTCCTGAATGGTAGCATCCGTTTTGTCTTTTTTCAGCTGGTCGCAGAAGGCGGCGGTCCGGCGGTCCTGCCATACGATGGCATTATAGACCGGCTTGCCCGTTTCCCGGTCCCAGACCACCGTGGTTTCCCGCTGGTTGGTAATGCCGATGGCGGCGATCTGCTCCCCGCTGATGCCGGTCTGGGTAATGGCTTCCGCTGCTACGCCGGCCTGGGTAGACCATATCTCCTGCGGGTCGTGCTCCACCCAGCCCGCTTCGGGGAAGATCTGGCGGAACTCCTTTTGCGCTACCGAAACGATAGCCCCCTTGTGGTCAAAGACGATGGCGCGCGAGCTGGTGGTTCCCTGGTCCAGCGCTAAGATAAATTGCTTCATAACGGATATGGATTGTGTGGACAGAACGGTACAAGACCATTCTCATATTTTTTGTAATAATATGAAACTATTTTCCGGGGTAAGGTACAGCCAAACCAATAAAAAGTCAAATGTTTTAACGGCAATCTTCTTTTTCAGAAAGAAAAGAAAATAAAAAAAGACCCCCCGAAACTTCGGAGGGTCCAGTACGGGCAGGATCACCTGCTGCGGATAAGTTATTGCGGCCATGCCGGGTTTCCTGTACCGGCGGAGGGCCTCGGTGTTACTGGAATTTCTTGGCGTCTTCCAGGAACTTGGCCAGTCCGATATCCGTGAGGGGGTGCTTCAGCAGGCCCAGGATCGGCTCCAGCGGGGAGGTGACCACGTCGGCGCCCGCTTCGGCGCATTTCACGATATGGAGGCTGCTGCGGATAGAAGCGGCGAGTATTTCCGTTTCATATCCCTGCACGGAATAGATATGGGCGATCTGTTCGATAAGCTGTACCCCGTCCCAGTTGCCGTCGTCGATACGACCGATAAAGGGGGATACGTAGTTGGCGCCGGCCTTGGCCGCCAGGATGGCTTGCCCGGCGGAGAACACCAGCGTACAGTTGGTACGGATGCCGTTGTCGGAAAACCATTTCATGGCCTTTACCCCGTCTTTGATCATGGGCACCTTCACGACGATGTTGGGATGTATGGCGGCCAGCTTTTTCCCTTCCTCAACGATGCCGTCGAAGTCCGTGGAAATCACCTCTGCGCTGACATCGCCGCCGTCTACCAGCTCGCAGATGGTTTTATAATGCTTGGTAACGGCTTCCTGCCCTTTGATACCTTCTTTGGCCATCAGGGAGGGGTTGGTGGTTACGCCGTTTAAAATACCGAGCTCATGGGCCTCTTTGATCTGATCCAGATTGGCCGTGTCAATAAAAAACTTCATGGTTTTTGGAAATTAAGATGGTACAGGCCCGTCGGGACCGCCATCCAGTCGGTGGAAGGAAACAGTCTGAGCGTCTGCCTGCTGTGTCAATTGATAAAAAAATGGCAAGTTACTTACATCGCACCGCTACAACCGCCTACCCTTGCTGTCTTCCGACCCTGGGGGAGTTCAGCAGGAGCTGGTCGTGTAAGACTTGCCGTTGCAAAGATACGAAAAGAATAAATAAAAGGAACATCTTTTGCCGTCCCTATCTTCTCCTTTTCCGGGCCGGCGGGGGCTCGGCCGGCATCTTCCGGTAAGGATCCCATATCGTTTTCACCGGCAGCACGGTATGCAGCCGGAGCGCGGTATCCCCTTTATAAACGGCATCCAGGACGACGGTCTCCGTTTGATGATCGTCAGCGGGTACCAGCAGGGTATTGCCCTGCAGCAGCCGGGCGTTGTCTGTGCGGAAGCGGATATCGGAGGTGTCGAGCGGAAAGGTCCTGCCCGAGCTGTATATCCCCTCCACGTTCAGGTAAAAGGGGATGGCCCGCTTGATGCTGTCCTCAAAGAAGTTAAAGCGGATCTTGCTGAGAAAAGGTATTTCCAGCCGGAAATGCTGACTGTCCGAAGGTTGCGCCCGCGGGATCACCGTCAGGTCGATATGGTCGCCGTTCCGCCGTACGGCCTGCCGGTCGAAGCGGACGGTGCCCGCCTCGAAGGTGCCCGGAAATACCCGGATGTCGAATGCTTTCCAGCGCAGCGATCCGCCCAGCCATCCCGCGGTCTGTGCTTTCCTTCCCCGTGTATTTTCTACCGTGATGCCGACGGGCAAGGCGTCATAAAGTTCCGTAATCGCGCTGGTATCGTAAAGCAGCTGCAGCGTGGATTTCCCCTGTCCATGCCCCGCGCCGGGAAGAAGGAGCGCCGCGGCGCAGCAGCCTGTAGCAAACAGCCGTTTTATGATCGGGAGCATCATTATATATAAAAGAGAAAAAACCATTCCATAATTTCGTTCCATGAATTGTGTTCCCGCAGGTAAAATAAGAAAAGCAAATATACGTTTCTATAAGGCCGGCTTTAACCTCCGTATTTCACGTTTGCCTGTTGCCATGATTTTTTACCGTTATTTTTTCCGTATTGCCGTTATCGCATGTGGCGTTTTTCTGTCCCGGACCGCCCGGGCCCAGCAGTTTTCCGGTTTTGAAGGCAGTGTATATGGCGGTGTGCTGAATACCGCCAGCCAGCCGGCTGCATCGGCGGATATGCCCTTCCGTTGGGATGTGGAGCTCATCGGCGTAAGCAGCATGTGGAACAACAATATTGTAAAATTCAATCCTTACAATCATCCTCTTTCCACCGACAGCAGCATATTGGGCTCGGAGCTCATTCATGGCGACAAGAAGCGGTACGGCGCGCTGATGAGCAATGTGCATGTGCTGAATGTACTGTATGCCGTGGATCACCGGCTTACCGTAGGAGCCGGATGGAACGCACGTTCATACAGCAACGGGGACAGGATGGATTTTGCCCTGAACGACAGCACAAAAGGGCCTTATTCCTTTATCCGCGAGAACGCGGTGAACAAAATGCAGCAGGGAAGGCTGGTCAGCAACAGCTGGAGCGAATTCTATATCACCGCCTCCCGCGTGATGCAGCAGACCACCTATGATACCTGGAAGGCGGGTGCTACGCTAAAGGTATTAAAAGGAGCAGCAGGGGCCTTTGTCGACGCGGATGCCGTAGAGGTATCGCCCTATCCTTCCGGAGGCGACTATTACTTCTCCCGGGCGCAGGGCAGCTACGGTTATTCGGGGAACCTGGACAGTCTGAACGATACCAACCCTTTCAAGCGGAACAAGCGGTTCGCCCTCAACGGTTCCAAGCTGTCTCTCGGGCTGGACCTCGGCGTTTCCTATACCCGGCGTCTGCCGGGTGTTATCCCCAATTATATCGATAACACACCGGGCAATTACGACTGGAAGATCGAAGCGGCCCTTACCGATATCGGCCGGCTGAAGTACAAGTATGGATCCGCCAGCCGGCAGATCCGCGGACCCCTGGGGACCGCCGCCGACCTGAGCACTTTTCAGAATATAGTCGATACGGTGACCTCGCTGCAGGGGTTTAACAATGCCATCGCCGGAATGGTGGAGGCGGACAGCCTGCAGGGAAAGTTCACCGTCGGACTTCCGGCCGCCCTCCATATCAACTTCGACAAATCCCTCGGACGTAACTTTTACCTCAACGCCAACCTTATCCTTGACGCGTCCTTCCTGAACGGCTATGCGGACTACCGGGTACATGTCACCAACAGCCTGATCCTCACTCCACGCTGGGAAATTGCGCATTTCGGCGGTTCGCTCCCCATCTATTTCAATACCCATGGTGAGGTGCTGGTCGGGGCGGCCATCCGGGTGGGCCCCCTCGTGGCGGGTGTACATGATTTCCGCTGGCTTACCCATAGCTCTTTCCGCAGCGGCGGCGGATACGTGGCGCTGGTGATCCGCCGGCTCTGGCCCGAAAAAGACGATTGTCCCCGGTTCTGAGGGATGAAAATTTTCAAAAAAACGACATTTTGTTTTGATTTTCCTCCCGAATAATTACTTTTGCACCGTAATTATGCGATACGGACTGCACATACATCATCACCATCATTCTTATCCACAGGGGTAGGCGGTGACGATTTTATGTTCGTACTGACATAAAAAGCATTCAGAGGCCTGCCGGAACGGTAGGCTTTTTTATTATCAATAAGCATAAAGCGATGAACCTAAAAATGGCCATTCAAAAATCCGGACGTCTGCACGACGATTCGATGCGGCTGCTCCGGGAATGCGGCATCAAAATCAGCAATGGCATCAACCAGCTCAAAACTACGGCCAGCAATTTTCCCCTGGAGGTGTTCTTTTTCCGGGACGACGATATTCCCCAATATGTGGAGGACGGCGTAGCCGACATCGGCATTGTCGGGGAGAACGTGATTTTGGAAAAAGGAAAGAAGGTAAAGACCATAGCTCCGCTGGGTTTTGGAAAATGCCGTTTGTCCGTCGCCGTTAGCAAGGAAAAGGAATATCGCTCCGTGCAGGACCTGCAGGGGAAGCGTATCGCCACGAGCTACCCGGTGATCGTAAAGCGCTTCCTTGAGGAGCGCCGGGTGCAGGCTGATATCCACGAGATCAGCGGATCGGTGGAGATTGCGCCCGGCATCGGCCTGGCCGACGCCATCTGCGACCTGGTCAGCAGCGGATCCACCCTGTTCATGAACGGGCTGAAGGAAGTGGAGGTGATCCTGAAATCCGAAGCGCTGCTGGTGGGCAGCAATGGCCTCACTCCTCCGCAGGAGCAGCTGCTGCAGCAGCTTTGTTTCAGGATCAACGCGGTAAAGCGGGCCCAGAGCGCCCGTTATATCCTGCTGAATGCCCCCAATGACCGTATCGGGGAGATCTGCAGCCTGCTGCCCGGCATGAAAAGCCCTACGGTGCTTCCCCTGGCCGAAGCGGGCTGGAGCAGTGTCCATGCCGTAGTCAATGAAGACGATTTCTGGGAGATCATCGAAAACCTGAAGGCCAACGGCGCGCAGGGCATCCTGGTAGTCCCGATCGAGAAAATGATCCTCTGACCGTAAGGTTGACATATTATGATGCAAGTAATCAGATATCCGCAAGCCGCAGAACGGCTGCTGCTGTTGCAACGCCCGGTAACCGATCATGCCGGCCTTGAAAGACAGGTGAATACGGTATTGCAGGAAGTAAAGGAAGATGGCGATGCCGCCATCCGCAAATACAGCCTGCAGTTTGACAAGGTGGCCCTTGAGGAGCTGGAAATCAGTCCGGCATCCCGTAAGGCCGCCGCCGCCCAGGTTCCGGAGGCGTTAAAGCGAGCCATAGCGCAGGCCAGGGAGAATATCGAGCGCTTTCACGCTGCGCAGCGTGAAGTGTTTCCGCCGGTGGAGACCATGCCTGGCGTATCCTGCTGGCGTAAATCGGTCGGTATCGAAAAGGTAGGTCTTTATATCCCCGGGGGAACGGCCCCCCTGTTCTCCACGGTGCTTATGCTCGGCATTCCCGCCGTGCTGGCCGGCTGCCGGGAGATCATACTCTGCACCCCACCCGGTACCGACGGCAACGTACATCCGGCACTGTTATATGCAGCGGAGCAGACAGGTATTGCCCGCATATTCCGGATCGGGGGCGTACAGGCCATAGGGGCCATGGCCTACGGGACGGCTTCGGTGCCCCGGGTATTTAAGATATTCGGTCCCGGCAACCAGTATGTTACCTGCGCCAAACAGCTGGTAGCGCGGGAAGGTGTGGCCATAGACATGCCGGCAGGGCCTTCCGAAGTGGCGGTGTTCGGCGATGACAGCAGCATCCCCGCCTTTGTGGCCGCCGACCTGCTGTCCCAGGCCGAGCATGGCATAGACAGCCAGGTGATGCTGGTCACGGATCACGAGCCCCTGATCGCCGCCGTACAGGAGGAAACGGCGCGGCAGCTCGAAAAGCTGCCCCGGCGGAATATTGCGGCGCAAGCCCTCTCGCACAGCCGGATCGTCTTGATGGAAGACCGCAGCGCAGCTGTGGCGCTCCTCAATGAATACAGCCCGGAACATCTCATCCTTTCCTGTCGCAATGCGGCGGAGATGGCAGCGCAGATCGTGAATGCGGGCTCTGTTTTCCTGGGGCACTATACCCCCGAAAGCGCGGGAGACTATGCTTCGGGCACCAATCATACCCTTCCTACAAACGGATATGCAAAGGTATACGGAGGCGTATCGCTGGACAGCTTTGTGAAGAAGATCACCTTTCAGCAGATAACGGAAGCAGGCATACGTAATATCGGTCCCGTCGTGGAAACGATGGCCGCCGCCGAAGGTCTGGATGCGCACAAGAATGCGGTGAGCGTACGGCTGAACCTGCTCGCGGAAACCGATGCCGCGGCCGGCCGGAGTAAGGAATAAGATAATCCAAACATCATGTTTGACCTGAATAAACTGTTGCGGGACAATATCAAAAAGCTGGTCCCTTACTCTTCTGCCCGGGATGAATTCCAGGGAGAGGCTTCCGTATACCTGGACGCCAATGAAAACAGCTTTGGCTCCCCTTTGTCGCAGGCCTACAATCGTTATCCCGATCCGCTGCAGATAAAGCTGAAGGAAAAAGTTGCGGGCATCAAGGGAATAACTCCCCCGCACATCTTTCTGGGTAACGGCAGCGACGAGTGCATAGATATTTTGTACCGCGCCTTTTGTCACCCCGGGCGGGATAATGTTGTGATCTGTCCCCCTACCTACGGGATGTACGAGGTAAGCGCGCATATCAACGATGTGGAAGTGCGGAACGTGCCGCTGACTTTGGATTATCAGCTGGACCTCCCCGGCATTGAAGCGGCGGTTGACGGGCATACGCGGCTGATCTTTCTCTGTTCGCCGAACAACCCGACGGGCAATGCGCTTCGCCGGGAGGATGTGGAGCTGGTGCTGAATAATTTCCCCGGAGTGGTGGTCATTGACGAGGCTTATATCAATTTTTCGAAATACCGTTCTTTTATACAGGAGCTTCCTGAGTATCCGAATCTGGTGGTGCTGCAGACCCTGTCCAAAGCCTGGGGGCTTGCAGCCCTTCGCATCGGGATGGCCTTTGCCAGCCCGGAGCTGGTGGCCGTATTTAACCGTATCAAACCACCCTACAATATCAACCAGGCCTCGCAGGAGCTGGCGCTGGCGGCCCTGGGGCAGGTGGAGCAGGTCAACCGCTGGATACGGGAAACGGTGCATGCACGGCAGCAGCTGAAAACGCAGCTGGAAAAGCTATCCATCGTCGAGAAGGTTTATCCCAGCGAAGCCAATTTTTTGCTGGTAAAGACGACGGACCCTGCCGGCATTTACGGGTTCCTGGTCCGGGATGGAATCATCGTGCGGGACCGTTCCCGCGTGGAGCTTTGCGAGGGCTGTCTGCGCATTACGATAGGCACGCCCGCGGAAAACGAAAAGCTGCTGGCGGCGCTGAACGATTATCAAAGGTTAAAGATGAAGGGTGAATAATGAGGTAAAAGGTAAAGGGTGAAAGGTAAAGGGCATTTTGACGTTAAGATCTAAGGTTTCATTCCAGGCAGATTAACTTTAGACGTTAAACCTTAGACCCGGAACTGGAAATCAGAAATCAGAAAGGCGCAGCATTGGCAACGGGATTGATTATTTTTAAATAGTGTTGCCGAACTTCGTTTCATCGAGACCTTTAAAAATCATAGTGCGCGAGATAAATCAGAAATTTCAAATCCGAATTATGGCAAGAAAACTGCTTTTTATAGACCGGGACGGCACCCTTATCCGGGAGCCGGCCGATCACCAGGTGGATGCCTTTGACAAAATCCGCTTCCTCCCCGGCGTATTTGCGTGGCTGAGCCGTATCGCTGCGGAGCTCGATTATGAGCTGGTGCTGGTATCCAACCAGGACGGGCTGGGCACTGCCGCCTTTCCGCAGGAAAAGTTCCGCCCGGTTCATGACCTGGTTATAAAGCTGCTGGCCGATCAGGGTATTGTTTTCCGCGCGGAGCATATCGACCACACCTTTGCCAGGGATAATGCCCCCACCCGGAAACCCAATACCGGCATGCTTACGGAATATTCCGGCGCAGACTATGATCTGCCGGCTTCCTTCGTCATCGGCGATCGCATTACCGATGTGATGCTGGCCAAGAACCTGGGCACAAAGGCCATCTGGCTGAACGACGGTTCCGGCCTCGGCGCCTCCGAGCTCGATCTGACGCCGGAAGCGCTGCAGCCGGTCATTGCGCTGGAAACGGATAGCTGGGAAAAGATATATGCTTTCCTGAAGCTGGGGAATAGAACGGTGTCGCATACACGCAAAACAAAAGAAACCGATATCTCGGTCATCGTCGGCCTCGACGGGAAGGGCACCGCCCGGATCGATACCGGGCTGGGATTTTTTGATCATATGCTGGAGCAGATTGCCCGTCATGGCAGCATAGACCTGGATATCCGCGTAAAAGGCGACCTGCATATCGACGAGCATCATACCATCGAGGACGTAGGCATCAGCCTCGGCGAAGCCATGGCCGAAGCGCTGGGCGACAAACGGGGAATAGAACGCTATGGCTTCTGTCTGCCCATGGATGATTGCCTGGCTCAGGTAGCGGTTGACTTCGGTGGCCGCAGCTGGATCGTATGGGAGGCTGCCTTTAAACGGGAAAAGATAGGAGAGATGCCCACCGAAATGTTCTTTCATTTTTTCAAATCCTTTTCCGACGGGGCGCGGTGCAACCTCAATATAAAGGCCGAAGGGCAGAATGAACATCATAAGATCGAGGCCATCTTCAAGGCCTTTGCCAGGGCTATCCGGATGGCGGTCCGCCGCGACCCGCTGAACGATGCATTGCCTTCTACCAAGGGCACGCTGTAAGACGGTTTCCCTCAATTACCGGGGAATGCCGGATATTCATCTAAAAAACTGTTTTTGCATTTAATTTTTTAACTTTCTTATTTTTACTGCCACCATCCTCCTATGAGCTTGTACAGCACATTAAATGATCTCCAATTAGTGGGTTTGCTTCGTTACGGGGACAGTGCGGCCTTTACGGAAATATATAACCGTTTTTGGGATAAGCTTTTTTCGGTGGCTGTAAATAAGCTGGACGGCGATCTGGAGTTGGCCGAAGAGCTGGTGCAGGATATTTTTCTCGATGTATGGCAGCGGAGGAAAACGCTTGCGATAACCGGGAAGCTGTCTGCCTATCTGGCGACGGCCATGAAATACAAGGTAATTGATTCCCGGATAAAACGAAAGCGGGCGAAGGACTTTCTGCAAAATGCCGCGCTTTATCCACCTATCGCCGATACTTCCACGGAAGAACAGCTGAGCTTTGACGAGCTGAGGGACAGATTAGCTGCATTGGTAAAGGAGCTCCCCCGAAAATGCCGCCTGGTCTATACCTTAAGTAAAGAAGCCGGCTTTTCCCAGAAAGAGATTGCCCGCCGGCTTAATATCTCCGAAAAGACAGTTGAGTCCCATCTTTCCCGGGCCATGAAGCTCCTCCGGGCCGGTCTTCAGCATATTTTCATCTTTTTTTTGTTTTAATGCAGGGATTGGCCCCTTTCAGCCGACTATATAAGAAAGGGATTCCATGCAGTCGAATCAGGATAAAGACAGGTTAGCGGAACTGGAAGCCAGGTGGCTTGACGGAACGATCACTCCGGAGGAAGCCGCCGAATATGCGGAATGGTATAATGAGGGGCAGGATGCGCCTGTTTATATCCCATCTTCTTTTGCCGCTTCCCGGGAAGATCACAGGAAACGGATCTTGGCCCGGATCCAGAACAGATCAAAGGGAACAGGGGTGCGGAGTATCCGTATGCTTCGGGTAACGGCCGCCGCTGCGGCGGTCCTGTTGATCTTTGCGGGAATCGCGTTTTGGCAGTTTAAACATACCGCCGGGCCGTCTCTTTCTGCAAACATACATCCTTCCCGGAACGACGTTCCCCCGGGCAAAATGAAAGGGATGCTCAGATTGAGCAATGGCAAAACAATTCATATCGGGTCTTCTTCCAGTGGCTTGTCTGTTCATCAGGGAGTCATACATTTTGGTACGGAAGATTCTGTATTGACTGATAACGGAACAGGCGACGAGGCGGCATCCGGATTCAATACGTTCTATACCAATAGAGGAGAAGAATATCAATTGACCTTGTCAGACGGTACCAAAGTATGGCTGAACTCTGCATCGTCTCTCAACTTCCCCTCGTCTTTTACCGGCAATTCCAGGGAGGTAACCTTAACGGGAGAGGCATATTTTGAAGTGGTTGCAAATGCGAAGATGCCTTTCAGGGTACAGGTCAACGGGCTGCAGGTTGAAGATCTGGGTACGCGTTTTAACATTAATGCCTATGAGGATGAGCCTGACGTGAAGACCACATTGCTGGAAGGGGCTGTACGCGTGTCCGGGAAGCGGGGGAATGTAGTGTTGGTGCCCGGTGAACAGGCTGTTGTTGACATCGCCCGATCCGGGAAGATAAAAGTGCAGACAGTATATGCGGAGGAGACGGTAGCCTGGAAAAACAGAAAATTTTCCTTTCACCATACCGGTATAGACGAGGTTATGCGGCAGATTTCCAGGTGGTATGATGTGGAGGTAGATTACCGCGACTTCCTGGATATCAAATTAAGCGGCAGCGTCAGCAAGGATGTAAATCTCTCTCAGGTGCTTACCATGCTGGAACGGGTGGGTGACGTGAAATTCAGGATCGAGGGGAAGAAGATCGTTGTGATGAAATAGTATCTGCTTGTATTATTTTTTTGAAAAAAAACATGAATCGCATGAAGACATAGCTACTATCCGCAAAAAAGCCAGGAGCAGTGGAATACTCCCGGCACGTTAAGTTTCTCCTTACAATTCGGCTGAATTATATAGTTCAAAACCTAAACTCAGTGAAGGTATGCAATTTCGTTCATATTCTTATGGGCAGTATTTAAAATATTTATACTCATCCAGAATCTTCCTCGTTATGCGGCTGACAACCTTCATTCTCTTCGTTGTTTTTATGCAGGTGAGCGCAAAAGGGATATCGCAGCAAAAAGTAACCTTTTCGGATAAAAATGCGCCGCTGGAAAAAGTACTCAGAGAGATCCGCAAACAAAGCGGGTATGATATCCTGTATAGCGACCGGACGATGTCTTTTGCCCACCCCGTCAGTGTGAACATGAGAAACGCTTCCCTCGAGGAGGCATTACACATCTGTTTGAAAGATCAGCCACTCACCTATACGATCGTTAATAAAACCGTTCTGATAGAATATAAGCGACCTGTGACCCGACCGGCGCAGGTCATTCCACCGGTAACCGTCAGCGGATTGGTTACCGACACTTTAGGCAGGCCCCTGATAGGGGTAAGCGTGCATGTAAAAGGATCTCAGATCGGTACGATAACAGATGAAAACGGGAAATTTACTTTGTCTGTCAACGATGAGCAGGCTTTGCTGGAATTCACCTATTCCGGTTATATTCCCGAAGAAAGGCCGGTCGGTAGCAACAAGGTATTTAATATAGTATTGAAGTATGCCAATACCGGGCTGAATGAGGTAGTAGTGGTAGGGTATGGCACGCAAAAGAAGGTGAACCTTACCGGAGCTATCAGCTCGCTTAAAGGGAGCGAGATCACCACCACAAAGAATGAAAATGTGGTCAATATGCTGGCCGGCAAGATACCGGGTGTCCGTGTGATCCAGACCTCGGGTGAGCCGGGAGATTTTGCTTCCAGCATTCAGATCCGCGGGATGGGTGCGCCCCTGGTAATTATTGACGGGGTTCCCCGCGACAATATATCCCGGCTAAATCCCAACGAGATAGAAAGCGTCTCTGTATTGAAGGACGCCTCCGCTGCAATATACGGCGTGCGGGCGGCCAACGGGGTCATTCTCATTACCACAAAGAAGGGAGAACGCGGAAAAATGCAGCTGGAATATTCCGGGTACTATGGAGTACAAACGCCCATCAACACCCCCAAAGGCCTGAATGCTGCGGAGTACATGGAAATCACCAATGAGAACAATATCATGCGGGGGTCCGTACCTTTTGGTACGCTCATCTTTCCCCTGTCGGTTATTGAGGAATACAAAAGCGGGAAGCGGCAGGGAACAGAATGGTGGCGTATTAACTCGAATTATTACGCCCCGCAATATCAGCAGAATATCTCCGCTACCGGGGGAAACGAGATCATTAATTACTTTGTCAACTTCGGGAATCTGAAGCAGCAGGGAATTTATAAATCCGGCGATCTGAACTATGAACGTTCGGATATCCGGTCTAATATCAGCGCCAAGATCAATAAGAGCCTCCGGGTGGAATTATTGCTCAACGGTATGATCGATACCAAAAATTCTCCCTATGGAGCTGACAACAGGGAGCAATACTGGAGGACCGTATGGGTGCTGAAGCCTACGGATCCTGCCTATGCCAATTACAACCGGGATTATATGCAGGAAATCCTGCAGGGGCTGAACCCGCTGGCTACAACGCGTTCTGACATCTATGGGTATGAAAAGGCAAATCAGAAATTCATCCAGTCTACCGCCAATATTATCTGGGATGTGCCCTGGGTGAAGGGCTTGCAGGCCAAGGGGGCATATGCCTACGACTATACTTTCTGGGAAAATAAGTCCCTGCAAAAGCCTTATCAGCTGTACCAGTATGATCTGAGCAACGACGAGTACCGGCCTTCCACGCACGGCAATACCACCATGCCGGGCAGCTCGGCCATTACCCGGAGCACCCGCTTCAGCGCGAATACCCTGCTGCAAGGTTCCTTGAACTATGAGAACACCTTTGGAAACAAGCACCATGTAGGAGGGCTGGTCCTGTATGAAGAGGGGACCACCAATATGGACAATTTCGCCGCCAGACGTTATATCCTGATGACCTCCATTGAGGAATTACTGGGTGGGGTAAGCGAGAACCAGGAGGGCTGGATGGACGGATCAGGATATAATTCGGGAGCGAGCGTCTCCGGTCAGAGCGGCTTCTGGAAGATCGCCAATAAAGCGCTGGTGGGAAGAGCCAGCTATGACTTCGCTTCAAAGTATTTTGCCGAATTTTCTTTCCGGTACGACGGGTCGTCGAAATTTGCCAAGGGGCACCAATGGGGATTCTTTCCTTCGGTATCGGCAGGATGGAGGTTGTCAGAAGAGTCGTTTGTCAAAGACAATAGCGCGCTGTCCTTCATTGATAACCTGAAGCTGAGGGCTTCCTATGGTGTTTTGGGCGATGACGGAACGGCGACATTCCAGTTTGTTCCGGGGTATACCTATCCTGTGGATAATTTCGGATGGCCGGTTCGCGTATTTGACAGCAGGGCAGCCGGGATTGCCTTAAAGGGAGAGCCCAACCCCAACCTTACCTGGATGACCTCAAAGCTATATGATATAGGTCTGGACGCCGATCTGTGGAACGGGTTGCTGGGATTTGAGTTTGATCTTTTTAAGCGCGACCGCAGCGGGCTTGTGGGTTCCCGCGTGACCACCATCCCCGACTGGCTCGGCCAGGGGCTGGCCGGAGAGAATTTGAACCGGGATGCTACCTATGGTTTTGATCTGTCGCTGCGGCACCGGAATGTGCTCGCCACCGGCATCGGAGATCTGCAATATGGCATTGCCGCCAATATAGGGGCAAGCCGGTCGAAAACCGTATACCAGGAGCGGAAAGAAGATGTGGATCAATATGCCAACTGGCGCAATAATCCTACAAACAGACCCAAGGATATCTGGTGGGGCGTTGAATCCCTCGGGCAATTTCAAAACTATGACGAAATCTTTTCGGCGCCGATAATCGATGGTCAGGGAAATGCGAATCTGAAGCCGGGTGATTACAGATATCAGGACTGGAACGGCGACGGTGTGATCGATGGCTGGGATGATCATCCGATCACCTCTGGCGCCAATGCCCAGAATACGCCGATCGTATATTATGGTTTTACCCTGGATGCCGGATTTAAAGGGTTTGACCTGACGGCGGTTTTTCAGGGAGGAATGCTGAGCAATGTAATGTACAGCGAATTTTTGGCGCGCCCCTTTTCCTATGACGGTAACGGACCCGATTTCTTCTATGACCGCTGGCATATGAAGAACCCTACGGATGATCCGAGGGACCCGCGTACGGTATGGGTTCCGGGAACCTACCCCACCACAAGCCAGGCAAGTCCTGCCATGTTCGCGAATGCGAAAAGCTCTACGGCTTCCATATTCCCTGCGGGTTATCTGCGTTGTAAATCACTTGAGCTGGGCTATACGGTGCCTAAGAACATCATTGACAAGATCAAAATACAAGGACTCCGTGTTTACGTCACCGCCTATAACCTGCTTACATTTACCAAACTGAAATATACAGATCCGGAACATCCCTCAAATGATCATGACCTTCTTTATCCACTGATCAGGACCATCAATTTCGGCGGAACCATAAGATTTTAAATACATCGTGATTATGAAAAATGTATTAGTGCGTCTATCACTGATCCTTTCCATAGCGGTTTTGATAGGGGCCTGTAATGACCTGGACATACAGCCCGTTGATACCCTTACGGGAGATCAGATATTTTCAAGTGAAGTGGGGATCAATGCTGCTCTCCAGTCGATGTACATGCAGCTGCACATCGATAATTTTGCTGTCAGCGACTATACCCATCTCAATATCGGTAGCAGCTCCACGGTAATCGGAGAAGCGCAACTTGTTCCCCTGCGTATCGGCAATGCCAAACGCGAGTTGCTGGGTGGCGATTATTCCTGGTGGAACTACACTGCTATCCGTTATTGTAATCTTGGGATTCAGGGCCTGATACAAAATTATGACAAGTTTGAATCAGAAAGAGATAAGTATAATCACTGGCTGGGGGAGGCTTATTTTTGCCGGGCCTACATGTATTATACGATGGTCCGTTCCTTCGGCGGGGTCCCTATCGTGAAAACCCCTGAGTCCTATCTGGATTATCCGAATGCAAAAGATATGGAGATCCCGAGAAATACTGAAAAAGAGGTGGTCGATTTCATTGCATCAGATCTCGATTCGGCGATGATGCTGATGGGGCCGGATGAGCTGGAACGGGGACGTGCCAACAAATATATCGCCGCCAACCTCAAGGCCAGGGTAATGCTCTTTGCCGCCTGTGAAGCCAAGAACGGACAAGTACAGCTGAACGGGCTGGTGGGGATTCCGGCTTCCGAGTCAAAGGAATACTATAAAAAAGCCTATGCCGCCGCCCGGTTTGCAACAGAAAACGGGGGTAAGTACAAGCTGTACAGAAAGTACGACGACGGTACCTATATGGGTAAGGTCAAAAACTATGAGCAGATATTCCTGGATGAGACCGCAGACAATACGGAGCGTATGTTCGTGCTGCCTTTTGATGAAGGGGTAAATGCTCATTGCTGGGATGCCAACCAGCGACCGAAAGGATATACCGAGCAGAATGATCCGTCCGGAGAGCTTTCCGCTACCCTCGAATGGGTGGAGCTTTTTGACGATGTAGACGGGAACCCGGGAAAGCTGAAGATCGGCGATCCGGCCAACCCGGTACGGTATTCCAACACGGAGGATTTGTTTGCCAGGTCACAGCCCCGCTTACGCGCCACAGTATTGCTTCCGGGCGTTCAATTCCCCGGCAGCAGCAACCCTGCCGACCGTTATGAGATCAGGAAGGGAATTTATGAGTCCTATCCCGGCGGTCCGTTGCATACCGCGTCGAACAACACCGATAAATGGAACGGGATGACGATATCCGGAAAATGCGGTATCGGAGATATCTATACCACCGATAACGGGTTTATTGTATGGAAATATCAAAACCCGGCCGGTACGGGAGCCTACTGGACGAGCTTTCAGGACTGGATCGAAATGCGCTATGCCGAAGTATTGCTGAATAAGGCCGAGGCAGCCATTAATATCATAGGTGAAACGGTTGACGGTACCGTGGTCACGATGCAGGATGCCCTGGGACCTATTAATGAAATCAGGGAGCGGGCCGGCACTTCTGCTTTAACTGCGGTAGATGAAGCCAAGATCATCAATGAACGCCGGTGTGAGCTGGCTTTTGAGAACCAGCTGGTATGGGATATGAAACGTTGGAGGATGCTTGAAGAAGTGGTGCAGAACAAAACCTTCAGCTCCCTGTATCCTTATTTTGTGGCCGACGAAAATAAATACATCTTCCTCAGACATTCAAGAAATGAGATAAGATATCGTTTTGATTCAAGAAGTTATTACGCGCCCATTCCGGCTTCGGCCATCCAGCGGAATCCGAATTTGTTGCCGAATAACCCCGGATATTAAACAGCAAAAGAGACCTGAGATGAAACAAATAGCACATTGTTTTTTTTACATGATACTCGCCCTGCTTGCAAGCTCGTGCAACGTATTTGAGATCGATCCCTATGACGCCCCCGGCGCCACCTTGCAGGGGAAGCTGACCAATGAGGCGGGAGATCCTTTTATTACCGAACAACCCAATGGGTTCAAGATCAGGATCATTGAGAACGGGTCGCCGACGCCCAGGGATTTCTGGGGAAGACCGGACGGCACCTTTTTCAATTCGAAGATTTTTCGGGGCAAATACAAGATCGTCGCTACGGATGGTGCTTTCTTTCCGGTGGATACCGTGGAAGCAGATGTCAGCGGTACAACTACCATTGACTTCAAGATCATCCCCTACCTGATCATTGAAGCCGATATCACCGCCCATGGAGGGGACCTGGTAGCTACCTATAAAATTCACAAAGCGGCCGGGGCAGGGAAGATCAAAAACGCCAGGTTGCTCGTTACCAAATGGAATCCGAACGTCGGGATGAACTATAACGATAAAAGCGTGATGCGGGATCTATCCGGGATAACGGACGGCGCCATTGAGGGCGCGGAATTTACAGATAATATCCCCGGTTATCTTGAGAAAGGCGTGACTTATTACGCCAGAGTGGCCGTGCTGGCCGATAATACGCTGGGCCGGTATAATTTCTCCGACGTGTTTGAGATCGCCGTCCCCTGAGGCCGGATTTTCCCCGCCCGGATGAATGACGGCCTTATATAACTTTTTACTGCGCATTATTCCGATATTATGAAAAGCATTAACGCATTCGCGCTTCTTCTTGCAGCGAGCCTGGTACTTACATCCTGCCAGGAGGATTATGATCCTATAGGTAACAATAAGCCCGCTCCGGTGCTGAAGATTGATCCGCAGTACCTGCGGTTTGACGGAGCAGGAGGATCCTCCGAGGCCAGCGTGAAAACCAATGTGGCGTCGCTGGACATCTCCACGCCTCCGTCATGGATACAGGCCGTCCTGAGCGAGGACCGTACCCAAATAACAGCCAGCGCCCAGGCAAACGACGATCCGGTCAATATTCGTATGGGTACGCTTCAGATCACGACCGAGACCGGTGAAAACGAGGCAACGCAATATCTGCACTTTGTACAGGCCGCCAAGGACGGCATGCTGACCTTTGACGCCTTCGATGGTAAGACCCTGGATCCCAACTGGCAGAAAAGCGGCACGGGAAAGGTAACGATCGGGGGAGGACAGCTGACCATGGAAGAGAATTCGATACTGACTTACCGGGCTCCCCGCGCTTTGGTGAGCCAGCCCAATAACGTGATCATCGCCTCAGTAGATGTCAAAGGCGGTGAAGGCGGACTGCAGGTATACCTCAATGATGACCCGAACAACGCCTTTAGCTTTTTCTTCAGCATCAACAGCGAGACGGGGACCGGCGGGTTTTTTGCCTTTCACGGAAGCACCCCTATGGCGTTAGGGGATCAGATTCCCGGCGACCCGCTCAACGGCACCGACATGCCCGCTATTCCGGCCGCGGGTGAAAGAGACGATTATTTCCGTATCGAGTTCACCAATGCCCCGCGATGGCCCAACTGGTGGCAGAGCGAAGTGAACATCTACTCGCTGAAGACAAGCGGGGGACAGACAAAGGTGCTGGCCAAACATTATACCCGGAAATTCGAGATCGACGGTCCCAAGCCCCAGCCGGGATATTTTGCCATATGGACAAAAGGAGGAAGCTGTTCTTTCAAAAACTTCATCTTGTCGGCGCAGCAGCATTGATCCGGTCTGATATCTCTTTTAACCTGATTTATCATTTACGAAGAACTTATGAAGCGGTTATTCTTCTTTTGTTTTTCCGGGAAACCCCCGCAAAGCGGACGGTGTAGCAGTTTACCCCACTTGTTTTTCTACTGTCTGCCTGTATTGTCCCTGGCTTTGATATCCTGGTCCTGCAGCAAGGATAAAAAGGATCCCGATGTCCGCGAGCTGACCGTCGTCTTTGACGCCAGGGGAGGAGGCGCTGCTCCGTCACCTCAGCATGTCCTGCCGGGAGGGTCTGTTACCGAGCCGTCCGTCGTGCCGGTAAAGGGCGACAGCATATTCCTGGGTTGGTTCACAGATCCGGATACCCGGTTTGATTTTCAGCAGGGTAAGGTGGATAAAGATCTCACCCTGTACGCCAAATGGTGGGGAGGCCCGGAACAATATGTATTTCTGAATGATTATGACTGGGCCTATAATTACGACAACATCAAGGCGCTTTTTGGCAGCTCCAAAGGTAAGCGGCTGGCTGTAGGAGCGGGCTTCATTATGTATATCTTCCAGCGTACGCCTGCAGTACTGGAAGAGGAGCTCAATAAACACCTGGCGCTTGCAGAAGCCGATGAAATACCGGTGTTGGTACAGCTGGATCCCGTTACCTTCATGGAAGGTCGTCCTGACCTGTGGAACTGGTGGGATCCGGACCAGCCGGGGTACGATCCGGATAACCGGAATAATGTGGAATGGACAGGCTGGTCGGCCGATAGCGCCGTAAAAATAGGATGGCTCAACTGGGGCAGTCAGATCCGGCTTAATCCTATGCCGAACCTGATGAGCCCGGCTTACCGGGCGGCGGTCCGGGATGAAATGACCCGTCTCATTACCCTCGTTGCCGGATGGTATCAAAAGCTGCCCCCGGAGAAGAAATACCTGTTCGGCGGTATCAAGGTCACCGGAGAGATGGCTATCGGGGTGAATAACTGGTATTATCCCAACGGGAACGGCTATGTAGATCAGGCTCCTGAGCACGACCCACAGACAGGCATCAATATCTACAACATGCCTTCCCGGGGTGTGCAGACCATCGGCTATGCCGCCCTAAAATCGGGTGGGATGAAGACCTCGGGCACCATTACCGGAGACGATATAGCCGAGCTGGCCCGCAGGCACAGCGAATTTGTCAGCAAACTATGCTTTGATACGGGCATTCCCCGGGATCATATTTTCTCTCATGCCGGAGGTGTGAACCAGGACCTGGGCGCTTGTATCAATCGCTATGCCTGTCCGTCGTGGAGCTTCTATAACCAGGATGCCGTCAACCCTTCCGGCTACAAGCAGGCGCTGGACCTGTTAAAGGTTTCCGATGCGCCCTGCTTCGGTATCGCGGAATGGTCTATCGGAGATACGGATGATCCCGGTAAATGGATGGACGCTATAGGCAACGGCCTTTCTATCCCCCGTTGCCGTTTTCTCAGCGTGTATGCCAATGTAGTGGGGAACGACTATTTCAAGACTTCTCCCAACATGGGTGCGGTCAGCGGGATAAAGATGTTACAGCAGTCTCTGGAAAAATAGGACTATATGAAAGCCGTATTGATAACCGTTTTGTTTCTCGCAGGGGTTTTTAATGCCTGTGCCCAGCATGCCCGATATATTATTATCTCCATGAACGACGGCACCAATGCCGATGAAATAAAACGGGTGGCTTCTCTTTTTCCTCCCTCCGGAGCAGGAAAGCCGGCTGTGGGAATAGGTACTATTATTTCCTACCTGGCTACGCCCCCCGAAGAAACCATTCGCCGGTTAACCCGTTTCCTGGATTTGGCAGCGCAATATAATTTGCCGGTAGTGGTCGAGCTGGATGGTATAAACTATTGGCAGGCACGTCCGGATCTGTGGAATTGGTGGGATAAGACCAGGCCCGGATACGATCCTGATAATAAGAAAAATGTAGAGTGGACCGGCTGGACACCCGACTCCGCGGTAAAGCTGGGCTGGCGGAACTGGGGAAGCCAGCACCGGGTTGGTCCTATGCCGAACCTGATGAGCCCGGACTATCTCAATGCCTGCTATACCGAAATAAAAAGAATTATACCGGTAATTTTGAGATGGCGGCATGCCCTGCCTGCCGGGAAAAGAAATCTGCTGGTATCCGTACAGATCGGGGTGGAGTGCTCAATAGGAGTGAACAACTGGTATTACCCCGACGGGAATACATTGTTGGATAAACCTGAAAAAGAGGATCCGGTTTATGGGCTTGATCCTGATATCCTGCCGGGAAGGGGCGTTCAACCGATAGGCTATGCTGCGGTAAGTACTTTGGGTATTGCGAAAAGCGGAACGCTGAAAGAAGAACAGGTCACAAAGGCGGTATATAAATATGTGCTCGGACTGAGCAGATTGGTATCCGGGCTGGGTATCCCCCGGGATCGTTTATTCGTCCACGCCGGGGGCTGGAAGAAGGGGGAATCCGTTTATTTTACAGCGCTGAACCAGTACGCATGTCCCGCCTGGAGCTTCTATACCTTTGCCAAAGATCCTGCAACGGATACTACGGCCATGGAAGCCGTTGCACGGAGTGACGCACCTTACTGGGCAGCGGCCGAATGGCTGCTGATGGGGGCAAAGAAACAAACGGAATGGCAGGAAGGTCTTCGTAATTCTTTAGATATTAATCGCTTGCGTTATGTGCAGGTCCGAAATTGGAGGGCCATTAAAAACAATCAGCAGGCTATAGCGGCAATTCAAGATATCATCCGTTAGTCCGATTCAAAAAATTCTTTTGTAATTTGAAATTTCTTTTCAATCTTTGCACCTGTAATGAAAAAGACGTTTACATATAAGCATTGGTGGTGGCACGGTTCTACGATCGGATAACTGTGTTACAGTGCCCCTGCTTATAGGTCCCATAAACTAAATGGAAAGGCTCGCTGAACACAGCGGGCCTTTTTGATTTTTAATACTTGAATACTACGTTTTAAAAAAGATGATGTCAGACGATAAAGCCCCGGTAAAGCTCAGCTCCCGGTACCGGAAAATGTTGGCGGATATCTATACCCCGGTCGGGATTTATCTCCGGCTGCGCGACAGATATCCCGGCGCCGTGCTGCTGGAAAGCAGCGATTCCCATGCCGGTAAAAACAGCTATTCCTTCATCGCTATCCTGCCGGTTGCCGGTATGGAGATCAACACCACCGTCCTGGAATACAAGTATCCGGGCGTGGAGCCGGTACGGCAAGAGCTGGATGAAAATGCCGGCGTGCCCGCCTGCCTGCAGTCTTTCCTGAAAAGCTTTAAAGTGGAAGGCGAATGGCCGGCGGCGGTGCCCTGCGGCCTGTTCGGATACACCGCTTATGATGCCATTCCGTTTTTTGAAACGCTGGAATTCCGGGACACGCCGTCGACGGCCAGGATACCCCTGCTGCGTTACCGCCTGTATCAATATGTGATTGCCATTGATCATTTTAAGAATGAGCTTTACCTGTGCGAGCTCCTGGCCGAAAACCAGGAAAGCGAGCTGGACCTTATCGAAACGTTGATCCGGAACAAGGACTGCCCGGCTTATCCCTTTGATACCCGGGGAACGGAAGGCGCCAATATGAGCGATGCCGATTACATGGACCTGGTGGAAAAAGGGAAAAAGCACTGTTACCGCGGGGATGTATTCCAGATCGTACCCTCCCGGTCTTTCCGGCAGCAGTTTGCCGGGGACGAGTTTAACGTATACCGGGCCTTGCGCTCTATTAACCCGTCGCCCTACCTTTTTTATTTTGATTACGGCGATTACCGCCTCATGGGCTCTTCCCCGGAATCGCAGCTGATCATCAAGAACGGCAAGGTGATCATGCATCCTATAGCCGGTACCGTGCGTCGCACCGGCAACGACGATACCGACCGCGAGCTGGCCGATCAGCTGTTGAAAGATCCCAAGGAAAATGCCGAGCACGTCATGCTGGTCGACCTGGCCCGCAACGACCTGAGCCGTCATGCCAGGGAGGTGAAGGTGGACTATTACCGTGAAGTGCATTACTACTCGCATGTCATCCACCTGGTCAGCGAGGTCAGCGGAAAGCTGCCGGAGGGGGCCAATCCTTTTGAAGTGCTGGCCGGTACCTTCCCGGCCGGTACGCTCTCGGGCGCTCCGAAATACAGGGCTATGGAACTCATTGACCAGTATGAACCCACCTCCCGCGGCTTTTATGCGGGATGTATCGGCCATGTGGGTTTCAACGGCGACTTCAACCATGCCATCATGATCCGGTCTTTCCTGAGCAAGGATAATGTGCTGCATTACCAGGCCGGCGCCGGCATCGTGGCGGCATCCGTAGCGACTTCGGAACTGCAGGAAGTAAAAAACAAACTGAACGCCCTGCGCCAGGCCCTTGAGCTGGCCAAAACGCTGGGTATCTGAAAAAAATCACCGAGCTAAATCATATCCGCTCCCATGCGCCTACTTATTTTTGATAACTACGATTCTTTTACCTACAACCTGGTTCACCTGGTGGAAAAGATCACCGGAACCGATGTTACCGTCTACCGGAACGATGAGGTGCCGCTGGAAAAGCTGCGGGACTTTGACAAGATCATCCTGTCGCCGGGTCCGGGATTGCCGGAAGAATCGGGACTGTTGCTCCCCCTGATAGAGACCTATGCCGCGGAAAAACCTATCCTCGGCGTATGCCTGGGGCAGCAAGCCATCGCCCAGGCTTTCGGCGGAAGTCTCCACAACCTGGCGCAGGTTTACCATGGTGTGGCTACGCCCGTTCGCATCGTTTCCCGGGCCGGCCGCCTCTTTGAGGGATTGCCGGATACTTTCCCCGTCGGCCGCTACCACTCCTGGGTAGTGGATGAAAAAACATTGCCGGAGAGCCTGGAGATCACCGCGCGGGATGAGCAGGATTATATTATGGCGCTGCAGCACCGCCGCTTCGATGTATGCAGCGTGCAGTTTCACCCGGAAAGCGTGCTGACGCCCGACGGGGAGCGGATGATGCGGAACTGGCTGAAACAGTAAATGCATGCCGGGGCAATGACAGTCAGCTGGGGTAACCCCCCCGTTTAAAAACAAATCATCAACGGATGAAGAAAATACTGAATTACCTCTTTGAGCATAAGACCCTTCCGCGGGAGACCGCCCGGGAGATCCTGGTGAATATCTCGAAGGGGATGTACAACGAGAGCGAGCTCGCCGCTTTTATGACCGTTTTTCTGATGCGCAGCATCACCGTCGCCGAGCTGAGCGGCTTCCGCGACGCCCTGCTGGAGCTGTGCATACCGGTGAACCTGGAGGGTTATGATATCCTCGATATCGTAGGTACGGGCGGGGATGGAAAAAACACGTTTAATATCTCCACGCTGGCCTGCTTCGTGGTGGCCGGTGCGGGCGGCAAGGTCGCCAAACACGGCAACTACGGCGTGTCCTCGGTGAGCGGCGCTTCAAATGTGATGGAGAGCATGGGATATCAGCTGAAGCAGGATCCCGGCAAGCTGAAGACCGAGCTGGAAGAGGCGGGCATTTGTTTTATGCATGCCCCCCTGTTTCATCCCGCCCTGAAAACGGTAGGGCCTATACGACGTCAGCTGGCGATACGCACCTTCTTCAATGTGCTGGGCCCCCTGGTCAACCCGGCTTTTCCCCGGCACCAGGTGGTGGGGGTTTACAGTCTTGAGCTGGCCCGGACCTATAAATACATCTACCAGCAAACCGACAAGCGCTATGTGATCGTCCACAGTCTCGACGGCTATGACGAGATTTCGCTGACGGCGGATACCCGGCTGATCAGCAACGAGCTGGAGAAGAATATTCCCCCCGAAGAGCTGGGCAGGCGGATGGTGCACCCCGAGGATATTTACGGAGGCACCAGCGTGGAATCGGCCACAAAGCTTTTTCTGAAGATACTGAAAGGAGAAGGCAGCTGGGCCCAGCATGCTGTAGTGCTGGCCAACGCTTCCGTAGGACTGTATTGTCTCGGCATGTACAAAAGCCTGGATGAATGCTACCAGGCGGCCGTGGAAAGCCTGGAAAGCGGGAAGGCCTACGGGGTATTGCAAAGATTGCAGACGTTACAATAGAGGCGAAACCCCTAACCCCCTGAAGGGGGGGATCAGGTGAAAGGTGAAAGGTGAAAGGTGAAAGGCATTAATGGTAATTTGATAATGAAATAATCAGCACATCATCAAATCATCAAATTTCCAAATCAATATTCAGTGAACATACTCGATAAAATAGTAGCCCGTAAGCGGCAGGAAGTGGCCGAGAGGAAGGAGGTCACAACGGTAGCGGCGCTGGAACGATCGCCCCGCTTCGGCCGGCAGCCGCTGTCGCTGAAGGCCGCTCTGAAAGACGCTGACAAAACGGGGATCATCGCCGAGTTCAAAAGAAAATCCCCCTCCAAAGGTATGATCAATGCGGAGGCAACGGTGCGGCGGGTGACTGCCGACTACTGCCGTTACGGTGCAGCGGGCTTATCGGTGCTGACCGATGAGCATTTTTTTTCCGGTGCGCTGGCCGACCTGGAAGCCGCGCGGGATAATGAGCTTCCCATTCTGCGGAAGGATTTTGTGATCGACGATTACCAGGTCGTCGAGGCGAAGGCCTTCGGGGCAGACGTCATCCTGCTGATCGCGGAATGCCTGTCCGCCGCCGAAGTGAACCGGCTGGCCCAGCTGGCCCGTTCACTGGACATGGAAGTATTGCTGGAGATGCACAGCGAAGCTCAGCTGGATAAGATATCCCCGGCCGTAAGCCTGGTGGGGATCAACAACCGGGACCTGACCACCTTTACCGTGGACCTTGCGCGCTCGGTAGCCCTGGCCGGAAAGCTCCCGGCCGATATGCCCAGGATCGCAGAAAGCGGTATTGACGATGTCGCCGTTGTGCGTCATCTCAGGCAGGCCGGCTTCAACGGATTTCTGATGGGCGAATATTTTATGAAGCAGCCCGACCCGGGAGCGGCTTTCCGTGATTTTGCCGCCCGGCTGAAGGAAGAACCGGGCATATAACCCTCCGGCGGTCCGGATTGTTATGAGAAAAGAGAAAAGTAAAAGGACTTGAAAGACACCCACATAAAAGTCTGCGGGCTTACCCGCCCGGAAGACATGGAAGCGCTGAGCGGGCTGGGCGTACACTATGGCGGCATGATCTTTCATGCCCCGTCGCCCCGCTTTATCGAGGGCAGGACAGACCCCGCCGGTATAAAGCGCATCGCGGGCATCCGGAAGGTGGGCGTATTTGTAAACGCAGCGCCGGACTATATTTACCGTCAGGCGGAGGTCTACGGACTGGATATGGTACAGCTCCATGGGGAGGAGACCCCGGAATACTGTGCCATTATCCGCCGCCATCTGCCGGTTATAAAGGCCCTGCGCCTGAAGTCGGAGCAGGACCTGGAGGCTACGGCCCGGTATGAAGGGGCCTGCGATTACCTGCTGTTTGATACCCCGGGGCCCCTTTACGGAGGAAATGGCACCCTTTTTAACTGGGCGCTGCTGGAGCACTACCAGGGCAGCACGCCTTTCTTCCTCAGCGGCGGCATAGGTCCCGAAGCGGCCGAAAAGCTGAGCAGCTGGAAGCATCCTGCCTGTCATGCCATAGACCTGAACAGCCGTTTTGAACAAAGCCCCGGTGTGAAAAATATAGACTTACTTAAGCAATTTATATGGGACTTGAATATCAGCTGAACCCCGCGGCGCAGCGGAAGCAGACCGTCGACTTCCTGAAGGCGGGAAAATACCGCGTGACCCCCCGGGGATATTACGGCCCTTTCGGAGGCGCTTATATCCCGGAGATGCTTTACCCCAATGTAAAGGAACTGCAGGACCATTATGAAGCTATCCTTGAGGATGCAGATTTCGGAGCGGAATTCCACTCCCTGCTCCGCGATTATGTCGGCCGGCCTTCGCCCCTGTACCACGCCCGCCGCCTGTCGGAAAAATACGGTACGCAGATCTATCTGAAAAGGGAAGACCTGAATCATACCGGCGCACATAAGATCAACAATACCATCGGGCAGATCCTGCTGGCCAGGAGGCTGGGCAAGACCCGTATCATTGCGGAAACGGGTGCGGGCCAGCATGGCGTTGCCACCGCTACCGTATGCGCCCTCATGGGGATGCCCTGCGTGGTATACATGGGCGAGATCGACATGCAGCGGCAGGCGCCCAACGTGGCCCGTATGCGTATGCTGGGGGCCGAGGTGCGACCGGCGCTCAGCGGCAGCCGTACGCTGAAAGACGCTACCAATGAAGCTATCCGCGACTGGATCAACAACCCCGTCGATACTCATTATATCATCGGTTCCGTGGTAGGGCCGCATCCCTATCCCGATATGGTGACCCGTTTTCAGGCCATCATCAGCGAGGAGATGCGCCTTCAGTTAAAAGAAAAAACGGGCAACGAGCTGCCCACCCATGTGCTGGCCTGCGTGGGCGGAGGCAGCAATGCCGCCGGCGCTTTTTACCACTTCCTGGATGAGGAAGCCGTAAAGCTGATTGCCGTGGAAGCCGCCGGCGAAGGCATCGCTTCCGGACATACGGCCGCCACCACGGCCACCGGCAAACCCGGCATTCTCCATGGCAGCCGCACACTGCTGATGCAGACCCCCGACGGGCAGATCATGGAGGCAGACTCCATATCCGCGGGGCTGGATTATCCGGGCATCGGACCCATACACGCGCAGCTCTTTACGAGCGGCCGGGCCCAATACCTGAATGCCACCGACGATGAGGCCCTGCAGGCCGCTTTTGAGCTGACCCGGCTGGAAGGGATCATTCCCGCGCTGGAATCGGCGCATGCGCTGGCCAAGCTGAAGGATATCAGCTTTAAGCCAACCGATGTAGTGGTGGTGTGCCTTTCCGGCCGCGGCGATAAGGATATGGAGACCTATATCCGGCAGCTGAACACTGACATCGACCCGGCCTGAGCCTTTTTATCTCCAATACAGTCCTATGAATCGCATTGACCAACTTTTTGAGCAAAAAAAAGAGCCTGTCCTGAGCATCTACTGCACGGCAGGATTTCCCCGGCGCGACGATACGCTTTCCGTGATCTCGAGCCTGCAGCATCATGGCGCCGATATGGTGGAGCTGGGTATTCCCTTCTCCGATCCCCTGGCCGACGGGCCTGTGATCCAGCAGAGCGGCAAGCAGGCGCTGGACAACGGCATGACCCTGGAGCTGCTTTTTGAGCAGCTGCAGGACCTCAGAAAAGAAATCCACATACCGGTGCTGCTGATGGGGTATCTGAACCCGGTGATGCAGATGGGCATGAAGCCTTTCCTGCAGCAGTGCAGCCGGGTCGGCATAGACGGGGTGATCCTGCCGGACCTTCCCCTGTACGAATATGAGGAAGAATACCGCTCGCTTTTTGAGGAGCTGGATATTCATGCGGTCTTCCTGGTGACGCCGGAAACCGATGATGAAAGGCTGCGCAAGATAGATGCCCTGAGCAAAGGCTTTCTGTACGCCGTATCTTCTTCTTCCACCACCGGCAAGGATAAAGACCTGCAGCAGCAGGAGCATTATTTCAGGCGGCTGAAGGAAATGCAGCTCAAAAATCCGGTGCTGGTGGGATTCAGCATAAAGGACAATGACACCTTTAAAGCCGCTACAGCCCATACCCGGGGCGGTATCATCGGCACGGCCTATATACGGGCCTTGCAGGAGGGGCCGGATACGGATACGGCTACACGATCTTTTATCCGGAAGGTGAAGCCGGATAGCATAGACGCTTAATGCATCTGCCCGAGGCGAACGGTCATTGAAAAACAGATTATCAACAGATGAAAGGAATATGAATACCGTTATCATAAAATATAATGCCGGCAACACGCAATCGGTATTGTATGCTTTGGAGCGTATAGGCGTAAGCGCTGTCGTTACCGACGAGCCGGAGCAGATCCGCGGGGCCGACAAGGTGATCTTTCCCGGGGTAGGGGAGGCCAGCACCGCCATGCAGTACCTGCGGGAGCGGGGGCTGGACCGGCTGATCCCTTCCCTGCGGCAGCCCGTGCTGGGCGTTTGCCTCGGCATGCAGCTGCTTTGCCGCCATTCCGAAGAGAATGATACCCATTGCTTGGGCATATTCGATCTCGGTGTAAGGCGTTTTCCGGCCAGCAGCGGAAAGGTGCCTCAGATCGGCTGGAACATGATTTATGACCTGTCTTCCCCGCTATTCGAAGGAATAGCGGAGCGGTCCTACGTATACGGCGTTCACAGCTATTACGTGGAAAAAAGCCCTTTTTCCATTGCGACGACCGACTACGGACTGTCCTACAGTGCGGCCATCAGCCGCGATAACTTTTATGCGGTGCAGTTTCACCCCGAAAAGTCGGCGGATGTCGGGCAGCGTATCCTTGAAAATTTTATCCTGAAAATCAACTGAGCTCCTGGAGCGTTTGTCATGAAGATCATTCCTGCTATAGACCTTATCGACGGTAAATGTGTCCGTCTTACCCAGGGCGATTATGCCCGGCAGAAAACATATAACGAAGATCCGCTGGAGGTGGCTCAGCAGTTTGAAGATGCAGGCCTGGACCGGCTGCACCTTGTGGACCTGGACGGCGCCAGGGCGGGAAAGGTGGTGAACTGGAAAGTGCTGGAAAAGCTGGCGGTAAAAACACAGCTGACCATCGATTTCGGCGGCGGTATCAAGCAGGACGACGATATCCGGGCGGTCTTTGAATCCGGCGCTGCGATGGCTACCGTAGGCAGCATGGCGGTAAAGCAGCCGGCGGTCTTTCATGGCTGGCTGGGCCGGTATGGCAGCGAACGGCTGCTGCTCGGCGCCGATGTAAAGGAGGAGAAGATCGCCGTCAGCGGGTGGACCGAGGATACGGACATCCTGGTATATGACTTTATCAGGGACCAGATGGCAGCGGGGGTGACCCGGCTTTTCTGTACCGATATCAGCAGGGACGGCTTGCTGGAGGGGCCGGCGCTGGAATTATACCGGCAGATCATCGGGCAGTTCCCCGGGCTGCACTTTATCGCCAGCGGTGGGGTGAGCACGGTGGATGATCTGGTGCAGCTGAAGGAGATCGGCTGCCGCGGCGCCATTGTCGGCAAGGCGATTTATGAAGGGAAGATAAAAATTTCTGATTTGAGATCCATATGTTAACAAAACGCATCATCCCCTGCCTCGATATCCGGGACGGGAGAACGGTAAAGGGAATAAATTTTGAAAATATCCGCGATGCCGGCGACCCGGTGGAGCAGGGGCGGCTGTATGCGGAGCAGGGCGCCGATGAGCTGGTTTTTCTGGATATAACGGCGACGAATGAACGCCGTAAGACCATGGCGGACTTGGTTACCCGTATCGCGCGGCAGGTCAATATTCCCTTTACGGTGGGGGGCGGCATCTCCTCGGCGGCCGATGTATCGGTGCTGCTGGCGGCCGGAGCCGATAAGATATCCGTAAATACGGCGGCATTCCGGGATCCGCAGCTGCTCAATACGCTATCCCGCGAGTTTGGCAGCCAGTGCGTTGTGCTGGCCATCGATACAAAATATGAAGCGGGCGCCTGGTATGTATACCTGAACGGAGGCCGGGTGAAGACCGACCGTCCGGCCTTCGACTGGGCCCGGGAAGCCGTGGATCGGGGCGCCGGTGAGATACTCCTCACTGCCATGAACAACGACGGTACCGAGGCCGGCTTTGCGCTGGACGTTACCCGCCAGCTCTCCGAAGGATTGCCCGTACCGGTGATTGCTTCGGGAGGGGCGGGCACCCTGGATCATTTTACGGAAGTATTTGAAGACGCGCATGCGGATGCGGCCCTGGCTGCCAGCATCTTCCATTTCGGGAAAATCAGCATCCCTGCGCTGAAAGCTCATCTGGCCGCTGGCGGCATTCCCGTGCGGCATACGGTATAACCCGGAGCCCGCGGTCTTTTATGATCCCGGGAATTGTGTATCTTTGAACCACAAAAGCAGTATCGTGAAGGAGGCGCTCATAAAGACATCCTTAGCCGGAAAAGTTGATTTTTCCAAATCCGCCAACGGGTTGGTGCCCGCTATCGTCCAGGATGCGCAGACCCGTAAGGTGCTGATGCTGGGCTATATGGACCGGGACGCCCTGGAGCGCACCGAGGAGGAGGGGAGGGTTACCTTTTTCAGCCGTTCCAAAGACCGCCTCTGGACCAAGGGAGAGGAAAGCGGTCATTTTCTGCTGGTGGAAAACATGTCGCTGGACTGCGACCGGGACACGCTGCTGATCATGGCCCGTCCGATGGGGCCGGTATGTCATACGGGTGCCGACACCTGTTTTGACGAAGAAAACATTACGGACAATTTCCTCATCGAGCTGGAAAATACCATTATCGACCGCAAGGTCAATCCCCGGCCGGGCTCTTATACCGCACGCCTTTTTGAAAAAGGCATCAACAAGATTGCGCAGAAGGTCGGTGAAGAAGCGGTGGAACTTGTCATCGAATCCAAGGACGACTGCGAAGAGCTGTTTCTCAACGAGGCTGCCGATCTGCTGTATCATTATCTCGTACTCCTGGTGGCCAAGGGCTTTGTGCTGGAAGATGTGATGGACGTGTTAAAAAAACGCCATAAATGAGGAATGGCCGCTCTTTTCTTTTAACGGCAAGGCAGAATTGCCGGTAATACTTACCTTTGCCTGTTTCCATAAAGTTTTAAACGAGCATTTATTACTGATTTGTTAAACAAAGTATATCCACACGTTATGAAAAAATTGTTGCTCTGCGGTGTAGCGGGCATGTTGACCCTGGCAGCCTGCAAAAATGGGTCGGACGGCTCCTATACCATCTCCGGCACCATAAAGGGCCTGACGGATGATACCCTGTTGCTGGCGCAGCAGGCCGAAGGCGGCATGCCGAAGATAGATACCGTTCAGGTGAAAGGCGGTAAGTTCACTTTCAAAGGAACGACTGCCCAGCCAACCATGGCGCAGATGATCACCAAGGATCAGACCGGCGGGTTCCCCCTTTTCCTGGAGGCAGGCAGCATTAAGGTATCTGCCAACAAGGATTCTCTTCCTTTTGGAAAGGCGGATGTCACCGGTACGCCCAATAACGACGACCTGCATGCCTTTATGCAGATGCAGGATCCTTTTATGCACGAAATGATGGCCATACAGGGCGAGTATATGCAGGCCAGCCAGTCCGGGGATACTTCCCGGCTCGGCGCCAGCCAGCAGCGCATGGACAGCCTGGAGAAATCGATGACCGCTTCCGTAAAACAGTTTGTAAAAGCCCATCCCAAGTCGCTCGTGAGCGGCATGGCCCTGCAGGGTATGATGAACACCATGGATGCCGGGGAATTGTCCGAGCTCTTTAAGACCCTGGATACGAGCATACAGAACAGCGAGTACGGAAAGGCAGTAGGAGAGCGGGTGGCCGCAGCGCAGAAAACGGCTGTCGGTCAGCAGGCTCCCGATTTCACCATGAACGATGTGAACGGAAAACCCGTCAGCCTTTCTTCCTTCAAAGGGAAATATGTGCTGATCGATTTCTGGGCCAGCTGGTGCGGCCCCTGCCGTCAGGAAAATCCGAACGTGGTAAAGGTGTATAACAAGTACAAGGATAAGAACTTTACCATTCTTGGCGTATCGCTGGACCGCGAAAACGGCCGGGATGACTGGCTGAAGGCCATTAAGGATGATCATCTGGACTGGACCCAGGTTTCCGACCTGAAGTACTGGCAGAGCGACGCCGCACAGCTTTACGGCGTACAGGCTATCCCCGCCAACTTCCTGATCGACCCGCAGGGCAAGGTAGTCGCTAAGGATCTGCGCGGCGACGCCCTCGAAAGCAAGCTGGCCGAAGTATTGCAATAGTCGCGGTAACCTCATTCTGAAAGTGCTGCCCGGTTGATTCCGGCAGCACTTTTTTATTTATTTTTGATCTTTTAGCCATAAAAAACGGTGATATGAACGGAATGCGGTCCTGCCTGCGGGGTATGGGAATACTGGTATTGGCCCTGCTGATGGGGCAGCAGGCTCCGGCCCAGCATGGCTTTTTCATAAAAGGTCATATTACCGGTGCAGCGGGGCAGCCGGTATACCTGGTCAATGCCGAAGGAAGCGAGATCCAGGACTCTGCCGTGATCGAAAAAGATCTGTTTTCCTTTCAGGGAAAAGCCACGGGCCCTACCGTATATGCCCTGTTTATCGGGCAGGGCAACAATCCCCTGCTGACCATACTTGAAAACGGCGATACCCTCCGTATAGAAGCCCGGCGCGGGGATTTTCCTATGGCTACCGTTACCGGCAACCGACAGGCTGCCGAAATGCAGCAATATCAACGCGATTTCCAGCCGCTGGTGGCCCGCGCGGCCGGTCTTAATGCCCGTGCGGCAGGGATCGATCCGGCAGATACCGCTGCCGTGGAAACCTTTCGCCGCCAGACGGCAGATTTTAACCAGGAAGTGATAAAAACCGGCATCGCTTATATCCGCTATCATCCTCAGGCCATCGCCAGCATCTTTGTGCTGATGAATGAGCTGCGCAATCTGCTGCCGCCCGCGCAGCTGGAGCAGCTGTTGCAGGAGCTGGACCCTGCAGTGCTGGAGACCAAATACGGCAAAGGGGCGCAAAGCTGGATCAGGATGGCCAGTGTCACCGCCATCGGCTCGGAAGCCCCCGACTTTACGCTGCAGGATCCGGAAGGCCAGCCGGTGGGCTTGTCCGCTTTCCGGGGGAAATACGTGCTGATCGATTTCTGGGCCAGCTGGTGCGGCCCCTGTCGCCGGGAAAACCCTAATGTGGTCAGGGCCTATTCCCGTTACAAGGACAAAAATTTTACCATTCTCGGTGTGTCGCTGGACCAGGAGAAGACTGCCTGGAAGGAAGCCATCCGGCAGGATGGCCTGAACTGGACCCAGGTCAGCGACCTGCAGGGCTGGGGCAATCAGGCCGCGCAGCTCTACCAGGTGCACAGCATACCGGCCAACTTCCTGCTGGATCCCCAGGGAAAGATCATCGGGAAAGACCTCCGGGGCGCCGCCCTCGAAAGCAAGCTGGCCGAAATATTTAACTGACTCCAACTCCCGATATGACAGACAACCGTATACAGGTAATCGTTTTTTTGGGCTGGCTGACCGGCTTGCTTTTTTCTGATCTGCAGGCAGGCGCCCAGTCTGCCCGGGATGTCCGGCCGGCTGCTGACCATCCGCCGGTAATACCGGTGGGGACGGATGCTTACCAGATGTGGGACCGCTGGCCGGTACAGCGGATTGGAGACAGGGCCTATATGCGAAGCACCTACGACCGTTCCGGTGGCAATGAAGCCGCCGATGCCAGCCATTTCCTGTTTATGGATGAAGGAGACCGGAGCGTAACGCTGGATGTAAAGGGAAAAGGCATCCTTTATTTTTTCCGGGCCAACCACTGGCACGGCAGCCCCTGGCATTTCACCATCGACGGACAGGATCATGTGGTACAGGAAACCGCCACCCGGGATCCCATGGATGCGCAAAAGAAATATAGCCATACCCGTTTTATTCCTTCCGCGCCCTTTCCGGAACCCTTATCCTGGACCTGGAGCACCACCCGGGGCGCCGACCTTATCTGGACGCCCATGCCGTTTGAGCGGTCTTTGCAGATCGCCTACTCCCGTACCCATTACGGCACCGGCTATTATATCTATCATCACTATGCAGACGATGCCGCGCTTTCGCGCCCCATCCGCTCCTGGACCGGACGGGATGCACCCGGCAAGGCGCTGCTGAGTCTGATCGACAGCTCGGGCCTGGACATCGCTCCCCGGCATATACAACGGAAAAAAGGCAGTATCCGGCTGAACAAAACAATGCAGCTGCTGGCTGATCTCCGTAAAGGACCTGCCGTCGTCCGGGCATTGAAGATCACCCTGCCACTGGACAAGGCTGTGGAGCTGGAGCGGCTGCGGCTGCGGATTACCTGGGACGGGGCGGATTCCCCTTCCGTGGACGCGCCCCTTTGTCTTTTCTTCGGCGCCGGCACATTTTATAACCGGGACAAACGGGAATACCTGGTAAGGGGTTTTCCCATCAATATACATTACGACTACCCGGGTAAAAAAGTAACGCTCGCCTGTTATTACCCCATGCCGTTTTTCAGGTCGGCCCGGTTTGAGATAAGCGGCAGTCCCGCAGCGGCCGTTCTGGATTATGAGATACGCTATGCCCCTTACCGGGGACCGGCCAACCACCTCAGCTATTTTCATGCTACCTATCGTGATTTTCCGGAGCCCGTACCGGGTCGGGACCTGCTTTTGCTGGACACAAAGGGGGCGGAAGGACAGCAGCGCTGGTCGGGCAACTTTGCGGGAACCTCACTGATCTTCTCGCACAACGGGTTCCTGGGTACGCTGGAAGGAGATCCGCGCTTCTTTTTTGACGGCAGCCTTACGCCGCAGGCTTATGGAACGGGTACCGAAGAGTGGGGCGGGGGAGGCGACTACTGGGGCGGGCAGAACATGACCCTGCCGTTCGCCGGTCATCCCTGCGGAACGACCAAAAAAGAAAACGCGGCGGATCCGAAAGACCTCATTGAATCCGCCTACCGCTTTCTGCTGGCCGATCTGATGCCTTTCGGCAACCGGGCCGTGATCCGGCTCGAGCACGGAGCGGAGAACCTGTCACGCGAGCATTACGAAACGCTGGTTTACTGGTATGGCCTGCCTGCGCCCTCTCTGATAAAAACCGATGAAGTGGATATCGGGAAAACGGAAGACGAACAGGCGCATCGTTATACTTCCCCCGGCGCTTCAGCGGTGGAAAGTATCCGTTCCCGTTATGAATGGGGTATCGATTCGCTGCCCCTGCGTCCCTGGGGTATGGACCCCGCCCAGGCCGCTTATTACCGCCCCGGGGCGGAAGTGTATCCCGCCCATACCGAAGACGGCCGGCATACGCGGAGCGTTTCCGCCTTCACCGTTAGCCTGGAGCCGGACAATTACGGAGCGCTGCTGCGCCGCACGCTGGATTACCGGTATCCGAACCAGGAGGCGAAGGTCTACATAGCGGAGAACGGCGCTGCCGGGGACACTACCTGGAGCTTTGCGGGCACCTGGTATCTCGCCGGCTCCAATACCTGCGTATATTCCAATCCGCGGGGAGAAACGGATAAGCGCGTATATCAGGTACAGACATCAGACCGCCGTTTCCGGGATGACGAATTCCTGCTTCCGGCCCGTCTGACGCGGGGCCGGAAAAGTATCCGGGTAAAGCTGGTCTGCCAGCCTTCCGATACGGAGCTGTATCCCGCTCATCCCTTTCCGGAAAAAAGCGCGTGGAGCGAGCTGCGTTATGCCGTATACAGCTACGTTATGCCGGACTTTTCCCTGAAATAACCGTTGCGCTGCGGTAGGTCGGCGCTCATCCCGGCGATAGTTTCCCTTCCTTCCGCCATCCCTGGAAATTTTTTTTGGCTTGTTACGAAAACATCGTAGATTTACGAAAACATCGTTTATTCTTTTATTGTCATTGCAAAAAACCGATCATGGAGAAACTGACCCGGCAGGAAGAGGCGGCTATGCTCGCCATATGGAAAACAGGCCCCGGCTTTGTCAAAGATTTCCTGGAGGCGCACGAGGAGCCCAGGCCGCATTATAACACCTTATCATCGACCATCCGCAATCTGGAGAAAAAAGGATATCTCCGGGGAAAGAAATACGGGACAGTCATCGAATATACCCCGCTGATCCCTGAATCCGTTTATGCGCGCAAATACATGAGCGGTTTTGTAAAGCACTATTTTGAAAATTCCTATAAATCGCTGGTCAGCTTTTTCGCGCATGAAAAAAAGATCAGCGCAGAAGAGCTGAAAGAGATAATCGATATGATCGAACAAAGGAAAAGCAAATGATATGCCCCCGTTCTTCATTTACCTGCTGAAGGCCAATATTGCGCTGACCCTCTTTTTTCTCGGGTACAGGCTGGTGTTGCGCCGGCTTACCTTTTATACGCTGAACCGGGTGTTCCTCCTGTTTGGTATTTTCTTTTCGGCGCTTTTCCCCTTTGTGGATGTGGATGCTTTTGTGCAGCGGCACCAGCGGCTGGCCGGTCCTGCGGCCTATGCGCTGGACTGGCAGGCACTGCAGCATATGCGCGGGGCGGTCGCCACCTGGACGGTATGGGACCTGTTACAGCTGGTATTCTGGCTGGGCGCGGCAGTAATGACCATCCGGCTGGGGGTGCAGCTGTATGCGCTCTGGCGGCTGCACTGTACCTCGCAGGAAAGCCGGGTGCAGGGAGTACCGGTCCGGCAGCTGAGCAGCCATGTAGCCCCCTTCTCTTTTTTTAAAAGGATCTATCTGAACCCCGCCCTGCATGACCCGGGTGAGCTCGAAGCCATCCTACGGCACGAAGGCATACATGTAAGACAATGGCACAGCCTGGATGTGCTGACCGGGGAGCTGAATCATGTCTTTTACTGGTTTAACCCCGGCGCACGGCTGATGAAGCAGGCCATTCGCGAAAACCTGGAATTTATCACGGACCGCAGCATACTGCGGCAGGGACAGGACGCGCAGGCTTACCAGTACAGCCTGCTGCAGGTCAGCCGTCTGCATCAGCCGCTCAGTCCCCTGGCCAATCACTTTCATTTTTCCGAGCTGAAAAAACGGATCAGCATGATGAACATGCAACGGTCGCCCCGCGCCAGCCTCTTCAAATACCTGCTGCTGCTGCCGCTGGTGATGTTCGTAACGCTGGCGTTCAATGTCAGCCGCTCCGGGACATCAGGGTCTGTAAAAGCAGTGAGAAGGGGGGACATGCTTCACGCCGGTATGGCGGCACATCCCGGGCCTCCTCCGGAGATGAGACGCACCCTAAGGCGGGAAAAGCAGCATCTCCGTACTCTTTTTGTCACGCTGGATATTACCCATGACCGGCAAGCCGGCGCCCTGCGGGAGGCAAAAGCGGAACTGAGAAAGGGCCTGATGCTGGTAAGACGGGCATTTTCGGGGAGAAGAACCGAGCTTCCTGCTCCCGGACGTCCTCCCTCCGGTGACCGAAGAAAAGTATTTTTTGTCAGACTGGATACCCTGCCTCCGGGCCCGCCGCCTCCTCCGGGCTCGCCGCCGCCACCTCCGGCCATGCCGCCCTTTTATATCGTGGACGGAAAAGCTCAGAAATCAGGAAAGCTGCCCGCGGATCTGAACCCGGATGATATTGCCTCCATATCCGTCTTTAAGGACTCATCGCGGCAGATCGATTCCTTGCGCCGTCTGTACGGATCCTCCGTCGGAGGCGGAGCTATCCTGATCTTTACCAAACCGGCGGGAACCCGCACGCTACCCTCCGGACGGCAGCAGCCTTCCCGGGCAAAGCAGCCAACCGGTAAAGACCTGCTTTTCATGATGAAACCTGCCTCACCGGCAAAGCAGCTGACCGGTGTCTCGCCCCAGGAGAAAGATACTGCCCGGCCTTCGTTTATCCGTATCCGTGGTACGACTGAAGATCATCCGCCCCTGCTGCTGGTGGACGGGGTCGTGCAAAAGGACAGTTCCGTGCTGCAAAGGATGGACCCGGCGGAGATCAAATCTATCAACGTATTAAAAGGCAGCACGGCCGTTTCCATGTACGGCTCAAGGGGGAAAAACGGGGCGATACTGGTCTTTACCAAGGCGGGGGATAAAAAACAGTAATTCCGATCCCCTACAGTTTTAGCTGCACCATTACCGGGAAATGATCCGAAGGATACCGGCCATGATAGGTGTCGGTAAGGATACCGTATTTATCCACGGTAAAATCCGGCGTGATAAAAATATGGTCGATGATGGTCATATGGTCCAGCGCTCTCCCGAATGCGTTAAAAGATCCGTTGTTGATGTAGGGGTCTTTGGCGAGGGTATACACATCTTTCAGCACACCGGAGGCAGCGATCGCTTTATACCATTCGGTATCATGTCCCCCGTTGAAATCACCCGTCAGGATCACGGGATGGTTCCCCGCGATCTCCCGTATCTTTTTCAGCACCAGCTTGCTGCTTTCGATGCGGGCCTGTACGCCCTGATGGTCATAATGCAGGTTAAAGCAGTAGAACTGCTTGTGCGACTGCCGGTCCTCCAGCCGGGCCCAGGAGCAGATGCGAAAGCAGCATTTGGCATCCCATCCGAGCGAGGGCTTTTCCGGGGTCTGGGAAAGCCAGAAATCCCCTTTGTCCAGCAGCTTAAAACGGCTGGTTTTGTAAAAGATCGCCGAATGCTCGCCCGCCTGTCTCCCGTCGTCGCGTCCCACACCCGTCCAGGCATAGCCCGGCAGCTTCCCGGACAGGTCCTGCAGCTGATGGTAAAGGCATTCCTGGGTGCCGAAGATATCGAAATCATGGAAGCGGATCAGCGCGGCAATGACCGGGCAGCGCTGCTTCCAGCCATCGCCGTGCTGCGCATCTTCCTTGTTATTGTCGTTGCGCATGTTGTAAGTGGCCACGGTCAGTTCCTGTCCGCGGACATATACGCACAGGCATAGCAGCAGCGCTGCCATGAAAGCGATCTTTCTGATCATACCTTGGATTTTGAGATCATAGATTATCCGTTCCCGGCTTCGTCCCGCCCGGCTTTTTATTCATCAGCCGCTCCGTTTCAGGGATGGGATAAAGATACATTTTATCCTCCCAATCCCGCGGGAGATTGTCCGGCCGGACGAGCTGTGTGCAGGTACCGTGGAGGATTCCGGAAGGGAAGTAAGCGGAGCGTCCTTTCCCGGGATGAAGCCGATGCGCAAAAGAAGGCCCGGAAGCCGTTCCGCGCTTTCCAGATTATCCTTATTTATTATCCAATTATATTTTATCTTTGCCACTCTTTTCAAAATATTACGACAAAGCAATATACGTATGCAGCTTAAAGGTCTGGTTAAGTTTTTTACCGTTGTACTGATCCTGATTTCGCTTTACCAGCTCTCTTTCACCCTGGTGGTACACCGGCATGAGAAGAAGGTAAAGGAGGAAGCAAAAGCCTGGGTCGCACAGCATTACAAAAGCCCGGAAGCGCTTTATCCGAACGACAAAGAGCAGCAGGCTTTTTACCAGAACCATCTCGACTCGCTGCTACGGGTGCGGACCGAAGCCATCGAGGACAGCACTTCCGATGAGATCGTCTTCAATACCCTGATCAAAAAATATACGTATCAGCAGGCCAAGGAGCAGGAGCTCAGTCTCGGCTTGGATCTTCAGGGCGGGATGAACGTGGTGCTGGAAGTATCGCTCGAAGACCTTATCCGCACCATGGCCAACAATGCCAAATCGCCCGCCTTTAACAAAGCGCTGGCGCTGGCTACGGAGCGTAAGGCCAATAGCGCGGCCGATTACATCACGCTTTTCGGACAGGCCTGGAGCGAAGTAAAGCCGGCGAATGAGCACCTGGCCCCGCTTTTCTCCAATGCTTTTGAGAAAAAGATCAACTACAACTCTTCGGACGCTACCGTGCTGAATGTGATACGGGAGGAGGCAAGAGGCGCCATTACGCGTACCTATAACGTGTTGCAGCAGCGTATCGACAAGTTCGGGGTAGCCCAGCCCAATATCAACCTGGATGTCAATAAAGGGATCATCAGCGTGGAGCTGGCCGGGGTAAGCAATCCCGAGCGTGTGCGCAAGTACCTTCAGGCCACCGCCAAGCTGGAATTCTGGGAAACCTACCAGGCCGACCAGGATTTTGTATCCGGCGTGCTGAATCCGATGGATGCCGCTGCTGCCCAATATCTGAAAGCCGGCGGAAAGCCTGCCGCTCAGCAAGATACCGCTGCTGCAGCGCCCGCACCTGCCGATACGGCTGCGGCCAAAGCAACCGACACGGGATCGGTGGGCAGCCTCAGCCAGTTTGTCGACCAGAACAAGAACCAGCCGGCATCCGCCGATACCGGCGGCAACGCCTTGCTGCAGGGCGAGCAGGACCATCCTATCCTGAGCCTGCTGAAAGCCCCGCAGATGGGGGGAGCTATCGCCTCCGTGCTGATCCGGGATACCGCCAAGCTGAATCATTACCTTTCCCAGGCGGCTGTGGCCAATGTCATGCCCAAAACGCTGCGCTGGCTCTATGGCGCCGAAAACCGCTCGGCCCAGCAGCAGACGAATTCCGTGGACCTCTATGCCATCAAAACGGTACCCGGCTCTATCGAGCCGCGTCTCGGCGGGGAACACGTGGTGGATGCCCGTCAGGATATCGACCCCAACGGACGTCCCGAGATCAGCATGACCATGGACAATACCGGGGCCAAGGTATGGGCCCGGATGACCGGCGAAAACGTGCATAAGCCCATCGCCATCGTGCTGGATAATGTGGTGTATTCCGCACCCGCTCCCTCCGAGGAGATCTCCGGAGGCCGCTCATCGATCACCGGCAGCTTCACCATCGAAGAAGCGCAGGACCTGGCCAATATCCTAAAGACGGGTAAACTGCCGGCGCCTGCCCATATCGTTCAGGAGCAGATCATCGGGCCTACGCTCGGGCAGGAATCCATCATCGCCGGCGCGAAATCCTTTATCATTTCCTTTGTGATCATCTTTGTGCTGATGTTGATCTACTACAACACCAGCGGATGGGTGGCCAATATTGCCCTGATCTTCAACCTGCTGTTCACCGTGGGCATCCTGGCCGCCCTGGGCGCCACGCTTACCATGCCCGGCATTGCGGGGTTGGTGCTCACCATCGGTATGGCGGTGGATACCAACGTAATTATCTTTGAACGCATCAAGGAGGAGCTGGTAAAAGGAAAAAGCTACCAGCTTGCCATCTCCGACGGCTATAAGCATTCCTATGCCCCCGTGCTGGATGCACATATCACCACCTTGCTGACAGCCGGTATCCTGTATTATTTCGGGCTGGGCCCGGTAAAGGGCTTTGCCACCACCCAGATACTCGGTATCCTGCTGTCGCTTTTCTGCGGTATCCTCATCTCCCGTATCGTGGAAGACTGGGGCACCAGTAAAGAGAAGCATTTCAAATACTTTACCCCGCTCTCCAAGAAGATCTTCCAGCATGCCAGCTTCAAGTTCATCGAGAAGCGGAAATATGCTTATATGATCTCGGCGCTGGTATTGATCTTCGGTGTGGGATCCTTTATCCACGGCTTCGACGAAGGAGTGGAATTTTCAGGCGGCCGCAGCTATACCGTTCGTTTTGATGAGCCCGTGAAGACGGAGGATATCGGCAAGGACCTCCAGCCGGTATTCGACGAATATCCTATGGTGAAAACGGTCGACGTGGCCAACCAGGTCAACATTACCACCTCTTATCTCATCCATAAAACGGATCACAATACCGATTCGCTGGTAGAACGCAGGCTTTACGACGGTCTGAAAAAATACCTTCCTGCCGGTACGGATTACCAGACCTTTGACACAAAGTATAAGATGAGCTCGCAGACGGTGCTGCCCACCATTTCCGACGATCTGAAGAAGGGTGCGGTAAAAGCGACCATTTTTGCCCTGCTGGCGATCTTTGCCTATATCCTGATCCGGTTCCGGAAGTGGCAGTATTCGGTGGGCACGATCATCGCCCTGCTGCACGACGTATTGGTGACGCTGGCCGTATTCTCCTACTTCAAGGATATCGTGCCCTTCTCCCTGGAGATCAACCAGCACTTTATCGCGGCCATCCTGACGGTGATCGGCTACTCCATGAACGATACGGTGATCGTATTTGACCGTATCCGGGAATACTTCCGTCATCGTAAGCCCGGGGAAGACCGCAACACGCTGATCAACCGCGCCATCAACGATACGCTGAGCCGTACCATTATGACGTCGCTGACGGTTTTCCTGACCATCCTGATCCTGTTCCTCGTGGGAGGAGAGTCTACCCGCGGCTTTGCCTTCGCCATGCTGATCGGGGTGATCACCGGTACGTATTCCTCGATATTCATTGCCTCTCCCGTGCTGGTGGATATGGATAAGAAAGACAGGCTGGCCTCCACGCTGGTTAAAAAAGGAACCGCCGGAGCAGTACCTGCCGCGGCAAAGCCCGAAGCCGGTAAGTAAACGATAAGACTGCTTTCTCAACATAATACATGCGCTGTCGCACCCGCGGCAGCGCATTTTATCTTTTATTATTACCGGCCGGAAGAAACCTCCCTGGTTTCCTTTATGAACATCCGGGTAATCCGAGTATCTTTATTCCCCAAAATCACGGATATGTCGGAGACAAAACAACTGCGGAGCGCACAATGGTTCGCACGGACAGGGAAAGACGGGCTTATCTACCGTGCCTGGATGAAAAACCAGGGTCTGCCGGCGCACGAATTTGAAGGGAAGCCGGTCATCGGCATTTGCAATACCTGGTCTGAGCTCACCCCCTGCAATGCCCATTTCAGGGAGCTGGCGGAAAGTGTAAAACGCGGTATCCTGGAAGCCGGGGGCTTCCCCGTGGAATTTCCTGTAATGTCCCTCGGGGAAACGCTGATGAAGCCCACCGCCATGCTGTACCGCAACCTGGTGAGCATGGACGTGGAGGAATCCATACGGGCCAATCCGCTGGATGGGGTGGTGCTGCTGTGCGGCTGCGACAAAACCACGCCCGCCCTGGTGATGGGCGCCTGCAGCGTGGACCTGCCGACCATCGTGGTTTCGGGCGGTCCTATGCTTACGGGTCGCTTTCGTGGAAGGAGCATCGGCACCAGCGACGTCTGGCGCTTTGGAGAGGCGAACCGCATCGGCGCCATGAGCCAGCAGGAGCTGTACCAGGCGGAAGCGGCCATGTGCCGCAGCCGCGGACATTGCGCCGTAATGGGCACGGCCTCTACCATGGCCTGCATGGTGGAGGCGCTGGGACTCACGCTGCCCGAGAATGCCGCCATCCCCGCCGCCGACTCGCGCCGCAAGGTGCTGGCACAGCTTTCCGGCACGCAGATCGTGGAAATGGTGCGTGCAGATCGCCGCCTGTCGCAGGTGCTTACCCGTCCGGCCTTTGAAAATGCCATCCGGGTGAACGCCGCCATCGGCGGTTCCACCAATTTTGTGATCCACCTGATGGCCATTGCCCGTCGCATCGGCGTGTCGCTGTCCCTCGAGGATATGGACCACCTCTCCGCCGACATCCCGCTGCTGGTGAACCTGCAGCCGGCAGGAGCCTTTTTTATGGAAGACTTTTATTATGCCGGCGGCCTGCCTGCCCTGATGAAAGCCCTGGAGGACAAGCTTCACGGCGATATACCTACCGTAAGCGGGAAACCCATGCGCGAGAATTGGTCGGATGCCGTCTGCTATGATCCCAATGTGATTGCTACCCTGGAAAAACCGTTCAAGGAGGGTCCTTCCCTGGCCGTGCTGAAGGGCAACCTCTGCGAGCAGGGCGCCGTAATCAAACCGGCCGCCGCCAGCCTGCCGCTGCTGCAACACCGGGGACAGGCCGTAGTGTTTGAAGATATAGAGGATTACAAGGCCCGCATCGACGACCCGGCGCTGCCGGCGGATGAAAACAGCATACTGGTGCTGAAAAACGTAGGCCCCAAAGGATATCCGGGTATGCCGGAGGTGGGCAATATGGGATTGCCCAAAAGGCTCCTGGAGCAGGGCGTCACAGACATGGTCCGCATCTCCGACGGACGGATGAGCGGTACGGGCTTCGGCACGGTGGTGTTGCATGTCTCCCCCGAAGCCGCTGCAGGCGGTACCCTGGCCCTGGTGCAGACCGGTGATTATATCCGCCTGGATGTGCCGGCGCGCCGGCTGGAGCTGGAAGTGAGCGAGGAGGAGCTGGCCGCGCGAAGGGCGCGGTGGCAGGCGCCGCCGATGGTAACGCGCGGCTATGTGCAGCTCTACCAGCAGCATGTCAGCCAGGCCGACCAGGGCGCGGATATGGATTTTTTACAGGGCGGCTCGGGCGACCGGGTGACCCGCGACTCGCATTAACCGGTCCGCCGGACGTCCGGCGGCTGCCGGATATTCCGGTTCCGGATGATCCCGGGAGGAACGCCTACAGCAGCAATGATTATGGAAGCAATACAAAAAGCAGGAGAGGGTGCGGACGGGACCTTCGCCGGACAAGCCGCCATCGTCACGGGAGCAGGCAAAGGCATCGGCTATGAGATCTGCCGCCAGCTGGCCCGCCGGGGCTGCGCAGTAACGCTCAACGATATCGACGCCTCCCTGGCAGAGCAGGCGGCGGAAAACATCCGCCGCGAAGGCGGCAACTGCATCGCCGTTGCCGGAGATACGGCCGACGCCGCATTCCTGCAGGAGATGGTGCAGCGTACGGTGACAGCCTTCGGACAGGTATCCGTGCTGGTGGCCAATGCCGGCATCACCCTGTTCGGGGATTTCTTTGCGTACCGCCCGGAGGATTTTCAGCGGGTGATGGATGTAAACCTGAAAGGCAGCTTTTTCCTGACTCAGGCGGTAGCGGCCGAAATGCGGCGGCAGGGCAGCGGGGGGCGCATCCTGCTGATGTCGTCCGTTACCGGGCACCAGGCCCACAAATACCTGGCGGCATACGGCATGAGCAAGGCTGCGCTGGAGATGCTCGCCAAAAGTCTGGTAGTAGACCTTTCCCCGTATAAGATCACGATCAACACCGTTGCCCCCGGCGCGACGCTGACGGAGCGGACAGCGGAAGACCCGGCTTATGAAGAGATATGGTCCCGCATTACGCCTATGGGCCGGCCCGCCGTTCCCGCAGACATTGCAGCGGCCGTACTTTTCCTCGTATCTCCGGTCGCTGCCCACATCACCGGGCAGAGCCTGGTGGTAGACGGGGGCTGGACAGCCATAAGTCCTCCTCCCGAACCCTGAAAAAACCGTCTCGTCTTTTTTAAAAACGGTGTATGTCACAGCAAACCCTGATCTATATTTTACTGGCGCTGATCCTGCTTTCCTTCGTCTACGGATATGTGCGGGACTGGCTGGCGCAACGTAAGGGCAAGGCAGGGCAGCCGCCCGTCTCTGCTGCTGCCCAGGACCCGCTTCGCATTACGCTGCCCCTGCAGCTGCAAGCCTATGAGCGCCTGGTGGTATGGGTGGAGCGGGTGAGCCCGGAACAGCTAATCGGACGGCTGAACCAGCCGGGACTGGATACGGCAACGATGCAGCAGCTGCTCATCCAAACGATCAGGGCCGAATTTGAACACAACATCTCCCAGCAGATCTATGTATCCGCCGCCGCCTGGGAAGCGGTATGCACGGTAAAAGAGCAGCTGATCAGCCTCATCAACCGGGTCGCCGCACAGCTGCCGCCGGCGGAGCCTGCCCTTACGCTGAACAAAAAGCTGCTCGAGCTGGTGTTGCAAAGCCAGGCCCCTTTTCCTACGAGGACGGCGCTCGGGGTGCTGAATGCGGAAGCCAAAAAGCTGATGAAGGGGTAGGCTGGCGGTATCCCCGCCGGTGGAAGTAGTCGATCAGCAGTCCCACCACCTCGCTGTAGCTTTTGATGCCCTGTTCCTGCTGATTGGCTTTCAGGTACTGATCATAAAAGACGTTCAGCATCTGGTTGGCTGTGCCCCGGAACTGCAGGTAAAAATCCTCTACCGTCTGATAATCTTTCCGCACGCCGGGTAGCAGCATCTTGTACCATATGCTGTCGGACAAGGCGCTGTTGCGCAAAGCCAGCTCACGCAGGGCGTAGGGCAGTATCTCAAAATTGGCCGAATAGCGGAAGTAAGGATCAGCTGCCGAGGCGGCCACCAGATAACCTACGAAGTTGGCGTCGTCTTCCGCCGCAAAGCCCAGCTGATGGGCCATTTCGTGACATACGGTAAAGGGAAGGCTCACGGGCGGAGGAGTGGTGTTGAGCTGCGCCTCTGCGGTAAAGGGGTTGAAATAACCGGTGATGCCCGCATAATTCATCAGCTGCCCGTACATGGAAGGCTTGATGCTGCTGTGCGGGCAACGCAGGGCGGGATAGATATCCGAAAGCGCATTGTAATAACCCGGCGCCTGTCGGAATACCGATCGTACGGCCGGGAAATCGGGAATGCTGTCCTGATCGCGCTGCTGCAGCTGCCGGTGGCTGGCATTGATATTGTCGGCCAGCAGGCAGCAGAGCTGCATCAGGTCGGCAGTACGATAGTAACGCTGCTGTATGCCAAAGGCATCGCGTATACGATTGTACCGGTAGTTAAAACCCCAGCCCCAGAGAAAGACGCCGTACAGCAGTCCCGTGATACAAATAAGACGCAGCAGGAGCGGGGCGATGTATTGCTTTTCGCGTCTGAAACGGATGAGGTGACGAAGCAGGCGCCAGGCGCCGAGTATGATCCACCCCGCCAGCGCCAGGTACAGGATATCGCCGATGCTGAACGGGAACCAGCCGGTGAGCAGTATCCGAAGACGGATGCCGGCAAGATAAAAGCCATGGCTGTAAAAATGACGGAAATCAACGGAGTAGCGAAACAGCAGCAGGGACAGCCCGACGCCGCACCAAACGATCAGGTTGATCACGATCCACTTGCGTATTTTTGGGGATATTTGCCGGACCATACGTTGTAAAACTACGAAAGATGGATGTACCGGCGAACCTGAAAAGCAGCCTAACGGAGAAATTGGCCGCCCTCTGCGGCAAAACGGTTTCCATTACCCAGTGCACGCCGCTGCAGGGCAGAGATATCAATGACAGCTTCCGGCTCGATACCACCGAAGGAAATTATTTTCTGAAGATCAACGATGCCGCAAAATATCCCGGGCTCTTTGCCGCGGAGGCAAAAGGCCTTGAAATGCTCGGCGCGGCAGGAGCCGTGCCCGTTCCGCAGCCCCTGGCTTTTGGCGGCAACGGGGAACAGCAGTACCTGCTTACTACTTTCCTGAAAAGGGAGCTGCCGGCCGCCCGTGATTTCTGGGTTGATTTCGGAAGAGGTCTGGCTGCGCTGCACCGCCATTCCGCCGCCCGCTTCGGGCTGGATAGCGATAACTATATCGGCACGCTGGTCCAGCAGAACACACCGGCGGATACCTGGTCCGGCTTTTACCGCCGGCACCGGCTGGAGCCGCTGATCCGGGCTTTGTATGACCGGGGCGTACTTGAAAAAAGCTGGCTGTCCCGTGCGGACTACCTGTATGAGCGGCTGTCCGCCGTTTTTCCCGAAGCGCCGCCTTCGCTGCTTCATGGCGATCTCTGGAGCGGTAATTTTATGGTAGGGCCCGGTGGGAAGGCATGTCTTTATGATCCTGCCGTTTATTACGGTCACCGGGAGATGGACCTGGCCATGACCCGTCTTTTCGGAGGTTTCGACCGCCGTTTTTACAGCGCCTATGAAGAGGCCTGGCCGCTGGAAGAAGGCTGGCAGGAACGGGTATGCCTCTGTCAGCTTTATCCCCTGCTGGTCCATGCCCTGCTCTTCGGCGGCAGCTATATCAGCGAGATAAAGGATATCCTGAAAATGTATTAGCCGGCAGGGGCGGGTGTATCGGCAGGCGGCGCTCAGTCCACCAGCGTGCCGAGGGTCCGGACCACCGCATCCACCTCTTCACGGGTATTGTGCCGGGAAAAGGAAAACCGTACCGGGACCTGCGCCGTATCGGGATACAGCGCGCTGATCACATGCGAGCCGGTGCTGGCCCCGGAGCTGCAGGCGCTGCCGCCCGAAGCGCAGATCCCTGCGATGTCGAGGTTGAAAAGCAGCATCTCCGTTTTTTCCGTTTTGGGAAAACCCACGTTCAGGACGGTATACAGGCTGCGCCCGTTCCAGTCGCCGTTAAACCGGATGCCGGGGATATGTTTTTGCAGCGCTGCGGCCATGTACATCTTCAGGTCGAGAATATACCGGCTGTCTGCTTCGTGCCGGGCTTCGGCCCGCTCCAGCGCCGTGGCAAAGCCGACGATCCCGTATATATTTTCGGTGCCGGCCCGCATATTGCGTTCCTGTCCGCCCCCATGCACCAGCGGTTTTATCTTTATGTTTTCGTTTACGTACAGCAGACCCACGCCTTTGGGGCCCTGGAATTTATGGGCCGCGGCATTGATAAAATGCACGTAGAGGTTTTTGAGGTCGATGGGATAATGTCCTACCGTCTGTACCGTGTCGCAATGAAAGACCGCATTGTAACGCCGGCAGATTTCCCCGGTCTTTTGGATGTCCAGCAGATTACCGATCTCGTTATTGGCGTGCATGAGGGTGACCAGCGTTCTTACACGGCTGTTTTTGAGCAATTCTTCCAGATGATCCAGGTCGATATGCCCGTCCGGAAGCAGCTTTACAAAAGAACGCGCTACGGCGGCCTCCTGCTGCAGGAATTCGCCGGTATGCAGGGTAGCGTGGTGCTCCAGGGGGGAGGTGACGATATGGCGGCAGCCCAGGTCGCGTACGGCGGCCGTCAGCGCAGTATTGGTGCTCTCGGTGCCCCCGGAGGTAAAAAAGAGCTCTCCCGGATGGGCATGCAGGATGCGTGCGACCGTTTTCCGGGCGTTTTCCACGGCAAGCCGGGCTTCGCGACCGTAAGAGTATATGGAAGAAGGATTGCCGAACTTTTCCGTCAGATAAGGCATCATGGCTTCCAGTACTGCCGGGTCCAATGCCGTAGTCGCCGCATTGTCAAAATAAATACGTTGCAAGGCAAGCTGTTTTGGTATGATGAACGGGTGCAAATCTCCGAAAAAAAATCAACAAAGCGGGCAGCGCATCTATCTGCCCAGGAGGTAAAAAAGAGCAGGTATTTTCAGATGAATAGCTTACATTTGTGGCGCAAAAGAAGCCTACATGGAACATCCGATCAACACCGCAGAAGACAACGCCCTGAATGATGTAGCCACCAGCTGGGTATCCACTTCCCGCTTTATCTTTTACCTGGTCGTAGCCGCGCTCGTGGCTTACAGTGTGGCCATGTGCTTTGGCTTATATGCCCACCGCTATAAGGGAAAACCGGATGTGACCGTGCCCTCCAACACCCTGTACAATCCCAAGTATAAGTAAGCTTTTCTTTTCCGGCAGGCTATTGCTGCTTTCCGGCGCCTTTTCCGCTGCACAAGCACAGCCTGCGCAGGCATAGGCTGTTTTCTATGCTGACGGCTTTTCGCTGAGCCCGGTGGTTGTATGGATTACTGACGATAGATCCCATGCTCAAGCGACAGGATTGTCCTGAGCCTGGCGGAACCCGCCCGGGATGGATTATTGCTGGATAAACCCGACCCCGGCGGTATTGTGCGTATGGGCGTCGATCAGGATAAAGGCTCCGTTGGCAGGATTGTCCGTATAGGCGTCGGCAAATATGGGTCTTGCGGTTTTGAGGGTCACGGTGCCGATGTCGTTCAGCTGGATCCGCGTATGGTCCGGAGACGACTGCAGGGTACGTACATCCGTTACCCCTGAAATAGCCTGTACCCGGGCCTTTTCGAGATGGGTGCCATGTTGCAGCAGCAGGGTGGCGCCGGCGGTGAGCGGCTGATGATCCATCCAGCAGACTATGGCGTTGAATTCCTTGCGGGCTTCCGGCAGCGCATCGGGCTTGGCCAGCATGTTGCCCCGGCTGATGTCGAGATCGTCCTCCAGGGTAAGGGTAATGCTTTCGCGGGCATGCGCCTCCGGCAGCTGGGTTGTAAATTTCTGGATCGAGCGGATGCGGCTCTGCTGCCGGGTAGGCAGCACCACTACCTCATCGCCCACGGCAAACTGACCGCTGGACACCTTGCCGGCATAGCCGCGGAAGTCGCGATGAACATCCGTCTTGGGCCGGATGGCGTATTGCACCTGGAACCGGGCCGGCAACGGCAGGATATTGTCGTCCACCGCAATGTTTTCCAGGCTATCCAGCAGGGTGGGACCGTTGTACCAGGGTATCTTTGAGGAAGGGCGTACCACATTTTCCCCGTACAGGGAAGACAGGGGGATAAACTGAATATCCTGGTCGCGGAAATGCGTTTGACCGATCACCTGCTGGAAATCTTCCACGATCTGGTTGTAGCGCGCCTCGCTGTACTGCACCAGGTCCATTTTGTTGACGCAAACCACCAGGTGAGGGATGCGGAGCAACGAGGCAATATAAAAATGCCGGTAGGTCTGGTCCACCACCCCGTTCCGGGCATCGATGAGGATCACCGACACCTGGGCATTGGAAGCGCCGGTGACCATGTTGCGGGTATATTCAAAATGTCCCGGCGTATCGGCAATGATATATTTACGGGAAGGCGTTGAAAAGTAAATATGCGCCACGTCGATGGTGATGCCCTGCTCGCGCTCGGCGATCAGGCCGTCGGTCAGCAGCGAAAGATCGGTGAAGTCCAGTCCCTTCCGTTTGCTGCTTTGCTCAATCGCGGCAAGCTTATCCTGGGGTACGGACTGGGTATCATATAAAAGGCGGCCGATCAGTGTACTTTTTCCGTCATCCACGCTGCCGGCGGTGGCGATATGCAATACTTCCATGCGTTGGGGTTGAAATAAATATAACGTTCGTGCTGTTTAGAAATAACCCATCTGTTTGCGCTTTTCCATAGCGGCTTCGGAGCGCTTGTCGTCGATGCGCGCTCCGCGTTCGGACAGCTGGGCGGAAAGGATTTCCTCGATGATCTCCTCTACGGTGGCCGCTTCTGAAGCTACTGCGGCGGTACAGGTCATGTCCCCCACCGTGCGGAAACGCACGATCCGGGCATACGGCGCTTCGTCCGCGGAGCGGTTGATGTATTCGGAATCCGGCCAGATGAGCCCGTCGCGTTCGAAGACGTTACGCTCATGCGCATAATAAAGGGAAGGGATGGCCAGCTGCTCTTCCTGGATATAGCTCCAGACATCCAGCTCCGTCCAGTTGGAAATGGGAAACACGCGGACGTTCTCCCCGTGGTTGATGCGGCCGTTCAGCATATCGAAGAGCTCGGGGCGCTGCATCTTGGCATCCCATTGCCCGAATTCATCCCGTACGGAAAAGATGCGTTCCTTGGCCCTGGCTTTTTCTTCGTCCCGCCGGGCGCCGCCGATGCAGGCATCAAAACGGAGCTCCTCGATGGCGTCGAGCAGGGTAACCGTCTGCAGCATATTCCGGCTGGCATATTTCCCGGTTTCTTCCCTGACCTTTCCCTGGTCGATGCTGTCCTGCACATAGCGGACGATCAGCTGCACGCCGGTCTGCTTGACCAGCTCGTCGCGGAACTCCAGGGTTTCGGGAAAGTTATGACCCGTGTCCACATGCAGAAGGGGAAAAGGTATATTGGCCGGATAAAAAGCCTTGCGGGCAAGATGTACCAATGTGATCGAATCTTTCCCGCCGGAAAACAACAGGGCGGGCCGCTCAAACTGTGCGGCTACCTCCCGGATGATATAAATAGCCTCGTCCTCCAGCTCCCGGGGAAAAGTATGCCTGCTCTGCATGTATCGAAATTTTAATAAATACGGTAATATGATTTGTAAAACAAGTGAATATGCTGAAGGGCCGGGTTCAGGAATGCGTATGCAATCCGCATTCTTTCTGGGACTGTTCCCACCACCAGCGGCCGGCTCTGGGATGTTCGCCGGTGAGCACGGCCCGGGTACAGGGCGCGCAGCCGATGCTGACAAAACCTTTATCATGGAGCCGGTTATACGGCACCTGGTAATCTTTGAGATAGCTGAGCACATCGGCATATTCCCAGCCGATGAGCGGATTGTATTTGTACAGCTGATACTGCTCGTCCCATTCGAGCAGGGGGGTATCCTTCCGGTTGTCCGACTGCTCAGCCCGGAGCCCGGTAATCCAGATGCGGGCCCCCTGCAGCGCGCGGCGCAGCGGCAGCACCTTCCGGATATGGCAGCAGGCCTTTCGGTTCTCTACCGAATCATAGAAGCCGTTGAACCCATGCTCCTCCACATACTGCTCCACATCTTCCGGCCGGGGAAAATATACCTCGAACGGCTTTTTGTAACGGGCGCGGGTCAGGTCCATCAACTCGTAGGTTTCTTCAAAAAGACGCCCTGTATCCAGCGTAAACACCCTTACCGGAATGTCATGACGCCAGATGGCATCGGCAATGACCTGGTCCTCCTGTCCGAAGGAGGTGGAAAAAACCACCTGCCCCGGGTAGGCGGCCGCCACTCTCCGTAGGCCTTCTTCCAGCGTGGTGCCTTCCAGTATATCCTTTAGTTCAGACATCGTCTTTGTTTACAGATTTTTTACGACGGATCAGCTCCCAGGCCCGGTCATGGAAATAAAACAGGGCGATCTTGGTAAAAACTTCAATGGACCCTATGCTCAGCGCCAGCGTAATACGACCGGTCACAATATAGGAGATCATGATGGTATCGAGGGTTCCGACTATCCTCCAGGAGATGCCTTTCAACAAGCTCATCAAATGATCCCGACCGTCGATCGGCTTTCTGGCGACGGTCTTTTTCCGGGTTACAATAGCGTCCAGGAGCATAGTGTTTCCGTTTTGTCCGGCACAAAAATACATATTTCCTATAAAAACGGTAGATTAAATAGGGGAACTTTTGAAAAAATATCGGAGCCGGCCGGAAAGGAAGCGGGGCAATATCAATGGAAAGGCGTATCGGCAGGGCAGTTTCCCCGGGAAGGGGCATTAAGAGAATGGTTGCCGGGAAGACGCCAAGAAGGCAGCCCCGAAAAGACACCAAAAAAATAGCCGCCGGAATACTCGTTTAAATTGTCTCTGAGATATCTGTCGGGAAGACATCCCCGGAACAGCCGTTGGGGTATCCGTATAAAGCGTTCCCGGATGTCTGCGGGAAATGTGGAGTACGGTTACCGGTGGACGATATCTTTCAGTGATTTGTTTTCCAGGATCTTCAGCGTAGCGTCCCGCACCTTGGCCATGACCTCATGCAGTCCGCAGATAGTTTCATCGCAGTTACTGCATTTTTCATAATAGTTGAGGCTGACGCAGGGCAGCAGGGCGATGGGGCCGTCCAGCAGGCGGATGATGCGGGCCAGCATGACCTCCTTGGGGGGCTTTAGCAGGTAATATCCTCCTCCTTTCCCCTTCTTGCTGCCGAGCACGCCGGCATTCTTCAGTTCCAGCAGGATATTTTCCAGAAATTTGATCGAGATATTCTTCTTTTCAGCGATCTCGGAGATCAGCACCGGCCCTTTGTCGACATGTTCCGCTAAATAAATCAGTGCATGAAAAGCATATTGCGTCTTCTTAGAGAGCATACGGGTGTATGTTGAAATACCGAAGGTAAAGAATTTACGACAATCCCAGCACGTCCTTCATGGTGAAGATACCCCGTTTTCCCTGTATCCATTCCGCGGCAGTCACGGCGCCGGAGGCAAATCCTTCCCGGGAATGGGCGGTATGGGTAATGGTGATATCGTCCACCGGGCTTCCCCAGGTCACGGTATGGGTACCGGGAGCGGGGTCTTCCCGGCGCGACCGTATTTCCAGCTCTTCTGCCGCGGCGCTTTCCCCGTTTACCCAGCGCTTTTTGCGGGATACCCGTTCCAGCACCTGTTCGGCCAGGCTGATAGCGGTTCCGCTGGGCGCGTCTTTTTTCTGGGTATGATGGATCTCTTCCATCTTTACATCATACTGCTGCTGCGCATTCATCAGCGCCGCCAGCTGTTTATTGACTTCAAAAAAAATGTTAACTCCGATGCTGAAGTTGCTGGCATACAGGAAAGTTTTGTTTTCCTGACGGCAGCGCTGATGGATCTCTTCCAGCTTATCCAGCCATCCGGTGGTGCCGGATACCACCGGAATATCCGCATCAAAGCAGCGGTGGATATTCTCCAGTGCCGTATCCGGGGTGGTGAACTCAATGGCCAGATCAGCCTGTTGTAAAAAGCCTTTTTCAAGAAATTCCTTGTTGTGCAGGTCGACCCGGTAGAGTATTTCGTGTCCGCGTTCCAGCGCAATGGCTTCAATGGCTTTGCCCATTTTGCCATAACCGATCAGGGCAATTTTCATAACGCAAAAAGTTTTCTTGTTCTAATCTTATCGTGATCAATATGATATAGTCCCTTATTTACATTAAAAGGTGAGCGTAACGCCTACGCCGGTGTAGCCGGGGCAGACCACCGGCCCCATCCGCCAGCTCAGGTCGTTGGATACGTCAAACCGGTACAGGTGCGCAAACACGATAGCATCGATGATGTTGTACAGGTAAGCCGCGGCAAAGCCCAGCACCGAATAATCCACATACTGCCGGTAGGCATCCCGGACGTATTTGACGGTCTCCGGGCTGTAGGAGCCGGGGTTGTTGTCGATCCGCGGGATCCCCGTAGGTTTTCCGTTGAGCATAAGCCGGTAGGCGTCACGGTATTGTATGTAGTATTTGTAATTAAAAATAAATATACCCGTGGCCGTGCCGATGCCGGCGTACATGAGGGGTATCTTGATATACTGGTGATTGTAGGCCTGCCCGAGACCCGGCAATACGGCGGAATAGAGGATTGCTTTCCGGGGATTATGGACTTTGCGCAGGCTGTCGAGCACCGTATGGGTAAATATGGCGGTCACCGGCTTCAGCGTATCGGCAGGAGCGCGGCTGCTGTCTGCCGGGGACGGCGCATTGACCCGTGCTATGGTATCCGCCGCCGTCTTTCCGCTGCTATCCGTCGCCGGGGGCAGTGCAGCCCTTGCCGCGCTGTCGGCTATCGCGGCCTTTCCGGTGGTATCGGTCGCAGGCAGCAGCAGCGTGTCCTGGGCCCGGAGCTGCCGGGCGCCCAGCAGCAGCAGCATGGCCACGACTCCCCGCAATACCCGCCTTGCACATCGTATACAGATCCGGCTGTCAGTCACCGTACAGGTTTATTAATTCAAGGATCCGGTTCAGCTCCTGATCCGAGTAGAAATCGATCTGGATATTGCCCTTGCCGCTCCTGTTGCGGTTCATCTTTACCTTGGTGGAAAAATGAGCGGCCAGCTTGTCCTCCCATTGCCGGTAAGCGGGCGGCAGGGTGGCGGCATTGGGCTTTTTAGCCGTTTTACCGCTGCCGGCCTGTATTTTCCGCACCAGCGCTTCGGTTTGTCTGACGGAAAGCTGCCGGGTGATGATCTCCCGGAAGAGGAAAAGTTGCTTTTCCACTTCTTCCACGCCGATCAGCGCACGGGCATGTCCCATGCTGAGCTGTCCCTGGCGGACGGCCACCTGTATATCGGGTGGCAGCTTCAGCAGGCGGAGGTAGTTGGCTACGGTGCTTCTTTCCTTGCCCATACGCTCGGCCAGCTGCTCCTGCGTAAGCGAACATTCATCCATCAGCCGCTTGAGGCTGAGGGATACTTCTATGGCGTTGAGGTTTTCCCGCTGCAGGTTTTCGAGCAGCGCCAGCTCCAGCAGCTCCTGGTCGTCTGCCTGGCGGATATAGGCAGGAATGTCTTTTAACCCTGCCAGCTTGCTGGCGCGCAGGCGGCGCTCTCCGGCGATAAGCAGGTATTTTTTGGCGCCCGTTCTGGCTACGGTCACCGGCTGTATGACGTCATGCAGCTTGATGGAGCGGCTCAGCTCCTGCAGGGCCTGCTCGTCAAAATCGCGCCGGGGCTGCTTGGGATTTACCGAAATAGCATCCAGGGGTATCCGTTCGATGCCGGTGGCGGCATGAACCACCTGCTCGCCGAGCGCTGCCGAGGTGCTTTTCAGGTCGGCGTCGATATTCTGCAGCAGCGAACGGATTCCTTTACCCAGGGCCGCTTTTTTATTGGGTTGGTTCGTCATGGTCAAGGGCTAAGATTTTATCCCGGAGTTTGATTTTGGTCGCGTCGTTTTTTTGCAGGATCTCCTTGGCCAGGTTGAGGTAGTTGACCGCTCCCGTGCTGTCTGCATCATACATAATGGCCGCCTTGCCGAAGCTGGGCGCTTCCCCGAGGCGGGTATTCCGGTGGATGAGGGTGTTGAACACCATATCGTCGAAATGCCTTTTTACTTCATCCACCACCTGGTTGCTGAGCCGCAGGCGCCCGTCGTACATGGTCATGAGGATGCCTTCTATTTCCAGCGCGGGGTTCAGATGGCTCTGCACGATCTTGATCGTGTTCAGCAGCTTGCCGAGCCCTTCCAGGGCAAAAAATTCGCATTGCACGGGTACGATCACCGAGTCGGCCGCCGTGAGCGCGTTTACGGTGATCAGCCCCAGCGAAGGGGAGCAGTCGATGACGATAAAGTCGTACTGCTCTTTTACCGGCTCTATGATAGACCGCAGTACCCGTTCCCGGTTGGGGTGGTTGATCAGCTCCAGCTCGGCCCCCACCAGGTCGATATGAGAGGGGACCACATGCAGGTAGGGCATTTCAGACTCCAGCACGATGTCTTTGGAGCCGGCGTCGTTCACCATGGAGTCATAGAGGCTCTGCTGCACATTCCGCAGATCGAATCCCAGGCCCGTGGTGCTGTTGGCCTGCGGATCGGCATCTACCAGCAGGGTTTTGTATTCCAGCACGGCAAAGCTGGCCGCCAGGTTAATGGCTGTGGTGGTTTTACCTACCCCGCCTTTCTGATTGGCTATTGCGATCGTTTTACCCATTGACAATGGTTGGTTATCGGTTTAAGAAAGATATCCGCCGGACTTACAGCGTTATGGTTTCGCCGATGCCCGGCAGCAGCAGCTCGTATCCGGCCTTTTCAAAATGAGCCCGGGCGGCATCTTTGTCGATCTTGATATACCCGAACGTATCATAATGAACGCCGATGATCCGTTTGCATTGTATCATCTCCGCGGCATACAGCGCTTCTTCATATCCCATGGTGAAGTTATCCCCGATCGGCAGTACGGCAAAATCCAGCTTGAAAAAACGGGGTATCAGCTGCATGTCCATGGTGAGCGCCGTATCTCCGCTGAAATAAAAGGTATCTTCGTCGTTACTCACGACAAAGCCGCCCGGATTGCCCGCATAGGATCCGTCGGGGAAGGAGCTCGAATGAATGGCATTCACATATTTTACCTTGCCGAAATCAAACTGCCACTGTCCCCCGTGGTTGAGCGGATGCACAGATTTGACGCCCTGTTTCTCCAGCCAGCCGCAGATCTCGAAATTGGAGATACAAAGCGCGCCCGTGCGCTTTGCAATAGGCACCACGTCCATCACATGATCCGTATGCCCGTGCGATACCAGGATGCAGTCTGCCGGCACTTTTTCGGTATCGATATCCCTGGCCAGCTCGTTACCGCTGATAAAAGGGTCGAACAAAAGCCGCTTCTCCTTTGTTACTACGCCAAAACAGGCCTGACCATAATAGGTAAATTGCATGGGTAAAGGTTTTGTATCTGGCAAGATCAACAAAAATACAATGATTCGTGGAAAGTTCGGAATAAGTTATGTTTTACCGGTGTTTTCGCATCACTCGCCGAATTTTGCTTGAAGGAGGAAAGCACGGCCTGCATTTTTACAATTAAATTTTTATACTTCCGCATGCGTATCCGTTCTTTGACCTGGATCCTGGCCGGCATTATGCTGATCCTGGACTGGTATGTGTTCCAGGCCGTCAAAACCGTTCTCCACCAGGCTTCTCCCCGGGTAAAGACTGGGATCTATATCTTTTACTGGCTCCTGAGCGCCTATGCGCTGGTGCTGTTGTTTTTTTCGCCCTGGCTGGGCCTGCACAAATGGCCCCCCCTGCTGCGGCAGTGGCTGGTAACGCTGGTCGTCGGTCTCTACCTGGCCAAGCTGCTCACGGTGGTCTTCCTGCTGGTGGACGACCTGCGCCGCGGCCTGCAATGGATCGTCCGGCTGTTCGGTAAAAATCCGCCCGGCTCGGATACCGCTCTCCCTCCGGAGATCAGGGGCATCACCCGCTCCCAGTTTATGACCCGGGCGGGATTGCTGGTGGGCGGCGGTCTTTTTGCCACCCTGGCCTACGGATTTTCCAACAAATACAATTACCGGGTAAAACGGCATCAGCTTCACTTCCCCAACCTGCCCCCCGCTTTCCGGGGGCTGAAGATCGTGCAGATATCCGATATCCACTCGGGCAGCTTCGATCATAAATCGCGCGTGGCCCGCGGCGTGGATATGGTGCTTGGCGAGCAGGCTGACGTCATCTTTTTTACCGGCGACCTGGTGAACAACCGCGCCGATGAGATGAAGCATTACCAGGATCTCTTCAGTCGCATAAAGGCGCCGATGGGGGTTTATTCCACCCTGGGCAACCACGATTACGGAGACTACAGCCAATGGGACAGTCCCGAGGCCAAGCGGCGTAACCTGGAGCACCTGAAATCCATTCATGCCGCCATGGGATGGCGTTTGCTGATGAACGAGCACGTGGTCCTCGAACGGGAAGGGCAGCAGATCGCCGTGATCGGCATCGAGAACTGGAGCGCGAAGGCGCGTTTCCCCCGTTACGGCGACCTCAAAAAGGCCTATGCCGGTGCGGAGCCTTTCCCCTTTAAGATATTGCTTTCTCATGACCCTTCCCACTGGGACGCCCAGGTGCGTCCGGAGTACCCGGACATCGACCTTATGCTCGCCGGCCACACACATGGCATGCAGTTTGGGGTGGAGATACCCGGCATCAAATGGAGCCCCATACAATATATGTACAAGGAATGGGCAGGGCTGTACAATGAAGGCCGCCAGTACCTGTATGTAAACCGGGGCTACGGGTTTCTGGGGTACCCGGGCCGGGTGGGCATTCTACCGGAAATTACGGTAATAGAGCTGGTGTGAGCCGGGAGCGCGGAAATATTTTGCCATTTTGTATTTTTCAGCTTTTTTTGTAAAAATTTTTATTAGATAAGGAGATAATAATCTGCAGCTTCGGAAGTTTTATATAAAGATGAATTTAATCCTGTTTATGCTTTTAAAAATGGATCTTTTATGAAAAAAGTTATTTTATCGGTGCTTTGCTGTGCATGTATGACAGCCGGCGCCTATGCGCAAGGTTCCGTCCGCTTTGGGGTAAAAGCCGGGGCCAATCTCAACAAGCTGGACGGGAAGGGCTACAAGGACGGGTTTAATTTCAACTATCACCTCGGACCTTATGTGCAGCTCAACTTTTCCGACCGCTTCGGTATCCAGCCGGAACTGATCTTTTCGCAGTCCACGGCAAAATCCGGAGAGCAGTTCAGCGACATCTATCCCGACGGGAAGGACCTGAAAAACATCAAGCTGAATTACCTGAGCATCCCTATCCTGGCCAATATCGGTCTCGGCGGGGAGCATTTCAAATTACAGGTGGGGCCGCAGTACGGCATTGCCGTGTCCAAAGACAAGACCCTGTTTGAAAACGGGAAAGACGCCTTTAAGAGCGGCGACTTTTCGGCGGTGGCGGGTCTCTGGCTGGACCTGCCCTTCGGTCTCAATGTCAGCGGACGCTATATCATCGGCCTGTCCAACATCAGCGATCTCCCCGAAGAGGAAAAATGGCATAACCAGGCCATCCAGCTGGGCGTGGGATATACCTTCTGATCACAGCTGTAATCCGCAATTGCTTATCTTTGCATTTCAAGGCTCTCCCCGGAGGGCCTTTTTATTGGCCCCGCCAGCTGCCCTTCCCGGCCGGGTGACAAAAATGCATTGGCACCAAAGTTGACTTACAGGCAGACGCTTATGGAAACACGGGAGCAGTGACACTTTGACCTTAACACATCTATGGACTATCAACGTTTTTATTTAAGCTCCGCCGAAGAAGAGACCGAATTTATGCCGATCTTTCCCCTGAATGAGGAAGAGCCCGACGAAGGGACGGAGAGCAGTTTTCCGGAAGAATTACCCTTGCTGCCCCTGCGGAATACCGTTTTATTCCCCGGAGTAATCCTGCCGATCACGGTCGGCCGGGACAAATCCATAAAAGCCGTACAGGAGGCATACCGGGTAGACAAGCTGATCGGTGTGGTGGCGCAGCAGGACAGCACGGTGGAAGAACCGCATGCCGCCGATTTGACAGCCGTAGGCACCATTGCGCGGATCATAAAGCTCATCAAGATGCCGGACGGGGGCACTACGGTGATCATCCAGGGCCGCCGGCGGTTCAGCCTGGAGGAGGTGATCCAGGAAGAACCCTTTTTCAAGGCCCGTATCCGCACGCTGAGTGATGAGCTGCCGGAGTCCGACCCGGAATTTGATGCCTATATTTCCTCGATCAAGGATCTGGCGGGACAGATCATACAGCTTTCCCCCCATATCCCTTCCGAGGCTACCATTATCCTGCGGAATATAGAGAACGCTCCTTTCCTGATCCACTTTGTAGCGTCCAATCTCAGTTCCGACCTGAAAGACAAGCAGCAGCTGCTGGAGACGCAGCAGCTGAAGCCGCGGGCCGAATTCCTGCTGAAGCTCCTGCAGACGGAGCTGCAGCTGGTGGAGCTGAAAGACAAGATCACGAATAAGACCAAGGCCGACCTGGACCGGCAGCAGCGCGAATATTTCCTGCAGCAGCAGCTGAAATCCATAAAAGAAGAGCTGGGCGGCGGCGACTCCAACGAACGGGAGGTGAAGGAGCTGCGCCGTAAGGCGGAGGAAAAGAAATGGCCGGCGGCGGCCAAGGAGCTTTTCCAGAAAAATATCGAGAAGCTGGAGCGTATGCATCCCTCCACGCCGGATTACTCTGTGGTCTATAACCACCTGGACCTGCTGCTGGACCTGCCTTGGGAAACCTATACCCAGGACCGCTACGACCTGAAGAAGGCCAAGAAGATACTGGACCACGACCATTACGGCATGGAGAAGATCAAAGAGCGGATACTGGAATACCTGGCGGTACTGAAGCTGAAGGGGGATATGAAATCGCCCATCCTTTGCTTTGTAGGCCCTCCCGGTATCGGCAAGACCTCTTTGGGCAAATCCATTGCCCATGCAGTGGGCCGCAAATACATGCGTCTCAGCCTCGGCGGGGTGCACGACGAAAGCGAGATCCGCGGACACCGGAAAACCTATATCGGCGCTATGCCCGGCCGCATCATACAGTCTATCCGGAAGGCAAAGTCATCCAACCCCGTGATGATCCTCGATGAGATCGATAAGATCGGCAACGACTTCCGCGGGGATCCCAGCTCGGCCTTGCTGGAAGTGCTGGATCCCGAGCAGAACAGTACTTTTTACGATAATTACCTGGAGCTGGAATACGATCTTTCCAAGGTGTTGTTTATTGCCACCGCCAATGCGATGAACAATATCCATCCGGCGCTGCGCGACCGGCTGGAGATCATCGAGCTCAGCGGATACTCGGTGGAGGAAAAGGTAGAGATCGCCCGCCGCCACCTTTTACCCAAGCAAAAGGAAGCGCACGGCCTGAAGGATGCGAAGATCAGGTTCAACAATGCCATGCTGCAGCAGCTGATACAGGATTACACCCGCGAAAGCGGTGTGCGGGAGCTGGACCGGCAGCTGGCTGCGGTGATGCGGGCGCTGGCGAAGGAAGTGGCCCTGGAGGAGCAGCTGCCGGAGACCTTTACCCCGGAAAAGATGACAAAGATCCTGGGCCGGCAGAAGTATTCCAACGAGATGTATAAGGCGGCCAATCTTTCCGGTGTAGCCGTAGGCCTTGCCTGGACTTATGTAGGCGGGGATATCCTGTTTATCGAAACCAGCCTCAGCGAAGGAAAGGGAGAGCTGCGGCTGACGGGCAACCTGGGAAATGTCATGAAGGAATCCGCCAGCACGGCCCTCAGCTATGTGCAGGCGCATGCCCGGAACCTGGGGATCGACCCTGCCGTATTCACCAAAAAGAATATCCATATCCATGTGCCGGAAGGGGCGGTGCCCAAGGACGGCCCCAGCGCGGGCATCACCATGCTGTCTTCCCTCACCTCGGCGTTTACCGGCCGCCGGATAAAGCCCTACCTCGCCATGACGGGCGAAATCACCCTCCGGGGACAGGTGTTGCCGGTGGGCGGTATCAAGGAAAAGATACTGGCGGCCAAAAGAGCCGGTCTCAAAGAAGTGGTGCTATGCTGGCAGAACGAAAAAGACATACAGGAGATCAACCCGCAGTACATCAAGGGGCTGAAGTTCCATTATGTAAGAGAGATGGACGAGGTAGTGGAGAAGGTATTGCAGAAAGGAAAAAACCGGGATCAGGTCCGCGTATCAGGCAGCGCCGATGCCAGGTAACCGGTTATGGCGGCCTGCTCCCGCGCATCGAACCACCGGATGGACGGATCTTTTCTGAACCAGGTCATCTGTCTTTTGGCATAACGACAGGTATTGGTTTTGATGGCGGCCACGGCTTCGGAAAGACTGCATTTGTGCTCCAGCCAGTCAAAAAGCTCGCGGTATCCCACCGTTTGCAGCGCGCTCAGCTGGCGGTGAGGATAAAGACCTTTTACCTCTTCCGCCAAACCTTCTTCCATCATCCTGTCCACACGTTGATATATCCGTTCCCGTAGTGCGTCACGCGGCATTTCCATTCCCACCCGGATGATGCGGAAGGGCCGTTGTTGCTGTTTGCCGCTGCGGAAGCGGGTGATGGATGTGCCGGTGGCTTCATAGACCTCGAGGGCCCGCATCAGGCGATGGGGATTCTGCTGTTCGGTGGTGGTCTTAAAAAAATCGGGGTCCTTGTGCCGGACTTCTTCGCGGAGCCAGTCCAGCCCCTGCTGCCGGAAGCTTTCGCGGATATGGGTCCTGACGGAGGCGGGAACGGGAGGCAGGGCGTCGAGGCCTTCGCAGAGTGCTTTGATATATAGCCCGGTGCCGCCGCACAGTACCGTCACGTCGTGCTGCCGGAAGCTCTCGCCGGCATAGCCCAGCGCCAGCTGCTCGAACTGTCCTGCGCTTACCGTTTCGGTAACGGAATGGGTGTCGATAAAATAATGCTTTACGGATTCCAGCGCGGCCCGCGGCGGCTTGGCGGTGCCGATATTCATTTCGCGGTAACACTGCCGGGAATCGGCGGAAATAATATCTGCATGATAATACCGGGCCACCCTGAGCGCGAGGTCGGTTTTGCCGACGGCGGTAGGACCGGCAATGACGATGAGGGTCTTATTCGTTGCCGCCGTATTCATCCTGGTCGTCCTCCATACCGGATTCGGAAGGTTCTCCTTCCTCGCCGAACCCTTCCTGGTTTACATCCTCGCCGCCCAGGTCATATTTTTCTTCCATTTCTACCAGCTTGTCGTTTACCAGTCCCTTGGTGCCGTACTGGCTGGGGGCCAGCCCTTCTTTCCGTATGCAGGCGGGATATTCAAGCTTGTGGCTTTCCTCTTTGGTCACCCCGATCAGCTCCAGCTGAAAGGTCCAGTTTTTGACAAAGTCATAGAGGTAAATAAATTTCTGGCTGGGGTCGCGGACGGCGGCGGCGATCTTGGTATCGTTCATCATCAGCGGCTTTGCCTGCCGGGGACGGTCGTCGTTTTCCAGCAGGATCTCCCGGCCGCGCTGCCAACGGTCGTTGCTTCTGAAAAAAACGGCCTTATGTTTGGAATCGAACTCGTAGGACTTCAGTATGGCTTCGTGAAACTGCAGAAAAGTCTGGTCCGGTTTGATGACAATATCCCGGTACACGCTGTCATCTTCCTCCCAATATACTCTGAATTTTAAAACGGGCATGGATCTATAGCTGATTTGAGTTTGCTGATGGTTTACCGCCCGCATACTTCCGCATGCATGCGGTAAAAACAAGAATTAAAGGTACAATTATTTTATGGGAACCAGGTCCAGTTCCCGGGCTTTGGCAAGCATGAAAGCATGCGCTTCTTCATAGTTATTACCGATAAGGCCGTCGAGGATAGCTTCACGGATAGCGTTTTTGAGATCCCCGACTTTTTTACAGGGCGGCAGGCCGAATTCTTCCATGATCATTTCGCCGGTAATGGGGGGCTGCCAGTTGCGGATCCGGTCTTTTTCCTCCACCGCCCTGAGCCGCTGCCGTACCAGCTCGAAGTTTTCGAGATAGCGTCTTACCTTGATTTTGTTTTTGGAGGTGATATCCGCCTCGCAGAGCATCATCAGCGCGTCGATATCATCACCCGCGTCAAACAGGAGGCGGCGCATGGCGGAGTCGGTGATGTTTTCCCGGCTCAGGCTGATGGGGCGCAGGTGCAGCTCTACGAGCTTTTTCACCAGCCTCATTTTCTCATTTTGCGGCAGCTTCAGCTGTTTGAAGATGCGGGGCACCATTCGTCCGCCTACTACCTCGTGCCCGTGAAAGGTCCAGCCGTGGCCTTTTTCAAAATGCTTGGTCACGGGTTTCGCAATGTCGTGCAGGAGCGCGGCCCAGCGCAGCCAGAGGTCCGGCGTTTCCCGGCTGATGTTATCGATCACCTGGAGGGTATGATAGAAATTGTCTTTGTGTCCCTTTCCGTCGATCGTTTCCACACCGGCCAGGGCGGTCATCTGCGGGAAGATGATATCCAGCAGTCCCGATTTGAACAGCAGGTCCAGGCCTATGGAGGGCTGGGGACTGAGCATGATCTTGTTCAGCTCGTCGGTGATCCGCTCCTGCGAAACGATCCGGATCCTTTCAGCCTCCCGCCGTATACCTTCGAAGGTGCGTTCTTCGATGCGGAAATGCAGCTGGGCTGAAAAGCGGATGGCCCGCATCATGCGCAGGGGGTCGTCGCTGAAGGTTTGCGCCGGGTCCAGCGGAGTGCGGATGAGCTGCTGTTCGAGGTCGTCGAGGCCGTTGAAAGGGTCTGAAAGCTTGCCGAAGCCGGCCGCATTCAGGCTCACCGCCAGGGCGTTGATGGTAAAATCGCGCCGGTTCTGGTCTTCTTCGAGCGTACCGGGACTTACCGCCGGCTTGCGTGAATCGTTGCGGTAGCTTTCCTTACGGGCGCCCACAAATTCGATGTCCATGCCGGCGACGCTGATCTGCGCAGTGCCGAAATTCCGGAAGAAATTTACTTTCGGAGAAGGCGTGAATTTACGGGCCACCTGTTCCGCCAGCGCAATACCGTCGCCGTTGCAGACAATATCCGCATCTTTAGTAGGACGGCCAAGCAGCTTGTCGCGTACAAAACCGCCGATCAGGTAGCAAAGCATTCCCTTTTCCCCGGCAGCTTTACCGATAAGCCGGAAAAGCTGCTCCTCTTCGGCAGAAAAAGAAACGGTTTCGCCCTTGTTGAACTGTTTTTGCATTACAGCCGCAAAAATAAGCGGTTTGATAAAATCCTTTTCCTTTATTCCCGGATAATCTTCAGCGCGCCGTCGGTCGTTATCTTTACGATCCGGGAAGGCGCCGTTTTTGTGCGGTCGTCCTGCCGGTAGGGGACCACAAAATCCACGCCGCGGCGTATCTCTTCCGCTATTTCCCCGAAATGGCCGGGCGAGGGTTGCCCGCTGATGTTGGCGGAAGTGGAGACGAGGGGCTTGCGGAGACGTTTGATCAGTGTTTTGCAGAAAGGCTCCTGCACCAGCCGGATGGCGATGCTGCCGTCTGCCGGCACCAGATTATCCGGAAGACCTACCGCACCTTCGTAGATCACAGTGGTGGGCCGGCCGGTTTCCTGTAAAAGGCGGTGCAGGTCCGGAGGAGGGCTGGTCACATATTGCATCAGGCTGCGCTCGTCGGCCAGCAACAGGATGAGACTTTTGCGGTCGTCCCGCCGTTTGAGCGCATAGATACGGCGTATGGCTTCCGCATGGGTAGCATCACAGCCGATGCCCCAGATGGTATCGGTGGGGTAGAGGATGAGCCCGCCTGCGCGCAACGTGGCGAGGGCGCCTTCTACGGAAGGTCCAAAGGCGGGATCGTTTGTGCTCATGACGATTGTTTTACAGGACGGAAAGGTTGTTTCATTTCTTCTCTTACCCTGCGCAGCTCCTCCCTGTTTTCCTGCATCCACTGCAGCTGTTCCGTTGCGGCCTCCATTACGGCGGCATCCCCCAGCTGCTCCCCTTTGCGGTAAAGACGGCGCAGCTTCCGGTGGGCCAGCAGGCGGGCCAGCAGAAAGGGCTTCCGCAGGTCCAGCAGGATGTAGCGGGGAATGGTGCGCACCTGGCGAAGCAGCAGGGCGGGCGCGTCCGGCGAAGGCGTATGGCGGTCGTGGCGTACCAGCGCCGTGGGGCATACCCCTGTTTTAAAACCATGATACTGCGCGCGGGAGGCATAGTTGTTATCTTCCCCGTAATGGGCAAACAGGGGATGAAAAAGCCCTACCCGTTCCAGGCAGCTCCGCGGGATCAGCCAGGCGGCGGCATTGACAAAGCGGACGGGAAGCAGGGCCGGCACCTCCTTTTGGAGGGGGAATATTTTTTTTACAAAAGCTTCCGGATAATTACGCCGCAGGTAGATGCGGAAGCGATCGTCTATCTTTTCCCCGCTGCCGTTCAGCTGAACGGGGCTGATGATGCCGTAACCGGCATGCTGCTGCTGTACGCGGATAAGCTGCTCTAACGTGTCCGGACATACGTAAGCGTCCTGGTTAAGCAGGAATACATAATCTGCTTTCTCCCGCAGGGCGTACTCCAGCCCCTGGTTATTGGCCTGTCCGAAGCCGGTATTGGCGGTATTGGCTATCAGCACCGTTTCCGGAAAATGATGGCGGACGGTTTCCGGAGTGCCGTCTGTGGAAGCGTTGTCGATCACCAGCACCTCGGCAGGGCAGCTGCTTTTCTGCAGATCCTGCAGGCAGGTGCGTATCCATCTTTCCCCATTATAGGTAACTATAATGACGATGATCTTCGGCATAGGGAGCTGTTGTCTGATGAACGGTAGCGTTCCGCAGCGGGCAACAAAGCCATGCGGTAATCCGGCAAACGGGTTATTTTTGTGAGCCGTAAAGCTAAACATTTTGTATGAAGTTGTCCGTGATCATCACCACTTATAATGCTCCTGCCTGGCTGGAAAAGGTACTTTGGGGATACCGGTATCAGCGTTTCCGGGATTTCGAGCTGCTGGTGGCGGACGACGGGTCCACCGCCGACACCGCCGCCCTGATCGAAAAAATGCGGCCGGAGCTGGGTGTGCCCCTGCAGCATGTATGGCAGGAGGATGAAGGTTTCCGGAAATGTACCATCCTGAACAAAGCCATTATGGCTTCCACGACGGATTATCTCGTCTTTTCCGATGGCGACTGTATACCCCGGGCAGATTTTCTGGAAGTGCACAATCGGGAAAAACAGGAGGGTCGCTTTTTGTCCGGTGGCTATTTCAAGCTGCCGATGCCGATATCCCAGGCGATCACCCTGCAGGATATTGCCGCCCAGACCTGCTTCGATATCCGGTGGCTGCGGAAGCAGGGGCTGGAAGCATCTTTTAAGGACAACAAGCTGACTGCTTCGGGCCTGAAGGCCGCCTGGCTGAACCGGCTTACCCCCACGAATGCTTCCTGGAACGGGCACAATGCTTCCGGTTGGAAGCGGGATATCCTGGCGGTAAACGGCTATGATGAGCGTATGCGCTATGGCGCGCTGGACCGCGAGTTGGGAGAGCGGCTGATGAACAAAGGTATCCGCGGACGCCAGATCCGTTACAGCGCTGTCTGTCTCCATCTGGATCACAGCCGGGGATATGTCAACGATAAGGATTTGCAGAACAATGCAGCGATAAGGGAAGCCACCCGGCGCGGAAAGCGGACCTGGACGGAAAGCGGCATTGTAAAGGGACCCGGCCCGGAAAAAGAGGCCCGTCCCCGTTAACTCCCGCTCCTGCTGGCTCCCCACCTTGATAACCTCCGACTCCGTTAGAGAAGGAGCAGGCGTGACGATCTGCAAGGTATCTTTCCGTTAAAATGGTATGTTTGCAAAAAAAATCAAAGCATGGAATTACAACAACAGATACAGGCAGCCTGGGACAACCGGTCTCTTTTACAGGAATCGTCCTATGCAGATGCTGTCCGGACCGTGATCGAGGAAGTGGACAAAGGCAGGCTGCGCGTGGCGGCGCCCGGCGCCGGCGGATGGGAGGTGCAGGAATGGGTAAAGCAGGCCATACTGCTGTATTTCGGGATACAGCAGATGGAGACGTATTCATTGCCGCCGTTTGAGTTTTATGATAAAATGAAGCTGAAAAGCGATTATGAAACGCTGGGTGTGCGTGCGGTGCCGCATGCCGTGGCCCGCTATGGCGCCTACCTCGCCAAAAATGTGGTGCTGATGCCCAGCTATGTAAATATAGGCGCTTACGTAGATGAGGGTACGATGGTCGATACCTGGGCTACGGTAGGGTCCTGCGCCCAGATCGGCAAAGGTGTGCACCTGAGCGGCGGCGTAGGGATCGGCGGGGTATTGGAGCCCCTGCAGGCTTCGCCCGTGATCATCGAAGACGGCTGTTTTGTGGGTTCCCGCTGCATTGTGGTGGAAGGCGTGATCGTGGAAAAAGAAGCCGTACTGGGTGCGAATGTAGTGCTGACGAAGTCCACAAAGATCATCGACGTAAGCGGGCCGGAAGCAGTGGAGCTGAAAGGCCGTGTGCCGTCCCGCAGTGTGGTGATCCCGGGCAGCTATACCAAAAAATTTCCGGCCGGCGAATACCAGGTGCCCTGCGCGCTCATCATCGGGCAGCGGAAGCCCTCTACCGACCTGAAGACCAGCCTCAACGATGCCCTGCGGGACTTTAATGTAGCCGTATAATACAAGGGTCCTTTTAGCGCCATTCCTTCGCTTTTCCGCTGAAGCGTTCCCGGGCCGTAGGGGGACTGCAGGACATTCCCGGGATCAGCTATTGCTTGATGCGCCGGTCGAACTGAAGGGGAGTAATGCTGATTATTTTCACCTCGTTGAACCGGAGGTGAAAGGGGTTAAGCAGATAGTTGAATTCGTCGGGCACGATGACGCTGGGCAGCCGGAGCGCCAGGTGCTTTCTTTCGGCCAGCAGTCGCGTACCGAACGCGGCTGTTTCCCGCGGGGCCGGCCGCTGTTGCCAGCCGGGCGGTAAATCGTTCAGGGAAAAAGCCTTCCAGCCGTTATCCGGGATTTCACAAGTGGTAATGCTGAGACTATCCGGCAGTTCATTCAGGCGCAGGTGTACGGCATATTCGAGCGTACAGAGTGCCCTTGATCCCGCCGTATAGATACAGGGAAATCCCGGCAGGTTCCATCTTCCGCCATACAGTTCCGCTCCCTTTCCGGACAGGTCGCCGGCATGCGCCGCTCTTCCCAGGTGGAATACCAGCATAGCGTTAAGAAAATATACCGTAATCGATACGGCCGATAAGCTTTCTGACTTCTTCGATGCCGGTGAGGGTATCCGCAAACTCGAGGGGGGAAGCGTTGCCGAGGGCCAGGTTAGGGGATTTCATCCAGTCGTTAAAAGCGTCGGTATCGCCAAACACGTCATAGCCGTAGGCATACAGCGTAGCCAGAGCGAGTATTTTTTCACTGACGTTTGGATTAAACCGCTCGGTATTCTTTTTGTTGATGAGGGTGGCCCTTCCCACGGAAAGCAGTTGGGCCAGCGTGTCATAGTCGAGGCGGGCTTTTTCTTTGATGGAGGAAAGCTCTTTTTTGGAGATGCCCGATTTTATCTTGCGTATTTTCTGAAAAGGGGAGAGGCCGTAAGCAGCTTCCGGCTCATTGAGCAGGAGCGGTGCATCCTGGACATAAGCGGCAGCCTTGCTCCTTTTTTTGGAGGAGGGAGCAGGGGCGGCCTTGGGGGAGCCGGCGCCATTCGAAGGCTTTTTACGGACGGTCATTGAGTATATATTTACTCCAAATATAGTACATTTTCATACTCTTTTCAAATTTTTCTTAAATCTTTTGGAATTAGTGGAAAAGGCGCTACATTTGCCCTCCCGTTGAGACGCGGGAGGGTGCGGCCGCAAGGCTGCTCCCGCTGCAGAAAGACGGAAGACCTGCCCAGGTGGCGAAATTGGTAGACGCACTGTGTTCAGGTCGCAGCGCCGGCAACGGTGTGCTGGTTCGAATCCAGTCCTGGGCACAAAGGCCCCCGATGTAAGTCGGGGGCTTTTGCATTCAGGAGCGCGGTGAGCGGGCTCGCCGAAGCGGATGAATGCAAAAGCCCGGCGCCGCAGGCGCGGGCCTTTGGGTAAGCCCTCCGTTGTGGATCACCGGAGGTAATCCAGTCCTGGGTACTTTAGAATCCTCTTAAACAATTAATAATCAATAATTTGTATGGATTATATTTTATGCCCTATCGTATTTGTTTGCTTTTTCCCGTTTTCTGCAGCAGTTCTTGACAAGCAGAAACCGAGAGCTTTCTGGCAGGGTTTTACCGAAAATAAATTACCAGCTCAGTGTTCCACTGAACGGAATTATCAAAATAATATCAAGCAGTTTAGTTTGATCGATTTTTCCTTCGATAAGCAAATCGTCAGGAACGTCCTTCGCTTTAACTATCCAGGGATCCCCTTTGCCTGGAACCGGTTGTGCTTCGCTACTTTCTGAGATAGGTAGCATACCGGTTTTTTCATTCCGGGCAGTATCAGAATCATTCATGAAAAAGGACGGCAGCCCCCCGCCATAACCTTGCTGGATGACTGGTATCAGCGCAATTTCGCCTGTATCGCTGCCGAGCCTGATCGAGTCGTCATCCAGGTTGGCCGGATACATCTGGGCAACCAATTCAAATGCAAGAGAATAAACTTTGTCAACAGGATTTTTACAAAAATCAAACCATGCGGTGCTGTATAACTGTCGCATGCTGAGATACTGCCAGCCTTTGTAATTCTTGAGCGGCGCAAGGCTCGTAACCTGGGAGGCGTATGTGCTTCCGCCATCTTCGGCGGTATATTCAATGGTGATGATGATATCGCTGATGGAACGAAGCGGGAAAGGATTGCTCGCCTGCGGAATACTCAGGCTCCAGGATGACACGGCTCCTGTTCCTTCAAACGGCAGGTATTTTTCATCGTTAAAATTAATCTGGAACACACCCGCATCATTGGTTCCCGTGGAAATAACGATTTCCTGGTTCGGATTCCAGTTTATACGCAATGAACCGTCAGCAGGTGTCGTATTTGATAATCCCAGTAAATATTCAACCGTTGCCTTGTTTGGCTTTACCGTGACTGCATTGCCCGTTTGAATAAGGGTTGCGTGAATATTCTGATAGGGGCCCACCACTGCCGGTATTGTGATCGACAATGATTTTATCTTCCGGTTATAATGACCGGGAAAATCAAGATCGTAACTCAGTTCATTTAGGTCGAAACGGCAGTTACCGGTAGATACAAGCTTGAGCAAAGCCTGGGGGTTGTTCTGGCGCATTGACCAGGTTTTTCTTATTTCCAGCTTACGGTTGTTGCCACTGATATACGCGTTTTCCATTTGCTGCAGACTCAGCGAAAGCGCATCGCCGGAAAGGAGGCCCTGATAACCGGCATTCCAGGCAGCCGGGTTGAGATAGGACTGGTTCAGATTCAGCTCATACTGCAGGGCGGTTTGGGCTTGCTGCGCCAGCGACCAGGCCAGCTGGAACATCTGGAAGTATAAGCCGGAAAGTTGCCCGGACATCCAGTCGAAGAGCTCCTCATTGGTGAACTTACTTTTGAGGAACTGATAGACTTCCTGGGATTGCTCCAGTTCCGTCTGGCTCAGTTTGGCCTCGGTAAGCGCAGCCTCCATTGCAAAACCATTGGCTGTCATCTGCGCCTGAATTTCTTTCATCTGGTTCCCCGCGATTCCTTTTTGCAGATTCCATTCAAGCTCCCGGCGGACATAGTGTCCCATTTGTGCCAGCGATCGTGACATGGCACCAAAACCGTCAGCTTTTTCCTGTATAAGGTTACTGGATGTATCCACGGAACTACCGACATTCATGCCGCCATCGGCCAGACCGAAAATATTGGGGACAAGGTAGCCGCCTACAGCCAGAGCCCGTGCGGCGGTGGCGATCAGGCGCACCAGAAACGCGTTATCTGCCATAAATAAGGACAGTGCTTCCAGTGGCCCGACCGGGTCGCACATCCAGGCCTTATAGGTATTATGCACATATTCTGCATTTCTATAACTGACCCTAAGTCCCTCACCTATATACTGAAGCTGATTGATTTGACTGGATTTGATTTGTCCGGTTAGCGTATGTAATACCGTCTGGTAACTGGCCTGCATCTGTGACAGCTGTTCTGCATCTTTTTTCTCCAGTGCCGACAGCAGTTCACTGCCCAGCCGTACGACTTCGGCCGTAACTGATTTGGCCTGGGCAATCATGTAACTAAACCTGAACCAGGGTACGGCTGGAATAGTAGTGGGGGTGGAAACACTGGAAAGGTTTCCACCTGCAGTCGCTGCTACCAGTGCGCTCGGATCAATTGGCGCCGCATACAGCGAAATGACATTCGGTGCACCGGTAATTGTAAGCCCATGACGAAGTTTGTATAGACGATCAGTCACCTGCTCCCAGTATTTTAACAGCTGCTTATTGGTCGGAATACAAAAATAGGCGTCCAGAATACTCTGTACCTGCTCTGGCAATGTGGCATCTGAGCCCAGTCCGGACAGCTGGTTTTCCATTTCGATAAGAAAAGGCGGCACACCGGCTGTTCCGTATTCGAGCTCAATGCTGTTGTAATTCACTGGAGGCTGCGGCGCTTCCGTCACTTCTTTTACCGGCATACGCCCGAGTAGTGTATTGGCAAGTACGTAACGCATTGTTGCATCGGACAAAGTTTCCCAGGTGTCCTCGGTGAACAGCGAATCCCCCCAGCTGATAAGGTTATCGATGTAATGCATGAAGGTTGCCTTCTGCCAGGAATTTACCCGCAAACGCGCGATGGTATCCGGATCAAAGGGGTCATATTCGTAGACAGCCATTTGCAGGGAGGCAGTGTAATACTGTGCGGGCTGGAAAAAACTGGCTTCCCAGCTGCTGCCACTTAGAATATGATACAAAGATTCGGCATTGATGCGGCGGAAGGGACGGAAGTTCCAGAAATTACTGTTGAGCGATAACTGCGGATAATTTTTATAGACCTGTACCAGCTCTCCACTTGACAGGACGTGATCGAACAGCATGACTTCTGCGATCGATCCGTCAAAATACTTTGTTTGCGCGGTGTTAGAATCACCGCTGCCGATAGAAAATTCCTTTTCGGTATTGCATACATAATTTTCACAGATCACGGGTGCTGTCGTCACTAAGTCGCCATTAATAAATACATTCGGATGTTTACCATCATAAGTTGCCGCTACATAGCGCCAGGTATTTATATCACTATAATTGGGCGAACCTACATGCACCCAGGTTGAATCTGAAGTGCCTATATATAATGCGAGACACCACTCATTATCCTTAGCCCAAATAGCAAAATGAAAGCCTGTAAAGCTTTTTTGTGAACAGACGATGGAATAAAATGCGCCGTTAGATGGTACGCTCTTCAGGTAAACCCAGGCAGCGACGGTGAATTTCGGCGAATTGAGCACTTTCGAATACGGAACAGACAGGTAAGATGAATCTGACGGATTAAAGTTCCAGATCTCGCGCGGTTTGTTCGAGAATGGGGGCGTTTGTTCGGAGGAGGCTGTGAGATTATACGGCGTGGCGGCTTCCCGGCCGGACAGATCTGGAAAATTATTATTGAGTTTCCGGTTCAGCGGCCAGTAGCCGACCGGATTTGCCTGGTTCGTGGGGTCAAAAATATACTGGAACCATTTTTCCGCTTCATCGAATTTTTGGCTGGTACGCAGTTTTTCGGCGATGAGATAAGGCGCATAGAAGAAAATTTCCCAGAAATAAACGCCAAATGCGCCATTGAAGTTAATATGATCGTCATCGGGTAAAATGGTCAGATCCGACGGATGGAAGGCCTCAAGGGTTTCCTCGGGCAGGTATTGTACGGATGGTTTGTAAAGCTCGTTGATTCCTGCCTTTGCAAGAATGGCCATCATTGCCTGGACTGAATCCGTATTGACGCGCACAAAACGCATGGAAGGCAGTTCGGAGGAAGTCAGCGGCGACTGGCTGTACGAAAGATGAAGTGCCGTTGAGGTGGCCTCAGTTATAACCAGACAATCGCTGACGGCTTTATTTAACGTATCTGGCAGGGTTAAATAAGATTGTGACCCTGTATTGAATAGGAAGGCGCCAGCCGAATTGCTAATTTGCCGGACGTTGGTGTTCGAATGAGGAAACCCTGACAGGTAACATTTACCTTTCTCACTTTGATATAGCAGTGCAGCCTGGAGGGCTGTGAGCCCTACTTTGTGAAACTGAAATCCGAATGCATAACCCGTAAAATTCCCAAAGTGCAAATAATCATCAGTAGAACAGATATTTTTCCCAGCGTTACTAGCCCACCGGCTACTTATGCCATTTAAGTAAATTACAACTTCGTAGGGTTTGGTTGTAACCGTGATGAAAGACCAGGCCTCCTTTTGAATTTGAGCAGAAACAAAATATATTCCTCCATCGGATCCTTTGACATATTCCACGACCAAACCGTACTTAGAAGTGTATTTTATTCCGATGACAGCATTTCTTGTTGAAGCATAAGCGTACGGGCTTTTAAAAATAATAGTATCATCAGTAATCCCTGATGATAAATATAGCCAGAAACTAAAACTGTATGCTGCCCTTGACGAATTTGCTGACCAGTCGAACTTGAAGCTGCCATTGGTAAAGTTGGGAATGGACGCATCTTTTATGGGAGGATATGCACCGGCCTGCCAGGAAATTGTTCCGTTTAATTGGGCGTTTTTGCCTGAAAGGATATCTATCACCGTCGTGCCCTGGACGAGCTGATTGCTATCGGTGCCGGGCCACCAGGAACTTGGCGGCACCAGAGGTGATTCAAGCAGGGAGGAAGTTATGTCAAACAGCAGACCATAGCCTTCGGCTACGCGGATTAATGCACTGGAAAGGAAAGACGCTCCGGTGGTATCAACTGCAATAGAAAAATCACGAATGTTTAGCGATGCGTCGAGGAAAACAGGCGGTATAACTGTTGAGTACTTGCCTATATTTGAGGACGTGAATTGCGCCGCAACATATAATTGCGCCTGAAAACGCTTCTCCTCTTCATTCATGCCGCTGTAATCTGGTTTTGCAATAGGAGGAATGATAAGCGGGTCACAAGTAACATATGGCCCGAGTACGATCATAATGGACTGGGGATGGTGCACCGATGCTGGAACAACCTGTATTTTTACTTTGTTCCAATCCGGCAGCTTATAAAAATCATGTGCTTTTGTTCCACTTGAATCTGCCATTTGTGCGCCCATCAGGCAGCCTGTGTAATATTTAATCGTAGAGATGCCGGGTCCCAGGACCTGCACCAGTATGTCTTTTTTGAGCACGGCAGGCTGGATCCAGTTGTTGTTGAAGTCGCGATAGGAATAGTAAATGGTCGCATACACTGTCGTGTACTTAGACTGATCCGCATCGGTATTGACTATATTTGTCTGCTCTACCCAGAAGATGAATTGACGGCCGAGTGCAGCTACAGTGGTTGCATAGGTGGAATTAATGCTCAGTCCGATCTCTTGCCAGGGTCCGTATTCCATCTGGGTCGCGTCATCTACCGCTGTGCCCTGGTTTACCGCATCTTCGCTCGTTGTGATTAAAATGGTTCTGGTAAAGAAGTTCGCCGGTTCCGTGCGGGACTTAGCCACCAGAAAAAGCGCATTTTTTCGGTTACCGGTAGCAGTGCCCGGCAGATTCGCGTCAATCGGGTCCAGGTAAGCGTCCACCAGCTCGAGGCTGGAAACCTTGGATACCGATGTCAGATAATTTGCGAGCGCCTTTTTAACATTGTCGTCAGTGATCTGTCCTTTCGAAATATCGTTGATAAACTGTTGGAACTGCGGACTCTGGAATCTCCGCAGGGTAGGGTCGACATAGTTTTCCGGATACAGATATACTTCCCGATTGGCCTGCCAGACGCGGTAGGTGCTCATCCACTTCCACCAGATCCCGGGAATATGATTGACTGCGCCAGGCTCCAGGTTGTTGATGATGCGGTTTACATACAATTGCAGACTGTTCATGGCGGCCACCATCCAGGAAGTCTTTACATCGGAGGCCATGTTGACGTCGATGAGCAGGTATTCGTATAACTCTTGCCGGCTTTTTACCCCGCTGATCCCGGTTTGCAGTTCCCACATTAGCCAGGCGCAAAGCACTTCCCGCAGCTCACCTGCCATGGAAGCGTTCAGCGACGTAACCCCCGCATCTCCCAGTTTTCCCCTGAGGATCGCAACCGCCGCGCTGGTGGCGTCGGTATAGGTCTGCCAGTAATGCTCATCTCCGGACTCAAATAAATTGAGCATGGAAAGGCTACGTAATAGATTCAGTGTCGCAATGCCTGTCCCGGTTTTCTGCCCCACGGCCATTACATCGGCAAGCTTGCGAAGACCGGCAACTGTATTGAAATTGATATTGCTGAAATAGGGCTGGCTGACGATCAGATTCAGCTCAGCGAGGTTCCATCCGCTCAGCTGCGAAAGCAAGGTAAGCTGATCGCGGGTGGGTGTATTTTTGCCCGAATGAGTCGCCTGCCGGAAATAATCCAGCAGCCCGTTCTTTTCGTTGCACAGGCTTTGTAAGGACTTGTAATTACTCAGCGTCATCAATTGCTCCACATTCAGGAACTGTGTATTGTATGAAACGGATGCGTCACCGATGAGTTGCGAATAGTTGATAATTCCGGCCGCTTCCTGCCCGGTAAGTTTGAACCAGCGCGTCATGGCTGTATTACGCTGTAAAACAGATAGATAGCTACTGCGATCTTCCGCCGGCCGGCTGTCGGGGTTCAACAGCATGTTTGCAGCGTAGGGATACGGGGTGTAGGGCGGGTTGGTAAAAATGGCTGAATTGTCTACTTCTCTGGAAGTTAAAAAACAGATGCCGGACATGGTATCCGCGCTTATGCCGGCAATCGGTGCAAGGGCTTTCACGACCAGCAGGTTTTGTGCGGCAAAGCCGTCGCTGAGTAGCTGGCTGATCGAAGCCGACGTGGTCAGATTGGCTACTGCCTCTGTCACCCCCCAGGTATAGGAGCCGGAAAGCGTTCCGTTGACTGCCTCGCTATTGTCCGAGCGATTATTCAGCAATGTCCCTGTTCCTTCATTCATCGGCCACCAGGCCAGTAATCCGTACTCAAGGCTATAATCGGATTTTATCATATCCGATCTGATTTCTGCCGTTGTACGGGCCGTGGTCCAGATCGAAACATTGGACAATGCCCCGTCAAATCCATTGGCCAGTATATATAACTGGGTAGATGCCTTATGGGAATACACACCGGGGACGGTATCCATAGGATTTTTAAAGGATACCGGTACACCATTGCGGTATACGGTCCAGTTGCCGTGATCATTTACCCAGCTCGTAAAAACCCACTGTTCTGGCTCCTGGAAAAAACCACTCACCTTGGCCTGATAAAAGTCGTCCTCAAGAGACATGCAGACCTCCAGGTCGCCGTTTCCGGTTCCGGACTGCCGCAGGGTGGGAGATTTTAGGTCATCCGGATTGCCGCCTTCATCACGGCCGATAATTTTCCGGTCGGTGGGTGGATTAATGTCGCTGGGTTTTACCCAGGCGCTGATCGTAAAACAGTTGGTATCCTGTATGGTCTGATTGGCAAAAGGGTCAAAACCGAAGGACGCTTTACCTGAGCCCGTAGCATCGAAATTAACATAATTGCGTGCCATGCCGGACCCAAAGATCTGATCCGCTGTTTCCGGGTTGGAACTGAGGATCTGATAAATCCATTCGGACGTCAGAACAGATTCGTTCATGAGTATCACGCCATTGCTGTCAATAACCTGTGAGGTCAGCAATTGGTCGTAAATAGCCTGCGCTGTGGAGGCATCGATGTAGTCATCAATAAAACTCGCCGGGGTGATCAATACCTGCGCAGCGGATTGCCTCATATCCGAAAGCGCTTTGTCAACAGTTTGTGAATCGGCTAAACGAAGTTCCTTTCCCGGTGATGCACTGGAGCTGAGATAAGCAAGCTGCATGGCGGTAAGGCCGGCCTTTTTCATCCATTCGGCTTTTTCGCATAAGCTGATGACTTCCGCAATGGTCCAGTTTAATTTAGTATCCGAGAGCGAGATGCCGGCAATTGAAGTCAACTGAATAAAATCTGGCACACGCATTTGCAGCATTTTCGCAAAACGGGCCATGCGGTACAGTTGCGACAGTTGAGGAACGCTGAGTGCGAGCTCAGTGGCACCGTCGGGTATGACAGACTGGACAATGGCGTATAAGTCTTCTGCAGAAATGCCCAGCGCGACTGCCAGCTGGTTACTCAATCGCTGATCTTCTGAATCAGTTGAATCCCTATAAGTCCAGGACAACACCGGAGAGCAAAAAAGCGGATTAGATGCATATGCGGGCCGGTAATAATCAGTGTGGGCCGCACTTTTGCTATCCGCCATCAGGGGCGGTGCATTAAAAACACGGTCCCATAGATCTTCTGGCAGCACATCATTGCCCCGCCCGTAGGTTTTCATATCATACCAAAAGCTGCTCAGTTCATCGAGGGGGATCTCGTATTTATTGCCCAGCGTGGCTACATGCCCAAGTGACTCGATCAGGGTATCATTGACGGTCAATTGTGTGGGGATATCCAGGATACTCACGACGGACTTCAGCACCCAGTCGAGCTCCTCATAGGTCCAGCCGGTTTGTGCCTGTAGTCGGATAAAGACGGCAAGCTGCGACAACGCGGTATCTGATAGCGCCGACATTGTCGAGCCATTACTGAGACTGAGTTGCCGGCCGCTTTTTGTTGCAAGATCCGGCCCGGTCAGTGTGATGAATTGATCTTCGGGAAGAAGGCCGTTTAGAAAAAGCTGATGTAAGAGAACCGGGTTCGTCTCGGGATTACCGCCCAGTGGAACTGACTCATAAAAAGTAAAAATTGCATTCGGACCAGAAGCGTTGTAATGATGAGGGCCAAGGTCACGGGCGGTTTCGCCTCCCGGTTCATCCAGGGGCCAATAGGCATATAGCCCCGCTTCTGTATAATTCTTCAGGCGGGCATACATCATCGATTTAATTTGTGAATCGGTACGGACAGCAGACCAGAGGCGCAATTCAGTTATCGCGCCTTGATATGAATTGCTGGCTACATAGCCGATTCCAATACTGGAATCTGTCTCCAATGCAGGTCCCACCGGTTTTGAACGGCTGGAATCAAGCGTGCCGTTAATGTAGATCAAATTTAACCCGGTATCTACATCGCGGGTCCAGGCAATATGGGTCCAGGCATTCAGGCTGATCTCTGCCGTGGAATTAAATTCCTCCAATTCCGTATTCGCGTCCTGATATACGCAATTTATCCGGTTATCACTACCTAAGTATATGAAAAACTCATCACCTGTACCTTTACCTACAAGCGACATTTCCTTGAAAGTTGCTGTCGGATAAACCCAGCATTCGATGGTGATCGATCCACCCAATGCCGCATCTGAAAATTTGTCCGTGAATATATTCTGGGAGCCTTTATCCTGCAGGACGTAACTACCGGTGCCTCTTTTCAGTTGCTGATAAACAAGTGATTCCAGCTGCTCTGGTCGAAGGCCGGTTTGCCGCAGAAACAGTTTTTCATTTGACAGCGAAGCGCAGAGGTCCGTATCCGACATGCCCGTATCGTGAAATCCATAAAGCTCAGCCAAAGAGACTGCATGCGCACCCGTAACCAGTGACAATTGCTCCGGTGAAAGATGCAGCATTTCAGCGGCAGGGGAGGGAGGGGGCGTCTCCAGTAGCTTGTACAATCCGGCCAGCGGGACCTCCACTGCTTCCATGGCCGCGCGGATCTTGAGTAATGACTGGTTATAAGGAGCGGCAAACGGATATACCACGGAGGACAGTGTCTGCAGCGGGTCTATACCTGCCGTGTAATTGGTCTGCAGATTTTGCAGGAGGATACCGTTTACAATATCCAGATAGCTGACTTCGGTTTCGGCGGTGCGGCAGTCCAGCGGGATCGTCCAAAGATCCGGACGGCGATAGGCTAAGGTAAAAAGCTTTTCCAGCGGCGGCGTTACGTATTGGGTGACCACCCGCATCAGGTCGGTAAAATAGGCCGCCGGACCAAAAATACTCTGGCATTCCTCACAGTCGCAGGTGAGCATCGGCCCGAACAGGCGCTGATAATCAGGAATGCCTTTCTGAAAATCGGGGTTGGTGCCTTCCCCGGAGGGATCCGTTACCGCCAGTTCTCCGGTTCGCGGCCTTGCCAGCGCCAGCTCAAAGCTGGCCCGGCGAATGCGCTCAGCATTGGCGTAAATTTTTGCGCACAAAGTCTTCGGGGCCTGAATTTCATCAAGCATGGCCAGCTCCGGCAGGACCTTTTGTGCAAAGTCTTTTTCGCCTGTAACCGCGATATGATGTGCGCTGTGAAAACCAAGTGATTCCAGCTTCTCTGCGACTTTGTCATCCGGATATATTTTCAGCAGACGCTGGTGAATACGCAAACTTTGCAGTAACACTTTCCGATCGGTATCATCCGGCCAGTTGTACTGTGCAAGCGCATCGTCGTCGAAGAGGTCGGCGGTTTGGAGGTTGAGGCCAGGGTTGGCGGTAAGGAAGGAGTGCATCATTTTATCATCTTTTGTTTCTTGGTTAAAATGGCATAAAGCTTAGCATGATCAAATGGCTGAGCCTAACAAGAGGACTAACTGACGAATCATCCTTTATTTCTTGCAAGGCGTTTACCCACTCTAAAGCAAATTCAATAGAAAGAGGTACACCTTGATTATCGGTCGCTATTTTTTTCAGTTCGTCAAGTGTAGCAAAACCTTTGCTGGATAAAAATTTCTCTTGAACTGCGGATTTTACACTTTCAGCGCAGTTCGTCGTTTACTTTATCCCAGAATGAACGCTTTATCTCGTCCGGATCACGGGCCGCTGTCTCTTCGTGATGCAGCAAAGCGAGTGCATTTATTCCACCGTATGATAGTACAGTGTTTCCATCGTTGTTCCAATAAGCATTGTGGCGCCGGCTCAGCAAGTGGCTCCAGGCTTGCTCAGGAGGGGCTTTTACCCAGCCTTCCTTTGAATCAGTGTATCTCAGAAGCAGCTTGCCGGCACTATTGAGAATAAACACTTCGGTATCATTGTAGCGGAAAATTCCGTCGCTGGTTTTCCGTGCTACGGAATCCAATGCCACAGAGAAGCCCAGGCCGGAGAGGCCATAGCCAGAGCCCGAATTGTAAGACAAGTTAATTGTGGGCGGGGAATCTCTTGCACCCGGCAAAGGAAAAGGAATAGAAAATCCTCCCGAGCCGGTGAATGATCGTTCTTTGAAAGATTCATTAATTCCACGTAAAGCCCTCCTGCCGGAAGGCGTGATCACTTTTAGAGAAGTGACCCGGCGTGAGTCATTCTCTTTATCCATAAGATAGAATTGAGGTGTGTAAAACCACATCCATCAAAAAGGGTATAAAAGGGTAATAAGAAAAGACTGGTGCTAAATACCGCAGAAAAGCTTTGCGGTAAAGATGCAAATCAACCAGCCCAACGACGATAAAAGTAGTGACTTTTATATATAATCATGCAATAAATCAGAGGTTTTTTATGAGCAGCTGGAAAATCATGAATGTAGCCGCTATTGGCAGCTTCTCTGCCGGCATCAAAACGCCTTTGGGCGCGCCCACCGTTGTGGATCAGCAGAGGTAGTGCAGTCCTGGGCACTTTAGAATCCCTGCAAAGAGGTAAAAATAACTGGGCTGCAATGATAGTTATTATATTAATTTATAATATTTGTTTATTTTTCACTTTCTGCCACAGCTATCGCTCAATTGCCAATATCTAATAAACTACCCTATAGTTTGGAAGATTAACATAAAAAGGGACCGTCATAAAATAGCAGCGCAAGCTGATTTTTAGTTGCCGTGTCGGGCTAATCCTGATAAGGATGCTCTATCCTTCCGGGTACCACAGAATATCGGGAAGAGCAGGTTAGCGCAGGTACCATTGCTACTGTCTGACCGCCCAGGCAAGCCCATCCGGACTTTTGCCAACATCAATATGGTCGACTACCTTCAACGTTTTAAGATCAATAACCGCCACATAGTTATCGGGTGTACATCCCACAAATGCCCTCGATCCATCGGGCGCTATCAGAATCCCGGCTCCTCCGTGGCCGATCTTTATCTGCGTCAGTTCTTTACGCGATGCCACCTCAAAAACATACAAGTCGCCTGTTTTCAGACTTGAAGCCAGCACGCGTCTCCCGTCTGGTGTAAACTTCAGCCTGTTGGCACCCGATATTTTGGCATCAATGGTAGCCACTGTTTTCTGAGCTGCCAGGTCAATGACGGCAATGCTTCCATCATCAGCAGATACCGTCCATAATTGCCGGCCGTCGGGTGATACATCAAATCCTTCAGACCCTTTGGATACTGAAATTACTGTCTGACTCCATTCCTGGCGTGGGCCGGCTGTCAATAGGCTTACTGTTCCTGAATTTACATTGGTAGTATACACGTGTTTTTGATCAGGGGTAACGTAGATCATGTGGGTGCGGTCCTGGCCGGTACCCATGGACCAATCCAATTTTTTTGTTGCAGGATCATAACGCCCCACGCTCTTGGAACCTTCTGCACTGAACCATACTTTTCCACCGGCGAAAGCCAGTCCATGTGGTCCAAACAAGGGCCTTGTATCGATATTGAATAAAGGTTTTTGCGCGATAAGATCAATGACATTCAGTGTGTGCAAGTCGCCACCTCCATAGATCGAAACATAAGCCGTTTTCCCATCGGAAGAGGCTATGACTTCATGTGGGTCTGAACCAACCGGCACTTTGGCCATGACTTTTAACGAAGCCGGATCAACAATGGCCAGGGTATGGTCGCCTTTGGAAAGGACCAGCAATGTCCGTTGCTGTGCAACACATCCCGTGCTGAGAAAAAACGTGAAATACAAAAAGAGGCCGATAAGAGGTAGAGGACCGTCAGTCAATTTGCATTTTATACGGCGGCCAACTACTGTATGAGACAAATGACCGGAAGTGGTTTTCTTCATAATGATCTATTTAAAGCAGTGAATAATGTAACAACGGCAATGTATTTTTCAAATGTCCTATATGACAGATCATGTTCTTGGATAGACTTGTCAGAAAGTTACGGAATATTTCGCTTTCTGCCCTTTTTGTTGACACACAAACGGCAAGCGAAGCGACATATATTTTCTGGGTACTTTAGTGCCTCTGAAGAGATGTAAGTAGTTGATTTTTATAAGATGAGGTCATATCGTTGCTCAACAAGCGGTTTACCAAATTCATGAGAGGTTTTTTCCTCGGTCAATGTAAAACCGAATTTTTTATACAAGTGGTGGGCTGCTACTAATTCGTTAGTAGTCCATAAATAAGCCGATCTATATCCACATTCTTTAGCAAAATCAAGAAATAATTGCATCAGCTTGTTCCCCAAGCCCATACCTCGACATTCAGGCTCAAAATAAAAATAGCGAAGCTGCGCGGCGTTATTTTCACGATGCATCAATAACAAGAATCCTACAATTTTATTATCAAGTTCACAAATCCAAACGCTATCTAACCTTGGATTAAAGTTCTTATAAAATTCGTATAATCCTGCACCAACATACGTTTCGAACGACACTCCATAATTATACTCCTCGCTGTATAATACGCCGTGCCGGTACACTACAAAGCCCAAGTCGCCCGGATTTATATGGGTTCTTATTTGTATGTCTTTCAAGTTAATTTTATTTAATTTTCTTTTGAGTCAATAATATCTTAATTCTTTCAAAGTGTTCGGTCAATTCTTTTTGCTCTTTTTTATTAAGATGACTAAAAACAACAGAAATACTTTTGGAAGACTTTTCATTAAGTTTTAAAAATATTTTCTCTCCCTTTTTAGTGAGTGTTAAAAAGGTAATTCTCTTATCGATAGATGATCTTTTTTTCTGAATAATGGCTTGCCTCTCCTGTTTGGCAATCAGCCGGCTTAAATAACCCTCGTCGACCTGTAAAATATCTCTGATTTGTCTTGCCGTAATATTTGAATTATGATAGATTTCAAACATAACCCTTACTTCTGAAAGAGAATACGGGCTATCTAAAATATGATCATCTATTACACCTATAATGCCCGTATAAAACCGATTGAATGCTCTGATTTTATCTATCGTCTCTTTTTGCATATTGCAAATTTATGAAAAATACTTGCTTTAGGCAAGTAGTTATAAATATATGGATTCAATTTATTTAAAGAACTTAGTTCCAGTAATAAGAGCAGAATGAATTCGCATGGATTTATCAGATATCACCCATCTTATTTGATGAATAGCTGGGTTATCAAAAGCTGGATAAGGACGGGTGGTGACCGGCTGTTAAATGACGGGGGACATGAAATAGCTGTTTCCTGGAACGGTATGGGAAAAGTGAAGTGGGCAATTGGTATTAGATAATCTATGATATTATTTTAATAATTATATAAACGATAAAAATCGGGGTTGATATTTCCTGATTTTCTTATTTTTAAAAATATACGGTTTTTGAAATAGTATTCATTTAAACAAAAAGTATGCTGCGAAAATTAACGTTCTGCCTATGTCTGGTACTTGTCTTTCAATCCGCATTCAGCCAGCAGGCAGCCGTATCTTCTTCCTTTCACGTAGTGCCGGAGCCAGTCTCCATTGCGGAGTGGCCAGGTGGATTTCAAATCGCCCGGGCCACCGCGATTATCGTGGCGGATACTGGTGCCAGGCGCGTGGCCACCATGTCGGCAGGGCTGTTGGGCAAGCTTACGGGTTATCCGCTTCAGATAAAGACCGGGACAAGTGCTTCCCGGGGAATCGTTTTCCAATTGAACAAATCGCCAGAGAAGGTGCTGGGTACCGAAGGGTACCGGCTGGATGTTTCTGCTGATAAGATTTTGATTACGGCGAACCAGCCGGTCGGACTTTTTTATGGGTTGCAAACGCTGTTGCAGCTGCTGCCGGCTTCGCAGGATGCGGTCGCTGCCGGTACCGCCCAAACAGCTCCCTGGACTGTTCCGGGCGTATCCATCATGGATTATCCGCGTTTCGGATGGAGAGGGCTGATGCTGGACGTGAGCCGGCATTTCTTTTCCAAGGAATTCGTAAAGAAATACATTGATGAGATGGCCCGGTACAAATACAACGTATTTCATTGGCACCTGACCGATGATAACGGATGGCGTATAGAAATTCCTGGCTTGCCCCGCCTTACCCAAGTTGGGGCATGGCGGGTGCCGCGTACCGGTCGTTGGGGATCGTTCACCTGGGCGGCGCCCGGCGAGAAAGCCAGCGATGGCGGATATTACACTACCCAGGATATCAAAGATATTGTAGAATATGCCCGCAGCCGGTTTGTGACCATCGTACCTGAGATTGATGTGCCGGCTCATAGCCTGGCCCTGATCGCGGCTTATCCGAACCTTTCCTGTACCGGATTACCCTACCAGGTGCCGCCCCAGTATGCAGAGCCCGGGGTAGACAACGTGCTTTGTGTAGCCAATGACTCTACCTGGCTGATGCTCGATAAGATATTTACCCAGGTAGCCGCGCTATTTCCCGGTAAATATATTCACGTAGGCGGCGATGAGGCCAACCGGAGCTTTTGGATGAAGGATCCCCGGGATCAGGCTTTGATGAAGAAGGAGGGTATTACTGCAGCCGCAGGTTTGCAGAGCTTTTTTGAGTCGCGCCTGGAAAAGCTGATCCATGCGAAAGGAAAATCGATGCTGGGCTGGGATGAGATTCTGGAAGGCGGATTGCCACCAGATGCCACGGTGATGAGCTGGAGAGGAATAGCCGGAGGAATCGAAGCTGCCAAGCAGGGGCACCATGTGGTGATGACGCCAACGGGATTCTGTTACCTCGATTATCTGCAGGGCGACCCGGCTGGAGAGCCCGCCGGCGGAGGGCAGTTGTTGTTGAGTACCTGTTATCAGTTCAATCCGGTGCCGGAAGGTGTGGATTCGAGTTATATATTAGGAGGGCAGGGGAACCTTTGGGCAGAGAATGTGCCCAATCCGCGTCATGCCGAATACATGACCTGGCCCCGGGCCCTTGCTTTGTCGGAAGTATTCTGGTCGCCTGCCCGGAAACGGAACTGGGTTGACTTTACCCAGCGGATGACGGCACAGTTTGCTTACCTGGATCGCGATCAGGTTAAATATGCTACCAGTGCCTTTAATCCACGTATCTATAGCGTCAGCGGATCCACTGATTCCGTGCAGGTGGCGTTGTCCACAGAGGTTCCCGGGCTGAAACTGTATTACAGCTTTGACGGCACGAACCCTGATCCCTTCTATCCGGAGTACACCGGCAATCCGATCCACATACCCCAAGGGGCTTCCGAAATCCGGGTGGTTTCTTATGCGCACGGAAAGCAGGTGGGGCGTCAGGTGAACTTACCGCTGGCGGATTTGAAACCTAAACCCTGATAGGCGTACTGCAAAGAATACATACAGACAACGGAAGTGAGCTTATCACCAAGGACGGTTGCCTGAGCTCTATTTGCTGCAAAAGAGACATCTTTGCATGTAAGAATTCTAAAAAGACATATGATAAGAATAAATCAAAAATATTCATTCCCTGTAGAAAGCGTATTGTTCTCTTTTGCATTGGCATCTGAAGCTGCCGAAGTTTTTAAAGAATATAATAGTTTAATAACCGGGATTGGTAAGGTGAATGCGGCTTACACGCTATCGAAGGCGATACACAATAAGAGGCCTTCGTTGATTGTGAATCTGGGATCGGCAGGGAGCAGTTACTTCCGGAAGGGTGATGTGGTTTGCTGCACAAAATTTGTACAAAGGGATATGGACGTCAGCGGCCTGGGTTACGGGCAGTACGAGACGCCTTTATCCGGGTTGCCTCCCATTCTTGAATACGGCTTAGCCATGGAGGGTGTGCAGGAATGCATTTGCGGGACGGGAGATAATTTTGAAACGGATCATTCCACAATGGTCTATCATGTTGTGGACATGGAAGCGTATGCTTTGGCGATGATTGCCCTGAAGGAAGGCATCCCGTTTCTTTGCCTCAAATATATTTCGGATGGCGCCGATGGTAATGCAGCGGAAGACTGGACTGTACAGGTGCATAAAGCTGCTATGGCATATGGCAAGACATTGGGTCTGGACGGGAAATGATCCGGCTCGGCTCACCGGTATCTTTCGCTCCCTTACAATCTCCTCGCTTAATTGCCTTTTGGTGGCAGGGTCCAGCCTTTCCTTCGTTCAGCATTCTTATCATAATGGCTGATCCCTTCGTTCAAATCTTCCTGATATCTTATCCACCCTTATTCTATACACCACAGATTTAGGATCGTCCGCCAGCTGAATATTGTTTTTTCCGGAAAGGAACCCTTCAGGCGCAGCCGTCTCGCTTATCTTCTCCTTGTTTATCTTTCTGATCAACCTGTCAAGCGCATAGTATCTTTCCCTTTTGTCCGTGATCTCTTCATACTTGCCCCATACGATGACGCTTTTCCAGTTGGAAAGATTTTCCACCTCATCCACCTCAAAGCAGACATTGGGATGCTCCCGCATAACCCGGATCTTCAATCCTTCTTTGGAGTGAATAATGATATACTTCCCGTCGTAAAGATAGGTGACCGGAATAATTTGCATGATCAGCCCATCGGAGCAACCGATGCGTCCCACCGCATTCTTTTCAAGCAGATGGGTGATCTCGTCTTTGTTTAAGATGCCAAGCATAATTGAATGATTTGGTGTGGTTTCTTTATATGAAGCAAAATTCCTGAATCATCTGTACTACATGCTGACGGCCGTCAATCGGCATCCTGAGGCTCGTCATGCAATGCCCTCCGGTCAGCGTCTTGCCCCAAACCCTGAAGCACCGCAGACCGGATCTCATCTTTCCTGACCCGTATCAGTCGCTCTGCAGACCAGGATCACCTGTCGTCATAATATTCCTCATTATTTTCTTTCTCTGCCGGACGGAGATTTGTGGCTGAAAGCATTTATCATATCTGTTCACAAAAAGCATATCTCATGAAAGCATTGGTTTATCACGGCCCCGGAAAGAAATCCTGGGAAGAAAGGCCCAGACCTGTCATCAAGGATCCTGCAGATGTAATCGTCAGGATCAGCAAGACGACCATCTGCGGCACCGACCTGCACATCCTCAAAGGCGACGTCCCGACCGTAACCGAGGGCAGGATACTGGGGCACGAAGGCGTCGGCGTAATCGAAGAAACCGGCAGCGGGGTGTCCGGATTCAAAAAAGGAGACCAGGTCCTGATATCCTGCATCACCTCCTGCGGTAAATGTACGTATTGCAAAAAAGGCATGTATTCACATTGCGAAAATGGCGGATGGATACTGGGTAACCTGATCGACGGAACCCAGGCCGAATATGTCAGGATACCGTATGCGGATACCAGCCTCTATCCGGTGCCTCCCGGATCCGACGAGGAAGCGCTGGTGATGCTGAGCGACATCCTGCCGACGGGATTCGAATGCGGTGTATTAAACGGCCAGGTAAAACCGGGTGATGCAGTAGCCATAGTAGGAGCAGGGCCGGTGGGTCTGGCGGCCTTGCTGACGGTGCAGTTCTATACGCCAGCCGTTATTATTATGATAGATATGGATGACAACCGCCTGTCTACTGCAAAAGTATTCGGGGCCAGCAATATCATCAACAGCAAACAGGAGGATCCGGTAAAACGCGTTCTTGAGCTGACAGGGCAGAAGGGCGTGGACGTGGCTATCGAAGCGGTAGGGACTCCCGCCACTTTTGGCCTGTGCGAATCCATTATAGCTCCTGGCGGACGTATTGCCAACATAGGCGTGCACGGGAAGCCCGTGGAACTGCATATGGAAACGCTGTGGGACCGGAACATTACCATCACCACACGTCTTGTGGATACCGTCACCACCCCTATGCTTTTCAAAACGGTATTATCACACAAGCTCAATCCGAAACAGCTGATCACACACCGGTTCAAGCTTGGCGACATATTAAAGGCTTATGACACATTCGGGAATGCAGCCAAAGAGCATGCCCTGAAAGTGATACTGGAGCAGTGAGTCAGCCTCCTCAGCCTGTGTTTCCAGGAAACAATCCGTAAGATCATTCAAACATGATTTCCATGAAAAGGATTATTATTTCCGGTCTTGTCGCCGGCATTGCATTGCTGGCATTGAGCATATCGGGATTGTACCTGTCGGTCTGGCTGTTCCCCGATCTCTCCATGCAATATTTTGGCCCGGCATTTAACGACAGGTCCGGGAGGTATATGGTCTACTATACACATCCCTTTGTGACAGGTATAGTCCTATCCTGGTTCTGGAACCGGTTCAAATCCATACTTACCGGCTCGTTTATTACACGAGGAATAGAGTTCGGAGTGGTCTATGCGTTGATTGCTTCCCTTCCTTCATTATGGATGGTATATAGTGCGATGAGCGTATCGCTACCTCTTCTCTCCACCTGGTTCATATTCGGCCTCCTGCAAGGGGGTATTTCAGGGATGATATTTGAAAAGACAAATCCATAAGGTTGTCACTATTAAAAAATAAAATGATGAACATCGTTACCAATATGATAGGGGCGGTCTTTCTGTTGAGCGGGTATTGCGCCTGCGGACAATATAATTATTCGCTTTTTGAAGACCATGTCATCAAGATCCATGGAAGCTCAAATATACGTGATTGGACAGAATCAGTACAGAAAGCCTCCGGAGGAGCGAGTATAAGTTGGAATAATGACGGAAGCTTCGATCTGAATGCCTCCAGCCTGGTCATGGTTGTACAATCAATCAAAAGTAAGAAAGGGTCGGTTATGGACGAAAAGACCCATAAGGCGCTAAAATCAGAAAAATATCCCGTTATCGAGTTCGCGCTTACCACGCCCCTGAGATCGGTTCTGGCTTATGCCAACGGTTATGCGGTTACTGCATCTGGAAATCTCAGTATAGCCGGGGTGACCAGACCGGTCCAAATCCGGGTCAAGCTGTTCACAACCGGCCGCCGCAGGATAGTTGCCGAAGGTTCATGCCAGATCAACATGCTCGACTACGGGATCGATCCACCCGCTGCATTGTTCGGGATGCTGAAAGTAACAGAAGATATCACCATCCAATTCAGGGGTCTTTTCATAGCGAACGATTATTATTAAACTCAGTTCATAAGCACCGTCCCTTTAACGGGCTAAAGGTATGTGTAGTACATCCATTTTTCTTCCGCAGACATCTCGTCCGATGGCAGGCTCCACGGCGTTATGACGGAAGCCTCGGTAGGGTTTTGGATATGCCCGAAAAGCTCCCCCGGAACAGAACGGCTTTCTGATGACCATAATCATATTCCTGTCTGACCGGAATCAACAGCACAGGAGGGTACGGATTATATTTTTGAACCGTCAAATAATCAGCAATGCCCGCCAAACATCAGGAAGGAGCGTCCCCCGCGGGAAGACATCATATTATTCCGGGAAAAGATATCCGGCCCGCAGACAACCCCGCTCCGCCTGAGGCGGATGAGGAAAAAACGGAGGAGGCCCGCGGCAGCCGGGACAAGGAGCGCCTCCCTGAGTCTTGCAGGATCCCCTGCGGCAGGTGCGTAAATTGCAGGACGGGAAAAAAAGATTGATCCGTCATATCTGAACTATTAAACTGCTTGACCATGTCCGGAAAGGATCGGGAAGAAAAATTCGTTCCCAAAGGTAGTATGGCGTTTTTCGTCCTGTTGCTGCTGCTGGGTATCGCTATATGGTTCTTCATCTATATTATTATGCTGAACAGGATATAAAACGGCCGCTATGATCGACAAATTCGAAACAAAGGTGCTTGTGCTTACCGGGATCGCGATCATGGTATTCATATTCTGCATTCTCTATGCCATGGGGCACCGGAAGAGCGACGTGCCGGAATGCGTGCCTTTTGATAAAAGCTATACGCGTCCCCGGATAAACAAGATTGACGACAGCACCTATCAGGTCTTTTCGGTGGCCCGGATGTGGGCCTTTGAGCCCGCGGAGATCTACATACCGGCGGGGAGCCGGGTAGACTTTTATGTCACCTCCCTGGATGTGGTCCATGGGTTCTACATCGCGGAAAAGGATGTGAACATGATGGCCGAATACGGCAGCATCACCAAGACTACCGTCCGGTTTGAACAACCGGGCGTTTACAAGATCACCTGTCATGAATACTGTGGCACGGGGCACCAGGCCATGCAGGCAGAAGTCATTGTCAATTTCTTACATCCCCAGCCATAAAATTTTTTGAAATGCAGATAAGCCGTTCCCTGAAAAGCATTATTCTCATCGAGCTTCTCGTTCCCGTAACGCTGCTTGTCATCGGCATATACCACGGTCTGATGCAGACACTTTACCGCGCGGGCATGATCCATCGGGCATCCACCGCCAGGCTGGACTATTACCAGGGGCTGACCCTGCACGGGGTCATCAACGCCATTGTGCTGACCACCTTCTTTGCCGTGGCTTTCGGGCATGCCACCATGGCTTTCTTTCTCAAAAAGGAGCCGGGCCGCAGGGCCGGATGGACATCCCTGGCGATGATGACCGGCGGCACGCTGATGGCTGCCTGGGCTATGCTGTCCGGGAAAGCTTCCGTCCTGTACACCTTTTATCCGCCGCTGAAGGCACATCCGCTCTTTTATCTGGGCACGGCGCTGCTGATCGCAGGCTCCTGGATCCCCTTATTCGACTGGCTCTACCTGTACAAAAAATGGAAGCGGGAAAATCCCGGACGGAAGATCCCGCTCGCCGTGCTGGGCACGCTTGTCAACTTCATCATCTGGTTTGTCTGCACGCTGGCAGTTGCTTACGAAGTGCTGGTATTGCTGCTCCCCTGGGCGCTGGGATGGGCGCCCACGGTAAACGTGACCCTGTCCAGGACCCTGTTCTGGTTCTTCGGCCATGCCCTGGTATATTTCTGGCTGCTGCCGGCTTATGTCATGTTCTATACCATGCTTCCCGCACTGGCAGGGGGGAAGCTGTACTCTGATATGGTGGGGCGGATCGCGTTTTTCATCTTCCTGCTGTTCTCCGTGCCGGTGGGGGTACACCACCAGTTCAGCGACCCGGGCATAGGGGGAAGCTCCAAGCTTACCCAGTCGCTGCTTACCTTCGGCGTAGCGGTGCCCAGCTTCCTGACCGCCTTCACGCTGTCGGCCTCGCTCGAATATGCCGGCCGAAAAAGAGGCGGTAGCGGGTTATTCGGATGGATAGGGAAGCTGCCCTTCTTTGACAAAGACCGTTATCTTTTCGGGTACATGATCTGCGGGCTCATCCTCTTTATCCCCGGGGGACTGACCGGCATCGTGAATGCCTCTTATTCGCTGAACGGCGTCGTGCACAATACCGCCTGGCTGCCGGGCCACTTTCATATGACGGTAGCCGGTCCCGTATTTCTGGCTATTCTCAGCATGAGCCTTCATCTGATATCGGTGCTGAAAGGGAAAAAGGTATTCCTGCCCGCAATAAATACCATCGTGCCTTACCTGTGGATGATCGGCGTGCTCATTTTTTCCACCGGGCTGATGTGGGGCGGCCTTATGGGCGAGCCCCGGCGTACCAACATGGGACTTACCTACCTGAATCCGAAAAGCAGCCTGTTCCACCCGCAATGGGTGCCGAGCACCACGCTCGCAGCTGCCGGCGGCATCCTGATGTTCGTGGCATCTGTACTGTACTTCATCGTATTCTTCGGAACCTTTTTCAACAGGCGGAGGACCGTTGCGGGGCTTACCTTCCCGGAATCCCGGGCTTATCACGACGAGCCGCTGGTTCCCCTGCTGAATTCATTCCGGCCCTGGTTAGTGGTCATGCTGTTTATTATCGCCGTGGCCTATATACCGGCTTTGATGGATGTTATCCGCTACACCGGCCCCGGGGCCCCGCCGCATTTACCGGGCAACCCGCTTCCCGGCCGCTGAAAAACGATAAACGCAATGAGAACCGGATTAAGAAAACGTACCGTTATACTGTGGCTGCTGATCGTGCTGGTTACTCCAGTGGCGGCATATTATCTTGTGCACCGCCGGGAGCCGCTCAGCACATTCAGCCGGCCGGAAGGATGGGACAACGGCGGCGACACGTCACTGGTGAGCAATTACCGGTTTACCGACCAGCTGGGCCGCAGCGTATCCCTCAGATCCTTTCCCGGGAAAATACTGGTCGTGAATTTCTTCTTCAGCCGTTGCATAAGCATCTGTCCCAGGATGATGGCGGGACTGGGTAAGGCGGCTGAGGCTTACAGGCAGGACCCTGAAGTTCATTTCCTCTCATTCACCGTAGATCCGGAATATGATGACCAAGCCAGGCTGGCAGGCTATGCGAAGCATCTGGGAGCCCGTACCCCGCAATGGGAGCTGATCACGGGAGAAAAAAGAAAGATATACCGGTTGGCAAGAACCGGATTCCGGGTAGATGCCGCGGAAGGAGACGGAGGAGCCTATGATTTCATACACAGCGATAAGGTGGTACTGATGGATGCACACGGGAATATCCGCGGCTACTACAGCGGCATAGTGCCTGGAGAAATGGATCAGCTGATCTCAGACATACAAAAGTTAGAGGCCGAGAACGGGCACAACTGATGCATTCCCCACAGCAGGGGAAACGAAAATACCGGAGCCTATCACAATATATTTAAAACGCAGTTACAGATGATAAACAAGAAAATCTCGGTGGCGGCAATAGCCCTCTTACTGACCTTTACGGCAGGACTTACGCGGGCCGGCGATCCTTCGGCTGATGAAGGGAAAGCCCTGTTCCAGGCCCGATGTGCCTCCTGTCACAGCGTCAACAGGCAGCTTATTGGTCCGGCCCTTGCCGGTGTGGAACAAAGGCATTCCGAAGCCTGGATCATACAGTTCGTGAAATCGTCGCAGGGAATGGTAAAAAGCGGAAACAAGGAAGCAGTTACCTTATTCAACCAGTTCCAGCTGGTGATGCCGGACCATCCGGACCTGAGCGACGACCAGGTCAGGGGCATTCTGAGCTATATCAGATCTGCTGCAGCAGATAAGGGAGCAGACCAGGCTCCCTTTGCCAGGCCTGCAGTGGCGCGGCCCGGCTATCTTCCTTTGTCTTTTACTGATCCTGCCTTTCTGGTCTATCTTTTTATGATACCGGTACTGATCATGGTACTGCTGATGGCCGTGAAAGCAAGCGATCTTCAGAAAAAGGGATCAGGTAGGGAATAGTCTTATATAATGAGCCTGCCCGTTCCGCGGTGAACTCCCTCATAAAATGTAAGCTCATTGATGATGGTATGGGAGAGCTGATTCATGGACTCCCTCGTGAGAAATGCCTGGTGGGGAGTAAGCAGCACACCAGGCGTATTGATGAGCTCCTTTAACAGGGGATCCCCGATCTCGTCCAAAGTTTGGGACGGATGATGGGAAAGCATGTTTTCATGTTCATATACATCTGCACCGTAACCGCCAAGCCGGCCGGTCTTTAGCGCTTCCAGCACGGCCCGGGTATCTACCAGCCTGCCACGGGCTGTATTGATCAGCAAAGTGCCGGTCTTTACCGACCTCAGGGTAACTTCGTTGATCATACGATCTGTAGAGCCGTTAAGGGAGCAATGCAGGCTTATGATATCCGATTGCTCCAGCAGCTCCCGTAAGGAGACATACCTTACATCCGGTCCGCCGGAGACCGTTTTCCTTTCCGCATCATGGGCCAGTACGGTACATCCGAACCCTTTCATTATTTCGGACAATACACAGCCTATTCTCCCCATGCCGATGATGCCGGCCGTTTTCCCGTACAGATTAAACCCCAGGAGCCCTTCTATGGAAAAATCACCTTTCTTCACCCGCTCAAATGCCAGATGAACCTTTCTGTTCAGTGCCAGGAGCAGGGCCGCCGCATGCTCGGCTATGGCATGCGGCGAGTATCCCGGCAGCCATTTGACTGTCAGCCCGTACTCCGCCGCCGCCTTAAAATCCACATTGTCGAAACCCGAAGACCGGACCATGACAAGCTTTACCTGCATGGCGGACAATTTTTTCAGCACCGCATCATTGAGAATGTCATCCGGCGACACACACACCGCTTCACTGCCGGCGGTCTTCCCGGCGCTTACTTCGTCCAACCTTTCCCTGACAAAGATAAACTCATGTCCCGATCCGCAGTCAAAACAAGACCGGTCATAGGAGAACGCATTGAAAAATACGACTTTCATTATTTTATTGTTTTACTGAACGGTCACTGCATCTTCAAAGATCCGGTTGTTGATACAAATATTACCTGACCGGCAACAGGGGCTGACCTGACATTCGTCAGGGCGGAACCCTTAAATTTGTATTATTATTGCTGCGTACTATTCCCGGGAACAAATGTCAGGGATGGTTTAGGCATAGCGCATTCATCACAGATAAAACAACAATCATGAAAGAGCGGATATTATACGGCTGGAATATACGGAGATCGCTGTATTTCCTGGTAGGTGTCGGAATAGCGGTCTACGCCGTTTTGGAGCGGCAGTGGCTGGGCGCAATACTGGGCGCCTATTTTGCTGCAATGGCGCTGTTTAATTTCGGCTGCGCCGCCGGAAACTGCAGCTATACACCCGGAAGGAGGGAATGACGGCAGGCACGGCGCCGCGCCTGCCGGGGGAATAAAAACGGAGAAAGGTAACTAAGCCGGAGGGCACAAGCACCGCGGTCTCCATGGTCTCTGGCACATCCATTATCGGCACGGGTATTTTTCCATCTATCGCAAAATATGGATTTTTCATCATTATCCGCCCGCCGCCATTGTTTCTTCAGACCGGAAGCGGTCCCGGATTCTGTCGAACGCATTCATAAAGGCATCATCCCATCTGGAGGAAGTATCCAGGTCAATGTAGGTATGCCCCTCCCCGTCCAGCTTGATATAGGCCTGCTTGTCTTTTTGCCGGCCGGCAATCCGGTGGAGCCGCAGCTCAAAATATTCCACCTGCATATCTCCCTTCTTCAGCTGTGAGAGTCTGTCCAGCGCCAGCTTTACCAGGGAGAGAGAAGCCCTGGGATCTTCGATCTCCAGCTGGAAATACAATCCGATTTTTTCCTGCATGTTTTTGGCTTTGGCAAGTTAAAGAAGCTTTTTCCGGAGGGCGCCGGCGGTCTGTGATCATCTTCGGATACCCGGGACCCGCGTCTCCCCAAAGGTAAGCGCGTATGCCCAGGGCATTCATGACCTGCATCTCCTTCAGACATGATCCTTATCATATAAGGACGATCCCATACTCCCGAATTTTATTGTTGTGATTAATTTTGTTTATATTAGCTCAGGCATCTTTTGTACTGTCGCAGCCGCCCCGACCGTATGACCGACGCCCTGCTCATGATAAAAAAGCCGCGATGCCTCCTCAAATGACAGATTCTGCAGTGAATGACGCAAACAGCCTCCAGCAGTTTGGCGCTGTGTTCAACTATGCCACCATAGGCATCCTCATCACAGATCATAAAGGCACCATCGTCAATTTCAACAAATATGCGGAAACCCAGTTCGGCTACACATCGGATGAAGTGTACGGGGAAAAAGTGGAAATGCTTATTCCCAGGGAGTACCGTTCCTCGCATATAAACGAACGGCGCCATTTCCACCAGCAGCCTGAGCCCAGGCGTATGGGAGAAGGGAGAGACCTGTTCGGGCTGAAGAAAGACGGCAGGACATTTCCCGTAGAGGTAAGCCTCAGCCCTTATACGGTCAACGGCGAGATCCGCGTCATCGCATTCGTCATAGACATCACCGTACGCAAGGAGAGCGAAGCCGTTGTGCTGCAGCAAAAGAAAGCGCTGGAAAGGATAACTGCAGAAATAAAGCAGCTGAACGTACAGCTGGAACAGAAAGTAGAGGCCCGCACCCAGATGCTCCGGGAAACCATGGCGGAGCTGGAAAGATCACGGGAGGAGCTGAGCGAGGCGCTGGAAAACGAGAAGCATATCGGCGAGCTGAAGTCCCGGTTTGTGACCCTGGCCTCGCATGAGTTCCGCACTCCCCTGAGCACTATACTTTCGTCGGCATTTCTGCTGGAGAAATACAACGACATGGATGCGGCCGGACAGCGCACGAAGCATATCCAGCGGATAAAAAGCTCTGTGCTGGGCCTCAAAGGCATCCTGGATGATTTTCTGTCCATGGGAAAGCTGGAAGAAGGCAGGATACAAAGTACCCGGCAGGAACTGAGCGCTGCAGAAATAGGGGAGCTGATCCGGAATATCCTGACCGACATGGAACAGCTACTGAAAGAGGGGCAGCACATTACCTTCGAATTTGATATCGGGGTAGGGATAACTACCGATGCCGAAATTATCAAGAACATCCTCATCAACCTGGTATCCAATGCCATCAAGTTCTCGGGAGAAGGTACCACCATCAGCATCCTGTGCAGGGCTACTGAAAAGGAGCTGTCGGTTGCCGTAAAAGACCAGGGCATCGGCATTTCACGGGAAGACCTGAAGCACCTGTCCGACCGGTTCTTCAGGGCCGGAAATGCGGCGCATGTGCAGGGGACGGGACTGGGGCTTCATATTATCAGCAAATACCTGGAACTGCTTAACGGACGGATGGAAATACAAAGCGTGCTGAACGAAGGCTCCTGCTTTACCATTTACCTGCCACGGATATAATACTTCAATATGAAAAAGATACTGGTCATCGAGGACAATAAGGAAGTAAGGGAAAACATTGCGGAAATCCTCCGGCTCTCCGATTATGAGGTGATTACGGCCGAGAACGGGAAAGCCGGAGCGGAGAAAGCCCTGAACGAAGCCCCGGACCTGATCATCTGCGATATCATGATGCCGGTGCTGGACGGTTATGGCGTGCTACACCTCCTGAACAGGCACAAGGAAACGGCCGGTAAGCCGTTTATCTTCCTCACGGCCAAGTCGGAACGCGGGGACTTCAGGAAGGGAATGGAAATGGGCGCCGACGATTATATCACGAAGCCCTTTGATGGCATCGAGCTGCTCTCGGCCGTGGAGTCCCGTCTGAAAAAGATCGCAAGCATCAGGCAGGAGTTCAGGGAAAATGCCGAAGGCATAAACCAGTTCATTCGTCAGGCGGGAGCGGCAGCCAGTATCCCGCTCACCTCCGAAGAAAGGGAAGTATGTGAATATAAGAAAAAGCATGCCCTTTATGCGGAGGGGCAGCGTCCTAAAGCAGTCTATTATGTGATCGGCGGAAAGATAAAGACCTACAGAGTAAATGAAGACGGCAAGGAACTTATTACAAAGATATACGGGCCGGGGGATTTCCTGGGTTATTCTCCCATACTGGAGGGCGTAAATTACAAGGACAACGCAGCGATCCTCGAGGATGCCGAGCTCATGCTTATACCCGCCGAGGACTTCATCAACCTGATCTCGAATGATATACAGGTATCCCGGGCATTTATCCGGCTCATTGCCAGGAATATCCGGGAACAGGAGGAGAACCTGCTGAACCTTGCCTATAATTCCCTGCGTAAAAAAGTGGCTTTCGGTCTTGTACAGCTGTGCGAAAAATTCAAGCAGGGCGAACACGCGCCCGTGCTGCTGGATATCTCCCGGGAAAATATGGCTTATGCCGTCGGCGTGGCTACCGAATCTTTCATCAGGACCCTGAGCGATTTCAAGGCAGAAGGGCTCATCGAGATCAGAAACGGTAAAGTATTCGTCATCAATGAGAAAAAACTGAATGCGCTTCCCTATTGAGATTCAGTCGCCGTTGCTTTCTCCGGCCCCCGGCTCTCTCCGGCGCTCATGCATGCTGCTCATGCTTTCTCCTTCGCTGTTCTGCTGCTCGAGGGTCCAGTGATCGGTCAGGGACGTCTCTATCCATATTCTGCCAGACTTGCGAAGGACCTGTACGAACAGGCCCAGCCGCTCCTGAAATTCCTTCTCCGTCTGACTGACCGTCATTTTTTCATTGACCTCGATCACTGCCGGCACAGACTTGCTGAGCTGGCTCAGCGGCGTGGAAGAGTCTATTTCTTCACCCCTGGACGATAATTTTTTATCTGCATGGGGATATCTGAAAAATTCGAGCCTCAAATAAGGAAACCTGGCATTGAAATCCTCCTGGAGATCCCTGACCTGGCTGTATACTCTGATATGCAGTTCCATACACTGTCTTCTAATTATGAATAAAAACAATATTTAGGTACAAAATGAATATATTTGGCAGGAAGAACCCTTGACAGAAGTCAGGTCCGTTACTGATAATGGTCAACCCGGCAGGAACATAAAATGCCGGATTTTTTAAGACGTTTTTATAGTTTTATACAGAAAAGCCATCTATGCTAAATGGGAAGCAATTCTGTAATTGCCTTTATCGGCAGGTCTTATTATGCCTGCTGATGGCAGGTGGGCTCTTGATGCTTGGCGGTAAGAATTCGCCGACCCATCATGTGTTGACCCGCCCCGTGATCGACGGCCCGTGGTGGCAGATCGCGGGTAATCCGGATATGGGGAAATATACGTCGGAAAAACAGCAGCCTGTTGATTTTGGTATCTGGCAGGCTGCAGACGGCACCTGGCAGCTCTGGTCCTGCATCAGAAATACCCGCTGCGGGGGACATACCCGTCTTTTTTACCATTGGGAAGGTAAAAACCTTACGGACAGCGATTGGGAACCCCGAGGCATAGCCATGGAAGCGGATACAACGGTGGGGGAAGCCGCAGGCGGGCTGCAGGCGCCCTTTGTGTTCCGGGCAAAGGATACTTTTTATATGATTTACGGAGACTGGAACAGCATATGCCTTGCCAGTAGCACCGATGGTAAAAGATTTACCCGTGTATTGAATGAGCAGGGCCGGTCGGCGCTGTTTACAGGACCATATAATAACACCAGGGATCCGATGGTCATATACGACAAGGGGATGTATTATTGCTATTATGCAGGGCATACCGGTCCGGACGGAACGGTAATGGAAAATGGCAAGACCGTCCGTAAAACATACAAGTCCGCTGATTTTTGCCGCACCTCTGCCGATCTAAAGCATTGGAGCCAGCCTGTCATGGTGGCTGCCGGCGGAACGGCCGACCAGAAGACCGACTGGTTTGGGGGAGGTGCGGAATGCCCGTTTGTAGTAAGAAAAGCCGGCGCTTATTATCTTTTCAGGAATCAGGTTTATGGTAAAAACAACCTGAATACCCAATATGCATCTAACGATCCACTCAACTTCGGGATAGGTGATGACAGCTCCCGAATCGGAACATTGCCTGTAGCCGCTCCAGAGATCATATCTTCCGGCGGCGCCTATTATATCGTTGCATTAAACCCTTCGCTGGACGGAATCCGCATAGCCAAACTCAAATGGGAGCCTGTTGAATAGCGCGGGACCCGATTCATGATTAGCCGTGCCTGGTTTCATCTGTTGAATCCTTCCCTGAATGAAGCTTTGCAGTAAGGTAAGCGTCGGCATGATCGGTCTTGATCTCTACCCACATGGGCAGATGATCGGACATCTGGTAGGTGCGCCAATAGGTTTTGTAATAACGGGTTTTCTCAGCCGCTGTTTTTTTTCTGCCCTTTGAGGTAATTGAATAAGCTGAACCCATTTGATCCGCATAGCTGTGCTCATCATTTAGGGTAAATACATACTGGTAATAGTCGAAAATGCCCGCTTTACCGGTAGGGTCAAAGCGCCGGGGTTTTACTTTAAAAGCGATCTGATCATAGAACTTGTTCTTCGGTACATTGGATCCGGGCAAAGATTTCAGCGCATCCGGTATGACGAACCCAGCAGCTTTAATAGCCTGATAGGTTTGGTCTTCAGGGCTGTATATGTTGAAGTCGCCAAGCAAGACAAGATTATTGGACCATTCGTATTTGTCCGTTGCTTTCTTTGCGATGGCCTGCGCTATTTCTTTTATTTCCCCGAGGCGATCAGGATCATTGGCGGCAGCACTGCCATAGAGGATGTGCACCGTAGTGAGTATGAAAGTGGTCCATCCGGCTTTGAAGCCACAGAGGTAGGGCGTTCTGGCAAGCTGTTTGACAGGCTCATAAACAACCTGCCCCGTACTGCGGTCTTTTGTCTGAAAAGGAGGCAGCACCATTTCTCCCGCCAACCCTCCAAAACGTACTTTTTGGGTATCGAGTAAAAAGGCCAGCCGCTCACCGTTGCCTTGCCGGCCCGCTGTGACATCGGTAAAAAGATATTTCCAATGGCTGCCCAGGATAGCCGTCAAGGTCTTCAATGCTGATAGATCTTCTTTTACTTCCTGTATCGCAATGATGTCAAAGCGGGAGATGATCTCGGCAATATAATAAAAAGCTTCTGCCGTCCTGCCGCCATACTTAGGGGTGTCAAATTCCCTGATATTCCAGGTAGCGATCAGCAGGCTGCCTTCCTGTTTTTCCGGTATCCGTGCTTTTAACGCTTTCCGGAGCAGGAGGAGGTTCCGGATGGTGCGTTTGCCTTCTGCTGACTGAGGGTTGATATTTTGATAAAAAGGCATGCTTAAATAGTCCGAATCTACGCCGCCATTATTATCGTAATATTATCTTAAAATGAAACCTGCATTAACTTCTTATTTCAGCAAAAAAGCTGAAAAGGGAATCTAAGAGGTTTTTCATTATGCAGTTGTTCTTGGCTTGCGTGCCGCTGTTTTTGAATCCCTGATGAGGCTGGTGAAACCTCCGGCAGCCTCAAGTTCAGCAAGACCATGGTAATTCGTGAATATTTTATTGGATTTTTCGGTTTGAGTCTGAAAATTTTTACCTATAAAATGATCAGCATACTCCACGCATTCAGCACAGTGGGGTTTGTCAACGGCCATATCAATATGCTCAAAATGTTTCCTGGAATTCATGTATAAATAATATTCTGCTTCTGCGTGTGACTGCCCGGTTTGTATGACGTGATACCCCAAAGATTCCGCTTTTTCCCGAAGACCAACGGCCATTATTTCAGTATTAGAGAAAGCGTATTTCTTATAGATGTCATTTTTATTGTCCTTGATTATTGCTGTAGCAATAGTAGTAGCTCCGTAACTCCTGTTTGTTTTGCCATCCTTGCCTGTTTTTGGAATTTTATCATGAATGCTCCTAACATCATCTTTTAATGTGCTTTGATGTAGAGCAAGATCTTTTTTTTCGAACTTATTGTTTGGTATCGGGGAATCGGGTCGAATTCCGCGTTTTGTCGCCCATTTGGTTACATTCCTTGTGCGCCGTTCATTCAGGTGTTGGGTAAACGTCTGAGGAACGAGATTTTTTCCGCTCTTTTTTTTGCGGGGATTGCTCGTATGTCTATCAAATTCTTCGGTGTCTGAGTCCGAAACATCACCATCGTCTGTTTTAACAAACCTCCTTTTACGAGGAGGGGCGGAGGAACCAGTGGAACTACCCTCCGAAGCTACAGCTGTCCACTTCCGCTTAGCGGCTCTTCTATTTGCGGCCCCTTTCTGAACTAATGCCTGGTTTCGGGGCTTAGCACTGGCTGTCTTCTTCGGCTCTTCTGTCGCTGAGTTTCCTCCGTAACCCCCCACATCCACTTTCGTTACCGGATTCCCGCTTACAAAAGTAAAAAGGTTCAGTCCATCGATCGTACCGCCCGGATCTGGATTGAGCCAACGGCAGAGCCAGGGCGGGTAGTACCGGGCCCCATAATAATACAGGCCCGTGGCGTCTCGTTCCTGACCGGAATAGCGGTAGGTCTTTAGCTGAACTTCCACCTGGTTTTTCTCTACCGTAAAGGCGGTGTTGCCGTAAGGAAAATATTCTTCGTAGGTGATGAGCTGTGCTTTCTCGTTAAGCTCGAGGCTTACGGAGCCCTGCGTATCGTCCAGCTGATAGCGGAACTGGCGCTGGCCTTCCCGGCTGGTTTCGCGGTTGCGGACATCGACCGGCCAGTGATGAATCAGACAGACTGTGCTTCCAGGACCGTCTACTTTAAGGGTATTGCGTTGCAGCAGGGCAGGGGGCGTGTTTTCCGACTGCCTGACGCTTATTGTCTTCCTTTCATAATTACCCAGGTAAAGGGTGTCTGTTATTTCTACCGATCCGTTCGCGGCCAGCCGCTCGTTTACTTTGCGCAGGCGAACGCCGCCGGATGAGTACAGGTAATATTCGGCGTCTGACAGCCCCTCTTTCCGGGTGACGATGTTTGCAGCAGCAAGGTTATTGCGATAATCCCAACGCAGATTTTGCAAATGCTCGAGGGAGCGGGTGTTTCCGTTGCCGTCATACGCTGTGCCTGCCAGTCGGTTGCTGTCCGGACTGATGGTAAGGCGGGAGCTCCAGCTATGCGAGGCGCTGTGCTGTAGTCCGGTTAAATTACCTGCAAGATCATAAGCATAGCGTTCGATATAGTTTTCCAGCTGGTTCGGATCGTTGGGATTGGCGGTGCGGAACCCAATACCCCTATCCACAAGCCATTTTTCATCCGGCGGTACGGCCCCCGTATAGGCCAGTTGCCGCCCCGTAGCCCGGGTAAGGCGATACAGGGGATCATAAACATAATTGTTCTGCGGATCCACCTGCTGGTTAGCGCTAAATACGGTCGACCAGGAATGATCTATTTTTGTACTGACATTACCTACCGGGTCGTACCAGTAACGCAGGTCTTGCACAAGATCATCCTTATCCGGTGTCGCTGAACGGCGGTAGCTCCGCAGCCGGATCAGGCGCTGTGTGCTAACTTCGTAATCATAACGGGTGCTGATATCGTTGCCGTAGTCGATCTGTGCCGGCTTGCCCTGGGCATCGTACTCCACGTTGTTCACGATAGCTTGAGGGGCTTCCTTTCCCAGCGCCACATACATCGCTTTGAAATATCCGCTCTGGTTGTAAGTGGGCTCGCAGACATTTCCATCCGGCGTTATTTGCCGGATCGGGCGGCCCAGCGCATCGGTTTCTGTGGCTGTGATGAATTGCTCTTCTTTTGCAACAGCCACGCAGGCGTCCGGAGTCCAGTTGGCCTCGGTCGTGTAGTCGGCACGTAGCTGCTGCACGACTGCCAATGGCTGATTGTTTAGCGAATAGGCACTTACGGTAGCGAGACCGGCTTCATCGTAGGATTGGATCGCCTGCCCCATAAGATTATTTTCAATAGCGTCAGGATCGCTTTCTCCATAAATCGTTTTTTGGGTGATATTATTCAGAGAGAAAGTACCGTCCCCGCCCATGACCTGTCTGAGCAGAGGCCGCTGTAACCGGTCGTAACAGGCGTGTATGACGAAGCCGCGGTTATCCCAGCTGCAGACCGGCAGGCCGAAAAGGTTGTTAAGCACCCAGGCTTCTCCCGCGTCGCAGCTCCGGGTATGGAGCGTTTCACCGGTCATGTTGTAGGTATATCTGAAATTATACCGTGCATCACCCTTTATCAGATTATAGTAATACAGCCGTGGATCCATGCTGAGCAGGGTGCGTCCCTGGATATCATAGACCTGCAGGGTAGTCATGCGCCCGTTGTACAATAGTTCCAGCAGGCCGGGAGAGAGCGGGCCGAACTGCGAGGTAATGCGGTTCAGGAGGTCTTCATTCCAGTGGAGTGTGGCTTCGCTCAAAACCCCTTCGTCAGCGCCTTCCTCCAAGAGGTCGAGTATGCCGAGCGCCACCAGCTGGCTGAACAGCGCCGCCGCGGTAGTCTGGTGTTGCGTTGCCAGCTTTTTTAGGTGCGCCAGCCGCACGATACCGAGATTGTTCTGGATATTTCGTGTGACACGTCCTAAGTTGTCCATGATCTGTACGGAAGGGGTATGGGTACAGCGCAATGCCTTGTCCAGGGCATCCTTTTCGTGTTCCGGGAGGCGGTTATAGTTTTTTTGAAAGTAGCTGGAGCCGGCTACGGTGTCGTTGGGGTCAAAGGTCTCTGTTTTCCAGGGGGTAAACTTTACCCGGGAATAAAAACCCTTGGGGTCGTCCGTGCGGACCGCCCGGTCCAAAGCATCGTATTGGATGACCGATGGGGGAGGGACCAGCGATTCCATTTCGATTGCCTGCTGGTCTTCGTAATCCGGTGTGGCGGAGAAGTAGGGCAAATATTGCTGGGCGGGCAGGCCTTTGTTGTTGTATACCGTTCGTCCGCTTACGGTCCACCGCTCCCCGGACGAAGAGCCGGGACCAACAGGTTCATGAGTGAGGGCCACCGTCCCGATCATCTTCACCGGTCCTGCATCGGCTTTCTGCTTGACTTCGATGGCCCTCCCAAATCCATCGTTATAAGCGACCGCAACCTGGATAATGTTTTCTTCCTGCTCCGTCAGCTGGGAGCTGAATTTTTCCCCAACCAGGGCGACTGACCGCACGGGCTGCCGGCGTTCGGTCCATGCATGCAGGTCGTAATAATAGTAATTGTTGGCCTGTTGCAGGTAGACCTGTGGATTTTCCAGTACTTGCTCAAAGGTAGCTGCAATAGGCTGGTAATCTGAGACCGGACTGTTGCCCACGGGCTTTCCCTGCAGTTGCCCGTAGGTAGAGGCAACGATCACCTGCCCGAGCGGGTCGAAAAGCACTTCGTGTATGTTTTGATTAGGGTCCGTCGCCCGCCAGGGCTGCAAGGCCTGGTAGTCGATCTCAGCGGTGGTGGTCAGTTCGATCGTATCGGACAACCAGGCAGAAACAGCAGTGTTGAAGAGGTAATACGGGTCGTAAGCTATAGTGCTTTTAGTATAGAGCGTGTTTTCCCCGACGCCGGTCAGCGAGTCGGGCGGCAGTTTTTTTGCAGCCGTGTTGACGGTTTGGCTGGGCAGATAAAATTGTTCCGGTTGATCGAGGTAAAAGGTAACCGGACTATGCGACCACCACATACCGTCTTGCAGCACATACCCGCTGTCGTTGGTCATCAGGTCGTTATCCAATTTGTCCCCAAATACGGAAGTATAGAATTCCGCTGTACCTATGGCTGTTTCGTCATGATGAGACAGATTGTGATAGCTTAGTTCGCCAAGGGCGCCGGCCTTGGTTTGGTCTTCGTTCCAGAAGTAAGTACGGTCCTGGCCCAACAGACGTGCCTCCGGGGAGGCATTCTCGTCAAAGGTCTGGTGGTAGGGTATCGGGTTTTGCAGGGCGCTCGTCACCCAGTCTGCGACTTCTTCAAAGCTGAGCTGTCCCGCAGGCAAGCCGGCCGTTTTAACCTGGTAAGTGGTATGCTCATAGGCCATGCCCGTCCACCGGCAGGTACGAAGCTGCTGTGCCTCGTCCGGTTCATCGCGAATGAGGGTGGCATAAGCCGTCTCGTTCAGGACCATATGAGTGATTCCCTGCTCAGGGAATACACATTTATCCGGCTGTGGACGCCGGGGATAACTAACAGTGGCGCTGCGCAAGGTGTTTCCGTAGGCGTCGGTCTCCAACGCGAAGGAATGAGCGATCTGCGGGTCGGCCGGGTCGCGCTCGTAATTCCAGGTGATCGATTCGTTAGCAAAGGGAAAAATAACGGCATACCGGTTGCTGTACCGTGGCTGCACGAGCCGTACGTGCACATGGGTTTCCGAGATCGAGAATGGATCGTTCTCCTTGTCCGATCCGTCAAGCCCATACACTTCCTGTCGCAGCAGCTGGCCTTCCAGCGCCGCGTATCCCTGCCGGTAGGTTTCGGCATCTGCTTGTTCGAAGGCAGGGGAAAAGCTATGGGAGGGTATCGACCGGGCTTCTTGGTCGCCCTGATAATAATCTTTCCGATACTGTGCCTCGATCACATCCGACTTGGCAAAGGCGCCGGTATGGTACCAGCTTTTGGTATATGCAGGAGATACGTGCAGCTCCTCATTGAGCGTATCTGGGGTGAAGTCCAGCTTCCGGGCAGTGGCTTCAAAGGCTTGGTAATGATCCGTATCCCAGGATTCCACAAATCCGAAACCGCGGAAGACCCGTTCTTCGGGGTCAAAATACCCGTCGTGATATGCATATTTCGAGACGTGCAGGGCATGTGATATCTGGTCGATTATGACATGTCTGGTTACTACCTGTACCGGAAAAAAGAGACGGGAAGCATCAACCCGCCCGGCGCGCTTGTCGGCCAGGTATTGCTGAACGGTGCTGCCGTAGTGGATCTCATGCCGTGCCCCCGCGTTATTTTCTACCCTATTCATCAGGTAGCATTTGTGTCCACCTGAAAAATCGTAATAGAGGTGTTCCACTTCTGGCTCAATACGGGTAAGTATCATGCAGTTGGTTCCATTGCCGAGCACGTCCACGAAGTTTACCTCACTAATATTATCAAAGGTAAAGGGAAGGGGTATATACATCGGAGCGCTGAAATCATTGCCTGACCGGTTGAACCAGATCACAGCCCTGTCGTATTCCATATAGATAATGTCGTTCGTTCCGGAACCATCGATATCGGCCAGGTGTAAACGGGCAATATCGAGTCCGTTGCTGAATATCGGAGCCCCCTGCATCTGAACGACTTCGCCAAAGTGGCCATAGCCGCTGCCCGGCCAGTATTGAACTTCCCCGTTGGCAATGCGAACATAGTCGGCCAAACCATCCCCGTTAAAATCTGCAAAGGTGAGCAGCACTTCTTTTGCGTTGTTATTAGTTGCCGGAAAACCGGCCGGCAGGATGCATTCATGCGCCTTGCCATGCCCTTTAGTGCCAAGAGAGGGATACCATCGGATCGAAGGGCCGTCAAAAATCACGAGGTCGGCCAGCCCGTCGCCGGTAAGGTCGACATGGGCTGCTTCCGGCTCAGCCAGCTCCAATGCGTTCTCTTCGAAGGCGACGAAGGGCGCCCACTGTCCCTGATGACTGGCCGCATGATAACCAGCTATGCCTTGCTGGTAGGTGACCAGTGACTTATAGCCATTACTTTCCAGATCGGTGAGCATTATGTTCGGCTGCTGCAGGTCTTTGTTTAAGGGAAAAGCTTCCGGAACAATGGGGCCACGGTAAATACCTTCTCCCATGGGCTCCCAGTAGAGTGTGGTTTGTTCATTGCTAAGCAGGAAGCCGGGTAAACCTTCACTATAAAGATCAGCGGCAGCGAAAGTGCCGTTCCAAAGGTAATCGGGAAGGGCTGTGTTTCCCTCCAACTGGAGATGCCGGAAGCTGTGTCCGTTTGGCTGGAAATTATGGTAATGCAGGTCGAGTGCAGGAAGAGACCGGTACTCGTAAGCGCCCCTGCTGTTTATGCGATAGCCCCATTGGGTGGCCTGCGTGAGAAAGGACAGATCCGTGCCGTGATCCCACGTATAGGTGAGGTGTAGGGCAGAAGCCAATACAGGCGCATTATCATGCTGTCCCTGAAACTGGTGATAAACCAAAATGGCTTTGCATAGCCGGTAATTGCGGACTTCAAATCCGCTTAGGAATGTGGAAAAGGGATCGGGACGAACCTCCCATGGGCCCGGAGCGGCCGTAGGGTTTATCGGGTCAAAGCCGGAATACTGTAATTGAACGCGAAACGCGAAATATTCTTCCTCGTCCAGAAAATAGTTGCCGTATTCCACGTGATCCAGGTAGCTGTTGCAGGCGCCTTCCCGGAGCAATTCCGGCGGAACACCTTCCCCGTCCTCGGATTTATAATGATATCGTATACGGTTGCCGTTCGGGTCGACCATCTCTTCGAGCATCCAGCAGAATACCTGGCGGGCATCTGCGGGATTGGCTATCCGGGCGGCGGATCCGCGTCCATAGACCGTCGTTACATTATTTCCCGAAACGATCTTCCAGTAAGATTCCGTTCCTTGGTTTTGGCAATGGTATTCTATCCGTGCAAAACTGCCTTCAATGCGTGGTCGATATAGGGTAATGCTCCACTCATCCTGCACCGTCTGATACGTTTTGCCCCCGGCATCCGTAACGGGTACCAGTTCGCCTTCGTCCAACAGAAATACATCATGTTCAGCGTAAGTTGGAATACCTTTGCTGGTCTTTCGTGTAATGGATGACAAACCTATGCCAAATCCCATCCCGAAGCTACCGTTGCCGCTCCCGCTATGGTAACTGAGTGCCAACTGCGGCGACTGGCCTCGCGCCGCTGGCAGGGGTATAGGAATGTTCATGCTTCCGGCGCCATTAAAGCCGGAGGCTTGATAGGAATCGCCCAGGCCTTTGATGGATCCTCCTCCGGTTGGTAAATCAATAGCAGGTCTCTGAAAAGTAGGGGTGGAGGACTCCATAAGATAACTGATTGAAAAATGATCCACAAAATACGCCTTTCCCTTTTTATTGAGCAGTAATTCTTAAAAGAATGTAAACCGTTCATCTCATAGTGGATTCACGTATATATAGTTTGCCCGGGAGTATGATCTCTTCAGGCTCGAAATATTTTTTCTGTAAGTGTTTTAATAATAATTCGCAGCTGATTTTGCCTATTTCAAATGCAGGTTCTGCGACGGTGGTCAGCGTAGGGGAGATGATGCCCGATATGGGGTCGTTTGTAAAGCCGGCGACGCCGATTTGTGTCCCGATGCGGATATTTTTTTTCTTGAGCGCAACCATAGCGCCTATCGCTTTGCGGTCGTTTATTGCGAAGATGGCATCCGGCTTGCTTCCCCCTTCCAATAAATGCAGGGTATCCTGTTCGCCGCACTCCTGGGAGAAACCGGAATGAATGACCCATTTATCGTTAAGGGGTAGCTTATATCGGCGAAGCGCCTGCCTGTATCCCGCTAACCGCTTTTGGGTAATGATCATTTCCTTCGGTCCTGTGATATGGGCAATTTTAGTATAGCCGCTTGCGATGAGGTGCTCGGTAGCCTGGTATGCCCCGTTAAAGTCGTCCTGCAGCACTCTGGAGGTATGAACGCCGTCTACGGAACGATCAAAAAAGACAACGGGGGATCCCTCCTTTATTATTTTCTGATAATGACCAAATGCATTGGATCTAAATGAAGTAGAGACCAGCAGGCCATCAAGGCAGCCCAAAGGAAGGTTTTGGATGATCTGCAGCTCTTTTTCCTGGGAGTCGTTCGTTAGATACAGGATGACATTGTAGTCCCGGTTATAGGCGACCTGCTGAATACCCGTGATAACGGTGGAGAAATAATAATTGGTGACAAGAGGAAGAATGATGCTGATATTATGGGTCTTCCCCTGTACGAGACCTATCGCGCTGTAGTTGGGTTTGTAGTTTAATTCGCTTGCTTTTTCCAGCACTTTCTGGCGTGTGGTTTGGCTTACATCGTATGTGTCTCTTAATGCCCGGGAAACGGTGGAAATGGAGATATTAAGGCTTTGGGCTACGTCCCGTATGGTAATCGTATTGAAGGGTCTCCTCATTTCAGAAGGGAATTTCAATGGATTGTGATAGAAAATAGGGTTGTCCGCACTCCTTCAGTCTGATAAATGGCCGGTTGCTGATCCTTTGACCAGTCGTGTAAATATATCAAAAGATTTTGAAAAATGGAGCGCCGGGCCGGGTAGATGAGGCTTCTTCTATATTTATGCTGCGGATGGAGACGATGCCTGATTATGTTTTTAGCAACGGATTTACTTTTGAAGGCTACCGGTTTTTGGCACGCCATTGGGCAAATAAGAACAAATTTGATTAAGTTTATTGTATCATTTTCGGATGCTTTATATAAAATACATGTGGGCCACCGTTAAAGCGCATGCCTGATTCAGATAGCCGGCTTATTCAGGGCTATGATCACGATATTAAACCTATATGATATGATGTTTTCAAGAATAATTATTGGCATAGGGCTGGTCGTCACGGTATTTGTCATCCCCTGTAAAGGCCAGGATGCCTATGCCGTGCTTCAGGGCTGGAACCGGTACAGCGATGCCCGCAATGCATTGTATCACGATATGGCGGAGCAGGCTTATGATCAGCTGGAAGAGCGGGAACGCAGGATAGCGCAATTACACAGCTTATCCGACTGGCAGCAGCGGCAAAAGGCGGTAAAGAAGACATTGATGGATATGGTAGGGCCTTTTCCCGGAAAAACCCCGCTGAATGTCAAGATAACAAAAACGGTAAAAAAAGAAGACTACACTGTTGAGGATATCATCTACGAATCGGAGCCCGGATTTTATGTGACCTCATCGCTTTTTATCCCTCGGGGGCTGAAGGGCAAAGCTCCTGCTGTTATATATTGCAGCGGCCATACGGATAAGGGATACCGGGACGCGGTTTACCAGCATGTGATTTTAAACCTGGTCAAAAAGGGGTTTATTGTATTCGCGTTCGACCCCGTCGGGCAGGGGGAACGGCTTCAATATTACGATAAAGACAGTGGGAGATCTGTCGTCGGAGGGCCGACGCATCAGCATTCCTATCCCGGCGCGCAGGCTTTTATTACGGGGAGTTCTTTGGCCCGGTACATGATATGGGATGGCATAAGGGCCGTGGATTATCTTCTCACCCGCAGGGAGGTGGATCCGGACCGGATAGGGATCACCGGACGTTCGGGAGGAGGGACCCAATCTGCCTATATCGCGGCATTCGATGAGCGGATTCATGCTGCCGCGCCTGAAAATTATATCACAAGCTTCAGGAGGCTGATCCAGGCCATCGGCCCGCAGGATGCGGAACAAAATTTCTCTCATGAGATAGCAAACGGCATTGATCATGCCGACTTGCTGGAAGTGCGGGCGCCCAAACCCACCTTGATGATCACCACCACCCGGGATATGTTTCCCATTCAGGGGGCTATGGAGACGGCCAAGGAGGTGCGCCGGATATTTGAGGCCTATGGTCAGAAAGATCATTTCAACAGGGTGGAAGCCGATACCATACATGCCTCTGCAAAATCGAACCGGGTGGCCCTGTACGCTTTTTTCCAGAAGTACCTGAACAATCCGGGCGATTCCACGGACCTGGATGTGACGCCGTTGGGGGACGAGCTCAGGGTTACTGAAACCGGGCAGGTGTCCACTTCTTTTAAGGATGCGCAGACCGTCTTCAGCCTGAATAAAAAAGATGCGGAAAGAGATGTCAGACGGCTTCAGGACAAAAGGAAAGACCGGGCAACGCATCTTCCTGCCCTGTTACAGGCTGCAAAAGAAATGTCGGGTTACCGGGAGCCTTCGCTGTATCACGCCCCTGTATTTACAGGACGTTATCAAAAAGGAGAATACGTGATTGAAAAGTATTTTGTGCGGGGAGAGGGGGATTATGTCATTCCTTATTTGCTGATGATTCCGGATCATGCCAATGGCAAAGCGGTGATTTGTTTGAACCCGGAAGGCAAATCGGCCGAAGTCTCCGATGGGGATATGGAATGGTTTATCAAGCGGGGATATACGGTGTTGGCGCCGGACTTACTGGGCGTGGGGGAATCAGGTCGTGGCGATTATAAAGGGGATTCTTTTATTGACAACACATCCTATGGCATCTGGCATCTGTCCCTGCTGATCGGCAGGAGTATTGTCGGCATCCGGGCCGCTGACGTAACAAGATTGGTTCAGGTATTAGCGCACGAGCACCACATAGCGGAACTCTATGGGCTGGCGAGGGGGACGATGTGTACATCGATGCTGTATGCGGCAGCTTTCAACCCGGCGATCAAACGGATCTGTCTTATCGACGGACTTTCATCTTACCGCAGCCTGGTGATGAACCGGTTTTATGCCCCGCGTTCTATATACGGCGCCGTGGCCGGCGCGCTGACCGCTTATGATTTGCCGGATCTGGCCGCCGGTTTGGCGCCGAGGAAGTTAATGATCGTGGATACGGTAAATGAAAAGGATCCCCATAAGGCCAAAGGAATGCTTCAGGACGATGCTTCTCTTATTCAGGCAGCGTATGCCAATCGATCGGCGCAGAAAGCACTATTGATCAAACACCAAAAGGCAACAGAGCGCCGATCTGATCTTTTATCGGATTGGATCAGATAGGTTGCCGCCCCTCTGCCCGGTATTTCCTTACAGATCGTTTTTGCTGCTCATTGTGAACGCCTGCAAGGCAGGTTGTGTCGTATCACTTTTCGAGAACGTTCTCGCAGTTTTCTCTTGAGGGATGGAATGCCCTGTTCTATCTTTAAGCTACATATCTCATGCCGCATATCCTGACGAGCGTACGCCTGCCTATGATAAGATTTCAATAAAAATGATAAATGATGAGCGTAAATAATACAAAAAAAATCAAGCTGCTGTCTAATCGGAGCATGCTGTGTTTGTTGGTTATTTGCTTTTCGGTATGCTTTGACGAAGTGAAGGCGCAGGGCATAAAAAAAATTACCGGGGAGGTCCATGACAGTCTTACCCGGGAAGCGTTGCCGGGAGTCAGCGTGCATGTCAAAGGAGGCGCGGCCGGAGGTCTGACGGATGGTCAGGGGAAGTACACGATCCAGGCTACCGGCGCCGACGTCCTTGTTTTCTCGTTTGTGGGTTATCAACCCCGGGAAGTAGCTGTAGGGGATAGGACCAAAATAAATATCGTGTTAAAGAGTGGCTCCACCCGCCTGGAAGAGGTGGTGGCGGTAGGATATCAGACCAAGACGCGGGGGCAGATCACCGGCGCCATATCGGATATTTCCGGTGCGGTAATAAGGTCTACATCAGAGAGCAATATCACACAGGCCATTCAGGGGAAAATACCCGGCGTCGTGGTAAATGACCGGGGAGGAGCCCCGGGCGATAATAACGCCGAATTCCTGATAAGAGGTAAAGCTACCCTGGGAGATAATTCCCCGCTTATCGTAATTGACGGCGTACCCAGGAGCACGGATGATTTTGCCCATATTGCCCCGAATGACATTGAAAGCATCAGTGTCTTAAAAGATGCTTCCGCTGCCATATATGGGGCGCGTGCGGCGAATGGCGTAATACTGATTACGACCAAACAAGGCCGTATCGGGAAATCGGTCATTACGCTCAGTTCGGATTACGGCATTCAATCCCTGTCCAAGTTTCCTGAAGCCATGTCGTCGTACGAACGCGCACAGTATTTTAATGAATGGCATCAGTACAACGGATTGCAGCCCCTGTGGTCAGAAGAAGCCCTGGAGCATTTTAAAAAAGGCGATGAGCCATTGAAATATCCTAATACGAACTGGGCTGAAGTGGCCCTGGCGGATCATGCTCCCCAGACCCACCATAATTTATCCGTAAGGGGCGGGAATGACAAGCTCCAGTATTATGTCAGTGGCGATCTTTTGTATCAAAAAGGTCTTTTAAAATCCGGCGACCAGCGTTATAAGCAATTTCAGCTGAGGTCGAATCTCAGCGCCAACATCACCGATGATCTGAAGATCGGGATAAACCTGATGGGAAGAAAGTCCCAGGATCATTCGCCGGTATCGCCCAGCAGCACCATCTGGGGCCATGTGATTGATAATTATCCCTGGGTAGTGGCGCAGTGGCCCAACGGGTCGTTCCCGCCCGGATTAGAAGATTACGGCAATACGCCTTATACCGATACCCATGATGAATTCGGCGCTTATGACCGCAATAGCTATATTTTTAATTCTACCCTTTCCATTGAATACAACCTGCCGGCTATCCAAGGCCTGAAAGTCTCGGGATATGCCAGTTTTGACTATGAAAATGAGTACCAGAAAGCGGTTTCCAACACATGGTCTGTTTACGATTATGATCCGGAAACAGGCCAGTATACAGAAGTCTCTAAGGGCCATTCCAACAGTGCCAGGGAGGATCTGCTTACACAGCGGGGGAGCATACAGGTAGCTAAAATAAATAATTTTATCAGCCAGAGCCTTTATCATGCCCAGGTGAGCTATGACAGGAGTTTTGGACACCATCATGTAAATGCCTTCATGGCCTATGAACAGAGCACCAATTCCACAGATCTTTTGTCTGGCTACAGACAGGACTTGCCCACACGGGAGAAGCCCTATCTTTTTGCCGGGGGCGAAGATGGCAAGGATAATAACGGATATGCCATGGAAGGAGGCCGGGTCAATTATTTTGGAAGCATGAGTTATGATTATCAGCATAAGTACATGCTGGATTTCACCTTCAGAAATGACGGATCTTTCAATTTTGCCAAGGGAAAGCGGTTTGGGCAGTTTCCGGCCGTGTCCGTGGGATGGAATATCAGTGAAGAACCCTTCCTGGAGCATGCATCCGGCTGGCTTGATGTTTTAAAGCTAAGGGCCAGCTGGGGTAAAATGGGGAATGACCGGGTTCCTTCCTATCAGTTCTTGACCATCTATGGCTTTTCTGATTTTTATGCCTTTGGAAGAGATCCCGTTGCTCAAAAGCAATTGCAGATCACACAGGTTGCCAATCCTGATATCACGTGGGAAACTTCTTATCAGACTGACATAGGCGTGGATTTTAACGCCTGGAGGTCCTTGCTTAACTTTTCCATTGACGTATTCAGGGAGAAAAGGCGTGATATTCTAATTGCCCGCAATGCGTCTGTGCCGGATTATACCGCCCTCAGCTTGCCCGATGAGAATCTTGGCCAAGTGGATAATAAAGGGATTGAGCTGTCTGTTAACCATGAAAATACCGTTGGTGCTGTAAGCTATCATATTGGCGGCAATCTGACCTATAACCGGGACAAGATTGTTTTTATGGACGAAGCGAAAGATATTCCCGATTACCAAAGAAAAGAGGGGCACCCTATGGATTCCTGGCTGGTATACCAGGCGGATGGTTTATTCCGGACCCAATCAGAAATTGACCATTATCCGCATATGCCCGGCACACAGCCGGGGGATATCAAATATGTGGATGTGGATGGCGACGGGCAGATCACCGGCAACGATAAAATAAGGGAATACATGTCTGCCACGCCAAGGGCCCAGTTTGGCGTCAATATGGGAGTGGGCTTCAAGCATTTCAGCCTGGATGTATTTTTACAGGGGCAGGCCGGCGCCGAGCAGGACGTCTTTTATGGCGAGGGGATCAATGCGATCCGCCCCTTCTATACAAAACGCTGGACCCCTGATCATCCGGAGGCTGAATTTCCGAGGGCCTTTGACCGGGATGATCCGATTAACGTACAGGCCAGCACGTTTTGGCTGTACGACGCATCTTTTCTCCGCTTAAAGAATATCAGGCTAATGTATAGCCTGCCTGCCGGATTGATCCCTCAGGTGGCCGGCCTGGATGTCTATATCAATGCAAGGAACCTGATCACCTGGGACAGGATGTTGGGGAACTGGGATCCCGAAAGGGTCAGCGGCAGCGGTTATCAATATCCTCAGATACAAACGATCACGTTTGGAATCAATATCAGTTACTAAAAGGATCCACGATGAAAAAACCGGCGACCATCATCATTGCTTCTGTTTTAAGCTGTCTGGCCATTTCCTGCGAAAAATCAGTTTTGGATAAGAACCCCCAGAACGAATTCTCTGAAAAAGATGTCTGGGGAGATATCAATTTGGCCAAGACCTATTTAAACACGGTTTATGACGGGATCGGGCAGTGGGGCATGCATCATTACCGTAATCCGCAGGTGATGGCCAACTCGGCCACGGATGAAGCCATGCAGCGGGGGGATCATGGGGTTTGGGTCCTTAACAAAGGCAACATCACTTCGAGCAACTATGGGGATTTTAATATGTGGACACCCGATTATAAGGCCATAAGGAGGTGTAACATTTTTCTTCAGCATATCGGCGATGTGCCGGGTATCAGCGAGGAGGATCTCAAATTGATGAAAGCCCAGGCCAGGTTTATCCGGGCGATCAATTATGCTGATCTTCTGAATTGGTATTGCTGGTGGGAGGGCGATCATAACGGCGTACCCCTGATCACGGAGCCTTTTGAGCTGAATGACGACTTCAAGGTGGAACGGGCCGATTATTCGGCGGTTGTTGATTTTGTGATTAAAGAGCTGGATGAGATCCTGGACGATCTCCCTGCCGGCTGGGATGATCAAAACTGGGGACGGGTGACGAAAGGGGCGGACCTGGCTTTGAAGTCTGAGATCTTATTGTACGCCGCCAGCAAAACCCATAACCCCGCCATGGATCCATCCAAATGGAAGCAGGCTGCCGATGCGGCCAGGGCAGTTATCGATCTTGATCAGTACAGCCTTAAGTCCGTCAACTCCTATGAAGATTATGCAAAGATCTTTATAAGCAGCGCCAATAATCCTGAAATCATCCTGGCCCGGCCCTACGATCCTGTCGTCTTGGAAAGTAACTGGGTGGATCTGTATAACCTGCCCAATGGATACGGGGGATGGGGAGGCAATTGCCCTACGCAGCAATTTGTCGATCAATTTCAGATGGATAATGGCAGGGATATTTCCGATCCTTCATCCGGATATGACGATCAACGCCCTTACACCGGGCGGGAGCTGCGCTTTTATGCCGATATCGTATACAATGGCCGCAAGTACCGCGGAAGGGAAGTGGAATTCTGGACTCCCGGCGGACTGGACAGCAAAGACGGGCCCACAGGCTGGAATGTGACGCCCACAGGCTATACCTTATATAAATTCATGAATGAATCCATCGACTTTCAGGTCTCGCCTGCCCCCACTCCGTATGTGATCTTCAGGCTGGCCGAGATATATCTCAATTATGCGGAAGCGGAGTATCATTTAGGAAATGAGGAGGTAGCCAGGGAATTTGTCAATAAGATCCGAACTCGTGTAAAACTTCCCGGGATACGGTCTTCCGGCAACCGGCTGCTGCAGGATATCAGGCATGAACGGACGATCGAGCTGGCTTTTGAAAAGGATTCCCGGTGGAATGATCTCCGGCGTTGGGGCATTTTAGAGCAGACGGCAAGCCAGGATTATATAGCCATGCAGATCTCAAAAGACCATGAAGGAAATTTATCGTACCAAAAAGTGGTGGCGATGAAAAGAGGGTATAATGAGCGTTTATATTCGCTGCCGATCCCTTTGGAAGAACTCCAGAAGGCGTCGGAATTAAACCAAAACCCGGGTTATTGACCGCTTGACCAGATATAAATAAAAAAAAGTGGTATTTGTTATGAATTCAGCATTGGGTATTATAATTTGGTAGGGCATATATCACGAGCGGTTCAAATCTTCATTAAAAAATTCGAAAATGGAAAACAGAAGACAATTTATCAAAAAAGGCATGATGGGCGCGGCCGGCCTGGCGATCGGCGGCATGGGCCTGAGTGCAAAATCGTATGCCTCTATTATGGGGGCCAATGAAAGGATCAACATTGCCGTCGTCGGGCTGAATGGCAGGGGGCAATCACATATCCAGGCCTGGGCAGGGATGAAGGATGTCAGGTTAAAGACCCTTTGTGATGTCCATACGGAACTTTTTTCCTCCCGTGCAAAAATGGTAAGCGATAAGACAGGAGAAAGCCCGTCGACCGAATGGGACATGCGGAAGGTATTTGACGATGAGGACATCGATGCAGTTTCCTTTGCCACGCCCAATTTCTGGCATGCCCTGGGCACCATTTGGGCCTGCCAGGCAGGCAAGCATGTGTATGTGGAGAAACCCGCCATGCACAATATCTGGGAAGGACGTAAAATGATAGAAGCGGCGCGTAAGTATAACAGGCGTGTTCAGGTGGGTTTTCAAAACCGTTCGATCTCCAATGTCATGCAGGCCATCCAGTTTTTGCATGACGGAGGAATAGGAGATGTCTTTATGGCGAGGGGACTTTGTATAAAGCCCAGAAAATCCTTTGGCATTGCCAAGAACAGCGAACCCCCGAAGACGTTGCATTATGATATGTGGCTGGGGCCTGTCAGCTGGCGCCCTTACAATGAGAAAAGAGACCTTTATAACTGGCATTGGTTCTGGGATACCGGCAGCGGCGATACCGGCAACCAGGGACCGCATCAATTTGATATTGCCCGCTGGGGATTAAATAAGCAGGAGCATCCGGTTACTGTATTTTCCACGGGGGGCATTTATGGATGGAGGCCTGATCAGTGTGCGCAGGAAACGCCTGACACACAGATATCCCTCTTTAAATATAATGACGGTAAAGTACTGGAATTCGAGACCAGGGGCAGGGCCTCCAACGGAGAAGGTGACCTGGGGGTAAAGATCGGCAATCTCTTTTATGGCACTGAAGGGCATCTGGAGATAGACGGCTCTACCTGGAAAGCCTTCCGCGAAGGAGAGAAAAAACCTTTTGCCGGTTCAAAAACAGCCGGTACAAGCAATGAAAGCATCTCGCTTACCGGTCCGACAGCTGAAGGTCATTTTGCGAATTTCATTGCGGCCCTGCGTTCAGGCAATAATGATGACCTGCATTGTGATATCAACACCGGATTTACATCGACGGTATTGCCTTTGATGGCAAACATTTCATACCGTCTCAAACGGGAATTACACTTTATGGGAGGAGATGTGAAACTGGAGAAATTTGCCAACGATCCGGAGGCCAATGCCATGCTTACCCGCGCATATCGGCCCCCCTATGTCGTTCCCGACCAGGTATAAGGTCGCTGACGAATACTCATGATGGATGATCAAAACCTCAATAAATTATGAGATGGCTATTGATAAGTATGCTCTTTTTGCCTGCAGTGTCTTTTGTTTCCTGCAATAATCCGCCCTCGCAACAGGCGGATGAAGAAAAGAACCCTGGTCCGCAGGGCGGGCCAAAAGTGGAATTGGTTGACAATAAGGAGGCACAGCAGGTCGACGTGCTGGTAGACGGCAAGCCCTTTACTTCGTACTGCTATTCGGATACCCTGCTCAAGCAGATCCTTTATCCGATATATACGGCAGGCGGACATTTTCTGACCAGGGGCTGGCCGCTCAAATCCCGGCCGGGCGAGCATACGGACCATCCGCATCAGAGAGGGATGTGGCTCAATTACGGGGATGTGAATGGTTATGATTTTTGGGGGAATTCCTATGCCATTCCGCAGGATGTCCGAAAGGTCCAGAAAGGCACGATAAAGCATGTAAAGATTGATAGAATAGCCTCCGGGAACGGGGAAGGTACGCTGGTTGCAGACGAACGCTGGGTCAGCCCCTATGGCCATCCGCTTTTGGCAGAGCAGACTACCTATCACTTTTTAGCAGACGGCACCACGAGGATCATTGACCGGATCACGACACTGACGGCCACCGACAGCGCTGTGGCCTTTAAGGATACCAAGGAAGGCATGTTCGCCATCCGCTATAACAGGCATCTGCATATCCCATCCAACAAGCCGGAAACTTTTGTGGACGCCGAAGGCAACAAAACGACCGTCACTCCCGATTCCAGGGAAGCCACGGGAAATTACCTGAGCAGTGAAGCGGTTACAGGAGACAGCGTGTGGAGCACACGAGCCAAATGGATGGATCTGTATGGGAACATAGAAGGTGAAGATATTTCCGTGGTCATTTGTGATCATCCCAGGAATTTTGATTATCCAACTTATTGGCATGCGAGGGGCTATGGCCTGTTCTCTGCGAACCCCTTCGGCGCGCATGATTTCACCAACGGGAAGCTGACCATTGGTTATACCCTTCCCAAAGGGCAATCCATCACATTCCGTTACCGGGTGATCATCAGTTCGGAGACTCATTTGTCGCCTGATCAGATCAACCGCTATGCCGCCGATTTCGCTGAGCAATACGAATAGTGGGTAAAAAAGATTTCATGGGAATAAGGAATTAAAATGACAAACCGAAGAAGCTTTATCAAACATGCTGCCCTGGCTCCTTTGGCATGGTCTGTCCGGGATTTTCCCAGTGGCGATGCTATCGTCCGGGATCCCGCGAATATTCGCATAGGCCTGGTCACTTACCAGTGGGCAAAAGACTGGGACCTCCCTGACATTATCAGAAATTGCACAAAAAGCCAGGTCCTGGGTGTAGAGCTCCGGGTGGAGCATAAGCACGGCGTCGATACCCATTTCACCTCCCGCCAACGGGAGGAGGTGAAACGGCAATTTAAGGACAGTGCGGTAACCTTGGTCGGTTTCGGCAGCAATGTGCATTTTGACAGCCCCGACCCCGAGCTTTTAAGGCTCAACATCATGAGGGCCAAGACGCTGCTCGCATTGGACCATGATATCGGGGGGAGCGGGGTAAAAGTGAAGCCAAACGGATTTCACAAGGGGATCGCCCACGAAAAAACGATTGAACAAATAGGAAAGGCCCTGAATGAAATAGGGAAACTGGCCGGCGACCTGGGACAGCAGCTCAGGCTGGAGGTCCATGGCAACGAGACACAAGAGCTGCCGAATATCCGGGCGATCCTGGATGTGGCAGATAATCCGAATGTAGCCATATGCTGGAACTGCAACCCTACGGATCTGGATGGAAAAGGTTTCGAATATAATTTTAACCTGGTAAAGGACCGCCTGGGTGATACCATGCATATCCATGAGCTCGATGCCGGAAATTATCCCTATAAGAAGTTGATGACCGGCCTTATTAAGATGGATTATAAAGGATGGTTATTGCTGGAATGCAGCGCAACTGATCCGGCGGATAAGGTGACGGCTATGGCAACGCAACGCCGCACGGCCCTGGAGATGTTATCTGCATTAAGGAAAGAGGGATAGTGTGTGCTAAATCACGTTTTGTTCCGGAATGATTTCTGCTTTTTTCCCGCATAAGTTTACGCGCTGACCGGTATGATATTGCTTTCTTCATTAACCCGGTTTTTTCGAGAACGTTATCGTTGATTTTTATCAGAAGTGCAGGGCTAAAGTTTAAATTAGCGCTCAAGCAGTATAAGACGAAGACGACTGCTCAGGCAATAATTAATCGATCCAAACAACAATACGAAAATGCAAATCGACATTCAGGAGACCCCTGCATTGTTAGGCTGTGAAGCAGGGAGGAAGGCGGCATCTCTTATCCGTAAAGCCATCGGGGAAAAGGGAAGCGCTCATGTTGTTCTGGCCACAGGAGCGAGCCAGTTTGAAACATTAAAGCAGCTCGTCCGTGAAAAAGATATTGCCTGGGATAAGGTTGTCATGTTTCACCTGGATGAATATATTGATCTACCCGCATCCCATGGGGCAAGTTTTAGGAAATATTTAAAAGAAAGATTCCTGGATCAGGTTCCGCCGTTGAAGGCGGCTTATCTGATCAACGGGGAGCATGATCCCCTGGCAGAATGTGAAAGGATAGGAGCATTGATCCGGCAATATCCGGTCGACGTGGCGTTGGTCGGTATCGGGGAAAACGGCCATATTGCGTTTAACGATCCCCCGGCAGACTTTGAAATCGAGGACCCTTATATCGTCGTGGATCTGGATGAGCAGTGCCGGAGGCAGCAAGTCGATGAAGGCTGGTTCAGCGCTTTGGCAGCGGTGCCGCAAAAAGCCATCAGCATGTCTGTCCGTCAAATACTAAAATCAAGGTCCATCATATGTTCCGTGCCGGACAAAAGAAAGGCCCGGGCGGTTAAAAATTGCCTGGAGGGCGGGGTAAGCAATTTATTCCCGGCCAGTATATTGCAGCGTCATTCCGATTGCATTTGGTTTTTGGACAAGGCATCCGTTTCCCTGCTCGCCAAACAACCCGGTCAGTAAGCGGTGTGCAGACGGTCTGATAGGATTAAAAACATGAAAAAGCGCTTGTCCCTTCGAAGAGGCTTAATACTTTTGCTTTGTAATAAAGCATACCGGGTCTTGGTTGTACAATAATGCTTCCAGGGAAATAAATACCAAAGATCAGGATAAGCCAGCACATGGGCGTATGGACCGGGAATATATAAAAATATATAACGGGCGTGTTTTAACCCCCTACCGCTTAATGGCGGCGGGCTCGGTGATCATTCGCTGGGGGAAGATTGTGCAGGTCGCTGAAGGTGACATACCGGTGCCGGGCGCTGTGGAGATCGATGCGCAGGGAGCCTACATTTCACCCGGATTTATTGATATTCATGTGCATGGCGGCGGCGGATATGATTTTATGGATGGCACGGAGGAAGCCTTTTTAAAAATTGCCCAAACACATGCCCGGTATGGGACCACGGCCATGGTGCCCACTACGCTAACCTGCGAAAAGGAGGATCTGTTCCATACCCTTGATGCCTACCGGCATGCCGCCGGCAAAAACACCACCGGCGCGCAGCTGCTGGGCATGCACCTGGAAGGTCCCTATTTTGCCATGAACCAGCGGGGCGCGCAGGATCCGCGTTATATCCGGCCCCCCGATCCGGAGGAATACGAGCGTATCATCGCCTATTCTAAAAATATCATACGCTGGAGCGCTGCACCGGAACTGAAAGGGGCGATTGATTTCGGACGGTATCTCAGGTCCCATGGAATACTGGCGGCTGTAGCCCATTCGGATGCCGTGTATGAAGAGGTATTGGAAGCCTTTGAAAACGGCTATACGCTGGCTACCCATCTGTATTCGGGCATGTCGGGAGTCACCCGTCGAAAATCTTTCAGGTATGCCGGCGTCGTCGAAAGCGCTTTTATCCTCGATGAGATGTATGTGGAGGTTATTGCAGACGGAGTGCATCTCCCTGCCCCGCTGTTAAAGCTGATATACAAGATCAAAGGCGCCGGCCGGATCGCCTTGATTACGGATGCCATGCGTGCTGCCGGTATGCCGCCGGGAGAAAGTATCCTGGGAAGCCAAAAAAACGGGGTGAAAGTGATCGTAGAAGACGGGGTGGCAAAATTGCCGGACCGAAGCTCCTTTGCCGGCAGTGTGGCTACCGCAGACCGTCTGGTCAGGACCATGACCCGGATCGCGGATATAGCCCTGCCGGAAGCGGTGCAGATGGTCTCCACCACGCCTGCGGTGATCATGGGTGTGGCCGACAGGAAAGGTTCGCTGGTCAAAGGCAAGGATGCTGATGTCGTGATCTTTGATGACGATATCCGGGTCCGGATGACCATGGTACAAGGCAGGGTGATCTATGATCATACCGGTCGCCAGCCCCGGCGTGATCTGCCGGAAGGCTGAAGCCCGGCTATGCAAAAAGGGAGTGGCCCCGAACCGGTTTATTTTATGCAGCAAAACGGTAAAGTTTTGTATTTTAGGTTTTAAGCTGCTCTGATAAGCGGAACCATCATGCATAAAGGGATTCTTGTCACACTCGTTATTACCCTATCGGTCACCGGCTGCACCACATCCAACCGGTCGCCCGGTCCGGATAGCACGGCATGGAGCCTGCCGGATCGCGACCCAAGTCAATTACCGCCGGCAAGCTACTCCGCTTTAACTGCGCTGTATGATACCTTCCAACTAAAAAACAGGGACGTTACTTTTCGGGACGAAAGGCTGCTGACCATGCGAGGCATCGATAACATCTATCAAATGCCCGCGTATAGCCTGGAGGACTGGAAAGCAAGAAAGCAATATCTCAGGGAACACATCCTGGTCTGCGCCGGTTTATGGCCCATGCCTGAAAAGACGCCGCTTCATCCAAAGTACTACTACACCAAGGACCATGGCGATTATATTGTCCGGACTGTCACCCTGGAAACCCATCCCGGCTTCTTTCTGGGTGCTAATATATACGAGCCCAAAGGCAAAGGTCCTTTTCCGGCCATATTATGTCCGCATGGCCACTTTGAATACGGGCGCCTGACCAATGATTCCATCACCTCCATCCCCGGGCGCTGTATCAATTTTGCCCGGCAGGGTTATGTGGTAATGGCTTATGATATGGCGGGTTATAATGATACCCGGCAGGTCACGCATCGTTTTGCCGATGACAGCATTTCCGGATTATACGGCATTAATTTGCTGGGATTGCAACTCTGGAACAGCATCAGGGCCATGGATTTTCTTTTTAGTCTCCCCGAGGTGGATACCTCCCGTACCGCGATTACCGGCGCATCCGGCGGCGGTACGCAGGCCTTTTTATTTACTGCTGTAGATGACCGTTTCCAGGTGGCGGCGCCGGTGAATATGGTAAGCGACCATATGCAGGGAGGGGATCTGTGCGAGAATGCGCCCGGCTTAAGGGTGAATACTTTCAACGTGGAAATTGCTTCGATGACAGCGCCCAAGCCGCTTCTTTTGGTTTCCGACACCCATGACTGGACGCAGAATACGCGCCAGACGATCTTGCCTATGGTCAGATCCGTTTATCAGCTTTACGGCGCGACGGATAAATTGAAAAACGCCCACTTCGATTATCCGCATAATTATAACAAAGCCAGCAGGGAAGCGGTGTATCAATGGTTTGGCCGGTGGCTGCTCCACGAAAACGATTCCACTAAATTCAGGGAAAAGCCTTTTACCCCGGATCCGGATAAAGATCTGCTGGCATTCATGAACGGGCGCAACTCCGACCGGCAAACGCCTTTCGCGCGGATTGATCCCGGTCAGTATCATGACCTGCCCGGTACACTGGATGAGGAAGGACTAAAGCGCTTATTGAAAAATATATTTAGCAGGCAATTAAAACATTCCTGGCCCGAAGACGGCAAGCGCCTGAAGGAATTTAAGGCCATTTATGGTACCGCCTGCCGCCACTTGCTGGAAGCTGCCATGCCTGAAGCAGTTACCTGCAGGGTAGCGGGCAGCAGTAAAGGAGAGAATTTTATTGCTACCCGGTTGCTGATATCGGCAAAAGATCAAAACAAATGGATACCCTGCGTGTTGTACCAACCCCTGCTCAAGACGGGGTCGACCGTGATTTTGACGGCGGACGAAGGTAAAAGTCATTGGGTTGGGAAAGGCCGGTCCGTTCCGGATAAAACCATCAGCAAACTCCTCAGCCAAAGATTCAATGTGCTTGTGGCCGACCTGTTCAATCAGGGGGAGCATGTCCTGCAGGATTCCACCATGTCCGGGCGCGATGAAAGCCTTAAATATTTTACCACATACAATCTTACAGACCGGCAGGAGCAGATCCTGGATATATTGACCATCATTCGTGCGCTGGATGAAAATAAGGCCCTATCCGGTCATATTGGTTTATATGCTACCGGAAGCACAGGGATGACCGGGCTGCTTGCCGCGGCCCTGACTGACCGGCTGGATAAAACCGTGGTCGACGCAGATCATTTTGATCCCGCTGTGGAAAAAAATATGCTGGATCTTCAAATACCCGGTATCATGCGTATCGGGGGGCTTGAGTCCATATTGGCGCTCCTAATGGACCGGCACCTGCTGATTTATCGGGCGTCGCCCAGTTTGTCATACCCCGGATTAGCCCAGATCCGTAAGATAGAAGGTAACCAAGCCCATCTTACGATGACCCCACAAACGATCGATGATGATCAGGTCATTGATTTTCTAAAGCCTTGAGTCCAAGCATCGCTATCCCTATTTTGACACGTTTGCTCCGGGACGCAGAAAATTCATTTTCATCTACAGAAAGCGGCGGTTGATGTAAATAATTTTTAAATGCCTGCCACAGCAATTATTTTTCCCCCTCATTTTAAGTGGCATGAAATCTGTTTTCGACTATACGTTCTATCCCCGGCTGATGCTCAGGATGCCGGCATTTGATCATCACCGTTATGACCGTCCTTTGGGAACGGTACTATCAGATCCTTATTTCAACGCCGCTATCTTCTGGGCCAGCAGAAGCCTGTTTGACGCCCTGGAGAAATGCAATTTTGAATATGCTTTATTAAGCGAAAAGCAGAAGGTATCCTTGAAAATGTATCTCAATAGGATGTGTTTCCGGCCTACTCCGTTTGGTCTTTTTTCAGGATTTTCACTCATCAGCTGGGGCGGAAAGAGGGCGCAGCCGTTTTTATTTGATCCGCCGAGACTGCATTTTCGTATTGATTATGAGTACGGCCGGATAATAGCCGGCCGGATTATTGAAGAACATGAAGGATTTTCACAATGGTATGTCCTGAACAGCAGTCTTTATAAGGTAGGAGGCGAGTATCGTTATCTTAAGTCCGACACTCATGAAGGGGCATCTCAAAAGGAATTTACCATTGAATTTCTTCAGTCTGACGAGGTGATCAATGAGATATTGTCGTATTGTATAACCAAAAGAAGCGGAAAGGATATCCTGTCTTTTCTCGGCAATCAGTTCGGGGCTAATCTGAAAGAGTCGGAAGAATTCCTGAATGAGCTGATAGAGCGGCAGGTAATTGTGCCGTCATTGTTGCCCAATATTACCGGGGCAGATTATCTGGAGCGTATTGCAGATAGTATTATCAAAGAAAACCCGGATAAGAACCGGGCCGGTTTTCCGGATGAAGTTTACAGGAAAATTATTCCGGTGGACGACCATATTCTGGATACATCGGTGGAGTTGGATAAGAAGATCAGGGCCTGTGCTGGTGATGCAGCGGCTGACCATTCCACCGCTTATCTGAATCTGGAGCGGCCGGCTATATCCGGCGCGTTGGCTCCCCGCTTTCAACATAAGATGCTGGAAGGATTGTATGCCATAGATATGTTGCTGCCACGGCAGGAAAATGATTATTTGAAAAGATTTTCTTCGGCGTTCACCAGGAAGTTTGATCACAGGTGGATCCCGCTGCTGACCGCATTGGACCCGGAGATCGGCGTGGGAGAAGAAGTTACTCAAACCGGCGCAGGGGCTTCATCCCTGATATCCGATATGCGGTTGGATTTCCATCAGCTCAGCTCCGGGCAAATCGAATGGACGGCTGCACATGCTTTGCTGCTGGATAAATGGAATACGTTAAAACGTGCTGAAAACAAGAATTTTACCCTTGTCCTGGAAGATCAGGACCTTCAACGGCTTGCTGAGCCGGATAAATTCAGATATCCGCCCAGCATTTCCGTCGTTTTCAGGACTACAGGGGACTGTGTGTTCATTGAGCAGGCCGGAGGATCGACAGCTTCCGCCTTGCCGGGAAGGTTTTCCCCGTTCAGTGCTGATTTACATCGCTGTCTGACAGACATTGTCAGGGTCGAGGAAGAAAGCAATCCGGAGGTGGTCTTTGCCGAAATAGCGCATTGCGGCGACTCGCATATTGCCAATGTGGAAAGAAGAAATATCTTTAGAAAATATGAAATTCCCGTACTTACCGGCTCTGCCTTGCCGGAGGAAGGGCAGATAGCGCCGAACGACCTGTGGGTCACCGTTCAAAACGGTGAAATCATGCTCTGGTCAAAACGGTTGAAAAAACGGGTCATACCCCGGCTTACATCCGCATTCAACTATTTCAGGAGCGATCTTCCGGTGTTCAGGTTTCTTTGCGACCTTCAGCATCAGGGCTTAAGATCGAATTTCAACTTTGAGCTGCCGCTTTTTTTTCCTGATTTATCTTTTTACCCCAGGGTCAGGTACAGAAACTGCATTTTGAGCCTGGCCTCCTGGCATCTTGACCGGGAAGACATCGGCAATCTTTTAAAATCGGATGAGACCGTCCCCGGGGCGTTAAAGAAAGCCGCTTCGACCCTGTGGTGGCCCCGCTATATCTCTTTAAATAAATACGATAATTACCTGGTGTTTGATACGGAAAAAGAAGACGACCTGGCTTTTCTGGGCAAGATGCTAAAGAAGGATGATAAGATCATCATCAAAGAGTTTCCGTTTATGGATGCAGCGTCGGGTAAAGGTTCTCCCGCTTATGATACCCATATCAGGCAGTATTTCACTTGTCTTTATCATCATGAGAAGATATACGACGCAGTTAGCCCGGGACTGGATCAGCCGGCTACGGTAAAGCCGGTCATCAGGAAGTTTCTCCCGGGCAGCATGTGGTATTATTTTAAAATATATTGCCATCCCCAGCGGGCCAGCGAGATGCTGGTAAATTATATCCTTCCGCTGTGTAAAAGATGGATAAGCGCAGGCTTTTTAAACCAATGGTTTTTTGTCCGGTACGGAGATCCGGAGTTTCATTTACGGATCAGGTTTAATTTAATTCCTGTGCATGCCGGGTTAATCATCAGGGTATTGAACCAATGTTTGTCTCCCCTTACCGATTCCGGGCTGATCCGGGATTTTCAGGTGGCTACTTATGAACGGGAGCTGGAAAGATATAACCCGGAGGTTATGGACGAGCTTGAGTCCTGTTTTTGCGCGAGCGCTGCGCTGGTCATGAAATTTCTGGAAAATGACAGCCGTATTGCGCATGTGCCGTTGGCCCTTTATGAAATGGCTTATGGCAGTATAGAGGCGCTTCTGAATATATTCTCCTATGATATAAAGGCGAAGATCCGGCTGTTTGCCGGGCTTCATAAGGCCATGGAAGCAGAGTTCGGCGCTTCAGCTGAAATCAAGGCCCAGCTGAGACGGAAGTTCAGGGAAATCAGGAGCATGGCTCCTTCTGATATTGTTGAGCCTATCATGATCAAATACGGTGTTACCGTACCGTTTAATATCTTCAAGTACGTTCATAAACAGATTGCCGGTATTTCCGCGAGCTGGCCTCCGTCAAAAAAGGACTCACTCATGGGCGATTTGATCCATATGCATTTGAACCGGCTGTTTTCCGGATCGCCCCGGAAGAATGAGTTTATCCTGTACTATTGCCTTTGGCGTCATTATGAATCCTGCCTCGGCAGAATGCAGAAAACGTTAGGGGCTTCTTTTGCTGATAATTAATTTCGGGTTGATGGCCGAAAGCAGCTTGCTTCTGTAGCTTCCGCCTACATCCACCGAAACACCGTTCTCGAGGATGACCTTATTCCCTTCCAGTACAACTATTTTTTGCAGGTTTATGATGAAGGATTTATGTATCCGGATAAACTGAACGGGCGGCAGCTTTTCTTCCAGCTCCTTTAGGGTCAGATAAGTGAGATAGGATTCGTTGTCCAGGCACAATCTTAAGTAATTGGCTTTTGCCTCGATATAATTGAGCGCATGATGCTTGATCTTTATCATTTTCCCTTTGGCTTCGCTTTTTATATAAAAATAGTCTTCGCCCTGGCCGGCCGATATGTTTTTAGCCTTTAGGGACAGCCGGTCCTTTGTCTTGCTGATGGCTTTCAGAAAACGTTCGTATGTCACCGGCTTGAGCAGGTAATCCAGCGCGTCGCGCTCAAAGGCCTGGATGGCATAATCAGGATAAGCGGTAGTGAAGATGATTTCTGTTTTGGTACGGATCAGCTCAGCCAAGTTGATGCCGGATATCTGCGGCATGTCCACATCCAGGAAAGTGATATCGGGAGCAACCGATTGGTTTTCCATTTTATTCCAGGCTTCCAGCGGATCGGTTTCGGATCCCAGAAAATGCAGCTCCGGCGTTCTTTCTATAAATCTGGACAGCACCTTAACAGCATGCTCTTCATCATCAATAACGTAGCACTTTATCATAGGATGATCTTTAGGTTTAATGTGAATTCGGTTTCCGTCTGGTCAATGCAAATATGCGCACCGCTCTCGCCGTAAAAATTATAGAGTCTTGTCCGGGCATTGCTGATTCCCACATGATCCCTGTGTTTGACGGGAAATCTTCTCTTTTTATTTTTTGTAAAGAGCAGCAGCTGCCCGTTGTTCATATCCACCTGTATGATACCGGGATGGCCGGGATCGGTCAGATCGCCATGTTTAAATAAGTTCTCCACAAAGGTCAGCAGCAGCAGCGGCGGTATCCTTTTATCCGGATGAGGATATCCGATGATCTCCGTGCTCAGATGCAGCCGGTTGTCAAATCGGGACTGGTTTAATCCGATATATTTTCTGATATGATCGATTTCCTGCGTCAGGGGTACCTTCCCGTCTTTTCCCATGCCGGAAAGCGAGTACTGCATGATCTCGGACAGCAGCACGATGTTATCGGCAGCAATGGGGTTTATTTCTTCTACCTGGTTATAGATAAAGTTTAAGGTGTTCAGCAGAAAATGCGGATTGATACGGGCCTGCAGATAGGCATTCTGTAGCTGGATATTTTCCTTTTCGAGCGTCTCTCTTTCCTGAAGCGTCTTCAGCCTGCTTATCTCGGCCTGCTGCGCTGCTTTTATTGCCCTTATCCTGCTGGACACTCCCCAATAGGCTATACTCAGGCCCAAAAAATACACCCCCCGCCAGATAGACATCACCACCACATCAGGGTTCATGTGTGTGAGTATTGCTACGCCTTTCAGGTGTTTAAAAACATTGTTGAGGCATGTGCTGATATAGGTGTAGACGGCCAGCTCGATAACGGTGAGCAATACCAGTGTTACCCACCTGAAAAAGGAGTTGTCTGATAGGAACCTGAAAAAGATCACATGCGCATTGAAGTAAAAAAGGAAGATGTTCAGGATATAGAAGGCGCCAAAGGCCAGTAAAGAAGAATTATCTCCAAAATACCAAGATATGCTTATTTCATAGATAATAAAGGTCAGCCATCCGAAAACATGGAGAAACGGCTTCCGGAATAGCGCTGCATGTGACATGATTAAGGAACCTGATACGCAGGCCTAATATAGGGAATATTTCCATATATCTATATAAATGCCGGATTGATGTAATGGTTTGAGTAGTAAATTCCTAAATGCATAATTTTAAATTATTACTTAACCACACTAAATGCAAAAGGCTATGTCTACACAACCCAAGCTTTCGGTCAAAGGAAATTCACTGTTTAAGTTTACGGGACGCCGGCGGAACCCCTCGGCGATGCCGACCATCCCGACCACAAGTACCATCACCGGGACGACGACGGGACTCATGGCAGGTACCCGGACCGCCAGGGACCGGCATGCAGCCGGGCATGAGCGGGCACAGGACAGGAATCTTCCGGAGTGACGCCAGCCAGCGGATGCCGGTCAGGAATCCTCCGGTGCAATTCCCCGCCCGGCTTGTCACGTCCTGACAGATATCCCTTTTATCGAAGCAGCCTTTACCTCAGGGTAAAGGCTTTTTTCACCCGTTCAGATTTTTGTTCATAATGGGAATAATCTCTTTCATCTATACAATTTCCCCTTTGATGTAATAAACGCTTCAGAGAATCATATAGTTCCTAAATTGGAGTCGAATGGAAGGTGAATAAACAACGCCTTTGGCATTCTATAGCTATTTAGGTTAAAGAAGAGTTTAAAACCTAAAAGATTAAGGATCCGGCCTGGGTGTCTACCCGGGCCTTTTTATGCCGTGCCGCCGGCAGTCCAGGCATTTTTCCCGTTACCCGAATTCGTTGGTTTCTTTTATATCCCTGCCGTTTAAAAGTATTTCATCGGGTCTTTTTTAAAGCCTCTCCGCAATATGCCTATCTGGCCGATATGATAGGCCTGATGAAGGTTCAGAAAGGCCCAGAGATCCCCGACAGTACTGTCCAGTATACCATGTCCGGCTACCGGGGAAGCGGGCAGCTCTTTTTGCAATGCTTCTTCCGGCATCTTTTCGAGGGCGCTTTTTACAACCGGATATAATTGATCCCAGGTTGCCTTTATTTCGTCTATCGACGGATAAGGAAAATTATCCCGCGCCTTCGACTTCCCCTGGCCCGCAAACAGCTCATCCCATTTTCTCGTTACCGTTATTCCGGCTATCTGCGCAAAAGCGTATTGTGCGTTTAACAGATGTCCCGCGAGGTATTTTACATGGTTCATGTCGGCATTGATCCGCTCGTTGGTTTCCTCATCTGTAAAACCTTCCAGCACATTGACAAACCATCTGCAATGGAGCACGTACTGGGCTAATAGTTGCTTTTTACTATGCATGATCTGTGTTTTTGAGTGATAACAGGCTACAAACATAGCTACGATTATCTTTTTCAAGCGGGTGCAAAAACGGCAATATAGGGGGGCGATTGCGACAATGCCGTCGGCTCCCCGCCCAGGCATTAAAAGGTCATCTTTTTTCCCGGGGAACCCCCGAAAGGGCTATCTTAGCCCCCTTATTTCCTGACCCCCTAAACTGATGCCGATGATACTCTCAAAAGAGCAGCTGAAACAAATATCACCGCAGGCTCCCGTCCGGTTGCCCCGGGAGGATGTATCCGGTTTCCCCGAGAAGGTCCTGCAGTTCGGAACCGGAGTGCTGCTGCGGGGGCTGCCGGATTATTTCATCGACAAGGCAAATAACGAGGGTCTCTTCCGCGGACGTATTGTAGTGGTTAAGTCCACATCCGGCGGGGATGCGACAGATTTTGAAAAACAGGACAATCTTTATACGCTTGTGGCCAGAGGCATCGCAAACGGTGAGGAAATAGAGGATATCCGGATCAACGCATCCATCAGCCGTGTGCTGACGGCCGCACATCAGTGGGAGGAGGTGATGCAATGTGCCGAAAACCCGGATATGCAGCTGGTGATATCCAACACCACCGAAGTAGGCATTGCGTTTGTCGACGAGGATATCCGGGCGAATCCCCCCTCGTCTTTTCCGGCCAAGCTGCTGGCCTTTCTTTACCGGAGATACCTGTGGTCACAGGGCGATCCTGCCGCCGGGCTGGTGGTAGTGCCCACCGAGCTGATCCCTGACAATGCCGACAGATTGCTGGAGATATTGCTGCAGCTGGCTGACGGCAACCGGCTGGAAGAAGGCTTTGTATCGTGGCTGCGCCGGGATAATTTTTTCTGTAATTCGCTGGTGGACCGGATCGTGCCGGGGAAGTTGCCGGACGACCGGTATCAGGAGCTCAGGAAGCAGCTGGGATACGACGATGCCCTTATGATCATGGCCGAGCCTTACCGTCTGTGGGCCATTGCGGCATCGTCTCCCCGGGTAAATGAGGTGCTTTCCTTCAGGAAGGCGGATGAAGGCATGATCGTCGCGGAAAACATATACAGCTTCAGGGAGCTGAAGCTGCGGTTGCTGAACGGCACGCATACCTTTAGCTGCGGGCCCGCTTTTCTTGCCGGTTTCCCTACGGTATCGGCCGCCATGCAGGATGTGGTGATGGGCGGCTTCATCGCGCGCATCATGCAGCAGGAAATCATCTCCGCCATCAACGGCCCCGCCCTGCCCCGGGGAGACGCAGCAGCATTCGCGGATAAGGTGCTGGACCGTTTTCGTAATCCCCATATTGCGCATAAATGGCTGGACATTACCTTGCAGTATTCTTCCAAGATGCGTATGCGCAACGTTCCCATATTGCTCAGCCATTATGAAAAAAGCAGCGAGCCGCCGGTCTGCATGTCGCTGGCCTTTGCGGCGTACCTGCTTTTTATGCGGACAAGGCCTGCCGGTAACGGATATGAGGGCTGTTACGGGGACAGGGTCTATCCGGTGCGGGATGAGCAGGCTTCCCGCCTGCATACTTACTGGACCACGGTTGATCCGGAAGACCTTGCCGGCGCGGTGCTGAAAGACAAGGAGCTTTGGGGAACGGACCTGAGCCGCTTACCCGGATGGACGGCAGCGGTTTCCTCTTTCCTTAAAAAGCTGATGGAGCAGGGATGTCTTCCCGTCATCGGAGAGATGCTTCCGCCGGCTACCGGAGCAGGTGATCGGGATTGGGAATAAAGTGAAGAAAGGACCGGAAGTTGGCCGCATATTTCTTTTTGTCCAGCTTGTAATAATAGGCTCCCTTTTTGGAACTGCTTTTGTCTTTGTCTTTCTGCTTTACGAGCAGGGCGGTGGACAATATCTTTCTGTTGAAATTGCGTTTGTCGAATTGGGTGTCGTAAATGGCTTCATAGAGATTCTGCAGCTTGGGCAGGGTGAACTTGTCGGGCAGCAATTCAAATAAGATGGGGTGCATAGTGGCATTATAACGCAGCTTCCGTATGGCATCTTCCACCATTTTATCATGGTCGAAGATGAGGCCGGGTTTTTTGCTCAGGAGAAACCATTCGGCATGATACTCGCTGCTGATCTGCTCTTTGTATTTGTTAAGATCGATCAGCGCGGAGTAAGCTACGGAAACCGTTCTTTCTACCGGATCCCTTTGGGGAGCGCTGGCGTTTTTCAGCTGCTCCAGGAACACGCCTTCAAGGCCGGTCAGCTTTTTCAGGATACGGTTAGCGGCGTTGTCCAGGCTTTCGTCCGGTTGTAAAAAGCCGCCCATCAGGCTCCATTTGCCTTTTTCAGGCTCAAACCCGCGTTTGATCAGGAGTAATTTCAGGGCATCACCGTCGAATCCGAAGATGATGCAGTCCACTGCTACCAGCAGACGTGTCTGGCCCGGGTATTTGTGCATAGCATGCGTTGTAATGAAAAAGCCTGTTATCAGGTCTTTATCCGGATAAAGTTAGCCGTTTATCCTGAAATTTTCTTCCCCTGCCGGTATCCGGCAGCGCTTCAGGGGGCTGCGCTTACTTCCGGGTTTCTTTTGCCTGCTTCCCGGTCCGGCTTTTATCCTGTTAAATCCGGCGAGACGCTGATCCGCTAACGGCAACCGTCAAAAAAAACGCCTATATTTGTCGTAATGAAATTGCTGTCTTTCATACTGGCCATAACGATCTGCGTCCTGACGGCAAGGCCCATGCCGGCGGAAGGACATCTTCGCGCTGCGGCGGTCCATACAACTGAAAAATGTAAAGACAAGTGCTGCGGGCAGGAGGAAAAAGATACGCACAGCGGGCAGCCCGCACAGCATGATTGCTGCCAGGGCAATGTCTGTAATCCCTTTATGAGCTGCAGCTGCTGTCCTGCCGGTTTCTTCGCCGGCGCAGCGTACAGGTTTCCGGTTCTTTCGTTTTCACCCGGTCTGTTCTCCCCGGGCGACGACGCGGTATTTCCGGCATATGTCTCCGGTTGTTTTCATCCTCCGGAATTTTTTGCTTCATGATCCGATACAGGCCAGGGCCTGAAATACATTAAACTCATAAAACGACTAAAATGAAAAAGATAATTCTGGGAGTTATAGGAATGCTGTTTGTGGCATGCTCGGTAGTATACGCCGGTAATCCGAAAAAATCTTCGGATTGCTGTAAAAAGGAAAGCTCCTGCTGCTATCCGGGAAGCCCTTGCTGCGGCAAATAATCCCTTAATAGCTGTATGATAAATCCCGTCCCGTCTGTGGGCGGGATTTATTTTTTGACCTTCCTGCTTTTATGTCCGGGTTTTCGTTTTTTCTTATCGGCCCCCAGGAAGTCGGCGTAAGCTTCCATACCGGGCAGGTTCAGCAGGAGGATGCGCAGCATACCCATCAGGGGCAGGGCGATAACAGCGCCCACCACGCCCCAGAGCAGGGTAAATGCAATTACGGAAACGATCGTAACAAAGGGGTCGAGGTCTACCGCATTTCCCAATATCCAGGGAATAAACAGGTAGTTTTCCAGTAGCTGCTCCACCGTCATCACGACCACGACCACCAGCATGGGAGACAGGCCGCCGCTCGCCAGCGCCAGCAGGCAGGCGATGCCCCCGCCGATGATATTCCCCAGCCAGGGAATGATGGAAAAGAGGGCAGCGATAAGGGCCAGGAAAAGCGCGTACGGGACATCTCCTATCCAGAACCCCACAAAATATAATACGGCAGCGATCAGCATGATTTTCAGCCTGCCGGTTAAAAACCGGGAAGAGGTAGATACGCATTCGGTAATGGCCTGCCGGGCCGCCGGCCGTTTGGGTACCGGTACCAGTCTCAGGACGAATTTTTTAAAATGATTGCGCTGGATGAGCAGCAGGATAAGATAGATGAGGATAAGAAAGGAGTCGGAGAGCACCTGGGTCGCCGAGCCGAGCAGGGGCCTGACCAGGGTGCCGGCATCCGGCAATATCCTCCTGATCTGTGTCCGGTTCAGATGAAACGTCTCCTGCAGGTAACGCTCCCCCATGGCCGGCCAGGCCAGGAAGGTTTCCCGGATATGCGGCCAGTCCCGTGAAAGTATCTGTATCTGCATATTCAGCAGAAAAGAAAGTCCGGTGACAATGCCCAGCAGGATCAGCACAGCAACGGTAATGGCCAGCCAGCCGGGAAGCCCTTTGCCCAGCAACCATTCCAGAAGGGGGGTCAGCAGCATGGCCAGGATGGCGGCAATGGCGAGGGGCAGCAACAGCGGCTTGCCAAAGCGGAGGATAACGACCGACAGCACGATCAGCGCAAAGATCAGCGTGATCCGTAACAGGCTGCTGTGCGACAGGGAAGCATTCCCGGGTTCATCCCCGTCTCCGGATATTTTTCCGGTGTGCGGGGACGGTATTTCTTCTTTGCTGCTCCCGTACCATATTAACCGTATCCAATCCCGAAATTGCATAGTTGATGTTTATTACCCCTTAAGCTGTTGTGCAGCAGAAGGGCGGCTCACCCTTTCAGGGGGCGAGCCTTTTTTTTATGATGGACCAGAGCTGCTGCTGCCAGCCCAGCAGGTGGCCGATCAGAAAATATTCTTTCAGATTACCACGCACACTTTTACGCAAGATGCGTCTTACGTCATCGGCTTCCATCTCGCCGGCCTCTTTCACCTGCATGAGCAGCTCAAGCGCAATAAAGGCCAGCAGGGCCGCGATAAGAAACAGGAAGTTCCACTCGTGCAGCTCCAGCAAACGGAATACGCGGCTAAAGCGGGGACCGCCCCATTCCACCCTTACATTTAAATGCCGGTTGAGAAAAAAATCGGCAAGATATCCTCCCACCAGGGGGGCCGTGGAGGAAAAGAAGGCCGTGATGATATTTTTGGTCGAGAGGTAAACGATAGACTCCGCCCGGGGGGCAAGCTTCAACCCGATATTGATCAGGGAAAGGTTGATGCCCGAGGTGGAGATGCCGGTGAAGATATAGATAAGTACCAGCAGGGCCAGGTTTATATACATATGGGTATAAATGCCGACAAAGCACCAGGCGATAAAGCAGCCGATATACAGGGGGCCGCAGATGGCGATAATCGTTTTATTGCTGTACCGGTCTGCAAAAGTTCCCCAGAGCCGGACGGTGAGGATGCTGCCCACCTGAGTGATAATGCCCAGCAGGATAACGTAAGACAGCGGTATACCCAGACTTTTCAGGAGAAATACCGTAAAGAAGGGCGTGGCGATATTCAGGGCAAACACCCAGGCCGAGTTGAACACGAGCAGCCGCCGGAAATTACTGTCCTTCAGCGGATGCTTGATCAGCCTGAATATGTTTTCATTTAACAGGATACCCCTTGGCTCTGGCGCTCTGGAAAGGATGAAAGCGCCGGTGATCCCGATGATGCCGGCGGCGGCAAACATGCCCGCATAGGCGGCGAGCTGGTAGGAGGGATAATGCTTTTTTATGTAATCGAGCAGCAGGGCAACGGCGATGCTGAGCAGGGCGTTCAGCGTCTGGGAAAGGCGGCTCCGCCGTGAAAAATAGCTTCCTAACATTTTTTCGGGTACCAGGTCTTTCATCCAGGAGTTCCAGCTGGGACCCGCTATGGAGCCGAAGAGATAATAAAAGCAGAGAAAGAATATCAGCACTTCCACACTGGTGGTGGCCGGAAACAGCAGGAGCAGGCTGCCAACGGCCAGCAGGGGGGCACGCGCCAGCAGGCTGCAGATCACTGCGATAGCCCGCCGGTTATTATAACGGCGCACCAGCCATATGGAGATCAGCTGGAAGATGTTGGTAAAAGTAGGCAGGGCGGCCAGGAGCCCGATTTCGAAATTACTGGCCCCCATCAGCAGGGCCATGGCTACAAGAAAGGCTCCGCCCACGAGGACCGTCATGGCTTCGGCTGCAAGCCCATCGCCGATTACGAACCGCAGCCCGCGCTGTACTTCCTCATCGGTTAGTTGCTCTTTGGGTTGTAGGTTCAATAACTACATACGTTTGGTTATACAAAGATGCCCTGTAAAGCCGCCTGTCTGGGAGGTCCTGCGTTCAGTAAGCGGCCGCCAGACTGTCTGCTTTTTCCAGGTGCATGCGGATTACCGGCAGGTATTTGCCGGCATAATCCTTTATCCGTTTATTTTCTCCATTTTGCATTTCGGCCTCGAACAGCGCAATTGTTTTTTCATGGTCGATGATCTGCCCGTGCATATAGGCGGTATCGAATGTTGTTCCGCTCATTGCTTCCAGCTGCCGGTGCTTTTGCTGATGGATCGAATCGGGCTGCTCCGGCATGCTGATGTTCCATGTCCGGGCGATGTCCTTCAGCTCCTGCTGCGCTGTTCCATGATCATCCACCATCATTTGGCCAAAATCCTTTACCCCATCGCCCGCTGCTTTTGAAACGGCCAGTTTTCCAAGGTCCACCTCGGCTGCGTTGCCATAGCCTGCCTGCATGACGAACGCCTGGTCTGCATCATTTACCACGGTGCTTTCATCGTCGTCCATAGAGCAGGCGCAGAGAATAATCGTTCCGGCCAGCAGCACACAGATAGAAAGTTTTCCGGTTTGCATTTTTTCAAGGGTTTGATGATCATATCGGCTGCGGGCTGCCCCGGCTATTTATAGGTGCACCATTCGGCACTGCCCTTTGGCATGCCGGCACTGGCTTCCTTGCTCCGGGTTTCGCTCAGCGCTTTGTTCTGCGCTTCCATATCCTCAAGGGTTTGCTGCGTTCCCGACGGCTGCTGGTCGAGCAGCCCGTTGGTTGCAGAAACGTGTTTCACTGGGTCCCGGATATATTGCCAGGTTTCCCCCAGCTCCGGGCTTTCCCCTTCGTTCCAGGGACCGCGCTGATCCACTCCATTGCCGTCAGACATGTTAAAATAGTTATTGCTGTAACGCGGATCGGCCTGGAGTACCCCGGGTGGGAAATTGGGCTGTATGGTACCCAGCGCGGCTTCAAACATCTGGAAGTGCGCTACTTCCCGCGTCATCAGGAAGGTCAGGGTTTCCTTCACATAAGGATCGTCGGTAAACTGAAGCAGGTACTCGTAAACAATCTTAGCGCGGGACTCGGCTGCTATATCCGAGCGGAGGTCCACGCTCAGATCGCCGTTGGCATTGATATAGCTGCCGGTCCAGGGTACGCCCTGGCAATTGGTCAGGGTAGGTCCTCCTCCGCTCCGGGTGAGAAATTCCGGATGCATCATGGCTTCATGGATATAACTTTCCTTTGCGGCTTTCCCTTTTAAGGTTTCCATGATCTCGGCATTGTCCGCCGCATTTTTCAGCTCCCCGTTCACCCCTTCGAGCAGCAGTTGGACAGTTGCCCCGACGATTTCAAGGTGGCTGAATTCCTCCGTGGCGATATCCATCAGCATATCATATTTATCGGGGTAGGGGCGCCGTGCGCTGAAGGCCTGGACAAAGTACTGCATGGCGGCTTTTAATTCCCCGTTGCCGCCCCCAAACTGTTCTAACAACAATCCTGCAAAGCGCGGGTCGGGTCTTGAAACCCTTACATTAAACTGGAGTTCTTTTACATGATGAAACATAAGAAATGGTTTTTAAAGTGGTGGATATAACTATCCGCCATATTTCATACCAGCTCTCCGGAGGAGAAAAAGGTCGGCAGCAGGGAAAACGGGATATCCCTTTATAACCGACCCCATGGCTGTAAGAGAGAGGGTTGATCCCGGTTGCAGGAGAAAGGAAATACCGGGTCATTAATTTCCCTTGGAGGAAAAATTTCCCCATCGGCTCATCATCTTTTCTTCCTGGGGAAGCCGGGAAAAGCAACCTTTAACGAGCCTGGCACAATTATCCGGGGATGCTGATATCCGGAGGTTGAATGCGGTCCGGAAAAATTATAAAAAGATGCCTTCATCCATCGTTATCAGGAGCAGCCGGGCAATGGCGAGCCGTCATCTCTCCCTGGCCTTTGCGGAAAGCGCAACGGCAGGACGGCTGGCTTATGAATACTCCCGCGTACCCGATTCGGGAACGATCTTAAAAGGAGGACTGGTATGTTACGATGCCCGGGTAAAAGAAGAGGTACTGGGTGTGCCTGTTGACATGATACGGCAATACTCGCCCGAGTCGGCAGAAGTAACGGGCGCATTGGCTGAGCGTTTGCAGCTTTTTATGAAGCCGGATATTACCGTTGCCGTTACCGGCCTGATCACCCCGGGAGGCAGCGAAACGGCTTCAAAACCGGTAGGAACCATATTTATCCATATTCTGATGGGGAATGTGTCGAAGGCTGTCCGCGAGGTTTTTTCCGGTTCCCCCGAACAGCGGGTGCTGAAAACGGCCGACCGGGTAGCGGAGCTGATTTTAAATATGCTGTAAGAACAAGGCGTACCGGATGGTCCCTGTCAGCCGCTGGCATAATTCTTGGTTTTTTTATCCGGATTCGTTTTTGCAAATATTCTTCCTCAGCAACTTCATCACAAAAAATCAGACGGATATAATTCCGTTCATTGTTCAGCTTAAAATCTATGTATTATGATACAGAAGAAAAATCATCCCATTCAGCGTAACGATCGCGCCCCGAATGGCGATAAAAACATCCCTGATGATAATGGTGGTGAAAAAGCGCCGGATCAGGAAGAAGAACCTGTACTGGACGAAGAAGATCTCGAAGACAATGACCTGGATGTGGACGAGGCGGACGAAATAGAATGGGAGCCGGCCGAAGACCCCGATAAGGATAAATAACGGATTACCTTACTTTCCCCAGGTGCGGAACACGGCGGCGCGGTCCTGCAGGACCCGTGCCGTCCGTCGCTCCGCCCGTACAAGCTTAAGCCTGTCCGGCTTTGTCTGTAACGGCGGCGCGGTGATAAATCTTACGCGCAGGGAGGATAAAGAAAAAAGAAACAGCATGGATATGGAAACCGCCCCGGAGCTCAAAGAAGTGATCGACGTCTGGAAGAATAAATTTTCCCGGAGGAACATTACCCAGCAGGATATCGACTGGCTCAATGCCGTGAGCCGCGAATACAAGGATGTACTCTTAAACGCGATACCGGAATCGGAAGATGTTTTCCGGGACCTTTGTATCGATGAAGATATAAACGGTGCGCTGTTCTTTGTAAAGGAGAGCTGAGAAAATTTATACCGTTTTTGTGGTCTTCAGGATCCCCACTGTAGAGATCGGGTAACGCAGGCCTCAGGGCTATGAGAAAAATATTATATCACTCTATCATGAGAAGGAAGAAAATAGCTGTACTCAGGGCAAATGCACTTGGCGATTTTGTTTTTGTATTACCCGCGCTGCAGGCGCTGCGGGAAACCTTTCCGGAGGCGGAGATCGTATACCTGGGCCGGGAAATGCACAGGATATTGCTGGAAGACAGGCCGGGACCTGTGGACCGTGTAGAGGTAATTCCCTCTTATCCCGGAGTGGGTAAACCTGAAGATTACTTTCAGGATATTGAAGAGATCGCGGAAGCCGAATTGTTTTTTGCGCGCATGCAGGCCGAGCGGTTCGACATTGCCTTACAGCTGCACGGAGGCGGACAGTATTCCAATCCCTTTGTGCTGCGTCTCGGCGCCGAGCTTACCATCGGTCTGAAATCGTCTGCCGCTCCTCCGCTGGATGTGTCGGTGCCCTACGTCACCCGTTTTAATGAAATACTGCGTTACCTGGAAGTAGTTTCCATGCTGGGGGCACAGACGGTGCATGTGGCTCCCGAGATCGTGGTCACCGAACGGGATCTGGAAGCGGCCAGCCGTGCCGTAACCGATCCGGACGGACGGCCCTTTGCCGTGCTTCACCCCGGCGCTTCGGATCCGAAACGGAGATGGCCTCCCGAAAACTTTGCCCAGGTAGCGGATTTCCTGATTGGAGAGGGATGGCAGGTTTATATAAACGGGATAGCGGAGGAGGCCGGTATGGCTGCTGATATCGTGTCGGCCATGTATCACCGCGAATGGGTAGAGGACCTGAGCGGGCGTCTTCCCCTGCCGGCACTGATCGGCCTGTTGTCCCAGGCTTCGCTGGTGATCTCCAATGACAGCGGACCGCTGCATCTTGCCCATGCCCTGCAGGCCCCCGCGATCGGCATCTACTGGATCGGTAACCTGGTCACCAGCATGCCGGCCACCAGCAGGTTCCACCGTCCCGTGATTTCCTGGACGACCAGCTGTCCGCTTTGCGGGAAGGAGGGGGCCATGCTGGAAAGCGAAGATTCCAATTGCCGTCATAATACTTCTTTTATGCGCAGCATTTCGGTAGGAGAGGTAAAAGGAGCTATCGGCAAATTGCTAAATACCGGTTTATATATTCCCGAGCCTGTGCCCGGGTAAGGCGATTGCGTTAATTCTTCAAAAACTGTGTTTATGAAACCCACAGAACAGCCTGCATCCGATCGCCTTCTTGAGCTGAAGATCGGCATCTTCAGGGCGCTGAAGCTGGGAGACATGTTGTCTGTCATTCCCGCCGTGCGGGCGATCAGACATGCCTTTCCCATTGCGCATATCACGCTTATCGGTCTTCCCTGGGAGGAAAAGCTGGTAAGCCGGTTCTCGCATTACTTCAACGGCTTCGTATCTTTTCCGGGCTGGCCCGGTCTGCCCGAGCAGGAGATCGCTCCGGTACGGATGACGGATTTTTTGCGGCAGATGCAGCATCTTCAGCTGGACCTGCTGCTGCAGATGCAGGGCGATGGCTCCTATACCAATGCCATGTGCCTGCTTTGCGGAGCCAAGCAGGTGGCGGGTCTGCGGTTAAAAAGGCATGCCGTCCCCGGCGGCGGGCTGTTTCCGGTTTTCCGGGAAAACGAGCACGAGGTGCTGCGTTTTCTGCGGCTGGTCAAGGAGGCCCTGGGGATCGATCCGGCAGGTACTGCGCTGGAGTTTCCCGTGATGCGGGAAGAATATGAGGAGGCCGGTTGTATAATGGAGGTCCTGGGTCTTACCCCGGGGAAATATATCTGCCTGCATCCCGGAGCAAGAGATCCGCGGCGGCGCTGGGAGCCCGCTAAGTTTGCCGTCGCCGGCGACCGGCTGGCCCGCGCCGGGTTTCACATCCTGCTGACCGGGGACCGGTCGGAAAGGGATATCACACGGCAGGTGGCCTCGCTTATGCATTACCCGGCGGCCGATCTGGTAGCCGGATGCGGACAGGTAGACCTCGGTGTGCTGGCTGCGCTGATCGAGCAGGGAGCCGGTCTGCTCTGTAACGATACGGGGGTATCCCATCTTGCCGCAGCGCTGGAAGTGCCGAGCGTGGTAGTTTTCTCCCCTTACTCCAGTGCCGCAAGATGGGCTCCCCTCGATCATACCCTGCATATGGCTGTTGCCCCCGAAGCGGCGGCCGATCCGGAAAAGGTAGCCTGCAGGCTGCTCCGCTGCTTGAGCCGTCTGCCGGCAACGGCCTCCGTTTCGGGCAGGGTTTCCCCCGACCCTGTAACAGGACTAAATCCGTGAGATATGAAGGTTTCCGTTCTTATACCGACGGTGAACCGTCCCACTGCGCTGGCGGCTACCCTGATGGCGCTCGTCGTTCAGTCCTTCGGCGATTTTGAGATCACCATTGCCGACCAAAGCAGAACCTTCATAAGAACAGAGCCTACCATACAGACGATTTCCCGGATTTTTGAATTGCACGACCGTCCTCCGCTGCATATCCTGCAGAATCTCCCGCCGCGGGGCATCGCGCAGCAGCGGCAGTTTCTGCTCAATCATTCCACCGGTACTTTTTCGCTTTTCCTCGATGATGATGTTATCCTTGAGCCGCGCGCCATAAGCCGACTGGTACAGGCTATGGAGGAAGAGGAATGCGGCTTCGGCGGCATGGCACCCGTGGGTCTGAGCTATAGGGAAGATGTGCGGACCGGGGAGCAGGAGATCAGCTGGTGGAACGGCCGGGTGCAACCCGAGCGGGTGCGGCCGGAGGGACCCGGGTGGGAGCGTTATAAATTACACAGCGCCGCAAACATGCTCCACATAGGCGAGAAGCTTCGCGCGTCGGGCGCCGGCCAGAAAAAGTACAAGGTGGCCTGGATAGGCGGCTGCGTGCTGTATGATACCGCCAAGCTGCGGGATACGGGCGGCTTTGAGTTCTGGCAGAAGCTGCCCCCGGAGCATTGCGGGGAGGACGTGCTGGCCCAGCTGCGCCTGATGGAAAAATATGGAGGCTTCGGGCTGGTCCCCTCGGGCGCCTATCATCAGGAATTGCCTACCACTATCGCCAACCGGGAAGTGAATGCTCCGGAATACCTGCTTGCCGCACGGTAACCGCTCCTGCAGGGCCATACCGGGCCGCATGCTAATTAAAATTGGCAGGATTTATGCGGCAAAAGGGAGACTAACGGGAAATGCCTGAGGTCGTCCCGCTACCTTCACACACCCAAATGAAAACCTTGTATAATGAGAAACATCCTTCTCATCGATGATGATGTAGATATGTGCTTGCTACTCAGTACATTTCTGCAAAAAAAAGGGTTTTGCCACGGAGGCGGTCTATTCCGGCGCAAAAGGTCTGAAACGTTTCGAAGAAAAACATTTTGACGTAGTTATCTGTGATTTCAGGCTGGCCGATAAGGATGGCTACGAAATGTTGGAGGCGTTTAAATCCAACCGGCCGGAGGTAAAGGTCATTATCATTACCGGTTATTCAGACATCAAAACGGCGGTAGAGATTATCAAGCGCGGCGCTTTTGATTATATTTCCAAACCGCTTATCCCCGATGAAGTGATGGCGGTAATCCGGAAAGCACTGGAAAGCGCTTCTCCCATAGCCGCAACGCCGCCCGCCCCGGGAGAGATACCGTCGCTTCAGAAAAAGAAGGAAGCGGCCGATCCCGCTTCCGGGTTCCTCGTCGGGGAATCGCCCGCCATCCGGGAAGTCTATCGCCGGGTGAAGCTGGTGGCGCCCACGGATTACAGTGTCATACTTTATGGTGAAAGCGGTACCGGTAAGGAGGTGATGGCCAGAACCATTCACCAGTACAGCCGCCGGCAGGATAAGCCTTTCGTGGCGCTGGATTGCGGCACGCTGTCCCGCGAGCTGGCGGGCAGCGAATTGTTCGGGCATATCAAGGGCGCCTTTACCGGCGCCTTCGCAGACCGTACCGGTCATTTTGAGATGGCCAACGGCGGCACGCTGTTTCTCGATGAGGTAGCCAACCTTTCCTACGATATCCAGGCCTCCCTGCTCCGGGTTATCCAGGAACGTTGTTTCAGGCGTATCGGCGGTACCCGCGAGATGCAGCTGGACATACGGCTGATCATCGCCTCCAACGAAAACCTGGAAACGGCCTATCGCCAGGGGAAATTCCGGGAAGACCTTTTTCACCGGTTTAACGAATTTTCGCTTACCCTGCCCCCGTTGCGCGAAAGGCAGACGGATATCCCCCTGTTTGTCCATCACTTTCTGGAGCAAACCAATGCGGAGCTGGGCAAAAACATACAGGGTTTTGAAGAAGAGGTCATGAATATTTTTATGCAATACAGCTGGCCGGGTAATATACGTGAGATGAAGAACGTGATCAGGAGGGCTGTCCTCATGTCGGCTTCCGACCGCATCACCAGGAAATGCCTTCCCTGGGAACAGCTTACGCGGCAGGATAAGTCGGTTGCCGCTGCTCCCCGGTCTGAGGGAACACGGATTCCCGCTCCGGTAGTCCTGCAGCACGATAATAATCTGAAAGAGGCAGCCTGGCGCGCCGAATGGGAAACAATTCTTTCAGTGTTGAAGCAGGTAAAGTATAATAAATCAAAAGCCGCCCAGCTTTTAAACATCGACCGGAAGACGTTGTACAACAAGCTCCGGAACCTGGAAAGCCAGGGACTCACTCCCAACTGAGCCCGTTCCTCTTCCGCACCTTTCCCGGCGTGGAAGAATATTCCCCTGCTCAGGGAAATATTGCCTCAAGGAAAAAGATAACTGAATACAACCATACGCTTCTGTCCGCCGGGTATACCCGGCGGACATTTTTTTATATAGCTTTCCCCGCTACAGGAGCGCATCTGCAGCGATGGCCGTCCTTTTCTTCTTTTCATTCGGAAGAGTAATTTGTTTTGGCATTAAATTTTGATAAGCAGTAATATCATGATTCTAAAAATAGTATGATCAATAAAAGGAGCAGTTATGACACACGAATCAAATGTGATCACCGATCATGAGAAGATCAGGAAGTGGGTGGAAGAAAGAGAGGGAAGGCCGGCGAGGGTAAAAGGAACAGGCGGTAAGCATGACGCAGGATTGTTACGGATCAACTTCCCGGGCGATGAAGACGGGAAGCTTGAGGACATCTCCTGGGATGAATTTTTTAAAAAATTCGAAGAGGAAGATCTTGCCTTTTTATACCAGGATGAAACTGCAGGCGGTAAGACCAGCTATTTCAACAAACTGGTAAGACGGTAAGCAGCACTCGCACCGGGGCAACCGGTTTTACTCCTTTGTTCAGAAACCATTACACAACGGTTATCCCAAAGATAGCCGAACGGAGCCGGCATGCTCTTAAGTTCAAATCATTCTTATGTCTCTATTGAATGCTCATACCCTTCCCAGGATCTTTACCTGGCACATACACGGCAGCTACCTGTACTATCTGTCACAGGGCTCTTATGAGATTTTTATACCGGTCGACCGTGGAAGAAGCGAAGGCTATTGCGGCAGGGGCAATACCATTCCTTTCGGCGAAAATGTTCACGAGGTAGCTGCGGAGAAGGTAAAGGAGATGTCTTTTGATTGCATTCTTTTTCAATCGCAGCAGAATTATATCACCGACCAGTACGAGATACTCAGTCCCGTGCAACGGGCGCTTCCGCGGATATATGTGGAGCACGACCCTCCCCGGAAACATCCTACGGATACCCGTCATGTGGTAGACGATCCGGAAGTCATCCTTGTGCATGTTACCCATTTCAACAAGCTGATGTGGGAGAATCCGAGTGGTCTGGTAAAGGTCATCGAGCATGGGGTGACCCCGCCGGCTGTTGCTTACAGCGGTATCCTCGAAAAGGGGGTGGTGGTCGTGAACAACCTGCCCAAAAGAGGCCGGCGGCTGGGAGCGGATATCTTTCTGGAAGCCCGGAAACATATTCCGCTGGACCTGGTAGGTATGGGCTCGGAAGCTTTCGGAGGATTGGGAGAGGTGCCCCTGACGGAGCTGCCGGCTTTTTTAAGCCGTTATCGTTTTTTCTTTAATCCTATCCGGTATACCAGCCTGGGGCTGTCCGTTTGTGAAGCCATGATGCTGGGTATGCCGGTCATCGGACTTGCCACTACGGAGATGGTTACGGTGGTTGAAAACGGGGTAACAGGTTATGTGGATACTGATCCTCACGCGCTCCTGACTAAGATGAAAGCGCTGTTACAGCATCGTGAGCTGGCAGAACGGCTGGGCTCAGCCGGAAAAAAAGTAGCGGAAGAGCGGTTCGGCATACACCGTTTTACCCGGGAATGGGCGCACCTCTTCCACGTGGCGCTCAAAAGAAACGAGGTATTCAGTTGAGTGTTACCGCCGGGAAAACGACAGGGCCGGAAAATATTTTTGGTATTGAAAAACAGGTATATGAAGAAGAGAATAGCATTTATCAGTGAACATGCTTCACCGCTGGCGACGCTGGGCGGCACGGATTGCGGGGGGCAGAACGTTTACGTGGGAGAGCTGGCCAGGCATATTGCCCGGCTGGGATTCGATATAGACATCTTTACCCGGAAGGACGACGAGCAGCTTGCCGAGACGGTCTGCTGGATCCCGGGCGTACGGGTGATCCATATCAAAAGCGGCCCGGAAGCCTCCGTTCCCAAAGAAGAGCTGATGCCGTATATGAAAGAATTTACCGGAAATATGCTGGCCTTTATCCGACGGGAGAATCCCGGGTATGCATTGATCCACGCCAACTTCTGGATGTCTGCGATGGTAGCCGCCGATCTGAAAAAGATACTGGGTATTCCCTTCGTGGTAACCTTTCATGCGCTTGGCTATATCCGGAAGTTATACCAGAAGGAGCAGGATCGCTTTCCCCCTGAGCGCGTGCGTATAGAAACCGCTATTGTGCAGGAGGCGGATCATGTCATTGCCGAATGCCCTCAGGACCGGGAAGATCTGATCGGGTATTATGCGGCTGCTCCGGAGAAGATCAGCATTATCCCCTGCGGGTTCAACCCGCAGGAGTTTTATCCGGTAGAGCGGGCGCTGGCGCGGATGGTCCTGAACCTCGATCCCGAGGAAAAGATACTGCTGCAGCTTGGGCGTATGGTGCCGCGCAAAGGTGTGGAAAACGTTATCCTGGCGCTGAAGCATTTGAAGCACCGGCGGCAGCCGGTCCGCCTGCTGGTGGTAGGAGGCGGGTCCGAGCATCCCGGCAATATACGCGAACCGGAGATTGCCCGGCTGACCGGGATAGCCCGGGAGGCCGGGGTACTGCCGCTGGTCACCTTCGCCGGGCGCCGGAACCGCGATGTGTTGAAATATTATTATGCCGCAGCGGACATATTTGTTACGACTCCCTGGTATGAACCTTTTGGTATTACGCCGCTGGAAGCGATGGCCTGCGGCATCCCCGTTATCGGCTCTGACGTAGGTGGCATCAGGTACAGCGTGGCAGATGGTAAAACGGGTTTTCTGGTACCGCCGCATGATCCGGTGGCATTGGCCCGGCGCGCCCTCATGCTGCTGAATGATGCGCGGCTGGCCGGAACGATGAGCAGAAACGCCCTGCAGCGGGTAAATACGCTGTTTACCTGGGCAGGGGTAGCCGGCGCCGCTGCGCGGCTTTATGAAAAAATAATGCTGCCGCGGTATTCCATGATAAGTTGAAAAACGGCTTTCGGCCGTGTCTTTCTGAGCGTGCCGCAGCAATTGTAAACAAAATGAACATTGGGAATATGGAACAGACAACCGGAAAAGTGATTTTAGTAACGGGAGGGGCGCAGGGCCTCGGCAAGGCCATCAGCCATACGCTGGCAGAGCTGTCCGGCGCCACCTTGCTGATCGCCGATATCCAACAGGAAAAAGCGGAGGCGGTGGCTGCCGGGATAAGGCAGGAGGGTAAGAAAGCCGTTTCGGTTAAGCTGAATCTTTGTAATGAAAAAAGTATAGACGATGCCGTTATTCTCGTGCGGGAGCAATTCGGTCGCCTGGACGTGCTGGTGAATAACGCGGGAGTGGATGTTACCAAGCCCATAACGGAGATGTCGGTAGCCGAATGGGATAGCGTCATCAACGTCAACCTGCGGGGTCCTTTTCTGATGGCAAAGGCTTTTCTGCCGATGATGGCAGAGCAGGGCAGCGGACATATCATCAACATCATCTCCACCGCAGCTTTGAGGGGATGGACGGAAGCTTCGGCCTATCACGCCAGCAAATGGGGGCTGCGCGGTTTTACCCAGGCCCTCTTTACCGAAGCAAGGCGATCCGGGATAAAAGTTTCGGCGGTCATTGCAGGGGGCATGAAAACGCCTTTCCTGCTGGACCGGTTTCCGGACCTGGATCAGTCCAAGCTGCAGGATCCGGCAAACGTGGCGCGCACCATCCGGTTTCTTTTGTCGCAGCCGCCGGAAACAGTTATCCCGGAGGTGATGGTGCTGCCTTTGCAGGAAACTTCCTGGCCCTGAAGGAAATGGTTGAAAACAGCAGCAGGATGAACAAAGCCATATTTATCGATAAAGACGGCACGCTCATCGAAGATGTGCCGTATAACGTTAATCCGGGGCGGATAAGACTGGAGGATCATGCCGCCGAAGGGCTCCGCATGCTGCAGGAGGAAGGCTTCCTGCTGATTGTAGCGTCCAACCAGCCGGGTGTGGCGCTGGGTTATTTCGGGGAACATCATCTTTTGCAGGTAAACGAAAAAATCCGTAGCCTCCTGCTTCCCTGTGGTGTATACATCAGCGGCTTTTACTATTGCCCCCATACGCCGGAGGGCCGGATAAAGAAATACGCCTGCCGCTGCGGATGTCGCAAGCCGGCGCCGGGGCTGCTGCTGGCAGCGGCCGACGCGCTTGATATCGATACATCGCGCTCCTGGATGATAGGTGATATCCTGCATGATGTGGAAGCCGGGAAGCGGGCGGGATGTCATGCGGTACTGATCGACAACGGCCACGAAACGGTATGGGACACTACGGGTCCTTACCGGCGACCGGATGCCAGGGCCGGTGATATCCGGGCTGCTGCAGAGCTTATCCTCCGCAGGCAGGCCCATCATAAACAAACAGCTGTAGCGCAATAAACCCTTTCCGATGAACAAGGACTTTCAAGCTATTATCAACAGGTTCAGCCAGCCGACGGTGCTGGTGATCGGCGATCTTATCCTCGATGTTTACCTGAAAGGAGCCGCCCACCGGCTGTCGCCCGAGGCCCCGGTGCCCGTGGTGAACGTTTCCGAAAAGCAAACCCGGATCGGCGGCGCCGCCAATGTAGCCGCCAATGTGAGATCGCTGGGCGCCCAGGTGATTTTTTGTTCGGTATGCGGCCGGGATCAGGATGGGGAAGCCGCCATCGCTTCGCTGGAACGGATGGGTGTTTTTACACGGTATATCCTGCAGGATCCCGGTCGCCGTACCATTGTGAAAACGCGGGTAATGACACAGTCTCGTGTGCTGGCCCGCTTTGACGAAGGCACGGAGCGCCCTGTGGGGAAGACGGCGGAAGAGAAGCTGATAACGTATATCCGTAAGGTTTATTCCCTCTGCGATGCGGTAATTATTTCCGACTATGACAAAGGCGTGCTTACCCCGGCAGTGATCGCCGCGCTTGAAAGCCTGCAGGAGGAGCGGCCGGTTTGCCTGTCGGTGGATTCAAAACGGCTGTCCGCCTTAAGCCGGCTGCGTCCGTCATTTATAAAACCCAACTACGAAGAAGCCGTGAAGCTGCTGTCGCTGTCCCGCCGGCAGCGTGGCCGGGCCACTCAGCTGCAGGGCTGCGGCCGGGCTATCTTCGGCAAGACCGGTGCGGCGGTGTCGGCCGTTACCCTTGATGAGGAGGGCGCGGTGATTTTTGACCGCGAAAGACCGGTATATGTAACCCGGGCACATCCGGTGGCCAACCCCAGTGTGATCGGTGCGGGAGATACTTTTCTGGGCGCCTTCACCCTGGCCCTGGTCTCCGGCGCCACCCTACCGGCCGCCGCGGAACTGGCCTCTGCCGCCGCCGCCGTGGTGGCCGGTAGGGAGGGTACGGTCTGCTGTACCCATAAGGCCCTGTCTTCGTTTTTCGCCCAGCGCAAAAGATATCTCAGCAGCCCGGAAGAGCTCGAAAGGGTTTGCCAGGTATACCGGGCACAGGGGCGGCGGATCGTATTCACCAACGGGTGTTTCGACATCCTCCACAGCGGTCATGTCAGCTTTCTGAAACGTGCCGGAAAGCTGGGCGATGTGCTGATCGTAGGGATCAACAATGATGACAGCATTACCCGGCTGAAAGGCCGGGAACGTCCGGTTAATCCGCTGAAAGACCGGGTGGAGGTACTGTCGGCCCTGGATACGGTACACCATGTGATCGCTTTTGGTAAAACGGGCGACGATACTCCCGTTGAACTGATCAGGGTGGTAAAGCCGGATGTATTTGTAAAGGGAGGCGATTATACAAAAGACCGTTTGCCGGAAGCCGCTGTCGTGGAAAAATTCGGCGGGGAAGTGGTGCTGCTGGAACAGGTACCGGATCATTCCACATCCCGGGTTATCCGTCGCATCCGAGAAGTCTTTCCGCTGCCCCAGGTGAAACCTGCTTCCTGACAGGGACCGTTCCGCTTCCCTTAACGCCGAATGCCCATGGATAACTGGTCTGATTGCAAGGAGATTTTATGCATCCGCACGGATAATATGGGAGACCTGCTGATGAGCACCCCCGCCATCCGGGCGTTGAAGGAGACCTTCGGATGCAGGATCACCCTGCTGGCGGCGTCTGCTTCCGCGGACATCGCGTCCCTTACGGGCCTCATCGACGCCGTTATCGTCTTCAACGCGCCGTGGAACCGCGAGGATACCGATCCTGCGGAAATCTTCAGCGTGCTGGAAGAAATAAGGTCCCGTCGTTTTGATGCGGCGGTGATCTTTACGGTATACAGCCAGAATCCCCTGCCTGCCGCCCTTTTTGCCCTGATGGCCGGCATTCCGAAACGCCTGGCCTATTGCCGGGAAAATCCCTACGGACTGCTTACCGGCTGGATCCCCGACCAGGAACCCTATACTTTTATCCGGCATCAGGTAAAACGCGATCTCGACCTTGTCGCCAGCGTAGGGGCCGTCACCAGTCGTCAGCAGCTGAGCCTCTGTGCCGGACCGGATAGCTGGAAGGCGGCACGGAACAAAGCCCTGCGTCAGGGTATCCGTTTTGAAGCGCCCTGGATGGTGGTGCATACCGGTGTGAGTGAAAAGAAAAGAGAATATCCCACTGCCGAATGGGTAGCTGCCGGCCGGAAGATCCGGGAAGAGCTTGGCCTGCAGCTGCTCTTTACCGGCACCGCCGGAGAATGCGGGCACGTTCGCTTCCTCATCCGCGAGATCGGAGAAGGCGCTTTCTCCCTGGCGGGCCTTCTTTCCCTTGATGAGCTTGCCGCTCTCATCGGGCATGCCCCGCTGTTGTTGTCGGTAAACACGGTCACCATTCATATGGCCGCCGCCCTGGGCACGCCGGTGGTGGTGCTTTATGCCCTTACCAATCCCCAGCACACGCCCTGGAAGGTCAGCAGCCGGGTGTTGACCTTTGACGTTCCCCCTTTCCTGCGGAGCAAAAATGAGGTGGTGCGGTATGTTCATCAGCATCACCTGAGCAACATATCCGGGCGCGCCACGCCGGACGATATCCTGCAGGCTGTCCGGGATCTGCTGTCTCCCTGACGGAAGCAGCAGATCGTATTCCCTTCTCCGTTGGGGTATCCTTCTTCTCTCCGGACCGGTTTGGCTGTGCTGCAAGCGGCGGCTGCCGTATTACGGTGACGGCTACTTTAAACTCTCCTGTATAGCCTTGGCGGAATCGAGGTGCGTCCTCAGCACCGGCAGGGTCTGGGTGATAAAGGCCTGGATATCGGGGTCCTTCACATTTTGTGCACCCTTTTCAAATTCATCGATATCCTTTTCGTGGTCTTTTACCATATCGTCGATATAGGCCTTGTCGTATCCCTTGCTCATACTACTCAGCTTATCCACATCCGAACGGTGGGCCTGGTCCAGCGAGTCGGGCAGGGTAATGCTTTTCCGGGCCGCCAGGGTCTTCAGCGAATCGTTGGCCTTGCTATGGTCGTTTACCATCATGGCCCCAAAGGCAGATACACGGGGATTGGTGGCTTTCTGCTGGGCCGTTCTGCCCATTTCCACTTCAGACATGCCCCCTATAGCGGCGGATACCATAAAGTCTGCATCCGATTTTTCTACCGGCGCGCTTGCCGCGTTCATGGAATCCGCGGTGTCCACATTGGAGTTGCCGTTTCCGGTCCCGCTTCCGTTATTGCAGGCCTGTGTCAGCGTCAGTAGCAGCACGGACCCTCCCAGGACAAAAATCTTTTTCATAATATACGGTTTTATATCAGAAAATAAATTTGAAGGGCTTTCTGTCCCCTCGTTTTATGAAGTATAAAAATCAAGCCAAGTCACAGCGCGTACGACCGGGAGGCCTGTACTTGTTGTCTGCGCCGTAAAGGGCTCCGGCAGGGCGATACAGCGGCCGCGCTTCCGGCCGGGGAGAGAGGGTTTTTTAATGAGGCCTGATTTCCACAGGTTGGGGAAGGAAAATCGGTATTTGTTTTTTTTATCCGGCGAAAGAAGTAGTTTTAGAACAAATACGACATATGGCCCTGACCGGAAAAAGCGAAGTGGCGCAAGCCACGGCAAAAGGAATCAGGCTGACATCCCTGGATTTTTTCAGAGGCTTGATCATGGTGCTGCTCATGCTGGAGAGCACAGGCCTCTATGAGCATCTGCACGATATGACCAGGGGAAGCCTTGCAGAAGGGTTTTTCCGGCAATTCTCTCATCATCCCTGGCATGGCCTGCATTTCTGGGACCTGATACAGCCGGGCTTTATGTTCATCGCCGGCGTTGCCCTGGCTTTCTCCCTGAACAAGCAACGCGCGCATGGCAGCACACGGCAACAGCAGCTGAAAAAAGCCCTGAAGCGGAGCGCCTGGCTTTTTTTCTGGGGGGTGCTGGATTATGCCGTCAGGGGCGATCATCTGTCTTTCGAGCTTTGGGATGTGCTCACCCAGCTTTCCTTTACCATGCTGGTGGCTTTCTTTATCTTTCCCTGGAAGGCGGGGTGGCAGCTGCTTTTCAGCATAGGCCTGTTGTTGCTTACGGAATGTCTTTACCGGCTGATCCATATCCCGGGGTTCGATCAGCCGTTTACCGATCAGCACAACTTTGGAAATTATGTGGACCTGCTGCTGATGAATAAGATCAATCACGGCGGGTGGGTGGCGATCAACTGTATCCCGACAGCCGCCCATACCATCTGGGGAGCTGTGGCCGGTAAGTGGCTGTGCACACTCCCTGACCATAAAAGCAAGATAAAGCGTATCGTGCTGCTCGGCCTGGTGACGCTGGCTGCCGGATATCTGCTGGACTGGACCGGCGTCACCCCCATTATAAAACGCATCGCCACCAGCTCCTTTACCCTGGTGTCGGGCGGATGGTGCCTGCTGGCCCTGGCCTTGTTTTATACCTGGATCGACGTGCGGCAGCACAAACGCTTCCTGCAGTTTTTTCTGATCGTGGGGATGAACTCCATTTTTATTTACCTCTTTTTTGAGATCGTGGTGAGCCGCTGGCTGCGGGAGTATGTGGAGGTAATTGTAAACGGCATACTGACATGGACCGGGATCGGGCAGGGCGTTATCGCCGTTATGGCCGCCCTTGCCCTGTTTGCCCTCCAGTGGTTTCTCTGCTTCTGGCTGTACCGGAAAAAGATATTTTTTAAGCTGTAAGCTCCGGCTTAAAAGCTTCTGTCGTCTGCCGAAGGACCGTAGATAGACGGCACGGGAATGTTGTTGAGCCGCATATACACGGTAAGCTGTCCGCGGTGATGCACAAGATGATTGATGGAAGAGAAAATGTTTTCCTTTTTGGGTGAGGTGTAAAGCACCTGTCCCTGACTTTTTAGCGAGAAGGGGGCCATGATTTCTTCGTTTGAAATATCCTGCAGCGCATTCTCCGCCTCCCGCATGTTTTCCTCGAAATGGCTGACCAGCTCCGCCGTGGTCTTGGGCCGGAAATGTTCAAAAGTGGCCAGATCGAGGTCCGGCTTTTTGGCCATGTGGGCGATCCATTTGGGGATCTCTGCCACCAGCAGCGCCAGATAGCCCATGGTCATTGACTTCTCATGGGGTTTCCAGTCAAACAGGCTTTCCGGGATGCTTTCGAGGCATTTCCGCGAAGCCCGGGCTTCGCTGTTGAGTTCTTCCCGGTATTCGAGACCGAATCTGATGTCTTCCATGGTTTGGGTTTTTAAAAAAGGGTTATAAGATATCGCAATATAAACCGCCTGACCCGGATTACCAAGTCGGGCGGCGGTGCCGTCCGGGACCGGCCCGGCATATCATAGTACCCGACAGTATCATAGTAAAAGTATGTCCGGAATTGTTGTATATTAACGGCGGATTAATACATCCATTCCACGACGCATAACATGGGACAGACACGTTCAGGTATCATTCACTTTGTTTTGCTGATTGCTTTTGCAGCGGCTATCGTGGTGGCTATCGATCCGTTCCATCCGTTCAGCAGTCCCGATCCTAACTTCAGGGGTCTGAACCTTTTCAGCTTCTTTACGGTGCAGAGCAATCTGATCGCGGCGGCTACCCTCCTGGCGGAAGCCTGGATGCTGGTTACCGGCAGGCGTCCGGGTCCGGGCTTCGGGATGTTAAGGGGAGCTGCGGTACTGTATATGCTGCTAACGGCGTTGGTCTATGCCCTGCTTTTACAGGGGGTGGTGGATGCGAACAGCGCACTGGCCTTCAACTGGAAGAATTTTATCCTGCATCAGCTTGCGCCGCTCTTTGTACTCGTGGAATGGCTGCTATGGCCGCCGGCCCTGAGCGTCTCATCCGGCAGGTCCCTCACCTGGCTGATCTTTCCCATTCTGTGGCTGGTATATACCCTCACGCGTGCCGCGCTGACCGGCTGGTATCCTTATCCTTTTCTGAATCCTTCCTGGGCCGGCGGCACAAAAGGGGTTATTATATATGTGGTTTGTATCACCATAGGTCTTGTGCTGATGTGTCTGATCCTGGCCTGGGTCAGCCGGGAAAGAAACCGGGGGAACAAAGCCGGGCCGCGATATGTATGAGCCGTAAAAAAATAGAATATCATGGATAAACAATTTGCGCATGTGGTTAATTTCTGGTTGCGGGAAGGTCTCAGCACAGCGGAAAGGCAACAGTTTGAAGCCGGGGTCCGCTCCCTCGGCACTATTGGTACGATAGCCCGTTTTCATATAGGCACGCCAGCCTCTACCGACCGGGAGGTGATTGACCGGAGCTATGACTACTGCCTGCTTTGCCTGTTTAAAAACCAGGAGGACCACGATGCCTATCAGGTCGATCCCGTGCACGACCGTTTCCGGGAAACCTGTTCCCCCTTTTGGGAAAAGGTGGTGATCTACGATTCGGTAGCATGCTGAGCTGTGCGGGCGCACCTTCCTATAACCATGTCCGTTACCCGGGTTAAACCCCTGTTCCATAAACAGGCATGTCAATCCGGCGATCCTTTATCCCTTTGTTGCTGATGAAGTAGTATATGGGAAGACCTGTAAAAAAATATTGACGGATGAAACCGATTGTCCAGATATCGCTTGATCTTACCCACATCGACGAAGCGCTTGAAACAGGCGCAATGGCGCTCCGCGCCGGGGTGGACTGGCTGGAAGCCGGCACTCCCCTTATCCTGGCCGAAGGCCTGCATGGGGTGAAAAAGATGCGAAAGGCTTTCCCCGGAATTCCTATCGTGGCGGATCTCAAGACGATGGACGGAGGCTACCTGGAAGCCGAGATGATGGCCCGTGCCGGCGCCACGCATGTGGTGGTCATGGCCAGGGCGCATGCGGAAACCATAAAATGCGTGGTACAGGCCGGGCGCGATTTTGGTATAAAGGTGATGGGAGACAACCTGGGCTGTTCCGACAAGATAGCGGCGGCCCGCCGGCTGGAAGAGCTGGGCTGTGATTTTGTGATCCATCATATCGGTTATGACGAACGGCGCGGCATTGCCGCCCGCGGAGAACGAATGCCGAGCCCGCTGGATCAGCTGCGCGAGGTGGTGGAGGCGGTGCAGGTGCCGGTACAGGCTGTCGGAGGACTCAGCCTCGAGCAGGCTATCCTTTGTCCCGCCTACGGCGCTCCCCTGGTAGTGCTCGGCGCCCCGCTGACCATAGATGCCGACGCCTTTAAGACGGCAGACGGTAATCTGGAGGGCGCGCTCCGGCTGATCTGCGAAAAGGTACATGCCGGCGGAAATTCCTGACGCAGGGGCGGCGCCGGTTTTAAAAAAACGATAAATAACCTGTTAAGATGAAATCTGCAGCGGTGGTTAACTATGCCCCCGAAAAGGGAGCGGTGGAATTGCGGGAAATGCCCCGTCCGGAAATCGGGGAAGACGAGGTGCTGCTTGAGGTGGCCAATGTAGGCGTCTGCGGCAGCGATCTGCACCAGTGGACGGCCGATCATAGCTGGCCGGTGAATTACCCGGTGGTGCTGGGTCATGAATTCGGCGGCCACATCGTACAAACGGGAAGCCGGGTTGCCGCATGGAAGGAAGGGGACCGTGTGGTGAGCGAAACCGCAGCCATCATCGATCCGCACAATCCCATGACGCGTGCCGGGCTGTATAACCTGGACCCCACCCGCAAGGGGTTTGGCTACGGGGTCAACGGGGCCATGACGCGTTATGTATCCGTGCCGGCCCGTTGTCTGCATGCCGTCCCTGCAGCGCTGCCTTTTGAGGAAGCCTGTCTTACTGAACCCTGTTGCGTTGCCTTTAATGCCGTAGTGGAAAATAGCCGGCTGCGGCCGGGCGACCGGGTGGTGGTACTCGGGCCCGGCACCATCGGCATCCTCTGCGCAGCCGTTGCCCGGCTTTGCGGCGCCGAGGTAGCCGTGGTGGGTCTGGAAGCGGACCGTCGCCGGCTGGACATTGCCGCAGGATACGGTTGTACGGCCATTGCCGGCGATGCCGGGACATGGGCCCGCGAACGGGACGGGTTGGGCGCCGACTGTGTAATCGATGCCGCCGGTACCAGCATTACCCTGAAGATAGCCATGGACCTGGTACGCCCCAACGGCAGGATCACCAAGGTAGGGTGGGGGCCTCAGCCGCTTCAGTATTCCCTGGACCCGCTGGTGCAGAAAAACATCACCCTGCAGGGGAGCTTCAGCCATAACTGGCCCGTATGGGAAAGGGTCATCGCCCTCCTGGCAGGAGGGCAGCTGGATGTAAAGCCGATCATCGGCGGCGTCTGGCCCGTTACCGAATGGAAGGAAGCCTTTGAAAAAATGCACGGTGGGGAGGTGGTAAAAAGCGTGCTAAAACCGGTATAACCTATGCGGTTGCAAGATAAAGTTATCATTGTTACGGGCAGTACCACCGGCATCGGAAAGGCCATTGCGCTGCGTTGCGTGGAGGAGGGCGCCCGCGTGGTCATCCACGGTCTGGAGCAGGAGGAAGGCGAGGCGGTGGCAAAAGAGATCGGTGCGGACAAGGCCACGTTATTGATCGGGGATATTACCATGGAGGACATGCCGCAGCGGCTCACCGAAGCGGCCCTGACCGCCTTCGGCAGGCTGGATGCCGTAGTGAACAATGCTGCGCTGGTGGTCTCTTCCAATATCCATACAACGGATAAAGATTTCCTGCGCCGGGTCCTGGAGGTGAATACCCTCGCGCCCTACGCGCTTATCCGCGCCGCCCTGCCGCACCTGAGCGCAGCGCACGGCTGCGTGCTGAACATCGGGTCGGTGAATGCCTGGAGCGGCGAGCCCAACCTGCTGGCCTACAGCATTTCCAAAGGGGCGCTGATGACCATGACGCGCAACCTCGGCGACAGCCTGCACCGGGAAGAAGGCGTCCGGGTAAATCAGATCAATCCGGGCTGGGTGCTGACCGAAACCGAGATGAAACGGAAGCAGGAACACGGGCTGCCGCCGGACTGGTATACGAAGGTGCCGAAGGTATACGCCCCGGCCGGCCGTATCCTGATGCCCGCAGAGATCGCTGCTGCCGCCGTGTACTGGCTGGCCGATGAAAGCGGCCCCGTAAGCGGGCAGGTCACCGATCTGGCCCAGCATCCCTTTCTCGGGCGCAACCCGCCAAAAGATACCACTACCATCCCTGTATAAAAACATTTGCTATGCCCAGATTGGCCGCCTTCCCCAAAGCCTTTATGCATGCCCTTTGCAAGGACGGAACGATGAAGGTTTCCGAATGGATCGGTCTTGCCGCCGGGCTGGATATCGACGGGCTGGAGTGGTATGCCGGCTTTCTCGAAATGGAGGACCGCTCCAATTGGCCGCTGTTCCGCCGCCAGGTAGAAGATAATGGCATGGTCATCCCCATGCTGTGCTGCTCCCCCGACTTTACCCATCCCGATGCCGCCTTCCGCAAACGGGAGATCGACAAGCAGAAAGGATGGATAGAGATGTCCCGTATCCTTGGGGCCGCCTATTGCCGGGTGTTGTCCGGACAGCGGAGACCCGGCCTGCTCGTGGAGGAAGGCATCGACCTGGCAGCGGGCTGTATCGAAGCCTGTCTGCCTTATGCGCAGGAACGGGGCATCACCCTCATCCTGGAAAATCATTATAAGGACGATTTCTGGGAATATCCCGAATTTGCCCAGCAGATGGATGTGTTTTGCGCGCTGGTATCCCGTATCCACCATCCCAGTTTCGGCGTGAATTACGATCCCAGCAATACCTATCTCGCCGGTGAAGATCCCCTTGAGCTGCTCAGCCGCGTTGCCCCCCGGGTGGTGACGATGCATGCGAGCGACCGCTTTCTGACGGAAGGTACGCTTGAAGACCTCCGCCGGGAAGAAGCCGGGGTGGCCGGCTATGCCCGGCGCCTCAGCCATGGAGAGATCGGGAAAGGTCTCAATGATTATGATGCCATCTTTACCCTTCTGAAAGCAGCGGGCTTTGACGGCTGGATCAGCATCGAAGACGGTATGGACGGTATGGAGCAGCTGGCCCGCAGCGTAACTTTTCTCCGGGACAAGATCGGTCAGCACTGGCCCGGCTTCTGACCCCGCCTTTATACCGCCATCAGGCTGCAGCCCCGCAGCGCGCTGTTGTCCATCCGACCCAGCACTTCAAAACTACCGTCAGGGTACAGCTTCCCGATGTCCTCCGTGGACAGGAAGGCGCAGGAGTAAATATTGGCCAGGTCGATCACGTTGATCAGGCCCCGTTGCGCCGCGCCCTCCTGAGGTGGAGAGGAGAGGGGGTCGTTTTCATCCCGCAGGGTGACCCGCATCCAGGGCGGGCAACGAAAGATGCCCTCCTGCGCCGCATAAGCCTGGCTCAGCAGCTCCGTCATGCCATACTCGGAATGGACCTGCTCCAGGCCGAGCCGTTCCTTCAGCAAGGCATGCACGGCGGGACGGGTCAGCTCTTCCCGCCGGCCTTTCATTCCGCCGGTTTCCATCACGAGGGTATGCTGTAGCTGCATCCGGTATTTTTCGGCAAAATCCAGCAGCGCAAAGGTCACCCCGATCAGCAGGGTGCGCCGGCCCTGTTGCTCCAGTTCCAGCAGCCGCAGATGCAGCTTTTCGTGCTCGTACAGATAAAAGCCGCTCTCCGGCCGTCCGCTGTATTGGATCAGCTTATGCACCATATATACCAGCGAGGAATGCTGTCTTTCCAGGTAGGAAGGTAAAAGTCCGATAACCGCGTAGCCGGACACCGGTCCGTAAAACCGTTCGAAGGCCTGCAGAAAGCTTTGCTCGTAGAGCCTGGGTTCCCGGACCAGGTGCCGGCTGTTGACCGTGCCGGTGGTACCGCTGCTTTCGAATATCAGACCGGGTTCCCCTTCCCCGCTGTACACCCGGTGGGTCTTGAAGAACCCTATGGGCAGCCGGGGAATGGCGGCGCTATGCCGTATGCTGCGGGGGTCGATGCGCAGCGCATCCACATAGGAACGGTAGCAGCTGTTGTACCGGTACTGATAAAAAAAGAGCTCCAATGCTAAAAACTCAAAATCTGCGTTATTGGACAGGGAGAATATCCTTTTTTCGAAATCTGTATTTATTTGCATGTCGGAATACATGGAAACATTAAATTTGTACGCATGAAGCATAGGATACTGCCGGCCCTCCTGGGCGGTTTGCTGCTCACCTCCTGCGGGAAGGATAAAAATTTCCCTTCCACGCCGCAAATTACATTCAAATCCATTTCCCCGCTGGAATATCATGGCAAAACGGATCAGCTCTCCATCGTTGTGGGGGTAAAAGATGCAGAGGGGGATCTGGGGGACAGCGTGTTTTATCGACAGCATATTTCATCCGACACGCTGCCCTGGGGATCATTGCTCATGCCTCAGGGATTTCCCAAACAGGAAAACCTGGAAGGTAATATTATCCTGCAGCTGCAGTCCCAGCTGATTACACTCCCTACTAATCCGGGCGTTCCCGATACGGGCTATTTTGATGTTTTCGTAAGGGACCGGGCGGGCCATATCAGCGATACCATACAGACCGACAAAATTCTGCTGATTCTCGATCAATAACATTTCTCAGGGTAACAAAGCCGTTTTCGATATTCCGAATAAGAAATGGCCTGCGTTTATTGAAGAATAGCGGGGAGGAAATCTGTTTTTGATTTACCTTAGATAAAAAATTCCGGCCGCGTTGTCGGCGGCCAGGGTATTACATGCGCTCGCTGATCCACACCCTTGTTTACGGGTCTTTTTTCATATCCTGCTGCGCCGTGGCCTTTTGTATGGAAACGGCCTGGCTGCTGGGTCTTCCCCTGCAGCGGCCCGCTTTCTATATCCTCGTTTTCTGCACTACCCTCGTACAGTACAACCTGCATTACCGGATCAAAAAGACCGCCAATCCCGGATCGGAACGTTTTCGGTGGTCGCAGTCCCATAAGCACCTGCATCTGGCTTTTATGCTGACCGGCCTGGCCGGTGCGGCGGTGGCGCTGTGCTTTCTCAGCCTGCGGCATTTCCTTGCCCTGGCGGCGATCGGCTGCGTCAGCCTGCTTTACTCCCTGCCCCTGCTCCCTTTCCGGCAGCGGAAACGGATCAAGGATTTCGGGCTGCTGAAAATCCTGGTGCTTTCGTTGGTATGGACGCTCATCACGGTATGGTTCCCTTATGTAAATGTGCGGTCGTCGTTTAACACCGAATTCTGGCTGGTGTTCGGCCGGCGCTTTGTCTTTATGTTTGTATTGTGCCTGGCCTTTGACATACGGGATGCGGATACCGACCGGAAAGACGGTATCCATACCCTGCCGGTGATGTTGAGCCGCCGGTTCTGTTACCGGCTGATAGGGGTGCTGTTGCTCCTGTTCCTGGCCCTGTCGGTGTGGGAGCTCCGGAACGGCGGGGGACTGTTGCGTTTTAATGCCATGCTGCTTTCCATGTTGGCCACCTGGCTGATCATCGGCTATTCCCGGAAGCAGGACGGAGACATGCTTTACCTGGCGGGTATAGATGGAATGATGCTGTTGCAGGCGGTTTTAGTGGGAATAGGAACATTATAATCCTTACTTTTGACCTTCAATTCAAGGAAAATGGCAAAAAAAGACAAAAAGGAAAAAGCTGTACTTACCCCCGCATCGCGTGAATTTCTGAAAACATATCTGAACAATCCTTCTCCCACCGGCTTTGAAAGCAAAGGCCAGAAGCTGTGGCTCGAATACCTGCAGCCGTATATCGACGAATACCTGACCGATCCCTATGGTACCGTAGCGGGTATCATCAATCCCGGCGCTCCTTTTAAGGTGGTCATCGAGGCCCATGCGGATGAAATATCCTGGTTTGTAAAATATATTACCGCTGACGGGCTGATTTATGTCTGCCGTAACGGCGGATCTGACCACCAGATCGCGCCCTCCAAGAGGGTGAACATCCATACGGACAAAGGCGGTATGGTAAAGGCGGTCTTCGGATGGCCGGCCATCCATACCCGTAACCGTACCGACGGAAAGGAGACCCAGCCCAAGATCGAAAACATTTTTCTCGACTGCGGCGCCCGTTCGAAAAAAGAAGTGGAAGCCCTGGGTATTCACGTAGGCTGCGTAATCACCTATGAGGATGGCTATGAGGAGCTGGCCTATAATAATGTGATCTGCCGGGCGCTGGACAACCGCGCCGGGGGCTTTATGATCGCCGAGGTGGCCCGCCTGCTGCATGAAAACAAGAAAAAGCTGCCTTACACCCTCTATATCGTCAACGCGGTGCAGGAGGAAGTGGGTCTCCGCGGGGCGGAGATGATGGCCCGGCGCATCCGTCCTGATGTGGCGATCATTACCGATGTAACGCACGACTCTACCACCCCCATGATCAACAAGGTGCTCGAAGGCGAGATCGCCTGCGGAAAGGGGCCCGTGCTCAGCTATGCGCCCGCGGTGCACAACCTGCTGCTGGAGCTGCTGAGGACTGCGGCGGACAAAAACAAGATACCTTACCAGCTGCTGGCCTCCAGCCGCTACACCGGTACGGATACCGATGCCTTTGCCTATGCCAACGACGGCACCCCCTCTGCGCTGATCTCCCTGCCCCTGCGCTATATGCATACAACAGTGGAAATGATCAACATGGACGATGTGGAGCAGACCATCCTGCTGATGTATCATGCCCTGCTGCAGATCACGCCAAAGACAAAGCTGAGTTATTTCTGATCGTCTGAAACCGACACAGGGAGCGCATGATTGTGCACTCCCGGAACCATATCATTTTGTAAAATCAATTATTATGTGCGAAGCCATCCGTCATGACTGGACCAAGGAAGAGATCAGCGATATCTATCATACTCCCCTGCTGGAGCTGGTATACCGGGCTGCGACCGTCCATCGGCAGTATCAGGATACGGCGGAAGTGCAGGTATGCACATTGCTTTCGGTAAAAACAGGCGGTTGTCCGGAAGACTGTGCTTACTGCCCCCAGGCAGCCCGTTATCACACCGATATCCGTGTTCATGGCCTGATGAAAACCGAAGAGGTGCTGGAATATGCCCGTCGTGCCCGGGAGGCCGGCTCCACGCGTTTCTGCATGGGCGCCGCCTGGCGGGAAGTACGGGACAACCGTGATTTTGACCGGGTACTGGAAATGGTCCGGGGTGTGAATGCCATGGGCATGGAGGTATGCTGTACCCTGGGCATGCTGACGGAAGACCAGGCCCGGAAGCTGCATGATGCGGGTCTGCATGCTTATAATCATAACCTGGATACCTCGCCCGAATATTATGACGAGATCATTCATACCCGTACCTACGATGAGCGGCTGCGTACCCTGGAGCATGTACGCAATGCCGGGGTAACGGTCTGCAGCGGCGGCATCATCGGATTAGGAGAGACCCACGAAGACCGTATCGGCATGCTGCATACCCTGTCCACCCTGCCGCGTCATCCCGAGTCGGTGCCCGTGAATGCTCTGGTACGGGTAAAAGGCACGCCTCTTGAAGACCAGCCCCGCGTGGATGCCTGGGATATGGTAAGGATGATCGCCACCGCCCGGATCATTATGCCGGGGTCTATGGTAAGGCTCAGCGCCGGTCGCACGGAAATGACTATAGCCGAACAGGCCTGGTGCTTCATGGCCGGCGCCAACTCTATCTTTACCGGCGATAAGCTGCTGACCACGCCCAATCCTTCCTTCGACGAGGATCATGCTATGTTTGAATTGCTGGGTTTGAAGGCCCGTAAAGCATTCAAAAACGATCCGGTAAGCGAACCTGCAGTTACCGAAGCCGGATAAAAAATCCTAAAGAAAAGTTAAAGGCAAAAACCGCTTTTCAGGAGTGGTTTGAAGGAATTGTGTTTCATAGACATAACACTATCTTGTTGGAATAAGTCTTTGGGTGAAAAGTAGTGATTATATCACCGAAAAGGCCGTTTGACAAGGCTTTACGGCCGCTCTTCGCGGAAGGTGGTATAGTATTTGCACTTTTCAGGGTGAAATTATTTTTTATCATATTGTCACCCTAAAAGTCCTTTGTCATGAAAAAATTATTTGTAGCAGCTTTTATCGTTGCAGGCTTTGGCATCACCGCCTTTGCCCAGTTACAGCCCAATCAGGTAGCCAATCAACAGGCAGTTCTTACGGACACCGTTCCTACGGACAGCAGCAGCAGTATAGGTGTGCCGTCGGGTACGGATACCACAGCAGCACCCACGGACCAGGCCGCTCCTGCTGACCAGTCAGCACCTACGGATCAGAGCGCTCCTGCTGACCAGGCTCCTGCAGCACCGGACGCATCCGGACAGTAATATCGTATATCCGTAAGCGTTAAGCTTACCCTAACGGTTATTTTTACATGCGGGCGGGTACCCGTATGCCGAGAAGCATCAAAGCTGCTTTCAACACATGAGCAGTGAACATGCAGATGAGCATACGGAGTACCCGTTTCGCATTATTTTCGGCTTTGCTCACCGAGTGTTCGGCATAGAATGAATTGAAGGTCTTGGCCAGGGTATACGCATAGTTGGCTATGACCGACGGGTCCATTTCCGCTGCCGCTGTGCTGATGGCGGAGCGGAATTGCTCCAGCTGGATCAACAGGGCCTTTTCGAGCGGCTCAAGCGGATAATAAGAATCGCCGGTTTTATCGGCGGTGATTCCGGTTAAATCATTATCCGCCGTCTTTCTGAAATCTTCCAGTTCTTCTGCAGTGGGAAGCGGACCTCTTCTCAGGATCGATTGTATCCGTGCATAAGTATATTGTATAAAAGGGCCTGTAAATCCGTGGAAGTCGATAGAGGCCTCCGGGTTAAATACCATTTTCTTTTTGGGGTCCACCCGCAGGAGGTAGAACTTCATCGCACCCAGCCCTATCGTTTCGTAGAGACGTTCCAGCTCCTCTTCCGTGAAGTCGCTTACTTTCCCCAGCTCCCGCGTATGGCGGGCGGCGGTCTGGATCATTTCATCCACGAAGTCGTCAGCATCCACTACGGTGCCCTCCCGGCTTTTCATCTTGCCGGTAGGTAGCTCTACCATGCCGTACGACAGATGATACAGGCCTTCGGCGCCCGGTTCCTGCAGCTGCCGCAGGATCAGCTCCAGCACCCGGAAATGGTAATTCTGCTCATCGGCCACCACGTAGATGCTCTGTTCCATGTGGCAATCCTCGTATTTCACCCGTGCCGTACCCAGGTCCTGCGTGATGTAGACCGAGGTGCCATCTGCCCGGAGGAGGAGCTTTTCATCCAGCCCTTCCCCGGTGAGGTCGATCCATACGGAACCGTCTTCTTTTTTATGCAGGACCCCTTTTTGCAGTCCTTCGGTCACCAGCTCCTTGCCCAGCAGGTAGGTATTGCTTTCATAGTATACCTTGTCAAAATCGATCCCGAGCCGCCGGTAGGTTTCGTCGAACCCTTCGTATACCCAGCTGTTCATGGTTTCCCAGAGCTCCCGTACCACGGGATCGTGCTGTTCCCACTTGCGGAGCATTTCCTGCGCGGCCTTCATGATCGGCGCTTCTTTTTCCGCCGTATCGCCATCCATCCCCCCGGCCGTAAGCTCCGCCACCTGCTCTTTGTATACCTCGTTGAACTTTACGTAATAGTCTCCCACAAAATGATCGCCTTTGATGCCCGTAGAGGCGGGTGTGGCCCCGCCGGCAAACATCTCCCAGGCCACCATGGACTTGCAGATATGGATGCCGCGGTCGTTGACCAGGTTGGCCTTGATGACCTCGTTGCCGTCGGCTTTGAGGATTTCCGCCAGGGCATAGCCCAGGAAGTTGTTCCGCAGGTGACCGAGGTGCAGCGGCTTGTTGGTATTGGGGGAGGAGTATTCGATCATAATCCGGCGGGCGGGCGACGGGGATACGCCTTCCTGCCCGGAGCGGCCCCCGTCAGCCGGCGCTTCTGAAGGCTTCCGCCCGAAGCGCTCCTCATCAAAGTTGTCCCATAGCAGCTTCAGCCAGTAGTCATCGCTGACGGTAAGATTCAGGAATCCCTTTACCACATTATAATGGCTGAACAGGTCGCCATGCTGCCCGGTCAGGTAGTCGCCCAGCTGCCGGCCGGTTTCTTCCGGGCTTTTCCGGCTAAAGCGGGTGAGGGAGAACGTCACAAGGGTGTAATCGCCCTCAAATTCGGGCTTGGTGGTATTGACGGTCAGGTCCACGGCAGGAATGGCCTGCCCGAACAGGGCGGTTATTGCCTTGGCAGCGGCTTCCCGTATCTCCTGAATGAGTGTCATGCGTCGTTTTATTGAGCTGCAAAAATAAGGATGTCGCCCTAAAGATGCCTATAAATAAAGAAAGCCCCGGGATTTTTTGAGGCTAAGCGATTAATCAGGATATTTGTATATATACCTTAATTGCTGAAAGCCATGAGAAGAAATGATCGGAAAGCCCCTGGGGCGGGGGGGACGGGCTTGCTTATTGCCGCCCTGTTTTGGGTTTCCTGCGGTCAGGGAGGACCTTCGGACAATAGCTCCCTGGCTTCGGCGGGTCAGCAGGGCATGGATTCGATCGCCTGGCCGATGGACAGCCTGAGCGGGGCCGGGATGAGGGCGGAGCTGAAATCTGTGGAGATCAGCGTCGATACCGGGGGCACCTATCTTCAGGGAAAGGCCCTGGAGGGCAAAAGCATGCACCTGGACAAAGTGCTGGAGCAGCTGCTCGTGGCGCAGTGGCAGCGCTACGGATCCCTGCCGGATACCCTGAAGCTGCATTTCTCCGACGATATCCTCATGGGCGGGCGGGGAGCCGTGCAGGATAAAATAGACCAGGCCCTGGAAATCCTGCGCGATACGGTTTCGCTGAGCCGGTACCAGATGACCTACCGGAAGACGGGAAACAATCAGAAAGCCCGCCTCCGGCGCGAATACCCCCTGCTTTTTCCGCGGAAAGCCGGGTACTGACAAAATTGCAGCAAGCGGGGCGTTGGCATAATGATTGACGAACCAAGAGAAACAACATTCTTTTATAGGAGGTAATAAAAACTATGGGAAAAATAATTGGCATAGACTTAGGAACTACAAACTCTTGTGTGGCAGTGATGGAAGGCAATGAGCCGGTCGTCATTGCAAATGATGAAGGACGCCGTACCACTCCTTCTGTGGTGGCTTTTCTGAAGAACGGGGAACGCAAGGTGGGGGACCCCGCCAAGCGGCAGGCGATTACCAACCCGGTAAACACCATCACCTCGGTAAAGCGTTTTATGGGGCGGCATTTTGATGAAGTAGGGAACGAGATACCGCACTGGAGCTATAAAGTAGTACGGGGGGATAACAATACCACCCGTATCGATATTGACGGCCGGCTGTATACGCCGCAGGAAATTTCCGCCATGGTGCTGCAGAAGATGAAAAAAACGGCGGAAGACTTTCTGGGACAGGAAGTAACGGAAGCGGTGATCACCGTGCCCGCTTATTTTAACGATGCGCAGCGACAGGCCACCAAGGAAGCCGGTGAAATTGCCGGTCTGAATGTACGCCGTATCATCAACGAACCTACGGCCGCATCCCTGGCCTATGGCCTGGACAAAAAGCATAACGACAGCAAGATTGCCGTGTTTGACCTCGGCGGCGGCACCTTTGATATCTCTATCCTGGAGCTGGGCGACGGGGTATTCGAAGTAAAGTCTACCAGCGGCGATACGCACCTCGGTGGCGACGACTTTGATAAGGTGATCATGGACTGGCTGTCCGAAGAGTTTAAAAAAGACGAAGCGGTGGACCTGCATAAGGACCCTATGGCCTGGCAGCGGCTGAAGGAAGCTGCAGAAAAGGCCAAGATAGAATTGTCCTCTTCGCATGAAACGGAGATCAATCTGCCTTATATCACGGCGGTGGACGGCGCTCCGAAACACCTGGTGCGGAAGCTGACCCGTGCAAAGTTTGAGCAGCTGAGCGACAGCCTTATCGAACGTACGCTGGGTCCCTGCCGTCAGGCTTTGAAGGATGCCGGCCTGAACACTTCCGAGATCGACGAAGTAATCCTCGTGGGCGGTTCCACCCGTATCCCCAAAGTACAGGAAACGGTAGAGCAGTTTTTCGGTAAAAAGCCCAATAAAGGGGTAAACCCCGATGAGGTGGTCGCTGTGGGTGCCGCCATCCAGGGCGGTGTGCTGACCGGGGAAGTAAAAGATGTGCTGTTGCTGGATGTGACCCCCCTGAGCCTGGGCATCGAAACGATGGGCGGCGTGTTCACCAAGCTGATCGAATCCAATACCACCATCCCGAGCAAGAAATCGGAAACCTTTTCCACTGCCTCGGACAACCAGCCCAGCGTGGAGATCCACGTGCTGCAGGGCGAACGGCAGATGGCAAAAGATAACCGTACGCTGGGACGTTTTATCCTGGACGGCATCCCCCCCGCTCCGCGCGGCATGCCCCAGGTGGAAGTAACCTTTGACATCGATGCCAACGGCATCCTGCATGTGACCGCCAAGGATAAGGGAACCGGAAAATCCCAGAATATCCGTATCGAAGCCGGCAGCGGCCTGACCAAGGAAGAGATCGAAAAGATGAAGAACGAGGCCAAGGCCAACGAAGAAGCCGATAAGAAGCAGCGGGAGCAGATCGAAAAGCTGAATCAGGCCGACGGTCTGATCTTCCAGACCGAAAAGCAGCTGAAAGAATATGGCGATAAAGTGCCTGCCGATAAGAAATCGGCTATCGAAGCTGCGCTGACCAAGCTAAAAGATGCGCACAAGCAGCAGGATGTAGCCGCGGTGGATACGGCCATGAACGAGCTGAACCAGGCCTGGACCGCCGCCTCCGAAGATATTTACAAAGCTTCGCAGCAGGCGCCCGGCGCTGAACAGGCCGGTCCTGAACAGGGCGGCGGTACCGATACGGCCGGCAATAACGGAAACGACGGCGACAATGTTACCGATGTGCCTTTTGAAGAAGTGAAGTAAGTATTTTTTCAGCCATATATTATCCAAAAAGCCGGTCCTGCCTGAAGCGGGACCGGCTTTTTTATTCGTTTGGCTTTTCTCTATTCTTCAGCCACCAGCGCCGACAGGGATAACAGCTCTTCATATTTATAAGCTTCCTTTTCGGCGGTAAAGCATTTGGCGGCTTCTTCCAGCAGCGTGCTGATGATCTGCCGGTTGTCCAGGGGGTGGAAATAAGCGGAATCCGGCACCATGGAGATACGTTTCAGGTATACTTCCACATCTTTTGGGGTATATATCTGTCCCTGAAGCGGATCAATATAAAACCGGGCATGGGAAGAGGCAGTTCCGGCGCTTCCACCCATATCGGCCGCAGGCAGGTCGAAATATCCCAGGATGAACTGCCGGGGGATGTTGACCGCATACACGGGCAGATCCAGCATCTCGCAGAGCACCTGGTAAAGGATGCCGATGGTAACGGGATTGCCCTTACGGGATTCGATCACCTGGTTGATAAAAAAATGATTGCGGTGCTGGTAGGATATTTCGGTTCCCTTGATGCCGAAATAGCTATAGACCATGCTGTTGAGCACATTCACCTGTTCCAGCGGGGTCAGGTAATTGTTCAGCTCCAGCCATATGTTGCGCTTGATCTTGTCGATTTCGTTGCGGACCTGGCTGACCGAAAAATCCGGGAACTGGTAACGGGCCATCAGCAGCGCGCCCTGCAGCAGGTCCGGCTGCTGCCGCCAGGAGCGGAAGCCGGCCTGCAGATCCTGGTAGTGCACCCGGTGGATCAGCAGTTCGATGCGTTCCTGCACGGTCTCCTCGAGGGTATGCTCCCAGAGGTCTTCCAGGTTGGGAATGATCTCTTTGCCGTAGTGCAGTATCTTATCCGATACGGTATCAAAAACCTCCTGGTCCGGGTCGTCGATCAGGTGAAACAGCGCTGATATTTCCTTATTCTGCTGCACGTTATTCCACTTTCTTTTTTCTGGGCGCCTTCCGCTTGGGCGGGTTGGCTTTTGCCTCCTCGATAATGGCCTTGCATTCTTCCAGGGTCAGGTCGGCGGCCTGCTCGATCCGGTCCTTCGGTATCCTGTAGTTCCGGAGTCCCTGCTTGATGTAAGGGCCGTAAGGACCGTTCAGTATCTGTATTTTCTCTTTTTCAAATACCTTGATGGTACGTTTGTCCTTGGCTTCCCGCTTTTCGGCAATTAAGGGGGCTACCTCATCCAGCTCCACCGAATAAGGATCCATGTCCTTACGCAGCGAGTAGAATTTTTTGTCGTGCAGGGCATAGGGTCCGAAGCGTCCGATATTGATGGTTACCTCCTGTCCTTCAAACAATCCGATGTTGCGCGGCAGCTTGAAGAGCTCCATCGCTTCGTCCAGCGAAATGGTTTCGATGCTCTGATCCGGTTTCAGCTTGGCAAAGCGGGGCTTCTCCTCGTCTGTGGCCTGGCCGATCTGCACCATGGGGCCATAGCGGCCCATCCGGGCAAAGACGGGTTTCGCGGAAGCGGGATCTTCGCCGAGCAGGCGTTCTCCCTTGACCCGTTCGGCCTTCTCGAGCGTGTTTTCCACATCGTCATGGAAAGGGTGATAGAATTCGTCGATCATCTTGTTCCACCCTTTTTTACCGCGGGCGATCTCGTCGAATTCTTCCTCGATCTTGGCCGTAAAGCCATAGTCCATCACCAGGTCGAAATACTGGTTCAGGAAATCCGTCACCAGCATGCCCAGGTCGGTGGGGAACAGCTTGTTCCGCTCGGCTCCCGTGGTTTCGGTAGCGGTTTCCCGGGTGATATCGTCTTCCTTCAGCTTCAGGATGTGAAAAGTACGTTGCACGCCTTCGCGGTCTTTCTTTTCGACGTATTTTCTTTTCTGGATGGTAGAGATGGTAGGGGCGTAGGTGGAGGGACGGCCGATGCCCAGCTCCTCGAGGCGTTTTACCAGGCTGGCTTCCGTAAGACGGGGAGCGGGACGGGTAAATTTTTCGGTAGCGGTCATCTCCCGGAAGTCCAGGGTCTGGCCTACCGTCATCGGCGGCAGCATACCTTCGTTGTTTTCCTCGCTTTCTTCCTCTTCGTCTTTTCCTTCGAGATACACCTTTAAGAAGCCGTCGAACTTCATCACTTCGCCCGTGGCGCTCAGTATTTCGTGGTTGGTGGAGATGTCGATCTGGGCGATCGTTTTCTCCAACTCGGCATCGCTCATCTGGGAAGCGATGGTGCGTTTCCAGATCAGGTCATACAGCTTGCGGGTATCCGAATCGGCGATGCTGCTGGTACCCATATAGGTCGGGCGGATGGCCTCGTGGGCTTCCTGGGCCGACTCATTCTTGTTTTTGTACTTGCGGGCCTGGTAGTATTTATCCCCGTAGCTTTCCCGGATCACGTTTCTGCAATCCTCCATGGCAGTATCCGACAGGTTTACCGAATCGGTACGCATATAGGTGATCTGCCCGTTCTCATACAGCTTCTGCGCCAGCAGCATGGTTTTTGAAACGCTGTAGCCGAGCTTGCGGCTGGCCTCCTGCTGCAGGGTGGAGGTGGTAAAGGGTGCAGAGGATGACTTGCGGGCGGGCTTTACCTGTATGTCCTTAACGGTATAGGCGGCTTTCCGGCAGGATTCGAGGAAGGCTTCCGCAGACTGGAGGTCGTCGAAGCGGCGGGGGCCTTCGGCTTTAAAGACCACCGGCTTGCCGTTGATATCGCTGGCCGTGAACCAGGCTTCCACGCGGAAGCTGCTGACGGGTTTGAAGGCGTTGATATCCCGTTCCCGTTCCACGATCAGCCGCACTGCCACCGATTGTACCCGTCCGGCGGACAGTGAATTTTTGACGCTCATCTTCCGCCACAATACGGGAGAAAGCTCAAAGCCCACGATACGGTCCAGCACCCGGCGGGCCTGCTGTGCATTGACCAGGTCCATGTTGAGCAGGCGGGGTTCCTGCACGGCGGCCTGGATGGCCGGCTTGGTGATTTCGTGAAAAACGATCCTTTTCGTGGTGTGGGGATCCAGCCCCAGTACCTCGCAAAGATGCCAGGAGATGGCTTCCCCCTCCCGGTCCTCATCCGTGGCCAGCCAGACTTCCTCGGCGCTTTTCGAAAGCTTTTTCAGCTCTTTTACTACTTTTTCCTTTTCTTCGGGAATGATATAAGAAGGGGTATAATTATTTTTCAGGTCAATGCCCATATCGCCCTTTTGCAGGTCGCGGATATGACCGTAACATGATTTTACCTCGAAATCCTTGCCCAGTATTTTCTCAATCGTCTTTGCCTTAGCCGGCGACTCCACGATCAGCAGGTTTTTTGCCATTTTTTGCCATTCTGTTTGTGCAAGTATATAATAATACCCTCAAAATAAAAAATCAGGTTGACCAGCGGCGCCCGCTCCGGTTCCCCCGGCCGCGCATTTGACATAACAATAGTATATTCGTCCTCAATTCTTTTGTTTATGGATATTGTAATTATCGGCTCGGGTAATGTAGCGCATTGTTTCAGCCACCGGCTGCAGCTCAACGGTCACCAGATCCGGCAGGTGATCAGCCGGAACAGGGAACATGCCCGGGAGCTGGCCGAGCAGCTGAATACGCCCTACAGCGATGATCTGCTGGATATTGACATGAATGCGGACGTATACCTTATCGCCATACAGGACGACGCCATCCCGGCGGTCAACCAGGAGTTGCGGCTGGGCAAGCGCATCGTGGCCCACACCGCCGGAGCGGTGCCGCTGGATGCCATCCGGAACATATCGGTAAACACCGGAGTGATCTATCCCCTGCAGAGCCTGCGCAGGGAGATGCGTGAGGTGGAAAAGATCCCGCTGCTGCTGGAAGCCGCCAATGAAATGACGCTCCGGCGCCTGGGAGCGCTGGCGGAAGCCCTCTCGGAACAGGTGGTGACCGCCGATTCCGAAAAAAGGCTGCAGCTGCATCTTGCCGCCGTATTGTCCAATAACTTCACCAATCACCTCATCGCCCGCTGTGAGGACTATTGCGAAAAACGGGGACTCGATTTCGGGTTGCTGCGGCCCATCCTGCACGAAACCTTCCAGCGGATAGAACGCAATGATGCCCGGCAGGTGCAGACCGGACCCGCCTACCGCAACGATGTCACTACCCTGGAGCTGCACCGCGGTCAGCTGAAGGATAATCCGGATCTTTTACAGCTTTACGAAGTATTGAGTAACGACATCCGTCAGTTTTACGACGTGGAGCGGAAAGCGCCTTAAAGCGTTCTTCCTGCATTTGGGATTGGCCGTTTAACCGTGGCATCGTAATTTGCAGCCGGTTCCGGCGATATCCGCCGTTTACCGATGAGCCTGCTGTCTTTTGCTTTAAGTATTTCTGAATGAACGTACTGGAACTTTTTCGGACGGTCCGCACTTTTGCTTTTGATGTGGACGGCGTAATGACCGACGGCACCCTGCAGCTGCTCGAAAACGGGGCGTTGTCGCGGAAAATGTATATCCGTGACGGTTATGCACTGCAGCTGGCGGTGAAGAAAGGATACCGGGTAGTAGTGATCTCCGGGGGAAGCGCCGGCAGCGTCAGGAGCAGGCTTGAGAGCCTGGGGATAAAAGACATTTTCCTCGGTGTTCAGGATAAGGCTTCGGTGCTGGCCGGCTATGTGGCGGAGCACGAGCTGGAATGGTCTTCCCTGCTCTATATGGGCGACGACGTGCCGGACTATACCGCCATGCAGATGACCGGTATACCGGTATGCCCTGCGGATGCGGCGCCCGAAATAAAGGCGATATGCCGCTATACATCCCCCTTCAGCGGAGGAAAAGGATGCGTCCGGGATGTGATCGAAAAGGTGCTGAAGCTGCACCATCACTGGGAGGTAAACTAAAAAAACGAATTTAGGATGAACCCGTTGTCCGCCTTCCTGAAACTGATCCGGTATCCCAACCTGATCTATATATTCCTTACGCAGTACCTGCTGCAGTACGCCGTTATCCGCCCCGTATATCTGCGCAGTGACATGCAGGCGACGCTGGGCCACGGCGCTTTTTTTCTGCTGTCTCTGGCCACCGTGCTGATTGCTGCCGCCGGCTATATCATCAATGATTATTTTGACGTCAATATCGACCAGATCAATAAGCCCGATAAGATCATCATTGACAAATACATCAGCCGCCGCTGGGCCATGCTCTGGCACACCTTGCTGAACGTTGCCGGCGTGGGGCTGGGGTTTGCCATTGCCTGGTCCATCGGCCGGCCTTTGCTCGGCTTTACCCAGCTGATGTGCACGGGGCTGCTGTGGTTTTATTCCACGGCTTACAAGCGTCAGTTGCTGATCGGGAATGTGGTCATCTCGCTGCTGACGGCGCTTACCGTAATGGTGGTAGGCTTTTACGAACCGCAGCTATACAGCGGGGTAACGCCACAGTCGGCGGTGCCGGCTTATCTTTTACTGCGGGTCATCCTGGCGTATGCTGTTTTTGCCTTCCTGCTGTCGCTGGTACGGGAGATGGTAAAAGACCTGGAGGATATAAAGGGCGATGATAAGGAAGGCTGCCGTACTTTTCCGATCGTATACGGGGTGAATGCCAGCAAAGACTTTGCCGCTGCATTGCTGTGGCTGCTGATCGCTGCCATCGTTTATGCACAATTCAGGGTCGTTCAGTGGGGATGGTATGCCGCCGCTGCTTACCTGCTGGTACTGGTTCAGCTGCCGGCAGCCGCGGTCATCTACCGGCTCCGCCGCGCGTCCGGCCCCGCAGGGTTTCACCGGGTAAGCAACCTCATCAAGCTGGTTATGCTGACGGGTATCCTGAGCATGTTGTTTTTTAAAATCCATTTTTAATGCGTCAGCGCAGCGTTATACTTGCGTCGCAATCGCCCAGGCGCAGCGCCCTGCTGGAACAGGCAGGTATTGATTTTACCATTCGTGTAAAGCCGGTTGCAGAAGTTTTCCCGCCCGGCATGCCGGTGACGGAAGCCCCTGCTTATATTGCGCGAAACAAGGCAAAGGCGGTGGAGCCGCTGTGTCTGCCGGAAGAGGTTATCCTGGCGGCGGATACGCTGGTGGAGCTGGAAGGGCAGCCGCTGGGCAAGCCCCGCGACGGACAGGAAGCCCTGGAAATGCTGACGCGCCTCTCCGGAAAAACCCACCGGGTGATTACCGGCGTATGTCTGTCGTGCGGCGGTAAGGAAAAGGTATTTTCGGAGATCACGGCCGTTACCTTCCGGCGGCTTTCCGAAGCGCAGATACGTTATTATGTCGACCGTTACCGTCCTTTTGATAAAGCAGGGGCCTATGCTATCCAGGAGTGGATCGGGCTGATCGGCGTGGAGCGGATTGACGGGGATTACTACAATGTCATGGGCCTTCCGGTGGGCCGGGTGGCGGAGGAGCTGCGGGCTTATCGCTGAGTTCAAATAAAAGTTTCACTTTAGGGCAACTTTTTGTACCTTTGCTGTACATTAACCTATAGCGCTGTGCCGAAAAGGCGAACGATTATTTTTTACAAAGACTATTTCCAAACTTTCTTTGAAAAACAGCGGGACAAGGTAAAAGATAAAATTATCTGGACCCTTGAGCTGATTGAAGAAATGGAAAGGATTCCGGAAATTTATCTGAAGCATATTGAACAAACGGAAGGACTTTTTGAAATAAGGGTACAGCAAGGCAGTGATATTTTCCGGATTTTCTGTTTTTTCGATAAAGGACAACTGATTGTCCTGACAAGCGGTTTTCAGAAGAAAACGCAAAAAACACCCAAAAAGGAAATAGAAAAGGCCCTTAAAATAAAAGAAGAATATGAAAGCGAAGGCAAATAACCGGACGACCCTTGAGCAGTTTAAGGATAAGAACTATGGAAAACGGGGTGCGCCCCGACGTGAGGAGCTTGAGGCAGGCTATAAAGATTTTAAAATCGGAGCTTTAATTCAGGAAGCCCGTCTTGAGAAAGGATGGACACAGGAGGAACTTGCTGAGCGGGTAGGTACCACCAAATCGTATATTTCAAAAATAGAGAACAACATAAAAGAGGTACGCATCTCAACGCTTCAGCGGATCGTGGAGCATGGATTAGGCGGAAAATTACAACTCCAGATCAAGCTCTGACCATTTGGTTCGCGCTGAGTAAATTCATCACTCCAGCACCAGCAGGTTCACCCCTTTGTTTTGCAGCCAGGCGGCATTTTTCAGCTTTTCCAGGTTGATCATTCCCACCACGTAGTGGTTGTCCGGCGATTCATATTTCTCGCTGATGGTATAAAAATCCGCCAGGTCCACCTGCCCCGTTTTTTTATACCGCAGATAGATCTTTAGCTGGATATCGTTGGTCAGGGCGAGAGAGTTGCGCTGGGCGATCTTTTTGTATTCGTAGTGGTAGTTGTAGGTCAGCGCCGAGATGTCCGACAATACCGCGCTGCCGGTGGCGGTGCCGCCGGCCCCCTTGCCGACGAAAAACTGGTTTTCCGAGAAAGAGCTTTCCACGAGTATGCCGTTGTATTCGTTGGATACGTCGCTGAGCAGGTGATGCCCGGTGATCAGGTGGGGCAGCACATAGGTGACCACATGCCCGTTCTGCCGCCTGCATTTGGCGATCAGCTTGATGGTGCCGCTGCGCTGCCGCGCATAGTTGATGTCAAAATCGTTGAGGTGGCTGATGCCGAAGTTGAACACCTCGTCCGGTTGTACAAAGGTACCGAAGGCATGCAGCAGCAAGATGCAGATCTTGAACTTGGGGTCAAACCCCTCTATGTCCAGCGTGGGATCCGTTTCGGCAAATCCCTTTTCCTGTGCCTGCCGCAGGGCCGTATCGAAATCCAGCTGCTCTTCAAAGATCTTGGTAAGAATATAATTCGTAGAGCCGTTGCAGATACCTTCCACGGCATTGAGCAGGTCGTTGTCGTAGTATTCCTCCAGGTTGCGGATAATGGGTATGCTGGCGCAGCAGGCGCCTTCATACAGAAAGGGTACGTGGTATTGCTGCTGCAGGGTGTACAGCGTGCCCAGATTCTCGGCGATCATCCGTTTGCTGGCGCTTACCACCGCTTTGCCGTTCCGCAGGGCAGTGGCCACGATGTCGAAGGCGGCCGCGGTATCGTTGATCAGCTCCACGACCACGTCGATGGAAGGATCGCTGAGGATATCTTCCTTGTCGGTGGTAAAATAGCTCTGGTCTATGGGCCGTGGCTTGTCGGGATCCTTGATGCAGATCTTTTTGATTCTGGCATTGATGCCCCGGGTTTTGTTCAGCACTTCATACAGTCCCTGTCCTACACAGCCAAATCCGAATATGCCCAGGTTGATCAGCTTTTTTTCCATAAAATCGTTTTTATGCGGTAGTCTTTTTATGGCTTTTATAACTCTTCTTCAGAGGTGGAATAATCCTTCAGCAGCTGCCGGTAACGGTTCAGGAGACTGGACTTGGATACAAAGCCCAGGAATTTCTTTCCATTGGTCACAGGAAGGTTCCAGGCTCCTGTTTCATCGAACTTCTTCATCACCTGCTGCATCGGCTCCTGTACGTCTATGAAGGCCGGCGGATTTTTCATCAGCTGCCGGATATGGGTGGAATCATACAGTTCGGTGTTGAACATTACCTCCTTGACGTCGTCCAGTACAATAATTCCTTCCAGCTCCCCGGCGTCGTTTACCACCCCGAAAAGATTACGGCTGCTGATCTTGATCAGCGCTACCAGCTCCCGCAGCGTGGCTTCGGGGGAGATGATGCGGATATCCTTTTCGATGATATCGCCGGTATGCAGCAGGGACAGCAGGTTGCGGTCGTGCTGCCGGGTAAAGACCTGTCCTTTGTCCACCAGCCTTTTTACCTCCAGCGAATAGGGGGAAAAGCGCCGCACGATCAGGTAGGAGGTGGTGGATACGATCATCAGCGGGATAAACAGATCGTACCCGCCGGTGGCTTCCGCGATCAGGAAGATGCTGGTCAGCGGCGCATACATGATGCCGCTCATGGCGCCGGCCATGCCTACGATGGCAAAATTGGCGATGGGCAATTCCACCCAGCCGGCCATAGAAAGGGCATAAGCAAAGCAATAGCCGAGAAAGGCGCCCGCAAAAAGGGAGGGGGCAAAGTTACCCCCGTTGCCGCCACTCGAGATGGTAACGGTGGTGGCAAACACCTTGGCCAGGCAGATCAGTCCTACAAAGACCAGGACGGCCCAGGAATGCTGGATCAGGTTTACATAAAGGCTGCCCGTCAGCAGGCTGGCCCCGCTCTGGTCCACCAGCACCTTGATGCTTTCATAGCCGTCTCCGAAAAGCGGCGGGAAGAAGAAGCAGAGCAGCGACAGGGCAGCGCCTCCGATGATGCCCCGGAGAAAGACCCGCCCCCGGTACCGCTCGAAAAAATGATCCACGCGGTTGGCCATCAGCATATAGTAGCGCGAGTATAAGCCGCTCAGCACCCCCAGCGCCAGGTAAAAGGGAACATTCCAGTAGTTGAAGTCCTGCTTGAGCCGGAAATGCAGGATGATCTCATCGCCCAGGATGATCTTGGACAAGAGGGCGCCGCAGACCGAGGCGATGATCAGGGGGATAAAATCCGAAAATACCACGCCGGCCAGCAATACCTCCATGGCAAACATCACACCGGCAATGGGAGCGTCGAAGGCGGCGGCGATACCTGCCGCTGCGCCGGCGGCCAGCAGGAGGGTGCGCTCTTTGTAATTCAGCCGGTAGGTGCGGGCATAGTTGGAGCCGATGGCGGCGCCGGTAATGGCGATCGGGCTTTCCAGGCCCGCAGAGCCCCCCAGTCCCACGGTCACCGCCCCCTGGATGATCTGCGAATACATCTTTCGCGGGTCCACCATACTCGATTTCTGCGCGATCTCCGAGAGCACTTTCGGGATGCCTTTACCATCCTTTCCCTTTAACACAAAACGTACGATCACCACCGTGAGGAGGATGCCGAGAAAGGGAAAGATCAGGTAAAAAAGCAGCTGATAGGGAAGGTGATAGTCCTGTGTGATAAACAGGTGGATGAAATGGACCAGCGCCTTCAGCAGCACCCCGGCCAAGCCGGCCGTGCATCCGACCAGGATACCGGAAAGGGTGAGGAACTGGTTGCGCCGCAGCTTTTTATGGAGCCATTCCAGGGGCACTTCGTGGTGGCGGATAACTTCGGCGCTTTTTTCTTCCAGATCGCGGAAGCTGCGCAGAAACCGGTAGTATTTTCGGATGTTTTGCAAGACGGCATTGTAGGTGAATGCCTTGCAAAATTACAGGGAATGCGCCAAACGGACAATCGGACGGGCATAAATTTGTCTAAAAGCCGGGAAAGGATTATATTTAGAATGAATTATATTTAGAAATGCTCCTCTCCGAAAAACTGCTCCAGTACTGCTGGCGTTACCGCCATTACAATGCCCGGTCGCTTTGTACCGCAGCCGGAGCGCCGGTAGAGGTAATACAGCCGGGGCTGCCCAATACTGACGCCGGTCCCGATTTTATGCAGGCCCGGATCCGTATCGGCGACGCTGTTCTGGCCGGCCATGTGGAGATCCATCTCAAAGCGTCCGACTGGTACCGGCACCGCCACGGACAGGATCCTGCTTATGGAAATGTGATCCTCCACGTCGTCTGGGAAAACGACCGCCCCGTAACCGAGCTGGAAGAAAAGGGCATACCTGCGCTCGAGCTGCGGGACCGTATTCCCGGTCTGCTGCTGGAAAAATACGAACGGCTGATGGAGCATCCGGGTTTTGTACCCTGCTCCGCCCAGCTGGGACAGGTCGATGAACAGGTATGGCTGGGATGGAAAGAACGGCTGGTGATAGAGCGGCAGGAGGTAAAGACGGAGTTGCTGGAGCGCTGGTTGGAGGAAACGGCCAATGACTGGGAAACGGTTTTCTACCGCGCCCTGGGCCGGAGCCTCGGAGGGCCGGTAAACGGCGATGCCCTGGAAGGAGTGTGCCGTGCGCTGCCCCTGAAGATACTGGCGCGGCACAGGGACCAGCTGTTGCAGCTGGAGGCCCTGTTCTTCGGACAGGCCGGCCTGCTCGAAGCCAAGTTTTCCGACGCCTATCCGCGCCAGCTTCAGCAGGAGTATCGCTTTTTGCAGCGGAAGTACAGCCTCCTGCCCGTATCGGGATATTACTGGAAATGGCTGCGCATGCGGCCTTCCGCCTTTCCTTCGCTCAGGATCGCCCAGCTGGCAATGCTGATGTATACGACGGATCACCTGTTTTCCGGGATGCTCGAAGCCGGCACCGCGGCGCGACTGGAACAGCTGTTGTCCGTACAGGCCGGCGGTTACTGGGATACCCATTACCGGTTTGACCAGCTCTCGCCCCGACGGGAGAAGAAGCTGGGGCTGACCAGCGTGAGGATGCTGATCATCAACACCGTGGTGCCCATGCTGGTCCTGTACGGACGGCTGAAAGGGATGGACCGGTATACTGAAAAGGCGCTTGCGTTGTTACAGGTGCTGCCTGCGGAGCAGAACCGCATTACCCGGCGCTGGCAGGAGCTGGGCGTAACACACCGCTGCGCTTCGGACAGCCAGGCCCTGCTGCACCTCAAGAAACATTATTGCGACGAACGGCGTTGTCTGGACTGCCGGATAGGCATACGCCTCATTCATGAACCGTAGCTTCTTCCGCCGGATGCCAGTTGAAGACCACCGACTGGCGGATATCCGGGTGAATGCTTTTGGCTACCGGGCAATTGAGCGCCGCCTGTTCCAGCCGGGTACGCTCTTCCGGAGAAAGGTCAAGGTCCGGGGGGAAATCGATCTTCACCTTTACTTCGGTGATGCGGCGCGGGTCGGTACCCATAACCTTTTCGATGCTGATCCGGGTATTTTCGAGCGGGAGCTGCCTTTGCCGGGCCACAATGCCCATGATCGTCATCATACAGGAACCCAGGGCCGTGGCCACCAGATCGGTAGGGGAAAACCTTTCTCCTTTGCCGTTGTTATCGGTGGGCGCATCGGTTTCGATAACGCTTCCGGAGCGCAGGTGCGTGGCCGTGGTGCGGAGCGCTCCCTCGTAGACGATTTTTGAAGTCATTTATATAAATTTGCCTAAATTTACGTTAAGAGTACCAGACCAACAATATAACCCGTGCGTAAACCGATACTTGTACTTGCGTTGTTGCTGCTTGCGGCAACAGTACATGCCCAGGACGCCGCCAGCCGGCGGGATAAGAAAGAGCAACGGAAGCTACAGCAAACCCGGGTGATGCGCCGGGAGGAAGAAGGCGATTTTATTTACCAGCATGAGTTTAATGTCGCCGGACGTCTGAATACAGACGGATGGAGCGCCTATCTCGAATATGGCAGAAGGGTTAGCAATACCACCACCACCATGCTTCAGTTCGAGGCGGGGGAACGCAAGGACCCGAAGGAAGATAAGACGGCGCGGACCTATTTTGACCAGTATGGGTACGGCTCCTCCGGGGTGCCTTTTGTATATGGAAAGGAAAACATCTTCTACCAGCTGAAGCTCGGGCTGGGGCAACGCCGGATGATCGGAGGCAAAGGCAACAAGAACGGGGTAGAGGTATCCGCGGTTTATCTGGGCGGTCTGGCATTGGCCATGCTGCGTCCTTACTACGTTCAGGCCGAAGACGCCGGCGGCATCCGATATGTAAAATATACCGAGGAAACCAAGGAGCTGTTTCTGAGTCCCGTCGGAGGCAGCGGTCTCAAGCGGGGCTGGGATGAGCTCAAGGTGGTGCCGGGCCTCCATGGAAAATTGGGGATGCGGTTCGACTGGGCAGAATTTAACAAGGTGGTGAGCGCGCTTGAGGTGGGGGTCAACGCAGAGGTATATTCCAAAAAGATCAACATCATGGTGGGGCATCCCGGCAAGCAGTTTTTCTTTGATGCCTACGTCAGCCTGATACTGGGAAAACGCTGGTAACTTTTGTGCCGGATATTTGTTAAAGAAGCAGCCGAAGATAAAAAGGAGATTTATGGAAGCACCGACAGTCCCGGAGCAGCAGGAGCAGCAGAAAAAACCGAACTGGCTGCGGGTACGCCTGCCGATAGGAGAGAACTACAAACAGGTACGCAGCCTGGTCGATACCTATAAGTTACATACCATTTGCGAAAGCGGCAACTGTCCCAATATGGGAGAGTGCTGGGGAGCCGGAACGGCTACCTTTATGATCCTGGGAAACGTCTGTACCCGGAGCTGCGGATTTTGTGCGGTGGCGACGGGGCGCCCGGAGGCGGTGGACTGGGATGAGCCGCAGCGCGTGGCGGAAGCCATTTACCTGATGAAGGTCAAGCATGCCGTAATTACCTCGGTAGACCGCGACGAGCTGGCCGATGGGGGCTCGGTGATCTGGGCCAATACGGTGCGGGCCGTGCGGGCGCTGAATCCGGAAACCACCCTGGAAACGCTGATACCTGATTTTAAGGGCAACCATCCCAATATCGACCGCGTCATTGAAGTAGCGCCGGAGGTGGTGTCGCACAACCTGGAGACCGTGGAACGGCTGACCCGGCAGGTACGGATACAGGCAAAATACCACCGCAGCCTGGAGGTGATTCGCTACCTGAAAGCCGGCGGCATGCGTACCAAAAGCGGGATCATGCTGGGACTGGGCGAGACGCGGGAAGAAGTGATCCGGTCCATGGAAGACCTCCGGGATAACGGCTGTGATGTAGTTACGCTGGGGCAATATCTTCAGCCCACGCGGAAGCATCTGCCCGTAGCGCGGTTTATACATCCCGATGAATTTGCGGAATACCGGGAGATAGGTTACGCCCTCGGTTTGGATTATGTGGAAAGCGGCCCCCTGGTACGCTCTTCCTATCATGCCGAAAAGCACCTTTTCAGCGGCCGGCCGGAGAAAAGCCGCTGAGCCGCGGCACATTTTTCTGCTTTTCTTTTTACCGCTTCAGCAGCTGCCTGCCCCGCAGGATGACCCGGATACCTTGTCTTTTTAAGGAGATAGCCTGTTTGTAAAGCGCATCTTCATCCCGTCGTTTCCGGTAAGCGGCAAAAATGTTCTTGTGAGAAAGAATGCCGGTGACTTGCTTGCGGGCATCGTGTGTGACGACCGGCAGCACGTCCGTATGGTATTTGTCCATGATGTCCACGGCGATGCTCAGCTCATTGTCTTCGTAGATATAGGGTACATTGCCTTTGATCAGCGATTCCACCGGTGCGTCATCCGCATATTGCTTTCCAAAGATATCGGCCCGTTTGATCACGCCCAGCAGATGGCCGTCGTGGTCCACCAGCACCAGCGTGGTGCTTTCTTCCTGGCTGGCATTGGCCTTGATCCATTCCCGCGCTTCCTTGATGCTGTTCTCCCCGCTCAGCACATTATGATCCCCGTGCAGCACTTCTTTGACCCGTACTTTCTGCAGGATATCGGGTTCGTAGGAGTCGGGGGCGTGGACGCCGCGTCGCTCGATCTTCTCGGTCATGATGCTGCCCCGCTTCATGAGGAAGAAGGATACGAAATAGGCGGCCGTGCAGGCGCAGAGCAGCGGCAGCAGCCCGTGTGTCTGGCCGGTGGTCTCCAGTGCGAATACGATAGAGGTGAGCAGGGCGCGGGAAGCGCCGGCAAACATCGCGGCCATGCCGATCAGGGCGGCGGTGGCGATGTTGATATCGCTTCCGGGAAAGATGTTCAGCGTAAGCATGCCGAGCAGCGCCCCCATGCCTCCGCCGATGGTAAACAAGGGGGCCAGGGTACCGCCCGAAGTGCCGCTCCCCAGGGAGATGGCCCAGGAAATATATTTCAGGATACAGAGGGCCAGCAATACTTTCAGGGAAAGCGAGCCGGTCAGCAGGTGACGGATATTGTCGTAGCCAACCCCCATGGTTTCGGGGGCGAAATAACCGATGACGCCTACCGCCACCGCGCCGAGGGCGGGCCACCACATCCAGTGTATGGGCAGCCGTTCAAAAAGGTCTTCTATGGCATATACGCTTTTGGATATAGCCGCTGCAGCCACCCCGACCAGCAGACCCATAATAGTATAGGTCAGCAGCGCCATGCTGTCCGGCGAGGGAATAGCGGGCATCTGGAAAACGGGGGCCGATTCGAAAAAGACGAAATGTACCCCGGCGCCGGTAGCGCAGGACAGCGCTACGGGGATGATGGAACGGGGGGAAAACTCAAAAAGCAGGAGCTCGATGGCCAGCAATACGGCGGCGACCGGACTTCCGAATATGGCGGCCATGCCGGCGCAGGCGCCCGCTGCCAGCATGATCTTTCTTTCAGCCGCCGTGATCCGCATGATCTGACCGGTAAGCGATCCCAGCGCTCCCCCGGTGGCGATGATGGGACCCTCCGCCCCGAAGGGACCTCCCGTGCCGATGGATATGGCCGAGGATATCGGTTTCAGAAAAGTGATCAGGGGGTTGATACGGCTTTCGTTCAGCAGCACCTGCTCCATCGCTTCCGGAATGCCATGCCCGCGGATGCCGGCATGCCCGTAGCGGGCCATGATACCTACGATGATGGCGCCCAGCACCGGCACGACGATCACCAGCACACCGAGGTGTACGGTTGAAGGCGCGGCGGAGGCAAAGGTCCATTCCCCGTAAAAGGAGATATTGGTAATAAGGTTGATGAGGGCGACCAGTATTTTGGCGATGACCCCGATGATCAGGGCGTTGAAGATGGCCTGCAGGCTAAGGTAAAATATCCGCTTGTTTACAACAGGCTCTTTGGTTTGCAGGTCTTTATCCAGGAAATTGGTATCTAATGATAAGCTGACAGGGATAGCGTCTTCCCCCTGTCCGGGAACTGAATTTTCAGGCATGTACAAAAAATGATTTTAAAAGGCTTCTGCCTTGGCGCTGTTGCTTCCCAGATAGCAAGCATGAGCAGCATGCGCGACCGGATGTCTTCAGGGCAAAAACAGGTGAATATGGTCCTGGATGGATTATTCCTCCGATCTTCCGGCAGAATTGCACTGCAAAGTAACGACAATAGCGGTAAAAAAGCAAATCATCCCGCTTCAGGGGACTCGGGAGAAGCATCCCGCTCAAGCTTCCGCCGGAGCGCCTGGTATTTTTCCTCGTTGCGCTCCCAGCGGAACCGGCCCCGGAAGATGCTGTAGAAAAGCGCGATAAAAAAGGTGCCGGTACAGATCAGCACGAGGTCTGTTTTGCCGATCATGGCTTTGTTGCGTGCGCCCTCCATGAGGAAGAACAGGATCATGGGCAGCGCAAACAGCAGTCCTATCGGAAGGCTGTCAAACAGCTGACTGGTCCATTTCCGCTTTTTTTCCCGGTGAGCTTCCCAGTAATCGTAAAATCCTTTTTCCTGCGCGTTTAGCATAACATATGGTGGTAAGACCAGCAAAGATACGAAGGAATACAGCTTAATCCCCCGATGGGGGAGCCTGCTTTCCGGAATCGGCATGGGCAGCGGTATGATGGAGGCTTTCCCGATAGGCTTTTGCGCTCAGGGGCTCCTTCCTGCGATTGCCTTCTTCATCGAACTGCCGGGAAAGATACCATTCCGTTTCGCCCCGCAGCAGCATGACCGCGATGATCACCGTGCCGGCGGTAAGCAGGTAAAACCAGTAGCTTTGCGCATCGAATACATAACCCGCGCCCAGGCCAAGCAGCAGCAGGAAAAGGGCCAGCTTCACCGAAAAAAGGGCGGCAAAGCGGTTGGCGCTGCGCCAGGTATCGGCGTTTCTCCGGGCCAGGTAGCTGTGGTAGCCGTAAAAAGCTCTCCGGTTTCGCGGGGGAAAGCAGAGCATCAGCCCGCCCAGGCATAATAACAGCAGGCCTGCCAGTATATCGGCATTAAAGAAGGTGCTATGCCATATTTTTTCCATGGCCCTTGTACTTGAGAAGTAATTTACGAAATTATTTTGATTTTCGGGTTATCGTATTTTTGTGCCTCTAAACCGATCACGCCATGACGCCGGAACGTATAAAACGATTGACCACGGTGCTGGATAAACGCCAGCAAAACCTTACTGTGGTGCTGGAAAATGTAACCGACCCGCATAATATCTCAGCAGTAATGCGTACCTGCGATGCCGTGGGCATCCAGGATATCTATGTGCTCAACACCCGCATACCGCCCCATCGCAAATGGGGTGCCAAGAGCTCGTCCAGCGCGGCAAAATGGCTGACCATTCATCAGTATACGGATATGGAAACCTGCCTGGGCGACTTGCGGAAAAGATACGAAAAGATATATACCACCTGTCTCTCGGAAGATTCTGTTCAACTGTATGATATGGACCTTACGGGTTCGCTGGCGCTTGTGTTTGGGAATGAGCATGACGGCGTAAGCGCGGAGATAAGTGCGGCAGCCGACGGTAACTTTATCATTCCGCAGGTGGGCATGATCCGCTCCCTCAATATATCGGTGGCCTGTGCGGTGACCCTTTATGAAGCTTTTCGCCAGAAAAGCGCCGCCGGACATTACCGGGAGCCGGCGCTCTCACCGGAAAACTATGCACAGCTCAGGAAGCAGTGGGAAGCGTGAATTCATATCCTCTCTTTTTCCTCCGCCGCAATCCGCCGGTCGGCTGTAGCTCTGACCATCTCTATGCTGGCGTTGAGCTCGAAACCGATGAGCAGCACCAGCGAGTTCAGGAATATCCACAGCATCAGTACGAGAATGGACCCGATGGATCCGTAAATCCGGTTATAGCTGTTGAAGTGATTGACGAAATAGGAGAAGCCGAGGGTGGTCAGGATGATCAGGATGGTGGCCAGCGTGGACCCGGCGGTGATGAACTTCCAGCGTTTCTGTGTGGCCGGCCCGTAGGTATAGATGGCGGATATAATGGTAAAGAACAACAGGATAATGATCAGCCACCGGGTCAGGTTCACAGAAAAGATGAAGAGGGTGTTGGTGACGCCGAGCCAGTCGAACAGGTATTGAAAAATGGCCCGTTGGCCGATGATCAGGCAAAGGCTTACCACCACCACCAGCAGGAGCAGCAAGGTAAGCCGGATGGCCATCCAGCGGCGCTGAAAGGCGGTACGGGTCCGGAAAGTAATATGCCCCTTGTCAAACGAATGCATGATGCCGATGACGGCATTGGAAGAGGAAAAGATACCCAGGAAAAAAGCCAGGGAGAGCAACCCCGTACGCTGGGTATTCAGAAAATCATACACCACATCGTGGATGATCTGGTAAGTGCTCATATTGGGCGTAATATCGGCCAGCACCTGGTAGATGGTGGATTCGGTATTTTTAAGCGGTATATAGGGCAGGAGGGTAAACAGAAACATGCAGGTAGGGGGGATGGCGAGCAGGAAATTGAAGGAGATGGCTGCCGCACGGTCCGTCAGCCGGTCTTTTTTTATTTCCTGAAAAAAGAAGCTTATCGCATCATACAGGGGAATACCTTCAAAGCCCGGTAATACCAGTCGCTTGCTTTTTTGTACCACGCCATACACGGGTTTCCAGCCGAGCAGTATTTTTTTGAGATTGAGCATAAGGCAAAGCGTACTGTTTTCCGGTTGCGGTCCTCAATGAATAGCCAGGCTGTCCAGGGCTTTCTGATAACGCCGGGCATTCCTCAGGTGTTCCGCATAAGTGGCGGCAAACACATGCCGCCCTGAGAAATCCGCGCTGGCGCAAAAGTAAAGATATTCCGTATGGGAGGCCCGCAGCACGGCATCAATGGTTTTGATGGAAGGGGTGCAGATGGGTCCCGGAGGCAGCCCGGCATAAAGATAGGTATTATAGGGAGAGTCGAAACCTGTTTGTTTGCCGGTGATCCTGCGCAGTGAAAAGTTGCCTACGGCAAATTTTACAGTAGGGTCTGCAGAAAGACGCATGCCGCTGCGCAGCCGGTTGAGGTATACGCTTGCGATCAGGGGTTTCTCTCCGTTGTTGTTGGTTTCTTCTTCTATGATGGAGGCCAGGATATATACCTGCGGGATCGTCAGACCCAGGGAGTCGGCTGCCGTTTTGCGTTTGTCGGTCCAGAACTTGCGGGCCTCCTTTGCCAGACGGTCATATAGGTCCTCGGCGCCGGTATTCCAGAAAAACTCGTAGGTATTGGGGATGACAGCGCAAAGGGCGGTGTTGGTATCCAGACCGTACCGGCGCAGGTATACCGGATCCCGGAGCAGGACCCGCAGGGTATTGGAATCTGCTTCCAGCCGGGTGCTGACGAAGGCCACAAAATCTTCGCGGGTGCGGAGCTTGTTGATGACCAGCTTTACGGGCATTTGTCGTCCCGAATGGAGGAGCTTTACAATTTCCAGGTTGCTCATCCCGGTTTTTATTTCGTAACGGCCCGCCTTTACGTGTTCGGGATAATCCGCCTGCCTCGCCAGCCAGTCGAAGCTGTTGATGCTTTTCACGATATCCTGGTCTTTCAGGGCCTTTAATACCTGGGCATAGGAGGAGCCGGTATGGATATAAAAATAGCGCTGGTCATGGAAAGGGGCCGTATTGGGGGCCAGGATGCGGTAGGCGAAAAAGATACCGGTAGCGATGATAAGACTGAGTACGGAAAACAGGACGATTGTTTTCCATGGTTTTCCGGGTTTTCTCTTTCTGCTGCTTTTTTTTGCCATACGGATCGGTTAGGCGTGTCCGGTTTATCGGGTGATTTGCTAAAATAGTTAAAATACCGCAGAGGTTCAGAGAGGCAATAAAAAACCCCGTCTTCGCGGACGGGGTCATGACCGGGATACCCGGAAGATTATTTTTGATCGGAAGCGGGCGCTGCAGGTTGTGCGCCGTTGCCGTTAGCGGGTTGTGCAGCCGGCTGCGATCCCTGCTGGGGCTGGGCGGCTCCCGGGAAAGGAGCGGCGGGCGCCTGTGCGGGAGCAGGCAGGCTGTTTACATTTTTCTCCATGATGCTTTTCTGCTGTACGCCGGTTCCCGCGCGAGGCAGGAAAAAGGAAGACGCCAGGCAGAGCGCACCGATAATGACGGCCAGGATCCAGGTACCTCTCTCCAGGATATCGGTAGTCTGGCGCACCCCCATCACCTGATTGCTGAATCCGCCGAAGGTGCCCGAAAGGCCGCCTCCCTTGGGATTCTGTATCAGCACAAACAAACCCAGCAACACAGAAGCCACGATAATCAGGATGCCAAAGAATATCAACATAATATCAATGCGCTTTTTTTAAGGACTCGATTTTGGCGGCAAAGTAACTCTTTTTTCCGGGATTGAGCAAACTTAATTTTTCATAGATGGCAATGGCCCGGGCGGGCTGCCCCTGCCGGATGCGCACCTCCGCCATGGCCTCGGTCACCACGTCGTCGCGGGAGGCTACCGAGGAATCTGCCATGGCCTTTACATGCCCGGAAGCCTGGTTTTCGCGGGTCATCGCTGCTTCGCGTTCTTCGGGCTGCAGGTCGGGGTCCACCGCGCCCTGGGGCCGTTTAAGGGTGCGCAGCCAGTCCGTAAAGCTGAGCAGCTGGGCCATGGTCGGCTTTTTGCCGTCGGCCGCCGCCGTATCGGAAAGCTTTACACCCGCATAGGCAAAGTAATCTTCTGCATACAAAGGCTGTATCAGGGCGTCGGTTTTGTCTTTCCCGCCCGGTCCCTCCAGCACGGGGGCATGGACAAAAACCCGCAGCAGCAAAGGGTAGCAGCTGAAGAGACTGGCCCTGCCGAGGGATTTGCCGCCGTCTGCCGTCTCCCGGCTTTTCCGGGCCAGCCACCAGTATGCCGGCGCAAAATAAGGATACTGCGCTATGGTCTGTTCCAACGCGGCGGAAGAAATATCCCCGTCATTACGGGCATCCAGTATCTGTTCGGCTAATTCGGACATGGCGGGCTTATTCTGAATGCTTTGTTCAAAGTTAAGAAAACGGAGCGGTTACCAGTTGACAAAAGCTTTGTTAAAAATGTCGTCTACCAGCTGTTTGTTGATATCCGTCACCAGGTTATCCTGTACCTCCGTTACCGAGCGGCTGGCCGGAAAGTCGGCGGAGCGGGAGAACGATTGCGAGAAGTTGGCTTTGGGATTCAGCTTTGACTTGAAATCGATATTTACCGTAATGGTCAGCCGGGAGGTGGCGGCCTGTTCCACATTGGTGACGGCTGCATTCGATACGGCATAACCGGTAATGGCGCCGCTGAAGATGTAATCGGCTTCGTCTGAATTTACCTGCGCCAGCCTGGACTGGGAGGTGATCTTGGTACGCAGCCCCTCGGTCAGCTTCTGGCTCAGGGTGGGGTTGTTGTAGGGCGCCTTGTTTTCGATAAAATGCACATTTACCGTCTTGGCAGCCGGGTCGATGCTGGCGCCGTTAAAGCTGTATATCCCGCAGGACGAAAGCAACATTAATATGCCGGCCAGGAATATAGCGGGGCCCGTGTAAAAGAGACGCGGATTTATCTTCATTATGCGATTTCTGGTTTGAGGTTGCCGGTACTGTTGTTTAAGGTTTGAGGTCTAAAGTACCGTTCCGGGCAGATAAACCTTAGACTTTAGACCTTGAACTTTAAATTTTCTATGATTACTTCATCAACAAATCTCCAAATCATCAAATTATCAAATGCCTTTCATTCGGCAATATCGTATTCTTTCAGCTTGCGGTAGAGGGTTCTTTCGGAAATGCCCAGGTCGGATGCTGCATCTTTCCGCTTGCCCCGGTGCTTTTTCAGCGCCTTGACGATCAGCTCTTTTTCCTTGTCTGCTATGGAGAGGCTTTCTTCCACCTCCTCGTGCTGGTCTATCTTGTCCTGCGGAAGAATAATGGGCCGGGAGGAGCTGAGGGCGGCCGGCGGCGTTTCGCCCCCTCCCTGGTGATACGCATGCTCGGGCATGAGCCGCTCGGGATGGAAGTCCTCCTGCTGCACGATCTGGGGGTTGCGGATGATGTCGAAAAACATCTTTTTCAGTTCCGTTACATCCTTTTTCATGTCAAAGAAAAGCTTGTACAGGATATCCCGTTCGGAGGAGAAGGTGCTGTCCTGCTTGTCGCGGTGGGTAGAGAGCACCGGAAGCCGGCTGGCATATTCCGGAAGGAAATGCCGGAGCTCTTCGGCGGTGACGGTCTTGTCCCGGCTGAGTACAGATATCTGTTCGGCGATATTTTTCAGTTCCCGGATGTTTCCCGGAAAGGGGTAGTTCACCAGCAGCTGCATGGCTTCTTCATTGAGCTGCACGGGTGCGCTGTGATAGCGTTCGGAAAAATCCACGCAGAACTTGCGGAACAGCAGCGGGATATCTTCTTTCCGCTCCTGAAGGGCCGGTACGCGGATGGGTACCGTGCTGAGCCGGTAGTAAAGATCCTCCCTGAATTTCCCCGCCTGAGTCAGCTCCAGCAGGTCTTTGTTGGTGGCGGCGATGACGCGGACATCGGTCTTCTGCACCTTGGAGGACCCTACGCGGATATACTCCCCGGTTTCCAGCATGCGCAACAGCCGGGCCTGGGTGCCGAGGGGCATCTCACCGATCTCATCCAGAAAGATGGTGCCGCCGTTTACCGTTTCAAAATATCCCTTCCGGCTGTCCAGCGCTCCGGTGAATGATCCCTTTTCGTGACCAAAAAGCTCCGAATCGATCGTGCCTTCGGGGATGGCGCCGCAGTTGACCGCAATAAAAGGATTATGCTTACGGCCGCTGAGCGTATGAATGATCTGCGAGAACGCTTCCTTTCCCACCCCGCTCTGCCCCATGATCAGTACGGTCAGGTCGGTAGCGGCTACCTGCATGGCCACGCTGAGCGAATAGTTCAGCGCGGAGCTGTTGCCGATGATGCCGAAGCGGTTCTTTATGCTTTGAAGGTCTGACATTAAATGGATAAGTTATGGATAATGGCCTGAATTTCTTCTTCCAATCGGGGTAGATGCTTTGTCACAATGATCCAGATTGTAGCATGATCTATCAGATCATAATCATGAACCAGGATATGCCGAAGTCCGATAATCTTCTTATGGTCGGATATTCCTGTCAGAGAGCTATCTTTTTTTTTAATTTGGTGCAGCGCCTCGCCTATAATGGCCAGCCGTCTTTCAACAGCATCGGTGACCGTTGGATTATGCATAAACAGTTTTAAGGAAGGTGTATCTTTTATATGATGCGTGATCGCATGAATTGAATCGAGCACATCATATAAATATTTAACGGCCTCAGGCTTCATAAAGCTTTACCTTTTCCTTGTTTACTGTTTCCAGAAAGTATTTGTTCAGTATCCTTTCTTCGGCGACCAAGTCTACTTTTTTATCAAGGATTTTCTCCAGCCGGAATAACAAATCAAAATAGTCATAAGTTGTCTGAGGCAAACCGGTTTCATCTTTTTTAAAGCTATACAGAAAATCCAGATCACTTTCCTGGTTAAAATCCTTTTCCCGGGTGGCCGATCCGAATAGATATAAGGAACTTACCTGTAGCTCCTTACAGGTCTGAATAATGGCGTCGAGATTATTTTTTACGATATTGACCATGGTTATGCTTTTATCATCTCTCCGATCAGGGTGGCGCCGGTGCAGCCGGTGATTTTTACCTGCACATAGGTTCCTTTTCCGGTACCTTCCGCTTTGGGGAACACCACCATCCGGTTCTGGTCGTTGCGCCCGCACCAGTCGCCTGCGCTGCGCTTGGAATCCCCCTCGATCAGCACCAAACAGGTTTTCCCTATTTCCTGCTGCATCTTTTCGAGCGCCCGCTGCCGGTGCAGCTCCACGATTTCGGCAAGTCGGCTTTTCTTGACCTCCTCCGGGATATCGTCCGCATAGCGCCGGGCGGCAAGCGTGCCGGGCCGTTCGGAGTAAAAGAACATATAGGCGAGATCGTAGCCCACCGTTTTCATCAGGCTGAGCGTCTCGCGATGATCTTCCTCCGTTTCGGTACAGAAGCCCGTGATGATGTCGGTGGATATGCCGCAGTCCGGCATGATCTCCCGGATCCGCTTTATCTTGGCCAGGTACCATTCCCGGGTATAGGTGCGGTTCATCAGCTGCAGTATCCGTGTGCTGCCGCTCTGGACGGGCAGATGGATGTATTTGCAGATATTGCCGTACTGCGCCATGGTATGCAGCACTTCGTCGGTGATATCCTTGGGATGAGAGGTGCTGAACCGTACGCGGAGCAGCGGATCGATCTCCGCCACCCGGGCGAGCAGTCCCGCGAAGGTGAGCGTTCCGTCCCAGTAATAAGAATCCACATTCTGCCCCAGCAGGGTCACCTCCCGGTAGCCTCTGTCAAACAGCTCGCGGCATTCGCGGATAATGGATTCCGGATCGCGGCTGCGCTCCCGCCCGCGGGTAAAGGGCACCACGCAGAAGCTGCACATATTGTTGCACCCCCGCATGATGGATACGAAGGCGGTAACACCGTTACTGTCCAGCCGTACCGGGCTGATATCGGCATAGGTCTCCTCCCGGCTCAGCAGCACATTTACCGCTTTCTGCCCCCCGCCGGCTTCCTCTACCAGCGCGGGGAGGGTACGGTAGGCATCCGGCCCTATTACGAGGTCTACCAGCTTCTCCTCCTCCAGCAGGCGGGCCTTCAGCCGTTCGGCCATGCAGCCCAGCACGCCGATGAGCATGCCGGGATGCTCTTTTTTTACGGTATTAAAAGCCTGCAGCCGGTTGCGTACCGTCTGTTCCGCCTTCTCGCGGATGGAGCAGGTATTGATCAGTACAAGATCGGCTTCCGTGTAGTTGACCGTGGCCCCATAGCCCTGCTGCTGCAGGATGGAGGCTACGATCTCGCTGTCATTGAAGTTCATCTGGCAGCCGTAGCTTTCTATATAAAACCTTTTACCGGCCGCTACAGGTATCTGTACGCCCTCAAAAGCTTCCCCCTGACGGCGCTCGTCTATATTTTTTGTCGGAATCTCAAACATGCTTCACCGTTAAACCGTGTGCAAAGATACTGGAAAATATGAGGAAATGACAGAATGGCAGGGTGTTTTTGGGCCGACAGGCGTTGAACCTGTCGGCCGGAAGGCTTTTGGGAATAATCGCTGTAAAAGATGATATTAATACGGGGAAGCCGTTATTTCCGCATCTGTTTGTAAGCGTTGATCAGGCCATTGGTAGAGGAGTCGTGGGAGCTGACCGCTTCGTCCTGCAGCAGCTCGGGCAGGATCTTTCCCGCCAGCTGTTTGCCCAGCTCCACGCCCCACTGATCGAAGCTGAAGATGTTCCAGATCACGCCTTGCACAAAGATCTTATGCTCATACAGCGCAATCAGGTTCCCCAGGGTATAGGGGGTAATCTCTTTGAGCAGGAAAGAGTTGGTCGGGCGGTTGCCGCTGAACAGCTTGTAGGGCAGCAGCTGCTCGATCTCCGCTTCGGTCTTTCCCAACTGCTCCAGCTCGGTACGCACCTCTTGTTCCGTTTTGCCATTCATCAGCGCTTCGGTCTGGGCGAAAAAGTTGGCCAGCAGCTTGGGATGATGATCCCCGATGGGGTTATGGCTGATGGCGGGAGCGATAAAATCGCAGGGGATCAGCCGGGTGCCCTGATGAATGAGCTGATAAAAGGCGTGCTGTCCGTTGGTGCCGGGTTCCCCCCAGATGATAGGGCCGGTGGAATATTCTACCGGATGCCCGTTGCGGTCTGCGCTCTTACCGTTGCTTTCCATGTTGCCCTGCTGGAAATAGGCTGCAAAGCGATGCATATACTGATCGTAAGCCAGGATGGCTTCCGTTTCCGAGCCGAAGAAATTGCTGTACCAGATGCCCAGCAGCGCCATGATGACGGGGATGTTTTCGGCGAAAGCGGTTTCCTGGAAATACCGGTCTACTGCATGTCCGCCCCGCAGCAGCTGCTCGAAATGATCATAGCCGATGGTCAGCACGATGCTCAGACCGATGGCCGACCATAGGGAATAACGGCCGCCGACCCAGTCCCAGAACTCAAACATGTTCTCCGGGTCGATGCCGAACTTCTCCACTTCCGGCCGATTGGTGGAGAGGGCCACAAAATGCTTTTTGATCATAGACTCGTCTCCCGCGCTTTCGAGAAACCAGCGCCGGGCCGTATGGGCGTTGGTCATCGTTTCCTGTGTGGTGAAGGTCTTGGAAGCGATGAGGAAAAGCGTTTCTTCAGGATTTATCTTTTTCAGCGTTTCCGCAATATGGGTGCCGTCGATGTTGGAGACAAAATACGGCTGCATATCTGCTTTCCAGTAAGGCCGGAGCGCTTCCGTCACCATTACCGGGCCGAGGTCCGATCCGCCGATGCCGATATTGACGATATATTTTATTTTTTTGCCGGTATACCCCTTCCATTCGCCGCTGTGGACTTTTGCGGAGAAGGTCCGCATCTTTTGCAATACGGTGCGGACGGCGGGCATCACATCTTCGCCGTTATCATAAACGGGAGTATCCGAAAGGTTGCGGAGGGCGGTATGCAGCACGGCGCGGTCTTCGGTGCGGTTGATATGTTCCCCGCCGAACATGGCGGCGATGGCCTCTTTCACCTTGCATGCTTCCGCCAGCTCCAGCAGCAGCTCTATCGTTTCTTCGGTATGGATATTTTTGGAATAGTCAAACAGGATATCTTCAAACCTGAGGGTATATTTCTCAAAGCGCTGCGGGTCCTGGGCAAACAGCTTACGGATGTGCGCGCCGTGCATCCAGTCGGCGTGTTCTTTCAGCTTTTTCCAGGCGTCGGTGCGGGTAGGGTCTGTGTTCGGGAACATAGCTATTGATTTTTGCGATGATAAAGGTAAGCGGTGTAAATTTAATATGGAATAGAAATCAGCGGGCATTGTCAAAATAACAAATGATTTTTATAAATTGACGGCATATAAAAGGGAGGGTTATGAGAAAGCATGTTTTGATACTCGTATATGTTGTCTTTGCGCTGACGCCGCTGACCGCTCAACGCCGGATGCCCGGGGTGAGGACGGATATTCCTCTCGACTCCATCCGTCTGAGCGATCCTTTTATTCTGGCGGACAAACCGACAGCGACCTACTACATGACCGGCACCGGCGGGATGATATGGAAAAGCCGTGATTTAAAGCGGTGGACCGGCCCCTTCCGTGCGGTGAGCTTCAATCCGCATTCGTGGATGGGCGCCCGCCCCATGATCTGGGCGGCGGAGCTCCACCATTATCACGGTAAATATTATTACTTTGCCACCTTCACCAACGCTGCCATCAAGATCGACACCTTCAGGGGAAGGGTAATTGATCGGCGCGCCTGTCATATTCTGGTCAGCGATCGCCCCGACGGCCCCTATGTTCCCATGGCGGATTCCATATATCTGCCGGCCGATAAATCTACTTTGGATGCAACATTCTGGATCGAAAATGACATGCCTTATATGATCTACTGTCATGAGTGGCTGCAAAACTGGAACGGTACCGTGGAGAAAATCCGGCTCAAACCTGATTTAAGCGGTTCCGTGGGCGAAGGGAAAGTGCTGTTCAGGGCAAGCGATTCTCCCTGGAGCCGGGAAGAGCTGAACGGTAAGGTTGTTCCCAACCGGGTCACGGATGGGCCGTTTGTCTTCCGTACGCAAACCGGCAGGCTCGGGATGTTGTGGACAAGCTGGGTGTTCAATGTTTACACCCAGGGGGTGGCCTATTCGGCAAGCGGTACCTTAGCGGGTCCCTGGATACAGGAGAAAGCGCCCATCACCCCGCCCAACTTTGGTCACGGCATGCTCTTTCGCAGTTTCGACGGAAAGCTCCTTATGGCGATCCATAGTCACCGGGTAGATGAAAAAGGCCATACTATCCGCATTCCCTGTCTTTTTGAGATGGATGATTCCGGGGATAAGCTGGTGGTAAAAAAACGGTATCAGCCAAAGTGATCGTCCGGCGATGCAGAGAGAAAAAATATCGCTCATGATTCAAATAAGATTTCTATGAACAAGTATACATCATGCTTACGCCGGAACCGTTCCTGGCGTTTTGGGGCTGTTCTTTTGCTTTTCACGGGCGTATATAATGGATATGGTCAGGTAAGCCAGCAGGATTACCGGCTGGTATGGTCCGATGAGTTCAACGATGACGGGGCTCCCGACACCACCGTATGGGGATTTGAACATGGGTTTGAGCGTAATCACGAAGACCAGTGGTATCAGTCCGAGAACGCCCGTTGCGAAAACGGCAAGCTGATCATTGAAGCCCGGCGTGTTCATATCCCTAATCCGGATTACAGAGCAGGAAGCCGCAATTGGAAAACCAACAGAAAATGGATTGATTATACTTCTGCAAGCCTGAATACACGCCGGCATAAAAGCTGGCAGTACGGGAGGTTTGTGATGCGGGCAAAGATCGATACGGCAGACGGCCTGTGGCCTGCGTTCTGGACCCTTGGCATAAGTAAGCCCTGGCCGTCCGATGGCGAGATCGACATTATGGAATATTACCGCCGGCATCTTTTGGCCAATATTGCCTGCGGCACAGACCGGCCGGGTGTGGCCAAATGGTATAGCGTCAGAAAATTGATAAGCGATTTTCACACGAAAGACTGGAGCAGCCGATTTCATATCTGGCGGATGGACTGGGACGAAAAGGAAATTAAATTGTATGTGGATGATCTGCTGATGAATCAGGTGCCGCTGGACAGCCTGTATAATCCGGATGGAAGCAATCCGTTTATGCAGCCGCATTATATTTTAGTGAACCTTGCCATTGGCGGCGACAATGGCGGGAATCCGGATCGCACAGCATTCCCGAAACGATACGAGATTGATTACGTCAGGGTATATCAAAAAGAATAAGTGCTTTTTATTGGCTAATTTTATACAGAGCGTTTTAGCCGGATAACTTATGTCAGGATCATACAGCCAGCTGAAGGCCATGACCGCCATTGCCAGGGCCAGTCTGATCGCTACCTGGAGAAGTCCTACCTCGGTGGTCTTTGCCCTGCTTTTCCCGCTGATATTTGTCACCGTATTTGGCGCCATGGTGGATAGCGCTGCGGTAAAGGTAAAAATAGGGATATCTCCCGGGGCGGATACTACCGGTCCCATGTATAAGGCGGTGGAAAAGATCGGACTGTTTGACCTGCAGCGGGGAAAGGAGACGGCAGCGATGACGGAGGACCTGAAAAAGGGACGGCTCGACGGCATTCTCGATATTCGCACCGATACCGTTTCTTTTGGCGTTCCGCACTATACCTTCCGGCTTCAGCATTCCGAGGCAACGGTTTCCCGTTTGCCGCTGATCAGGGCTGCGCTGGAAGCGCTGACCACGCGGATCAACCAGCGGGCCTTTCCGCTGGCGCCTTCGGTAGCCTCCCTGCAGATAAGCCGTGTGCCGGGCCGTATCTACCGGCAGATCGATTTTATATTACCGGGGCAGCTGGGTTTTTCGCTGCTGATGGCCGGCGTTTTCGGATCGGCCTTTCTCTGGTTTAACCTGCGGGAGACGCTGGTGCTGAAGCGTCTTTTTGTTACGCCCGTCCGGCGTCCCTACCTTATAGCCGGAGAGATGCTGAGCCGGCTTTTTTTTCAGGTGATGTGTTTTATCATTATCGTGGCAGTCGGTCGTTTCGGTTTTCATTTTACCCTGGTGCACGGGTTATGGACTTTCCTGGAGATGCTGCTGGTATCGCTGTTCGGACTGATTATCTTTACCGGTACCGGGTTTATCATCAGCAGGATGATCAAAAACGAAAGCTCTATTGCGCCCGTGGCCAATACCCTGACGGTGCCGCAGATACTCCTCTGCGGACTGTTTTTCCCGGTTGAGCAGTATCCGGCCTGGCTGCAGTCTTTTTGTCATCTTTTGCCGCTGACCTTTTTTGTGGACAGCCTGCGCAAGATTGCCTTCGAAGGCTTACATATCTGGCAGATGCCGCTGGAGCTAACCGGCCTGGTAGCATGGACCCTGCTGGTAGCCGTGGTCACTGTCCGCGTCTTCCGGTGGGAATAAGGGCGGTCCGGCGGAATATTTATTTCCCGGAAAGTAAGGCGGTCTTTACAGAATCATATTCGTGCTGGGTTACCGCTCCGGCGTCGAGTAATTTTTTCCATTTCAGCAGTTCATCCGCTGTGCTGACCGCCGCCTGCGGAGCCGCTGCTTCGGAAGCTTGAGCTCTTCCGGAAAACTGCGACGGCGGGACGATCTCTCCCGCATTCACAGCATTGTCTATTTCAGCGGCAAAACGGCTCAGTTCGCCCAACTTCAGGATGGCAACAGCCTGCCAGCCGGCCCGCTTACTCCCCAACGGTTCAATGCTTTTTACAATGCCGTATCCGTTGGAGTATTGCGATTGCAGGTAAGCGCGATGTTCCATATCTGCAGAGGTGAGGCTGAAAAGATTGCCGGGATTCTGATAGATGAAGGCAAACCTTTTGGTGGGCAGCGAGCCCGTGCCGAAATGCAGGGTGTCTCCCTTTCTGATGGTCCAGCCCGAAGCCGTCGTATAGCCATGGGAGAGGACTTCTGCAGCCTCGTTTATACGCATGCCCTGTTTCAGCACAGTAGGCTGCGGATTGTCCTGGGCCCGGCAAAAGAAGGGGAGGAGGAGCAGTATAAGCAGAGGGCACATTTTCATAGCATAGGATTTGAAATAACGAATCTTGTTTTGTAAATATACTGAATTGGAAGAAGCGTGATATATTCCCGGGAGGGAAGGGGTAATTTGGGTCTCAAAGGGTAAAATATATTTGTTTTCAAAATGAAAACTTTTGCTATCTTTGTGGTATGAATATCATTGTTAAAAGGGCCATCCTGTACTACATAGATAAGTACCCGGAGGCAAGGACGCCCTTATTGACATGGTATAACGAATTTTTGAAGCATAATTTCAGTCATTTTAATCAACTAAAAGAAGTATACCGTAATGCCAGTATAGTGGCAAATAGCCGGGTGATTTTTAACGTTAAAGGTAATGATTACCGGTTAATAGTATCGGTGAACTTTAAGCAACAAGCTGCTTACATCATCTGGTTTGGAACCCATAGGGAGTACGACAGGATAAATGTCGAAACAATTAAGTTTAATGTGGCTATATTAAATTATAGAGAAAAGTAATGAACTGGAAAGTATTAAAAACGGAAAGTGCATACAAGAAGGCAGCTAAACGTGCCATGGCGATCTTTGAGGTTGGGGACGGAACGCCAGAAGCCGATGAATTAGCCCTGCTGCTGGTCCTGATAAAGGATTATGAGGATAAGCATATACGGATACCGGAAGTAAATCCGCTTGAAGTGATAAAGCTGAAAATGGAGGAAAGGGGTATGAAGGCCAAGGACCTGGAACCGATTATAGGCTCCAAAGGGCATGTTTCGTCTATTCTTTCCGGCAGGAGGGAGATAACCCTCAAAATGGCACAGCGGCTAAAAGACTTCTTTCAGCTCCCCGCTGACATTTTTTTCTCGGATACCCTGGACAATTTCACGCAGCAAAATGCGGGGGCCTTGTAATTACATCGTGCTAACAGAGCGGAAAACGAGATTCGAACTCGCGACCCTCAGCTTGGGAAGCTGATGCTCTACCAACTGAGCTATTTCCGCTTATTTGACTTTTGTTCAACTCCTGCAAAAAAGATATCCTGCACTTTTGCGACTCACCCTCTTTGTCTGCACAAAGATAGGTGATTTTGGGAATTTTCATATTCCGGAAACGTCCGGGAAAAAACTGCCCGTCGGGTCTTCCATGTCCTGCCAGTGGCAGGGGACAAACCCTCAGGAGGCCGTTCCCAGCGCAGCAGGTTCCTGCAGCCGCGAAGCCAGCCAGCTGTCTTTGACGGGCACCAGCCAGCGGCTTTCCAGCTCCTGCTTGCTCAGCACCGTATTGTTGAAGAAGAGCGTATTTTCGTCGATAAATCCCCGGCTGAAGGCATAGGCCACCTGCGACAGGGGCAGCATCTCGATCTGCTCTTTTACCCAAAAAGCGATCAGCAGACGGTCGAACAGGGCCGCCTCATACTGCCGGGCAATACTTTTGATAAGACGTACCGAACTGTCCGTACTGCAGCCGCTGACCCCGGTCCGGGATTCATCCGCCATCAGGATGATAAACCGGCCGAACAGCAGCTTTCCCCAGCCTTTCACGGAATCGCCGTGGGCATTCCATTGGGCGGTGAAGTGCAGGAGCTGCTCATTGATCTCCTTTTCCTCCTGTGCATTGAATGGCCGGTTGCTCTGGTATATCCACACCCGGGAGGCCGGGTGAAAATCCTGCGGCAACAGTGCCGTAATATCCTGGTTCATACCGCAAAGGTACGAATACCGGGCAGATAAGTCAGCCGCCCGGGAAGCGGTAATTTCCGGCTGCCCCGGGCTGGCGGACGGCTTTCTTGCCCGGACAGGACGGCGCAGGATGAAAGAATGCCGTTTTTTTGTATTTTTAGCCGTTTGCATCGGTTCCCCTGATTCGCCTGCCGGCAACCCGGCTGCAAATTATTCCCGTGGCGGGGATTTAAATGCACATGCAAAATGCAGACCTGCCTGTTGCGATTTTAGAAACGAAAAAAGAAATATTGGTAAAAGCGGTATAGATGCACGCTGATGTTACTCTGAACAAGGTATACCGGGAATATTATCCGTATCTTGCATCCATCGGACGCAAGCAGGGGTTTGATGCCGAAACCGTCAAGGATGTCATCAACCAGACTTTTCTGGTGCTGCTCGAAAAACAGGTGGAGCTCTCCGCCATTTATAACCTCAAATCTTTCCTCGCCACTACCTTCAGAAGAAAGCTGATTGATCTTTATCGCAGCGGACGGGTGCAGCAGAAGCGCCTGCACGGCTTTGCCGAAACTGCGGTACAGCCTTCCGTCGAATCCGTGCTCATCGAGGACCAGGCGTTTGCCGAGCTAAAGCTACAGCTGAAAACGGCTTATGAAAAGCTGCCGCGGCGCTGCAAGATGGTGATCTTCCTGAAATTTTACGAAGGGCTGGACAATGCACAAATTGCCGAACGAACCGGCTTGTCCATCCGGAGCGTATATAATAATCTTTCCCTGGCCATCCGCCTGCTCAGAGGAGACATGCAGGTGAGCAGAAACGATACCCGGACCCTTCTCCTGCTCCTTCCCTTGCTTTTTTTCTGAAAATCTTCAAAAAAGGTTGGTAAAAAATGCGCACCGCTCCGTCTGGTATGAAACAGCCGGATGAAAAAGTCGTACATGTTTGAAGAATTGGTGACCGATGATTCCTTTATCCGCTATGCGCTGGAAAAGGATGCCGCCGATATTCGGCAATGGGAACAGTTTATCGCGCATCATCCTTCCCAGGCCGCCACGATTCGCGAAGCCCGGGAATGGGTGCTTGCCCTCACGGCGGCAATACGGGAAAAGCAGCTCCAGGACCCGGAGCAGGCGTTCGAGGAACTGCTGGCCACCGCTCCCTCCGGCATTGGGCATGATACGGTTATCCTGCCTATGCACAGCCGGCCGCGAAGCCGCACACGCCTGAGGATAGCCGTGTATGGCGCCGCTGCAGTGCTGTTGCTGGCCGGCGGCGTTTTGTTCCTGCGGGAAAAAAACAACCGCCGGGGAATACCCCCGCCGGGGATATCATCCCGGAAAGATATGGCCCGGTTTACAACGTACCGGTCGCCCGCAGATATCCGGCGTGTGCTCACGCTGCCGGACAGCACGCGGGTGACCCTGAATGCCAATAGCTGCCTGAAGGTGCCGGCCGACTATAATAAATCCGAAAGAAAGCTGATGCTGGAGGGCGCGGCTTTCTTTGAGGTGGCCGCGGATGCGGGAAAGCCCTTTGAGGTAAGCTCGGACAACCTGTCCGTAGATGTGCTGGGAACATCCTTTTATTTCCGGGCCTATGCTCATGAGCACCGGGAGGAAGTAAAGCTGGTAACCGGTAAGGTAAAGGTGGCATCCTCCGGCGATTCCCTTACCGGGAAGAAAGAAAATGTCCTCGCCCCGGGAAAGATGATTGACCTGGACAAAGGCGATCATGCCATACGGGAAAAAGGATTTGATATCGACGCGCTCATGAACTGGAAGGCAAACCGTCTGGTATTTGATAATGCGGACGTTCGCACTTTTGTCCGGCAGATGGAGCGCTGGTACGGAATAACGCTGGAAGTAAAAGCCAAAAGCCGGCCTTCGGCCCGGTTTAACGGAACCTATGAGCGGGCCGCCCTGGAAGAGGTGCTCCAGACCTATTGTTTTGCTACCGAAAGCCAATATGAGATCCGGGACGGAAAGGTGATAATATGGTTTTAAATACTCCTTTATGATACGATTTTTTCCACTCCTCCTTTTACACAGGCAATATATATGGCGCATAGCCGGCGGCATGCTCCTCCTTATTTTCTGTTTTCCCCTCCGGGTTGTGCCGCAAACCAAGACGCCGGATAGTATAAGCCTGCAGGAAGCTTTCAAAACAGCTGAGCATGAATATGGCGTTCAGTTTTATTTTGATGCGGCCAATGTAAACATAGCGCAGTCTGTGCCGCTTGCGGCAAAGGGGAAGTCGCTGGACGAGTTTCTTTATCATCTTCGGCGGGAGGTCAACGTGGAGTTTAAGCGTATCGGTAAGAAGATCGCTGTCAAATCCCGCCCCGCCTCCGCGGAGAAGCAGCCTGATAAAAGGATGAGCGGCCTGGTTACCGACAGTACCGGCGCTCCCCTTCCCGGTGTAACGGTTACCGTAAAGGACAAGCCGAGCATCGGCACCACTACCGACCTCAACGGTAAGTATATCCTGGATGTACCGGAGGATGCGGTGCTGGTTTTCCGGATGATCGGTTTTGACCAGCAGGAATTTTCGGTGCGCGGGCGGGAGGTCATCGATGTAAAGCTGAAGCCCGCCTCCAATTCGCTTGATGAAACAGTAGTGGTGGCCTTCGGAACCCAGAAAAAGGAGGATGTGGTAGGGGCGGTAACCACGATCAATCCTTCCGAGCTGAAGGTGCCGGCCAGTAACCTCACCACGGCCCTTGCCGGGAGGCTGGCCGGCGTGATCGCCTATCAGCGCAGCGGCGAGCCGGGCCTGGATAATGCTGATTTCTTTATCCGCGGGGTGACCACCTTCGGATATAAAAAAGATCCGCTGATCATGATCGACGGCATCGAGGTCACTACCACCGACCTGGCGCGGCTGCAGCCGGATGATATCGCCAGCTTTTCCATCATGAAGGACGCCACGGCCACTGCGCTATACGGTGCGCGGGGCGCCAACGGGGTGATCCTGATCACCACCAAGGAAGGGGTTGAAGGGAAGGTCAAGATATCCGTACGGTTAGAAAATTCCATGTCCAGCCCGACCCGGAATGTGGAGCTGGCCGATCCGGTTACTTATATGAAGCTGGCCAACGAAGCCGTTTTGACCCGGGACCCGCTGGGGATACTGCCTTATTCACAGAACAAGATCGACAATACGGCCAAAGGGCTTAACCCCTACATCTATCCGGCCACCGACTGGCGCAAGGCGCTTTTTAAGGACTATACCATGAACCAGCGGGCCAACGTCAATATGACCGGCGGCGGTAAGGTGGCGCGCTATTATCTCTCCGGTACCTTTTACCAGGACAACGGCGTGCTGAAAGTCGACAAGCGGAATAACTTTAACAGCAATATCGATCTAAAGACCTACTCCCTGCGTTCTAACGTCAATATCGAGCTTACCAAGTCTACCGAGGTCATCGTGCGTTTGTCCGGCACCTTTGACGATTATACCGGACCCATAGACGGCGGCGCCGCCATCTATAGAGAGGTGATGCATACCAACCCCACTTATTTTCCGGCATACTATCCCCCGGACAAGGCAAACCTGACCACCCAGCATATCCTTTTCGGGAATTACGACCAGGGACAATATATCAATCCCTATGCAGACCTTGTCAAGGGGTATAAGAATTATTCCCAGTCAAAGGTGCTGGCGCAGTTTGAAGTAAAGCAGGACCTCTCCTCTCTTACGGAAGGGCTGTCTGTAAGGGGCCTTGCCAATACTACCCGGTCGTCCTATTTTGATGTAAACCGGTCATACAAGCCTTTCTGGTATAATATAGGCGGATATGATAAATTCACGGACTCCTATATTTTAGCCCCGCTGAATGAAGAAGGGGGTAGCGAATACCTCGATTACTCGGAAGGGTCCAAGAAAGTGAGCTCCACCGTTTACCTGGAAGCCGCGGCAAACTATAACCGCACCTTGCATGACAGGCATAACCTCAGCGGGATGCTGGTCTTTATTATGCAGAACAATCTCACCGGTAATGCCGGTTCCCTGCAGACTTCCCTGCCATCGCGCAACCTGGGGCTCTCCGGCAGGTTTACCTATGCTTATGACGGGCGCTATTACGGCGAATTCAATTTCGGGTATAACGGCTCGGAACGGTTTTATAAAAACCACCGCTTTGGTTTTTTCCCCTCCATGGGTGTGGCCTGGCATCTGTCCAAAGAAAAGTTCTGGGAACCGCTGAATCATGTCATCTCCAACCTGAAATTCAGGGCCACCTACGGATTGGTCGGTAATGATGCTATCGGCACACCGGAAGACCGGTTCTTCTACCTGTCGCAGGTGAGCCTCAACGATGCCGATAAAAGCGCGATTTTCGGCCGGGACAATACCTACTCCCGTCCCGGCGTAACCGTAAGCCGTTATGCCAATACCGACATCAGCTGGGAAACCGCCTATAAAACCAATATTGGCTTCGATATGGGATTGTTCGATAAGGTAAATATAGAAGCCGATTTTTTTGACGAATACCGTACCAACATCCTGATGACGCGCTCTTATATTCCCACCTATATCGGCTTGTCCGCCCCTGTCCGGGCCAACGTCGGGAAAGCGGCTTCACGGGGGATAGATGCCTCGGTGGATTATTCAGAGTATTTCGGGAAAAACCTTTGGCTGAAAGGCAGGGCGAACTTTACTTATGCCACCAGCGAGTTCAAGGTATATGAAGAGCCGGACTATGATCAGAAATGGCTGTCGCATGTCGGTTATTCCCTGTCCCAGCAATGGGGATATATTGCCGAACGACTGTTTGTAGACGACGAAGAAGCGGCCAATTCGCCACATCAGAATTTTGGAGAATACGGAGGTGGGGATATCAAGTACCGCGATGTGGATGGGGACGGGCAGATCACCACGCTGGACATGGTGCCGATCGGTTATCCCACCGATCCGGAGATCGTTTACGGATTCGGGCTTTCCGCAGGATATAAGCAATTTGATCTTTCCTTCTTCTTCCAGGGGCTCGCCCGCGAATCGTTCTGGATCAATACCCAGAAATACAATGCCACGAGCAATCCGGGGTCTACCATTCCTTTTGACCAGGAAGGAGCGCTGCTGAAGGTCTACGCAGACAGTCACTGGTCTGAAGATAATCCCGACGTATATGCCCTCTGGCCCCGCTTAAGCTCAACCGTTAATGGAAATGATACCGAAAGAAGCACCTGGTTTCAGCGCAACGGAACTTTTCTCCGCCTCAAACAGGTAGAGATAGGCTACTCGCTGCCGCCGCAGGCGATCAAAAGGATCCATGTGGAGAACCTGCGGATCTATATGAATGCCACCAACCTGCTCACCTTCAGCAAATTCAAGCTCTGGGATGTGGAAATGGGGGCCAACGGGCTTGGTTATCCTGTACAACGGGTCGTGAATATCGGAGCCCAGGTATCCTTTTAAAAATAAAGCACATGAAGCACTTGAAGATAACTGCCGTTTTATGTATCGGCATATTATGCGGATGCAACTACCTCGATATTGTTCCCGATAACATCGCCACCATCGACTATGCCTTCCGGATGCGGAATGAAGCGGAAAAATATCTGTTCACCTGCTATTCCTATATGCCTGCTCAAAGCAGCCCGTCTGCCAATCCGGCGTTTACGGCCGGGGACGAGTTCTGGTTTTCTTACCCTTTTCTGGGCTTTTCCGCGCCGGCCTGGAATATTGCCCGCGGGAATCAGAATATCGTAGATCCGTACGCCAACTTCTGGGACGGGGCGCAGGCGGGAACTCCGCTTTTCAAAGGGATACGCGATTGTAATATCTTTTTGGAAAATATTGATACGGTACCCGATATGGAAGAGGTGGAAAAGGCCCGCTGGGCTGCGGAGGTCAAGTTTCTGAAAGCCTATTACGATTTTTGGCTGGTCCGCATGTACGGCCCTATCCCGCTGATCAAGGAAAACCTGCCGGTATCGAGCTCTCCGGAAGCGGTGAAGCTCTGGCGGGAACCGGTAGATACCTGTTTCAGCTACATCGTGAGCCTGATCGATGAGGCGGTGCCCTTTCTGCCCGAGCGGCTGGAGGATGAGACTTCCGAGCTGGGGCGGATCACCCAGCCCATTGCGCTGGCCCTTAAAGCCAGGGTGCTCGCCACCGAGGCAAGTCCGCTGTTTAACGGCAACCCCGATTATGCCAACGTCACAGACAGCAGGGGCATGCATTTGTTCAGCCAGGAAAGCGATGCGGATAAGTGGAAGAAAGCTGCCGAAGCCTGTAAAGCGGCGATAGATCTTTGTCACGCCATCGGCTATAAGCTGTATCGCTACCAGCAGGACATCGCCACTTACGACCTGTCTGACTCCACGGTGACGAAGATGAGTATCCGCAACAGCATCTGTGAAAAATGGAACTCCGAGATCATCTGGGGCAACACCAACAGCATGGGAAATAGTATACAGCGTGAAGCGACGCCCACCGGTCTGGATCCTTCCAATCCGGCCAACCAGAACACCCATGGCAACCTGGGTGTCACCCTGAAGATTGCCGAGCTGTTCTATACCCGGAATGGCGTGCCCATCACGGAAGATAAAACCTGGGATTACTCCGGACGCCTCAACCTGAAAATGGCGACAGCAGCCGACAAATACAATATTGCCGAAGGCTATACCACCGCCGCGCTGAACTTCGACCGGGAACCCCGCTTTTATGCAGACCTGGGCTTCGACGGCGGCATCTGGTACGGGCAGGGAAGATATGATGATAAAGATACCTGGCACCTGGAAGCGAAATCAGGCCAGTCCTCCGCACCGATCACCAACACCCGGTATAATATTACCGGCTACTGGCCCAAAAAGCTGGTGCACTATCAGAATGTTATCGGTACGGGTAACACCTATACCGTGCAGCAATATCCCTGGCCCGTTATCCGGCTGGCCGATCTCTACCTCTTGTATGCCGAAGCATTGAACGAGGAAGACGGGCCGGGCACAGCGGCTTACCGGTGGATCGACTCGGTGCGCAGCAGGGCAGGTCTCAGGCCTGTTGCCGAATCATGGACCAACTTTTCCACGAATCCCGGTAAGTATCAGACAAAAGAAGGATTGCGGGCGATCATCCACCAGGAACGGCTGATAGAACTGGCCTTTGAGGGGCAGCGTTACTGGGATCTGCGCCGGTGGAAAGAAGCGCTGAGCGTCATGAACAGTCCTGTCCGGGGCTGGGATATCAACCAGGAGGCCGATGCGGCTTATTACCGCGAAAGGGTGCTTTTTGACCAGGTATTCAAGACGCGCGACTATCTGTGGCCGATCAAGCAGCAGGACATTATTGTCAACAAGGAACTGGTTCAGAATCCGGGCTGGTAAAACAGACCTTCGAAATTTTTTTTATCCGTAAGACATGAGCTATGTATAAACGTTTTTTTCCGGTCATCTTCGTCCTGCTGAGCCTGGCGGCCTGCAAGGAAGACAAGACCTCACCCATCGAGAATGACGGGAAGGCGCCCGGACCGGTGTCTGATGTACAGGTGGAGAACCTGCCCGGTGCAGCAAGACTGACCTACAAAGCGCCGGGAGACGAGGATATGCTGTATGTGGAAGCGCATTATGATATCCGTGAGGGGCAGGAAAGAATAGCGCGTTCCTCCCTGTACAAGAATTATATGATGCTGGAAGGATTTGGCGACAGCAGCACACATAATGTGACCTTGTATGCCGTAGACCGCGGGCTGAATAAATCTACTCCGGTTGAAATTACCGTGCATCCCAAGACACCGCCTGTTTATGATGTTTTCAAATCGTTATCCATGGCGGCCTCTTTTGGCGGTATGGGGTTGTCCATGAAGAACAGTACGGAGGCCAATATCGCCATCGTCGTGATCACACCGGATTCCCTGGGGGAAATGTCTCCTGCCGAAACCTTTTATACCTCCCGGATAGCCGGCGATTTTTATGTCCGGGGATACGATACCGTGAAGCGGACTTTCGGGATATACGTCCGGGACCGATGGAACAACCTGAGCGATACCCTTTTTGAGGAGCTGACCCCTTTGTTTGAGGCAAAGCTGGACAAGACCAAGTTCCGCAAGGTGGATCTGCCTACCGATTACAATAAAGCCAATCAGAACGGCGCCCAGGTAATGGAACATCTCTGGGACGATTCCCGCAGCGAGAATGATTTTACAACCCTGCCGGGATTCGGACTTCCGCAGTGGTTCACCTTTGACCTGGGTATAAAGTCCAAGCTGTCGCGTATGGTGGTATGGACGCGGACCAGCAGTCGCTTTTTGTACCAGTCGGGCGCCGTGAAGAAATGGGAAATCTACGGATCGAATAGCCCTGCGCCCGACGGAAGCTGGGATAGCTGGACGCTGCTGATGAGGTGCGAATCCATCAAGCCCTCCGGTTTACCGGTAGGAACCAACTCGCAGGAAGATCTGGATTTTGTAAATGCAGGCTGGGAATTCACCTTTCCTCCCGACGCTCCGCCGGTACGTTACATCCGGTGGAAGACGCTGGAGAATTGGGGGAACGTAACCCACATCACCCTTACGGAAATGGATCTTTTCGGGGCGCCGGAACAATAAGGGTGCCTATCGGATGAATACAAAAAAAGAATGCCATGAGAACAACCTGTCATAAATACCTGTATCCCTTGATCTGGGGACTCGTCATCAGCTGCGGTTTTTTTGCCTGTAGTAAGATAGATGCTACCTACAGCGATTTTCTCCAGGGCGGGGAAAAGATATATACCGGCAAAGCCGATTCGCTGAAGGCTTATCCCGGGAGGAACCGCATCCGTTTGTCCTGGATACTGCTGCCGGGACCGCATATCGACACCTGTAAGATTTACTGGAACAACCGGCAGGATTCCGTGGAGGTGGATGTGAAGGACATCGCGGCTCCCGCTCCCGTAAGCGTGATGGTCGGCAATATCGCCGAAGGCGCCTATACCTTCGAGGTCTTCACATATGGGGCATCCGGCCGCTCCTCTGTGAGCTCGGAGGTAGTGGCTTCCGTATATGGCGACCTTTACCAGGCGTCGCTGCTGAGCCAGGCCATAAAGGACACATTGGTAAAGGATGATACGCTGGTGCTGGCATGGCAGGATGGCGACAAAGATGTTATCGGTAACCAGATAACCTATACGGATGCAGGAGGGGCGGAGCAAAACCTGTTTTTCCCGGCCCATGCCGATACCACGGCCAAAAATGATACCACCCGGCTGGCCCTTTTCCCGGCGGGCGGCACTTTCCGCTACCGGACCCTGTATCTGCCGGACTCCCTGGCGATCGATACTTTTTATACGGCATATGAGACGGTCACAGTGGATGCAAAGATGTTTGAGGCTGAATTGGACAAATCCGGATTCAGCTTATACCCGCTTCCGGGCGATTATGACGAACCCAACGCAGCTACCAGTACGGTAGACAAAATCTGGACCAATGCCGACGCCATAACAGACGTCAATACTTATATCTCTCTGGTGAACGGACATGCTATGCCACAATGGTTCACGATTGACCTGGGAGGAGCGTATGCGCTGACCAAGATGAAGCTGTTTCAGCGAGGAAATACAGAATCTGGTGCGGTCCGTCTGTATGCGGGAGGTAATGTAATGGAGTTTGAGGTCTGGGGTTCGCTGAATCCGGATCCGGATTACAATCCGGATGATCATGGCGGTGATTTTGACGACAGCTGGGTATTGTTACAGTCCTGTAAGGTGGAAAGGCCATCAGGAAACACGATCGCTTCAGGAGCGACCAGAAGCGACAATACAGCAGAAGATATAGCCGCGGCAGAGGCAGGACATGAATTCTCTTTTAACGATGCAGGGAAGGTCAGGTATCTGCGGATCAAAGTGTTGAAGAACTGGGATGCTGCGGGCCGGGGCTTTGTGAATATAGCTGCTTTAGCCATCTGGACGAACTAATAATAACAGGCAGATGATGTTTATTAATTAATAAAACCCAAATGATGAGAGCAAGTATCTTGAGATGCAGGTATTGGATAACCTTGTTGGTATCCCTGCCGGTGCTATCCTTAGCGCAAAATCCCTCCGCCCCCCCGGCTAAAGACCCTTATTCCTACAAGTCGGCCCGGTTCATCGATAAGCAGGACGACGGCTACCGGGGGATATGGTACTTCATCGGTCACCTGAAGGACAACCCCTACGTCTATAAATATGCCGGCGGCATGGCCACCTATCCCTCCAATCACTATCCCTTCTCGGTATATGTGCCCAAAGTAAAAAAGACCTTCTTCTGTTACGGCGGCACCGGCCATGACGGCAAATCGCTCTACCACGAGGTCGGCTACTTCAACCACCGCAACGGCAAGGTATCGCGTCCCACCATCCTGCTGGACAAGGCCACCGGCGACGCCCATGACAACCCGGTGCTGCAGGTGGACAAGGACGGCTATATCTGGATCTTCTCCACCGCCCACGGCACCGGCCGGCCTTCCTTTATCCACCGCAGCCTAAAGCCTTACGACATCAGCCGCTTTGAGCAGATCCGGCCCGTCAAGCTGGTCGACGGCAGGGAAGTGCCGATGAACAACTTCTCCTATCTGCAGATGTATTACGACGATCACGGCTTTACCGGTCTTTTTACCCACTACGAGACCCAGCAGCTGAAATACGGCAAAAGAGGCTGCCGGGTGATCGGCTACATGACCAGCCCCGACGGCATCCACTGGTCGGCATGGAAAGACATCGCCAACATTGAGGAAGGGCATTATCAGACCAGCGGCAAAAAAGGCAACCGTATCGGCACCTCCTTCAACTACCATCCTACCCGGAAGACCGGGGCAGGACTGGACTACCGGACCAACCTGTACTATGTCTTCACCGACGATCACGGCCAAAGCTGGAAGACGGCCGACGGCAAGGCCATAGCCCTGCCGCTGCGGGAGATCCATAACCCGGCGCTGATCCATGACTATGCCGCCGAAGGGCTGAAGGTCTATATCAACGACCTGAACTTCGACCGTGAAGACAACCCGGTGATCCTGTACGAGACCACCAAGGGCTGGGAACCGGGTCCGGAGAACGGTCCCCAGCAGTGGTATACGGCACACTGGACGGGTGGCAGCTGGCAGATCCTGCCAGTGACCGCTTCGGACAACAACTATGACATGGGCTCGCTTTACATAGAAGATGACGGTACCTGGCGGATCATTGCCCCGACCGATCCCGGTCCGCAGGCTTATAACACCGGCGGCTCGATCGTGATGTGGACCAGCCGGGATCAGGGCCGTCACTGGGAGAAGCTGAAGGAGCTGACGCCGGGCGCAGAGAACAACCAGAGCTACCCGCGGCGGCCGGTCGATGCCAACCCGGAGTTCTATGCCTTCTGGGCAGACGGCAACGGCAGGAAGCCCTCGGCTTCCCACCTGTATTTCTGCGACAAGCAGGGCCGGGTGTTCATGCTGCCGGAGCACATGAAAAAACAGGAAGAAAAGCCGGTTCGTGTTTTTGCAAAATGATCATCATCTCCGGCACCTGCCGCAGTCCCTGCGACAAGTGCCGGAAATGTATTATTTTGGAGACGTTTAGTCATTGAGGCGGGCAGTGGGCTGCCCGCCTTTTTTCATCCGTTTACCGCAGTATACAAAGAAGAACCATCATGACCTGGAGCCAGCCCGTTGATCCGCTGCACAATCTTGTCTTGTCTGCCCTGATCGCCGTTATTCCGATCGTCTTTATCTTCTGGGTGCTGATCATCAAAAAGGTAAAGGGCTACAAAGCCAGCCTGATGGGGCTTGCCGTTGCCCTGCTGATTGCCGTGCTGATCTACCGGATGCCGGTAAAGCTGGCGCTTTTGTCTACCGTTCATGGCGCCCTGTATGGGATATTCCCCATCTGCTGGATCGTGATAACGGTTATATTCTTGTTCAATATTACCCTCAAAAGCGGACAGTTCGAGATCATCAAACATTCCATGGCGGCCATTACGCCGGACAGGCGGCTGCAGGCGTTGCTGATCGCTTTTTCCTTCGGCGCTTTTCTGGAGGGGACGGCAGGCTTCGGCGCTCCTGTGGCGATTACCGCAGCTCTGCTGGCCGGCCTGGGCTTCGATGCCTTTTACGCGGCCGGGATATGCCTTATTGCAAATACGGCGCCGGTGGCCTTTGGCTCAATCGGTATTCCCATTACCGTGGCTTCGCAGGTTTCCGGGATACCCGAGCTGGTCCTGTCGCAGATGATAGGCCGGACGCTCCCCCTTTTATCGCTGGCGCTTCCCTTTTACCTGGTCATATTGATCGCGGGGTTCAGGCGGACTATGGAGGTGCTGCCGGCGATCCTGGTATCGGGGATATCGTTTGCGGTGCTGCAATGGTCCTGTTCCAACTACCTCGGACCGGGACTTCCCGATATTATTGCCGGTATAGGATCTATTGTATGCCTGACTGCTTTTCTGAAATACTGGAAGCCCCGGCGCGTATGGCGGTTCCAGGGTGAAGAAGGCCCCGCAGCCGAAAAGATGACCTATTCCACGGCGCAGGTGCTGCGCGCCTGGTCGCCTTTCCTGTTGCTGACCGTCATCATCATTGCGTGGGGGCTGCCGCCGGTCAGGCGTTTGCTGGACGCGGCAAGCTTTAAGTTTGCAGTACCCGGCATCGATCAGGTGATCAGGGATTACAAAAACAACCTGCTGCCTCATGTATTTAATTTTAACTTTTTATCCGCAGCAGGTACCGCCGCACTGGTCTCGGCATTGCTGGCGCTGCCGCTGGCCGGCCTGACCTTCAAAGAAGGAATGAAGCTGTTTGCCGATACCCTCAGGCAGCTGAAATATCCCATCCTGACCATAGCCGCTATCCTGGCATTTGCCTATATTGTCAATGACTCAGGCATTACCATTACGATTGCAAATGCCCTGGCCGGCACCGGATTCCTTTATCCTTTCTTTGCGCCTGTGCTGGGTTGGCTGGGTGTCTTTATCACCGGTTCGGACACCTCTTCCAATGCCCTGTTCGGGAAGCTTCAGTATGCTACCGCCGGCTCGATAGGCGTAAGCCCTGTAGTAACGGTAGCCGCTAACTCCTCCGGGGGAGTAGTGGGCAAAATGATCTCCCCGCAGTCGATAGCTGTGGCCACCGCCGCCGTAGGTCTTATCGGAAAAGAAGCCCGTCTTTTCCGTTTTACGGTAAAGCACAGCCTTTTTATGCTCTTCTTTATCGCCCTGCTTACCTTTGCGCAAGCTTATTATCTGAAATGGACCGTTCCGTCCATGCCGGAGAAGGCGGTTACAACAGCGCCGTCCCTGCTGCCTTCAAAAGAGCGGTCGGCGTCTGCGGTCGGAGAATAACAGCAGTTCCGGTGAAAGCCCTGCGCCGCCCCCGGGGTTAGGGCGGGTCTGTTGTTTTCTGAAAAAAACTTTTTTGGAATTAATTATTATATTAGCGCCGAAGTCCTCTTGCCTATGGCGTCTGATCTGTCCTGCATACAATACCAGCTTTCCCGGAATAATCCTACGGCTTTAAAAGAATTGTATGACCTGCTGGGCAATAAATTATTGCAGCTGGCCCGGGCCATGGTCCATTCCCGCGAGGAGGCCGAAGAAGTCGTGGAAGACGTCTTTATCCGCATCTGGGAAAAACGGGACAGCCTGGCGCATGTGGAGAACTTCAGATGGTATCTCTATGTTACGACGCGGAATATCAGCTTCAACTATATCCGCAAATACGGAAAAAGGACGACCCTGCAGCTGGATGACATCTATGTACCCCCCTTTGCAGTGGATGCCACTCCGGAAGATATGATGATCACCCGCGAGGTGCTCAACCGGATCAATCAGGCCATCCACGAGCTGCCGGCAAAATGCCGCCTTGTTTTTAAGCTGGTAAAGGAAGACGGGCTGAAATACCGCGAGGTAGCCGAGCTGCTCGACATCTCCTTAAAAACCGTAGAGAACCAGGTAGGTATCGCGCTGAAAAAGCTTCACGCCGCTATGCAGCTGCACCTTCCTGCCGGCATGTCCGCCACCCCGGTAAGACGGGAACGTTGAGGTAATTTTCCGATCTTTTGGGGGTAATACGCATTTTTGGTTGTCTTGTATAATTAAGCTGTGCCAAGCGGCATTAGTTTCTTTGCCTTACACGATGAAAGACGACCGTTTCTGGATATTACTGGGTAAAAAGGAGAGTGGTATGGCCTCGGAACAGGAATTGTCCGAGCTGGAAAGGCTTATGCGGGAAGAGGGAGTACAGGACTTCTCCGGAGAGCTGATCCACCGGCTATGGGAGACTCCCCTGAAGGCATTGCCCGATGAGGAAAGCGAGGATACCGTATGGAAACATGTCAAGGCGAGGATGGGCGATGCTGCAGGAGCCGGCCGGCGTAAGCCTGCTTTCCGGATGAGCCGCCGGTTGGCGGCGGCCGCATGTCTGCTGGCTGCCGTGCTGGGCGGAAGCATTTACCTGTTGCATAAGAATGCACGGAAACCCGCCGCTCCGGTTGCAGAGGCGGACGCCCGGGTAAACCGCATTGCCACTCAGCCCCTGGCCAAGTCGAAGCTGGAGCTTCCTGACGGCACTCAGGTGTGGCTCAACGAAAAGAGCCGGCTGGTATACGATAATCATGATTTTAATGTAAACAGCAGAGAGGTGACGCTTACCGGCGAAGCGTTTTTTGATGTAACCAAAAACGAAAAGCTGCCTTTTGTGATCCATGCGGGTAAGGTCAACATCCAGGTGCTGGGTACTGCTTTTAATATAAAGGCCTATGCCGGACAAAAGAACGTAGAGGCCGCTCTTATCCGGGGAAAGATAGCCTTGTCCTATGCCGGAGACCCCGATCGCCGGGTATTGCTGAAACCCAATCATAAAATTCTTTTACCGATAGACCGCTTTCCGGACCCGGAAGAAGGGAAGCCGGTCTATACCATTCTTCCCCTCGCCAGAGACAAGCAGGGGGAGGCAGTGGAGACCGCCTGGATGAAAGGAAAGCTGGCTTTTGACAATGAATCCTTTGGGGTCATAGCCCAGCGCATGGACGACTGGTACGGCATCCATTTTCATTTCGGCAGTGACAGCCTCCGGGACCTTCATTTCTCCGGAGTGATCGATAAGGAAACACTACGGGAAGCGCTGGAAGCCATGCAGCTGTCGCGTCATTTTACCTTCCGGATAGAAGACAGGGAAGTGTGGATCGGCCGCTGAGCGTACGGAATTTATCCTTCACCCATAAAATAACCATGATGACCTGATCAATACGTATCCAAAGCTTTATGAAAGGGAGATGGTGGTGCATCTCCCTCCTGGCGGAAAACAGAACCGGCGTTCGTGTTAAGGTAACCGGTTTGCATTTACCATCCATAATCTGTGTTAAAAATATGAAAAAAAAGCGACCGTTCAAAGCCGTTTCCGGTTCCCGGGGCTTTGTTAATGTTCTGTTGATGATGAAACTGACCGTTTTGTTTCTTACACTGGGCTTTATGCAGGTGACCGCTGCGGGTTATTCCCAGGAACGGATCAGCATCTCCCTGGAGAACGTGGCCATAAAAGTGGTGCTGAGAACCATACAGCACAACAGCCATTACCGGCTTATCTATAACGACGATATCCTGCCCGGGGATAAGAAGGTAAGCCTCTCTCTGAAAAATGCCGCGCTTGAAGACGTCATGCGGCAAACCCTTTCCGGTACGGATCTTACTTACCGGCTGCTCGACAAAAAGATGGTAGTGGTAACGCGGAAGCCCGGGAAGGAGCCGGAGACGCCGTTTATACGCTATGGCAAAAAGATGCTGTCGCTGAACAAGGAAATCAGGGGTACGGTAACAGACAGTACCGGAGCGCCCCTTCCCGGCGTAACGGTGTCTGTGAAAAATGACCCTACCGTGGCCACTTCCACTGATCTTAACGGCAAGTATATCCTCGACGTGCCGGACCAGGCTACCGTAGTGTTCAGAATGGTGGGCTTTGATCCCCAGGAAATACCCGTGAACAGGCAGGAGATCATCAACATCACGCTGCGTCCTTCCTCCAACCAGCTGAATGATGTGGTAGTAGTGGCTTTTGGTACGCAGAAAAAGCAGGAGGTAGTGGGCGCTATGACCACCATCAACCCGGCCGAGCTGAAAGTGCCGGCCAGCAACCTCACCACCGCCCTTGCCGGGAGACTGGCCGGCGTCATCGCCTATCAGCGCAGCGGCGAACCGGGTGCCGATAATGCGGACTTCTTTATTCGCGGGGTGACCACCTTCGGTTATAAAAAAGATCCGCTCATCCTTATCGATGGCATCGAGCTTTCTTCCACCGACCTGGCCCGGCTGCAGGTTGATGATATTGCCAGCTTCTCCATCATGAAGGATGCGACGGCTACCGCTTTGTATGGCGCCCGCGGCGCCAACGGGGTAATCCTGATCACCACGAAAGAAGGGGTGGAAGGAAAGGCAAAAGTATCCGTCCGTATCGAAAACTCCGTGTCCGCCCCCACGAAGAATGTGGAATTTGCCGATCCGGTAACGTATATGAATCTCGCCAATGAAGCCGTGCTGACCCGCGATGCGCTGGGCGTGCTGCTCTATCCCCAGAGCAAGATCGATAATACCCTTGCGGGTACCAACCCCTATGCTTATCCGGCTACCGACTGGCGCAGCGAGCTTTTCAAGGACTATACCATGAACCAGCGGGTAAACTTCAATGTGAACGGCGGCGGAAAAGTGGCCCGGTATTACCTGGCCGCCACGCTCAACCAGGATCATGGGGTGCTGAAGGTAGATAAGCGCAATAACTTCAACAGCAACATCAACCTCAAGACATATGAGCTGCGTTCCAATGTAAACATTAACCTGACCAAATCCACCGAAGTAGGGATCAAGCTATATGGCACCTTTGATGATTATACAGGTCCGATAAACGGGGGGACGGATATGTATAAGAAGGTCATGCGGGCCAATCCCGTGCTGTTCCCAGCCTATTTCCCCATGGATGACGCCCATGCTTTTGTGCAGCACATCATGTTCGGCAACTATGCCGACGGTAACTATCTGAACCCTTATGCGGATATGGTAAAAGGGTATAAAGATTATACAAAGACCCTGGTGCTCGCGCAATTTGAGCTGAAACAGGACCTTTCGTTCCTGGCCAAAGGACTTACCCTGAACGGGATATTCAATACCACGCGCCAGTCTTACTTCGGCGTTGCAAGAGCTTATAAGCCGTTCTGGTACCAGGTGGGCGGTTATGACAAGGTGAAAGATGCCTATAACCTCACCCTGCTCAACGAGAACGACGGAACGGATTACCTGGATTACGCCGAAGACCCCAAGCAGGTAAACTCAACCACCTATATACAGGCTTCTGTAAACTATAACCGTACTTTCGGAGATAAGCACAACATCAGCGACATGCTGGTGTTCCTGCTGAACAACCAGGTACAGGCCAATGTCAGCAGTCTCCAGGCTTCCCTGCCGCACCGGAACATCGGGGTGTCCGGCCGCTTCACCTACTCATACGACAACCGTTACTTCGGAGAATTTGATTTCGGGTACAACGGGTCGGAACGGTTTTACAAGGACAAGCGCTTTGGCTTTTTCCCTTCTGTGGGGGCCGCCTGGTACGTATCCAACGAACCCTTCTGGGAGTCTTATAAGCAGGTAGTCTCCAACCTGAAGATAAGGGCGACCTACGGCCTGGTCGGTAACGACGCCATCGGGGATCCGCAGGACCGTTTCTTTTACCTCTCTGATGTGAACATGGACGATGCCGGCCGCGCGTCGGTGTTCGGGACCGACAACGGCTACTCCCGCAACGGTATTTCCGTAAACCGCTACGGCAACAGCAGCATCACCTGGGAGACGGCGACGAAAACCAACCTGGGAATAGAGCTGGGGTTATGGGATAAGGTGAACGTGCAGCTGGACCTTTACCGGGAGCACCGGAAAAATATCCTGATGACCCGGTCCTATATCCCCATTACCATCGGCGTGCTGAATACGGCAGACATAAAGGCCAATATCGGGCAGGCCGTCGGGAAAGGGATCGACCTTTCGGTAGATTATAACCAGTATATCGGTCAGCATTTCTGGATCCAGGGCAGGGCCAATTTCACCTATGCCACCAGCGCCTACAAAGTATATGAAGAGCCGGATTATACCGAGAAATATCTCTATCATACGGGCTGGTCCCTCTCCCAGCAGTGGGGCTATATTGCAGAACGGCTTTTTGCCGACGATGCGGAAGTAGCCAATTCTCCCCTGCAGAGCTTCGGGGAATACAGCGCCGGCGATATCAAATACCGGGATGTCAACGGAGACGGACAGGTTACCACGCTGGACCAGGTGCCGATAGGATATCCTACCACGCCTGAGATCGTCTACGGGTTCGGGTTCTCTGTAGGCTATAAAGCCTTCGATCTGTCCTGTTTCTTCCAGGGCCTCGGCCGCGAATCTTTCTGGATAGATCCCAAGGCCACCGCGCCGTTTGTCGCCTACCGTTATTCCGATGACGAGCTGCCGGGCATTACCCTGCAGAACCAGCTGCTGAAAGCCTATGCAGACAATCACTGGTCCGAAGACAACCGCAACCTGTACGCCCTGTGGCCGCGGCTCAGCACGAGAACGATAAACAACAATACGCAGACCAGCACCTGGTTTATGCGGAACGGATCTTTCCTCAGGCTAAAGACCGTCGAATTTGGCTATACGCTTCCCCAACGGCTGACGGAGCGGATACATGTGGAAAAAGCGCGTTTTTATCTGAGCGGTATCAACCTGCTTTGCTTTAGCAGATTCAAACTCTGGGATGTGGAAATGGGGGGTAACGGCCTCGGTTATCCCGTGCAAAGGGTCACCAATATCGGTGTCCAGGTTTCCTTCTAAAATAAAAGACATGAGAAATATAAAACGATTCATCCTTATAGCCTGTTGTTCCCTGTGCTCCTGCCACTATCTGGATATTGTGCCCGATAATATAGCTACGGTGGAATATGCCTTCCGCATGCGCAGCACGGCGGAAAAATACCTGTTTACCCTATACAGCTATCAGCCTCATTTTGCCGATCCTTATAATTATCCGGTGTTCCTGGGCGGCGACGAGATCTGGTGCAACCAATTTGATGCGACCACCTCAAAACCTGCCTGGCAGATCGCCATGGGCTTTCAGAATATTGTGGATCCTTACAGTGATTACTGGAGTGGCGGAAACGGGGGGAGAAACCTTTTTGTCGCCATACGGGACTGCAATACTTTTCTGGAGAATATCGGCAGCGTACCGGATATGGACGATTTTGAAAAGAAACGCTGGGCAGCCGAAGCCAGGTTTTTAAAAGCCTATTACCACTTTTTCCTGCTGCGTATGTACGGTCCTGTTCCCATTACGGATAAGAACCTGCCCATCTCGAGCGGTCCCGAGGCCGTGCGGGTATACCGGGAGCCTGTGGATTCCTGCGTGAATTATATCGCCGGCCAGCTGGACCAGGCCGCGGCCGACCTGCCCGATATCATCACCGACGAAATATCCGAACAGGGAAGGATTACCCGGCCGGCGGCGCTTGCCATCAAGGCAAGGCTCCTGGTCATGGCTGCCAGTCCGCTCTTCAACGGCAACCCTGACTATGCGGATTTCGTGGACAAAAGAGGCCTGCATCTCTTCAGCCAGGAAGCCGATCCCGGAAAATGGCAGCGGGCTGCGGATGCCTGTAAGGAGGCCATAGACGCCTGTCAGGCCGCAGGCAAAAAGTTATACTATTACACACCTGCCGCCTTTGTGCCGGCCAATATTTCGGAAGCGACCAAGACGGAGATGAATATCCGCAACGCCGTTTGTGAGAAATGGAATCCGGAGATTATCTGGGCCAGTACGGATAATGTGGCGTCTTCCCTCCAAAGGGAATCCCTGCCTTTTCTGTATGCCGGGCAAAAGGTGGTCCCCAAGTCCACCTTCGCGCCGCCGTTGAAAATAGCAGAGCTGTTTTATACCAAAAACGGCGTGCCTATTTCGGAAGATAAGAGCTGGGATTACAACAACCGCTACAAGCTGCGGACGGCCACGCACGATGAACAGCTTTATATAAAAGAAGGCTATACCACGGCGGTGCTCAACTTCGACCGCGAGCCCCGATTTTATGCAGATCTGGGGTTTGACGGAGGAAGATGGTACGGGCAGGGGCGGTATGGCGACACGGATAATGTATATGTGGCGGCCAAGCTGGGGCAGACGGCCAATAACCATGCCTTCAGCTTCTCCATTACCGGATACTGGCCCAAGAAGCTGGTCAACTACCTGGATGTTTCCAATGCCGAGCAGCTGACCTTTCAGAACTATCCCTGGCCGGTGATGCGGCTGGGCGACCTCTATCTGTTGTATGCCGAGGCCCTGAATGAGGTGAGCGGGCCGGGGGGCGAAACGTATAAATGGATTGATCTTGTCCGCCAGCGGGCAGGATTGCCGTCCGTGGAAGAATCCTGGACGCAGTATTCCAACCGCCCCGGTGAATATCAGACCCGCGACGGGCTGAGAAAGATCATACACCAGGAACGCCTGATAGAGATGGCCTTCGAAGGGCAGCGTTTCTGGGACCTGAGAAGGTGGAAGGAAGCCGAAGAGGTGATGAACGAGCCGGTAAGGGGATGGAACTATACCGGGAAAGACGAATCGAATTATTACCAGGTAAGGGTGCTTTTCAGTCCGATATTTAAAAAGCGCGACTATCTCTGGCCCGTAAAAGAACAGCACCTTATCGTAAACAGTAACCTTATGCAGAACCCGGGCTGGTGAGCGAATGCCATTCAGCCAAGGATCATGATCAATCAATTTTATACTTATGCACTATAGATATTTTTTTCTGTCTGCACTGCTGCTGATCTTGCTGGCAGGATGTAAAGAGGAAAAGCTGGGGCCTCTCTCCGAAGGCGGCCCGGTTCCGGCACAGGTATCGGAGCTGAAAGCCGTGCCGCTGCATGGCGGAGCCCGGATAAGCTATAAGCTCCCCGACGATCCCGCCCTGCTGTATGTAAAAGCCGAGTACGATATCCGGCCCGGCAAAACCCAGCAGGCCATTGCCACCTATTACAACAATTACCTGACCGTAGAAGGGTTCGGGGATACGGCCGAGCACGAGATAAAGTTGTACAGCGTAAGCCGCGGTGATGTGAGATCCGAGCCGGTCAGTATAAAGGTAAAGCCGCTGTCGCCCCCCGTGCTGGATGCCTATAAGTCGCTGCGGTTCCAGGAAGACTTTGGGGGAATCACGGTAAACTTCAAAAACGAGGATTCCGCCAATATCGTGATCAGCGTGCTGACCAAAGACTCTCTCGGGGAAACGGTGACCGCCGATATTTACTACACCAGCCTGAAAGAGGGGCAGTTCTCCGTCCGGGGTTTTGATGCGGAAAAAAGATGGTTCGGCCTTTGTGTGCGCGATCGCTGGGATAACCGTTCCGACACCATAGCCAGGGAGCTTACCCCCCTGTACGAGGAGCAGCTGGATAAGAAGAAGTTTAAGGGGCTGTCGCTCCCCGATGATGCTTCCACGTTTCCCTCCGGCCCTATCACCAATCTGTGGAATGATAAGGTCTCGGGCGGACAGAGCAGCTCCAACACCTGGTTTCGTACGGTAAACGGATCGGGGATACCACAGCAGGTTACCATTGATATGGGTACGGCAGCCAAGTTGAGCCGCTATACGATGGTACAACGGGGCGCTTTTGACGAGAATAATCTGCTCTATAGCGCCGGCGACCCGAAGCTCTGGGAGATATGGGGCAGTAATAACCCGTCTCCCGACGGTAGCTATGACGGCTGGGTAAAGCTGCTGGACTGCGAATCGATAAAGCCTTCCGGATCGCCGATCGGGCAGAATACCAACGACGATATTGCCAAGGCGCAGGCGGGGCAGGAATTTACCTTCCCGATCGATGCGCCGGCCGTACGGTATATCCGCATAAAATTGTTGCAGACCTGGGGGAATGCGGACTATATGTGGATGGCCGAACTGACTTTTTACGGACAGCCTGAATAACATTTATCTTAAAGAAACTTCATGAAAAAATTTGATTATAGTAAGCCGCTCCTGATAATTGCCCTTGTCTGCGTGGCCTTTGCAGGCTGCAGCAAGATGGACGACAGCTATCGCGGATTTGTAAAGGACGGGGAAATCACCTACCCGGGTAAAGCGGATTCCGTAAAGGTATTCCCGGGGAAGAACCGCATAAAGCTTTCATGGCTTTTATTTTCCGATCCCAGCATCAGGAAATGTATCGTATTCTGGAACAACAGGCAGGATTCCCTGGAGATACCCGTACAGGGCAGCTCAGGCACAGATACGGTAAACGTGATTGTGGACAAGCTGGAAGAAGGATCCTATTCTTTTGAGATATACAGCTATGACGGCAAAGGACGTGCCTCGGTCAAGACGGAAACAGAAGGCCGTGTTTACGGGGAGGCCTATATTGCCTCCCTGCCGGACCGGCTGGTAAAAAGCGCTTTGCTGGAGAACGGCGCATCCCGGGTGGAGTGGGGCGATTCTGTGGAGACTTCCCTGGGCACCGAGCTTCGCTATCATGATGATGCCGGTGTACTGCAGACCCTTTTTGTGCCTTACGGGGAGGCCGTGACAACATGGGTGGGATATCCGCAGGGCGACACCCTGCAGTACCGTACCCTTTTTCTGCCGGTGCCGGCAGCCCTGGATACATTTTATACTCCCTACCGCAGCCTGACGTTTCAGCCTCCCGCTCCATAGGAAGAAAACGAATCGGAATGACGGATCGCGATCGCTATTTTTGTCCCGGAGCCCGGCCATGACCGGGGAACGACCTTCAAAAACAAAACCATGCAAAGAAGAGATTTTCTACTGAATACTGCCCTCGGAGGCCTGGGCCTTTTCGCCCTTCCTTCCTTTGAGGACGGCACTTTTCCCGCCCGGACCGCAGCTTCCCGCGTGATAAATGCCGGGGTGGGAGGGGACAATACGCGGGACCTCCTGCGGCGTATAGACAAAGACTGCCTGGCTCAGCGGCCGGGGCTGGTGGTGCTGATGGTAGGGACCAATGATATGAACAGCCGCAAATACGTTCCCCTGGAAGAGTACCGGGAGAATCTGGTGAAGATTATAAAGATGGTCAAGAAACAGCGCAGCAAGGTCCTGTTGATGACCATCCTTCCCTTTTATGAGCCTTATCTGCTTACCCGTCACCCTGCGTCCTTCTATGGGGCCGAAGGTCCGGCCGGAAGAAGGGCGGCGGTAAACGGGACCATTGCAAAGGTAGCCAGGGAGCAGCGGGTGTCCCTGCTGGATATGGGCGGGCTTTTTGAGCGGGCCGGCCGGGTGGGCACGGGCAAGATATCATTGATCCGGAATGAGGTGAACAGCCATATGACGGATGGCATACATCCCACGCCGGAAGGATACCGGTTTATGGGGCTTGCCGTATACGATCATATCCGGTATAACGGGCTGATCCGGGAATCTATTGTCTGCTTCGGGGACAGCATCACCCATGGCGACGGGGGTACCGATAAGGAAAGCTATCCGGCTTATCTGAAAAGGCTGCTTGCCTAAGCTGTTTTTTGTAGGGCTTGCTTCGTCACGGGCGCGGTTAGCGGTTTCTTTTTACCGTATGCTGCTCCATTGAGAAGCTGAGCGACTGCACCAGCTTCTTCATGGCAATGGCCAGCTGGTTCTCCACCGTCTTGGCAGAAAGCTGCAGCACCTGGGCCACCTCGTGATACTTCAGGCCGTGTTGCTTGACCAGCATATAGATGAGGCGGCATTTCGGGGGCAGGGCGGCAATAGTCCTGTCCAGCTTGCGCAGCAGCTCGCCGGTGATCAGGAGCTGTTCCGGATCGGCGGTAAAGGTGAGGTTGACCTCGCCCAGCTCATCCAGCGAGATCTCGTTTTTGGCAGCGTCTTTTTTCAGCTGGTTGAGCGCCCGGTTTTTGACCGATACGAATAAATAAGTGGGGATGTCTTTTACCGGTAAAAGCTGTTTTCTTTTTTTCCATAAGCCCAGGAAAACATCCTGGACGATTTCTTCTGCCGCTTCTTTGGATTTGACCAGTGAAAGCGAAAACCGGAACAGGGGAATGAAGAGCCGTTGGTAAATCTGACGGAAAGCAACTTCGTCATCTCTTTCAACTACTTCGGCAAACAGCTCATATATGTATGCTTTATCCATCTGGTTGCGTAACGCCTGCGGCATAATCCGGGTTCCAAAGTATAAAATTTCCCGGGATGCAAAATATTTTTTTGATGTTTGGGGGTTTTGCCGCATTTTTTTGTCCTTATATAGAAGACACAGCAGCAACGGGCACTGCCTGCCACCGGGCAGGAGGGAAAAGCGTATGAAAGATGACAGATGAGATATGGATATTAATGGCGAGGAAGCAGGCCGGGGAGGCTTCCGAAGAAGACTTGCGGCGACTGCGCGAGCTGGTGGAGCAGGATATGGGATTACAGTATTCCTATACGATCATGGAGCGGCTCGAAGAATGCCGCGAGCAGGAGGCCATTACCGCGGAAGAAGAGAATGAGCTCCTGCAACATGGCTGGAGCGCTATCGAACAATACCTCGAAAGCCGGCGTCCGGAGCCGCCCTTAAAAAAACGGTGGTGGGCAAGACCGCATATATCAGCGCTGGCTGCCGGTTTTTTACTGCTGCTGGCAGCATCCGGCGTTTATGTGGTCCGTCGTTATGAAAAGGCGGCGTTGAAAAATGAGATCACTACGGATAATGGCTCCCGCACGGCCGTGGTATTGCCTGACGGCACCCGGGTAAGGCTGAACGTGCACAGCCGGCTTCAGTACCCGGACCGGTTTACAGATGGGAGCAGGGTGGTAACGCTGGAGGGCGAAGGTTTTTTCGAGGTCAAGAAAGATCCCAGCCACCCTTTTATCATACGCGTGAACGACGCCGTAGTGCGGGTGCTGGGCACCTCGCTGAATGTAAAGGCCTATCCTGAGGACGATAGGGTGGAGACCACCCTGATCAGCGGAAAAGTAGCGGTGGATCTGAATGATGACGATCAGCGGGAGATCATTTTAAAACCCAATCAGAAGATTACACTCTACAGGAAGAGGCGGGAGGAGCCGGCGGTTGCAGCAAAAAAAGATGCGGTTATCCCTCTCCATCGTTTTGATGTTTCCGATGTACATCCCCGGGATACCCTTACGGAGATACCCCTCGCAGAAACCGCCTGGACGGAAAATACGCTGACCTTTGATCAAAAGCCGCTCGGACAGCTGTCTCACGATCTGGAGCGTTGGTATGGGGTAAAGATCATCTTTAAAAACGACCTTTATCGTCAGCAGCTGTTTACCGGCACCTTCAAAAACCAGCCGATAAATGAAGTTATGCATGCCCTGCAGCTGAGCTCCGATTTTCATTACCGCATAGACAGCCTGAATAAAATATATATCTGGTAAAATAAGGACTTCAAAAACTGTTTTTTATGAGAAAAAACGGGAGCAAGTCGCCCGTACCTTAAGAAAAAAAGGAAGTGCTGCAACACTTCCTTTCACTGAAAAAGCTTACGCAATAATCCTCCCGCGACTGATTAGGAGACGGGGCATTATTTCACTTTTCAATTCAAATATATGAAAAAAAGATCGTTCCCTTGCCGGGACGGGAATTTTTGCAACAGTGTGCAACTGATGCGGATTATGAAACTGACGTTCGTCTTTTTATGCTTCACCTTTCTGCAGGTTTCCGCAAAAAGCTATTCCCAGGAACGGTTGAGCTTTCATTTCCATAAAGCCGATCTGGGAAAAATTTTTGATTACATCGGTAAGAAAAGCGATTACAGCCTGCTGTACAAAAGCGCCCTCCTTCCCGAAGGATCCCGCGATATCCAGGTGGAGAATATGTCGGTGCCGGATATCCTTCAGCGCCTGCTGAGTGGTACCCGCCTTTCCTATACCATTCTTTCGCACAAGCTGATCGTGATCACGCCGCAGGATGAAACGGCCAGGGATACTGCGATCCGGGGCCGGGTGCTCTCTCCTAAGGGAGATCCCCTGGTCGGCGTTTCCGTCCGGGTAAAAAACAGCGATATCGGCGCCGTTACCGGAGCAGACGGCAGCTTCACTTTTGAGGCGCCGGTAGATGCGGAGCTGGAGGTTTCCTACATCGGCTTTGAAACAAAAACGGTACCTGTGGCCGGCGGCCAGTGGAAGGAGATCAGGATGACGCCTGCTGCTTCCGGTCTCAATGAGGTGGTGGTAGTGGGCTATGGTACCCAGAAGAAAGCCGATCTTACCGGGGCGGTATCGTCCATCTCCGGCGATAATCTCAGCTTGCGGCCACTGGCTCAGACTTCGGCCGGTCTCGAAGGCATGATGCCCGGGGTAACGGTCACGCAGCGCAACGGTAAACCCGGCGGTGATGGAGGGACCATCCGGATACGGGGTATAGGAACAATGAGTAATGCTGATCCGCTGGTATTGATAGACGGAGTGGAAGGCTCGATCAACAATATCGATCCGAATGTGATCGAATCCGTAACCGTATTGAAGGACGCGGCGTCTGCCGCGATATATGGATCCCGCGCAGCAAACGGGGTGATCCTGGTCACCACCAAGCGTGCAAAAGGGAAGGAGTTCTCGGTAAATTACTCCGGCTATTTCGGATGGCAGCAGCCTACTAACCTGCCGGATCTGGCCGGTGCGGCCGATTTTATGGAGCTGACCAATGTGGCCTATAAAAATGCGGGCCGTACCCCGCTTTACTCGGATGAGATGATCGCAAAATACCGGGCGCAGGGAAGCGGAAGCTCGGATTCCCTGCCCAATACGGACTGGCAGAAAAAAGTGCTTACCGGCTCCGGTTTTCAGCAAAGCCATTTTGTATCGGTAAATGCCGGAACGGATAAGCTCCGGCTGCTGACCTCGGTAGGGTATCTCGATCAGAAGGGGGTAGTTCCCAATTCCGAATTCAAGCGTCTGACCCTTCGCAGCAATGCAAATATCATCCTTTCCAAAAAGCTCGATATGCAGGTGGACCTGCAGTACATAAAGCCGCAGACCACCGAACCGGCTATGGGTGTGGACGGCATCTTTGCCAACATGAACAGCATATCGCCCAACAAGCTGGCTATCAATTCCAATGGTACCTGGGGAGAAGGCTGGATCGGGCTCAATCCCGTTATGGCCGCGCGGGCCGGGGGTATCAACCGGACTAACGCACCCTGGGGGAGCATCAATGCAGGCCTCAATTACCGGCCTTCCGACTGGCTTTCGCTCAACCTGACCTATGCGCCCAAATTTGTGGAGACCCACGTCAACAAATTTACCAAAGCCATCCAGACCTATTTCCCGGATGGTAGCAAAGCCTATATAAATCCTGCGATAAGCTCCCTGAACGTGTCGGATAAGCGGGAGTTCTATAATAATATGCGGGGCACGGCTACTTTCGATAAAAACTTCGGGCTGCATAGCCTTAAAGTAATGGGTGGAGTGGAACAAAACAGCTATCGTACCGATGATTTTTCGGCTTTCAGAGACGGTTATGTGCTTCCTGATTATCCCGTACTCAACACAGGATCTGCGAATAATCTCAATAACGGGGGCACGGCTTCGGAGTGGTCCTTGCTTTCGTTCTTCGGAAGGGTTAACTATAACTACAAGGAAAAATACCTGCTGGAGCTGAATGCCCGCTATGACGGTTCCTCCCGTTTTTCTCCGGGTAATAAGTGGGGACTCTTCCCTTCCGCCTCTGCCGGCTGGAGAATATCGGAAGAAAATTTTATGGCGCCGCTGCGCAGCACTGTGGATGAGCTGAAGCTGCGGGCCTCCTGGGGAAGACTGGGCAATCAGAATATCGGGGACAGTTACTACCCCTCGGTATCTGCGGTAGAGCTGGGCTCCTATTCCCTGGGCGGGGAGATCGTGGGCGTAGCGGCGCTGAACGATCTGGCCAATGGTAATATCACCTGGGAAACGACAGAGATGACCGATGTGGGATTGGATGTTTCCCTGTTCTCACATCTGTCGGTAACTGCCGATTATTATTTCAGGAAAACAAGGGATATACTCCTTCAGTTGAATATCCCGCTTATTGTCGGACTGGGCGCTCCGTTTCAAAATGCCGGTCGCGTCAATAACCAGGGCTGGGAGCTGGGTATCGCCTATAACGGTAAAGCAGGCGACTTTAAATACGATATTGGGGTCAACCTCTCCGATGTGCGGAACAAGGTCATTGATATGCATGGGATCAGTCAGTCGGATGTGACAGTAAACCGGGAAGGCTATGCGATGAACTCCATCTTCGGACTGCAGGCGGATGGTTTCTTCCAGGACGATCAGGATGTAAAGGATCATGCCAAGCAATACGGTACGGTAGCGCCCGGGGATATCAAGTACAAAGATCAGAACGGCGATGGTATAATCAATGAAAGCGACAAGGTGATCCTGGGCAGTACGATACCCCGTTATACCTATGCTGCAAACATAAATCTTTCCTGGAAACAGATCGATCTCAGCCTCTCCCTCCAGGGTGTGGGCAAGGTAGACGGGCTGATCTACGGGGGCGGACTGATGCCCTTTTATGTGACCTCAGCCGGAGGAACCATCCAGGAACAGTATAAGGATTACTGGTCGCCGGACAACAAAGACGCCGCCTATCCCCGCCTGGTATTCGGTGCATCCAATAACCAGCAGGTCTCCAGCTTCTGGATGAGAAGCGCCGCATATCTCCGGTTGAAGAATATCCAGATCGGCTATACGCTGCCGGATCAGCTGACCTCCAGGCTGAAGATGAAAGGAATACGCCTGTTTGTCAGCGGCTATAATCTCTTCACGCTGGACAAGTTCTGGAAGGGGTATGATGTGGAAACTTCAGTAGGAACTGCAGGAAGCTATCCCATCATGCGGGTGTTCAGCTTCGGGATCAATGCTAACTTTTAAAACAACCAGACCATGATAAAGTCGTTAAGATATATTTTCCTGTTCACCGGACTGGCCATGCTTACCCAGGCTTGCAATAAAGATTACCTGGATAAATATCCTTTGTCCGGTCCTTCCGACCAGTCTTACTTTACTAACCAGGATGAGCTGGTGCTTGCCGTTAACGGTTTGTATAAAGGGATCAACTATGCGCCGCTGGACGGGCTCCCCATTACCATGTTACTGGACAACTGTACCGATATCGGATTCGAGAGGAATGTGAGTGATCTGCAGAAGCTGGGCGAGGGCAACCAGGATGCCAACAACAGCTTCACCAAAGGCATCTGGACCAAAGCCTACCAGGTGATCGCACGATGCAACTTTGTGCTGGATAATGTAGAAAAGGTAAAGGATAAGGCCGATCCTGCCATCTATAACCGGAGCATCGCGGAAGCGCGCTTTGTCCGGGCTTATGTGTACCAGCACCTGATCGCCGAGTTTGGCGATGTGCCGTTGGTGACCCACCAGCTGAACCTGAGCAATTCCCAGCTGCCAAGGACCAGCAAGGACGAGGTATTGTCTTTTATCTTTACCGAGCTGGACAGCGCAGCGCTTGTGCTGCCGGCTACCTACAGCGCAAGCGATGTCGGCCGTGCCACCCGGGGAGCGGCGCTGGCCATCAAGGCCCGGGCAGCCCTGTATAGCGGCAAATGGGATGTGGCGGCGGAGGCTGCCAAGGCCGTCATGGATGAGGGCGTATATAGCCTGGAAGACGATTACGCCCGGCTTTTTACTTATGACGGACAAAGTTCCAAAGAAATTATTTTTGCCTTTCAGTATCAGCTGCCTGCCATCAACTGGGGCGGTCCTTATCCGCTGTTGTGCAGAAATGCCGGCGGCGCATCCAATAAGGTGCCTTCGCAGTCGCTCGTGGATGCCTATGAATGTACCGACGGTCAGACCATAGACAAGTCGGCCCGCTATGACCCCGAGCATCCTTATGAACACCGCGATCCGCGGCTGGGCGCTACCATCGCGCTGCCCGGCTCTACATTCTTCAACTACCAGTTCGAGACCAACAAAGACAGCGTCAAATGCTGGAATTACAATACCACCCCCGCCACCCGTATTGACAACCAGGATGCCCTGAACGCCTACGCCTCCTTTACCGGCTATTGCTGGAGGAAGTATATAGACCTTCAGGACAAGGATAATATCCGCCTGTCTACCCTGCATGTTTCCCTGATCCGTTATGCGGAAGTGCTGCTGACCTATGCCGAAGCCAGGATAGAGGCCAACCAGATCGATGCTTCGGTATATGCGGCCATCAATGCCGTAAGACAAAGGCCGAGTGTGGATATGCCGGCTATCACTACCGGAAAGACGCAGGAAGAGCTGCGCTCCATTATCCGCCGGGAACGCCTGTACGAACTTGCCGGAGAAGGATTCCGGTTGTTTGACATCCACCGCTGGAAGATTGCCGAACAGGTGATGAACGGGCCGCTGTACGGAAGAATACCCACCGGTCTGCTGGCGACAGCGCCCGTTATCGATGCCAACGGCATTGCGCACTACGACGATGTACCCAACAAGTCGGATATGCGCGTAGTGGAAACAAGATCGTTTGATCCCAAGCGGGATTATCTGTGGCCGATTCCGTATATTGAAACCCAAACCGATCCGGCCATCACGCAGAATCCGGGATACTGAGAGAGGTAAAGGGTTAAAGGCGAGAGGTAAAGGGTAAAAGATAAAGGAACTATAAAGGATCGTCATCTCGGACCTGATCCGGGATCTCATGAAGGAGAAGGAATAACACCCATTATGATCATACGCCACAGGGCGTATAATAAATTAAAAAGGCCAAAAAATTAACAGATGCGACTTAAAACACTTTTCGCGGGTCTGCTGGCCCTGCTGGTACAGACCTTTTCTGCCGAAGGGGCCGGTCTCCCGCCGGTAAAAAAATACAGCGCCGACATCGTGATCTACGGGGGCACCTCTGCCGGGGTGATCGCGGCCTATGCCGCTTACCGCTGCGGTAAATCGGTGCTGCTGGTAGAACCGGGAAAAATGCTGGGCGGCATGACCACCGGCGGGCTGGGGCAGACCGATATCGGGAACAAGCAGGCCATTACCGGGCTGTCCAGGCAGTTCTATAAAAACGTAGGAAAGCTATACGGCGTGCCCGAACAGTGGAAGTTCGAGCCCAGCGTAGCATCGAAAGTAATGGAGGATTATATCAGAACTGGACATATAAAGGTGTTTTATGAACAGGAGCTGACCCGTGTAAAAAAGAGAGGAACCGCTATACAAAGCCTGCTGTTCCGTAAAACCGGCCAGCACGGACCGGTGACCCTGCAGATCAGCGGAAAGGAGTTTATGGACTGTACCTATGAAGGCGACCTGCTGGCCATGGCCGGTGTGTCCTTTGCGTTGGGCAGGGAAGATAACAAGCAGTACGGGGAAACGATAGACGGCGTGCAGGTGATGCACAACCACCAGTTTCCCGACGGCGTGGATCCCTATGTAAAACCCGGGGATCCTTCCAGCGGCCTGCTCTGGGGGATCAGTGCCGATTCCCTGTTGCCTGCCGGCAGCGGCGATAAAAAGATCCAGGCCTATAACTTCCGTATCTGTCTTACCGACAGCGCAGAGAACAGGATACCGATAACCCGGCCGGAAAACTATGATCCCGCCCGGTACGAGCTGCTGCTGCGGCTGATAGCCGCCCAGCCCGGAAAGCTGAAGCTGAATGACTATTTTATCTGGAGCCGCATGCCCAACCGGAAAACGGACATCAACAACCGGGGCGCGTTCTCCACCGATATGATCGGCATGAACTATGGCTGGCCGGAAGCCGACTATGCCGGCCGGGAGAAGATATTCCAATCGCATGTGGATTATACAAAGGGGCTGCTGTACTTTATCGGGCACGACCCCCGGGTGCCGGACGCCCTGCGCCGGCAGATGCTGCAGTGGGGATATCCCAAAGACGAATACGCTGCATTCGGACATTTTACCCCCGAGCTGTATATCCGCGAGGGAAGAAGGATGATCGGGGAGTATGTGATGACGGAGCGCAACTGCCGGGGAAAGGAGAAGGTGACCGATGGCATCGGCATGGCCGCATATACCATGGACAGCCATAACTGCGAACGCATCGTGATAAACGGTATGGTAAAAAACGAAGGGAACGTGGAGGTAGGCGGCTTCCCGCCCTATCCGGTAGCTTACCGTTCCCTTACCCCCAAGCGCAGCGAATGCACCAATCTGCTGGTGCCGGTATGCCTGTCGGCCAGCCATATCGCCTATGGTTCCATTCGGATGGAGCCCGTGTTCATGGTGCTCGGACAGTCCGCTGCCATGGCGGCCTCCATGGCGATAGACGGGAAAAAAGCCGTGCAGGAGATCGATGTAAAACAGCTGCAGCAGCGGTTGCAGGCCGACCCTTATCTGGAAAAAGCGCAATAACGTTTTAGGAAAATATGGAAAGAAGAACCTTTATAAAGCAAACCGCCCTGGGTACAGGAGCCATGGCCCTGTCCGGCAGCCTGGCTGCCGCAGCAGTGGGTCTGGACAGTAAACGCAGTCCCGAAGCCGATGCCGGCCTTGTCGTGGTCGGGGGAACGCCGGGAGGAATCATGACGGCCATCGCCGCCGCGCGCATGGGGATGAAGGTAACCCTGCTGGAAAGAACGGATCATATCGGGGGGCTGCCGGCCAACGGTCTCGGCGCTACCGATATCGGCACACGGGGCGCCACCGGCGGGCTCTTCCTGGAATTTGTAAACCGGGTGAAAAAGCATTATACGGAGCAATACGGCGCAGACTCGCCGCAGGTCAGGGATTGTGAGGGCGGGTATCATTTCGAACCCTCGGTAGGAGAGCAGGTATTTGAGCAGATGATCGCCGAAACGCCGGGGATCACCGTCCGCAAGATGCAGCAGTTTGATTCCGATCCTGAAAACGTAAAAAAGGAAGGTAGCCGTATCCGTAGTATCCGGATATATGACCGCTCATCCGGGCGTTTTTCCGAATATACTGCCGCCATTTTTGTGGATGCCACCTACGAAGGCGACCTGGCCGCTGCCGCGGGAGTGCCCTTTGAAGTGGGTAGGGAAAGCTTTGAGGTCTATAAGGAGCCCTTTGCAGGCAGGGTCTATAAATACTGGGGCGGTAAAGAAGCGGAAGCCGGCTCCACCCTCCAGGGCGATAATGCCATTCAGTCCTTTAATTACCGTCTCTGCCTGACGGACGATCCCAAGCTGCGGATGCCGGTTCCCAAACCGGAACATTACCGGCGCGATGAATACCTTTCGCTGGTAGAAGATGTAAAGACCGGACGGCATACCGGCGTGCAGATGAAGTCTCTCACCGCCGCGCAGATAAAAGAAAACAAAGCCCGCGTAGCCAAAGGCCTGCCGCCCAAGGTCCCGGGTATGCCGGAAGGCATGCAGCGGCTGGTGAACAAGGTGCGGATACCCAATAACAAGAACGACGCCAACAACCAGCACATGGCTTTTATCTCCACCGACCTGCCGGAGGAGAACTGGCCCTGGCCGACCTCGTCGTGGGACTGGCGCGATCGCTTTGCGCAACGGCAGAAAGAATATACCCTCGGCCTGCTCTGGTTTGCCCAGCATGACGAAGCCCTGCCGGAATGGTTCCGGAAGGCTTGCCTGGAGTGGGGGCTTGCCCGGGATGAATATACCGATAACGGTAACTTTCCCCGACAGGTCTACGTTCGTGAAGGACGCCGCATGCGGGGCCGTTACTTTTTTACGGCCGGCGATGCCCGGCCGGAGCAGCCGGGGAAAAGGCCGCCCCTGCATAAGGACAGCATTACCGCCAGCCATTATGCTATCGACTCCCATGCCGTGCGCAAACGGGAAGAAGGGCGGGTCCACCTGGACGGCTTCCTGAGCTATGGTACGGCGCCCTATACGGTGCCTTACGGCGTGATGGTGCCGCGGGAGGTGGGCAACCTGCTGATGCCGGTACCGGTATCAGGCAGTCATCTGGGCTTTTCCACCCTCCGTATGGAGCCTTGCTGGATGGCGCTCGGACATGCTGCGGGAGTGGCTTCGGCTTTGGCCGTCCGCCATAAGCAGCCGGTACAGGAAGTGGATACCGCCGTACTGCAGGAGCAGCTGCTGCGGCAAAAGGCCATCCTCATTTATTTTAAGCAGATAAAACCGGACGACCCGGATTATGCCGCCCTGCAGTTCTTTGCGCTCAAGGGCGTCTATTCTGCCTGGTCGGTGGCGATGGATGAAAAAATAACGCAGGATGAGACAGAAACCCTGGCCCGTGCGGCAGGGGTAGATGCAGACCCCGCCTGGCTGCGGACCTCACCCACCCGTGCCGGGATGATCCGGCGTATCTATGGATTAAAAAACGGGAAAAATATCACTGATTAAAATTATTTTTGATTCCTGTATTTATTTTTAACCGGTATGCGTCATAAATCGAACTCCGTTCTTAGTATAGCCGTTATTGTTGCTTCCCTGGGTTATTTTGTAGATATCTATGATCTGTTGCTGTTCAGCATTATCCGGATCAAAAGCCTGACCGGCCTCGGGCTGAACGAGCAGCAGGTACGGGATGTAGGTCTGCAGTTGCTGAATGTGCAGATGGCCGGGCTGCTGCTGGGCGGTATTCTCTGGGGGGTGCTGGGGGATAAAAAGGGACGGCTGAGCGTGCTCTTTGGCTCTATCTTCCTGTATTCGGTGGCCAATGTGGCCAACGGGCTGGTACACGGCACACAGGGTTATCTGATCTGGCGTTTTGTGGCCGGAGTAGGGCTGGCCGGGGAATTGGGCGCAGGCGTAACGCTGGTTTCCGAGCTGCTGCCCAAGGAAAAACGGGGATACGGCACCATGCTGATCTCGGCTTTTGGGGTAATAGGCGCCGTAGCCGCAGGGCTTATCGGGAAGCTGTTTGAATGGCGGACCTGTTATTTTATCGGGGGCGGGCTGGGATTCGTGCTGCTGCTGATGCGTATCGGTATCCTTGAGTCGGGTATGTACGTATCGGTAAAGGATAAAAAAGTAAGCCGCGGTAACTTCCTGGTCCTTTTTTCCGACTGGAAGCGTTGCTGGAAATACCTGAAATGTATCCTTATCGGCCTGCCCTGCTGGTATGCCATCGGCATCCTGGTGAGCTTTTCGAACGACTTTGCCAAAGCGCTGGGGGTAAAGGGCGCCATTGTGCCGGGAACGGCGGTAATGGTTTTTTATACCGCCCTGTCCATCGGCAGCCTGCTGAGCGGCTACCTCAGCCAGATCTGGAAAAGCCGGCGCAAGTCGCTGATCCTGTTCCTGTTTATGACCCTGTTTTTCGTGCTGATCTATTTCTTTGCCAGGGGTATTACCCCGCTGATGTTTTACCTGATCTGCTTCGGCATGGGTGTCGGGGTCGGGTACTGGGCGGTATTTGTGACCATAGCCGCGGAGCAGTTCGGAACGAACCTCCGGGCCACGGTGGCCATTACCGTGCCGAATTTTGTCAGGGGCGTACTGGTGCTGATCTCCATATGCTTCAAGCTACTGGCCGACCGTTTTTCCCTGCTCACCGGGGGGCTGCTTACTGGCCTCATCTGTATCGGCATTGCCCTGATCGCCGCCTTTACCATAGAAGAGACCTATCATAAGGACCTGGACTATATCGAGGAAGTATAGACTGCAGGCGGCCGACCGGTCTTTTTTCGGGAAAATTTATTTTTTTGCTTGTTTCTTTGAAAACCTTTATTAATTTTGTGCCTGCAAACAGCGAATTGTACAAACACCATGCAACTGCGTCGATTTTATACCGGGTTTTATTTTTACTTCTTCGGTAAGAAGAACTGAGGTTGCTGTGTACACATAACAATAAAAAACAAGAGGCCTCAGGAGTGATCCCGGGGCCTTTTTTCATTACAATGAATACGCATCATGCAACAGGGAAGGGTTTTTAACGGTTTTTATTTTTACTTCTTTTTTATGCAAAAGAAGGCGGACGCTCCTTGCTGACAGGATACACAATATACCAGAAGGGCTCCGCTGAAAACGGGGCCCTTTTTTTATCAGATTAATGAACCACTTATATGCAGATTGCCATACAAGGTTTTGAAGGCTGTTTCCACCAGATCGCTGCCCAGCATTATTTCGGGCAGGACGCCGGTATGCTCAGCTGCGCCACCTTCGGAGAGCTCATTCGCAAGGTGAAAAGCGGCGAGGCCGGCGGCGGGGTAATGGCCATCGAAAATTCCATTGCCGGAAGCATCCTGCCGAACTATAACCTGTTGCAGAAGTCGGGTCTCTGCGTCACCGGCGAGATATTCCTGAAGATCCGGCAGCACCTCATGGTACTGCCCGGGCAGACCCTCGATGATATCCGCGAGGTGCATTCCCATCCCATGGCATTGCTCCAGTGCATGACCTTTCTGGAAAAGCATGCCCAGTGGCGTTTGGTGGAGACCGAGGATACGGCGCTGAGCGCGCGGCACCTGCGGCAGCGCCGGGCCACACATACCGCCGCCATTGCCAGCAAGCTGGCCGCCGACCTGTTCGACCTCGAGATCGTGGCGCCCAATATCCATACGGAAAAGAAAAACTATACCCGTTTTCTCGTCCTGCGTAAAACGGAAGATGCGGTAAAGGAAGATCATCCGGATAAGTCGTCGGTATATTTTCATACGGCCAATACCCACGGCAGCCTGGCCAGGGTACTGAGCAGGATTGCCGACGAGGGGGTGAACCTCTCCAAGCTGCAGTCCTTTCCCATACCGGGCAGCGAATGGAAATATTATTTTCATGCCGATATGGAATTTCAGTCGCTGGACCAGTTCGAAAAGGTGGTCCGGGCCATCCGTCCGATGACCGAGAGCATGCAGATACTGGGTATATATAAAAAAGGGGTTACGGTTTAGGAGAGGTAAAAGGCGAAAGGCGAAAGGTAAAAGGTAAAAGGTGAAGGGCATTATAAGGACACGTTATCCTGAGCTTGACTCGGGATCTCATGAAAGAATACGTTTAAATTTAAGGGGTGCGGTTGAATAAATAAATCATCAAAGGCAAAGCCTTCGCTGAGACCACTAAGAAATCATAATGCGCGAAGTAAATTATTATCAAATCAAGCAAGATGAATCCTTCGGTAGCAAAACGGCTGCAACACACCTCGGAGTATTACTTTTCGCGTAAGCTGCGGGAGATCGATACCCTGAAGAAACAGGGCAAGCCCATCATCAACCTGGGCATAGGCAGCCCGGATCAGCCGCCGCATGAAAGTGTGATCCGGGCGCTGCAGGACCGCGCCGCTGAGCCCGGCAACCACGCCTACCAGAGCTACAAAGGCGCTCCCGCCCTGCGGCAGGCGTTTGCCGGCTGGTATCAGAAGTACTACGGAGTGGATCTGGATCCGGAGACCGAGATCCTTCCCCTGATCGGCTCCAAGGAAGGCATTATGCATATCTGCATGACCTTCCTGGATGAGGGTGACGAGGTGCTGGTGCCCAACCCGGGCTACCCCACCTATCGCTCCGCGGTGCAGCTGACCGGTGCGGTATGTGTGGATTACGATCTGCGGGAGGAAAACGGGTGGCTGCCTGACCTGAAAGCGCTGGCTGCGCAGGACCTGAGCCGGGTGAAGCTGATGTGGGTGAACTATCCTCATATGCCTACGGGAGCGAGAGCGGATAAATCGTTTTTTGCCGAACTGGTGGCGTTTGCCCGGGAACACGATATCCTGCTTTGCCATGACAATCCCTACAGCTTTATCCTGAATGAGCAGCCGGCGAGTCTGCTTGCCGTAGAAGGGGCGAAGGATGTGGCCCTGGAGCTGAATTCCCTGAGCAAGTCACACAACATGGCCGGATGGCGTATCGGGATGATCGGGGGGCGGAGCGATCTGCTGGCAGAAGTGCTTCGCTTTAAAAGCAACATGGACTCGGGCATGTTCCTGCCGCTGCAGCTGGCCGCCGCGAAAGCGCTTGGGCTGGATGAGCAATGGTACCGCTCGCTGAACGAGATGTACGCTGCAAGGCGTACGCAGGCCTATGCGCTGCTGGACAACCTGGACTGCTGTTACGATAAGGGTCAGAGCGGCCTGTTTGTATGGGCGCGCGTGCCGGAACACTATGCAGACGGGTATGCCCTCAGCGACGAGCTGCTGTACCAGGCAGATGTGTTTGTTACACCCGGCGGCATTTTTGGAACTAACGGAAACGATTATATAAGAATAAGTTTGTGCTGTCCCTCGGAGACGCTGCAGGAAGCTACCCGGAGGATACGGGAAAAACTGCATCAGGGTTCCCCGGATAAAAACGATCATCAACAAAAAGAGGTATGACCATCACAGTTGTCGGCACGGGTCTGATAGGCGGTTCCATGGCGCTTTCGCTGAAGGAGAAAGGATTTGCGCATCGCATCATCGGGGTGGACGCCGATCGGGCGCACCTGGAGAAGGCGCTGGAGCTGGGTCTGATCGATGAAGCCATGCCGCTGGATCAGGCGGTGGCGGCAAGTTCCGTGGTGATACTGGCTATCCCGGTGGATGCCCTGATCACGGTGCTGCCGCAGGTGCTGGATGCGGTAACGGAGCAGGTGGTCGTGGAGGTGGGCTCGACCAAAGAGCAGTTCCTGCAAAAGATAAAGCAGCATCCCCGGCGGGGGCGACTGGTCGCTACGCACCCGATGGCCGGCACGGAATATTCCGGTCCGGAAGCGGCGGTACACGAGCTGTTCGAAGGGAAATGCTGCGTGCTTTGCGATACGGCGGACAGCGATGCCGATGCGGTGGAGCTGGTGAAGCGGCTGTACGAAACGCTGGGCATGCGGGTCGTATACATGGATGCGGTTGCCCATGATCTGCATGCGGCCTATGTCTCCCATATCTCCCATATTACTTCCTTCGCCCTGGCCCTGACGGTGCTGGAAAAGGAGAAGGAGGAAGCCGCCATCTTTGAGCTGGCCGGCGGCGGATTTGCCTCTACCGTAAGGCTGGCCAAGAGCTCGCCGGATATGTGGGTGCCGATCTTTAAACAGAACCGCAAGAACGTGCTGGACGTTTTGCATGAGCATATCCACCAGCTGAAACGGTTTGAACAGGTGCTGACCGACGGGGATTATGAAACATTTTATGAGCTGATACAGCAGTCGAATGCTATCCGCAGGATATTGAAATAAATCGTTCATTAAATACTTCTTAACTTTAACGCAATGGAACAAGTAGCAACTGCCCAGTCGATCTGGCAGAAACTGAAAAACAAGCAACCGGTGGTGATTTCCGGTCCCTGCAGCGCAGAAACTGAGCTGCAGGTGCTGGAGACGGCCATCCGGCTGGCAAAGACCGGCAAGGTGGACATGCTCCGCGCCGGCATATGGAAACCCCGTACCAAACCCGGCATGTTTGAGGGGATCGGAACGGAAGGGCTGGCATGGCTGAAAAAGGCCAAGGAGATATCGGGTCTTCCCCTGACGGTAGAGGTAGCCACGGCCAAGCATGTGGAAGACAGCCTGAAATACGGAGTGGACATTCTCTGGATCGGAGCCCGCACTACCGTTAATCCTTTTTCCGTGCAGGAAGTGGCCGATGCGCTGCGCGGGGTAGACATTCCCATCCTGGTCAAAAACCCGATCAACCCCGATATCGAGCTTTGGCTGGGCGGTATCGAACGCATGGCCAAGGTCGGCCTCAAGCAGATCGGCGCCATACACCGCGGTTTCTCCAACTATGGCAATACCGAATTCAGGAACGCCCCCATGTGGCACCTGCCCATCGAGCTGAAGCGCCGGATGCCGGAGCTGCCCCTTATCTGCGATCCCAGCCACATCAGCGGCCGGCGGGATAACCTCCTCGAGATCGCCCAAAAGGCGATCGACCTGGATTATGACGGGATAATGCTGGAAACCCATATCGATCCGGACAATGCCTGGAGCGATGCCAAGCAGCAGATCACGCCGGAAGCCCTGGGCCAGCTGCTGGATGCCATCGTATGGCGGCAGGAAACCACGGAAAGGGAAGAGTTTGTCTCGGCCCTGGAGAAATTCCGGGAACAGATCAACCACATCGACGATGAGCTGCTGACCTTACTGGGAAACAGGATGAAGATATCCGCACAGATAGGGTTGTACAAGAGGGATAACAATATCACCATCCTGCAGACCAACCGCTGGAACGACATCCTGGAAAAAAGCATTAAGAAAGGCGAGAAGCTGGGGCTGACGAAGGATTTTATTCTGAAATACATGGACGCCGTGCACCTCGAATCCATCAACCGGCAGAACAGGGTTATGAACGAAGACAGGGGCTAAGCCGTCTTCCGGCTGATTTATTTACTTTTAATACCTAACCCCTGACGGAGATGCGCGCACAGCAATATAAATTTTCGCAGCAGGCGGTGGATTACTACCTGGGCGAAAGCATTGCACAATTAAAGCAATATGCCGATCCGCAGCGCTCCCTGCTGCTGATCGATGAAAATGTCAACAGGCTGCACGGAGACAAGCTGGAAGGATGGCAAAAAGTGACCATACCCTCCGGAGAGGAATACAAGGATCTCAAAGTGTTCCAGGAGATCGTCGATGCGCTGATCCGGCTGGAAGCAGACCGGAAAACCATGCTGATCGGCATCGGAGGCGGAGTCGTCACCGACCTGACCGGATTTGTGGCCAGCGTGTATATGCGCGGCGTTCCGTTTGCTTTTGTGCCCACCACCCTGCTGGCGCAGGTGGATGCCAGCATCGGCGGAAAAAACGGTATCAACTACGGCCGTTATAAAAATATGCTGGGCATAATCCGGCAGCCGGTCTTTATCCTGTTTGATTATGACCTGCTCAGGACCCTTCCGGAAGACGAGTGGCACAACGGATTTGCCGAGGTGATCAAATATGCCTGTATCCAGGATGCTTCGCTTTTTGACTTCCTGGAGCAGAAGCGCGATCAGGCGCTTTCAGGCGATCCAGAGATACTGTCTTATCTCGTGGAACGTTCAGTGGCGATAAAATCAGGTATCGTCCAGGAAGATGAATTTGAAAGCGGCTCCCGGCGCTGGCTCAATTTCGGTCATACTATCGGTCATGCCGTGGAAAAGCTGGAGCAGATAGCGCATGGAAAAGCAGTAGCCATGGGGATGGTGGCTGCCTCCCGTCTTTCACAGCGGCTGAACGGATTTCCGGAGGCCGACACCGTCCGCATCACACGGCTGATCGAGTCATATGGCCTGCCGGTGAAGATCAGCAGCAACACGGAAGCAGTGTATAATCTGCTCCGGATGGACAAAAAAAGAGAAAAGGAATTTATCCATTTCATCCTGTTAAAGCAGGTCGGGGAGGCGGTGACAGTACCGATACCGCTGGAGCAGCTGAAAGCGGAACTGGAATCGTTTTAACTTTGCTTTGAATCGTATTTTATGAATGTCACCATCACACCTTCTTCCATAAAGGGAAAGATTGCCGCCAGCCCTTCCAAAAGCGCGATGCAGCGGGCTGTTGCGGCTGCCATGCTGGCCGGCGGAAAAAGTATTATTCATAATCCGGGGCTGAGCAGCGATAGTCTTGCCGCACTGGATGTAGCCGAAAAATTGGGTTCCGCTATGCGGAAATTTCCGGATCGCGTGGAGATCACCAGCGAAGGTATTGTGCCCCTCACCGAAACGATCCATTGCGGCGAAGCCGGTCTGGGCATCCGCATGTTCACCCCTGTTGCGGCGCTGTCCAACAAAGCCCTGACCATCGTGGGCGAAGGCAGCCTCGCCTCGCGGCCTATGGATTTTTTTGAAGAAATCCTGCCTCAGCTGAACGTATCCTGCCAGACCCGCGGCGGCAAGCTGCCCATTCGTATCCAGGGTCCCCTGCAGGCCAAAGATATTACCATCGACGGGTCCCTGAGCTCGCAGTTCCTCACAGGCCTGCTGATGGCTTACGGCGTGGCGGCAGGCGACGGAAAGACCACCATCACCGTCAGGGACCTGAAGAGCCGTCCTTATATTGACCTGACCCTTCAGCTGATGGCGCATTTCGGGGTACAGGTGGAAAACCGGAATTACGAGCAGTTTATTTTTTCCGGGAAGCAGCACTATCATCCGGCCGAATATACAGTGGAGGGTGACTGGAGCGGAGCGGCTTTTCTCCTGGTTGCCGGCGCCGTGGCCGGTGACGTGGAAGTAAGCGGTCTCAATCCTGCTTCGGCCCAGTCCGACAAAGCTATGCTGGATGCGCTGCATGCCGCCGGAGCCCGTGTGAAGGAAGGAGATCATACCATAACGGTTAGCCGGGATCGTCTCGATGCCTTTGAAATGGATGCCACCGACTGTCCGGACCTGTTTCCGCCGCTGGTCTCCCTGGCTGCTAACTGTAACGGCACAACGAAGCTCAAAGGCGTCAGCCGGCTGGCCCATAAAGAAAGCAACCGGGGAAAAACCCTGCAGGATGAATTCGCGAAGCTGGGCATCCGCATCACGCTGAAGGGCGACGAAATGGAGGTGCATGGCGGAACGCAGATGAGCAGCGCTACGCTTTTCTCTCATAACGACCACCGCATTGCCATGGCCTGTGCCGTTGCCGCCCTTAATGCAGACGGGGCGGTGGTGATAGAAGAGGCGGAGGCGGTGAATAAATCGTATCCCGAATTCTGGCAGCACCTCGGCGCCATAGGAGGCATGGTGGATCATCCCTGAGAAGGGGAAATGCCGGAAACGGTTTTGCCGGCAGGCTCGAACCTTTAAGCAATCGTATAATGAACAGTTTTGGAAGGATATTCCGCGTATCGGTATTCGGTGAATCGCATGGCCCCTGTGTAGGGGTAACGATAGATGGCTGTCCGGCGGGTATGCCGCTGACGGCGGAAGACCTGTTACCCGATCTGGCACGCCGCAAGCCGGGTGCAAAAGGCACTACTCCGCGTAAGGAAGCCGATCTGCCGGTCTTCAGCTCGGGACTATTCAACGATCATACCACGGGCTCGCCCCTTACCATTCTTTTTGAAAATAACAATACCCGCTCGGCGGATTATGAAAAGCAGCGCGCCATACCCCGTCCGGGACATGCCGATTTTGTAGCTGCTCATAAGTACGGCGGTTTTGAAGATTACCGCGGAGGCGGGCATTTCAGCGCCCGCGTCACCACCGGCATAGTAGCGGCGGGAGCGATCGCAAAAAAGCTGCTCCGGGGACCGGCTGACGAAGCGGTTACCGTAGAGGCGGTCCTGACAGAGGTGGGCGGGGAGGCCGATCCTGAAAAAGGATTACAAAAAGCCATCGACGCCAAAGATTCCGTGGGCGGCATCCTCGAGTGCCGTGTAAAAGGATTGCCCATAGGATTGGGAGAACCTTTTTTTGACAGCGCCGAATCCCTGCTGGCCCATGCCGTATTTGCCATCCCTGCCGTGCGGGGCATCGAATTCGGGACCGGCTTTGCCGCCGCCCGTATGTTTGGTTCCGAGCATAATGACGCCATAGAAGATGCCAGCGGGAAAACGCGGACCAACCATGCCGGCGGTATCGTAGGCGGTATCACCAACGGGAATGAGCTGGTCTTCCGTATCGCCGTAAAGCCTACTTCCTCCACCCCGAAGCTGCAGCATACCTGGAACCGGGAAACCGACCGCATAGAGGACTTTTCGGTGAAGGGGCGACACGATCTTTGTGTGGCGCTCCGGGCTCCGGTCATCCTGGAAGCCGTGACCGCCATCGTCCTCGCCGACCTGCTGCTGATCGAACAGCAGCGTCCCCGGATCTGGGACGATGCGTGAACCCGCTATATATGGGCGGCCGGGGGCAGTACTGAAAAAAACCCAACTGCTATATCATGTCCTTTTTGGGATGGATAAAAAAGAAGAACGGCCGTGATTATTTTTACTGGCGGGAAATACTATCCGTTCTCTTCCTGCTAATCGGGTTTTATTTCTTTCGCGAACAGCGGGCAGAGCTGGCCCGCATGCCGGCGACATTACAGCATGCCCGTCCTGTATGGCTGCTGTCCGGCACGTTGCTCGGGCTGTGCTATATTGCCCTGCAGGCGTTCATGTATATGGCCTGCTTTTCCGCCGTCCAGGCGCGGATTTCCTTTAAAAGTGCTGTCGAGCTTTTTCTCAAGCGTAACCTGATCGGTATATTTTTGCCGGCGGGCGGGGTTACCTCGCAGGCCTTCTTTACCTCCATCACGGCGCGGCAAGGCGTAAGTCATACTAAAACGGGATTGGCCTCATACCTTTTCGTTGCGTTGGGGATTGCCTCGTTGTCGCTCGTGGGACTGCCGGTGATCTTTTTTCTGATCCTGGACAAGGGAGTAGCCGGCAAGGAAGTATATTCCCTGCTGATCTTGCTGGCGTTAACATTTCTGCTCGGATGGATCACGCTTTCCATTTATAAAAAGGGCTGGTGGTTCAGGCGGCTGGGCGCCCTTTCCCCCGGCCTGGAGCTCATTCTTTCAGAGATCAGCGTGCAACGGATCGTGGGGAGCAGGGTATGGCTTGCGCTGGCTGTTTCCCTGCTCATAGAGGGTACGGGCATACTGCAGCTGTTTGCCGCCATGCAGGCCCTGTCGCCGGCAATATCTCTCCAGGCTGCGTTGCTCGGCTATACGGTAGCTACTTTATTTCTTGTCCTGTCGCCTTTTTTGAAAGGCATCGGGGTGATAGAGCTGGCCCTGATCTACATTCTTACGCTGTATGGCTTTGATGCGGCAGGAGCGGCTTCGGTGACCCTGCTATACCGCTGTTTCAGCTTCTGGCTGCTTGTGCTGGCCGGCCTGGTCAGTTTTCTGCTGAGCCGGGGCAACCTGTTGCTGCGCATCTTTCCGGCGGTGATGATTTTTATACTGGGTCTTGTCAACCTTGTTTCGGGTCTTTCGCCTGTCGTACACTGGCGGATGCGGCTGATCCGGTCGTACCTGCCGATAGGGACCATTCATGCCTCCAATGATTTTGTTATCGCTGCGGGCGTAGTGCTGGTAGTTACCGCAGCATTCCTGCTGCGTGGACTTCGCGCGGCATGGGTCATTGCCCTGTTGGTGTCGTTGTTATCTATGGTGGGTCATATTTTTAAGGCGATAGATTATGAAGAGGCCATATTCACCGCGTTGGTGGCAGTTGTGCTCATGGGTACCCGCAGTCAGTATCCGGTAAAAAGCAGCCGGAAACGGATCACGGCGGGGATAAAGATAGCGCTGCTGATTCTGTTGGCTTCCCTTGTTTTTGGAGTGACGGGCTTTTATTTCCTCGATAAAGTCCATTTTGGCATAGACTTCGGCTTTTCCCGTTCACTGGGATATACGCTGCAGGAGTTTGTGTTGCTGGACAGCGGACTTGTCCCCCATACCCGGTTCGCAAAAGGGTTCCTTCGTGTGATCAATGTCATGGGTGTCGGCTCCCTGGGCTTTCTGTTCTATACCCTGATACGCCCGTTGGTATACCGCCGCAGCGGCAGCGGGGAAGAAGCGCAGTTTGCTTACGCGCGGTCTATGGTACAGCAATACGGCAGTTCTGCCGTGGAATATTTCAAAATCTATCCGGACAAGCTCATCTTCACTTCGCCCCGGACAGAAGGATTTGTATCTTATAAGGTAGCGAACGACTTTGCCATAACGCTGGGCATGCCGGTTTGCCCGCCGGACCCCTCGTCGATATCCCGTATCATGGATGATTTTGAACGGCACTGCCACGAGCATGGCCTTCGTACGGCCTGGTACCGCATCGATGAACAGCGGCTGCCGCTTTTCGGGGAGCGGAAAAGACATGCCCTGCTTATTGGACAGGAAGCCATTGTGGATGTCCGGGCGTTTACCCTGGAGGGTAAGCGCCGCCAGAATCTGCGCACCGCCCGGAACTATCTGGTGAAAAGAGGGTATAGTCTGAAGATCCTGGAGCCGCCGGTACCCGCCAATATTCTGCAGCAGATGAAGGCGGTATCTGAGGATTGGCTGCAGCATCTCAACCGTACGGAAATGATCTTTTCCCAGGGCATGTTCCTCGAAGCGGAGCTGAAGCAGCAGGTAACCTTTTTACTGGAAGCGCCGGACGGCCGGATCGTAGCCTTCCTGAACCTGGTACCGGATGGCCGGCCGCTGGAAGTGCGGTACGACCTGATCCGTAAACTGCCCGATGAATATGCCGGCTGTCTGGATTATCTGATGGTCGGGCTCATTGATTACTGTCGTGAAAAAGGCTACCACTACCTGAACATGGGCATGGCGCCCATGTCCGGTATCGAAGCGCCCAAAAATATGCAGGAACGGACCCTTAAATTTGCCTATGAGAAAATCAGGCGTTTCGCACATTACCGGGGTCTGCGCAACTTTAAGGAAAAATTTGACCCCGTATGGGAGAATAAATACCTGGTATATGACCATCATTTTGACCTGTTGCTGCTGCCGTCCGCCCTGCAAAAGGTGATGGAGGCTCCTGTCGAATAGACCCTGGACCTTAGACTATTGAACGCAAACGTCAAACCAGAAAGGCGCAGCCTTGACAACGAAATTCAATTATTTTTAAGCTGTGTTGTCGAACTTCGTTTCATTGAGACCTTTAAAGATCATAGTGCGCGAGATAAACATCAAACCGGAAACCATGAGGAAGCGAATATTATATGTTACAGCGGCTATCTGGCTTTTTCTCATCTGTCGCAACAAGGTCGCCGGCGAGAATTTGCCTGCGGAACAACCCGATTCGCTGCCGGGAGAACGGCTGCCCGTGCAGGAGGTAACGGCGCGGGAGGATTCCGGTATGCCCATGTTGCTGCTGCTTACCGGAGATGGGGGATGGAAGGGTTTTGATGTGCGGCTGTCCGGTCAGTTTGCTGCACGGTCTGTACCGGTAGCGGCGCTCAACTCGTTGAAGTATTTCTGGAAAAAAAGAACGCCGGAAGAGACCGCTGCTGCCGTGAAGCTTTTGCTGGATCGCTATACCCGCCTGTGGCATAAGCAAGATTTTATCCTGGCAGGCTTCTCGTTCGGCGCCGACGTGCTGCCTTTTGTGGTGAACCGGCTGCCGTCCGCCCTGCTTGCACACTGCCGGGGCGTAGTGCTTTTTTCTCCCGGTACGTCCACGGATTTTGAGATCCACCTCTCCCAGATGATGGGAAAGCGAAAGGAATGGAAATACAGTGTAGTGAATGAACTGAATCGCATGACCTTTCGGCCGCTGCTGTGCCTGTTTGGTGAAGCAGAGAACGATTATCCTATGGCTTCCCTCTCAGACCGGCATATACCCGTCTTTCGTCTTCCCGGAGGCCATGAATATACCGACGATCACCGCGATGTCGCCGGATTGGTGCTTGCACATCTGCGCTAACAGGCGCCTTGGGGGAACGTCCGGTTAACGTATGATTATCTCTTCAAAGCTCCGGTCGACCGCTATCTTGACTGTCCCCAGGGCGAAGTTCCGCTTACTGAGCTTATAGGTCTTGCCCTCGATCACGTATTCCTTCGCCTCGAAGGGAAGACCGTGGAAGATGATCCGGTTCCTGTAGCATCCGGATTCATATTTTCCGATAAACTTTTTCTTCAGTCGCAGGGAGCGCTCGCCGCCCGTGACCTTGTAACGGATCACATTGAACTGGCCGTTCCTGTAACCGTAGTTGTCGCCGGCATCTTCATAAAGAATGCTGTGTACTGTGGAGGCTTCGTAATATACATGCAGGATCATTTCCGACACCGGCTCCGCGCCCACAAATTCCATACGGGGATATTGCGGAATAACGGCGCCGGCCTTTACGAAAAGCGGTATTTCATCAAGCGGAGTGGAAATGGGAAAGCTTGTTCCGCCCGCATAGGTCTTGTCGTTCCAGTAGTAATACCAGTTGCCCTCCGGCAGATATACCTGTTTTTCCTGCATACCCGGCTCGCTGACATGGCTGATCAGCAGATGATCGCCCAGCATAAACTCATGATCGCGGTGATAGGTTTCCGCATCTTCCTGGGCCACGAAGGCCATCGGCCGCAGCATGGGCGTTCCTTCGGTGGCGTATTGCCAGAAGGTGGTATACAGGTAGGGGAGCAGGTGGTAACGCAGACGGATAAACTTGCGTGCAATAAATTCCACCTTGCTGCCGAATGACCAGGGGTCCTGGTTGAAGTTGGTTTCGTTGCTGGCCGAATGGGTACGCATAAAGGGATGGAAGGTGGCCAGCTGCAGCCAGCGGATATACAGCTCGCCGTCGGGCTCCCCGATAAAGCCTCCGATATCGCTGCCGATAAAGGATATCCCGGACACGGCCATACGCTGGCATTGCAGGGAGGCGAGGGACAGGTGATCCCAGGTGGCCGAGTTGTCGCCGGTCCACACGGAGGTCCATTGCTGGGCGCCGGCATAGCAGGAGCGGGTGATCACAAAAGGGCGGTGGGGCATAAGATATTTTTTCAGCCCTTCGGCGGTAGCCCGGCTCATCAGGTGACCGTAGATGTTGTGTGCTTTACGGTGACTGCAGGGGTCGCCGTCGTAATCATGCCGCACATCTTCGGGGAAGGTCCCGATCTCAAAAACCGCCGGCTCGTTCATATCGTTCCATACCCCGCGTATGCCCACATCCACCAGCCGTTTGAAAAGGCTGCGCCACCAGGCGCGGACTTCAGGATTGGTAAAGTCGGGAAAGACGCACTGTCCCGGCCATACATCTCCCTCCATCAGCGCCCCGTCTGCCCGCCGGCAGAAATAGTTTTTGGCCAGTCCTTCCTGGTAGATCTCATATTCGGGGTCTACCTTGATGCCCGGATCGATGATCACCACCACCTTAAAGCCCATGTCGGCCAGGGTCTTCACCAGCCCCGCCGGATCGGGGAAGTTCTCTTCGCTGAAGGTAAAACAGCGGAAGCCTTCCATGTAGTCGATATCGAGATGGATGACATCGCAGGGGATATGACGGTTGCGGAATTCATGCGCGATCTCGACGACCCGCTTGTCCGGAAAATAGCTCCAGCGCGACTGCTGATAACCCAGCGCCCACATCGGCGGCAGGTCCGGCGTGCCGGTGATCCGGGTATATTCCCGGGCGACGTCCAGCAGCTGGGGACCGTAGATAAAATAATAGTTCATCTCGCCTCCGCGCGCCCAGAAGCTGCAGGCTTCCGGACGTTCGTTGCCAAAGTCGAACAGGGTACGGAAGGTATTGTCGAAAAAGATACCGTAGCCGATGCCGTGATGAAGGCCGTAATAAAAAGGGATATTCTTGTACAGCGGATCCGTGTCCCGCTGATAACCATAGGTATCCGCCCCGTAATTCTCAAACCGTTTGCCCAGGAGGTTGAGCGCGGCGGCCTTATCGCCCAGGCCGAAAAAATTTTCGTCTTCCTGTATCTGTTTGCTGCAGTATACGATCTTTCCGCCTTTTGAGAGGTAATACTGCCAGTGGAAGCCCTGTTCGTCCTGATTGATGATGCGGCCTTCGCTGTCGGTAATGGTAATGCGGAGATTGTCTTTGTCGATCAGCACCCGGATCAGCGCTGTAACGATCTCAAAGGTTTCCTCGTTTTCCTGAATATCGAAAAATACGAGTGATTCTTTCAGTTCTGCCGGAACGGCATAGGAAAAATCGCGCTGAAAGTCCCCGTCGGCGGCGTAACGGAAACGGACCACCTTATCCGAGATCACCCTGACCTCGAGAATGGTCTCCGTGGTATGAAAGTACAGGTAGTTTCCCTCTTTGGTCCAGCTCCGGACAGTATCCGGAAAATACTTGATCGAATATTTGTTGGTCGGCGCTACAGGTTGCATTATGTGGTTTGTACATTAAATGGCAAAAATAAGAAATAACAGCGGAGTGCTCAAATGCGCGGCATGCGATGTTGCCCGTTCAGCTGTAAGTCTGTTGGGTCAGCAGATGCGGCCGTTCCCGGTATATCTTGAGGATCATTTCCCCGAAGAGCGTGTTGGCCCAGGCAAACCATTTCCGGGTAAACTTGCCGGGGTCGTCCTTGTTGAAGGATTCGTGCATAAACCCGGTATGGGCATGCGACTGCCGCAGCATTTTCAGACAGGCGCGTATCTCTTCGTCGTCATCCGAGGTAATGGCGCGCAGGATGATGCTCATGGGCCAGATATTGTTTTCCAGGGTATGGGGACTGCCGCTGCCTTCCGCAGATTTTCCCCGGAAAAAATACGGGTTGCTGCCGCTCAGGATAAACCGCCTGGTATTGCGGTATACCGGATCGCCGGGCTTTATAGCCCCCAGGTAGGGCAGCGACAGCAGGCTGGGTACATTGCTGTCGTCCATAAAGAGCCGGTTGCCGAAGCCGTCTACCTCGTAAGGATATATTTTCCCGAACTCCAGGTGGGTGATCACGGCGTATTCCTGCAGCGCCTGCGCTACCTCGTCTGCCAGTCTGCTGCAATCCCCGGCCAGCACATTGTCTTTCAGTATGCTTTTGCTCATCTCGGCTACCTGTCGCAGGGAGGTGACGGCAAAGAAGTTGGAAGGTACCAGGAAGGGAAATATGGTGGCGTCGTCAGAAGGACGGAAGACGGACACGATGAGGCCTACCGGGCGTACGGGATTGCCATAGCCGCCGCCCGGCACCGTGTCGGTAGACCAGGAGGTAACGCGTCCGAATTTATAAGGTCCTTTATCCTGCTTCCGCTGCTGCTGCCGGAAAGTTTGGATCACCAGCTGCATGGCCTGCTGCCAGCGCTGGTCAAAAGGCCGGGTATCTCCGGTATGCTTCCAGTAATGATAGGCCAGGCGGATGGGATAGCAGAGAGAGTCCACCTCCCACTTGCGCTCATGCAGCTCCGGCTTCATCTCGGTAAGGTCTTTGTCCCACTCGCTGCCGGTAGGCCCTTCGTTGAAGGCATTGGCATAAGGGTCGATGAGGATGCAGGCTGTCTGCCGGTTGATCACCCCGGCAATAAGCTGCTGCAGGCGGCTGTCTTCCTTCATCAGCGGCAGGTAGGGCCATACCTGCGCGCTGCTGTCGCGCAGCCACATGGCATGGATATCGCCTGTGATGACAAACGTATCCGGCCGTCCTTCCCCGGATTTCGGAAAGACGGTGGTGTCCAGCGTATTGGGGAAACAATTGCCGAAAAGCCAGCCCAGCTCCCGGTCCCGGATCACCGACTGCATCTTCCGGATCGTGTCTTCCACGGCGGGACTGCTGAAATGTCTTTCACCTTGCGGAGTACGCACGACGGGGAACTGCGGAGAAAACAAGGATCCCGATGGCAGGGCCATTCCTGCTCCCAACAGCGCGCTTTGCTGCAAAAAATCCCTCCTGTGCATAGATGATCATTTTTAGAGCGCGGAAAATACAACATTTTCGGTGGATGCATTGCGGGCATAATCTGTAACTTGCCCCTCAAACGGCGATATGAGCAGCAAGGATTACGATGCAGTCGTGGTAGGATCCGGTCCGAACGGACTGGCCGCCGCCATTACCTTGCAGCAGGAGGGGCTTTCCGTGCTGCTGCTGGAGGCTAAGGAGGAGACCGGCGGAGGACTCCGCTCAAAAGCCCTGACGCTGCCCGGTTATCTGCACGACGTATGCTCGGCCATCCATCCCATGGCTGCCGCTTCCCCCTTTTTCCGGTCGCTTCCCCTCGGCGCTTACGGGCTGGAATTCATCCAGCCGCCCCTACCCGCAGCACACCCTTTTGAAGATGGCAGCGTCGCCGTGCTTCATCGCTCCCTGCCGGAAACAGCGTCCGGCCTGGGAGTGGATGCAGCCGCCTACCGGAGGCTGGTAGCGCCGGTAGCGAAAAGCTGGGATGGCATGATCGGCGACATATTGGGTCCGCTGGCTTTTCCCGCGCATCCGCTGGATATGGCCGCTTTCGGACTAAAGGCCCTGCCTTCTGCGCTGTGGCTGTCGCGCCGCTTCCGGACCCGGGAGGCCAGGGGATTGTGGGCCGGAATGGCCGCCCACTCCCAGATGCCGCTGTCCGGCGCGGTTACCGCCGCCATCGGGCTGGTGCTGATGACCGCGGCCCATACCGGGGGCTGGCCGCTCGTTCGGGGAGGCTCGGGCGCCCTGGCACAGGCGCTGACGGGTTACTTTACGGCCCTCGGGGGAAAAACGGAAACCGGTGTATGCGTAAAATCGCTGAATGAGCTGCCTCCTGCCCGGGCGGTATTATTGGACGTAACGCCGCGGCAGCTGCTGCAGATCGCGGGGGAGCGCCTGTCACCTTTCTACCGGCGACAGCTGCAGGGCTACCGCTACGGGATGGGCGTATTTAAAATAGACTGGGCTCTGGATGGCCCCATACCTTTCAGGTCAGCGGCCTGCCGGCAGGCGGGTACCGTTCATCTCGGCAATACCCTCGAGGAGATCGCCGCCTCGGAACACCTGACCTGGAAAGGGGGACACCCGGAACGTCCTTTTGTGCTGCTGGCCCAGCAAAGCCTGTTTGATCCCTCCCGGGCGCCGGCGGGGAAGCATACCGCCTGGGCTTACTGCCATGTGCCGCATGGTTCTCTGAAAGACATGACTGTGCCCATTGAGCAGCAGGTAGAGCGATTTGCCCCCGGTTTCCGGGACCGGGTGCTGGCGCGGCATACCCTGCATACCGCTCAGCTCGAAGCCTATAACCCCAATTATATCGGCGGCGATATCAACGGCGGCGTAAGCGACCTGGGGCAGCTTTTCACCCGCCCGACCCTGCGCCTTTCTCCTTACCGTACTTCGGCCGGAGATATCTATATCTGTTCTTCTTCCACCCCGCCGGGAGGCGGGGTCCACGGCATGTGCGGCTATCATGCCGCCCGCCGCGCCCTGAAAGACGTTTTTGGTATTTCATAAATTCCGTTTGGCGTAAAAGGGTAATGCCTTATTTTTGCGCGTGACCGGCAAATGCTAAAAATATTAGCAGAAAAATAATTCGTCCGGAAGCATTTCCGGTTACTATACCTGGCATATGGCTGAGAAAAAAGAAGACCTGTTTAACGCTTATACGGAAGAATCTATCCGCTCGCTGGACTGGAAGGAACATATCCGCCTCCGTCCGGGCATGTATATCGGCAAGCTGGGCGACGGCTCCAGTCCGGATGACGGCATCTACGTCCTGATCAAGGAGGTGATCGACAACTGTATTGACGAGCATATGATGGGCTTCGGTCGTCAGATCGATATCCGGATCACCGAGCACGGGGTCACCGTGCGGGATTACGGCCGCGGCATCCCCCTGGGAAAGGTAGTGGATGTGGTCAGCAAGATCAATACGGGGGCCAAATACGACAGCAAGGCTTTCCAGAAATCAGTAGGGCTCAACGGAGTGGGTACCAAGGCGGTAAATGCCCTGTCTGCCCAGTTTAAGGTACAGTCCAACCGGGAGGGCAAAACCAAGATCGCGGAATTTGAACGCGGCACGCTGGTCAAAGAACACAAGGAGACCAAGACCACCGAACCCAACGGCACGCTGGTGACGTTTATCCCCGATAGCCAGATCTTCAAGAATTTCCGCTATGTGCCGGAATTCCTGGAGGATCAGATATGGAACTACTGTTATCTGAATGCCGGGCTGATCATCAATTTTAACGGCAAGAAATACGTTTCCAAGAACGGCCTGCTGGACCTGCTGCAGCGTAAGGTGAACGAAGAGGAGATCCGTTACCCGATCATCCACCTGAAGGGTGATGATATTGAGGTGACCATTACGCATGAGAATCAATACGGGGAAGAATATTATTCCTTTGTCAACGGGCAGCACACCACCCAGGGCGGCACTCATCTGGCTGCTTTCCGCGAGGCTTACGTGAAGACCGTCCGGGAATTTTATAAGAAAGACTATGATGTGGCCGATATTCGCGCCTCCATTGTGGCGGCCGTAGCGGTACGGGTGCAAGAGCCGGTATTTGAATCCCAGACCAAGACCAAGCTGGGCTCCCAGTATGTTTCCGAAGGCGGCCCCTCCATGAAAAGCTTTGTGCTGGACTTTCTGTCCAAGGAGCTGGATAACTACCTGCACAAGAATCCCTCCGTGGCGGAAGCCCTTAAAAAAAGGATCGAGCAGAGCGAGCGGGAGCGGAAGGAGCTGTCCGGCATCAAAAAGCTGGCCAACGAAAGGGCCAAGAAGGCTAACCTGCACAACCGCAAGCTGCGCGACTGCCGGGTGCACTGCAACGACGAGGCCGAGGGGAAAAACAAGGAAGAAATGCAGGCCAAGAAGCTGGAGACCACCATCTTTATCACCGAGGGAGATTCCGCCAGCGGTTCCATTACCAAATCGCGCAACGTGGAGACACAAGCCGTATTCAGCCTGCGCGGGAAACCGCTCAACTGTTTCGGTCTCAAAAAGAAGATCGTGTATGAAAACGAGGAGTTCAACCTCCTGCAGCATGCCCTGAACATTGAGGACGGCCTGGAAGGACTGCGCTATAATAATATTGTGCTGGCTACTGACGCGGATGTGGACGGGATGCATATCCGCCTGCTGATGCTGACCTTTTTCCTGCAATTTTTCCCCGAGCTGGTAAAAAACGGTCACCTGTATATTCTGGAAACGCCCCTGTTTCGTGTGCGGAATAAAAAGCGTACCCTTTACTGTTACAGCGAAGAGGAAAAGCAGGCGGCCATCCGTACGCTGGGCGGCAAGCCGGAGATCACTCGTTTCAAGGGCCTTGGGGAAATCTCCCCGGAAGAATTCGGGGGCTTTATCGGGGAAAATATCCGGCTGGATCCGGTGATCCTCCGTAAGGAGACCGCCATCCCCAAATTGCTGGAATATTACATGGGTAAAAATACCCAGGAGCGGCAGGGTTTTATTATCGATAACCTCCGTGTGGAAAAAGACGAAGTGGCGGAATCTTCCGAAGCCGGCGTGGCCGAACCGGAAGAAGCCGTCCTGGAAGACTGAATATGGAAAAGTTACTGCATATTGTTTTTGACCGGCAGGGTGCTGAGGCTTTGCAACAGAGCTTTCAGCTGGACGATATCATTGCCGGGGACATCTTCATACTGGAAGATAATCTTTCCTGCGGCCCGCTGGAAGAAGAGCCGGGCGGACAGGTCCGGGAAGCATGGTGGCAGGAGCTTACGGGACTGCCGGAGGGATTTCCGGGCAGGACCGATGCTGAAAAACGGCGTACCGTTCTCGAAAGGATGCAGGAAGATGAAAGTAACGAGGTCTGGATATGGGCGGCGCAGAACGCCCGGGATGTGTGCGCCTATTATTCGCTCATTGCTCCCCTCGCGGATTTCCAGGGTCGTGTGCACATCATCTATCTCAATAACCTTCCTTTTATCAATGAGAAAGGCGCTCTTTTTTATCCCGTGACGCTGGGGCAGGTGCTGCCCCGGGAATTTCTCAAAGCCCGCAAGCTGGCCCGGGAGATCACGCCTTCCGAATTTGAGCTGGACGGAGAAGAATGGTCCCGCCTCGTTTCGGAGCACCTGCCCGTACGTATCCTCGAGGGAGGTAAAAAGCTGAAAGGCTGCCCGGAGGATTTTTTTGATAAAATATTGCTGGGGCATTGCCATCCCACTTTTCAGAAAGCCTGGCGCGTGATCCAGCAAACGCTGACCAAATCCGGCCATACCCCCGAAGAGCACTACCTCAACGGGCGGCTGAAGACGCTGGTGGCTGCCGGCATGCTCGAGGCGGAAGGAGAAGCCAAAGGTGCCAAAGATTACAGCGTAAAGACCAGACAGGGCGCAGCCCGGACCGATAACTCCGAAACGTATGAAGGAAGTAACGATAACACCGTTGCCGGTGATCAATAAAGACGACCGCGGCAGCACGCTGAAGGTGCCCAACGACCGTACGGGAAATTTTATCCTTTGCTACCGTAAGGCCGGTACCAGCAGCGGCAGGCATTACCATACCGGGAAATCGCCGTACAAAGATCCGGAGGTCCTGTACCTGCTGAGCGGAACGGCCCTTTTTCGCTGGTATGCGCTGGAAGAAGGACCGGAAGCGATGCGGCAGCAGGAGGTAAATGCACCGGCACGTGTAGCCGTGCCCGTAAATGTGTGGCATGAGCTGCAGGCGTTGACCGACTGTTCTTTCTGGGAAATGAATTCCCTGGAGGATGTACAGGAAGATTCGGTGAGAATAGAATATAAATCGTAAAGAGGGTAAGCATCATTATGGCTGAAATCGAAGATAATGTATCGCAGGATGAGCAACTGCAGGACAGGTTGCCGGTCAGCGGCATGTATGAAAACTGGTTTCTGGACTATGCCTCCTATGTGATACTGGAGCGGGCGGTGCCCGCCATGGAAGATGGGCTGAAGCCGGTTCAGCGCCGCATTCTTCATGCCATGAAGGAGATGGACGACGGCCGGTTTAATAAGGTGGCCAATATCATCGGGCAGACCATGCAGTACCACCCGCATGGCGACGCTTCCATCGGGGATGCCCTGGTCAACCTCGGACAGAAGGACCTGCTGATCGATACCCAGGGCAACTGGGGGGATGTGCGCACGGGCGACCAGGCGGCAGCCTCCCGGTATATCGAAGCGCGTCTCTCGAAGTTTGCGCTCGACGTGGCCTTTAATCCTAAAACCACCTTCTGGCAGCTGAGCTACGACGGGCGGAAAAACGAGCCGATAACCCTCCCCATGAAGTTTCCGCTCCTGCTGGCGCAGGGGGTGGAAGGGATCGCGGTGGGGCTCTCCACCCGTATACTGCCCCATAATTTTTGCGAGCTGATCACCGCTGCCGTCAAATACCTCCGTGGCCGGAAATTTGAGCTGTACCCCGATTTTGGAACGGGCGGGATGGTCGATATAAGCAACTACAATGACGGAAAGCGCGGCGGACGGGTGCGCATCCGCGCGCATATCGAGGAAAAAGACAAAAAGACCCTGCTGATCAAAGATGTCCCTTATGGCATTACGACCGCACAGCTGATGGATTCCATTGTAAAAGCGAACGACAACGGAAAGATCAGGGTAAAAAAGGTAGTGGACAATACCGCGCAGGAGGTGGAGGTGGAAGTGCAGCTGGCGCCCGGCATATCCCCGGACATTACGATAGATGCCTTGTATGCCTTTACCGACTGTGAGATATCGGTATCCCCGAATGCCTGTGTGGTCATGGAGGACAAGCCGCATTTTGTAAGCGTGTCCGATCTGCTGAAGCGGTCTGTAGATCATACCCGCGAGCTGCTGCGCCGCGAGCTGGAGATAAAGCTGCATGAGCTGCAGGAAGACTGGCATTACTCTTCCCTGGAGAAGATATTTATAGAAAAGCGGATATACCGCGATATCGAGGAAGAAACTACCTGGGAGGGGGTGCTGGGCGCTATTGACAAAGGGTTGCGCCCCTATAAAAAGCGTTTTCGCCGTGAGATCACCCGGGAAGATATTATAAAGCTCACCGAAATAAAGATCAAGCGGATATCCCGGTACGACAGCTTTAAGGCCGATGAACATATCAAAGGAGTAGAAGCGGATATAGAACAGGTGAATTACGATCTGGAGCACCTGGTGGATTTTACCGTCAGCTATTATGAGAACCTGCTGAAGAAATACGGCGGCGGCAGGGAACGGAAAACGGAGATCCGGAACTTTGAGACCATCCAGGCCCAGTCGGTGGCCATAGCCAATGCAAAGCTGTATGTGAACCGCGCAGAAGGATTTATCGGGACAGGGTTGAAAAAAGACGAGCTTATCGGAGAATGCTCCGACCTGGACGATGTGATCGCCTTTACGCGGGACGGGAAGATGAAAGTAGTGAAGGTGGCCGACAAGGTGTTTATCGGGAAAGACATCCTGCATGCCGCGGTTTTTCGCAAAAACGACGAGCGTACTACCTATAATATGATCTATACGGATCTGAAAAAGGGAATGAGCTATGCCAAGCGTTTCAACGTTACCGGTGTCACGCGCGACAAGGAGTACGATCTCTGCAAGGGTGAAAAAAACAAGGTCCATTATTTTACCGCCAACCCCAACGGAGAGGCTGAGATCGTCACCATACTGCTCACAGCGGGAAGTGCGGCCCGGCAGAAGAATTTTGATTTTCCCTTCGAGGAGATCGCCATAAAAAGCCGTTCTTCGCTGGGTAACCAGGTGACGAAGTATCCTATCCGCAGCGTCAAGCTGAAGGAAAAAGGCGCTTCCACGCTGTCCGGGCTGAAGCTTTGGCTGGATGATGCCATAGGAAGACTCAATACCGAAGAGCGGGGGCAATACCTGGGTAGCTTTGATAACGGGGATCAGCTCATTGCGTTCTACAACGACGGGACCTATGAGCTGACCAACTATGAGCTGACCAACCGCTATGATCCGGATATGCTGGTGCTGCTGGAAAAATTTGATCCGGAAAAAGTCATCACCGCCGTGTATTATGATGCGGACAAGATGCAGTATAATGTAAAGAGATTCCGGATCGAGACGCAGACACAGAACAGCAAGTTTACCTTTATCAAAGAAGGAAAGGGCAATCAGCTGGAGCTGGTGACCACGCAGGAGCATCCTGTAGCCACCCTCGTTACCGGGAAAAAGCGTTCCGACGCAAAGAAGAGCAAGGTGGACCTGACCCAGCTGGCCGATGTTACCGGCTGGAAAGCCGTCGGCAGCAAGCTCTGCGGTAAGGAATTCAACAGCCTCGAGCTGATTCAGCCGGAAGGGACAGATGAGAAAGGTCAGCAGGGAGCGCTGTTCTGAGGAGGTAGCCGTTACGCTACAAGCGTCAGCTCGTCTATACGCTGAAAATGTTTTTTATTTAACGTAGCAAGGGGTAAGCCATTGGCAACAGCAGTTGCTGCAATAAACAAATCTGGGATCGCGATTTGTTTTCGTTTCTTTTTTAATTGTTTATTTATATCTACTGCGACGTTTGCTACTTTTTTATCAAATGGAAGAACTTCTGTTTTTTGTAAAAAAGAGTTCCAAAAATTAAGCTGCTCCGGTGTTGTTCCTGTATAAATTTCGTAATCAGTAATAACAGAAATACAGTAGATATAGTCTTGTTTTACTAATGAAATTAATATAGACTGAGACTTATTCGTCTTACGGAAATGGTCAATGAGGATGGATGTATCGACCAGTACTATTTTGTCCGCCATCGGCTGATTGCTTTGTGGGTTTTGGCAATTTCATCAAGCTGCTTTTTAGTGAAAGTCGGAGCAGATAGCAAAAACGACTCAAGATCGGAAGGAGATAAGTTTTTTTCTTTGCTCTTTTCCACTTCTTCTTTAAGTTTTGCCCACTGTTTTGAAGGGAGGCCCTTGGCCAGTCGAACCAGTTGGTCAAATGCGATATCTATCTGTGCTTGCATAATAGCAAAATTACTGAATTTTCCAAATGCGGGTTGTCTTCTTCCGGAAAATGTTCTCAATGCTCAGACGGCACGATCAGCACGGGTATTTTTGAATGGTGTTTGATGTAGGTCGTGATGCTGCCGGTGAGCAGCTGCATCAGCCCGGAGCGGCCGTGTGTGCCCAGGATAATAAGATCTGCTCCCCAGCTTTCCGCAGTGTTCAGTATTTCGGCCGTGGGACGGCCTTCCGGCGTAAAGCGTTCCGCCGGTTGATCGCCTGCATACCGGCCCATCAGCTCATCCAGCGTGCGGTCGGCCTCCCGGTGCAGGCTCTCCATGATCTCGAGCGGCGAGAGCGGAGAAATATCATTGTCCATCGGGTTGACCGTAAGCCGCTGATCGATCACAAACACTATTCCTACCGCGGCATTCAGCGTACGGGCCAGCTGGAAACCCGTTTCGGCGGGCTTGCGCGCATATTCGTCGTCATTGACGGCAATGAGAATTTTCCGGAACATGATGGTCGGGTTGAGGTAATATATCAAATGTAGGGTAAATTTTGCATATTTACGGCTTCGGAAACTATGCAGCAAAACGGCCGCAGGATGAAAAAAAGAACAGGAATTATTTGGTGTTGTTTGTTTTGGATAGCTGCCGGCAGGGCGCAGCAAATATCGCCTGTCGGCATGATCGATCTGGAATATACCCTCTCTGCCGATCTGCATAATCCGGACAGCCTGAAGATGATCTGGGATGATATCCATGCAGTGGCCACCCTGCAGGGCATCGTCAACCGCCGTTCGCCCCGCCTTTATATCTTCCTGGTAAAAAACGGCCGGGTGGATATCGACCGTTACTGGTGGAACAAATACCGCGGGAAGGGCAAGTGGCTGAGCGGGCGGGATACCGTTCTGTATCCTGACGTCGGTTCGATGATCAATGCCTATCGTCATGAGATAAAAGGCGCCGTGGTGTACGATCCCAAGGTACCGGCCACCAGTAATGTCGCTTCCTCGGTGGCGGGGATTGAAGATGTGATTGCCCTCCGTTATGATACCACACCAGGCAGCCTTTACTCCAGGCTGGTTATGAATGGGCCCCGTTTGCCCGTGAAGATCTGGCTGCTGCACAGCGACGGTTCCCCGCTGTTTACCGGCAAGGGCAATGTCCCCGGAACAGACCGGCCCTCCAGCGGCTCCGCTAAAGACGATGCCTATCTGTGGTTCCTGGAGCACTATATGAAAAAGGGAAGATGCAATACGGCCTATGCAGCTTACTATATCGATCAGCAGTGGATGAAAAAACCCGCTGCAGCGGCGCGCAACCATCATACCCTTTCCAACCACGACTTCTTTGTCAGCCGCCGGGGCTTTTTCTTTGATCTCAGTCCCTGGGGCGACGAGCCGGCCACAGATGATCCGCATCAGCAACCCGGCACCGACCGGAAGACGTTAAAGGAACTGCTGCTGACGGCTTACCGGCAGAACCGCGGGCAACGGTTTTGCTATATCGGCGGTTTCCCGCCCTGGGCCTTTAAGTACACCCGTCATGCCGGCGGCCGCCATGAGGATGTGGAGACAGAATGGGAATACTCCCGTATTATCAGCGCTTACAACGCCTTTAAAGATGCGGATGCCATTAACTATGGCGCCCTGGCCAATGCTTCCTTCTGGCAGCATTTTCCCCTTAAGTCAAAATATCCGCAGCCCTGGATAACCCCGCAGGAGCTGCAGCGCCGGGGATACCTCACCCGCGACGGTCAGATTGATTTCCGCGGCCGCAACTTTATCATCTTTTATGTAGGGGATTATGACGCCTCTTCCTGGCTTTCGCAAACCACACCGGATTTGTGGGACGACCCGGACCGCGGAAAAGTGCCCCTGATGTGGTGCATCAGCCCGGTATTGGCGGAAAGGGTGCCCATGGCGATGGATTACCGGCGGGAAACCGCTACGCCCAATGATTATTTTGCCGCGGCGGATAACGGCGCTGGCTATCTGATGCCGGGTATGCTGCAGGAACCGCGGCCGATATCCGGCCTGCCCGAAGGGCTACAGGCCTGGGTGGCGCATAACAAACCGTACTATGACCGCTGGGGACTGAGCATCACCGGTTTTATCATTGACGGAAAGGCGCCGGGCTTGAATAAAAAAGGGCTGGACGCTTATGCGCAGTTTAGCGGGAACGGGATCGTGCCCCAAAAGGTTCCGCTAACCCTGCTGCATGGCAATATGCCGGTGCTGCGGTCGGACGACGATGTAAATGAAACGGATCCTGCCGCCGCTGCCCGTCATATCCTGGCCCGGGTAAAAGCGCGGCCTGTCCCTTTTCACTGGTTCCGGAATATCCTGAAAAGCCCCACCTGGTATGTGCAGGTGGCGGAAGAATTAAAACGGCTGGACCCCAAGATTGAGCTGCTGGATGCGCCTGCTTTTTTTGAATTGTACCGTATTTATCTGGAGGAAGGCGACAGGGGCCAATGAAAATCTTTGAGGACGAGATAAGCGGGAATCGGAAACCCGTGTATCTCAGCTACGTGGCGGGCGGTTACCGGTGGAAAAAGTCCGGAAAGTTATAGTAACTTTAACGATCCGAGTATAACGTGCTCACTATTGGTCATCATGGATATTCTGTATGGGACGTCAGATGATAAAGTGCTTTTCCATCGCCTTAGGGAGGGGGATAGAAAGGCTTTTGATGCCTTTTACCGGCGTCATTTCAAAGACCTCTTCCGTTCGGCCTTCCGACGCTTGCAGGATGCAGAGGCCTGCAAGGATATCATCCAGGATATATTTACCGATCTATGGTTTCGGCGGGAGCAGATCAGCAATGAAAATCCCGTAGGGTATCTTCATACTGCCGTTCGTTTTCAGGTCTTTAAATATATTGGCCGTTCAGCCGGCAAGGCGTTCTATGAGCCGCTGGAAGCCATTATGCCTGCAGGAGGTACCGCGAGCGACCCGCTGGACTATAAAGAGCTCCTGACCCTGGTGGAGCAATGGATGGATACGCTTCCGGAGAAGCGCGGGGAGATATTCCGGCTGCGTTACCAGGAGCAGCTTTCTACCAAGGCAATTGCCGCAAAGCTCCATATCTCACAGAAGACGGTGCAAAATCAGCTGGGTATCGCCTACAATAGTCTACGGGATAAGTTACCCGGAATCATCTTCTTTTTGTTGTTCGACTCCGCATTCCGGCATATTTTTTAAAAAGTTAAACCGCCGGATGGGAGTTTTCTCTCCATAGGGTATAAGTAGATAAAGCGCTACTTTATTGCTGACATATGGACCGGGATATCTTGCAGGAAATCTTGAAACGTTATGCCGAGGGGAAAGCCACCCCGGAGGAACGGTGGTTCCTGGAGGAGTATTACCGGCTGTTTGACCGACGGAAGGATCGGCAGGTCCGCCCCCCGGCTGATGAGTTGCCTGCCTGGGAAGAGGAAGTACTGGATCGTATCCACGCCGCCCTGCCGTCCGTTGCGAGAGGTCGCCGGCGCAGATGGCCGATAGCGGCAGCGGTTGTGTTGTTGCTGGCCTTGGGATTTTATTTGCTGTACCGGAGCAGGGCGCCGGTATCGTCGGTACCTGTTCCGGCAACCGTCGCCGGGCAGGATATCCGGCCCCCACAGACAGCCCGTGCCGTGTTGACGCTGGCCAACGGGCAGAATGTATTCCTGGACAGTGCGCGTAACGGCGGCCTTGCCGTGCAGGGGAATACCAGTATTACCAAGCCTTCGAACAGCCAAATCGATTATAAACCCGGAACGCATTCCGCAGCCGGTCCCGTACTGTACAATACCCTTACGGTGCCTGCAGGCAGCCGGATCTTCACCCTGACGCTTTCTGACGGTACCCGCGTTTGGTTAAATGCGGCTTCCTCTTTGCGCTATCCGACTTGCTTTACGGATAAAGAGCGGACGGTGGAGCTTAATGGGGAGGCCTATTTTGAAGTGGCGGAAAATAGGGCTGCTCCTTTCAAGGTAAGCAAGGGAAATGTAGAGATACTCGTGTTGGGTACTCACTTCAACGTCAAGGCATACGACGATGAAAAAGCAATAAAAGTCACGCTCCTAAAAGGGGCCGTAAATGTCAGTCGTTTGGCCGTTACCGGCCGGCAGCAGGTGACGATGAAGCCGGGACAGCAGGCGCAGCTTGGCGGAAATCCGTCTGCCACAGGTAGTATACGGGTAAAGAGCGGCGTAAATATGGATGCGGTGATGGCCTGGAAGAACGGCATGTTTTCATTTGATAAATCCGATATCAAAACCATTATGAGCGAGGTGGCCCGCTGGTATAATGTTGACGTGATCTATAGCGGAACCGTAACAGAGCGTTTTCATGTGGAGATGAGCCGGGATACACGGGTTTCAGATGTATTCCGGATACTGGAAGCGACAGGGGGAGTGCATTTCAGTATCGAGGGCCGGCATATCATTGTGGCTCCCGGAACGATTGGTTCCTGATCGTCAGTCGGGATACGTCGGATATCGTTTAAATCTAAAAAAACAGAACTATGGAATAAAAAGAGCATCCCCTTGCATATGCCCGTAAAAAGGCCGG
>NZ_BAABFN010000004.1:235000-354255 GCF_039541075.1 Compostibacter hankyongensis | reverse complement strand
ATCAATAAACCACAAAAACTTAAAAGATCTTTACCCGCAGAATTTCAAGAAATCAACAGACCTGTAGTTCGTCGGGCGGATACAGTTATCGAGCCTTATTGTAGAATAATAGGAGAGCCTGTAATTTATATAGGGGATAAGTTTTACGTTAATGCCGGCTGTCATTTATTTGGAGAAATAAAAATTGGTAAGAATGTTATGATCGGACCAAAAGTAGTGATTTGGAGCCGTGATCACGGTATGGAGAAAGACAAACCAATGAATCTACAAACACACAAAAAGTCTCCCATCACAATTGGTGATGATGTCTGGATAGGAGCATGCACAACAATATTAAAAGGAGTAAATATTGGATCCGGCGCAGTAATAGGAGCTGGAGCAGTTGTGACAAAAAACATACCGGACAATGCAATTGCGGTTGGGAACCCTGCTAAAATAATTAAGTATAGGAAATGATTACAATAAGGACAAATAATAAATGTTCGGCCGAAAAGCAATATATATTGGACGTTATTTTCACTGAATTTCTGGGGATTAATTTCCACGTGAGGTTTGAAAATAAACTAAGTGGACAAACCATTTATGAACTCCCCAATGGAAAAAAACTAATTAATACAGATATATTTTTTGAACAAGCAGAGTCTCAATGGTTGTCGAAAAGGACATTACCCGAAACCCCTTTGAAGATCTTATCAATTAAGGATAGTTCTTTGCCCTTTAAATTACCTTTTTCCGATATCTCTGTAATATATGGAGAACCCCATATTACTTTTAGTGATCCCGATACCATCTACTCAAAGGTCGATTTTTGGGGAAGCATGTTTTTCATGCTAAGCAGGTATGAGGAGGCTATTAGTCCAGATAAGGACTCTCATGGGAGATTTCCTGCAAATGCTTCAATAGCATATAAGAACAACTTTCTATGTAGGCCTATTGTCAATGAATACCTAGAACTGCTGTGGAAAGTTTTACAATTTTTGGATCAAAAACTTAGGCGAAAAGAAAGAAAATTTAAAAATGTTCTAACCTGTGATGTCGATTGGCCTTATAATCCAGTTAATCATAACTATAAATTATTTCTCAAAAAAACTGCTAAAAATATTATAAAAGACAAAAGTATACAAAAGACATGGGAAACTGCTTTTGAGTTTATAAAAGTGAGAATGTATGGGTGGAAGGCAGATTCTTATAACACGTTCTCTTATTTAATGCAGCTAGCAGAAAAAGAAAAAATGGATTTGGTCTTCTATTTTATTTGCGATCATTCCGCTGCAGGGATAGATGGGAACTATTCAATTAATGACAAACTAATATCTAACTTAATCAGTGAAATCAATCAAAGGGGCCATCAGATAGGAGTACATTTTAGTTATAATACATATCTGGATGGTAAGCAAATTAATAAAGAAGTAGGTATTTTTAAAGATAAGTTGGGTTTACTTGGTATCAAGCAAGATATTACTGGAAGTAGGCAACACTATCTTCGATATAAAACTTCCGAAACCATAGCCCATTTGAATAATGCAGGCTTGAGCTATGACTCTACACTCTCTTTTGCCGAACATGCAGGATTTAGATCCGGTGTATGTTATGAATACTCTATGTATGATTTAAGCAAAAGGAGAAAGCTATGTATAAAGGAACGTCCGTTAATTGCAATGGAATGTTCTGTTATCTCAAAAAAGTATATGAATTTAGGATATTCGGAAGAAGCCTTAAAAACATTCCAGCTACTTAAAAAGCAATGCGCGCTTTATCAAGGTAATTTTATATTACTTTGGCACAATTCCTTTCTTCGCCCAAATGATAAAGCATTGCTAGAAGCAATTTTTAATTGAGCTTGAGGCAAAAATATTCTTAAATTATGTACTTGGCGATCAGTATAATAGTATTAATTATATCTATTCAATTATTCAAGAAAGCCGCAGGCACGTTATCACTTGTAAAGCTTAATATGATATCATGGATATTTTACTATAACATAATTGCCCAAAGTTTCATTGCCGCACTCTTGGTTGTTTATAAGCTTGATCATCATTATTTTATTGGAAAAATGTATTCTGATAAAAGCAGGATAATGGGTTTCTATGCAGTCATGTATACAATGATATCATTGCCAATTGGCATGATACTTTACAATATGGTTTCTAGTGGCATATCCAAAAATTTATACTTCGAGAAATATATCAATAAAAAACTCACTTTTCAGTTCATCCGAGGAGAGAACGTACTTTATTTCACGTTATCTTCTTTAGCTCTCCTTTGCATTTTAGCAGTAATTTATGTATTCGTTTCAATTAGAAGCTTACCTTTACTTACCGCATTAAAAGGAAATGCATCACAACAGGAGCTGGCCATTCTTCGAGAGGATGTGGGCAGAAATTTTGGAGGAATAGTATATATAAAGAACATATTAGCTCTGACATTTACGCCAATCTTATCGTATATTTTTTATATATACAGTAAACTAAACCCCAAGAGAAAAATAAAGACATGGTTTTACGTATTGCTGATTTCCTCTATTTTAATTTTAACTTTTAATCTCGAGAAAAGCCCAATAATACAGTACTTTTTAGGATTCTTATTCGTAAAAATCCTTTTAAGAGAAAATATTCAATGGAGAAGCGTATTAAAATATTTTCTGATTGCGTTTATAGCTATTATAATTATCTATTTAACAATATTAAATCAGCCTTTACTTCAGTTATTTAACTATAACTCGGGACTAATTGGAAGAATTATTTTAGGTCAAAGTACAGGGACATATTTAAGTTTTGATTTGTTTCCCAAATATCATGATTTTATAGGTTTTGATTCTATATCAAATCTGTTAAGTAATCTATTGGGTTTAGACTATTCAGAAAGGTCGGCCAGGTTAATTATGGAATTTTATAATTCACGAGGCGTAGATGAAGGAGGTGCGGGGGTAATAAATAGCTTATTTATTGGTGAAGCTTGGGCCAATTTTGGATTAATCGGAGTGCTTTTATCACCTTTATATGTCGGATTTATCACACAGTTTATAAACTTATTTTTTCTCAAAAATAAAAAAACACCAATTTTAGTCGGAATTCTAGCTTATCTAAGCTACAATATGCCGATTACAGGAGGGGTCAATGATTTTATATATAATGTATTTTTACTTACTATTATCCTAGCCTTCTTATTTCTTATATCATGGACAAAAGTTCTAACAAAGGCATCTTAAAAAAGAGAATAATTTTCCATCTGCCCTATAAAATAAATAATAATACACCCTCTGGAAGCCAAATTCGGCCCGTAATGATGATAGATGCTTTTAAGGAATTAGGCTATCATGTTGAACTAATCGAGGGTTACGTCAATAAGCGCAAGATTGCTATTAGAAATATAAGAAAAAACATTTTGAAAGGCATTAAATATGAATTCTTCTATTCAGAGAGCTCAACAATGCCAACTGCCCTTACAGAAAAAAATCATCTTCCAGCTAATCCGCTTCTCGACTTTAATTTCTTTTTATTTTGCAAAAAAAATAAGATCCCGATTGGCTTATTCTACAGAGATATATATTGGATGTATCCGGATTTATATGACGCTAAGGTTCCTTACATAAAAAGAATTTTTTCTAAATTTTTCTATCAGTATGATCTACGTATGTATAAGAAGACTGTATCTACTCTATTTCTACCTTCTCTAAGGATGGGAAATCAATTATCTCGATATAATTTTAATATAGAAGCTCTCCCTCCTGGTTTAAATGGTTTAAACTCCTCACCTAATAACGGTGATATATATATACAGAGATCAGGTAAACTAAGGATTCTATATATAGGGGGAACTTCGCCTCTTTATAATTTTTCTCACATCCTAGAAGCAATAAAAGGTACTCCACAATTTATATTAACAATTTGTACAAGAGAAAATGAATGGAACATACATCATAAAATCTTTTCGCCCCACCTCGGAGAGAATATCCGTATTGTTCATAAACATGGGGACGACATAAAAGAATTATATAACACAACAGATATTTGCCTTTCTTCATTTAAGCACCATGAATATTGGGATTTCGCAATGGGAATGAAAAACTTCGAATATATCGCATATGGGAAGCCAATAATTGCGACAAGTAATACAGAAATCGGAGATTTCGTTACCAAAAATGATATCGGATGGACAATTTCGGACAATGCTGAAGAGGCTAGAACACTGTTCTCAAAATTATTAAAAGAACCCGAAAGCATTGCTCATAAAAAAGTAAATGTAGAAAAAATACAAAAAGAAAATCGCTGGATAAACAGAGCCAAGTCAGTTGTTAGGGCTTTAAATGGATAGCTTAAAATGAAGATATTAATCTTAGGAGATGCAAACTCCTCACATACGATCAAGTGGGTTAAGGGGCTTTCTGCCAATGGGGTGGAAATCGGGCTCTGGAGTATTTCAAAGCCCGCAACAGGCATCTATGAAAATATAAAGGATATAAAACTCTCATATGCAGGAAAGAGAATTAGACGGAACCGGGTCTTTTCTAAATTAACATATCTAACAGCTCTTCCTCAACTGAAAAAGTTTGCAAACTCTTTTAAACCTGATATTATTCACGCTCACTATGCCAGCAGCTATGGTCTGTTAGGATCACTCTTAAATTTTCATCCACTAATAACTTCGGTATGGGGTGGGGACGTTTATGATTTCCCTCGGAAGAATATTCTCTTTAGAGAACTGATCAAATATAACTTAAGAAAGGCAGATAAACTTCTCTCAACAAGCCATGCAATGGCTAGAGAAACTCAAAAGCTCACCTCAAAAAGGATTACTGTTACACCATTTGGAATAGACTTAGATGTTTTTAAGCCGCTGACCTTGAAAAGGGAAGAAACAAACATATTTACCATTGGCACTGTTAAAACATTAGAAGAAAAGTATGGTATTCGATATCTAATAGAGGCATTTTACCAACTAAAAAAGAAGTTTCCACATAAAGAATTAAGATTATTGATTGTCGGAGGAGGAAGCCAGGAAAATGAACTAAAGACTATGACCCAAAATTTGGGGATCAGTAATTTTTGCTCATTTACAGGAGCTGTTCCTTTTAGAGAAGTCCCTTATTATCACAATTTAATGGACATTAGCGTTTTCTTATCTATACTTGACAGTGAAAGTTTTGGAGTATCAGTTCTAGAGGCTTCATCAGTTGAAAAAGCCGTTGTCGTAAGCAATGTTGGCGGCTTACCAGAAGTGGTTGAAGATGGCACGACAGGATTAGTAGTTCCTGCTAAAAATGCAATTGCCGCAGCAGAAGCCATGGAAAAACTCATCTTAAATAGTGAATTAAGGGTTCAAATGGGTAAATCTGGGCGTAAGAGAGTAGAGCAACATTATAACTGGAAGGATTGCATATTGCAAATGAAAAATATATATAAAGAATTACTGTTATTAAATAAATAATCATGAAAATTATAACTGTACTTGGCGCACGGCCTCAGTTTGTAAAAGCAGCCGTTGTAAGTAGAGAAATTAAGGGGCATCAAAATATAGATGAGGTAATTCTTCATACGGGACAACACTTTGACTCAAAAATGAGCGATGTATTCTTTGAAGATCTTCAAATACCACATCCCAATTACAATTTAGCCATTAATAATATGGGGCATGGTGCAATGACAGGAAGAATGCTGGAAAAGATAGAAGAAATTCTTTTAAAAGAAGTACCTGATTGGGTCCTCGTATATGGCGATACAAATTCTACCATAGCCGGTGCTTTAGCTGCTAGCAAGTTACATATTAAGTTAGCTCATGTTGAATCAGGGCTAAGAAGTTTTAATATGAAGATGCCCGAAGAAATTAATAGAATCCTGACAGATAGAATAAGTGATAAATTGTTTTGCCCAACCCAAACAGCAGTAGAAAATTTGACTAAAGAAGGTTTTGAAAATGACAAAATTCGATTCGTGGGAGATGTAATGCTTGATGCTGTTCATTTTTATAGAGAGTTTGCCAAAAAACCATTAGTTGATCTTCCCCATAAATTCGCATTATGTACTTTACATAGAGCGGAGAATACCGATGATGCAAATAAATTAAATAATATTATAAAATCTCTAAATGAGATAAGTAATAAGCTTCCCATCATATTACCATTACATCCAAGAACAAGGAACAAGCTTTCTGATATCATAATAGATAAAAACATAATAGTCATTGACCCAGTAGGTTATTTTGAAATGCTGTACTTATTAGAACATGCAGAGCTGGTTTTTACCGATAGTGGAGGATTACAAAAGGAAGCTTTCTGGTTTAAACGCTTCTGCATTACTTTAAGAGAAGAAACTGAATGGGTAGAATTAGTCCAGCAGGGCTGTAATATCTGTGTAGGTGCGGAGCCGAAAAAAATCTTAGAAGCATTTAACCATTTTATTGAAAATAAACATAGCATAAACTATGACAAGTCACTATATGGCGATGGTAATGCAGGAAAGTTAATTATACAAGAATTAATAAATTCTCAATAGTTAAATTCAAAGTTTAATCGTCGGTAACGATAAATTCATATGGGAAAAAATATCTGGATTGTCAACCACTATGCAATCCCCCCCTATCTCCCTGGAGGGACTCGACATTACGATTTAAGTAAACGACTTGTGGAATTGGGGTATTCTGTAACAATCTTCTCTTCTAGCTTCCATTATCAAAAATTAAGAGATTTTAAAACATATAAAGATCAACAGTACTTTATAAAAGAACAATTAGATGGTGTAGAATTCATTTGGTTTAAGACAAGATCATATACTAAAAACAATTACAAGCGTGTATTAAACATGCTTTCTTTTGTACATCAATTCAAAAAATTCATAAATAATAAGCAGTATTCCAATAGCCCAGATATAATTATAGGGTCTTCCGTTCATCTATTTGCAGTGAGCGCAGCAGCAAAAGCCGCATCTAAGTTAAACGCAAGGTTTTATATGGAGGTAAGAGATATTTGGCCACAAACACTCATTGATCTAGGTGTATCGAAATGGCATCCATTAGTTCAGTGGCTTGGGAGAATAGAAAGAAAAATGTATAAAAAAGCGGAAAAAATCATTGTCTTATTACCAAGAGCCAAAGAACATATCCTAAAATTTGGAATACCTGCTCAAAAAATAACTTATATTCCTAATGGAGTTGATATCAAACCATATTCAGAAAATGATCTACCTTGTAATGAAAATAAAATTTTTACAATTGTATATGCAGGAGTTATAGGGCTAGCCAATAATTTAATAATTGCTGTTGAAACTGCAAAACTATTTCAAGATAAAGGCGAGCCAATTCATTTTAAAATTGTGGGTGAAGGGCAGGAAAAAAAGAAATTAATGAATTTGGCTAATAAGTATAAATTAAACAATATAGAGTTTGTCGGCGCTATCCCGAAAGCAGAAATTAAGTCGGTCTTACAAAGTGCTAATGCTTTATATTTTAACCTCATCGATTCTCCTGTTTTTAAATATGGCCTGAGTTCTAATAAGCTTTTTGACTATTTAGCATCTAAAAAGCCAATAATTTTTTCGTGTAAAGCTGGAAATAACCCCGTAGAAGAAGCAAAAGCCGGATTGACAATAGAACCCAATTCTTCAGAATCCCTATATAAGGCAATTAAGAAATTAAAATCCTACTCAAAGGATGAATTAATCCAAATGGGCGAAAACGGTTATAATTTTATAAAAGAACATCATTCAATGGAGGTGCTTACGAAGGATCTCGTTTCCGTGCTTGAGTAGCTTCTTCGATATTATAAACGATTGAAGAAAGCCTAAGATTATGTACGAAAATTGTTTTAAGCGTATACTGGATTGTATAATCTCAACTTTACTATTTATCTTCTTTTTTCCCCTATTCCTCTTAATAGCGGTGATATTATTCTTTTCCCTTAAAGGAAGTCCGTTCTTTACACAATTTCGCCCTGGAATAGAAGGGAAAATTTTTAAGCTTATTAAATTTAAAACTATGAATGACAGGAAGGATGCTCAAGGTGAGCTGCTTCCTGATATTGATCGTCTAACTCCTATAGGCAAATTCATACGTAAAACCTCATTAGACGAAATTCCTCAGTTATTGAACGTAATAAAAGGAGATATGAGTATAGTAGGTCCTCGTCCCTTATTAGTCGAATATCTCCCTTTATATAACAACTTTCAAAAGAGAAGGCATGAAGTAAGGCCGGGTATTACAGGACTGGCCCAAATAAACGGACGGAATGCTATTACGTGGAAAGAAAAATTTGAATATGATGTTTGGTATGTAGATCATATTTCACTGGCCTTAGATGCTAAAATTTTAATTGCTACCTTCTCAAAGGTATTTAAGTCTGAAGGAATTAGCCAGAAAGGACATGCAACAATGTCTAAGTTTACCGGAAATTGACGATATGGACCAATATCATAAGAACTCGAAAAAAAAAATGTTAAATGCCGAAGTATGCCTATACGGCGCCGGTGGGCATGCTAAGGTCGTTATAGATGTCCTCAAATCTACTAATAAAAAGATCATAGGGCTAATTGATGATAATGTATCCAATAGTTCCTTATGGGGCTATCCTATATATAGATCTATTAAAGACCTGAGGTCAACAATCGATTATTCGCTTATAATTTCAATTGGCAATAATCAGGTGAGAAAAAGAATCGCAGAGAACCTGACTGGCCTTTTTTTTATCAATGCCGCTCATATTAGCGCAGCTCTGTCTGATTCATGCATTGTGAAAGAAGGTACCGTAATCATGCCTAATGTAAGTGTAAATGCGGACGCCAAAATTGGAAGACATGTTATTCTAAACACAAATAGCTCAATAGACCATGACTGCATAATAGAGGATTTCGTCCATTTGTCTCCAAATGTTGCACTCTCCGGAAAAGTATATGTAGGCGAAGGTACACATATAGGAACAGGGGCCTCAGTCATCCCAGAGGTCAAGATTGGAAGGTGGACAACTATCGGTGCTGGAACAGTTATCATTCGAGATATTCCCGACTATGCAATAGTAGTCGGGAATCCAGGAAAAATAATTAACTTTTCAAAACCCAATACAAGCCAATAACGATAAGTTAAGTTAAAAATATTATATGCTTCAAAAAATATGGCTCTCTTCTCCTCATATGGGAGGGCGTGAATTTGAATATGTGAAGGAAGCTTTTGATACCAATTGGATCGCTCCTCTGGGCCCTAATGTAAATGGCTTTGAAAAAGATTTGGAAGCCTTTTTGGAAAATGACAGCAAGGCAGCAGCATTAAGCAGCGGCACTGCTTCATTACATTTGGCTTTAATTCTTTTAGATGTCAAACGAGGGGATGAAGTCATCTGTCAATCCCTAACTTTTTCGGCTAGTGCCAATCCTATTATTTATCAGGGTGCTACGCCAATATTTGTAGATAGTGAAGCAGATACCTGGAATATGTCCCCTGAACTTCTGGAAATCGCTATCAAAGATCGTTTAAAAAAAGGCAAAAAACCTAAAGCTATCATTCCTGTTCATCTATATGGGATGCCCTGCAAGATGCATGAGTTAATGAGCATAGCTCAAAAATACGATATTCCCATTATCGAAGATGCAGCAGAGGCTTTAGGTTCCAAGTATGAAAACCAGCCCCTTGGAACATTTGGCATAATGAGTATTCTATCTTTTAATGGTAATAAAATTATTACTACTTCAGGAGGGGGGGCACTAATATCAAAGAAACAGTCCTTAATAGATACGGCTCGTTTTCTGGCTACCCAGGCAAGAGATGCAGCCCCACATTATGAGCATTCTCACATTGGCTACAATTATCGTATGAGTAATATATGCGCGGGTATAGGAAGAGGCCAAATGGAAGTACTTGATTTGCGTGTCAAGCAAAGACGTGAGAACTTCGATAAATACCGTGAAATATTAAAAGATTTACCTGGCATATCTTTTTTATCCGAACCAGACGGCTTCTTTAGCAATCGCTGGCTGACAACAATATTGGTAAATCCGCATCAATCAGGGGGGATTACAAGAGAAGATATTCGTTTAGAGTTAGAAAAAAATAATATTGAATCCCGACCATTATGGAAACCTATGCATTTACAACCAATATTTAAAGATGCTCCGTTTTACGGGGATGGAACAAGTGAACAATTATTTGATCGAGGTCTTTGTTTACCTTCCGCATCCAATTTAAGTGTTTCGGACCAGAAAAACATAACAGATATTATTCAGAGAATTTTCAAGAAAAGTTCTTTAAGTTAGTATCAATGCATTAAGAAATAATATACTATTTTATTTGATAATTCAACCAATTACTGCGTCCGATTGTAGTTTATCATATAGAAGAATGAGACCATATCTATTTCCATCTGAAGACTATAATCAAAATTTTATGAAAAAGTGGAGGCTACTTATAAGCATTTTAACAGCTGTCGTCCTAGGCATATCAATATGGTTCTTCCTTCATCAGAATTCGGCAAACCCTCCCAGTAATATTTCAGGAGAAACTCACTTTAATCAAAAAGAAGAAAATTCAACTATTACAATAAAAGATAAGTATACGCATCAGGCGGTCTCTTTTGAAAGAGTAGAGAAATGGTACGATAATACCCCCATGAATGATGAAAAAATTGATGGTATTCTATACATAAAACAAGGAAACAGCTATTATAAACGAATGTTTTCCGGACCTGTACATGTAAAGTGGTTTGGCGCCAAAGGAGATGGGGTCACTGACGACACATATGCGATTCAAAAGGCGTTCGATTCCTTTTCGAAAGAAATCTACTTTGATTCAGGAACATACCTAACGCGAAAAAATGAAACTCTAACTGGTTTTCCCAATCAAGATCAACCTTGTCTATTGTTAAGAAAAAAAAATAGATTGGTTATAGAAGGAAACAATGCGGTACTCAAGGTACAAGAACATGCGCAAGGGATATTGGAACTCCAAGAATGCTCAAATGTGATAATAAAAAATTTAAAGGTTATCGGGCCGGGGAATTTTCCAAAGTTAGATGGGAGAACCGGAAGAGGAGAAAAAGGTATTGAAAATGCAGGTTATGCCACTGTCGGATATTGGGGATATTATAAAAACAATTGTAAAAATACAACTAAAGAGAGCCGGGGAGGATTTAACAGGAGATTTCCTCAGTTTGGAGGGGGGATAGCCTCAACCTGGGGGAAATGGAATGGGGGATTTATTGGAAATGTAGCCTACGGCATCTTAATCCATAATGCATGTCAAAAAGATACCTTAATGAACTGTTATGCCAGAGGGTTTAATTATGTGGGCATAGGCGTAGGACATAATGGGGACTATTTTCCTAAAAATCTGAACTATCCGTACTGTAAGAATATTGTATTTGAAAATTGTGCCGCTGATGGAAATTATGGGGCAGGATTCCACTCCATGGCTGTTGATGGATTTAATTTAACAGGAGGAAGCAGCACAAACTCAGGCCACCCCAACTCAACCCCATTAGATCAGGTTTGCGATCCGGGTTATGGATATACATCTAGAAGCTCCCCACATTATACTTTGAATGGTACAATTAGGGGAGTAACATTCAGAAATAATAAGAGGAAGGGTATAGATGCGCATTCAGGAGAAAAATTGACATTTATAAATAACAATGTTTCGGGAAGTCCGGTTTGTGGAATATTTGCTGCTTGGTCTAGTAGTACAGAAAAAACTATAGGAACACAAATCATTGGGAACACAGTAGAACATTGTGGATTTGGCCCAGGTAGCTTAGGGGCGATTTATGTAGGGGCTCATGGAGAATCACCTAAAACGGACAGAAACATTGACGCTCTAATTGAAAAAAATACAATTAGAGATTATAGTGGATCGGGTATAAGGGTGAGATATGGCAATAATGCTATTGTAAGAAACAATAGAATAGAAAACTCAATAAAAGGTAATTCCCCAAATTTGAGTTGTATCCTAATAGTAGGAAAAAACAAAACGGATAATGTTAATAATATATCTGTATATGATAATGTAATTATAGATCAAACCGCCAATATGCCTAGAGGAATACAGGCATCTTTTGCTGATAATTCAAAGATTTTAGGCAATACAATTGAATTCGGTAAGGATATAAATGTTGGTTTATATACTACGCAATGTAAAAGGGTTGATATTACTAATAATAAAGTGAATCTGAGAGGAAAGGGATTACCTATATCTGTTTCCCAAACTACAGGCAAAACCTTTTCAAATATTGGGAAGGGAGGAAAATAGCATCCTAGAGAACTATTAATAACGACTTTTATATCTTAAATTTTCGTTTCCGGAATCTCTACTCTTCTCTAAGAATCGAATCAATTGTCTTTACTAATCCTTGTTTCAAGGAATAATGTGCCCTATACTTACATTGAGTCACAAACTTACTTTTATATTGTGTAGTTGCACAAAACTTCCTTACCCTGATTGAGCTTATCGAAAATTTCTTACCCGTTATCCTGGCTAAAATATCAAATATCACACCACCAAAATATCCGATAAAATAGGGTATTCTTACAGCCGACAGCTTTTTCCCCAGTGATCGCTCAGTGACATTTACAAACTCATTCATGTTCAAATCCGGCTTATCTACATAATTGAATACCTGATATCCTGACATATCAGTATCAATACAATACTTTAAAAATCCGGTTATATTTTCCACATAGGCCATGGATTTCCTATTCCTTCCATCCCCGATCATCAGAAATCTACCTGAGATAATCTGCTTCAATAAGTTATATACATTCCCCCGATTTCCGGGACCAAAAACAACGGTAGGTCGCAGTATAATTAAAGTACGATTGTCAGGATCTGAAAAATACCACTTCCTAAGCGCCTCTTCTGCCTGCCATTTACTTTTACCATAATCATTAAAGGGAGCCGGAGGATAATCCTCGTCAGGATTAGGTTTGTTCAGACCATAAATGGCAACGGAACTGGTAAAAATAATCTTATTGGTTCCTCGCTCCTCCATTACATCAAGGACATTTCCAGTACCGCGGACATTTACATCATAATAAAGGGAAGATGGGGTAACATCGTCCCGGTGTTCCGCAGCCAAAAGGACGCACCAATCGGCTGGTTGTAGCTTCTCAGCAAGCTGCTCCTTATTTCTGATATCAGCAATCTGGGTGATATTAGCATTAGGTGAAGAGTGTGCTTTATCTATGTTTATTAATTGATAAGTTACGTCCTTCGAAAGGATAGAGATCAGGTTAGTGCCAATAAAGCCAGATCCACCTATAATTGAAATTTTCATCTTTACTGATTAGAAGTCGCAAATAAACCAGCTTTACGCTTAATAATAGCCGAAAAGGCGTAATGAATAAAATAATAAATACTACGTGTTAACCCTATCTTTTCAACATTTCTATAAATACTCCACTGCCATCTGGCTGCTTTAAGCTTATTTGAAGATATAGAATTGCTTAAAACTCTATATTTAGCTAAACTTTTACCTACATTCATCGCGACAAATCCTTCTCTTAAAATAGATAACCATAAAATATAGTCTTCATGCCCATGTGCTATTAAATACCGCTTTCCAAGTAGTGCGACATTATAGGTAGCAGTCAGGCAGCCGATATAATTAGATTTGAGTAGCGATCTATAACCAATATATTTCGGGCCACGAATAAATTTATTTACGCTCCTTCCATGCACATTAATATACTCATAATCAGAAAAGACGATTGCACAGGAGCTATTAGCTTTATACACTTCCAATTGTTCTTGTAACTTATCTTCATTCCATATATCATCACTATCCAAAAAAGCTATAATGTCTCCTGAGGCTTTACTAATGGCTAAATTTCTCGCTAATACAGGTCCTGAATTCTGCGCTTGCTTATATAATTTGATCCTCGGATCGGTCAAAAACTTCTCTATTACAGCAACACTTCTATCGGTTGAGCAGTCATCCACGATAATCATCTCCCAGTTAGCGTATGATTGAGAGATAACAGATTGTATAGCATCAGCTATATAGTGACGAGAATTATAGCAGGGCGTAATAACAGAAACCAAATAATTCATAAATCACGCATTTATTGTATCCGGTTTGTTCCACGTAAATAGTTGCTGCAATTTAGATTCTTCATCTTCCCAAAAAGAACGTTCTCCCGACCTAAACATATTTTTCTGTATGTTGATTGCAACTCGGCTATTTTTAATATACTGATCTATGACACCTTTAGCAGTTTTAATATCATAAGGGTCAATAACAAGTCCTATTTTTCTCTCCCCTACAAATTCACCCAATTTTGATCCCTGCGAAAAAATAGCAGGTTTAAGCAGTACCATACTTTCAAAAAACTTATTTGAGATCGCATACTTAACATTATGATCTTTAACAGGATAAGCTGCCCAAATCAAATCCGCAGAAGCATAAATTTCCGGAAGATTATTATAGTCATATTTTCCAAAAAAATGTATATTATCCATTCCCTTACTATACTTTTTTAAGCTACTCTCCTCGGCTCCTTCTCCAAAAAACAATATTTCAATATCTAATTCACTTCCTATATCTATTAAAGTCTTCATGATATTAAAATACCTAATCGTACCGATGAACGCAATTTTAAACCTCTTACTCTCATAATACAGATGTTTAGGAGGGCGTGCAATAGACTTATAAGGCCGGTTTTCTATCAATATCTGGGTAGCGTTAAAAAACGAATAATGTGGAAGAAAAAATCTAGAAGCGTGAATTATTGCATGAGTACGTCTCAATGCAATTCTTTCAATAGTTTTCAATATAATCAAAAGAAAATTGCTCTCGGAAGTGGGCATATCCAGGTTTTCATAAATTAACTTCTGATGCTTCCCCTTTATCATAGAACATATCCACAACACTTCCCAATGAGATGCAATTAAATAATCAGGATTATATGTTAAATTAATCTTTCTGACGTAATTTCTAAATTCTACCAATGTAGATAGCTTTCTTCTTAAATTGCCATAAGGAGCGCACTTATTAAAAATGAAAAATTTTTCATCTCCCGGCGTTAATGCACGATTATCACGGTTCCATGCGATGTAACTAATCGCAATATTATTGTCAAGAATCGACCTTAAAGAAGCGAGAATTCTCCGGCTCCTTGTATTAATCGGATAAGTACTTTCAACCAATAAAAGCTTCATTTCCTCTCCCTAAATATTTTCCTCCAATATATCAGCAATCCGAGATGCGGCACTTCCATTACCATATGGATTATTCCCTTCTGCTTTAAACTTACCGGCAAGGCAACTACTTACCTCGTTTACTATTTTATCCGGATCAGTCCCTACTAAGCGGATAGTCCCGGACTCAAGTCCTTCAAGACGTTCCGTAACCTCCCTCATCACCAAAACGGGCTTTCCCAAACTCGGAGCTTCTTCCTGAACTCCACCAGAGTCGGTTAGAATAATATCAGATACACTCATTAAGTAAACAAAATTCTGATAGTCCATAGGAGGAATTAAATAAATATTCTTCTCCTCCCCCAGCATTTCGTTTACAATAGTAGTAACATTCGGATTAGGATGGACCGGATATACAATAGCGGTATCAGGATTTTGGATAGCAATAAAACGTAAGGCATTACAGATATTTTCAAACCCTTTTCCGAAGCTCTCTCTTCTATGGGCGGTTACCAAGATCAGTTTCGCATAATTGTAAGACACGATATCCCTTATAACAGTATTGCCGGAGAATTTACCGGATTTAATTTTATCCATGGTCCAGAGAAGAGCGTCAATAACGGTGTTGCCGGTGACAAAAACAGATCCGACAGGAACACGCTCCTGCAGCAAATTGGCCCGGTTAGATTCGGTTGGCGAAAAATGGAAAGAAGCCATTCTACTGGTCAGCTGACGATTAATCTCTTCAGGATAAGGAGAATACATGTTATGCGTACGTAATCCGGCTTCAACGTGTCCCACGGGTATCTTCATATAAAATGCAGCCAGTGTAGCTGCTGTGCTGGTTGTTGTATCGCCATGCACCAAAACCACATCCGGCCTGCTTTTCGATAAAACCTTACGCATTCCCAGAAGCGCACTAATGGTTATGTCAAACAGGTCCTGGGAATGCTTCATAATATTCAGATCATACTCGGGAACAATTTCAAACCATTCCAGGACCTGATCCAACATTTCACGATGTTGCGCCGTCACACAGACAATACAATCGAAGGAATGTTCTCTTTGCCTTAATTCATGAATTACGGGAGACATTTTTATAGCCTCAGGTCGTGTGCCGAATACAACCAATACCCTCTTTTTTCCCTTAACCATATCAAATTGAATACAATTAATCGCTTATCCTTCCCTTATATTTCCTATACATAAACAAATACAATCCTATATTAACCTTTATCAAGAGTAATCCAATTCTATCTCTATAGGAAATACACTTATTTAACAGAAATTTCTTATAAAATCTTTTCGTATCGCCGTCTGCAATAATACTTTTTGCCAGTTTATTTTTTTCAAAGTTTCCATACAGTGCAATCTGGTTAATTAATTGTAAAACATAGGTATTCAGGAAAAAAAACTGAAATTCCTGAGTTAACTGATCTGATATCAATGGAATAAGCTTCAAATCATTAATGACTGCTATGATCAGTGACTTCTTATTAAGCATGCATGGGTGAGTAGATTTCATAATTGAACCGGGACGCTGACGATAATTATAAAACGGTCGGTCCACTATGGCTATAGATTTAGCCTTAACAAGTAAAACAGTAAGCGGAATATCTTCGTACCATTTTCCGATGGAAAATTTAAAATTTTCAGATTTTAGGAATCCCAACCTAAAAATCTTGTTGCATGCAGAGGTTGGTATCTTTAGAGATAAAAGATATTTTGAAATTCTCAAAGGATCGTCAAGATAAAGCTCTTTAATATTTGCTCCCTTTATCGTTTCAACATACGAGGGATATACCTTTCTATAATTACAAATTGCCACATCAGCTTTATCCGCCGAAGCAATTGTATACATTTCCTTCAACATGTCAGCATCGATCCAATCATCACTGTCTACAAACGAAATGTATTCGCCTGTTGCATTAATGATGCCGGTATTTCTCGCTGCGCCTAATCCCTCATTGGATTGCCCAACCAACTGGATATTTACATTCTTATGTGCTACAATAAATTCGCTTACTAATCGCTCCGTGCCATCTATAGACCCATCGTTTACAACAATTATTTCTATATCACTAAGAGTTTGATTCACAATTGAATCAAGGCATTTTATTATATAAGGCTCGACATTATATGCAGGAACTACGACACTCATCTTTACCATATCGTACCCTTATTTTGAAATTATTTCCACTAAATAATTTTTATATGGCAAAAACTGGCTTTCTATAACGGCTCCGTTTTTCTGTTTACTTCCCTGTAAAAAAGTCACTCCTCGAATAAAAATAATTCCGGCGATAACAATATATATTCCAGCCTTAAAATAACGTTCTTTAACCTTTCCCAGAACAAAGGGATATAAAAAGGTTGGCCCAATTATAAACAAAACACCAATCCGTTCCACAAATATTTTAAGATCATTAAATAACAAATAGATAGCCAGATATACTAACGTACAATTAAGAAAGATATTAAAATACCGGAATTTGGAAGTCAAAAAACCTCTATGGTATAAGCAAAACAAAAATACAACCAGAAACTCTATAAAACGGGTGCTTAAGCCTGCAGCTCCATCAGATTGGAATCTATTTGCGGTTACAATGAATTTTTGAAGAACAATATTCCCACCTGTAATCAAATTTAAGAACACTTCTATCCAGTGCAATCTGCTTAACACAAATGAAAAAAGTAAAATCAGAATATAGCACAACTTTTTCGGCCTTCTATTCAGAAAAAAATATAGTGGCAGAGTTAATATTGCCGACGCATGAAATAAAAATCCCAGTAAAACACAAAAACTATATCTAAGAAAACTCCCTTCCTCAATATAGCGTAGAGAATATAAAAAGACCGCTGCCACCAGTCCTTGTCGTATATAGGAAAAATTAAGGTAATAAAAATTAAAAAGATATATTAGCAAAGTAATAAAGACATATGGTGTGTATTTCGGTAGGGACTTATAAACCAATCCTATTGACACAAAGGAAAAAGCCACAAATACCCAATGGATATTCCCTCCTGCTATTTTAATGAAGAAATTAAAAAAAGTATATCCTATTTCATAATTGTTAGACGGAGATTGTGCAAATTGTATGAGTTTAGTTACTTGTTTAGGAACATATTGAAAGAAGTGAGTATAATTTGGCCAATCCCATCCGGTTTGATATCGAAATCCGGAAACAAAAAAAAGGGAAAAAAAAGTAAAAAGAAACAAGAACAGGCTAACAGTCTTATGTTTTTTTATAAAATCATAAAAACCGCCAACAAACATTATCGTATACAAATACAGATATATCACTGAAGTAACCCTATTCTAATAGATTTCTGAGTAAGTAATGTGTTCATAAAATCTAATCGCTTCTGTTCCTTTCCCGCATAGCCAATCAGTCGTTCTACTCGTTCACGGGAAATACGATGACCTTTCCATGCATTTATAAAATTCCTTATTTTCTGAATATTCCTAGTAATCGTATCTTCAGTATTATCAATTTCTAAAACGAAGTCCTGCCCTGATAGATCAACATCCTTATAAGCAAGAATAACAGGAAGTCCAAAAGCAAGATACTCTCTTACCTTCAAAGGAGATGCTTGAGTTAAGTTATTTCTGTGAAAGGCTAACGTACCAACTCCAATATCCATTTTCGAGTATAATTCAAACAACTCATTTTTTGAAAGATATCCGTGTTGAATAAAATTGGGACGTTGCTTTTCATAATAAGGGCCGACAAGGTGAAAATTCACATCTTCTAGGTATTCTGACAACTCAAAAAGTTTATCTATTCCATGCCATATCATACCTGGAGAAGATACAAAAATTAATTGTGAAGGTGATCTTTTTCCTTCTCCTTTATGAATTCCATGCGCTGAAACTTGTCCCAAATCATATCCATTCCCTACTGTAATCCCAGGCTTATTATAAAGGGTAGTATAATACTTCGTAATCTCATCTGTCACGCCTACTATTCCTTTTATACAATCTGCTAGTCTTCTATTACCAAAACTATGCATCAATCGGACACGAGATTTAGAAGTAACCTCTAATTCCTTCTCCAATAAAGCATTGTATTCAATAATAGAGGGAAATTTAGAGAGTATTCTATCTAATCCGGGATACCAGGTTGTGCTTCTTTCATAAATTATATCCGGGGAGAATCTTCTTAATGATTTTATAACTGCGTTAACAACAAATATTTTTCGAATATAAGCTGCAAATCCCTTTTTAAAAAGCCGCGCCAATTTTGTATCAAATATTTCATAATTTTCACAATCAATTTCAAACGCTGCATCCGGAATTCTTTCAACATGTGGAATACAAAATATTTTTGCCGTATGACCATATCTGTTCCATGTAGCTACCTGCATTAAGTGCTTCTGCCTTACACCTGAATTGATCCACAAATCGATATCCGTTAAATAAGCTATTCTCATATAAAACAAAAAGTCAACCTCAAGTTATTTCATTTTTTCTACTATTATAGCTGCAGAAAACTGCAATTTAATTGCTATAAAATTCTGAAATTGCGTTCACAAACAGGAAGAATAATTGAATTAGATCCAATGGAGACCCGATTACCATTTTAATCTCTCATTACTTGTTGGTAGATCATTCTCATTAATAATATCAGCACAGCAAGAAACCCTAGCACAAATCCGCCCAGAATAATTCCCTTCAACCAGCTGAGTCTCATTTTCTCCAGTGGCAACCTCGGAGCATCCACGATCTGTATGACCGGCGTTTGCTGTACCAGGGATATCTTGGCAATATTCAGGTTCTTAACCAGCTCTCCATAGGTGGTCATTAAAATGGACTGATCCCGGGCAGCCAGTTGTGCCGGCACGGCAGTAATACTACGTGCAGGGTTCAGATTCATATCCTGCGTGGCAGCAGTCGTTACCGTCTTTTTATTCAGCAGCTGCAGTACCGAATCTGACTGTTGCTGCAGCCTGTCAACGCTTTCCTTGATTTGTTTTGTCTTGGTGTTCACGTAAAAGTCCGTAGCCTCCTTCATCAGCCGCTCGGTAAAGAGCTTCGAAAACATTTCTTCCGGACTGGTACAGGTCACTTCTATAAAGCTTAAATCCTTATCAGGCTTAACAATCTCCAGCCTGTCGTCAATGATATTCTTGTAAACAGATCGCATTACCTTATTCTGCTCCAGCGAAAACTGATCCCGTGAAAGTCCTATGGGAAAATGCACTGCTTTTAGCACAGGATCCTTCTTCAGCTTCTTCCCCAGACTGCTCCAGCTCAGGAAATTATCTGCCAGCGTGGTTTCTTTCCCGCCGAAGCTGCCGCTCGTCATCAGGGCGTTTTCAATCATCAGCCGCGACTGTAGAAACTGGATGATATTATCCCCTTGAAAAAGGCTTCCGCTGCCGGCGTTGCCCAGGTTGACTCCAAACTGGCTGGCCAGCCCCGCATAGGAAGAAAGTGTGCTGTTATCATTTTCATCGAGGACAAAGGTCAGGGAAGCTTTGTATTTTACGGGGCTCAGTACAGACCATAACAGCCCGGCCACTGCCCCCAGAATGACGACCAGGAGTATCAGCTTCCACCTGCCCAGCAGGTAACACCACCATTCTCCTACCTTTAGAAAGAGCTCTTTTAAGGATATCTCGTCGGCCTGTTTTACGGGCTTTGCAGGAGAATCTGGCTGTCCGGCTCCGTTCATGCTAAGGCTATTTCAACAGGTTGGCAATAGTGATAATAATGGCGGTCAGCGAGGCGGCTCCGCTGGTAATACCAATGATTTCCTGCGGTGTCATCCGGTTCTTCCGCTCCGGCTTTTGCGGTACGAATATCTCTGCGCCCGGTTCCAGCCGCGGATAATTCCGGAAGAAAAGGATATGGCGGGTACTTCTTACAAATCCGTTGGCGTAGACCACGTACACTCTTCCCTTTTTGGCATTCTCCGAAAAGCCGCCGCCCTGGGAAATATAGTACCGGGCATGACGGCCGGGACGATAAGCCGCGGTAACCGGGTACATCACCTCCCCGGTCACCTTCACCGTCTGCAGCTGTCGGGGGATTTTTAGCGCATCCCCTTCCTGCAGGATCAAGTCGTTCCGCTCGCCGGGATGTTCCATGATCTTATCCAGGCTGATGCCCACATAATCGTTGTAATATATCTGCTGCCGGAGGTTTTCCATCAAGGCGCTGCTGTCCGTTGCTCCCGGATTGGCCAGGGATTGCTGATATTGACCGAAACGGTTCAGCTTTTCCTGTTCGCTGATCCCCATGGCGGAGGTATCGGCGACCCGTTTGAGGGATGCGCCGGGGACATACGCCAGCGCAGTAAAGCCACCCGCCCGTTTGATGAGGTCAGATATCCGTTCGTTTTTGCGTTCCAACGTATAGGTACCGGGATAAAGCACCTCCCCTTCGATCTTGACCTGCTTTTGTTCCTCGTATCCCGGTATCTTCCTTACCATCACGATATCATAGGGATGCAGGGTAAACCGGTCGGCGCTTATTTCCAGGTCTTTTGTCGTGTTGAGCTGGAACACTTTGGCGAGCGGAGCTGTTGTGCTGTGCGGATCCAGCGAGTCGGTGATCCGCCGGGATACCTCGATATGATAAGGTGTGGCCGCCTCCGTAAAACCGCCCGCCTGCTGAATCAGCTCCTTCAGACTCATGCTGTCGGCATAGACGAAGGTACCGGGGCTGCGCACCTCTCCCGTGATCTGCACGTTGTAAGCATCCCGAAGGTCAAAGATAGAGGATACGTTTATCTGATCTTCCCGCTTTAAAGGAATATCCGGCGCCTCTCCCTTTAACACCTTTGCTACGTCAAACTCCACCACCGAGGTCGACAGGTCCGGGTTGAGCCGGGTAATATAGCCCCGGGGCAGAAAGGCGTCTTCCCGGAGACCGGCGGCATTCCGGATCAGCTGCCCGACGGTCAGTCCTTCCTTCAGGGCATAAAATCCCGGGCGATAAACGGCGCCACGGATCATGACGCGGTTAGCATAACGAGCCAGGAGCGTGTCTACCGTATACTGATCCCCGCTCCGGGGTATCGCTGTAGCAAAATCCTGTTCGGCGATATCCAGCACCTTCCGCTCCCGGTCGGTGTACCGTATCGCCCGGATACGGGCCCGGTAGGCCGTGTCGGTAAATCCACCGGCATAGGTTAGCAGGTCACTCAGGGATTCGCCCGAAAGGAGTTCATAGATGCCCGGCCGTTTTACCTGCCCTTCTATGGAAACCTGCTTCTGGTATACCGGCACGCGGATCACATCCTGGTCCTGCAACCGGACGTTCTTGCTTTGATCTCCCTTCATGAGGAAATCATACACATCCAGCTTTTCCAGCACCTTGTTGTCCCGGATCACTTCAATAGTACGGAAGGAGCCGTTGTTGGCCGGTCCTCCGGAGGCGTACAGCGCATTGAATACGGTAGCGAGGGAGGGCAGCGTATAGGTACCCGGACGGTTGATCTCTCCGGTCAGCGTCACCTGTATGCTGCGGATCTGGCCCAGACTGACCTTCAGCTTGGTATTTCCGTTGCGAATGCCGCTGTATATTGTAGCGAGCCGGGAGCGGATCCTTTCGGTCGCTTCTTCCATCGTCAGGCCGTTTACATAGATTATGCCTACATAAGGGATATTGATGCTCCCTTCATTACCGACCGTAAGCTGGTAACTGGCTTCGGAATATCCATAGATATCGATAACCATTTCATCATCCGGACCAATCCGGTAATGCTGCGGCGTGGGTATACGGAGGTTCGGCACAAAAGTCATGTTGGGGTTATTAAAGAGTTTTGCGCCGAATATCTTAGGGTTGGTCAGCGGCCCCTGTGGGACGGAATCAGCGGTCGTATCCACGGAAGGGATATAATTGCCGCCCAAGCTGTCGACCCCTACTCGCGTGCGCTCGGGGAAAGGCCGGGAAGACAACCCGTGCTGTATCCTGCCTATCCGCGCCTTTAGCTTGGCCAGCTCATCAGAAGACATGCCGCGGGCTGCCGCCATTCTCTCCGCCTGTTCGGCCGAATATCCCTTTTCTTTCATCTGCTGCAGATACTCCCTGATCTGGTCGTCGCTCAGGTCGTCTACGTGCAGGGCACTCAGATTGGCCTGTGCATTGAGGGTTTGCGCAGTCGAAGAAATAGTTCGGAAAATACCTCCGCAGATCAGGATAAAAATAATAGCGAAGCGAGGCAGATATGATTTTTGCATGTTTATTTTATCAAAGATTCTCCTGCGGGCCAACCTTGACAGAAAGCGCTTCAGATAGGGCAAACGGCCCAGTCAGGTCCTGCGCCGTATTATTGTCCTTATAAAAGAGCGCCGCCATTTTTTCCCGTTCCTTTCTGTGCTTATAACTCAGCAGGTATTTCAGTCCCAACACGGTCAGACCAGCCATCAGGAAAAGGACAAGTATGCCCCAGGTAGGGTTCTGTCCGGTCATAATAAAAGCAATGGCAATAAACAGCACATTGATGGCCAGAAGGGTCATGCTGGCCCGGGTATGGCTGAGCCCCAGGTCCAGCAGCAGGTGGTGGATATGCTGCCGGTCTGCTTTAAAGGGAGACCGGCCGTGGGCAATACGGTTGATAAATACCCGCAACGTATCGAAAACAGGCAGGATGATAATGGAGACCATCAGTACCAGGTTATTGGTCATCCCCGGGACGTCCGGCATCTGCAGTTTGCCGTTCTCCGCAAAGCGGATCGCCAGCACCGCCACCAAAAACCCGATCAGCAGAGATCCTGTATCGCCCATAAATATCTTTGAGGGAGATATATTATACCTAAGAAAGCCGAGTACTGCACCCACCATGGCAAAAGACATATATGCCGCTCCGGTCTTGTCTCTTGAAGCAAAATAAGCCCCGAAAAAACAGAAGGCCAGCAGGGCCAGTCCCCCGGCCAACCCGTCGATACCATCTATGAGGTTATAAGCATTGGTCAGAAAGATGATCCCGGTCATGCTCAGCACCATGCTTACCCCGTAAGGCAGCGCGTGTATACCGAACAGCCCGTGAAGGTCCGTCAGACGGACATTAGTATAATACACGATGATAAAAGCGGCGGCCAGCTGGGCCCCGAACTTCTTCAGCGGCACCATGCCTATCAGGTCGTCTTTCAGACCCGTGGCGAACAGGATCAGTCCCGAGGCAAATACATAGTTCCAAGAGGCCCATTGCCGGCCCGTATCGAACAGCTCCATGCAGAAAGCCCAGGCGCAGAACATGGCCACACCGCCCAGGTTCGGAGTCCGTGCAGTATGGAGCTTTCTGAATTCGTCGGGCTCGTCAAAAAGCCTTTTTCTGAAGGAGACAAAAATGACCACAGGAGTGGACAGCGTTACAACCGTATAAGCCAGACCGACAATGAGCAGATACTGTAACAGGGGTACATTTAGGTTCATAACAAAAATAGGTATATAGGGAGCGAAGTTAAGGTATTATTAACTTTTCCAACACCCGGTCATCATTTTTGTTCCTGCATGGATTTCCGCCCGTACTATCCCTCTTTTTGGGGTGTATAGCCGATTTTATTCCCGAAAAAATCGCTTTTCCCACTCTATCGAAAAGGAAGTTAGCTAATCAGATATAAATTTTAACATATATTATACTCTCTCCGGAAGCCGTTGATAAAATATTTTTATCGCCGTGCAACAGGCAGGCCTGGAAAATTGTCTATCAGAAAACAGGCGCTGCCTGTTACATCTTTGGCATTAACCTGTTTTATGAAGGAAAAGATATTCAAATGGGGGTTGCATATCCTGCCCTGCGTGGTGGGCCTGCTGGCCGGATGGCAACATATCTCCCTGCAGTATCCTCGGGAAGCGCCGGTATCCATTGCAGATAAGGGAGCGGCTCCGCAGAGTGATCTCCGGTATGTGGCGGCGTACCCTCCATTAAATGCAGATACCCTTTCTCCGGCAGAAACGCCAAAGGTTGTTTTCCCTCTATTGAATACCACATCCTCATTTTTATTTTCCCCGGCCTTGCTGAGAGACCGGGTGCTGATCAGATAGCCGTCTCATTTTTTAGGCTGTAATACGGCTACCGGAAGCTCAGCTTTTAGTCTGATCCCCAGGGAATCGATATACAGGATGGCCTTGCTGCCCTGTATAGCTACCAGCGTTCCCTCCTGTTCCCGGAAGGGGCCCGTGGTAATACTCACCTTTTCCCCCTGATGAAGCTCTACGGTGATCTCGCTTCCGGTATGCTCCATCAGGAAATGCCGGATAGCCTGTATTTCGGTATCCCGCACCACACCGGGCTTGCCTAACCACCATAGGAATCGTACCGCACCCGGGGTCATCAGTACCGGGACGCTCTCCTCCTTGTAATGATCCAGCCGTACAAAGACATAGGAGCGAAAAACCGGCAGCTTTACCTTTTTCTTCCGGTCGCTCCACTGCCGGACCTCTTCCTGTAAAGGACAGTATACTTCTATGCCCTTACGGGTAAGCAGCTCTGCTACTTTCTTCTCGTTGCGCGACTTGGTATATAAGACGTACCAGGACATATGGATTGATTTATAATGCTTTACTCCTCTTTTTCCCATAGCAGCAGGAAATGATCCCTGCCCGGATTTACCGGATACTTCGTGCTCCATTCCTGCTCTTCATAAGTCAAAAAGCGTACCTTTCGTTGAATAAGCGGTTCCGCTTTGTCCACGAGACTGCTCAGATAATGTCTGTCCACCCTCCCGACCAATATAAGATCAATGATACCGCTGTCCCTGCCGGCAGCATAGTCTCCCGTGAGATATACCCGTAATACATCCCCCAGACGCCCGATGACCTCCTCAATAATATGATCTATCCCCACATATTTCAGCAACAGCCGGTGGATATCCTTATAAAAAGGATGCTGTATATTGGCCTTATAGATTCTTTTGTTACCCTGGCTTTCAGACACCAGCATGCCGGCATCGGTAAAACGGTTCAGCTCAATCCGTACGGCATTGGAGCTTTCCTCAAATTCACCGGCCAGCCCGCGCAGATGAGCCGTGCTTCCCGGATTCAAAAACAACCGCAGCAATAATTTCAGGCGGGTACGTGAAGAAATAAGCGTGTCAAGCATGGATACAAATTACCGGGTAGTGACTGGTCCGCCTGCATTTGAATTATGGCTTCGCCGTTGTCAGTCCCGTAGGCGACCAACTTCGGGTAAAAATATTACCCGTTTATAAATCAAAAATAGGAAATAGTTACTTTTGCCCGATATTTAATGCTATGATTTCTACGCTCATCCTCGTACAGTGCCCGGATCGGACGGGATTGGTAGCCCTGATCGCCCGGGTATTGGCGGCGCATCAGCTCAATATTATTGCCATGCGGGAGTTCGTAGACGAAGCGGCAGCCCGCTTTTTCGCCCGTATCGAGTGCAGCGGGGTTTTAGCTGACGATGAACAGCTCCGGCAGGAGTTGCTGGCCCAGCTGCCCGGTGATACCACGGTCACGGTCAATCCTCCCCAGCCCAAAAGGATCGCCGTGCTGGCCACCCGGGAATACCATTGCCTGGGGGATATCCTGGTCAGTCATTTCTTTCGCACCCTCGATGCAGAGGTCGCATGCGTCATCAGTAACCACGATGATCTCCGCGCCTTCACCGAGGGTTTTTCCCGGCCCTTTCACCACGTTCCGCATGAAGACCGGTCCCGGGAGCAGTTCGAAGCAGCGTTGCTGGAAAAGTTGTCGGATTATAGCCCTGACTACATCATCCTGGCCAAGTTCATGCGCATCCTTTCCCCTGAATTCATCGCCCGGTACCCGCAGCGTATTCTCAATATCCACCACTCCTTTCTGCCTGCCTTCGCAGGTGCCCGCCCCTATCGGCAGGCCTTTGAGCGGGGTGTGAAGCTGATCGGGGCGACGGCGCATTTCGTAACCCATGAACTGGATGAAGGTCCCATCATTACCCAGCAAACCATCGCTGTAAATCATACCTTCACCGCCGCCCGGATGGTGGAAGCCGGTCGCGAAGTGGAGAAGAACGTACTGAACAAGGCCATGAGGCTGGTCTTCCGCGACCAGGTGTTCATCAGCGGCAACAAGACGATCGTGTTTGAATAGAAGTGTATTTTTGTGCCGGATAAAAAGTAACCGTCAAAAATGAAAGCAATCGTAGTAGGGACAGGATACGTGGGACTGGTGACAGGAGCCTGCCTCGCCGATGTGGGTATCCATGTCGCCTGTATCGACATAGATCAGGAAAAGATCGACAGGCTGAAGCAAGGCATACTGCCTATCTATGAGCCGGGTCTGGAAGAGATCGTTCATCGCAACGCCGAAAAAGGCCGCCTGCAGTTCAGTACCCGCCTCGATGAACATATTGCCGGGGCCGACGCCATCCTGATCGCCGTCGGTACTCCCCCGGATGAGGACGGCAGCGCCGACCTGAAGCACGTCCTGAATGTAGCGGATGAAATAGGAGAAAAGCTGCAGGATTACGCCGTGATCGCCACCAAGAGCACCGTGCCCGTGGGCACTTCCCTGAAGGTAAAAGCCGCCGTGGAAGCTGCCATGAATCGGCGGGGACAGCATATTCCTTTCGATGTGGCCTCCAATCCCGAATTCCTCAAGGAAGGGGCCGCCGTCAGGGATTTCCAGAGCCCTGACCGCGTTGTGATCGGAACCGAAAGCGAGCGGGCCCGGAGCGTCCTGGAGCAGCTCTACAAGCCTTTCCAGCTGAATCGCCACCGGGTCATCTACATGGATATCGCTTCGGCGGAAATGACCAAATATGCCGCCAATGCCATGCTGGCCACCCGCATCAGCTTTATGAACGATATCGCCAACCTCTGCGAAGCGGTGGGGGCGGATATCAACCAGGTCAGGAGCGGCATCGGCGCCGATCCCCGCATCGGCAGCAAATTCCTCTATGCCGGCGCCGGCTATGGCGGCTCCTGCTTTCCCAAAGACGTAAAGGCGCTGATCCATACCGGGCGGGAGCACGGGCAGAGACTTCGTCTCCTTGAGGCGGTGGAGGCCATCAATAACGACCAGAAACAGCTCTTGTTCAAAAAGCTGCAGGCAGCGCTGGGTAAAGATCTTCAGGGAAAACAAATCGCAGTATGGGGCCTCGCCTTCAAACCTCAGACAGATGATGTACGGGAAGCTCCTGCCCTGTCGCTTATCGACGCGCTGATAAAAGCAGGCGCAATCATACGGGCCTACGATCCCGTGGCCGTCGAAGAAGCATGTAAACATATCCCCCACCCCGTTACCTATACCCGGGATGAGTACGAGGCGCTGGAACAGGCCGACGCCCTGCTGCTGCTGACCGAATGGCCCGAATTCCGGCTACCGGACTGGGAACGGGTAAAAAGCCTGATGCGGCGGCCGCTCGTGCTCGACGGCCGCAATATCTATAATCCCGCCCAGCTTCGTCAACAGGGATTTGAATATCACGGTATCGGTATTCCTTTACGGTAAGTTAATCTCCCTTTTCCGCTTTTCTGCGCGGTTCGCCGTATATTTGTCTGCCGAAAGGCGGCAATTGGAATCATGTTGCAGCCCGGAGGTCTTATTCACATCTTTTTGTGAACAATGTGTGAATAACGATATATTTTTGTATCTTCGTCCTCTGATTTTGTTTGGAATGATTCTTGTTTGAGGGAGACGTCATTTATCTGGACGGTAAATGACACCCGAAATACATAGAGCAATCATTCTATGTATATGACGGGCTTAATTATATATTATCGAAACCCTAATATTTAATTAGCCAGTATGTTGCCAACATTGTACCAACTGAGGGTGGTCCCCCGCTGGATCATCTTCGTGATCGACCTTGCCTGCATGTACGCAGCCCTGTGCTGCGGTTTCCTGCTCCGGTTCAATTTCAACTTTCCCGAAATCTTCCGGTTCGACTGGTCCGGTATCCTTGTCGCGGTGCTGGTCGTAAACGGCATCGTTTTCACCGCGCTGCGGACCTATTCCGGCATCATCCGCCATACCAGCATGCAGGACGCCTGGCGCGTACTGATCGCCGCAGCGGCTTCCTCGGGGGTATATTCCCTGATCAACGTAGGAAAGTCCTACAATGAAGGGGACACCTTCATCCCCTATTCCGTAATCCTGATCGGTTTCTTGTGCGCTTTTGTGCTGATGCTCTTCTACCGTTTGCTCGTCAAGGTAACTTTTGACCAGCTCAACAACGGACGCAGCATCCGTACTCATGTGGTGATCTACGGGGCAGGCTATGCCGGCACCGTCACCCGGAATGTGCTGCAAAGCCAGGTCCATCAGGAGCAGCAGGTTCCCCTGGCCAAGGTGGTGGCTTTCATTGAAGACGATCCCCATAGCTGGGGAAAACAGCTGGAAGGGGTACCCATCCACCCGGCCTCGGTAAAAACGTTGAACAAGCTGCTGCGCCGCTACGGCTTCCGCCAGCTGGTCATCACCGATGAGCTGCTGAACAGCCCCCATAAAAATGCCATCGTAGACTGGTGCCTGGCCAACAAGGTAAAGGTCCAGCATATTCCGCCCATCGCGCAGTGGATACAGGGTGGCCTCCAGGCCAAACAGATCAAGGATATCCGCATCGAGGACCTGCTGAACCGCAACGTGATCCGGCTGGACAGCAAGGCGATTTCCGCCCAGCTTACCGGAAAAGCGATCCTCATCACCGGCGCCGCCGGCTCCATCGGCAGCGAGCTGGTCCGCCAGATCGTTCATTTCAAACCGCTTAAGGTCATCCTGTGCGACCAGGCCGAAAGCCCCCTGCACGACCTTGCCCTCGAAATAAAAGAGCTGGCCCCGCATGTCGAGATATGCTCCTTTCTCGGAGACATCCGCGACAACCGCCGCATCGCACAGCTGTTTGATGCCTTCCGGCCCCAGGTGGTCTTTCATGCTGCCGCCTACAAGCACGTCCCCATGATGGAGCTCACGCCGGATACGGCCGTGCTGAACAATATCATGGGCACCATCAACGTAGCGGAACGGGCGCTGGAATACGGCGCGGAAAAGTTTGTGATGGTATCCACGGATAAAGCCGTGAACCCCACCAACGTGATGGGTGCTACCAAACGTATCGCCGAGATCTATATCCAGGCGCTCAACAACTTTATCCATACCGAGGCCGGCGCCACCAGCCGGACAGCCTTCATCACCACGCGTTTTGGAAACGTGCTGGGGTCCAACGGCTCTGTGGTGCCCCACTTTAAAAGGCTGATCGAAAAGGGCGGCCCCATCACGGTGACTCATCCGGAGGTTACCCGTTACTTCATGACCATACCCGAGGCCTGCCAGCTGGTGCTGGAGGCCGGCACCATGGGCAACGGCGGGGAAGTATATGTGTTCGACATGGGCGAGCCGGTCAGGATTACAGACCTGGCCGTAAAGATGATCCAGCTGTCGGGGCTTACGCCGGAAAGGGATATCCGTATCGTCTATACCGGTCTGCGCCCCGGGGAGAAGCTTTATGAAGAGCTGCTGGCGCACGATGAAAACGTCCTCCCCACCCATCATCATAAGATCATGATCGCCCGCGTGGCGGAGTACGATTTCCTGATGGTAAAAAAGCAGATCCGCGAGCTGATCCGCCTCGCCCAGGAAGGAAAAAGCTGGAAAACGGTACAGCATATGAAGATGCTGGTACCCGAATACAAAAGCAACAACTCCGTATTCGAAGAGCTGGATGCGGCCAATGCCGGCCAACCGGCAACGGTGGTAGCCTGAACAGGTACGGCACCTGTTACGCTTGTTTTATGTTAACCTGTCTTTTTAACCGCCGGCCCGGCCCGGGGGTGACGAATACTTGATTATGCCGTTTTTTTCATCCCGGAAGACAAAAAAAAATATTGCCCATAGCCCAGTGGCGGCGGATTATGCCTTCCTGGGCACCGACCTCCATTCCCACCTGCTGCCCGGTATCGACGACGGCGCCCCGGATCCGGACGCTTCTCTTCTGCTGATCCGGGAACTCATGGCCCTGGGCTTCAACAAGCTGATCACCACCCCGCATGTTATTCACGACCTGCACCCCAATACCCGGGAAACCATCGCTGCGGCCATGGAGCGGCTGCAGGCGGTCCTGGAGCGCGAAGATATCCGCATCCCTTTCCGGGCAGCAGCCGAATATATGGCCGACGAGTATTTTGAAAAGCTGCTGGGGCAAAAAGCCCTGCTGACGCTCGACGACGAGCAGAAGGTCCTGATCGAATTTTCCACCATTGCCCCCCCGCTCGACGCCCCCCGCCTGCTGTTCGACATCCAGATGAAAGGTTACCTGCCCGTACTGGCGCATCCCGAACGTTACCGCTACTGGCATAAACATCCCTCGGAACTGGAAAGGATCAAGAATGCCGGCGCCTTCCTGCAGGTCAACCTGACCTCCCTGGCCGGTTTTCACGGCAAGTCGGTAGAAAAAACAGCCTGGTGGCTGGTGCGGCAGGGATGGGTGGACTTCCTGGCTACCGATCTCCATCACGAACGGCATCTTCAGGCCCTTCGCGCTTTCCGCAAAGACGGCGGCTGGCGCGAGCTGCAGCAACACGGCTTCCTGAATAAAATGCTGTAATCATTTAAAATGCCTTTCACCTTTCACCTTTCACCTTTCACCTTTTACCTTTTACCTTTCACCTCATCCCCCCTTTAGGGGGTTAGGGGGTTTACCTTTTACCTGACTTAGGGTGGGCTTGTTCGTAGACCTTGCGTAGCTGCTCGATGGTATTGTGGGTATAGACCTGGGTGGCCGCCAGGCTGGCGTGCCCCAGCAGCTCCTTTACGGCATTGAGGTCCGCGCCGTTGTTGGTGAGATGGGTGGCAAAAGTATGACGCATCACATGGGGACTCCGTTTTTCGAGGGTGGTCACATACCCCAGCTGCTCCCGGACCACGCGGTAAACATACTTGGGATACAGCTTCTTCCCTTTTTCATTCACCAGCAGGTACTGCGTATCTGCCTCCGGAAGGGCCGACTTCTGTTCCAGGTAGGTCCGGATATGCCCGCACAGCTCCCCGCTGACCGGGATGATCCGCTCCTTGCCGCCTTTCCCCAGCACCTTGATGGTATGTCCCGAAAAATCTACATTTCCCGTTTTTAGACCGGTCAGTTCGGAAAGCCGGATACCGGTATGGTATAAAATTTCCAGCAGCAGCCGGTGCAGGGTTCCGGTAAAAGTGGCCGGAAATTCCAGCTGGTGGAAAAGACGGTCTGTCCCCTTCCGTTCGACGAACACCGGCAGGCGCTTTCCGGCTTTCGGGGCGCTGATCTGGGTCATGGGATCGGCGTCCACTACCCCCTGCCGGAGCTGGTATTTGAAAAAAGACCGCAGCGCGGCGATCTTGCGGTTGACCGAGCGGGAAGAAAGACCTTCTGATTTCAGGGCAGCCAGCCATGACCGGATCATGACCGCGCTGATATCGCCGGGCTGATTTCCGGCCTCCATGGTTTTTAGGTAGGTAAAAAAAGTATACAGGTCGGCGGCATAAGCCGTCACCGTATGAGGAGAATAGCGTTTCTCAAACTGAAGATAAGCAAGAAAGGAGGCGATAAAAGGCGAATCCGTTTTCAAGAGAGAAAGGTTTTGGCTCCGCCCGTCGCGGAGCTTATTTCTCAATCTTGCCGCTGGCCACCTGCTGGCGGTAAACGGCCTTGAGCACCATATTGCGGTGCTTTACCGAGGGCTTGGTATAAGACTGGCGTCCACGGAGCTGCAGGAGTACTTTCGCTTTTTCAAACTTTTTCTTGTACTTCTTCAGCGCTTTGTCAATGTTTTCGCAATCTTTGGAATCAATGATCAGCATGTATCAATCCTTTTTTTGGCCTACAAAGATAAGAAAAAATACATTTCCCTAACTTTGCCCTGCCGAAAATTTTTCAAAATGTTCACAGGAATCATCGAAGCGCAGGGACAGGTCCGGCATATCGCCCGGGAAGGGGGAAACCTCACCCTGACGGTGGAGTCGCCGGTATCGGCGGAACTGCAGGTGGATCAGAGCGTGTCGCACAACGGCGTCTGTCTCACTATTACCGCCGTCAGCGGCCGTACCCACAGCACCGTTGCCGTAGCTGAAACCCTGCTCAAATCCAACCTGGGCGGGATACGGGAAGGCGATTTTATCAACCTGGAAAGGGCCATGAAGCTGCAGGAACGGGTGGACGGTCACCTCGTGCAGGGACATGTGGATACCACCGGCACCTGCCTCGGCCGGGAGGACCGGGACGGCAGCTATGAATACCGCTTCAGCTACCCGGAACGATTTGCCCGCCTGCTGATCGAAAAAGGGTCCGTCTGTCTCAACGGGGTGAGCCTCACCGTCTACGACCTCAGCGGTACCGAATTTTCGGTGAGCATCATCCCGTATACCTTCGCCCATACCAACCTGCAGCATCTGCAGGCCGGCGACAGGGTGAACCTCGAGTTCGATATGGTCGGCAAATATGTCACGCGGTCGCTGGACCTGGACAGGTCTAAAGTCTGAAGTTCCGTAGCGGGCAGACAACCTTAGACGGACTTTAAACGTAAAATGCCTTTAACCTTTCACCCTTAACCTTTCACCTTTCACCTCTACCCCCCTTTAGGGGGTCAGGGGGTTCAACCTTAACACATGAATCTGATCGAAGAACTGCGCTGGAGGGGTATGATCCAGGACATCATGCCCGGAACGGAAGAGCAACTGCAAAAAGAACCTACGGCCGGATATGTGGGCTTTGACCCCACGGCCGACAGTCTCCATATCGGCAGCCTGGTGCCCATCTTTCTGCTGGTACATCTGCAGCGGGCCGGACATACGCCTTGCCCCCTCGTCGGCGGCGCCACCGGCATGATCGGCGACCCCTCCATGAAAAGCGAGGAGCGCAAGCTGCTCAGCGAGGACGAGCTGCAGCACAACGTGGCCGGCATCCGGCGGCAGCTGGAAAAGTTTCTCGACTTCGACCCGTCCCTCCCCAACGCCGCCCGGCTTTTTAACAACTACGACTGGTTCAGGGACGTCTCCTTTATCGAATTCCTCCGCGATACCGGTAAACATATCACGGTCAACTACATGATGGCCAAAGACAGCGTGAAGAAACGGATCGAAGGGGATACCGGTATCAGCTATACGGAGTTCGCTTACCAGCTGATGCAGGGATATGACTTCTATCACCTGTATACGCAGCACAACTGCAAGCTGCAGATGGGCGGCAGCGACCAGTGGGGCAACATCACCACCGGCACCGAGCTCATCCGCCGCAAGGCCGGGGGAACAGCCTTTGCCTTTACCTGCCCCCTCGTCAAAAAGGCCGATGGCACCAAGTTCGGCAAAACCGAGAAAGGGAATATCTGGCTGGATCCGGAAAAAACCTCGCCTTACGAGTTCTACCAGTTCTGGCTAAATACCAGCGACGAGGATGCCCGGCAATGGATACGGACCTTTACCTTCCTGCCGCCGGCCGAGATCGAAACGCTTACCGCAGCGCATGAAAAAGACGCCGCAGCGCGTCTCCTGCAGAAGACGCTGGCCCGGGAGATCACCGTCTTTGTCCACGGGGAGGAAGGCTTTCAGAAGGCTGTCGCCACCACGGAAAAGCTTTTCTCCGGGCAGCAGGCGCCGGCGGAAAGTCTCTCGGCGGAAGACCTCGAAAACATGGAAGGGGTGGTCCGGTTTGCTTACCCCGCGGCCAGGCTGGATGCCGGGGTGGACATCGTTTCCTTCCTGGCCGAAACGGGCGTTTTCCCCAGCAAGGGCGAAGCCCGCCGCATGCTGCAGCACGGCGGCGTCAGCATCAACCGCAAAAAGGTGGAGGACCTGCAGCTCAGCGTTTCCTCCCCCCTGCTGCTCCACGGCAAATACCTGCTGCTGCAGAAAGGGAAGAAATCTTACTATCTCGTGGTGGCGGAGTGATTATTATCAGGTGATAGCAAGTTATTGCCGGCAAAAGAAGGCCTTGGGAGAAAAAAGCTGGACCGGTGCAACGGCTTAATATCGTACTTTTGTAAAAAGCAGGATATGAAGTACGATTATTCAGCAATGCTAAAAGCCATCATCAAGGAACGTATCCCTGAGGATGAGTATATCGTATTTTTGTTTGGCAGCAGGGCAGCTAAAAACAACAAAGGAACATCCGATATAGACATCGGCATATGGGGAAGGAAACCGCTTCCAATACGAATAAAGTCCGATCTCAAAGCCGCAATAGAAGAAAGCATTATCCCCTATTTCGTAGACATAGTGGATTTCAGCCGGGTAAACGAACAGTTTAAAAGGGAAGCATTGCAACATATCGAATTATGGAGCTCGCCGAAAAGTTTAAACGGACTCTTGAAAGCCTGATACAGGCTGTGGGGTCTTTTGCCCAAAGTCTGGACCGGAATTTTCCCGGACTGGATTCAGTTGGTACGGACTTAATTAAAAATGGAAGAATCCAAAAATTCGAGTACAGTACGGAGCTGGCATGGAAAACCAGCAAGCTTTTTGCTGAGCTTCAGTTGGGCATAATCAGCAACTCTCCCAAAGGAACTTATCGAGTTTTATTCCAGGAAAATCTAATCGATGAAGACCTGTTCCTTGCTTTGCATAAAGGTATTGAAGATCGCAACCAGCTAAGCCATATTTACCGGGAAGAGATGTATGATCTTGTTTATGCAGATCTGCCGGGCCATTTGATTGCCTTGCAACGTCTTCTGACCGTCTTGACCATAATCCCCAGCTAATGTGCAGATAAAGCGATTTGATAGCATTAATAAACAACAATGATATCTACAATGAACAGCAAACCTTCAAATAAAATAACGCCACTTGTACAATCCCTTTCCGGTATAATAACCCTTCCCGAAAATTATGATCTAAAGGAAGATTATACCAGTTACCTGATGAAGAAATATCAGGCCGATTACCCCGCGCCGGAGGCCCCTGCCCCCCTCACCAATCATCTGTCCGGAAAGGGGCCACAGGAAGCCCGTCCGTGCTGAACAGCGTGCCTACTGCCCAGGCCTTGAAGACATAACGCACCGCTACCGGATGGGGTACGGCGTCGCTGCGGACCACTACGGTCGACTTTACAACGCGGGCCGTAGCGGGATGAAATTCCTTATCAGCCCCGGCCACTTCGAAACCGTCCAGGGGCTTGCCAAAGGTGGTGAGCCCGCCGGGAATATCGCTGAAGACGATGACAGCGGAGTCTCCCGCAGTCTTTATGCCCCGGTAAGCCGGCGTTTTATAGGCGATCCCCTTTTGCCCGTAGGTGTCTCCCAGCGCCCAGTAGAGCAACCGTCTGGCAATGGTGGTCTTGTCCGGCGGGTGAATGGTGGTCTTGCTGCCCACATCCATGCTCACCACCATGCCCGAATGGGGAATGTCCTGCGAAGCCCTGTACTGCGCTTCCCGGAGCAGGGCCACGCCCTCCTGGTGGTCCGGGTAAGCCCAGGGCGCGATCTGCACAAAATAGAAGGGCAGCGTTCCTCCGCCCCAAAGCTGCCGCCAGGACTGCACCATGGCTGCCATCAGGCCCGCATAGGTCCCGGAACGGGAGCGGTTGGCCTCACCCTGGTACCACAAAAAGCCTTTGATGCCGTAGCCGGCAATGGGGTTGATCATGGCGTTAAAAAGATCGGTGGGCGAATGGGCGCTGGGCTTTGCGCCGGCGGCCGGCAGCTTCACCTGCGGAAAACCCTGCAGGCTCTGCCGGTTCATCCACGCTTCTATGGGGGTGCCGCCCCAGCTGCTTTCGATGATCCCTACCGGCACATGCAGCGTTTCCTGCAGCATTTTGGCAAACTGGAAGCCCACGGCGCTGAAACCTGCTGCCGCTTCGGGCGCAGACACGGCCCAGCTGCCGCCGGCATCCTCCAGCGGCGTATGGGAAACGGCACGCTTCAGGTGGAAGAGACGCAGCTGCGGATTGCCGGCATGCGCGATGATATCGTTGCCGTTCAGCACCGGCTGGTTGGCATATCCCTTCAGCGAAATTTCCATATTGGACTGCCCGGAGCAGACCCATACCTCGCCGATCAGCACATTGCTGACGCGGAGGGGCTCGCCGTCGCTGAAGACGATCTCATAAGGTCCTCCGGCAGCGGGGGTGGCTATCTCCGTCTTCCATTTCCCCCCAGCATCCGCACGAACGGTATAGCGGTGATGGTCCCAGGAAGTGGTGATGCTCACGGTGGCGCCTGTACGCGCCGTTCCCCAGAGGGGAACGTTGGACTGCTGCTGCAGCACCATATTATCGCCGATCACGGCGGGCAGCCTGACCGTTGCGCCGGCATGCAGCGTAAAGGCCAGCAGGGCGATGATGCCCGGAAAGCGGAATTTCATACGTCGGTTATTTTGTTTTTCCGGAGAGCGGATACCCGCCATTCAGGATACATATTTCAGGTTCTCGTCCCGCGGCGTCATCTTGGGCATGATCAGGTGCACGGCCAGCAGCAGCACCAGGTACAGCATACCCGCGCAGAGAAAGGCCACAAAATAACCGCCTTTCCCCGTGTTATCCAGCACCCGTCCCAGGCCGAGATTGGCCCCCGCGCTGGCGAGAGCGCCGATCATGCCGCCGATGCCCACCACCGAGCCGGTGGCTTTCTTGGGAAAGACGTCGGATACCAGGGTGAAGATGGTAGCCGACCAGGCCTGATGACCACCCGCGGCCAGGCCGATCAGCAGTACGGCGATCCATTCGTTGCTGGTCTGGGTGGCAAATACCACCGGCAGGATCACGATGGCGCAGATCAGCATGGTCGTCTTCCGGGAGCGGTTGATGCTCCAGCCTCTTTTGATAAAGTAAGAGGACAGCCATCCGCCGGCAATGCTGCCCGCATCGGAGATCACATAGATGGTGATCATCGGCAGGGCCAGTCCTTTCAGCTCCAGCCCGAACTGGGCATGCAGGAAGAAGCTGCCCCAGAAAAGATAAAACCACCATACGGCATCCGAAAGCTTGGCGGTGGCAAAGGCCCAGGTCTCCTTTTTGGGGAGCACGCTGGCCCAGGGAAGGCGTTCCGCATTTTCCACGGCGGTATCGCTGAGGATATGATCCAGCTCTCCCTTGGTGACCCTCTTATGCCGCTCGGGCTTCTGGTAGGTGCTGAGCCAGATGGCGAGCCAGATGGCGCTGAAGACAAAGGTGATACAAAAAGCATATTGCCAGTGCGTACCGTCGTTGGCCACGATCAGCGGAATGACCAGCGGGGCCAGGATGGCGCCCACGTTGGTGCCCGCATTGAAGATGCCGGTGGCAAAGGCCCGCTCCTTTTTGGGGAACCATTCCGCCACGGTCTTGATACAGGAGGGAAAGTTGCCGGATTCCCCGATGCCCAGCCCGAAACGGGCCACGGCAAAGCCTACCCATCCCATAGCGCGGGTCACAAAGGCGTGGGACAGGCTGAAAAGACTCCAGATACCGATGGATACTGCATATCCGAACTTGGTACCCAAGCGGTCCACCAGGCCGCCCATAAACAGCATCCCCACCGCATAAGCGATCATAAAGGCGGCGTTGATATTGCTGTACTCGGTATTGGTCCAGTGGAATACATGGTCTTTCAGCGTGGGGCCCAGCACCCCGATAATGCTGCGGTCCACGTAATTGATCGTGGTGGCCACAAACAGCATCGCCAGGATGCGCCAGCGATAGCGGCCAACTTTTACTTCCGGCATGTTTATGTTTTTTGGATGGACTGAATAATTTGTAATGTTTTTACGGTCAGGTCGGTGATTTCTCCATAAGCGCCCTGCTCCAGCAGCGGTTTGCTGATGAGCTTGCTGCCCATTCCTACCGCACATACACCAGCCTTAAACCAGCCGCTGAGGTTGGACTCGCTCACGTCTACCCCGCCCGTCGGCATAAACAGCAGGTTGGGAAAAAGGGGTTTGATGGCGCTGACAAAGGAAGGTCCCAGCAGGTTCCCCGGGAACAGCTTGATCATCTTCGCGCCGAGCTCTTCTGCGGCAATGATCTCGGAGGGAGTCATGCAACCCGGCACCCAGAGCATATCCGCCTCATCGGCCGCTTTTACCACACCTTCCACCAGGCCGGGGCATACGATAAAATCCGCGCCGGCATCGATAAAGGTCCTGGCCGCCGCTTCGCTCTTGATCGTGCCGATGCCCAGGTAAAAATCCTTCAGCTCGGCGTCGCAGAAACGGCGCATTTCCTTAAAATTCTTCAGGGCGGCCTCGCCGCGGTTGGTATATTCCACCGCCCGTATGCCCGCTGCATGCAGGGCCTTCAGCACGGCTATGCTCACCTCCGGATCTTTATGAAAATACAGGGGCAATACGCCCTGTTCCGGTATCAGCTGAAAAATGGCTGTTTTTTTATCCATAAATCTTTTTCTTTTTGACGCTGTATGATTTTAACGCTGTACCCTCCCCGAGGCGTCGCCTTTCATCAGGGCGCTCACCTCTGTTAGGGTGGCGTGGTTCAGATCGCCCGGAATGGTGTGTTTCAACGCTGATGCGGCTACGCCGAATTCGGCGGCATCCTGCATCTTCATGCCCGTTACCAGGCCGTAGATGAATCCGCTGGCAAATGAGTCCCCGCTGCCCACGCGGTCCACGATACGCACCTCATATTGCCGGGTATGGTGAAAATCATTGCCGTCAAAAGCCAGCGCGCTCCATCCGTTGTCGGATGCGCTGTGGCTTTCGCGCAGCGTCGAGGCAATGTATTTAAAGCCGAAACGTTCCTTCATCTGCCGGAACACGTCCTTATATCCGTCGAGGTTCAGCTGTCCCTTGGTGACGTCGGTATCCTTGCTTTTAAAGCCCAGCGACATCTCAGCATCTTCCTCGTTGCCGATGCATACGTCCACATATTCACAAAGCCGGGTCATCACCTCCCGTGCCTTTTCTTTGGTCCACAGCTTCTTCCTGAAGTTCAGATCGATGCTGGTGGTAACGCCTTTGGCGCGGGCGGCCTTCAGCGCCGCTTCGGTAAGCTCCGCCGCCTTATCGCTCAGTGCAGGGGTGATGCCGGTGGTATGGAACCAGCTGGCGCCGTCCAGGATGCGGTCAAAATCAAATTCGCCCGCTTCCGCTTCCGCAACGGCAGCATCCGCACGATCGTATATCACCTGGGAAGCCCGCATGGATGCGCCGGTTTCCAGGAAGTAAATGCCCAGCCGCTTTCCGCCCCGGGCAATGTGTTGCGTATCCACACCATAACGACGCAGGTGGTTGATGGCCGCCTGACCCAGCGCATTCGAAGGCACCTTGGTTACAAATGTACCCTGGAGCCCGTAATTACAAAGCGCTACCGCAACATTGGCCTCGCCGCCGCCATAGGTGACATCAAAGCTGTCTGCCTGTACAAACCGTTCAAATCCGGGCGTGGAGAGCCGCAGCATGACCTCTCCCAGCGTTACTACTTTTTGCGACATGATTATTTTTCGTTTTAATTTTTCTTAGATAAAATCGTGTTTTATGACCTGGCTTATTCCCAGCCAAAATAATTTCTTGCATTGTGATAACAGATGTCCTGCACCATGCCGCCCAGCCAGGCAGTATCGTCTGGCACAAGACCCTGCTCCACATCGCTGCCCAGCAGGTTACACAGGATACGCCGGAAATATTCGTGACGCGGGTACGACAGGAAGCTCCGGGAATCGGTGAGCATGCCTACAAAACAGCTGAGCAGCCCCATATTGGAAAGCGCATTCAGCTGTTTTTCCATGCCGTCCTTCTGGTCGAGGTACCACCATCCGGAGCCAAACTGCATCTTACCCTTGATCCGCCCGTCGTTATAGTTGCCCGCCATGGTGGCAAAAACCTCGTTGTAGGCCGGGTTCAGGTTATACAGGATGGTCTTGCAAAGCTGATCGCTGCTGTCCAGTCGGTCAAACAGACGGTATAACGGGTACGCCTGTGTGTAGTCTCCGATAGAATCAAATCCGGTATCCGGACCGATCGTCCGGAGGGCCCTGCTGTTGGTATTACGCAGGGCGCCGAGATGAAACTGCTGCGCCCAGCCTTTCGCATGATACATCCTGCCCAGCTCATACAGTACATAACCGGCATAGGTCTCCTCCTGCGCAGCGGCCCCGGTATCATCGCCCTGCAGCACCTGCCGGAAGGCTTTTTCCATCTCCCCGTGCTTTTCATCCTCGTAGAGGGGAATGGCGCTCAGACCGTGATCGGCAAGCCGTCCGCCGTGGTCATGAAAATAATCCACCCTTTTCTGCAGCGCCTCCAGCAGCGTGGCCAGGTCCTTTATCTCCACACCGGCAGCAGCGGCGAGACGTCCGATCCAGGACCGGAACCCTCCTCCCCCGTTCAGCTGCAGCGCCTTATCGGGACGAAAGCAGGGATATACCTTTACGGCGAAGTCGTCTGCTGCGATCTTCCGGTGGGCGGACAGGTCGTCGCAGGGATCGTCCGTAGTGACCACTACGCTTACCTTAAAGCCCTGGAGCAGCCCGCGGGGGGTATATTCCGGTTGCTGCAGCAGCGCATTGCAGCGGGCATAGACAGCGTCGGCGCTTTTTTCATCCAGCAGCTCCCTGACGCCAAAGGGGTTTTTCAGCTCCAGGTGCGTCCAGTGGTACAGCGGATTCCGGAGGGTATAAGGTACCGTGGCCGCCCATTTCCGGAACTTTTCCTCGTCGCTCGCATCCCCGGTAATATAGCGTTCCGCCACGCCCGCAGCCCGCAGGGCGCGCCACTTGTAATGGTCTCCCCGGAGCCAGGCGTCCGTGAGGTTGAGGAAATGAGGGTTATCGGCAATGGTCTGCGGAGACAGGTGACAATGATAATCGATGATCGGCATCTGCTCGGCATAGTCGTGGTACAACTTGCGCGCCGTCTTGTTCTGCAGCAAAAAATCTTCGTGAAAAATATAACCCATGACGGATTTTTGATTTGATGATTTGATAATTTGGTGATTTGATGATGAGGTAATCAACACATCATCAAATCTCTAAGTCATCATGCTTAAAACGCCTTTTACCTTTCGCCTTTTACCCTTCACCTCCATTTCCCCCTTTAGGGGGTCAGAGGGTTCCCGAGATCCCCAATTCCAGGCCGCGCAGTTCGGCAAGACCGCGAAGCCGTCCGATAGCGGAATATCCCGGGAAAGTTTGCTTTTTCAGATCGTCCAGCATCTGGTGCCCATGATCCGGGCGGAAGGGGATCGGCTCGCTGCGCCGCTGTTGAAATTCAAGCAGTGTCTTCATGATGGTATACATATCGTTATCCCCGTCCAGGTGATCGGCTTCATAAAAGCTGCGATCCTGCTCTTTCTTTACATTCCGGAGATGCACAAAATACACCCGTTCGCCCACCGTTTTCAGGATGCTCACCAGGTCGTTGTGCTTCCCGGCCCCAAGCGAGCCGGTACAATAGCAGATGCCGTTCGGCTTACGATCCACCCGCTTCAGCAGCCAGCTAAGGTCTTCTTCCGAGCTGACCACGCGGGGCAGGCCCAGGATGGCAAAGGGCGGATCGTCCGGGTGTATGGTCATGCGGATGCCCTGCTCTTCGCAGGTATCCATGATGGACTCCAGGAAATAAGCCAGGTTTTCCCGCAGACCGTCGGCCCCGATATGCTTATAGGTCTCGATCCGGCGCAGCAGCTCTCCGGGATCTGTGCCCGATTCCCCCGGAATACCCATCAGCACGTTTTCAGACAGCAACGCCCGTTGCGATTCGCTGTATTGCTCAAACCGTTGCCGGGCCCGTTCCAGCACCTCGGGCTCGTAATCGGCTTCGGCGCCCGCTCTTTTCAGCAGGTACACGTCGAATACCGCCAGGTCGGTCCAGTCGAACCGCAGCGCTTTGGAGCCATCCGCTACCTCGTAGTCGAGCTGGGTGCGGGTCCAGTCGAGTACCGGCATAAAGTTATAGCAGACGGTGCGGATGCCGGCGGCCCCGAGGTTGCGCAGGGTCTGCCGGTAATCTTCCAGCAGGGCCTCACAGTTGCCCGTACGGGTTTTGATGTCCTCGTGCACCGTTACGCTTTCCACCACGCTCCATACCAGCCCGGCATCTTCGATGATTTTCTTGCGTTGCTGTACTTCTTCCAGGGGCCATACCGCGCCGTGCGGGATATGGTGCAGGGCGCTGACAATGCCGGTGGCTCCGGCCTGCCGTACATCCTGTAGGCTCACCCCGTCCCGGGGGCCGTACCAGCGCCATGTCTGTTCTAATCGCATAGTTTCCGTTATTCTTTTTTCTGTTTATCTCCCGCCGCCTATAAATAGTATATCCGGCAGACAAAAATATGCCGTTGATGCGAAATTTTATCCGCAACGCTTCTTTAAACGCCGGAAAAAGCGTTAAAGCCGCCGTCCACGAGGATTACAGCGCCGTTCACAAAACGCGAGGCATCGCTCAACAGCCAGATGACGGTGCCGGTCAGCTCTTCGGGGTCGCCCAGCCGGCCGAAAGGGGTATTGTCCACAAACAGCTGCGCCCGCTCACTGTAGGAACCGTCCGGGCGGAGCAGCAGCCCCCGGTTTTGTTCGGTAAGAAAGACGCCGGGAGCCAGGGCGTTCACCCGCAGCCCGTCGCCATAACGCTTGGGCAGCTCGATGGCCATCCATTGCGTATATCCTTCCACGGCGGTTTTGGCGAGGCTGTATCCCATTACCCGGGAAAGCGGACGCTGGGCAGACAGGGAGGAGATATTGATGATGGAGCCCTTTTGCTGACGGGCCATTACTTCGGCAAAGCACTGGGTGGGGATAACGGTACCGTATATGTTCAGGTCCACTACTTCCCGAATGGCCTCCGTGCGGACGCTGAAGAGGTCTTTATCCGGCGGTACCACCGCCCCGGGGGTATTGCCCCCGGCGGCATTCACCAGGCCGTCCACCCTGCCCCACTGATCCAGGATGCGGTCGCGCGCTTCGCGGACCTGCTTTTCTTCCAGCACGTCGGCGATAAGGTCCATGGCTTCCCCGCCTTTTTGCCGGATATCGGCCACTACGGCGGCGGCCTTATCGCGGTTTCTGCCGATGACGGCCACGCGTGCGCCTGCCGCGGCAACGGCCCGGGCAAAGGCGCTGCCCAGCACGCCGGTGCCGCCGGGGATAACAATTACTTTTTCTTTTAATGAAAACTGTTCCAAGGCCTGCATACAAATATTTTGATCGTTAAGCGGGGATCAAAGTAGTAATTTCTTTTTAATTATGGAAACGTTTGCATATTTACCGGAAAGCATCGGGGGTTTGAGGAGCCGGCCGGCCGGTATCGTTCCCGCAAAATCAGCTGCCGGCCATCCGTCCGCCGGTGCTGGCTCTTACCACCAGCTCCACCGGCGTAATAATGGGCGGCATTGTCTTTTTGAGCTGGGTTTTTTTCCGGATCAGCTCCACCACGGCATCCGCGGCCTTTTCCCCCATGACGGCAGGAAACTGCTCCACCGACGTGAGCGCCGGGTCGATGATCTCGGTGCGCGGGTCGTTGGAATATCCGAGGATCTTAATGTCGCCGGGGATTTTCAGGCCGGCCTCCCGGGCATATTGTTCGGCTACGATGGCCGTGGTATCGTTGGTGGCAAAGATGGCGTCGGGCCAGGGCTTTTTTGAGAAAATACGCTCGCAGGTCCGGCGGGCGTTTTCGAGGGTAAGCTCGTGAAAAAACAGGTTCTTCTTCGGCAGGGGCAGCTTATGGCGCTGCAGGGCGTCTTTGAAACCGGCATAGCGGTCCTGGTAGAGGTTACAGGTAAGCGGACCGCTGATATACACGATCTGTTTGCAGCCCCGGCTGATCAGGTGCTCGGCCCCTTCCGTCCCGCCCCGGTAATCGTCGCCCCGGATCACCTGGGCGGGATAGCTGCGGGGTACACGGTCGTAAAACACGAGGGGTATGCCGCTTTTGGAGAAAATATCAAAATGGGAAAAATCTTCGGTATGCAGGGTGCAGGAAGCGATCAGCCCTTCCACCCGCGAGGCATACAGGGCATTGACCACCTGCTTTTCAATTTCGTAGGAGTCGTTGGTCTGGCAGATCACCAGGCTGTAGCCCGCCTCCTGGACCTTTCGCTGTATGGCCGTTACGATAGACGACTGGAAATACATGGATATACGGGGGCAGATGAGCCCGATGGTATTGGATTTCCGGTTGCGCAAACCGGCGGCGAGGGCGTTGTGCCGGTAGCCCATCTTGGCCGCCTGCTTTTTCACCCGGTCTTTTGTAGCTTGGCTGATGTAAGGGTGATCCTTGAGCGCCCGTGATACCGTAGAGGGGGAGATATCCAGCGCCCGGGCAATATCCACAATGGTATTGCCGGTATTCTTTTTACTGATCATGGATTTGTAAGGTTAATCACGAAGCATACCATGGTTCGTCCTACGAAGATAACGTTCTGATATTTTTTTCACCGTAAAAAATGATATTGAAAAATATTTTTCGACTTTTGTTCCAAAACAAGCCTATGCCAGGAGAACGCGATCCGAAGATAGTGCTGCAAAAGATCCTCGATACCGGCATCGTTCCCGTTTTTTACCACGACGATCCGGAAGTCTGCAAAAGCGTGCTGAAGGCCTGCTATGAAGGGGGCATCCGCGTTTTTGAGCTCACCCACCAGGGGTTCCGCACACAGGAAAACTATATTCTGCTGAAAAAATACGCCCAGCGGCAGCTGCCGGACCTGTATCTCGGCGTGGGCGCGGTCTGGAATACGGAGACTGCCGCTACCTTTATCAATTATCAGGCTGATTTTATCGTGGCGCCGCTCACCATGCCGGAAACCGGCGCGTTGTGCCGCGAAAAAAACATGCTCTGGATCCCGGGCTGTATGACCCCCACGGAGATCGGCCTTGCAGAGAAAGCCGGTGCAGCCCTGGTAAAGCTGTTCCCGGGCGAATTGCTGGGGCCGGAGTTCGTACAGCTGGTCCGTCCGCTTTTCCCCAACCTGAAGTTCATGCCCGCGGGCGGCGTGGAGGCCACTACCGTAAGCCTGACCCACTGGCTGGAAGCCGGCGCTTCGGCCGTAGGGATGAGCGGCAGCCTGATCAGTCCCGATCTGGTCGCCGCCAAAAAGTACGCCTTGCTAAAAGAAAAGGCGCAGCTGGTACGGAAGATCATCGACCGGTACCGGGCGGTTTGATTTGATAATTTGACGATTTGATGATGTGCTGATTATTTTATTATCAAATTACCAAATCATCAAATCGTCAAATCAAGTTCACTGATACGTCATGCGTACAATACGGTTGGCCGTCCGGTAGTCAAATTTGGTAAAGCCGCCGACCATGATGAAGGCGTGGTCCGACGGCAGCGGTACTATTTTGGTAATCAAACCCAGGGAACCGGAATTGTCCAGGTTAATGCCCCCGTTGGTATTGTAGGTTTCATGGATGCTTCCGTCGGCATTCAGGACAATGAAATTATTCCGTTCTATATTGCCGTAGGTCCGGAAAAGGCCGCTGACGATGATCTCTCCTCCCGGCATCACATCGGCGCGGCGGAGAAAGCCGTCGGCCGTACCGGCCGTATGGAAGGTCGGATCGAGGCTGCCGTCCGCGTTGATGCGTACCATCTGCTTCTGGGGCTTTCCGTCATAGGTGTTGAAGGCGCCCACCACCAGGAACTTTCCGTCCGGCTGTTCCGTTAGGCTGATGATCGGCAGATCCGCTCCCGGTGAGCTCTTAAAGGTAGGATCGAGACTGCCGTCGGGGTTCAGCCGGGCGATGCGGTGCACCTCTTTACCGTCGTACTTGGTAAAGCTGCCTGCGATCAGCAGCTTGTCGTCCGGCAGCAGTATGGAGGAATTGATGGAGCCGTTGATCGTTTCCTTCCCCCGGTGATTTACCAGGTCGTAGTGATAAGAAGAGTCCAGGGTGCCGTCCTGGTTCAGGCGGGCAATATAATACATCAGCGTAGAGTCGAGGTGGGTGGAGTCCTGGCCGAGCTCGGAAGTCAGGTCGTAATTTGTGGTCACATAATACCGGAAGGGGCCAATCACCATCATCTTGCCGTCGGACTGTACATGCATTTCGCTGATCCCGCCGGCCACGCCGCCCCTGATGGCAGAAACCCATTGCTTGTTGCCGGAAGGCGGGGTCACCTGTACGGTATCCAGCATTCCGTTCCCATTGATCCGGGCAATGCCCGAGATGTTGGAATGAATGCCGTAATTCAGAAAGCTGCCCGCGATCAGGTATTTCCCGTTGTTGAGGGAAATGACACGGGAAACGCTGCCCATCGCGCCCTGTGCGCTGCCATACTTAAAATTGTTACGGTCTATGGTGCCGTCCCGGTTGATCAGCGCAATGTGATTGATATCCCCGGCGATATTGGCATTGTCATAGTTCTTAAAATCACCCGCGATGATGAACTTGTTGTCGGTAGTAGGACAGATATCCAGGATGCTGTTGTCTGCCCCTCGAAAGCTGGGGAAAAGCGTATCCATCGACAGCGGACCCAGTATCCGGAAAAAGGGCCCGAAGAAATACTGGTCTTCCACCCGGGCCGCAATAGCGCCGGTGCCGGCCAGCTGCGGCACCTTCACCCGTACGGAAGAGTCGCTCACCTCCAGGATCTCGGCCGGTTGGTTATTGAACAAAATGGAGAGCTTGTCCTTGTTCTTTGCAAAGCCGGCGCCAAAGAGCGTCACCTCCTGGTTCACTGTCGACTGGGTCGGGGTTACGCCGTTTTCTTTGAACTTGAGCGCCGGCGACACCGTGTCCTTGTAAGGGTCTTCCCCGTTAGTGGAAACCGCACTTTTGGTACAGGCGCTCCAGCAGGCGCAGCAGCACAACACAAAACCGAGAATGTAAGCCGTTTTATTCATAGCGATCTGTTGAAAAATACTAAAATGATTTGCCGGGTCTATTTTCCCCTTGCGACAAGATTCTGCTCCGCCACCCGCGCAAATTCGCCACCCCGGAAGCCAAAAATGTTATGGTTGTTCAATACATGTAATACACCGTTGACCGGCTGTATGTCCGAGGAGGCGACCCGTATGGAGCTGTTGTTCCGGAAATTGGTGGGGTCATAAGTAATATCGGTCAGCTGCAGGATCCGGGCGCCCACCGCTTCCACACCGTTATAGTCCTGGTACAGCAGCCCGATGTTCATGACATAGCCGTTATACATGACGTAATTGATCCCCGGATAGGCGTAGATGTTCAACGGATCCACCCGTGCAAAGTCCTTCGCCAGGTGCCGCCCCCGCATGATATACATGCCCAGGAAATGATCCCATACCTCCGGCGGGATATCTTCGAGGTGCACCGAATCCTCCACATTGTAATACCGCACATCATTCAGGTCGTCCATGGCCTGCCGGATGGCATCGTCGGTAAAGGAGAAAAAGGTGACGCTGTCTTTTTCCAGTATCTCCTTATAGCTGGAATGCGCCACCACCCAGGCCACCGTATCCAGGTAGTAGGGATTGTTGGCCAGGTAGTCGTAGATGCTGCCGTCGTAATGCGGATCTGCCGTGCCGCCGTTTACAAAATAATCCTTGGTGCAGCTGCCGCCCAGCAACAGTATCCCGAACAGAAAGGGCAAGGCGTATTTTTTGGTTATATCCAGAGGCTTCATTGCCGTAAATTTTACCATTACCATATTTTTATCATTCCGAAAAAAGCGCATTTGCAAACTCGTCGTTACTTGGCCCAGTAAGGGTTCTGGCTGACCAGCGGGTTATCCTGGATAGAGGCGGTGGCAATGGGCCAGGTCCAGGCCTTTTCCTGCATCTCCTGCTGGGTCAGATGGGTTTCACACCATTTTTGGTCCGTGATCCGGCCGGTCCGTATAAGGGTATACCAACGGTCTCCTTCCCCCATCAGCTCCTTCTCGCGTTCGAGGAAGATGGCGTCCTGGAGCGCCGGTCCCCCGCCCCCGACATAGGGCGGGGTGTTGGCCCTTTGCCGGATCATGTTCAGCAGCTCGATCGCCGGACCGTTGTCGCCCAGATCGGCGAGGGCCTCTGCCCGGAGCAGGATGAGCCCCGCATAGCGGAACAGGATGAAATTGGCATCGTAGTCCCGGGTGCTGGGGTTGGATACGGCGGAGAACTTCAGGAACATCGCAGACTGCGGATTTTTGGTCGAATAGGGATCGTCGAACCAGAGGGTAAAGCGGTCGTCGGGAATGCCGGAAGGATACAGCTGATCCAGGAACTCCCGCTTCGCAGTGATCTCGCTGCCATACCCGCCGTAAACGGCGCCGTTGCTGTGAATGATCGGTTCGTGCAGCACCCACTGCGCGATCAGGCCGTGAAACTGCTCCCCGTAGTTGATGTCCAGGGAAAGCTCAAATATTCCTTCCTCGGAACGGCCCTTAAAGATATCGGGAAAAGTTTCCTTGGTATAGGGCACCAGCCGGTAAGCGCCGAGGTCCATGACCTGCTTGGCCAGATCGGCGGCCTTTTGCCAGTATGCCTTCTGATTGGCCTTGTCAAAGCCCGCCTTCCACATATAGATATTGGCCATCAGGGTAAGGGCCGCGCCCTGGGTAGCCCTTACGGCCCGGTTGGTGGGGTCGGTATAGGATACCGGCAGGTCGTTTTTGGCTGTTTCCAGATCGGCCAGGCAGGTATCCAGCACAGTCAGCATATCCACCCGGGGCTTTGGACTGGTATCATAGGGATCCAGCTGCAGCGGCACATCCGAGTACAGCCGGACCATATAGAAGTAGGTAAAATCCCGGATAAAGCGGGCTTCGGCCACCAGCGCCCGTTTGTCGCCCTCGCTGAAGCCCGGATCGTCAATCCCCGGGATACGGTCGATGGCCAGGTTGCATTCGGCGATCGACTGGTAAAAGACGGACCAGTCCAGGATTGCCGAGGCGTTATCCTGCAGGTTGATATCCGGGTTATTGAGGTCATTGTCCGCAATGGTCATCAGGTTTACCTTGGCAAACCAGTTCCAGTTGCCCGGCCGGAAGTCGCCTACATTGTACATGGGCGCCTGCGTAAATTTGGCCAGCAGCAGACTATAAGCTCCGGAGATGGCATGCAGGGCATCTTCCTGGGTCTTCCAGAAATCGTTCCCGGACAGGCTGTCGATCGGCTTTACATCCAGGAACTTCCGGCAGGACACGATCCCGGTCAGCAGCACGATACCCAGTCCGATTTTATAGATTAGCTTCATATACATATCATTTTCCGGGTTTAGAATTCAGTGGACAATCCTATGGTAAAGGAGGCGGCGGAAGGATACCCGCTGATATCATCCCTGCCGAGGTCCGTTACGGTTTCCGGGTTCGGCCCGGAATAGGGTGAAAAGATGCCGATGTTGTATGCCGTCACATAGGTCCGCAGCAGGCGCATGCCCCAGCGCTTCATAAAGCCGAAATCCCTGAAATTGTAGCTGAGGGTGATCTGGTTGATCTTGAAATAGGAACCGTCTTCCTGGAACAGGGTCTGGTCCAGACGGTAATTGATCGGTCCCAGAGAATGGTAGTACTGCTCCAGCGCGGGATATTTGGCATTCACGCTGCCGGGTTTCCAGTAGTCGATCAGGCTGAGGTCGTATACATTCACCGGGCCTTCGGCGGTACCGGTGATCTTCAGCTGGTCCGGGGACTGCATACGGCGCATACGGCCGGCCAGGGCATTGTTCAGGATGCTCCGGTCCAGCACATAAGAGCAATAGACATTCAAAGAAAAGTTACGATAGTTGAAGGTATTGGAAATACCGCCGGTCACCAGGGGCTCTGCGGGGCGGCCGGTGGGGATGTTATCGTCCCGGTCGTCGAGGGCATAGTCCCCGTTGATGTCCAGCCAGTTGACATCTCCTGCCTGGAAGTACTGGTTGGTGCCGTTGCCGCGGAAGGCCTTGTACCGTACGCCCCTTACCGGGTCCACGGGCACGTCGTCGGTCGACTGGAAAATGCCCAGCGTTTTGTAGATATAGTTGGCGATCACATTGTTCCCGACCTGCAGCGCAAATTCCTGGTAGGTGGGCGCGCCCTGTTCCTGGCGGTAGAACTGGAGATCGCCGGGCAGGTGGGTGAGCACGCCCCGGTTATACGCGCCGTTCACATTGATCGTCCACTGGAAGCCTTTGGGATCGGGGGATACAATGGGTCGGCCGGTAATGGTCAGCTCATGGCCGAAGTTGGCGATGCTGGCCCCGTTGAGCTGGATCTTGTTGAAGCCGGTAACATTGGGCAGATACAGGTCCCGGACGATGTTAAAGGTCTTTTTGAAATAGGTGTCGTAGATGATCTCCAGCCGGCTTTTAAAGAGCCCGAGGTCCACTCCGAAATTGTACTGATAAGATTTCTCCGGTTGCAGGAAGGGATTCGGCAGGATATCCGGGTTCGGGATGATGGCGGGAATATTGTTGTAGCTGGTAGAGGTCTTAAAGGAGCCGAGCGAATTGACGAGGGTAGCCGTAGCGCGACTGTTCTGTCCGTAGGTCAGACGGAACGATCCGAAGTCCAGCCAGTTGAACTGGCTCATCCAGTGCTCCTTGTTGAAGTTCCAGCGGAAGCCGATGGAGGGGTTTACGGTATAGCGGTTGTTCACACCGGCGGCAGAGTTGCCGTCCAGCCGGTATGCCAGATCGATATTGTATTTCGTCTTGTAGTTATAGGACAGGGAAGCCGCCCAGGAAAGTGCGTGGTACAGGTTGGATACCGAGGTGCCGTTGTCGTTGATGCCGGCGGCGTCATTCCAGGGGTTACCCGGGTAAAACCGGGGAGAATATCCCCGCGGCCCCCAATAGTAATCGCTGGGACCGTTCCGTACATCGCGGATATGCTGGTTGTCGGTCTTTACGTTGATCTCGGTAAAAAGGCTGGCATACACGTTATGTCCCCCTTCCGCATTGGTCTTGTCGCTGTTGAAGTTATAGTTGATGCCGTTCCGCGAGTTGAGCTCATCCCGCCGGCCCACAAAACCGTAGAGCTGGGTCTGGTTGTTGTTGGCAAAGGCCTGGTTAAAGCGGTCGCGGGTATCGGTGTAATAGTCATAAGAGGTGGTGGAGTTGATCCGGAAGTTGGGGATGAACTCGTAATCCAGGTCTACGAAAGCCCGGATATTGACCGTATTGTTGTCGTCCATGTTGTTTTCATAGCCTTCGAACTGGGGGATGCCGACGAAATGCGCCGGTCCCGGCAGCAACGAGGAGGTAAAGGCATCCCCGGCCCCGTTGCCGGTCAGCCCGCCCCCGTTGCCGCGCTGCTTCTGGCCCAGCGCGCCGAACAGCTGGGTGCTGATACGGAGGTTTTGCATGGGCTGCATGTTCAGCTGCATGTTCAGGCTGTACTTGTTAAAGCCGGTATTCTTGATCACACCCTGGTTCAGCTGGTAGGACAGGTTGGCCTTGTAGTTGAGCTTGGGATTCCCGCCGCTGATCTGGACATTGTTGTTGGTATTGATGGTGGTCTGGTAAAACAGGCCCTGCCAGTCGGTGGCGTTGTTGTAAAAGGGGTTGAGGCTGTCGGTCAGGAACTGGGCGCCGTCGGCCGCCAGCATATTACGCGCCGTCTGCAGGTCTTTACTGTAGTTCAGGATACTGTTCACGCGGTACCAGCGCTCGAGGTTGCCTCCCCAGGTAGGCCGCAGCTGGGGCGGGAAGTTGACGAATACGCTGCTGTTCACATCAATGATGGGGGTAGGCGAGTTTCCTTTCCGGGTGGTGATGATGATCACGCCGTTGGCCCCGCGGGAACCATAGAGCGAGGTGGCCTGGGCATCCTTCAGCACTTCTATGGTCTCGATATCTTCCGGGGGGATCAGCGCCAGCGGGCCGGTAGCAGCGCCGGGTTGCAGCATATCCTGCGAAAAGCCGCCGTCGTAATCCACCGGCACGTTGTCGATCACCAGGAGGGGGTTGTTGGTGGCAAGATAGCTCTGGTCGCCGTTGCCAGAAATGCTCAGCTGGGAGATGCCGCGGATGGACACCGTACCCCGGAATCCGGGCGCACCGGTATTGTTCTGGATATTCAGACCCGCCACCTTACCCTGCAGCAGGTCCTGTACATTGGCCACGGGCGCATCCTGGATCTGGTCGTGGCCGATCACCGATACGGCGCCCGTGAGGGTCTCTTTCGTCTTCCGCTGATAGCCCACGATCACCGCTTCCTTCAGGGAACGGTCGCCCAGCTCAAGGGAAATGTTGACCCTGCCGGAAGCCGCCTTCACCGTCTTGGAACGGTAGCCCACAAAGCGGAACTGGATATTGGTGCCCGCAGGTATCGAGATGCTGTAATTGCCGGCAGCGTCGGTTACGCCCAGCCCCTTGTTGGTTTTCGGGTTCCACACGCTTACGCCGGGGAGCGGCTGATGCGACCGGGCATCCACTACCTTCCCGGTAACGGTAACCTGGCTTTGCTGCGCATGCACCATACCGCCGCATACCAGCAGGGGCAGCAGCACTACCATCCATATCTTAAGGTAGCTCTTATTCATGGTACTAAAAATTTTACAAACGAGAAGAATGGCATTCGGAAACATTTATTTTTCTCAATGGCTCAGTCATCATCAAATTTTGGATTCTTGTGAAACTGGAAGATCACATCCCAGTTGCCCGGCTCATAAATGGAAAAGGAGAACCCCAGTCCGGCATCCACCCGATGGTTAAAGGATATCCGGTTATACGAAAAATCGATGTGCGCAACATCCCAGTTGGTAGATACATCGGCCAGCACCGGGAACGGGTTGGTGATGTCAAAGGTCACCTTTGTGCTGTCGGCATTCATTTTCCGGTTGAAGCCGAAATACACATCGGCATCGGCCATGTTGCTGTGATACTTCAGACTGTCCCATTTGGTGGTATTGAAATGCGACAACGAGATGGGCACGGAGTCCTGGTCCAGGAAGATAAAGCTGACGGTATTGGTCTTCCCCGTACCCGTTTTCCGGAAGCTGATGTATACGCTGTCCGCAGGAAGCGGGCGGCTGAGCTCATCCACCATGCCGTAAGACGTGGGATGGGTCACCCCGCCGTCCTTGATCTCTTTTCTTTCACCGGTGATGTCGTCAAATTCATACGGATCGTAAGGATGGGGGCGCCGTACGCTGAGCACGAGGTTATGAAATACCTTTTCCCCGCCGTGGTTTTTTACCCGCACATCGAAATAATAAGTGCCGGGCTTCACCTTCGACGAATCCGTATTCCAGAAAAACAGCTCGCCAGAATGCGGGCGGATCTCGAATATCGGCTTCTTTTCGGTATAGCGTTTGGCTTCGACCTCCGCAAGCGTCTTTTCATTGCCCTGGTAAAAGGTCTTCCACTCGCGCGCATCGACCTGCTGCAGCAGCTCGGGCGCCGCGCTGCTGTCCTCATGCCGGACATTCTCAATGGTGAAATCCAACGGCTGGGTGGAATAGTCTGCATTGAAGATGTTGATAAAGACATTGGTCCTGCCGAGTATGGCCGTAAAGCTCGTTACGCTGTAGTTGGCGTTTGCGCTGAAGTAATCCTTTTTGTCCGGTACAAACCTGTCGTAACAGCCGGTGGACAGCAGTCCGAGCAGCAGGACGACGGAAACACCCGCGACAACTCTTCCTGGTTTATGCATCATCATCATATTTTCAGTGAAAGGTTATTTTAATACCCGGCTTATTGTTTGGTAAAGATGAAATTGTGCAGGTTGTACCCGCTGTTTTCCAGGAAGAACCGCATTACATGCCGTCCCGCCGTAAGCTCCACGGTAGCCGTGACGCCCGTCCAGTTCTGATAGCCTCCCGTATTGGGCACGATGAGCGTCCCGGTCTGGTTCACCCCGTCAAATTCGATATGGAACCTGCCGGCATCTCCGGGCGAAGCCACGCGGGTCTCTACCTTGTAAGTACCGGTCTCGGCCACATTTACGGTATAGATCAGCCATTCCCCGGCTACGGTCCAGCCGATATCATGGCCGCCTTCCGAGGCGTTTTCTATATCCACGCCTTCGTCGGTCCGGTATACGCCGGGACCGGTGTTGGCCGGGTTATCGTCGTGATAGGCAATGCCTTCCCCTCCCTTGTCGTAATCCGCCGCCTCAAAGGTGCCGGGGATGGCCGCAGGCGTCCCGGAATAAGGGGCGGGCAGCGGTTCGGCAAGCTTGGTAAAGGTCATCTTGGTGGCGTTGTACGCCCCGGTATCCTCGAAGAACTTCAGGATGTGCTTGCCTTTGGTCAGGTGTATCACGCGGGATACGTTCGTATAGCTTTGGTAGTTACCCGTATTGGGCACTTCCATGGAACCGGTGACATCCACCCCGTCTACTTCGAGGTGGAAATTGCGGCCCCCGTTCGGGGAGGCGATACGCACTACCGCCAGGTAGTCGCCGGTCTCCGCTACATTCACGGTATAGGATATCCATTCGCCCGGCGCCGTCCAGCCCACATCGTAATCTCCTTCGGAAGATACTTCCAGGTCGACCGATTCGCCGCGGTACTGGTTGCCGTTGTTGGACACGTCATTGTCGTGATAGGCCAGCCCTTCCCCGCCGAGATCGTAATCGGCCAGCTCGATCACGCCGGGAATGGCGCGGGGCTCGCCCTTATAGGGTATCTGGGGCAGCGCCAGCCGGATAAAGGAATTAAAGCCGAAGATATGTTTGGTATCCAGCACGTGGATCTCCCCGTTCTGCGTCTTCAGGTCGGCGGTCTGCGTGGTGGCGGGCACCCAGTCCCGGATAAAGCGGGAGTCGTTCATATCGTTGTACTGGATCAGGATGGGTCCGCCGTCCTCGATACCGGAAGCATTCACATGTACGGTACGGGCATTCATGGCATGGCCGGCCAGCGTGTTCAGCGTTACCCCATCGGCCAGATCAACCGAATCGGAGTTGATGATCCCTTTTACGAGGTAACGGCTCAGCAGGGTATCCCATACGGCTGCCGGGATGCTGTCCAGGGTCCAGTTGGGTTGCTGGCCGCGTTGTTTCCGGTTGTAGTTCAGGTTGTCCATGGCCGCAAAAATGCTGAAGTCCTGCGGCACGAAAAAGGTAACGGCTTCCTTTTTCACCTGCTCGTCCAGCCCGGTCTTCCGCAGCAGGTAAAGCAGCGTGTCGTACAGCCCCTGCTGCTGGCTGAGGAAGTCGTATGAATTCAGCCCCACCTCCTGCACCGGCTTGGCATTCCGGAACTCATTATCTTTTTGGCAGGCCTGCAGGGCGAGCAGACAGATCCCCGCGAGCAGGAGCAGCTTTTTGCTTATCGATTGCGTAACCATAGTCAGGACTTATTTCCAGTAGTTAGATTGTACCAGCAATTTATTCTGCGTCAGGGCTTCCTGGCTGATGGGCCAGTAACCCGCCCCATTCTGCACATCGGTTTCGGAAAGGGTGGAGAACTGGGGCACCTTTCCAAAATGCACGAGGTCGAACCAGCGCCAGCCTTCCCCGATCAGTTCCCGGCGGCGTTCCTGCAGAATAGCATCCAGCAGCGCATCGCCGCTCAGGGATCCGTCCACGGCATGCAGCTTACGGCGGCCGCGCATATCGTTCAGCGCCCCGATGGCATCCCCGTTCTGCCCCAGCCGTGCAAAGCATTCGGCACGCAGCAGGTACAGCTCTTCATACCGGAATATGACAATGGCGGAGGAGTAGCGTCGCAGGGTCGGGTTCTTGACTTCGGCATTCAGCTGCTTGACCTTATAGAATACCGGGTCGACCGTTTCCATCTGGGTAAAGAAGAAGCTGGGCCGTTCGTCGAAAGGCTCGTTGTAGATGGCGAGGATACTGTCTTTGGAGACATAGATCTCAGACTGCGTCTTGGGGATATCCGGCTCGCGGAGGGTCCAGTCTTCCAGCTGGCCGGTGGTGGATATTTCCGCATGGTCGAAGTTCATGTCTACCTGGAAAATATTGCTGAAACCGCGGCCCCGGAAGGTGCCGTCGAGCCGGCTGAGATCGGAGGTGGACACGAAGCCGTACCCGGTAAGGCTCTGGTTGTTGATCACCTGGTTGATATACAGGAGGGCTTTGTCGTATTCTCCGTTCTCGGCATAGATATGCGCGGCCAGGGTATAGGCCATGCCTTTGGTGATAAAAATGCTGGCATGATGACTTACGCCCTGTCCGCGATAGTCGCCGGGGGCTTCGGGGAAGGTGCCGTCGTATTTCCAGGGCAGCCCGTCCGCGCAGTCCAGCGCCTCCCTGGCGGCGAAGTCCAGCACCTTTTTCCGGTCTTCCCGGGCTTTGGGCTGAAAGGTACCGTCGGAGGGCTCGGTGATGAGGGGAACATCGCCCCATACGCGGGTGATGTAGTAATACAGGAAGGCCCGGATATACCTTACCTGGGCCAGGTCCAGCTCCATGGCGTTGACCGAATACCGGTAATCCCGCTCCGGCACCTCGGGCAACCGGGCTATGGCCAGGTTACACTGCGCTATGGCGGCATAGAAACGCCGCCAGTCGCGCCACTGGCCCATGGCCGGGTAGCTGGACTGGAGGTTGTTCTCGGTCACATCGCGGAGATCTTCCCGGCTGGTGACGGTGAAGTCGCCCGCGCGCAGCTCTCCGTATACCCAGTAAGCATTCTCGTTGAGCAGGGCGGCGCGCATCATGGCATAGCACCCGGCGGTAGCGGCCAGGGCATCATTTTTATTCTGCCACATATTTTCTTCGCTTACCGCACGCTTGGATGGGACATCCAGCATCTTGTTGCAGGAACAGACCATCGCCGTCAGGATCAATCCTATGGTCAGGGCGGAAAGGTTACGCATGAGCTGCAATTTTTGAACTAAAACTGAAAATTAAAACCAAGGGTAAAGCTGCGGGGGGCGGGCATATTGTAATAGCCCTGATCATACCCGAAAAAGTCAACCGCTTCGGGATCGCCGCCGCTGTATTTGGAACCGGTCCACAGGTTGTTGGCCGTGCCGTACACACGCAGGCCCTCGATGCCGGAGCGCTGCAGCCAACGGCTTTTGCCAAAGTCGTAGGTCAGCGTTACCCCGCGGAGCTTTACAAAAGAAGCGTCCTCAAGAAAGAGGGTCTGATCCGCCTGGTAGGGATCCACAGGACTCCAGGGATTATAAAGCGGGTACAGGCTGTAATCGCCTTCTTTGGACCAGAAGTTGACTTCCTTAACGCCGCTGATATCATCCACGCCTTCCCGGTTGACAAAGTCGAAGCGGTCGGCCATATACTGGTTGATCACCTTCCGGTCAAAAGCATAGGTAAACAGCAGGTTCAGCTGAAGCTGACGGTAGCGCAGGGTAGTGCTGAATCCGCCCATCACCGCGGGAGAGAGCCTGCCGCGCATCACGCGGTCCTGGTCGTCGATGACATAATCGCCGTTCAGGTCCTGCCATTTCGGGTCGCCGGCCTGCAGGGGAATGCCTTTATAAGAAAGTCCTTTGCCGGTTTGCGGGTTCACCGGAATATCGGCGTCGCTATTATAGATGCCCTCATTGATCAGCACCCAGTAACGGTCCACCGGCTTACCCACGAGTAGCCGGTGCCCGTCTACCACCAGGTCGGTCAGCCCGCCGGGCAGCGCCTTCAGCTCATTCTGGTTGGAATAGGCAGTCAGGGAAGCATCCCAGCCAAAGTCGTCGCCCTGCACGAGGCTGCCACTCAGGGTGACTTCATAGCCATAGTTGCGTATCGAGAGGCCGTTTTCGATGATCCCGGTATAGCCCTCTTCCTCTACAGTAGGCACCTTCAGCAGCAGGTTATGATCCGTTTTGGAATAAAAATCCACCTGTACGCCGAGCCGGTCATGGAAGAAGGAGGCATCCAATCCTATATTACCCTGCTCCACATAAGCCCAGGTAATGTCCGGGCTGACATAGCCGGTGCCAAAGGCGGCATTTATGGCCGGGAATGCATTGTAGGTAGAGATGTCCGGAGTGCCGTCCCAGCCTACGTCCACATTATAGATGGGTCCGTCCTTGTAGTATTCGTCGAGGAAGGTGCGGCCTACCCGTCCCCAGCTGGCCCGCAGCTTCAGGTTGCCGACCAGGGGGTTGTCTTTCAGGAAATCCTCGCTGGATATCTTCCAGGCTGCCGACACGGTGGGCGAAAACAGCCAGCGGTTGGCTTTGGGCACATTGGAGCTGCCGTCTTCACGCAGGTAAACATCGAGAAAATATTTTCCCTGGTAATTATAAGCGATGTCGCCGTAGAAGGAAGCGAGGATATTCTGCGTATAGTCCTTATAGTTGGCCGTGAGCCGGAGATTATTGGAAGCCCCCTGGTGGTTGTCGTTATTTCCCGGCTGGTATATCTTGATATAATCGCTGTTGCCGCGGTAAGCTTTCCCGAAGTCGTAGCGCCATTTATCCCACTGGTCGTACTGGCCCAGGGTCACCTGGAATGCATGGCCGTTGTTTGTCTTCTTCGTATAGGCAATACTGTTATCAAGCGTCAGACGGCGGTTCAGCCCGTCGAAGTTGGATACGAAATTGTTTCCGTCGCTGATGGTGGTGGGGATGAAAAGATCGCGGAAGTTTTGTCCGTAATCGATCCCCAGGCGGGAGTTGATCATAAACCCGCCGGCTATGCGATACTGGGCGTTGGCCAGGGCGCGCACGGAATTGTTGCGGTTATTGTTAATGCCGTTGCCCACGTTCTTATAATACTGAGACAGGAAATCCTTGTTGGGAGAAGGCGGGTTTTCCAGGTTCAGCAGGTAATCCTCATCGCCGATACGGTCACGGATCCAGCGGCTGCGGTCCTGGTGCACGGTGGCCGCCGCAATATAAGTGGTCAGCAGCAGGTTGCGCACCGGCATGATGTTGATGCCGAAGTTCAGCCCGTAACGCTGCATGCCGGTTTCATCCGCTACACCCTGCTGGGCGGCATGGTTCAGGCTGAACCGGAAATTGGCCAGGCGGGTACCGCCGTCCACAGAAGCCTGTATGCCGTTGCTCCAGGCATTGCGGTAATAAAGATCGTCCCAGTTGGCCGGTCCGAAATAGGCCAGCTTGGTGGAGTCGGAAAGGTAACGGGGGAAAGCGCGCAGCTGGTCGTCGGTAGCATATTTCTCATAGAACTGCTGCCGGAAATCCCGTTCGAATTTTGCATTGACCGGCTCTATCTGGGGTTTTAGGGAATACCCGATATAGCCGTTTACCGATACGTGCATTTTGCCCGAACGGGGACCTTTGGTGGTAATGTTGATGACGCCGTTGGCAGCGTTGGGTCCGTACTTGGCGCCGGCGGAAAAGTCTTTCAGCACTTCGATGCTTTCGATATCATTGAGGTCCAGGAACGACAGCAGGTTGATCTCGGTTCCAAGCCGGTTGAAGTCGTATCCCTGTATATCGTAGGCAAAGGGGTGGTCGAGGATCATGGGCACCCCGTCTACCACAAAGGTGGGCTGGGCATAGAACAGGTCGCTGTTTTTAAACAAAAGCCGCGAGGTCCCCCGGACAAAAACGCTGACACGCTTTCCCGGCTCCCCGGTATTGTTCCGTACATCCACGCCGTTCACGCGGCCTACCAGCATCTGGTCCACACTGGTGTAGGGCATCTTGTCCAGCTCATTCATATCGGCTTTGGAAACCGCTCCCCTGCTGTGCAGAAACAGCTCGTTGTTCGGAAAATAACCGACGGTATCCCGTTCCTGCAAGGGAATTTTTTTCAGCCACTTGAGCGTATCCGCGGCCTCGGGGGTCTGGGCGGTATCCGCCGCAGATTCATTCTGCTGGGCAAAGAGCGTCCCCTGGGCCAGGAGGCACAGCGCAAAGGGCAAAACCATCTTGGTGCGGAGAAGGTAAAGGAATCGCATGCATGTGTTTTTTAGCAGCAGCGGCTTAGCATAAGCATCGCTTCCGCGTACAACTTTTACCAGATATAGTTAGTGCTGTTCTTTATGGACCGGCTATGCTTCAGCCTGAGCCGGCAAACCGGGATACATTACCCGGCGGATGCACCTCCGGAAAGGTCTACAGATAATAAGAAGAATTCATGGGGAGCACGAAAGCGAGCCGGTGTTTCCGGGAGGCCTGAGCGTGTTGAAGAAGCGTTGTGAAAAAGCAAAACAGGGGAACTCCTGAATACACGAGCACGGGGAGTAAAGCTGGCATTTCATGGATCGAGATTTCGGATGAAGAAAAAGCTTTTTACATCAATGGTCAAAGCATTTCATATTCACTCGTTTTTCAGATAGGCAGCACTTGTATTCCGCCACATGGGTTGATGAGCATGTTCCGGAAATCAGCTGCTCCATCTGAAAAAACAATCGCCTTAAGACGATCATGCAATCAAATATAGAATGCTAAATCGATTTCTCATAACTTTTTTTCTTCTTTTTCTTAAAAAGGGGCCGGAAGTCGTTGCTGGCTGCTTAAAGAAAATTTTCAGCAACCCGTCCCGGTACGTCTGTGTATTAAACGACGGTGACGCAGAAGTCATTTCCCTCCCAGCGGTTGGCTTCCGGCCAGAAAAAGGTAAAAAAGATTTCCGTTCCTTTCTCCAGCTCGGCGGTAGGGATGTCCACATAGTATCTTCCCCAGCCGCTGTCCGTACCGGGCGTATCCCGGGGATCGAGCCATGCGTTCACGCTCCAGTGCAGCTGCAGGGGAGCGCCCGCTTCCACCCGCAGTATCTTTCCTTTCTCCACCCGGGTTACCGGGTAGCGGAATCTCCACAGGGTATGGAGCGCTTTCTGCCCTTTTTCCAGATAGCGCCGCCGGGTTTGCTCGGGCAGGTCAAACACGCGGCCGTCGCGCAGCGAGCGGACCAGCTTTATATATTCGCTGTGCGCCCACACGAGGGGCATGGCAGAACCGGCCGGGCGGCCCGGGAACAGCTCGCGCTCCGGTATGGCCGCAGCGTCCCAGATCTGCTCGGGCAGCATGCCGCCTTCTCCCGCAAAAAGCCCCATCGTTTCCAGCAGGGTTTCTGCACGCTGCCGGTTACCGGCGGCCAGCTCATAATGCGCGCGTTCGCCGGTCAGCAAGGGCCAGGCCCGGCCTGTGCCGGCACCGTCAAAGGGAGCACCGTCTGCATGCTCGCCATAGCCGTCCTCGTTGTACCGGTGCCAGCAGTCCCCGAAAGGCGTCTCTACCTTCAGCAGGGCGTCGATGGCAACCAGGGTATCGGTAATGCGCTTGTCGTCTGCGGCGCGGAGTCCGAAGCGGACCAGGGCGAGGGCATCCGGGCTGACGATCCTTGCCGCATTGACGTACTCGCTGGTCGGGAGATTTTTGATGAGGATCATCTCCTGGTCGTATCCGTCCGTGCCGTCCACATCCGGAGGAGCGATGCGGACATAATAGCCGGAGATGCCCAGCGAGCGGGACAGGGGCGTATCGCTGACATAGGTCCATGACTCGATCATTTCATTCCACGCATCGGCGATATGCCGCAGATAAGCGGCGGCAGCCTCGCCGTCGGTAGCCTCCAGCAGGTCGGCGGCGGCCAGCAGGGCGGTGATGACCGTAGCGAGGGTAAAGGGAGAATAGCCGCTGTTTTCTTCCCAGCGGTCTTCGGGCGAGCAGGGGCCGTTCCGCAGGATAAAACGGATGGCCTGCCGCAGCATCGGCAGGTAAGGCGCCGTAGCCGGCGGCGCGAGCACCTGCTGCTGACAAAGCAGGTTCAGCAATACGACCGGGAAGGCGGTTTCATCCAGCTGAAGCCCCTGCCAGTAGGGGGTGCCGTCCAGCCACATGTTCTGCTGCCAGTGCCCGTCCGCCTCCTGGGTCACCCGCAGGTAATCCAGCACCCGCAGCGCTTCCCGGCCGGCCCCGGCGGCAAGGAGGCCCCCGGCGGTCTCCACCAGGTCCCGAGGCCATACCAGATGATACCCGCCCAGGTCGTCGTCTCCCTTGGAAGTGCCCCAAGGTACCGAAAGGCTGGCCAGGAATCCGCCGGGAAACTGGGGCGCTTCGTGGGAAAGGATCACGGCAGTGCTTACACGGTACAGGTCGTGTTCCGCCTTTTTTCCCGCAGGAAGGGGCAGCAGGCCGGACTGCCATTCCTGCCATCCTTGGACATACTGGTCCCTGGCTTTTTCAAACCCGTCGCAAAGGCTGGCCAGGGCGCGCTGACCGGCCTCATGGGCGTTCCGCCCGAAGCCGGTCACGACCAGGAAGGGGGCATCGCCGGCAGCGGCCAGGTCAATTTCCCCGCAGAGGGCCACGTTCCCGTTCTCCGCCCGCTCGTACAGGCGGGTGAGCCGCTTGTTCACCGAAATGTCCTGCCAGGCATCGGAGCTGCCGACAAAACCGACCGAACGCCGGAGATAGGGCACGGAGCAGCAGAGCGCCACCGCCGCCCCGTCGCGGGAGGCAAACAGCATGGGGGTACCTTTATACTCCCCGTACCAGGCGGTATTGCCCCAGCCGGCATTCATAATATGGGGCGCCAGGAGCGCATACAGCTGATAATCTTCCCGCTTTCCTTCGAGGGGGATGAACTTCAGCTCCTGGAGGAGGCTGTTGCGGAAAGGGTCAGTGAGTATGGTTTTCTCGATCCGGTACCGCCCCTGCCGGCAGGTGTTGGTAAAATGATAAAGCGGAACGGAGGGCACCGGGTAAGAAAGCCTGGAGACTGTATGCCGCTTTTCTTCCGAAAAAAAATCCTTCCCGTTCCCCACCAGGAAACCCATATCCCGGATACAGGCAATGTCCACCCGCGGATAAAACACTTCGTTCAGGATACCGTGACTCGTTGTAAACCATATTTCGCTGGAACGGTTCAGCGAAGTGCCGACCCCGCTTTTATTGCTGCTGTTCCAGCGCGGCGGGATCCCCGGCCATCCCGGGGCATATTGCATGGCTGTTTCCATGTTTTTTTCTTTGAAATTCTCACCGGTTCCCACACCTCCTGGGTGCCGGTCCGGGCAGGGTCTAACGTTCCGGTCTTCGAAGCCTGCGACACCATCTTGTATCCCATAGCGTCGTCCGGACGGGTTTAACGCGGCAGGGAATGCCTTACGGGACCTGCGCTGCGCCCGTTTTTTGCACTTTGCAAAAAAATATTTGGCATTGTGCTTGCAATATAGCTCTCCAGGCGGATAAAATAATCATAGATGATAACTACCCGTAATATAGTTTTTTTTGAACAACCCCATCCGGTAAGGGAGGGTCTGGCCATTACCCGGGCCCGGAAACTGGAAACGGCGCTCCGGAATGAGCGGGAGAAAAACCAGTGGTGTCCGGAGACGTGGGAAGAGATGCTTCCCTTTACCGAAACGACGGCAACAGGGCTGCCCGAATACCATAGCTGGACACCCTCGGTACTGCTGGATCATATTACACAGCTCGACCAGCTGCTGTTTCAGGACCTGGCCGGCTTGCAGACATGGCTGGAGGAGCTGATCCGGGAAGACCAGACTGCCGATACCCACCTGGTCGGAATTGCCCAGTACGTGTCTTCTTTTAACATGGCCCTGCAGTCGCTTCAGGAAAAGGAAGCGGGGGTGCTGTACCCCTGCATCCGGGAGTACCTCAACGCGGGTACCCAAAACAAGCCCCTTCCCCGGTTCCCATTTGGCAGCATCGTAAGGGCTTTCGAAAACATACGGATCGATTACAAGCAGATCAGCCAATACTGGACATCTGTCCGCACCTACATCTACCACTACACCACGTCAGGCACAAGCGATCTCCTGCAGGAAAAAGTGGCCGCATATGACCACCGGCTTCAGGAGCAGCTGTACCTGAAAACGTTTGTCCTGTTCCCCCTCATCAGCACGCTCGAATAGCAGCGTTCTGCCGTCATTTTTTCTCTCTGTATCTTATTTCACCGCAACGAGCTCCGGCCGGCAGCGCGGGTAAATTTTGTACCTTTGTGCGGCACAGGATAATGACACATGGACTTACATCATCCTGTCCGGAATCATGAAAAAGGATATTCAAAATATGGCCGACGTCCGGTTGCTGGTGGACAGCTTTTATGACAGGGCGCGGAAGGACGCTTTGCTGGGGCCGGTTTTCGAAGCCGCTATCGGAGACCGCTGGGACCGTCATCTGGATATCATGTACCGTTTCTGGCAAACGATCCTGCTGGAAGAGCATACCTATACCGGCAATCCTTTTTCCAAGCATGCCCCGCTGCCGCTGGAAAAGCCGCACTTCGAACGCTGGCTTTCTCTTTTTAACCAGACTACGGACGAGCTTTTCGAAGGCCCCCTGGCCGACGAAGCCAAGAACAGGGCCTTCAAGATGGGGCATATCTTTCAGGTGAAGCTCGACTATTTCCGACAGAGCGGAAAGCAGCCGCTGGTGTAAGAGAGGTAAAAGGCGAAAGGTAAAGGGCGAAAGGCTTTTTTGATTTGATGATGTGCCGATTTGATCATTTGATGATGAACAATCGGCACATCATCAAATTTCCAAATCAAACCTCAAACCAGAAACCCGTTCAGCAGGTTCAGGGTCAATACGCCTTCATCATCGAGCCGGAAACGGGTAATGGTGGAATTGTCCTGCACCAGCATCCGGTAATTCCGGAGGGGCATCCCCAGCTTGTGACAAAGGTATAGCCGGTTCACCGTATTATGGGCTACCACCAGCACTGTCCCTCCGGGATGCTGCCGCAGCAGATCAGAAAAAAAAGCTTCCGTACGCATCACCACCTCCAGCGCTGTATCGCCGGTGCCACCGGCCCTCACCCGGGAAGGATCCCGGTTCCATGCCTCCCAGAGCTCCGGGGCTTCGGCTATAAACTGATCCCTCGTCTTTCCCTCCCATGCCCCGAAGCCTGCCTCGATGAGCCGCGTATCGTTACGGACAGCGGCCCTGCCTGACACGATCTCGGCCGTATGGCGCGCCCTTTGTAACGGAGATGAATATACGTCATCAAAAGCATGATGCTTCAGCTGCTCATGGACAGTCTGCGCCTGTCCGATCCCCTTTGCGGTCAGGGGCAGGTCGGTGCGTCCGCAATAGCGGTTGCCATCCGCATTCCAGGGTGTTTCGCCATGGCGAAGCAAATAAACGTCCAGCATGCTCAGTGTATATATCCTTTTTCCTGTAACCGTTTCACAAACCTACGGTAATTTTTATCATAGGCCTCCGCAGGGCCGGGTTCCGGCCGGATGACCTTCTCAACGCGGGTCATGGCCTTTGCCGCCTCCTGCAGGGAACCGAAATGGGTCCGGGAGGCCGCAAGGATGGCACCGCCGGCGGCGCCGGACACCTGCTCCATCTTATAAAGCGGGAGGTTCAGCACCTGACTCCGGATCTGCAGCCAGACGGGGCTGTTGCTGCCGCCCCCGGCAGTATATACGGCTTTCACCGCTTCGCCCGAAAGCGCCGCGACGCGTTCGTAAGCATAACGTTCCAGATAAGCCACTCCTTCCATCCCGGCCACAAAGTGCAGCAGCGGGGACAAGCTTTCGGGAAAAAAACCCTTTGCCGAAGGGGCTTGAAAAGGGAACCGTTCTCCCTCCTGCTGCAGGGGATACGCCAATTCCCCGGTAGGCAGCGTTACTCCGGCCAGCTCTTCTGCGGAGGGCAGCTTGTTCCCGAACCCGGTGCTGATCCAGTCCGCACCGGTATTGCTGGCTCCGCCGGGCATCCAGTACCCGTCGGGATGGCGGTGACTGTACCATACACCCTCCGGGTCCCGGATCTCCTTGCGGGTGACGCCTTTGATGACGAGCGTGGTGCCGATGGTGGTATTCCAGTCACCCGGGCTCACCGCTCCCGAAGCCATCTGTGAGGCGCAACCGTCTGTTACTCCCGCCGTTACCGTCAGCGTTCCGGGCAGCCCCAGGTGGGCGGCAAGCGCGGCATCGATAGTGCCTACCGGTGTACCCGAAGGCACCACTTCGGGAAGCCACGACCTTTGCAGGGGAAGCTGCTCCCAGAGGTAGGCAGGCCATTCCAGCCGGCGGAGGTCGTAGCCGGATTTCAAGGCATTGGTATAATCCGTAATCCCCCAGCGGCCACTGATCCTGCCGGTGATATAATCTGCGGCATGCGCCCAGCTCCGGAGCCGGGGTACGGTTTCCGGATGGGCATTTTGCCACCAGAGCATTTTCGGGAGGCCGCTCGAGGTATTAAAACCGGTATAGCCGTCAGGATGATAACGCTCCGCCATGCTCCGGCAGATCTGCGCTTCCTGTACCGAGCGCTTATCGCTGTACATAATGGCCGGGTGAAGCGGCTCATGCTGCGCATCCAGCGGAATAACGGTACCGGATGTGGAAGTGACCGCCAACGCCCGTATATCCTGCAGGTTAACATGCCCCTTCACTTCCGCCACAAGGGCTTCCAGGCAACGGAGACTGGCCTCCCACCAATGCCGGGGCGACTGCTCCTCGCGGCTGCCGGCATTCAGCGGGAAAGCCTCCTCCCGGCTGCCGGCAACTTTTCCTTCTGCATCGGTCAAGACCACACGGGCACCCTGGGTGCCGATATCCACACCCAGGAAATAGACCGGGTTTCTGATTGATTTGATGATTTGGTAATTTGGTGATTTGATAATAATAAATTGATCAGCACATCATAGCAAAGCCTTAACTGAGACCACTAAAAAGTCATAACACACGAAGCCTTTTATCTTTTACCTTTTGCCCTTCACCTTAATCTGCCATCTTCCGGAACGATTGCCGGGCCTTTTTCCAACGTTCATACCGCGCAGCATAGCGTTCCTGCCCCCGGGGTGCCACCTCCGTCACCGGCAGCTCCTCTTCGCGATGCAGGTCCAGGGCTTCGTTGCAGGTCAGCACACAGCCGGCCACGGAGGCCTGCTCATATCCCTGCCGCAACCGGATATGCTTTCCGAGAAGTCCGGCAATAAATTCCGCCAGCAGACGGCTTTGAAAACCGCCTCCGCAACCCCAGACATAATCAAGGGGATAAGGGGTAACCTCGCAGAGCCGGTCAAAATTCTCGCGGACACAGCAGGCAATATCCCAGAGGGCCGCCCAGGCAAAATCGGCGCGGGTCAGCTCCTGCGCCAGGGGCACGGGCAGCAGGAAGCCGGCGGGGTTCAGCGGCGTCTTTTCTCCCGCGAGCAGCGAGCCCAGCGAGGCCATACAGGCCGATTCGCCGATATCCCGCACCTCCTGTTCCAGCACGGCATAGCTTTCGTTGGGATAGAAAATGGCTTTCAGCCGCTGAAAGTTCAATCCCGTAACCCCGCAGTTCGTTTCCAGCACCAGCTCGCCCGACACCGTATGACGGCCGGTCCAGGTCCGTTGCTGCCCGTCCAGCGTATAGTCCCTGATGATCTTGACTACGGGAGTGGTGGTGCCGGATACAATGACGATATCCTCTACCGAAGGTTGCGTGCTCCGGATAGCCATCTGGGTATCGGCTCCGCCGACCACTACGGGCGTCTCCGCAGAAATACCCAATGCGGCGGCGGCTTCTGCGGTAACCTTCCCCAGCACAGTTCCGGAACGCTGCAACGGCGGCAGTAGGGCAGCCGGAATATCAAAAACGGCGCACAGCTCATCGGACCAGCGCTGCTGCTCCACATCATACAACAAGGTCTCGGAGGCCTGCGAAGGTTCATAGCGCGCGATACCGGTGAGACAGTACTGGGCCCAGTCGCTGATGCTCAGAAAGGTGGCGCATCTTTCCCATAACTCGGGGCGCCGTTCCCGTATGGCGACCAGCTTCATCGCGGAAAACAGCGATCCGGGATAACGCCCCGTAAGGTCATATACCCGGTCCTTGTCCGCAATACGCCCCTCCCACTCGCGACCGCGGTGATCATGATTGGGCAGGCCGGTCAACGACTCGCCCTGCCTGCCGATCAGCACAATACCCTCCCGCTGGCTCGTAGCCGTAACGGCTTTTATCGTTACTCCGCCCGCAGCTTTTAAAGCGCGCTGCGTCATTCCGGTGATCTGCTTCCACAAGCCGTCCGGATCAAAACCCAGGGCATCGGGATACAAGTGATCTTTTTCATAGATCACGTTTTCCCGTTCCAGGTACAGCAGTGTTCCGTCGGTACCGGTAACGGCTACACGCACATTTCCGGTACCGACATCGATGATAAGATAAGCGGTTGTTTGCTTCATTTTTTAAACAGCTTTGTTCTCCAATTGGGAAAGAGTGCTGCCCCGCTCCCGCAGCCATCCGAGCACGGCCTTGTTCATAATGGCGGCGTGATGATCCTCCACCTCAAAGGTAGCGCCGGCGATATGGGGTGTGGCCAGCACATTGGACAAATGGATGATCCGGTAATCGGTGCTGTCCGGCGGCTCGTGGTCAAACACATCGAGGACGGCACCGCGGATACGCCCGCTTTCGAGCACCTCCAGCAGGTCTTCACGGTTCACCACCACCGCTCTTGCCGTGTTGACAAATATAGCGCCGGGCTTCATCTTTGAAAACAGCGTCTTGCCGATCATGCCCCGGGTCTGATCGTTTACCGGCAGATGTACCGACACGATATCGCTGCCGGAAAATACCTCCTCCAGGTCCGTCTTCTTCCAGGAAGGTTTCGGACTTTCCACAAACGGATCATAGAACAGTATCTTGCAGGGAAAAGGTTCCAGCATCGCCGCGATACGCCGGCCGATAGCCCCAAAGCCCACCGTGCCCACCGTTTTCCCGGCCAGCTCATTGCCTTTGAACTGCAGGTACGAAGTGTGCGCGCCGGCTTCCCAGCGCTCTTCTTCCAGCCAGCTGCAGCCCTCGCGGGTATTCCGCAACAGGGTAATTACGTTCGAGAGAAACATTTCGGCTACGGCCTGCGCATTGCGGGCGGGGGTATGAAAGACGGGTATGCCCAGCTCCCTGGCCGTGCTCACGGCGACATTGGAAGGGGTGCCCCGGCAAACACCGATAAACTGCAAACCGGGAAATGCACGTATAACCGGGTCCGTTACCTCATCATGTTCGGTAATCAATGCCGTTGCCTTTGTTTCATCAAGAAGATCTTTCAGCTCCTGCTCGTTGTAAGCACGTCCCTGCGGCTTCCAGGGTTTGTATACGATCTCGCCCGCTTTTTCTTTCAGCTCCTGCCGCGCTTCTTCATTATACGGCGCTGTAATTAAAATTTTCATCTGTTAATATTCGTTCTTTAGTGGTCAGATGACTGCGAAGCTGCATCGAGACCTATTATAAATCATTTATGAGCGAGACAAACCTCGCATAGTAACATATTCCTGTACAATAAGTACTGTCATGCCCGGTTTCATAAAAAGCAATAATAAACTGTTGATTCTGGATCTACGATAGGTTATTTGTCTAAGGTCCAAAGTTTAAAGTCTAAAGTTTATCTGCCTGGAATGGAACCTTAGACGTTAGGCGTCAAACCTCTTCCGAAGGAACGCCGGAAGCGGTATGATACACGGTACGGGCATTATCCGGCAGGGTGATAAACCGCGTCAGCACAGCGCTGATAAAGTACAGTATGGCCAGTATCCAGATCACACCCGCATTCCCGATCAGCCCGATAAAGATCCCTACAATAGCGGGACCTACAAATACGGGAAGCCCGGCCCCCAGGTTCAGGATAGCCATAGCAGCGCCCTTGTCCTTTTTCACCAGCGAAGGCACCAGGGCAGAAAGCGGAACATATCCCGCCAGCAGGGCGCCCCACAGCACGCCCGGGATCAGGATAAGCCAGAAGTTACCGCTGACCCACTGGGGCATGTAATAAAAAAGCAGCGTAGTGATGCCGCATCCGACGCCGCCAAACCACATTACCGTATTGCGCCAGCCCATCCGGTCGCCCACAAAGCCGAAGATGAGGTTAAAGATGATGTTACTGGTAAAGATGGTTCCCCAGATATGCAGCCAGGCGTTGGTGGACAGACCATGGGTTTCCATATAAGTAGGCAGAAATACCGGGAAGGCAAACTGCGCGGTGGTATTGATGATCCGTACAATGCCGCCCAGCAGCACCTTCGGCTCCTCCTTCACGATCGTCAGCCCCTTGACGAGCTCCCTGGCCTTTGCTCCGGCCTGCTCCGCCCCTGCAGGACGAAACTTGTCGCGATTGAGCACGAGCGCAAAAAAAGCGCCGACCAGCACCCAGAATACCGAGCTCCACAGGGTATTGATATAGCCCAGGCGCGCTATCGCCCAGCTGGAATAATAGGCCCCCAGCACATTCAGTCCGCCGGTAAACACAAACCAGAACCAGCCCACCGCGCGGCCCAGCGATCGCTGCGAGCTGCGGTAGGCAATCCAGACCAGGAAGGAATAGGCAAAAAGCGGATACCCAAAGCCGCGCAGGGCATAGGTCACCAGCATAATCCCATAGTTCAGCCGGGCCACGCCATAGCCCACAAAGCCCACCGTCCCGATCAGGTAGAGGATCAGGCCGGCCGCCATGGTCTTTTTTACCCCGTAGCCCTCCGCCAGCACACCCGAAAACCAGGAAGAGATGGCGATGGTAATGCCATAGACGGTAAACAGGGTGGCCGATTGCTGCATGCGCATGCCGTGGTTGATGAGGTAAGGGCTCAGCCAGCCCTGCTCCATACCATCTCCCATCATAAAGATCAGGATGCCCACATAGCCCCAGAACAGCTGCCGGGGTATCCCCACCCGGTCCAGCAGCGTAGCCTGCGCGGGAGGTATTGTCATCTGCGGATTCGGATTGTTCATACGCGGTGTTTTATTTTAATTTCTTGGTGCCCTGGTATTTGTACAGCCGGCTTTTGGCCGGATAGCCGCCGCGGATGGCCTCCGCCACCTCGATGGGACGATCCGATTCGATGATGTCCGCCCCGTCCTTGACCGACTGCCGGTAAGCTTCCGCGCGCGCCTCCGGAGTATCCAGCTTGTCGTAGGAAGGACCGGCCCCGATCATTACCTTTATATGCCGCCGGTGCAGCTGCTTACACAGGTCCCGGTTCTTATCCGTGATCTCGGGCCCTACATAGGCGATGAGGAAATTAGACCAGGGGATACCTGTTTTTTCATACTCGGCCAGGGCTTCAGGGGTCAGCACCCAGGCAGAAAACAAGCTGCGGTGGTCAAAGTCGTAAAAGAACTTTGCCTCTTTGGCATCATGTATGGTAAAGATCACATAGGCGAAAGCGTTATACTTCTTTACGAGATCCGCCTTTCTGTAGAGCGGTACGTCTTTGACATCAAGGTTGATCACCGTCTTCCCGATGCTCCAGCGGATAGCTTCTTCGAGGGTCTCCGGATGATACGGGGTGGGGCTGCCCTCCGCATCCTTCAGCTGCAGCTGCTGTACCTGGGCAAGGGTATACTTGTTCAGCCGGCCGTGGCCGGTGGTGGTGCGCTCCAGACTGGGATCGTGCATCAGTATGATCCCGCTGTCGCCCGTCAGGTGAGGGTCGATCTCAAACATCGCCGGCGTGGCGCTCAGCGTATGCTCAAAGGTGGGAATACAGTTTTCGGGATACCCCTTTATGGCGCCCCCGCGGTGGCCGCTGATAATGGTGGCATCCGGCCCGTCGTAGCGAAAATAAGCTTTGGTATCGGCTACGCTCCTGAACTTCAGGACATGAATGGTCTGCGCCTGCGCCCCCAACCCCGTAGCAAGACACAGCAGTATTCCAAGGGTCCGGATAAAACGGTTTTCAAAAATCAGCATATGAATGTTGTTTATTGTTCAAATATCTTAAAAATTATTTCAAATTTATTCATTTACTTTCGAATTGTTCAAAAAAAAGACGCGACGGGCATTCTGCCTGCTCCGGAAAATAAGCAGAAAGCTTAAGCACCGTCTCCAAACGGCTCAGCGGATACCGTACCGCCTCAGCGTATCGAGGATGACGGGTCTCAGCTCCTGCAGCATCCGGTCGAAACCCAGGTCTGTCGGATGTGTGCCGTCGACCGTAGCCTCGTGATCGGTACCCAGCAGGTGCCGGCCCCGGATCAGGTAAAGATCATGGACCCCGCTCTGCTGCAGGCGGGTAACCTGTTTTACGATCTCATCATTCTGTTCCGCCACCCGCGCGCCGGCCGCCCGGTCGAAGTTGCCGATCTCCCGGACCACACTCTGGACGACAATGATGGGTGTTTTCGGATGCCGCTGCCGCAGGGTACGGACCAGGTAAGCGGTCCGCTCCCGGATCTGTACGGGGGAAGGGTTGGGCACGCAATCCAGTATATAAGCATCGGCCGGGATATCCGCCAGCATGTCCGCCGCCGCCTTTTCCATCTTTCCGTTACCGCTCAGGCCCAGGTTCAGGAAGTTCATACCGGTTTCCCGGCTCAGCCGGGCGGGATAGGCCATGCCGGGCCGGCTGGCTGCCGCGCCCTGGGTAATGCTGGAGCCATAGATCAGCAGCCGGTAGCGGAAAGGATCCGGCAAAGCGTTAAAAGAAGCGTTTTCCTCCACACCGATCTGCAGGCTGCGGGTCTCATCGTACGTAGGCAGGTAAAGCAGGCATTCCTTGATGCTATGATCCATATTTCGGACCAGCACGGCATTGCCGCAGCTGTCGCCGGGACGACCCACGCCAGCGTATACCCACTTCCCGTTATGTCGTATATAGAGGTCCAGGCCCTTTTGAGCGATAGGCGTCAGGTTGCTTCCCTGCTTTTCCGCACGCACACACCACCGGGCGGCGATCTGTGTGCTGTTGGTCGTAAAGTGTACCGCCAGCCCTGCAGATTCCGTCAGGAGAAATTTTACCGCCGGCGGCAGGGCGGGATAAGCCGAAGTATCCACCCGGTGATAGGGATAGCGGGTCTTTACCGCCTTTCCCGTAAGAGGCAGGTCGGCGGCGTCGATATATTTCAGGGAAATTTTCTCCTGGGCCGGCAGGCTGCTCCCGGCCAGTATCAGGACGAACAGTATCGGTAAAAAACGCATAGTGATTCTTGGGCTTGTCGAAGTCCAGGTAAAGGCACACATGACGGACTTCCACTTAAAAGTAAAACAAAAATTAAATTTTCAAAACGCTTCTTAAAGAAATGTAAAGATTATTTAATTTTGAAAGGGAAATAGTTAATGTGGACATTTACGTGCTGGCTGCCGGACAGCCACAGGATTTTATAAGGGATGACTATGGCTAAAGAGATCAACAAACCGATGAAAAACAGCACGGACAGACATGAGCTGATCCTTCGGAAGCTGCAGGAAAACGGCCGTGTGGGGATACAGGAGCTGAGCGACCTGACGCGGGTCTCCGGCGTCACCATCCGGAAAGACCTTAAGCTGCTGGAGGACAAGAACCTGCTGTTCCGCACCCGCGGCGGCGGCTCTATCACCAATCCCTATACCGTCGAACGCCCGATCAACGAAAAAGAACTTATCAACGACCGGGAGAAGCAGCAGATCGCAAAAGCCGCCCTGTCTATTATCGGGGAAAATGATTCCATCATCATCGGCTCCGGCACTACGGTATTTGCCCTGGCGCGCTGCCTGCATCCCGCCAAACACCTTACCGTGATCACACCTGCGCTGAAGGTGGCGCTGGAGCTGTGCAACCGGCCGAATGTGGAAGTGCTGCAGCTGGGCGGCATGATCCGGCAAAACTCCTCCTCGGTGGCCGGCAGCCTGGCCGAGCAAACCCTCGCAGAGATATCCTGCGGCATCCTGTTTCTCGGGATCGACGGCATCGATCCCGACTTCGGGCTGTCCATTACCAACATGGCAGAAGCCAGTCTCAACCAGAAGATGATCGAGTCCGCGCAGGTAGTGGCCATCCTGGCAGACAGCACCAAATTCGGACGGCGCGGCCTGGGAAAGGTGTGCGACTTCGATCAGGTACAGTATATCATTACAGACGCCGGCGTATCGCCCGGCATGGTCAAGCAGCTGGAAGAGCGGGAGATCAAGGTGATTATTGCGGGGTAGGTATCATCACCCGCACCGTTTTAAATCATTTGCCGCCACGGTTAGCCGGCGGTGTGGCAGGACAACTAAATATTTTTCAATTCGTTGTTTATAAACGCTTCCAATTTTGACTTATCGGGTAGTTGAAGCTGGTATTTGCTCACAAAAATATCCAGATCGCTGTCGGCAATGGCGTATTCTACCAAAGCCTTGTTTTGGTTGGTGACGAGCAAAATCCCAACAGGTGGATTATCGTTGCTTTCCAGAATATTTTTCTTGTAATAGTTGAGATACGATTTTAATTGCCCGATGTGTTCGTGTTTGGCGGTTTCGGTTTTTAGATCTATCAAAACATGGCACTTCAAAATACGATGATAGAATACCAAATCAATGAAGTAATATTCATCGCCAATTAATATGCGTTTTTGTCGAGCTTCAAAGCAAAAACCGTTTCCCAATTCGGTAATAAACTGCTGCAAATGGCTGATAAGAGCCTGTTCCAACTCGTTTTCCTCAATTAAATGCGGCTGTCCGATATTGAGAAACTCAAAGAAATAATGCGACTTAACTAAATCTATTGTTTGTTGCGGTTTTATCTTCTTCATCACTTCGGCAAACGAGATTTTCTGATCGTCCGACAGTCCAACTCTTTCGTAAGTGAGCGTGTCAATCTGCCGTTTGAGTTCTCTTACGGTAGGCTGTGTTTTCAAAATCAGTAACTCATAAAAACGTCTTTTGGTAGAGTCGTCTATTTTTATGAGTTCAGTAAAATGCGTATAAGAAACAAACTGAAAAATATTGGAAATATGCTCTAAATCCTCTTTCGTATCGTTGTTTTGTAATTCTTGGGTTGCCGACCCAAGAATTTGGTTTGGGCTATTTACAAGCATAACATCTTCGAGAAAATCGACTGGAAGCATCGTTTTGAATTTTTGGGTTATCAACCCAAAAATTTGTGGATAGGCATGGTAAAACTGCCGGCAACGAGATAATTCGGGGGCTGAGAGCCCTTTGATACGGATGTTTTTTGCCAATTTTTCAAGTAGTTTAGTTCCGTACTCAGCCCTGTCGCTTCCGTTTTGCTCAAACTCCACAATGTAAAATCCTGTGAGCCAATTCCTAAGCGTAATGTGTATGTTTACGGCTTTTACGGCATTTTGCTGTAAAAATTCGTTGGCCTGCCGTACGCGAAAAGCTAATTTCTTAAAATTCATCTGATTGGCATTCTTATGTTTAATATTCCTTTTCACTATCGTCCAGCTAAAATAAGTCAAAATGAAGTGTAAAAAAGATGGCCGGTCGATAGACCTACAAATTGATGTTTGGTTAGTATAGAGGATTTTTTCAAATGTAAGTTTTCTTCCGCGGGTTTGGCAGACAGCACCAAATTCGGACGGCGCGGCCTGGGAAAGGTGTGCGACTTCGACCAGGTACAGTATATCATTACGGACGCCGGCGTCTCGCCCGGCATGGTCAAGCAGCTGGAAGAGCGGGAGATCAAGGTGATCATTGCGGGGTAGGCGAAAGCCAGGTACGCCCTCCTTCCCTCGTTCGCGCAATAGCGTGATGCGCATTCAGCCAGAAAAGAAGATAGGCATCTGCCGCCTGCCACACAACCATTTGTTCACGACCCGGATAGGTGGGATACTCTTCATACGTGAACATATGACCATCCTTGTGCCGCCCCTGCATAGCCAGGATACGAGCGCTTCTGAGGCGCATCCATTCTGTTGCGCTATGCCCTGACCGCTTGTCCCAATCTAAAAGATACGCATCCACATCCGTGAGATAATAGATATCGAAACGGTATTTACTCCAATCCGTACCCTGCGGATAATAAACCCCGGCCTTGCCGGGTATGTACATGGTTCCGCCCGGAGCTTTGTAGGGGGGCGACGGCCACCGGTGGTTCATCAGCGAATGATAAACAAACGCCGCGTTCCATTCAGCAGCCTGTGATACCGGTTGTTCTGCAAGTGATTGGGTTAAAAAAGCGCGGGCGCTAAGGGTGATGGTCATTGTATAGTCCGGGTGAACGATATGATGATTAATCACTGCGCCATCGTCACGCACATTAAAACCATGCAGCCATTCTTTTACCGGCCTGCCGTCCACCTTTTCGTTGTTCTGCAGATCTTTTTTTATGGAAAAGGCGGACAACATCAATTCACTGCAAACACGCTTCCATCTTTCCACGTGCGCATGCCGGGGCATCATCGCCACGGCAAGCTGCAGAATATTGGCATTCCACGCGTTCTCCTCAGCTTTTGTGTCGCCGGGGCTGTTGACATGCCCGTCCGGGGAAGTCCAGTAGGGAACCTTATAACCCGGCGCTATAAAACGGTCTGCTTCATCGATGACCATTTTCTGAACCATCTGCCGGGTACTTACATCGAGATCGTCCCAGAGCATCCAGGCCCCCTGCCCGGCCAGGGTGGCCCAAAAGGCAGTTTGCCAATCATTCCCCCATCCTTTACCATCTGACCGGTTGGCCTTGTAGGCGGCAGCGACTCCTTTCAAAAGCATCCTTACACGTCCGAAAGCCGTTGCCCGGGATGCGCCCAGGGATTCATCATCAAGCGCGGCACATTTTAAGGCCACAGCCAGCCCGTAACAGGCGCTGGCAGCCGGCCGGACCCCGTTTTCATTGTACTTGTCGATGATATACAGGTGGCGAAGGCTGTCGGTTTTAAATGCATTTCCGATCCAGACAAGATTGTACCGAGCGGCATTGCCCAGGATCTGCCGGCTCTGCATCATGTCTTTATGCTCCCGGATAGGCTTGTCAAAACGTTTCCAGTTTATCGGTAACACCTGCGTATTTGCAACAGAAGTATCAGGCGGCATTGCCACCGTGGCAGACGAAAACAACAGTAAACTCATTATAACCGCAAAAATGCCTTTTATCATGACCGCATTACTTTTAGTCAATTAGCTTAAATATTCGACCAAAGATACATAGGTTAGCATGATCTATAGATAGCTTTGCCACGACCAGAACATTTGCTTTCGTCGCTGTCATATTTTCCTCTAAATTGCAGGGAGGCGGCAACAAGTCATTTGGAATTTAATAGCGCTTCGCTAAACCGGTAGTCGCCGGCGCTCACCAGACATTTGATGGAAGTTTCTTCTTCTGAAACAGCCATCACTCCGGTGTACTTAACCTGCGATGCTACCGGCCACAGGATCTTTCCGGATTCCATTATGGTAAAATCTCCCTGGGTCAGTTTGGGAATATAGATCGTTGCACGCGTATTGGCAGGAACATGAACCGAAAGCGAAAGCTTGCCTGCAGCATGTTTCTTCCAGCCTGTCGTGATAAGTCCTTTTACTGTGGGAACCGCGCCTTCCGCAAATGTCAGACCGCTTATATTCGGCCGGATATCGAACGTGGCAAAGCCGCCGCCAGTGGGCTGAATGCCGAGAATATATTTCTGAAAAAGATACCCGGGATAGGAAGTCCAGGCGTGATTCACCTCGCCGCCGAGACCGAATTGCTCCCAACAGGTTCGGTTTGAATCCAACATGGGGCGATAACGCGCCAGGTCGTGCACCACATATGCCCCCTCGCCCGCGTTCAACATTCCGCTATAGAACGCATCACCGCCATAGCCGCCGATGTTTGGTTTGCCGGATTTTTCAACCGCGGCGAGAATTTTGGATTTGTCTGCTGCCCGCTCGATGTCGAAACGCAACGGCCACGCGGATGCAAGCGGGAACATCTTACTGGTGTCAGTCCGTGCAAGATAGTATCGACCGTTGAACAAATGAGTATTGATGCCTTCTTTGACGCTCTCCGCCTGCCGCAAATAATCTTCGCTTCGGTTGGTTTCTCCCAACACTGAAAAAACACGCGAAGCAATGCGCAGGTTCTCATAGTATTGGCAGGCGGTGGCAATATTGTAGCCGCCGCCGGGCATATCGCCGCCGGCAAAATCGGAAATACGCCACATTTTAAGCGGGTTCAGCAGTTTGGTTTCCGGATCCTGAAAGGGTTTAAGCCACTCCAAAAAAAGCGCCACGCGCGGCGCCATTTCCCGAAGAAGCGTTTCATCGCCTGAAAACAGATATTGCTGCCACAACAACATGGGCCAATACATGGCCCATTCGGGAATCCGGCCATGTCCATCCGCGCCTTCAAATCCATGCCCCGGGCTGACGTTCCGGATATATCCGTTGGTCATTTGTTCTCCTGCAAAGTCACGGACTACTTTGTCGATCATCGTTGTGTTGCGGTGGTTGTAAAGCAGGACGTTGGCAATACTCCAGGCATCCGCCAGCCACGGCAGTTGTTCGCGCTGGGCATCCACGCTGATGATGCCTTGCTGAACGCTCTGCCGCGCCGAACGCTCGCACATTTTGTAAATGTCATTAAGCAAATCGCTCGAACAACGGAACCTTCCGGTCACATCCGCATCGCCATAAGCCCACATACCGCTGACGTCAGAAGCGCTCAATTTCCCTGCGTAGCCGGTGATCCTGAATGTCTGGAACGAGGTGTAACGCCCAAAATTTGCATCCCAGGTTTCTTTGCCGCCGTGACAAATATATTCGTCCCAGCCGGAGGGCTTCCGCTCGCCGATCATCTGGAAGTATTCCACGCGCACGGTATCACCCGGATGGTTCACGCGCATGGTGAGTTTGGGCCAGCCGTTAATACACTGTCCGAAATCCACCAACCAAGCGCCGTTGGTCCGGGTGACGCTAACCGGCCTAAGTGCAGCCTGCACCCGTTCTGTCGGCGCCTTTTGCGCAAACAAATGATAGTCGGAGCGGTTCACTACCATGGGAGAGGCCCAATCGGAATCATCAAAACCAACGTTTTTCCAGCCAACAGGTTCCCGGCGCGAATCAAACCGAATGGCGGCGCGGTTGCCTCTTCCGCTGCCGAAATATGTCGGATCGGCTTCAATAAAAGCGGTAGGCGACAACATCTTCCACGATTCATCCGTTCCGATCGTGGAAGACGAGCCGTCAGGATACAAAAACCGGGCTTCCAGCAGAAAAGCGGGCTTGAGATTGGGATTGCCGGACCAGGGGATCGCCTTGTGTCCGACGGCGGCAAATACATTCGTGCCGGGTTTCAGCAGCTTGGTCACATCGTAAGCATTGTATTGGCCATAGTGATACGGGTCGCACCGCGCCGGGCCTTGCCCCAGGAGTTGTCCGTTGCAATACAGAAGATAATCGTTGATCGCCGTAACATAGACTTTGGCCAATACCGGTTTATTCGAGATCACAAAACGCTTGCGGAAATAGACAAAGTGATTGGCTTTGTCGGCTCCATCCCAGATGTAATGCGCTGTCCAGCCTTTTTGATTTAAGCCCATGTCAAAAAAAGCCGGTGCGCTGTAAAGGCTGGCCTTACCGGTCTCATCCCAAATCCGAACCTTCCACCAGAACCGTGTAGCAGCAGGCAACGGCCTCCCACCATATCCAACCGAAGTTGATTTGTCCGAAGTCACTTTACCGCTGTCCCAGTAATCTGCTTTACCCGCAACCAGGCGCTCGGGTCTGGAGGCCACAAGGATCTCATACGCAGTTTGCATTGCCCCGCGACGGTCGTCCCTAAACATCCAAGTGAAACGCGGCTTGCCGCCATCAATCGCCTGCGGATTGCTCACGCCGTTGACCAGCAGGTCCATGGGAGCGGACGGCCCACCGGAAGCCCAGAACGCAGTCGAAGCCATCATGAGCGTGAAAACAAATCGTGTGACAGCCGAAAAAATCTTCATAATATATTGTATTACCCGGCTACGCTCTTTATTTCCATACTATTTAAATTTTTGATAAAACGCCCTAAGGTAAGCTGTCGGGATATTAAAAAAAGGGCGTACGGCTATTTCAATGGACGCATAATAATTGCCTGTCCACACTTTGCTCTGATATTTATTGGAAGATCTTCTCCCTTTTTAACCTGTATTATTCTCTTACCAATCCCACCCTTACCATCATCCTCATAAATTGCAGCTTCATAAATGATATTCGCCTTTAAGAAATCCAGTTTTATAGCACCGTCCCAATCTTCTAATCCGGCGGCATTTCCTACAAACCAGACATTTCCTTTCCTCCGGGCAACACTGATATACTTCCCTATTTCCCCGGCCAGATAGTGGGACTCATCCCAGACTGTGGGCACATACTTAAAGAATTCTATTTCCTTTTCATTCGTATAATCTTCAGGCTTGCCATACCAGAACATGGACTGCAAAGGACTGAAATAAATCACGGTTAAAGCCAGCTGGTGCGCCATGCTCACCTTCAGGTTTTTGCTGAAGCTGTTCGTCGCATTGGGATAACAAAAGGTAAAATCAGCCGGCCCTGCCAGGAAGCGCGTAAACGGCAATGTCGTAGTATGAAATGCATCCGGACCATTCTCATCTCCTCTGACCCCTTCCTGTGTCAGCCAGGCCGGGTATTTTCTGCTGAGTCCGGTAGGCTTGTAATTATCATGGACATCAATAATAAAACCTGCATCAGTCGCTTTTCTTACAGCGGAAGCCAGCCAGCTGATCCCTTCCTGTGTCATGCCGTCCACAAAACCGAACTTCATCCCCGCTACGCCCCATTCTTTATACAGGGGTATAATTCTGTCAAGGTATTTTCTTAAACCGACGTAATTGACATACAGGATAACGCCAATATGCCTGGACTTACCATATTTAATGATCGCCGGCATGTCCAGCCCTTTTATATAGGTAGTAGGATCTGATATGGAATTAAATTCTTTTCCATACCAGCCTGCATCAAATAATATGTATTGAAAATTATGTTTCGCGGCAAAATCAATGCATCGCATGCCGCTTTCGGTTGTTAGCTGCGCCCTGATCAGCTTGCCCGGTCTAATCCAATCAGGCATGGAATCGGAGACCGGATTTACCAGCTTAAGATAAAGCTGACTGCATGCATGTAATCCGATGGCTGTGTTGGAAAAGCTGATCGTTCTCCAGGGCGTTGTGTAATTTTTCGCTATCCGAACAGCAGCATCATGCATAAAGGAAACCCGAAAACTATGCGCCGCATCGCCTTTCGTTAATTCCGATTTTGCATAGTTATCATTATCCGCTTCACCAATACTGATATACGTATGCTTATAGTCAGTAAGTGTTGCCGGCAGATCACAGCTTTTCCTTAACGAGTCTATTTCAACCGGGTGAAAAACTGACTCCTGATTATATTGATAAACGGTCAGCGGCTTATTAAAAGCAAATGTTGTCAGTTCCCTGGTTATCGCTACATTATTAACCCCCGGCTGAACAGGTATCTGATAGCGAAACGCGACACTTCCGTTAAAAATGCGCAGGATTAGATTGAAATTTAAATCAGCGCTTCTGCACATTAATATGGCCTGGTTATAATCATTAGAGATAGAATCATCTTCACCCAACCGCCAGGCAAAACTTCCCCGATGACGGGACACTGTCTTTTCATCCATAACGGTATGTGCTCCGGCCGTTTTTCCATCCATCACAAAACCCATTTTTGACCAGGTGTTCACTATCGTTTGTTGGTAAAAAGTTCTGTACAACAAGTTACCGGTGGCGTCTATACCGATTTCTATTTTGGTATTTTTATCGGGAGATAACAGGCTGTGGATGATTTTAATATCGGGCGTCGCTTGTGCGGAAAAACCAATCAACAAAACAATTACTGCCAAAAAGCTTATGAAAAGGCCTCTTTTAAATGCGATGGTCATCCGTCTCATTAATTCTAACGATTTAAATGTAATAACTCCGGGATCTCTGATAAAGTTCTGTGTGCCTGTCGAACACAACAATCCAATGGACTATCTTATCTCAATACTATCTTTTTCGTATCAGCCACTTTGAGCTGATCCTTATTATCGATCGTACCTGTAAAAATACCGTTTCCGCTCAACAGATTGTTTTGAATGCTGATATTATCGGTCCCGTATGATTCAATCCCATACCCTCCGTTAAAATGGATCCGGTTTCCGGAGACGGTCATCTTCCGGTTCCCGGTGTAGAGATATTCCGCATGGACGCCACTTTGGTCGTTCCCTTCGATCAGGTTGCCGGTGATCGTTATACCGGCGCTTTCACTGACCGATATCCCGTTGAGCGCATTCCGGGCCAGTTCATTGTCAGTTACCGAGACTTGTTCACAGCTCTGCAGATAAATACCGGATCCGTTTGGAGAGCCGTCCAGGCGGCTGTCCCGGACGAGAATGCTGCTGCAATGTGTCAGCAGCAGGTTGTGCTGCAGCTTGGGACCGGGGACTACCGCAGCTCCGTTTTCATTAAGATCACAGCCGGAAAAGGTCAGATCCCGGGCACCGCTGATGAAAACGCCGTTATACGTGCAGTTCCGCACGGTAAGGTTCATGAAGTGTAATCCATGCATCCGGTTCACCGCCGCACTCCGAAAGAGGACGCCCCCGCGGTTACCTTTGTTGTTAAAGGACCTCGAGCTGTTGGGATCATTACCGGGGTGAGGCTGCAGGGCGCCTTCCACTACAAAGTTGCGCAGCGTGATGTCGTGCAGGTCGTCCGTAGCATTGACGATCGCATCGCGGCCGGCCTCCGGCTTTAGAAAAAGGACCGAACCGGTGCCCATGCCCGAAAGGGTTACCCCGCTGGGGAGCTTCAGCGCGGTGTCGAGGGGGTGCACCCCCTTGGCCAAAACCACCCACCTCCCGGTACCTGCCGCACGGTCCAGCGCCTGCTGCACGGATTGGCCGGGCTGTACCTGGATGGCATCTGCGGGGATATCCGGGACGTCTTTATCGGCGCCCGCAATGTAGGCGGTCGAATCGTTGACGAGGGTTCTGATCGGGGAGGCGGCATGGGCAAAGGCGGCCCTGACGGCGGTAAGGGTGCGCTGGGGTACTTTCGCGCGCATCGAGTCGGCAGCCCGGGCGACGAAAGGAAGCCGGATCCCCAGGGCGGCATAATGGCGGTAAACATATTCGAAACCACCACCCAGATGCATGGCCCGGGGAGAGATCTCGCAATAGCAGTAAGGGGTATGTCCGAGCAGGTATCCGGTCGTATATTCATAGCCCCGGCCGATGCGGTTATCGCCGATGGAAAACAGGTCCACCCCCTGGGTAAAAGCGACCTGCGCCGCACCCGCGAACTCATCGAGTCCCAGCTGTACATGTCCCTGATCCCGTCCGGACTCCTCACACTGCCCGTTGGGATAGATGTATTTAAAAATGCTTCCGTTGACCGGGCCGTGCAGCAGGTGATCCACAGCATCATTGAATAAAGGGCGGTTATCGGTAAAGATCGCGATGGCCAGCAGGCTATGGCAGATCGCACCATCCCAGTTCCCGTTCGCAGTGGGGAAATAATACCGGAGCAGCGGATAGTAAACGGTCATCAGCATATGGGTGAACCGGTCGACGCCTTTCTGGCTCCAACCGGCGTCAGTATAACGCAGGATCTCAGCGGCATTGCAAAAGGCGTGTCCCGTCCAGCCGGCGAGTAGCTTGGCATCGTTGTAATCGAAATCCCAAAGAGTGTCCGACCAGCCGTCCAGAATGCGAATCGCCGTATGGGCATAATTCCGGTCCTTCGTCAGGTACCAGAGCAGCGCGCAGTTATAGGCCACCGTTGCACTTTGGGATAAATCGTCCCCGCCGATATTGGGTTTGGCATAAGGCCCCCTCAGCACATGGGCATGCGCATGGACAGCAAAGGTGGTATCGGTATCTTTTACCAGCTTGTCATAGGCGCTTTTCCAGGGTTCCTGTTTCCGGGCGATCAGTTGTTTCAGATAGGCCAGATCTTTCGCCGACTGGTCGATGCCCGGATGGACAAAGGATTGTGCATGTGCCATTATGCATAGACACGAAAACGTAATAGCAAATAGAATGGTACGCATAGATAATAAATTCTGCCTTTATGGAATAATAGTTCCCCTAAAAGTAAGCTCTGTTAACTGGTACTGATAATCCGATGCACCATAATTTTCCAAAAGCTCAAATCTAAAATACTGATACGCCTCACCATTATCAGGGAATTGAAAGGCTTCAGAAAATGCTGAAGCAGTATAAGTGAAGGTTCCCAGCAAATGCCAATGATCCCATCCCCCATCCGCATCGGGGTCATTGCTTCCCCAAATGGAAAATTTCTTAGGCCAATAGGTCTGGAAAGGGGTTGATCCATGGGGCCTTTGGAACAACTCTACTTTATTAAAGACTGCCTTGAATCCCATATCTACTGTAAACCAGTTTGGCTGACTAATGGCCGGATCCGAACCCTGGACCAGGAAAATGTTCCCGTCCGTCGTTGTATTCCCATCCCATACATTGGTCACAGGATATTTAGGATCATGCTGATAGAAATCGCCCGGCAAAGGATATACCTTCCAGGTATCTTTAGGGATCACCTCTACAAAGCGCGGGACTTTTACCTGGGTATAATCCGTATAAAAAGTATCTATGCTCAGAGAGTCGGGTAGAAATAAGGTTCGGTATTGAAAGTCGCCGCCTTCCTGAACACCGGATATTACGGAGGTATCTTCGGTTATAGGCATACGCTGAATACGGGAATGTCCAAGTGTGTCCGTATATTTTACTTCAGTTGCATACGCTCCGTTTGATACATCTGCAACTCCCCATATAATATTGATCGTATTCCTTGGTTCCATCGTGCTTGAGCTCAAGGGGCGGGTTAACAAGCTGGCTTGATACAGATCTCCATATGTTTCACTTAGCAACTCTACCGGAACAGAAACATTCCCTTTGGCATCATACGTTTTAATGATGAAGGAGTATGCTTTTTCCGGTAAGTTGTCGATCATCACACTGATGGTATCATCGCCGTCTGGTGGGATATTGACCTCCACGGAATCCGTATAATAGTTCCAGAATATAAGGGCTTTGACCACACTCGGATCCTGTCCCCTGGACCAGGATATCTTTATCCTGTCACGCCCCGGATAACCTACCACCCGGGTAGCTTTGCCCGGATAGGTAACCCCGCCCGGAACGACAAATTTCCGGAATTCATCATCCATCTTCCCGCAGGCACCGATGGTCAGGATAATTGCGGACAATGCCGCTAAATATAAATAGCCGGTTGTTCTTTTCATCTTGAATGCCTTTTTTGCCAGTATTTTATAAGCTGTTTCTTTTAGGGTACCATTTTCCCCCAGAACGTAAACTCCCCGAAGTAGAACTGCCCCGTCATATTGTAGGTTTCCAGAACCTTAAAACGCATGTACCGTACGGCAGGGAGCCCGTCGGGGAAAGCGAAATCCTGACCGGTTCTCGCGTAAGCCAGATCGTCGGCCGTATACTGCGGCCAGGGCAGCCCCGAGGGTGTCTTGTAGTCAAACGTCGCCAGCAGCTCCCAGTCTGCCCAATCATCGCTGAGTGTATTGGAACCGTATATGGCAAACTTTTTTACCCATGCCCCGTTGTAGGGGTATTGAATTCTTTGAAACAGCTTCATCCGGCTGAAAATAACCTCGTGTCCCAGATCGATTGAGAACCACTCGGGCAACGGTTTAGTAGGGGGTGCAAACTGGTTTTCACTTTCCAGTTCAATGCCATCCCACAGGTTTTCCATGTTATATTTAGCAGCAACAGGCTGCCAGTTATCCGACTCCAGCTTCAATGCCTTAAATTTATCTTTAGGTATTAACTCCTCAAAACGCGGCGTTAAGCGGGCGATCAGCGTATCCGACCGGTTAAGCCAATGGTCCTGTATATACGCGCCGAATTTTCTTTCAACCGTATCCAGTCCCCGGGCTGCAAAAACCCCTTCTAATTCAGCGGTATAGTAGGTCCCTAACGGCTCCCATGTACCCATGCCCAAAGAATCTTCAACCATTAATGTTATACCGATATTGGCCTGTGTGCTGTCCTTAAAAGACACAAATACCCCCCCGAAAGTAGAGCCCAAGGCCAGCGTCTCAAATATGGATCTCACCGGCGGGGTAAGCGGCTTTACATTCAAAGAGATCGGCTCCGATTCCTTGTTGTTTCGGCCAACGCTGTATATTTTCACTTCATGGCTAAGGGTATCCCCGAAGCCCACCAAGGCAAGGGTATCGGTATAATACGAGGACTTGGCCTCCCGGAATACACCCGGCTGGATTTCATATTCCGCCTTTACATAAAACAGATTGGGGTCTTCGGGTATTTTATAAGTGATAAAAGCACCGCCCGGCGTGCTGGTGATCTTCAGGCCGCTTACCTGCGCCGGAGCGGGAGCCTTAGGATCTATATAAGCATCTGTTTCTCTTTTGCATCCCTGCCATAAGGCAGCCAACATGAGCATGCTAAGGAGTCCGCAGAATGGCGGACTGATAAAAAACTGCTGTTTCTTCATGTTTATCTTGTTGTAAATAAGTATGATAATGATTGCCTTGGAATACCTACCATCCTAAATTCTGCACCAAATTCCTGTTGGCTGTGATCTCCCTGTCAACGATAGGCCAGAAATAATCTTTTGATCCGAATGTTTGGTTAAAGACAGTGACAATCCGGTAATAATCTTCTGCTTCTTTCTGCTGGCCGTCCCATCCCTGGATAGGAGCATTCAACGTCTGAGCAGCCTCTTTCCAACGACGCAGATCCCAAAACCGCTGTCCTTCAAAAGCCAATTCGATCATTCGCTCCCGGTGGATGATCTTCCTTAATCCATTTTGCGTCTTATATTCATCCGGATTGATAGCATACTCATCCCATGCAGATTGCACGGATGGCAGACCGGCCTGTTGGCGAACGAGGTTCAGATAGCGATACACCTCCGGTCCGGGTCCTTCTGATTCATTCAGGGCTTCAGCATACAGCAGGTATAAGCCGCTTAACCGCATAAGGGGCCAGGGATAATTATGTATCGAATAAGTTGTTCCTGCTTCTACTACATTTTCAAAATGTATAAACTTTTTTATAAAGTAGCCTGTTATACTGCCCCGATCAAATTGCAACGCATCGATCTGTCCGAATTTAGCCTGCACATAGAACAGATCTGAAGGGCTGGAATCATCGTACCGGCCCTGTCCGTACCAGACACTGCCATCGAAACCCAGATCGGCATAGAACCGGGGCTCCCTGTCGAAATTCAGGGAAGCCGTAGTATAACCCCTGTGAATATACAGGGCGTCGCCCTCTTCAGCAGTACGTAATTTATGCCTGCCGCTGTAATTCCATTCTTTATCTTCATCGATGGGGACACCATGCCGGGTATAAAACATCTCGGCAATCTTTAAGGGCGGGGACAGTTCTCCCCGGGGTACATGGTTTTCCGTACGGGAAACATCCATCATGGGCAAAGCAATACCTTGCACGCTGGCAAAGCTTTGGGTATTGGCCCAGATAATGCCGCTGTTCCACTTCTCACACATGCTGTTGCGGATAGTCAACTGCCTGAGGATGGTATCGGAAAGATGATACTGGTTATAATTTGACCCGTTTCTGTCCTGATAGTCATATAATTTCATTCCGGCCGATTCACAGATCCCGATCGCTTTTTTACAGGCGGCGGCAGCGGAATCCCATTTGGCTTTGGAAAAAGTCTGATTAAAAAGCTGGGTGCCGTCGGCGTTTTTAAGACCGGCTTCATCTGTGTTGCCGTTGAAAAGCGGGCTAGCCGCATAGGTCAGTACTTCAGCCTTAAATGCAGCGGCTACCGGCTGCGTAATCCTCCCGTTCTCCTGTTGCGGGTCCTGGGGTACAAGCTGCAGATCCGGTGCAGCCTCATCAAGGAGCTGCACAATGTAATTAAAGCAGGAATCAACCGGGTCCCGGGATACCTGTACCTGGTCCGGAGAGGCATCGATCGGCAGGTTTTCCTTGACCAACGGCACCGGTCCGTACATCTTCACCAGATAAAAATGATAATAAGCAATCAGAAACTTCACCTCAGCGATCCATTGCTTCTTTTCCACATCCAGCATATCGGGCACTTTGCCGATATTGTCGAGGAAGATATGGCAATCCCGCAACCCTTTATACAAGGCATCCCACTTGTCACCAATCGGGCTGACCTTATTTTGCAGCCCTCTGGCCATATCCGTAAAGCCATTCCTCCTGTAAAGGATCCGCCAGATCTCATCTCCCCCCTGCATGGCCGGATCATCATCTATGTTTCCGCTTTTGGGCATATAAGAATAGCAGGTAAACAGATACTTTTTTGCCTCTGAACGCATGGCAAAGGCGTTGTCAAGCGTCGCCGTGTTATCCGGCAATATATCCAGATACTTTTCACAGGAGGTCATCATAAATAAGACAACCGCCAAACCAATAATTATATTGATGTAGTTTTTCATATCGAAGATGCTTTTTAATTAATGTCCAGGTTCAGACCTAAATTGAATACCCGTTGTATAGGATAGCCCATTCCGTTGCCCCCCATTTCCACATCCCACATTTTAAATTTGCTGATGGTAAACAGGTTACTGGCGTTCGCGTAAATACGAAGCCTGGACATATGGAGCTTTTTCTGAATGCTCTTGGGAAGAGAATAACCTATTTCCAACTGCTTCAGTCGCAAAAAGGCGCCGTTCCGCATAAACCAGGTGCTGGGTTGGAAATTATTTGAGCTGCCTGCGGGACTTAATCTGGGCCAAAGCGCATTGACATCCCTGTGATCTTCCGACCAATAGCTATCCGCATAGGCCTGCAATACCTCACCATCACTGGCAAACGGAATGGTTGATCCGGTATTTGTAGCAGGGTCATAAGGTTTAACATTTATCCAGAAAGCTTCATTGGACAAGCCCTGGAAAAAGGCAGATATATCAAAGCCTTTATATCCGGCTGAAAAACCAAAGCCATAGACAATTTCAGGTGTGGTCGGATAGCCGATAGGAACCATGTCGGCCTCGGTAATCTCTCCGTCGCGGTTCACATCCAGGTATTTCACATCACCGGCGCCGTATTCACCAAAATTTTGCCGGGGTGAATTCTCGACATCTTTTTCATCCACAAACAACCGTTCTGCAATATAACCGTAGGTCTGGGAAAGAGAATGTCCCACGTGATAACGGTAGGGCTCGTCATAATGCGGCTCTTCGAAGACCCTGTACTTGCTGGTGGCATAAGTAAAGTTCCCCATTGCCTGAAGCCAAAACCCATTGGAAAAATACTTGTTGTACTCCAACGAAATATCCGTACCCTTTCCCGAGGCTTCACCGACATTCGCCCTGCTCGCGGCGGACAGCCCCATCGATAAGGGTATCGACCGGGTCATCAGGATGTGATCGCGGTATTGTGAATAGAATTCTGCTGTAATGCTCAGATCGTCAAACAGGCCGATGTCTATGGCAATGTTTTTTTCGGTTGAGGTCTCCCAGGTGATATCCTGATTAGCATATCTTGAAACCGTAATACCATTCAAAGAATAAGTGCTTTCGGTCGAAGAAGTACCTCCAAAAGTGGCCCCCTTGTCGCCATCATTCATATTCACATTGGATATATAAAAGAAACGGTCTTGCGGAGAGCCAATGGCGTCGTTCCCGATAATTCCGTAGGTTCCCCGCAACCGCAAATTGGAGATCACCGGTTTTATGGACTTAAAGAATTTTTCATTGGAGACGGTCCACGCTAAGCCGTAAGAGGGGAAAAATCCATAGCGATGGTTGGCGGCAAACCGCTCCGATCCGTTGTAGCCAAAATCAAATTCCGCATAATAACGTTTGTCATAATTGTAAGTCAACCTGCCTGAAGTCCCTAAGTTCCGGAACGGGAGAGATTGCTGGAGATCACCCTGGGCACTTGATTGATTGCTTCTCATCTGATAAATCACCATGCCGCTGATACCGTGATTTTCCTTGAATGTGCGGTTGTAATCAACCATCGCCTCCATATAAAAGGAAGAGGAAACATCCGGCCGGCTCTGATTATATCCCAGGTACTCCGTACCCCCTTCTTCATTTAGATTGGAAATCGCATAGGTGTCCGTCAATTTATCGTAACTGTCCAATTGATAATAGAAAGGAGAATAGGCCCGGACCACATCAAAGTAAGACTGCCGGTAGGTATATCCCATGATCCTTGTTGACAGTCCTTCCGTCAGGAAGGAAAAATCCTGTTTCAATTCGAGCTGTGCCTGCATTAGTGACCGGGAGTAATTCTTATAGCCTTTCACCATGTCTGCATAAGGATTGGAATAGCCCACTCCACTTCCGCTTCTTGCGGTATAATTTCCAAACATGATGTGTTTCACATACTGATGAGCGGAATCGGTTGGATAATAAGGAGGAAACAGCACAGGATTAGAATGCATAATTTCATTGTACATGGCTGCACCACCGGATATGGGACCGGTGTAATCATCAAAATTACCGCTCAGCCGGGCACTCAGCTCGGTGGTCTTTGTCAGGGTAATGTTTACGTTCGTCCGGAGGGTATAGCTATTCAGCTTAATATTATTATTAAAATTATTGCGGTGATCGACATTCATCAGACCATTGTCCCGGTCATACGAGCCGGAAACAAAATACCTGGCCACACCGCCCCCGCCGCTCACGTTCAGGTTGATCCGTCTTGTTGTCGTGTAATCCTTAAACAACAGCTTTTGCCAGTCATTGGCAGGATAGGCAATCGGATTGGTGCCGGCTTCCGTATTGGCTATCTTATCTTCAGAATAAAGCGGCACACCAAACGGATCGCGGGTTACGATAGCTTCATTATACATCTTCATATAGGTAACCGGGTCCGCTATCTGCACATTCCGTGTAGGCGCTGATATGGAGTTCTCAAGCCGGAACGAAAGCTTGGCTTTGCCTACAGCACCTTGTTTTGTGGTTACCAGTATGACACCGTTAGCGCCCCGTGCCCCATATACCGCCGTTGCAGTGGCATCTTTTAATATAGAGAAGCTGGCGATATCGTCCGGTTGAATACGGGCCAGGTCTGTTGCCGTCAGTTCTACTCCGTCAATCAGGATCAGGGGATCCGTTTTATATCCGAATGTGGTAACACCACGTATAAAAAAGTTGGCATTGTCTTGTCCCGGCTCGCCGCTTCGCTGAAAAGCGATCAATCCTGCCGCCCGCCCGGCTAAGGATGTGGTCAGGTTACTGGAAGGGTTTTTTGCCAGGTCGTCGGCACTGATGGAAGTTACCGAACCCACCATATCGGCTTTGTTCTGATGGGTCTCAAAAGCAGTCACTACGGTTTCTCCCAACTGTGTGGAGGCCGGCAGCAATCTGATATTAATCGTCTTTTTTCCGGCTACCGGCACTTCCTGGCTTTCAAAACCGATCATGCTGAACACCAGCGTGGCGTTGTCCGGTACTTCGAGGATATACCGGCCGTTCGGGTCGGTAGCCGTACCGACACTTTTGTTACTCTTCAGGTATACTGTCACACCCGGCATCGGGGCGCCGCTGCTGTCGGTAACCAACCCGGTGACCTCTATATCTGCCTTTTTAATTATTGCTTCCGGGATTTTTGAAGGGGGAGCGGGCTGCTTTGGCCTTTCCTTGACCACTATGGTTTTCCCCACTAACGAATAACTCAGCGGCTGATCTTTGAAACAGGCGTCCAGGGCCTCCTTTAATGAGATATCCCTAACGTTTACGTTAACGGGATGCGCCAGCCGTAAAAGTTCGTTCTTATAAAAGAAATCGTATCCCGTCTGTTTCCTGATCTCCCGGAAAATCTTTTCCAGCGAGACATGACGGCCAGAAAGGCTAATATTCTGGGCGTTTGATCTGGCGCTCACCTGCATACAGGTCGCCGCCATCAGGATGATGACCAGTTTCATTATCAGCAGCCTTTTGAGAGAGAAGATGTCAGGTAAATGTCTGCCATAGACACACAGGAATTTTAATTGCATACCTTTGCATTATTGGGTTTGGATAATCTGTTGATCATTCTTCACGGATGAGATAACACGGGGCAAGCCCAAGTCCGCCGTTCCGGGTACCAGCCGGAACGGTTTCTTTTATGTCTTTCCCATGACACAGGCTCAGGGAGGCCTTAAGTTTTCCATCTTTTATTTTTATTATGATATCTGCTCCTTATGCTCCGGTAAAAAATTGCTTATTGTTTCACCCTGATCGTCCTGCCTTCAATAGAGAAATGTATTCCGCTCAGCTCCAGCACTTTTAATACCTGAGCAAGGTTATTATCCCGGCTGATCACACCGGTAAAATGTCCGGCAGGAAGACCTTCCTCATAGCTGACCTCCATATCATACCACCGGGCTATTTTTCTCATGATGCTGGGGAGATCGTCCCCGTCAAAATGAAAGAGTCCTTCCTTCCAGGCCATGACTTCCTCCATATCCGCTTTCCTGATCCGGATATGCCGGGCGGACTTATCGAGATCCGCCTGCTGCCCGGGCTTCAGCAAGGCTTCCGTCTCGCCCTGGCTGACCTTCACGCCCCCCTCCAGCAGGGTGGTTTTTACGGATGATTCGTCTCCGTAAGCCATGACGTTGAAATGAGTGCCGAGCACTTTAACGTGCATGTCGTTCACCTTCACTTCAAAGGGCCGGTCCTTGTCTTCAGCCACCTCAAAATAAGCCTCTCCCGTCAGCTCGACTTCCCGCTTCCCCGTCGTAAAGGCGGTTGGAAAACGCAGAGAGGAAGCAGCATTCAGCCATACCTTGCTGTTGTCAGGCAAAACAACCTGATATTCTCCTCCGGGGGGCGTGGTCAGCGTATTAAAGCTGACTTCGTCCGAAGCCTTACGTTTTTCACCCTGGGCTTCATAAGCCAGTTGCCCGCCCCTGAGCTTCAGCACCCGGGTACTCCCCTGCCGGGTCAGCAGGCCATTCCCGCTGCTGTCCAGGGGGATGCTTGTGCCGTTTGCCAACACAAGCACCGCTTTATTACTACCCGGCGCAATATCGTCACCGGGCGGCATCGTCCGGGATGCAACCGGAGTTTTCAGGGGGTTGCGCGCACGCTGCCATAATATAAAGCCTCCGGCAGCGGGCAGGATGAGCAGGGCTGCCACAGCAGCTGCTCTGAGCCATCGGATACGCTTTCCTTCGCCTTTGCGGGACCGCACTGCCGTCTCTTCTCCGTTTTCCTTTTCTTGCATAATGCGGTGCAGCATGGCATCGCTCTGTCCGGGAGAAAAAAGCGGCATATCCGTCTTATATGTCGCCCAGGCTTCATCCATGAGCGCTTTCAGCTCTTCCGTATGCCCGTCCCTGCTGATCAGATCCATCAGCTCCTGCTCTTCTTCCGCAGTAACCGTCTGGCTAAAATAACGTCTGAATAAGTAAGCCAGCCTTTTATGGTCGGTATTCATAAGTCATATTTGGAAATAAACAGCTGCTCCGGAACATTTCCCAGGTAAGAGACACCGGAAACAGCAAAAAGGGGGTATCGTTCAGCAAAAAAATTTCAGACTGCCGAGCGCCAGGAGAAATATCAGGGAGAAATCGCCATGGGTACGGAGGTAGTTGGAGATCGACCGGACAGCCAGTTTCAGGTATTTCTTTACGGTTTCCCGGGACAGGCTCATGCGGCTGGCTATTTCTCCCTGCTTCAGACCGGCCCGGCGGCTCAGCAGATAAACCTTCTGCTGCTGGGGAGGCAGCTCTGCCACAGCCTGGTCAATGAGCACATAACGATCCACACCAAACACCGGGTCTTCGCTGCTGTGCTCATCATATATTTCACTGTAGTTCAATACATAGTAATAGCTTCTGGCCCGTTCCTTTGCCTGCTGCCGCAGACAGTTCAGGGCATGATTTCGCGAAGTCATATACAGGTAGGCCCCGAAATTGTCCACATTTGCGAGCAGCCGGCGTTTGGCCCATACCTTTACAAATGTTTCCTGAACGATTTCCTCAGCTGCGTCGACAGATCCTGTCAGGCGAAATACATAAGCGCCGAGTTTCTGATGGTAAGCATGGAAGAGCTGCGTAAAAGCAGCCTCGTCGCCCCCGGTGACCTGCATCAGCAGTTCTTTTTCGTTGTCTGAGGTAGAAGTAGGCAATTAGCAGGGATTTGGAGGTAAATATATAAAAAGTCCGAAAGTTAATCCTCAGGAACACAACAACCATCCTGCCCTATACTGGGCTGCCCGGATTTTCCGTGTCACCGGGTCCATATCCGGATTTGCGGAGGTCCCGGACGGTTCCGACGCTACGCTTCCCGCCCCACCCGCCGGCAATCTGACAATTTTCATTACACTTTTTTTCCGGTTCATTACAAATCAGCCAAAATTCGGAGACAACGGAACGATGGTGGGCCCGATTTCCCTATTTTTACACACCGTTAAGGGTAAGTAGGTTTGTGCATCCGATCACCAACACAAACAGTAGCGCAATGGACATCAACAGGCTGCAGGATAAGATCATCGAAGAATTCGACCTTTTCCTCGATAAGATGAACCGGTTCCGGTATTTCAGGTATATCACCCGCCTGGGTAAAGAGCTCCCGCTGATCGATACCCAATACAAAACGGAGCAGCACCTCATCCGGGGATGCAACCCCCGGGTATGGCTGCACGCCGCTTACCAGAACGACAAGGTATTTTATACCGCAGACGGCGATACGCCGCTGGACAAGGGACTGCTGAGCATGTTCATCCAGATATTGTCCGGGCATTCGCCCAAGGAGATCGCCAATGCCGATATGTATGTGCTGAATGAGATCAGGCTGCATAAATATCTGCCCGCTGCAAAATTCGAAAGCGCGTTATCCATCCTGAAACAGATCAAGCTTTACGCGGTCAACTTCCAGGTACAATCCCTCTTCAAGGCCGGCTGACCTTCGCCGTGCTCTTCTCTCCTTATCTCCGCCACCAGGGGCGGCGACTGCCCGTTTGCGGCAAGATACAGCTTTACTCATGCAGGAACATGCTGTATTTTGCCTAAAAATCATTGTTCTGCCTCGTTAATTTGCAATTTCCGGCACAATTTTTTCTTGCATATCACATACATGTGACAGGCCCTATCCATCCCCTTCACAAATAGTATTTGCCCTTTTTATCGAACCGGGTATCCAACAAACCGAGTAGTATGAAAGCCTTATTCCCTGCATGCCCCCCTGCGCGGTTTTCCCTTGCGTCAACAGGCGCTTTGTCCGGATACCGCGAAAAACCAATGCTACATGAAGCGGAAACATGCACTCCTGTTTTTTTTATGCCTTTGCTTATCCGGTACCGTTGCCGCACAAACCATTCGTGGTAAGGTAGTGTCGCCCGACGGCAAAGCCGTACCTGCCGCCACCGTACAGGTCAAGGGTACCGAAAAAGGCGCCGTTGCGGATCAGAACGGCAGCTTTACCCTGCAGGCGGCGCCCGGCACTGTCCTTGTTGCAAAAGCCATCGGCCTGGACTCTACCAGCACAACCGTCGGTACAGATACCAGCATCACCATAACCATGCAGGGCGGAAAAACGCAGACCCTTAAAACGGTGGTCGTCAAAGCGGCGCTGGGGATGCAGAAAAACCAGCGCTCCGTAGGCTATGCCATCCAGGAGGTCAGCGGGCAGGCGGTGCAGCAAGCCAAAGAAGTAAACTTCGTCAACGCCCTGAACGGTAAGATCGCCGGTGTGCAGATCAATACCAACACCGGGTCCATGGGAGGGTCTTCCAAGATAACCATACGCGGACAAAAGTCCATCCTCGGGGATAACAACGCGCTGTTTGTCGTAGACGGCGTACCCTTCAGCAACTTCAACTCCAACAGCGTCAACCAGCAGATCGGCGGGGGCGGCTACGATTACGGGAACCCCAGCCAGGATATTAACCCGGATGATATTGAGACCATCTCCGTGCTGAAAGGAGCGGCCGCTACCGCGCTTTACGGCACCCGCGGGGCCAACGGCGTAGTGCTCATCACCACCAAAAAAGGCGGCAACGGCGGGCATTTTGGCGTTAATTACAGCCTTAATATACAGACAGACCGCGTCTACATCCTGCCTAAATACCAGAACCGGTACGGCGGAGGCAGCTCTCCCGACTTCGATACGCTTTTCTATAATAAAAACCCCGAGCAGTTCCTCAGTGAAAAAGATGCCGCCTACCACGATCCCGCGCTGGGCGCCTATGACCTGCTGCCGGAATATGCGGTAGACGAGTCCTGGGGACCGGAAATGAAAGGGCAGCTGGTGCGACCGTACTGGTCGTTCGACAAAGACAAGAATAATCCGGACTTCGGAAAAACGGCGCCGTGGTCTCCGCACCCGGACAACGCGCGCAACTTCTTTACACCCGGCCTCACCGTATCCAACAACATCAGCGCCGGCAACGACTTCGACAAGGGAAGCGTACGTATATCCTTTGGCGATATGCGGCAGAAATTCATACTGCCGCATTCAAAGCTGCACCGCGACAACATCTCCCTTCGCGGCAGCTACGAAATCCTTGACAACCTGACCGCCTCCGCCTCTTTTAATTATGCGAATACGGGCGCCACCGGCCGGCCCGGCACCGGCTTCTCGGGACAAAACATCATGGAACAGTTCAGCATGTACGGACAACGGCAGCTCGACATGAACAAAATGAAGGACTATAAATATGCGGATGGTTCCCAGATCACCTGGAACCGGCATGCCTTCGACGATCCATCTCCCGCCTCCGCAGGCAACCCTTACTGGGAACGGTATGAAGAGTACGAAAGCGATCAGCGCAACCGGTATTATGGCTTTGCCGGGCTGGACTACAAACCCATCGACTGGCTCAACATCTCGGGGAAGGTCATGATGGACAGCTATAATACGCTCCAGGAAGAAAGGACGGCCAAGGATTATCTTCCCGGCAGCTATGCCCGCAATACCATCGACTTCCGGGAGATGAACTACCAGCTGCTGGTTACCGCCAACCCGAAGCTCAGCGAGGACTTCTCACTGGATGCCACCGCAGGCGGAAATATCATGAAGCAGACCATGAACACCCTCTCCGGGCTTACCAGCGGAGGCCTGGTCGTCCCCGGACTGTATACCCTCAGCAACTCCTTATCCGCGCCCCTGCTTTATCCCGGCATGCCGCGCTCGCAGATCAATTCCCTGTTTGCCGATGTAAACCTGGGCTATAAGAATACCGTATTCCTGGAAGCCACCGGACGGAACGACTGGTCCTCCACCCTCCCGGCGGACAGCCGCTCCTTCTTCTATCCCTCCGTTTCCGCTTCCATCGTCTTTTCCGAATGGCTGAAAAACTGGACCTGGCTTTCCTTCGGTAAGCTGCGCGGCAGCTATGCCGTGGTTGGTACGGATGCCTCCGCCTTCAACGTCTACAACATCTTCGGCAATCCCATACTGCTGAACGGGCAGACGATGATCAGCGTGGACCCTACAAAACGTAACCCCAACCTGAAGCCGGAACGGACCACCGAGCAGGAAGTAGGGCTGCAGCTGAACTTCCTGGACAACCGTATCGGGCTGGATGTGGCTGCTTACAACCGTATCACGCGGGACCAGATCATCCCCGTAAACGTTTCGCCCTCTACCGGCTTTGCCACCTGGCTCGTCAATGCAGGCCGGGTAAGGAACCGGGGTGTGGAAGTCCACCTTGAAGGATCGCCGGTACGGACAAAAGACTTTACCTGGACGCTCAACCTGAACCTGGCCAAAAACGAGAACAAGGTGCTGGGCCTCGCTTTCAACGGCATCGAGGTACCCCAGGTGATCATCGGCACGGAACGACGGCTGAACGCCGTATCGGTGGTGGCCAAGACCGGCTACTCTCTGGGTACGCTTGTGGGATACGACTACAAACGGATCAACGGGAAACCGGTAATGGACTCGGCAGGCAACTATACGCCCACCGACGAGCCCGTTCCGCTGGGCAGCGTGTATCCCGATTATACAGGAGGCGTCAGCACCAACTTCACCTACAAGAACTTCAGTCTGAGTGCGCTGGTGGATTTCCAGCAGGGCGGTAAATTCTTTTCTTATACCAACATGTACGGTCTCTTCTCAGGGCTGCTGGACGAAACCGCTAAAAACAACGTGCGGGAAGACGGCGTTACCGTAGAAGGAGTGCTGGCAGACGGCACGCCTTACCAGACTACCATGGCGGCCAAGGATTATTTCAAGAACGATTTCGGAAAGGTCATCAACAGCGCAAACGTCTATGATGCCAGCTACGTTTATCTGCGGGAAGTAAAGCTTGGATACAACCTCCCGAAAAGCTGGGCGGATAAGATCGGCGCGGAAAACATCGCTTTTTATCTCTATGGACGAAACCTCTGGCTGATCAGCAAAAACGCCCCCAATGTGGATCCCTCCAATATCGCCAACGGATCGGGCAATATACAGGGTCTGGAAGGAGGGGCGCTGCCCTCGGTACGATCCTTCGGTCTGAACCTGAACGTCGGATTTTAATGCATGATCAAAAACTTATGACGATGATAAAAAAGTGGAAATATCTTATCTGCATACCGCTGGGGCTGGCTGCAGCCTCCTGCTCAAAGTTCGACGAGCTGAATACAGACCCGGTGCATCCCTCACGCGTGACAACCGACCAGTCCCTGCTGGCCGGCGAAAAGCTGAGCATGGATGAGCTGTACTTTACCTATGTCAATAACCGCGTAGGCATGCACTATGCCCAGTACTGGTCGGCTACCGATAAGGAGTCCAACAGCCAGTACCAGCTGGACGCTACCTCCACCACCACCCTCTGGAGCGAATACAACCAGGGACTGCAGAACCTGGAAGAGGTGAAAAGAACAAATGCGGAGCTGGATGAAACACCTACCCTCAAAAATCAGAACGCCATTGCCGATATCCTCGAAGTGTGGATCTATCATTTCCTCACCGACGCTTTTGGCGATATCCCTTACTCGGAAACCATCAAAAACGACGATAACCCTACTCCCAAATATGATCATGCTGACAGCATTTATACGGCCCTTTTGAAACGGCTGGATACCGACGCCGCAGCGCTGGATCCCGCCCAGCCCAGCTTTACCACAGGCGATAATATTTACCAGGGCGACGTTTCAAAATGGAAAAAGCTGGCCAACTCCCTGAAGCTGCGTATAGCCATGCGCATGGCCGACGCCAATCCATCGGCCGCCAAAACAGCCGTTGAAGCGGCGGTAAAGGCCGGGGTGATGCAGGGGCCGGAAGACGATGCCCTTTATCTCTATACCGAAGACGCCACCAACCGCTTTCCGTATAACAATGCCGACAAAGAGCCTATTGAGTTCGTGCTCAGCAAAACGATGGTGGACTACCTGGATTCCCTCAACGATCCGCGGCTGCCCGTCTATGCCCGGAAGGCGCGCGCTACCGGTACTTACATCGGAAAGATTTATGGGCTCGGCACCAATTCGGCGAGTGAGATCAACGACTATTCGCAACCCGGCACCACAGTCTACTCCGCTGCTTTTCCGGGCATCCTGATGACCTCTTCCGAAGTAGAGTTTCTGCTGGCCGAAGCCGTAGAGCGCGGCATGCAGGTCGGCGGCTCGGCAGAAGAGCATTTCCGGAAGGCCATCCGGAACAATTTCAGCTTCTGGGAAAAGATCAGCCTGGAGCCGATGGACGAGCAGGCTGCAACGCAATACGCGGATACGCTGAGCTATAGTTCAGACAACTGGAAAAATATTATCGGCACCCAGAAATGGATTGCCATGTACATGCAGGGGCTACAGTCCTGGTTTGAACGGCTGCGGCTCGATTTCAAAAAGCCCGACGGCACGCCGCTGTTCGTCGCGCCCCGGGCCGGCTCGCTGGACCCCAATGTAAAAGATGTGCCCACAAGGCTTACCTACCCCGCTTCGGAAACCAGCACCAACGGCGCCAATCTGCAGACCGCCGTGGAGCACATGGGCGGCGACACCCAGGGAATCCGGAACTGGTGGGATAAGCATTAAGATACCCCCAAAAGAGGACCCGGAACGGCTTGACGGCAATTGCTGTCAGGCCGTTTCCTTTTACACATTACCTCCCTTCTGCGCCGGCCTCCGCTGAAGCGCCCGTAGCGGCATCCAGCTCCCGCAATATTTTATCCACTTCTTCTTCCGTAGAAGAAAGCCGGGACTTACATACCTTGATCAGCGCCACGGCATGCCTGACCTTTTCGGAAAGCTCATCCACCGATATCTCGCCGGCTTCGATCTCCGCCACGATGGTTTGCAATCTGGCAAAAGCTTCGGTATAGTTTATTTCTTCATTCATCATCGTCTGTCTTCCGGATGGCGGTTACCTTGCTGGTAAGCCCGCCGTCAAATAACTGTGTTTCGAGGATATCGCCTTCCTTTACCTGCTCCTGCGCTTTTACGGACCGGCCGTTGAGCCGGGTAATGCTGTAGCCCCGCCGCAATACATTCACCGGATCCAGGTTGGTCACGATCCGCTGCAGGGCCTCCAGCGCCCCGCTTTGGTGCTGCCGGAAAAGCGCGACGTTTCTCCGGATGCCGCTCATGGCGGCGGCCTGTTGTTCTTTTTCCCGCTGCAGCCGGAAACGGCTCTGCTGCAGCAGGGTTGCCGTTTGCCCGTACAGCTCGTGGTCATACCGGTTGAGCCGGTTCCTCGATACCGAACGGAAATATTTGGCCAGGGAAAGGAAGGCGGTCTTTTCCTCCCGGAGCAGCCGGGCCGCCCGCTCCGCGATCTTTTCTTCGGCCTGCCGCAACGGCACGGCAAAGTTATGAAAGCGCTGAAGCAGATACTCGCCTATCTTGGTCGGCGTGATGGCATTCTGAAAGGCGATCATCTCTGCGACGGTTTCATTGGTAGCATGACCGATACCGGTAATTACCGGCAGGGGAAACAGGGCGATCTCCCGGGACAGCAGGTAGCTGTTATAGCAGGACAGGCCGATATCCCCGCCGCCGCCCCGGACCAGGGCTACTACATCAAAATGATGCTTTACCTTTTGTATACGTTTCAGCTGGCTACGGATGGAAGCCACGGCTTTTTCCCCCTGCAGCAACGCAGGAAAAAGCAGGTGAAAAAAGCGGTAGCCCCAGGGGTTGTGATCAATTACCCGCAGGAAATCTGCGTAGCCCTTGCTGGTCTCTACCGAGATCACCGCAATCCTTTGGGGAAGCAAAGGCAGGGACAGCATTTTATTCCGGCCGAACAGCCCTTCCTGTTTCAGCTGCATCAGGGTTTCCTGCTTTTCCCGCTCAAGATCCCCCAGCGTATAGGCCGGGTCGATATCCGTGATCCGCAGCGTAAGACCGTAAACGGGATCAAAAGTTATCCTGGCGGCAAAAAGGATCTTGATACCATCTCTCAGCGGCTCGTTCAGGACCTGTTGAAATCTTTTATCGATCAGCTTATAATCCTCTTTCCAGAGGATAGACCGGATCTGCGCTATGACCTTCCCTTCTCTTTTTTCCACCAGCTCGGGGTAGCAATGGCCCGAGTGGGAGTAGTGGTTGAGCTTGTTCATCTCCGCTTTCACCCAGAAGGAGCTGGTATAACGTCCCTCCAGCGTCTTCTGTATGCTCCGCATCACCTCCAGCAAAGAAAAAACCGTTTTCTCATTAACCTTTTCCGGCATGAAAGGGCTTTTATTTTTAAAGTTACTGCTTTTCCGCATCTCGTAAATCTTTTTCCGTATCCCGTAAACTGTCCCACAGGCCATTGCGGTAGATTTGCCTCCCTATATTAATAAGCGGAATTTTCAGATGCTAAAAAAATTACTCTTGGGCGGTGTGCTATCGGGTCTACCGCTATTTCTCTTCGCACAACAAACTGAGCAGAAGCACCAGCCACACCAGACTCCTGCGCAGCAGATGATATCGGGAACCGGAGAAGATCTGCTGACCAGCGGGAACGCGGGAGAGGCCAGAACGGTGATCTCCGGCTACGGCGACCTTTCTTATCAGCGCGATTTTAATTTCAAAACCTCTACACTGAATCTTAATCGTGCCGTATTGTTTGTCGGACATCAGTTCAATAACAAGATCGCTTTCTTTTCAGAGCTTGAAGTCGAGAATGCCAAAGTGGAAGGCGGGAAGCTGCAGGGAGAAATAGGCATGGAGCAGGCCTACCTCAAATTCAGCCTCAACCCCCGTCAATACCTGGTGGCCGGGTTATTTCTTCCCCGTATCGGACTGCTGAACGAAAACCACCTTCCGATTAACTTTAACGGCGTGGAAAGGCCCCTGGTGGAACAGCTGGTTATTCCCGCTACCTGGCGGGAAATCGGCATAGGCTTTTATGGGCAGATGAGCACCCTGCCCCTCGCCTATAGCGTAGCCATAATGAACGGCTTAAAATCCGCTGAGTTCACCCATGGAAACGGACTGGCAGACGGCAGGGCGGAAGGACAGATGGCCTCGGGCAATAACCTGGCTCTAAATGCCTCACTGCAATACTTTATCTCAGACTGGAAGTTCCAGGTATCCGGCTACGCCGGCGGCACGGTAGGACTTAGTCCGTTACAGGCAGACAGCCTGCAGCTGCCCTCGGGGATGTTCGGCGCCCCCGTCTATCTCGGGGAAGCCGACCTGCAGTATATGAAAAGCGGATTCTCTGCAAAGGCGCTGGGCACGGTGGTGTCCTACCCCGACGCCGGGAGCATCAACAAAGCTTATGCCTCCAACGTGCCAAAAACGATGTACGGGGCTTATGCGGAGCTGGGCTATAACCTGTTTGAGACTGCGAAAAGCGACCGTCTGAAAACACAGCAGCTGATCGTCTTTGCCCGCTATGAAAGACTGAACCTGAACGCACGCATACCCGCAAACGGCATCACCGACGGTACCGAAGACCAGTCGCATCTTATTGCCGGGCTCAGCTATCTGCCCATTCCCAATGTGGTCATCAAAGCCGATGCAAGGCTGATGCATACCGGTCCTCAAAATCCGGCGCTCATCATCAATCCCAATCCTGCTGCTCAGCCCTATCAGCAAAACAACGCTTTTTTAAATCTGGGCATAGGATATTCATTTTAAGATCATGCACAGAAGAAATTTTATAAAAACCTCCTGCACCGCCTGCATGGCTGCGGGATCCGGCTGGTTCCTGGGCAGCCTGCTGACATCCTGCGGCAGCACGGTCAGCGTGTTCAAAACCGCTGCCGTGAATAACAGGGTCAACATTCCGCTGAGCGATTTCGGTGAAAGTAATTTCAGGCTGATAAGGGTAAACAACTACAATTATGATATTGCCGTGCAAAAAACCGGGACAGGCAGCTACCGCGCCCTGGTAATGATGTGTACTCACGCCGGCAACCCGCTGACCAAAACGGGCAGCAACTTTTATTGCCCGCTCCACGGAAGCCAGTTTGATATGGCCGGACGGGTACAAAAAGGCCCGGCCGAAAAACCGTTGATTCACCTTAACACCCAACAAGACGATAAAAATCTATGGATCACTTTAAAACCTGCCGTTTTATGAAAAAGCCATGCTTACTTACCATAACGGGCTGCACTATACTGCTCTCCATTTTTAGCAGCTGCAGCAAATCCGACGACCCCAAGCCCGGAGACAATACCGATTTTGCAAAACTGGAAACCCAGGTGCTGGAAGACTTTGTCAACAAGGTTGCCCTCCCGCAATATGCCATGTTCAAAGACCGGTCCACCACCCTGAATAATGCGGTGAAAACCCTGATCGCCAGCCCAACCGAGGCCAATCTCGCAGCGGCCAGACAGGCCTGGAAAGATACCCGTACCACCTGGGAACAATGCGAGGGTTTCCTGCTGGGTCCTGTGGAAGACGATAACTACGATCCCTATATGGATACCTGGCCCGTCGATTACCAGCAGATGGATGAGCTGCTGGCCAGCAACCAGCCGCTCGACCTGGAGAGCATCGAGTCTGACTCCAGCGAAACCACGCTTTCCCTCCGCGGCTTTCATCCCCTGGAATACGTACTCTGGGGAAAAGGAGGAACGGGAACGGCCGCCGGCATTACCGCCCGGCAAAAGGAATATGCAGGCAGCCTCGCCCAGGATATCCTGAACAATACCACCAAGCTTTATAACAGCTGGCTTTCCGACGGGGGCAACTATGCCGCCAATATCCTGACGGCCGGAGCAGGCAGCCAGGTGTTTAAGACCAAGGAGGATGCGCTGGAATCTATCGCCAGCGTGCTGATCGATATCTGCTCCGAAGTGGGCGACAGCAAGATGGCCGAACCTTTTTCCAACGGCCAGGGACAGCCCGATTCCACTATTACGGAATCCCCTTTCAGCCACAATTCCTTTATCGATTTTCACAACAATATCGTAGGGGCAAGAAATGTCTATCTCGGCAAATATACAGAACAGGGAAAGGGCATCAGCGATCTGGTAAAAGCCAAGAATCTTTCGCTGGATAAAGACATCCAGAACCAGTTCAATACGGCTATCAATGCGCTGAACAGCTTTATCGAAAGCAACATCACCTTTGAGACAGCGGTCTATAAAAACCGTACCCAGGTGCAAAACGCGCTGGATGCCCTGCACAACCTGCAGACCACCCTGCACGAAAAACTGATCCCTTTTGTACAGCAATATGTAAAGGACTGAGCTACTGTTTCTAAACGTGTGTCGTATCTAAACCTCAGCGGTGAAAAAGATAAATATTGTCAGCGGTATCTTGCTGGTCATTTTCCTGGGCGTGCTGTGCCGCAAACCGCAGGCCTTTGACGATGAAAGCTTTGATCCCCGTCTCTCGGGCGGCGCAGCTACCGCTTTCAATATCACCTCCCAGGCCTTTGGGGAATGTATCGAAGGACTTTCACCCTGGGATCAGCTGATCCACGACAAGGGAGACGGGCTCTTTGAGCAGACGTTTGTATCTGCGCCGGCCCCCCTGTATCCGGGGCTCGGCCCGATCTTCAATAATGTATCCTGCGTCTCCTGCCATCACAACGACGGGATCGGCATACCTACGGCAGGGAAGCCCAACTCTTCCCTGCTTGTGCGCATAAGCCTGCCCGGTGAAGACGAACACGGAGGGCCGTTGCCGGTACCCGGCTTTGGCACACAGCTCCAGGATCAGGCCGTTTTCGGCGCCCAGCCCGAAGCGCGGGTAAACATTACCTATACCGAAGAGCCGTTCCGATTCCCCGACGGGGAAACCGTATCGCTGAGAAAACCACATTACCAGCTCAGCAATGCTTACCGGCCTCTCCCCGGGCATTATCTTTTGTCGCCCCGTCTGGCGCCCTATGTATTCGGAATCGGCCTGTTGGAGCTGATCCCCTCATCTACCGTGCTTTCCTTTGCCGACCCTGAGGACAAAAACGGCGACGGCATTCGCGGTCATCCCAATTATGTCTATGACCCCGTCAGCGGGCAGACCGTGCTCGGCCGTTTCGGTCTGAAGGCCAATACGCCTACCGTAGCCGCCCAGGTGGCCAGCGCTTTCCAGCAGGACATGGGGCTGAGTAACAAACTCTTCTCTTCCGAAAGTGCGTTGGGGCAATCGCAGGACGACAAGCGACCGGATGATCCGGAGCTGCCGGACAGCATCCTGAATGCCATGGTGTTCTATATCCAGACGCTGGCGGTTCCCGCCCGGCGTAACGTCACCGATCCTGTGGTAAAAAAGGGCGAAGCGCTGTTCGAACAGCTGCAGTGCAGCAGTTGCCATATCCCCACCCTGTATACCGGCGTCAACGTGAACCTTCCTACCCTCAGCCATCAGCGCATACATCCCTACACCGACCTGCTGCTTCACGACATGGGTCCCGGATTGGCCGACGGCCGTCCGGATTACCAGGCTACCGGTTCGGAATGGCGAACCTCTCCGCTATGGGGGATAGGTATGGTAGCCAGAGTAAACGGCACTCCCTATTACCTGCACGATGGCAGGGCCCGCACTCTCACTGAAGCTATTCTCTGGCACGGGGGAGAGGCGGAGCAGTCCCGGGAAAATTTTGTCCAGCTCCGGAAGAGCGACCGCGATGCGCTGCTCAGCTTCTTAAATTCACTGTAAAGGACCTTCTTCCCGGTATTATACGCATACCCGGCCCTCACCGGGGAAATATGTCCCCAATCTACCGGCCTTTGCCCCCCAGCGCCACATGGAACAAATTTTGCGCCCCTATACCGGCAGTCTTAGCTGGATGACTACCAATCAATAACTATTGACCATCGACTACCGACCATTGACCGATCAAATCCCGCCTTATGAAAGACATGACCCTCGATGAGAAATGCATCAACACCATCCGCTGCCTGGCTATGGATGCCGTGCAAAAAGCCAATTCAGGACACCCGGGCACGCCGATGGCCCTCGCGCCCGCCGCCTATACCTTATGGATGCAACACCTGCGCTTCAACCCCAAAAACCCGAAATGGCTGAACCGGGACCGCTTTGTGCTTTCTAACGGGCACGCCTCGATGCTGCAGTATGCCGTGCTTTTCCTGACCGGTTACGGCATTACGCTGGAGGACCTGAAGAATTTCCGGCAATGGGGCAGCAAAACGGCCGGTCATCCCGAATACGATCTCACCCCCGGGGTGGACACCACTACCGGCCCGCTCGGGCAGGGCATCATGACGGCAGTAGGCATGGCCATGGCCGAAGCCCATCTGGCCGCCCGCTTTAACCGGGAAGAAAAGATCATCGATCACCATACCTACGTATTCTGCAGCGACGGCGACCTCATGGAGGGGGCTTCGCATGAGGCCGGCTCCGTAGCGGGACATTTCGGCCTGGGCAAGCTGATCTGCCTGTACGACAATAACCATATCAGCATCGAAGGCAATACCTCCCTCACCTATTCGGACGACGTGGCCCGGCGTTTCGAAGCGTATCACTGGCATGTGCAGGACCTGGGGGAAAAGGCAAACGACATCGTGGCGCTGTCTGCCGCTTTTCAGGCGGCCAAGGAAGCCAGCGACCGGCCGTCCATGATCATCCTGCGCTCCCATATCGGCTATGGCGCTCCGCATAAACAGGATACGCCCGAAGCCCACGGATCGCCCCTCGGGGAAGACGAGGTAAAGGCGGCCAAGGCCTTTTACGGCTGGCCCGAAGATGAAAAGTTTCTGGTACCGGAGGATGTAAAAAAGCATATGGGGCAGGCGGTGAAGCGGGGCGAACAATGGGAGAAAGACTGGAACCAAACGCTGGAGCAATATAGGCAGCAGCATCCCGATCTGGCCCGGGAGCTGGACCAGTGTATCCGCCATACCCTGCCGGAAGGGTGGAACAAAGACCTGCCTGATTACCGGCCGGACGACGGGCCGAAGGCTACGCGGCAGGTCAGCTCCGACTTCCTGAATGCGGTGGCGGAGCGTCTGCCCTGGCTGCTCGGCGGCAGCGGAGACCTGGAGCCTTCCACGCTTACGATGATCAAATCTTCAAAATACTTTGCCAAGGGGGCTTATGAAAACCGGAATATCGCCTGGGGCGTCCGGGAGCATATGATGTGCGCAGCCAGCTCCGGGCTGCTGCTGCATGGTGGCCTCCGCTCCTATGCCGCCACCTTTTTCATTTTTAGCGATTATGCCCGCCCTGCCATCCGTCTGGCCTGCATCATGGACCTGCCGGTCATCTACGTCATGACCCACGACTCTATCGGGCTGGGGGAAGACGGTACCACCCACCAGCCGGTGGAGCACCTTGCCTCCTTCAGGGCCATGCCGCATATGTGTCTCATCCGGCCGGCGGATGCCAACGAAGCCGTATATGCCTGGCAATGTGCCCTCGAAAGAACGGAGGGGCCTACCATGCTGGTGCTGACCCGGCAGAAACTGCCCGTCTTCGACCGGGAAAAGCTGGCCGCCGCCGAAGGTGTTTTAAAGGGAGCTTACGTGCTGTCCCCGGAGCAGGGAGCGGAGCCGGATATCCTGCTGATCGCTACAGGGTCGGAAGTACAGCTGATCCTCAAAGCCCAGGAAATGCTGCAGCAGGAAGGCATCCATGCACGGGTAATCAGCATGCCGAGCTGGGAGCTGTTCCGGAAACAATCCTCCGCCTACCGCGAAGTAGTATTACCGGCTTCCTGCAAAAAACGTCTGGCCGTAGAGGCCGGCGCTACACAGGGCTGGGAGGAATGGACCGGCGAAGAAGGGGCCGTTATCGGCATCTCAAAATTCGGCTCGAGCGCCCCTGCAAAGGAGTTGTTCAAGCACTACGGTTTTACGGCCGAACACGTGGTCAGCGAAACCAGAAAAATGCTGGGGACCTGATATCCGGCCGATGCAAAATGTAGTTTGTATTGATTGATAACTATTTATGAGGAATAGGTACAAGTAAAAGCCAAATAACTATGGCAGGTTCAACTGATACCGCACAGAACGCCCCGCTCCTTCCTGAACCAATACGCCCGATTCGTGCAATTGCTGCAAATCGCGCGTAGCAGTCGCTTTGGAAACCTTGGTAATGCCCATGTATTTCCTGGCCGTCATTCCCCCTTCGAAGCCCTCAACTCCCTTGTCCAGCATTTTGTTGATCGCCTTCAATTGCCGTTCTTCAATCCGGTTTTTATAACGGTCATAAAACTGCGCTTTCTTCAACGTAAACAGTATCATGGCTTTGGCATCACGCTGTGCAGTCAAAACCACGTTAGCAAAATAAACCATCCATGCGGTAATGTCCAACGCGCGTTGTGCTTCTTTCAATGCATCGTAGTACGCTTTCTTGTTGGCCTCAATGGTTTTGGAAAGGCTCAGCATGATGGGACGTCCAAGCGACTGCGATAGTGCTTTCTCCGCTATCGACCGTCCGATGCGGCCGTTGCCGTCTTCAAACGGATGGATGGATTCGAAATACAGGTGAGCGATTGCCGACTTCAGTATAGCCTCGGGCACCTGCCCTTTTAGTGGAAAGGTTGCTGAATTGTACCACCCGACAAAGCGTTCCATTTCCTCCGGTACCCGTGTCGATGGCGGTGCTTCGTAATGGACGATTTCCCGTCCATAAGCACCGGAAATCACCTGCATGGAAGCATCCCCCAGCCGCCACTCGCCCGGATTGACACGACTTGCATTGGCAAAGAGTAAGCGGTGCCAAGCTTTTAGCATATCCAGTGTCAGCAGTTCCTGAAAGCCTTTCCTTACTGCCACCATCAATTGCGCCACGCCCGATGCCCGTTGATCTTTAACGTAAACAGGCATATCGTTTAACCCCAAGTTATTCCGGATGGAAGACTTCACGTCCTCGCGGCTTAGATACTCTCCCTCTATTTCAGAGGTTTTCACCGCTTCGGAAAGCATGAGCTGGAGCAGTGTCTCTTGCTTGAGCGTATCCGGCAACCCTTGAATAAGGCCATTAACTTCCCCTGTTTCCTGGGCAAATGCAAGAATAGACGGTTGAACTTCCGCGACGTCGTAAGTAAAGTCAGGCCATCCTTTTAGTTGCCAATTATATACCATGAGCCGATTATACCTCTTAATTGGCTCAAATATAGGCAAAAAATGAGCCGATTTCAAGTTTTATTCGGCTCATTAATCAATCTTTCAAAATATTATTTTTTAAGCTGCCTAAGTTACCATTTCAATTGCGAACGCATTGGGTTCACAATCGGGAGGGCACTGGGTTCCAGTTCGTCCTTTCCCGTTATCCAAAAAAACAACCGTAAGCGTCATTTTTAATTTCAGTCAACAATTCATACACATCAGTACTCTCCGGTTGCGGCTCATAGGCTTCCCATTTTCCAGATCCACGCATCCAATAGAGTTTCCATATTCTGGCAGATTTAACAAAACGAAGCTTAGCAAATGGTAGCTCTAAGATTTTCGTTGGATCATTCCATTGTGGACGAATTTCAAACAATAAAGCACTTTGTCCATCCCAGGAATAACCAAAATCCAATTGCTTACGGATTTCTTCGTCTGTCGGCCGTAACGATTCAATAAAGCTTCTAAATTGAACTTCGATCATCGAAATAAGTGGTTTCTCCATGCTCACGCTGTTTAACCCGTGTTTATATCTTCCGTCATCCGCTTTCCCAATGCTGTCAATACATAACGTTGCTTGCTGTTTTTTGACAAGCCTTTGAAATGATCGCATTGCAAGCTTCCGTATTTAGGTATATCCTTTTTACCATCGGGAAATCTGCAAACTGATGTAATCCGAATATATAAGCCCTTTGAAAACCTGTTCTTCAGCACTCCGCTTTTGACCTAATTGTTGACATGCCTGATCGGGATGTATAATGTTTCCACACTATTTCCCGATACAGAACTGGCTGAAGATATAGTCCAGCACATTTTCGTGGGTCACTACACCGGTGATCTCCCCAAGAAAATGCAGACAGCGGCGGATATCGGGGGTTAGCAGATCAGCGGAAATATGCGCATCCAGTCCCTCGCGCACCGCAGTAAGGGATGCCAGCGCTTCCCGTAGGGCGGCCAGATGCCTCGTATTGGTAAGGATGGTATCTTCGGGCTGTATCTCTCCCCCGGTTACCGCCTTATACAGCGCATCTTTGAGCTGCCGGATGTTTTCCTGCGCTTTTGCCGAGATCAGGAGCGTCTTTCCGGCGCCTGCGAGCTTCCCTGCCGCTTCCGCTCCGCCGGGAAGATCCGTTTTATTGCCGATCAGCAGGTACCGGATATTTTCCTTTTCAAGCGCGCTCCGGCGTTCGTCCATCCATTGCGGCGTGGCGCCGGTAACATCAAACAGGTAGAGCACCAGATCTGCGCTGCGCATCTTTTCGAGGCTCTTTCCCATCCCGATCTGTTCGATGGTATCGGTGGTATGCTCGCGGATACCAGCGGTATCGATCAGCCGGAAAAGCACACCGTTGATGTTGAGACTTTCTTCTATGGTATCCCGGGTGGTACCGGCCGTCTCGCTGACGATAGCCCGCTCTTCGTTGAGCAGGGCGTTCAGCAGCGTGGATTTGCCGGCGTTTGGCGGCCCTACGATGGCCACGCTCACGCCCTGTTTGACCACATTTCCCAGGCGGAAGGAGTCGATAAGCTGCTGTACTTCCCCGATGGCGCTGTCTACCAGCGCATAGAGACGGCTTCTGTCGGCGAACTCCACATCCTCCTCGCTGAAATCAAGCTCCAGCTCGATGAGGGCGGCAAACTGGATCAGCTGGGCGCGGAGCGCTTCAAGCTTTCGGGAAAAACCGCCGCGCAGGTTATGCAGGGCGGAGCGCTGGGCCGCCGCCGAGCGGGATGCGATGAGATCGGCTACTGCTTCCGCCTGGGCCAGGTCCAGCTTTCCGTTCAGGAAGGCGCGGCGGGTAAACTCGCCGGGCTCTGCCAGCCGGGCGCCCTGCCGGAGACACAGCTGCAGGATCTGCTCCAGTATATAGGGGGAGCCGTGCCCGGAGATCTCGGCAATGGGTTCGCCGGTATAGGAATGCGGGGCTTTGTAGATGCCGACCACTACTTCGTCCACGATCCGCAAGCCGTCGCGGAGGGTACCGTAGTGCAGGGTATGGGAGGGCTGCAGCTCCAGCTCAGCAGGGCCGAAGATGCCGCCGGCCATGCTGATGGCGGCCGGGCCGCTCAGGCGGATCATGCCGATGGCGCTGAGGCCCGGCGGGGTAGCCAGGGCCACGATGGTATCGTTGACCGGTCCGGGAAAGATACTGTTCTCAGTCATAGGTCAGCCATTGATGCGGGCGGCAGGTCAAAAACAAAGTTCCCCGTCTGGCTGACGGGGAACTTTGTATGTTGAATACGTTATCTGCTTTTCGGGAAGGTTACTGCAGCATGAAGCGTACAGGCAGACTGTACTGCACGGTTACCGCACGTCCGTTCTGCTTACCCGGCTTCCATTTGGGCATTCCCTTCACCACGCGGGTCGCTTCTTCTTCCAGGCCTCCGCCTTTGGCAGCGCCTACGGTCTTCACATTGCTGATGCTGCCGTCGGGTCCTACGATAAACTGTACGACTACGGTTCCCTGGATATTGTTCTCACGGGCCACCGCCGGATAGCGGATGTGGTCGCGAAGGTATTTCATCAGGGCTTCATCGCCGCCGGGGAAAGAAGGCATCTGTTCCACGAAGGTAAACACCTTGTTCTCCTGGGGGGCGGCAGCTACCACGCCGCTTCCTTTATCCGGTACCAGACCGGGATCGATACCGTTGGGATCGCCGGCCAGGTTTTTGGTGCCGATGGCCTTGTCCTGGATCTTATCCAGATCCGGGGGCTGCTCTTCGGGCTTCACCTCTTCGTCTTTCACCACTTTCGGAGGGGTAAACTGCACCTGGGGCTTGATCTTGGGCGGTTCCGGAGCAGGGGGCGGAGGAGGCGGGGGCGGGGGCTTGTTGGCATCCAGATCCACGTTCTCCAGCTTCACATCCTTGGTGACGGGCTTTTCCACCTTTTTCTCAAACTTGGCAAAGTATGCGCTGGCTGCATAGGCGCCGATCAGCAGCACACAGAGGATCACCATCAGGATGAGTGCGTTTCTCAAACGACGTGAGAAGTTCCGCCTGAGCTCATAGGCGCCGTAATCCTTGTTCCTGTGTTCAAACAGGATGTCCAGAAAATCGGCTCCCAGATATCTATTTGCTTCCATGGTTTCTTTTTTATAAAAGGATGCAGCAAATCATAAATTCCATACTACACCCGTTGGGGGTTACTGGGCGGCGTTGGCATTGGCCTGCGGCTGTCCCTGTTCCTTGATATCGATCAGCTTTTTGTCGTTATCGGAAATATCCACCAACGCGTATTTTTTTACACTGTAGATATTCATATCGTCCAGCAGGGTCACCACGTTGTTGTAGGATGAACTGTCTGTCGGTTTGATGATGACGATCATGCTGTCCCGGCCGCCGGAGTTCTGGATCACGCTTTTCCATTTGTCCGAGATCACCTTTCCGATACCGCTTTGCAGGTCGTAGGTGGACGGCTTCAGCAGGTTGACGGGATCTTTGGAAACATTTTCGCCGGTCCCCTCATAGTAGTATATCTTGTTCTTTTCTCCTACCAGAATGGTCAGGGCCTGGCTTTCCTTTACCTTATTCTGCTCTTCGGGGTTGTCCACGTCCTTGGGGAGGAACAGGTCCATCGTTTTGGGACGTTGCAACGTGGTGGTGAGCATGAAGAAGGTGATGAGCAGGAAGGCCACGTCGCACATCGGCGTCATATCCACCCGGGTGGACAGTTTCTTACTCCGGGTACTTTTGTGCCGTTTCCCACCGGAGGATTGCGCCAAATCTACATCTGCCATAACTTCAAAAGTTTAAAACGGTTTGCAATTTGAGTCGTCTGTCACCCGCTGTGACTATTGCGCTGCCCCTCCTGCGGGTGCTCCTCCTGCCGGTGCAGCTCCTTCGCTGCCGCCGCCTTTCTGGGCTTCCATCGCCGCCGGAGTTCCTGCGGGGGGCGCTTTCATATCCGTAATCAGGTGCAGCTTCATGTGGTTACCCAGCTTGAGCGTTTTCAGCACTTCGTTGACCTTGGGGAACTTGGTATCCACGTCGGCCTTGATACAAAACTGGGTGCTCTTGCCGGCATTGATGCTCACCGTATACTTGATCCACTGGGCCAGCTCGTTGTTGGCAGAGTCATACGGGATCCCGGGCTGCTGCGCCGCTTTCTGGTCGTCGATAGACATGGAAAGGAACTGCTTCAGCTGGGGAATCGGCACGCCGAAGGAAGAGTTCATGGAGAACTTCTTCATCTGTTCGTTGCTGAGGCCCAGGTTATACTGCTGGTTGATGGCCTGTATCAGCTTTACCCGCAGGTTCTGGTCATCCAGCCCGTAGAAGACCTGACCGTTCTTTCCTACGATGATCATGGCCACATCTTCTTCCGGCAGCAGCTTCTGCGAAATGGAAGTAGGCGTTACCACGGCCACCGGGTCTTCAGGTTTGAACTTGGTGGTCAGCATGAAGAAGGTCAGCAGCAGGAAAGCCACGTCGCACATCGGTGTCATATCCACAAGGGTACTTTTCCGGGCTATTTTTACTTTTGGCATCTTTGCTGATTTTGTTCGGTTTACGTACGGCGCGGATATTCATCCTTCCGTACATGAATAGAGATGCAAGGCATCGCGGATTCCACACATTTTTTTCAAAAAAGGAAAAAACGGGGCCGCTGCCGCTTATTTATAGTTGGCGGCGAAGCTCTGCGTCAGCGTATAACCGGTTTCATCAATACCATAGGTGATGCTGTCAATGTTGGTAGTGAAGAAGTTATACATGATAATCGCGATGAAGGAGGTACCGATACCGAGGGCGGTATTTACCAGGGCTTCAGCGATACCGAGGGCCAGTGCGGTTGAGTTGGATCCTCCGGAGTCGGACAGGGCCTTAAAGGCGCGGATCATCCCGAGCACCGTTCCGAACAGACCCAGCAGGGTAGCGCAGGAAGCGATGGTGGAGAGGAATACCAGATTCTTTTCGAGCATGGGCAGCTCCAGGGTGGTAGCCTCTTCGATCTCCTTCTGGATGTTCAGCACTTTCTGGTCGGTATCCAGGTCGGTGTTGGTAGTCATTTCTTTATACTTCCGCAGGCCGGCTTTCATGACATTACCCACGGAGCCGCGCTGTTTATCGCATTCTGCCAGGGCTGCATCCAGGTTTTTGTTGGCCAGGTGATACTGCACGCGGCGGATAAATTCGGTCGGTTTGATCTTACCTTTGGCTTTGCTGATGGTAAAGAATCTTTCGATCACGAAGGTCAGCACCAGCAGGAACAGGGTGATCAGGATCGGCACGATCCAGCCTCCGGTATACATGGTTCCGAAATAGTTCAGCGCATGTACGCCTTCACCTTCCTTGATACCGTTTGCAAAATTGGCAGGATTCCCTAACACGTAGATGAAGAACAGGAATGCCACAATAAGACAGATGGGTACGGCCAGTATAGCTATCGCGTTGCCGCCCCCCTTCTTGGTTGCACCTGCTTGCGGAGCGCTGGTTACCTTCGACGTCACAGTCGGTTTTGTTTCAGCCATGTTGATTGAATTTTAGTGTTAATTGAAATGAATTGTTTTTAATACGGTTTAAATTCTGACTGGTTTAAAACGGTTTAGGATTCGTGTAAGGTATTTTCACAAAGATATAGGTCTGATCAAAAAAAACAAGTTATCAAAAAAAAATCTTGAAAAGATAATGTATGTTACCGTTTTCACATACCGCACACCTCTTTCTCATTACCTTATACCAGCCTGTTGTAACTGTTCCGGCAAACGGTGATTACATCAAATTTTCAAGAAACGAATGCTGTTCAGAAGCGGACCCGGATAATAGTAACAAGGCTACGGCGCGGATTCCTGCTTATGCTCATTCACCCGGCACTTTTCCGGCCTATAACCGGGGCGCCCGCTGACACCTACGTCAGCCGCACAATTTAAGGAAATTTTTATAAGTGCCAAGTGTTTTTTTTAACAAACAGCAAAATTCAGGCCTGTTTTCTGCCGATTTCCTAAAGCAGCGGCCCGGATAACGGTTTTTCCGGACCGGGACGGCCATCCTGCGGTATAAACCGTTCCTCTTCCTGCCGGTCGAGACAGCTGTTTTCCGGCGCCGGCTTTTCCGGCTCCGGTTACATCCTTTTATTATTACGTATATTCGTAAGCGTTATTCCCCGTTAGCGTACCCGTCGGGGCGGGCACTAAGATAATGTTTCGAAAATTAAAAAAAATATTTAAAATGGAAAGAAAGAATATGATGGACGGACGGCGGATAGGCCGGATGAGGGGGAGTTTAGGGGTCTAAGGAGCAGGGCGGGAATGAGCGTTCCGACAGATGGATATGCAGGGCGACTGACTTTGCCGGGGCAGGGCGGGTTGGGATGGATGACCAACCTGCGGCAGGTATGCGATTTTACCGGAGCAGCAGGAGTTCGGATTGGCATTGGGGCAAAAAAAAACTCCGCAGTTACAAAACTGCGGAGTTCGAATAAATATGGCAGCTACCTACTCTCCCACATTGCTTTGTAGTACCATCGGCCATGAGGGGCTTAACTGCTCTGTTCGGAATGGGAAGAGGTGAACACCCTCGGTAAAACCACCATAAGAAGGTTAAAGGTTAAGGGTCAAGGGGCAAAGGGCAGGGAAGATTTCTTCCTTTTACCTTTCTCCTTTTGCCTTTTACCTCAATAAATTAACATATTGGATCAAAAGTTGCGAACCACCGGAGCGGTTCATTCCGCGTTCACACACGGAATAAAAAAATTTAAAGCGTACGGGCAATTAGTACTACTCGGCTTTGATGTCACCACCTTTACACCTGTAGCCTATCAACGTCATAGTCTCTGACGGCCCTTAAAAGGAAACTCATCTTGAGGAAGGTTTCACGCTTAGATGCTTTCAGCGTTTATCCTGTCCGTACATAGCTACTCAGCACTGCACCTGGCGGCACAACTGATACACCAGCGGTACGTACGACCCGGTCCTCTCGTACTAAGGTCATGTCCTCTCAATTTCCTTACGCCCACCACAGATAGGGACCGAACTGTCTTGCGACGTTCTGAACCCAGTTCACGTGCCACTTTAATGGGCGAACAGCCCAACCCTTGGGACCTTCTCCAGCCCCAGGATGTGACGAACCGACATCGAGGTGCCAAACCTCCCCGTCGATATGAGCTCTTGGGGGAGATCAGCCTGTTATCCCCGGAGTACCTTTTATCCTTTGAGCGATGGCCCTTCCATGCAGAACCACCGGATCACTTTAGCCTGCTTTCGCACCTGCTCGGCTGGTCAGCCTCACAGTCAAGCACCCTTATACTAATGCGCTCTACGTACGATTACCAACCGTACTGAGGGTACCTTTGCGAGCCTCCGTTACTTTTTAGGAGGCGACCACCCCAGTCAAACTACCCACCATGCAATGTCTCCCGCTTGCGCGGGGTTAGACTCTAAGCAAATGAAGGTTGGTATTTCAACGACGACTCCATGACTCCTGGCGAAGCCACTTCAAAGTCTCCCAACTATCCTACACATCATTTACTCAAAATCAATGCAAAGTTGTAGTGAAGGTTCACGGGGTCTTTCCGTCCCGTGGCGGGTAACCGGCATCTTCACCGATACTACAATTTCACCGGGCTCGTGGAGGAGACAGTATCCAACTCATTAGACCATTCGTGCAGGTCGGAACTTACCCGACAAGGAATTTCGCTACCTTAGGACCGTTATAGTTACGGCCGCCGTTTACCGGGGCTTCAGTCAGGAGCTTCTCCGCCGAAGCGGATAACACCCTTCCTTAACCTTCCGGCACCGGGCAGGTATCAGGCTCTATACGTCATCTTTCGATTTTGCAGGGCCCTGTGTTTTTGTTAAACAGTTGGTTGGATCATTTCACTGAGTCTCGCCAGAGGCGAGATGGCCTTATCCCGAAGTTACAGCCACAATTTGCCTAGTTCCTTCTCCACGGCTCACCCGAGCACCTGAGGATATTCTCCTCGGCTACCTGTGTCGGTTTGCGGTACGGGCTGCTTTAGCCACACCTTAGAGGTTTTTCTTGGAAGTCTGATTAGGGTCACTATCCGCGCTGCCGAAGCTTTGCGGTACTATCACGTTCAGCATCCCCGGCGGATTTGCCTACCAGGAATATACCTACACGCTTTAACGGGAACATCCGTTGCCCCGCGGACCTTTCACTCCTCCGTTACCCCATCGAAACTAAAGCAGGTACTGGAATATTAACCAGTTTTCCATCAGCTACGCCTTTCGGCTTTGCCTAAGGACCCGACTAACCCTGATCCGATTAACGTTGATCAGGAACCCTTAGCCTTACGGTGGTCCGGTTTTTCACCGGACTTATCGTTACTTATGCCTACATTTTCTTTTCCCAACACTCCAGCATGCCTCGCGACACACCTTCAACGCAGATGGGAATGCTCCCCTACCACGCTCCGCCAGAGGCGGAGCATCTATAGCTTCGGTAGTATGTTTGATGCCCGATTATTTTCCGTGCCCCAACCCTCGACTAGTGAGCTGTTACGCACTCTTTAAATGAATGGCTGCTTCCAAGCCAACATCCTAGCTGTCATAGGGTTGAAACTTCGTTTGATCAACTTAACATACGTTTAGGGACCTTAGCTGATAATCTGGGTTATTTCCCTCTCGGCCATGGACCTTAGCGCCCACAGCCTCACTCCCGGAGATATGTTATAGCATTCGGAGTTTATCAGGGTTTGGTAGGTTTTGACACCCCCTAGCCCAATTAGTAGCTCTACCTCTATAACACTTCATAATCCGAGGCTGTTCCTAAAAACATTTCGGGGAGAACGAGCTATCTCTCAGTTTGATTGGCCTTTCACCCCTATCCACAGGTCATCCCATAGCTTTTCAACGCTAACGGGTTCGGTCCTCCAGTTTGTGTTACCAAACCTTCAACCTGCCCATGGATAGATCACAAAGTTTCGCGTCTACCCCCACTGACTAAACGCCCTGTTCGGACTCGCTTTCGCTACGGCTCCGTTATTTCAGAACTTAACCTCGCCAGTGAGGAGTAACTCGTAGGCTCATTATGCAAAAGGCACGCCGTCACTCGTCCTGTCCGAAGACAGGATCTGCTCCGACCGCTTGTAGGCGTACGGTTTCAGGGACTATTTCACTCCCCTGTTCGGGGTGCTTTTCACCTTTCCCTTACGGTACTGGTTCACTATCGGTCTCTAAGGAGTATTTAGCCTTACCGGATGGTGCCGGCAGATTCACGCAGGATTTCTCCGGTCCCGCGCTACTCAGGATACCGCTCGTCCCCGACAATTTACACTTACAGGCCTGTCACCTTCTGTGGGGCTTCTTTCCAGAAGCTTCTGTTTGATGTCGGTTTCTAAATGCGGTCCTACAACCCTCAGGAAGCACGCTTCCTGAGTTTAGGCTGTTCCCATTTCGCTCGCCACTACTCTGGGAATCACTCTTGTTTTCTTTTCCTCCGGGTACTTAGATGTTTCAGTTCCCCGGGTTGGCCTCTGCCTTGCGGCAGATGACTGGCCTTCAGCCAGTCGGGTTGTCCTATTCGGAAATCTGCGGATATAATGCTCGTTTGCAGCTCCCCGCAGCTTATCGCAGCTTACCACGTCCTTCATCGCCTCTTAGAGCCAAGGCATCCACCATACGCCCTTATTTGCTTTAAAAAAGTTAAAATATTCGTTGCTCGATGATTACAACTTTTGATTACCCAAT
>NZ_BAABFN010000004.1:0-232500 GCF_039541075.1 Compostibacter hankyongensis | reverse complement strand
CTATCAAGAACTTTTTTACAATGCTGCCCTTTTCGACAGCGGGCTGCAAAGATACATTGCTTTTTATCTTCCGCAAATTTTTTTGTCATTTTTTTCCGCGCCTCCCTTAAAAAATCAGGACTCGCCACCGGCCTTACGGCTCCGGACTACTTACTCAGCAGCCCCTGCCGGCACCGGTCATCCAACCTACAGGCCGGACAACAAATGACAAATAGAAGTAATTGATTTATAAGAACTTGTAATGTTTTTGCCCGAAAGCGGATGCAAAGATAGGATGCTTTTTCATTCCGCCAAATTTTTTCTTAAAAAAGAGGAAAAAGATTTCCTGCCGGCTTCTCTTTCCCGCCTCTCTTAAGCGCTATCCCGCGCTGAGCAGCGGTTAAAAGTCCTTCGGGATAAGCTACCTCCTTCAGGAAGAGGCCTTGCGCCGGCGCCGAGAAATCCGCCCGCGTACCTTCCGCCTCGTCCAGCACGCGGCGGAAATCATCCATCCCCAGCCGGCCCCGCCCGGCCAGCAGCTGGGTGCCTACCAGCCCGCGCACCATGCCCCGGAGAAAGCGGTTGGCCCGTATGCGGAAGATCAGCCGGTCGTCCGCCTGCTCCCAGTCCGCCGACAGGATATTGCAGACAAAGGTCTTTACCTGCGTGTTGCGTTTGGAAAACGCCCTGAAATCACGGTGCTCCCGGATCAGGGCCGCCGTTTCGCGGAGGATATCCAGCTGCAGGGGATAAGGAAAATGATATCCCCTGCCCTGTAAAAAAGGGTCCTTATGCGCATACAGCACATATTCATAAGCCCGGCTGACCGCGTCAAAACGCGCATGCGCGGTATCCGCTACCGGGTACACGGCCTTCACGGCGATGCCCCGCGGCAGCAGGGCGTTCATCTTGTATAAAATGCCGGGGTGCAGCGGCGTCTCGCTGTCGAAATGCAAAAAGTTCTGAAAGGCGTGTACGCCCGCGTCGGTGCGGCTGGCCCCCGTAGTGGATACGGGGCGACGGGTCAGCAGGCTCAATGCCCGCTCGAGCTCGCCCTGCACGGTAAGTCCGTTCTGCTGCGTCTGGAAGCCGGAAAATCCTGCTCCGCAATAGGCTACTTCTATAAAATATCTTGCCATAGGAGGCCGGCGATCATTGCTTTACCAGCGCCTGGAAACGGTTTTTGTAATAATCATCCGTCAGCACCTGTCCCAGCGCCGAAAAGTTGGAGGGATCGTAGGCGTGCGCATAGGCCAGCTCGAGGAAGTTGTACCGCGAAGCATTGTCCATGAACAGATAAGCCAGATTCTGGATCTGGGCACTGGTATAGCACCCGCCGCCGAAGGCGCGGCGGGCGATCTTCAGCATCCGCTCGGCGGAAGACTGACCCGCCATCTTTTTACGGGTTTTTTCATAAACGGATTCGGTAACGGCTTCCGCACAACGGGCGCTGGCCATCCCCGGCGCTTCCGCCGGGGTATTCCGTCCGGGCATTTCCCCGGTTACCCCGTTGCTGTAGGGCAGGTCGCTGTCCGCACCCTTCAGCAGCGGTTTTACCTGCAGGTGGTTTCTCCCCGGCAAAGAAGAGTAAGCAGACATCGACGTCGTATCAGCATCCATGGCTGCTTCCCGGGCGGCCGCCCTTTCCCGCCTCCGTTCTTTTCCGGAGCGCCGGCCGCTCTCCTCCGCCACCTCCGGCGCGGGCTCCCCGCCGGCTGCCGCACCCGCCACTGTCCCGGCCGCTGCGGCTTCCACAGCCGTGCTGCCGTCCACACCCGGCTGGAAAGTGATAAAGTCCGGCTCGTTTTTCTGCTGCCGTTTACGCTCGCGCCGTTCCCGGCGGCGTTCCGCCTTGCTGGGTTCCGAAAGGGAGGTATCCGTGCCGGCTTCCGTCAGATCAGGGGTTTCGCCCGTCGCGGGGGGCGCCTGCGGGGCGGCGTCCGATCCGGTATCCGCCGCCGCAGTCGTATTACCGCTCTCATCCGGAGCAGTGGCCGCGGGAGCAGATGCGGCGGGAGCTGGTGCGGCGGGAGCTGGTGCGGCGGGCGTGTCCCCGCCGCCGGTAACGGCGTTCAGCATATTTCCGAAAGGATCTTCCTTGGGAGGAGCGGCAGCGATGGGCGCGCTGTCGGCAGGAGCGGCATTCGCTGGCGCGCTGTCTGCGGGAGCGGAATCCCCTGCCGGCGGCTGCGCCGCAGGCGCCGCCGCTACGGCGGGCGGCGTATCAACGGGCAGCTGCTGATCCCCTCCGCTGTCTGCGGGAGCAGGAGCGGCAGGCTGCTGCTCCGACGCGGCCAGGGCCGGGTCTTCAGCGGCCGCGCCACCCGGCTTTGCCGGCGCGATCATACTGAAATCCTGCATGTCGTACAACACAAAATGCTTTCCCTGCTTTTTCAGCAGGAATCCCTGGTCCTGGCTGCCGCCGATCCGGATCGAGAAACGGGCTTCGGGATATTCGTTTTTCGGGAAGCCGATCACCAGCGAGTTGGTCCCCGGCTGCAGCCCCGGAATAATAATATAACCTGCCGAAGAGGCGCTCAGCAGCTTGTCCTTCACCTTCACATAAAAAGGCATCCCCTCCTCGTTCTGGATATATACAAATGATTTCTTGGCCGACTGGGCACCGGCGGGCAGCGCAGCTGCCACGGCACAGGCCAGCAGTATTCCCCATTTTAGTTTTCGCATCATAGCATTTTTTGCCACGCAAGAATTATTCCATCTATCAGGTATACAAAATTAAACTTTTATCTGAATGACGGTCAACCCATACAGCCCTGCCGGGGCCGCCCGGCGTGTTCCCCAAAATTATCCCGTACGTTTGCACAAAATTTCAGCCGTCATGAATAATCTGTACCGCCTTTTTTACAGGCCTTTAACGATCCTGCTCGGTGTGACCATCTTCGCCGGCCATCGCGCCCAGGCGCAATCCCAAACGAACGACAGCAGCGCCACCGCCGTCCAACAGCAAAGCATGCCCCTGCTCGAGGTGCATGCCGGATCAGATCCGCTGCGCGACTACCGGGCTACCGCCGAGCGGATCACCGATCTTGTGGACACCCGTCTTGACGTGCGTTTTGATTTTGCCAAACGTTACCTCTACGGCAAGGAATGGGTGACCCTGCAACCCCACTTCTATCCCACCGACTCCCTCACCCTCGACGCCAAAGGCATGGATATCCACCGGGTGGCCCTCCTGAAAAACGGCCGGCAGGTGCCCCTGAAATACCGGTACGACAGCCTTCAGCTGCATATACAGCTCGATAAAACCTACACCCGGGATCAGCGCTACACGCTGTATCTGGATTATACCGCGCGGCCCGACGAGCTCAAGATGTCCGGGGGCAGCGCCGCCATTACTTCCTCAAAGGGCCTTTACTTTATCAATCCCGATGGCAAAGACCCCTATAAGCCCACCGAAGTATGGACCCAGGGCGAGTCGGAATCCAGCTCGGTATGGTTTCCCACCATCGACAAGCCCAATCAGAAAACAACCGAACAGATCACCATGACGGTCCCGGACGAATATACTACTTTGTCCAACGGCATGCTGATCTCCCAGAAGAAAAACAACGACGGTACCCGCACCGATACCTGGAAGATGAAACATCCGAACTCGCCCTATCTCTTTATGATGGCGGCAGGTCCCTTCAGCATAGTGAAGGACCACTGGAAAAACATCCCTGTAAATTATTACGTCGAAAAGGCCTATGCGCCGTATGCCAGGGCCATTTTCGGTCATACCCCGGAAATGATCGGCTTTTACTCCGACATCCTGGGGGTTCCCTATCAATGGAGCAAGTACGCCCAGATCGTAGGCCGGGATTATGTGAGCGGCGCCATGGAAAACACCACCGCTACCCTGCACGGGGAATTCCTGTACCAGACCGACCGGCAGATGCTGGACGATGATTACCGGAACGAATCAGTGATCGCCCACGAGCTTTTTCATCACTGGTTCGGCGATCTGGTGACCACTGAATCCTGGAGCAACCTTACGGTCAACGAGTCCTTTGCCGACTTTTCCGAAATGCTCTGGGCAGAACACAAATACGGCCAGGACCTGGCCGATCAGCACAGCTATGAAGCCATGCAGGACTATTTCGACTTTGCCAGATCCGGAAAAGATCATCCGCTGGTAAACTTTTACTACGCCGATAAAGAGGACGTGTTTGACCAGGTCACCTACCAGAAAGGCGGACGCGTGCTGAACATGCTTCGCAACTACGTCGGCAAGGACGCCTTTTTCAGCGCCCTGCACCAGTACCTGGAGCAAAACAAGTTCAAACCGGCCGAAGCGCAGCAGCTGCGGCTGGCCTTTGAGCAGGTAACGGGCAAGGACCTGTCCTGGTTCTGGAACCAATGGTATTACGGCGAAGGGTATCCCAAGCTGGACATCAGCTACCGGTATGAGGACGACCTGCACCTTGTACGGGTGATCGTAAGGCAGACACAGTCCGGCCGCGTTTTCCAGCTGCCCTTTGCCATAGATATCTATGCCGGCGGTAAAAAGGAAAGACACAGCGTGATGATGACGGAAAGGGCCGACACCTTCACCTATCATTACCGTGTACGGCCGGACCTCGTCAATGTGGACGGAGACAAGACGCTGCTCACCGAGAAGGAAGACCATAAAACCGTCAGCAACTTCGTCTACCAGTATCATCACGCACCTTTGTATCTGGACCGGCTCGAAGCCATCGAGGGCTGCGCCAAAGCGCAATCCTCCAGCGAAGCGGCCCGGCAGCTGCTGCTGGACGCGCTGAAAGATAAATTCGAAGGCCTACGCAGCGCGGCCATCAGCCATCTTGATCTCAAGGATGAAACAGTACGGCCGGCCGCACTGCCGCTGCTGACAAACCTGGCCCTCCGCGATCCCAAATCTTCCGTCAGGTCGGACGCCCTGCAGGCCATCACCGGCGACAGCGCTACGCTGAGCAGCCATGACGAGCTGATACAGCAGGCCCTGAAAGATTCCTCCCTGCGGGTGGAAAGCACCGCCCTGGATGCCTTCTCCGCCTACAACCCGCAGCAGGCTTATCAATGGGCAAAGCAGCATTCCCGGGAGGCGGAGGCGCCCCTTACCGAGGTCATCTGCGCTGTCCTGGCCCGGTACGGCGACGCGGCCGATTTCCCTTATGTGGCCATGAATTTCGACCGGAACGGCAGCTTCCAGAAGCTGGCTTATACCCAGCCTTATCTTTATATGCTGGCGCAGGTCATCACGGCTACGGACACCGTGAAGAACGGCCTGGACAAGACGAAGGACTTTGCACAGGAACTCGGCCCCCGGTATGGCGCCTATGTAATGAGCATGCTGGAAAATTTCGTAACGCTCAAGACCCGGCAGGCAGATGCCGCCGCGGACGACTCGCAGCGAACGGCCCTGCGGGAGCAGGCCGGCTACGGGCAACAGGCGATAGCGCACCTGCAGAAAACACTGAATAAATAGCTTTCCGAAGCATATACAGCAAAACGCCCGGTTTTTACCAGCCGGGCGTTTTTATTGAATAACATGTCTTTTTCAGGCCAATGCCGGACCCGTTCAGGGAACCTCGGATTCCGTCGTTATTGAAGGAGTCTTTTTCCGGGTTACCAGCTTCCGCCGGCTCCACCGCCGCCAAAGCTGCCGCCGCCAAATCCACCGAATCCTCCTCCACCGCCGCCAAAGCCTCCGCCGCGTCCGCCGAATCCGCCGCTACCCATTCCGCCGAGGAAGCCCCCGATAAAAGGTCCGGCGCCCCAGCCGCGCCGGGTATAGGAAGTACCTCCTCCGCCACCGCCACCGCGACGGCTGATGAAAAAGATGATCAGGATAATGATGATAAAAACAAAAAAGAAAAACGCGCCTTTCCCGCCGTCCTTATCCTTGTGCGGTTGGGCCTTGTACTCTCCCGCGGCGGCGGCAATGATGTCGTTCACCGCCGCATCCAGACCGGCATAATATTGCTGTGCACGGAAGGCGGGGATAATGTCGTTTTCAACGATCTCCTTGCAGGTGGCGTCCGGCAGGGGGCCTTCCATGCCGTATCCGGTGGCGATAAAGGCTTTATGATCCTTTACCGCGATCAGCAGGATCACCCCGTTGTTGAACTGCTTACCGCCCACTCCCCAGCTGCGCCCCAGCTTTACGGCATAGTCCACCATGGCATAATCGCCTACGCTCTCCACGATCACTACGGCGATCTGTGTAGAGGTGGTATCGTTATAGTTCCGCAGCTTATGCTCCAGCACATCGGCCTGATCCGGCATCAGCAGCCGGGCAAAATCATTGACCAGGCGGGGCGGCTCCGGACGGGCGGGCACATCCTGCGCCTGTGCCGGCCATACGCACAACGATAACAGAACACAAAGCGCCATGACCGGGCGTAACAAAAAGTTATGTTTCATAATCCAAACACGATATCGTCCGGCAATTCGTTTTCATCATCCGGCTCATAAGGGAAATGCTCCCGCAGGGAGACGCCGACTGCTTTTACACAAGTTTCCAGCCCTTCCACCATCGCTCCTTTCCGCAGAAAGGACAGCAGCTGCAACGCCTGCTCCTTCCAGAAATCTTCACCCACCTTCCGGTGCATTCCCTCATCGCCATATATGGCAAACTGCCGGTCTTTAAGCGCCAGGTATACCAATACTCCGTTATGATCCCGGGTATGCTGCATATTCAGCCCGGCAAACACCTCCCGGGCACGGTCCATCGGATCCACAAAGCTGCAATGACTTTCTACGTATAGCCGTATCTCCCCCGAAGTCATCCGCTCCGCTTCGCGGATAGCGGCTACCAGGCGTTCGTCTTCCGCCGGGCTGAAAAGAGATTTGTTTTCTTTTGACGGAGATTTTTTCATCCGTTGTCATTTTTATTTCAGTGCAGACGTTCAGGGTGCGGTGGTATCCGCGGATGCAGCGGCATTGCTGTTGCCGAAATTCACCGTAGGCGCCGTCTCGGCTCCGGCCTGCGCTTTGAAAAAGCCCTTTTCCTTGAATCCGAATATGCCGGCCCAGAGCACAGCAGGGAAACGCTTTATCTTGGTGTTAAATCCCTGCACGGCGTCGTTGAAGTCTTTCCGGGCTACGGTAATCCGGTTTTCCGTTCCTTCCAGCTGCGCCTGCAGGTCACGGAAGTTCTGGTTGGCTTTTAGCTCCGGATAACGTTCCGAGACGACCATCAGCCGTCCCAGTGCCTGGCTCAGCTGTCCCTGCGCCTGCTGGAACTGCTGGATCTTTTCCGGACTCAGATCGTTGGGATCTACCTTTATCTGCGTAGCGGAAGCCCTGGCCTGGATCACCTGCGTAAGCGTGGATTTCTCAAAATCCGCGGCTCCCTTTACGGTATTGACGAGGTTCGGGATCAGGTCTGCCCGGCGCTGGTACTGGTTTTCCACCTGGCTCCACTGGCTTTGTACATTCTGATCCAGCGTCACCATATTATTATAGCTGTTTTTGATGCCACATCCGCCGATCAGGAGGATCAGCGCCACAATGATCAGTATGGGAATGCAACCTTTTTTCATAGTACTGTCGTTTTGGGTTGAGGTAGTTTATTCAAAGATAATGCTTTCGCCTGTTAAAAAACCGCACGTTAAAATGCATTTTATCCATTCCATTATCCCGTCCCGGGGATAGAAATCCATCAATTGACCAGATCCGCTTTAGGATGCCTCGCTCTTCCAATAATAATCCCGCCGCTGACCCGGTTATCGCCACGGCCCGTGTCCGCCATCCGCTGGCTGGGATCGATCTCTATGCTGCTGATAGCCGAAACGCTGTCGGGAAGGGACAGGTGGTACACAGGGTTTGTCCAGCGCCAGGGCTTGTGAACGATACGGCGCCCCGCGCTGTCTTCCCGGGGCTTTGTCCCAAACATCTCGTAAAGCGGGATATAATGCATCTCGGTGTGCCCGTCCTTGTACCGCACCAGGAGGTCCACCGGCATCGGCATTTCTCCGATACGGCGGAGGGTGATCTGTGCGTGTCCGTCTTCGTTCTTCAGGTCCTCAATGCCGTAGTCGATGGTCTTGGTGGTATTGATCCAGTATTCCTGATACCAGTCCAGCTGCATACCGCTCACCTTTTCGGCCACCCGCATAAAATCATTGGGATCGGGATGCTTGAAACGCCATTTGCGGTAATACTGCATAAGGATGCTGTCCCGCACCTGCGCGCCGGTGATATAGCCCAGCTGCTCCAGAAATACGGCGCCCTTGGAATAGGCATTCTGTCCGTAGGCGAAGTTGGTCTCGTAATGATCGGCATGGGTAGTCATGGGTTCCGCCAGCCCGCTTTCTACCAGCGAAAAATAACCGCGGTAGGCATCCGCAGCTCCCAGGGGGAGCGCCTTATCCAGCTTGCCCAGCGTGATCTCCCGGCCCTTCGGATCATCTTTAAAAACCGAATCCGCATAAGCATGATAGTAATAATAGGAGACCTTGCCTTCCGCATAAGTGGCAAAGCCCTCGTCCATCCAGGGGTACATGGACTCGTTGGTGCCCAGCATCATCTGGTACCAGCTATGCATCCATTCATGAAAGACGGTTCCCAGGCTGGGTCCTGCGATCAGCGTGCCCATGGGGTATTCCATGCCGCCGTCGCCGCCCTGTATAAAGGAATACTGTTTGTAAGGATAAGGGCCGAAATGCTTTTCGATAAACGGCAATGCGCGTACGGCCGCTTTCAGCACCTCTTGCCAGGCTGCGGCGCTGGCGGTGTCTTTCTTATAGATCACATGCAGGGTGGTCTGCGCGGCGTTGTTCACCGTCTGCGAGAGATGCCGGTATCGCGGGTCAGCCGCCCACATAAAATCATGAACGTTGGGCGCATAAAAATGCCAGCTCAGCAGGCCGCCCCGGGGGGAGCTGACCTTTGTACCGGCTGCCGCATAACCATAACCGGTCTGCTGCGGGTTCTGTAAATAACCGGTTCCGCCGACCAGGTAATGCTTATCGAGGTCGATGGTGACATCGTAATCACCCCAGACGCCGTAGAACTCCCTGGCTATATAAGGGGTAGGATGCCATCCCCGGTAATCGTACTCGCATATCTTGGGATACCACTGGCTCATCGAGTAACGCACGCCCGCCGCGTTATCCCTGCCGCTGCGCCGTATCTGCACGGGCACCTGGCACTTGAAGATCAGATCAAACCTGACGCTGGAGCCAGGCAACACGGGACGGTCGGGCAGCACTTCCAGAATGGTTTCATGATAGCGTATTTCCTGCCGGCGTCCGTCCATCTTCAGCGTAACGACGCTGTCGTACCCGATCTCATCCGGCTTCAGGTGCAGGATACGGTCCCGGACACGGCTGTCCCAGTCGCGAACGGTATCGCCTTTTTCATTCAGCCCCAGGACGATTTTCCCCAGCTCGCGGCTGCGCACATCCATCATGCTGCCCGGCTGGAAAGCATTCCAGTACAGGTGAAAGAAAATGCGGTGGAGGGTATCAGGGGAGTTATTGTAATAGGTCACCTGCTCGGTGCCCGTTAGCCGGTTGGTATGCACATCCAGCTTTACCGCCATCTTATATTCCGCTTTTTGCTGCCAGTAGGTTCGCTGGGCCGTCGCCGCAGCGCAAAAGAACATACAAAGGAAAATACCGGCAACAAAACATCGAAATCTCTGCATGAGGGAAATTTAGGCTAAAGTAAAGAAAATAACCCGGCCACCGCGGAAGGGACCGGTGGAAAGTGCGGTTTACAGCCGCATATGTATCCGGCTCAGTACATGGTGATCTTATCGCTCAGCAGGCGACCGCGCGTGCTGTAGTACAGGTTCTTTTTCTGGACCGCATTCTTTTCCACCTGCAGCTTGTACTGCAGGGTGCCGCCCGGAAGGTCCACACGGTATACGTTATCCTGCTGCCAGCTTGCGTACTTGCTTTTGTTGAATCCGTCCTGCACCCCAGCCGGCAGGTCTTCAAAGGCCAGCGTTGTTTCCGTCCACTGCCAGGCGCCCCGGGAGTTGTATTTGGCAGTAGCGGCGGCGCCGTCGTTTTCAAAATGCACCAGCACATCCACTACCCGGTCTTCGTACTGTACCTTGCGCGCCTGCGGGTATTTCTGTTCAAAGGCGTCCTTTACCGCCTCGGGCAGCTGACGCAGCTGCGCAGTAGCCCGCCCGGCGGCAAACAGTCCTGTTACAAAAAGAAGAGATAGATAAAATAACTGCTTCATGATATTCGGTTTTCAAGCTTCCCAGCAAAAACAGCACCAGAGTTCCCCGGCTTCTTACTTCCGGATTATTTTCTGTAGAGCAATATCCGATATTTAAGATTATCATAGGTCAGTCCGGCCAGCAGACAACCCACCGCCAATAACAGAATGATCCTGTCAAACAGGAAAAATCCCCAACCGCCGGCCATGCCGCCGAGAAAGAAGCAGCCAATGATGGCCAGACGCAGCTTCACCGAAGCCGATAGCTGCTGCCGCTGGTCAGGCTGCCGATAAAAGAACAGCTGGGACAGCTCTATGCCCAGATCGGTAAAGAGTCCGGTCAGGTGCGTGGTCCGTACGATGGCTTTGGAAATATTGGTCACCAGCGCATTCTGCAGCCCCATGGCGAACAGCAGCATACAAGCGATCTCGTTCCCAAAATGCCGGACGGTATTTCCGTGCAGCAGGGCAACCGTGGTGAGGATAATGATCTCTGCCGAAACCGGGAGAGCGCTGGCATAACGCGGCTCTTTTCTCAGGGTGGTCTCCACGAGCATATTGGAGACGAACGCGCCCAACAGGAAGAAAAGGATGAACAACAGATAAAAACCGGCCCCGCGAAAGTCCTTCTTAAGCATCTGGTCGGCGATGCCGGCAAAGTGTCCGGTTACGTTGGTCGTCAGCTTCTGGACCGAAAAAAAACCGGTCACATTCACGATACCGGCCACAAAAGATAACAAAGAGGCCAGTTTCAGATTATGGATATATGTCCTGTTCTTACCCCTGTGACGGAACATGGCTACCGAGAAATTTGCCAAAGATAATACTTTGGGCCATGCGGGGACATCTGTACGTCCTTAGCAGAAAAACCCTTCGCATCAGAAATGCGGCAGCGCGGCCAGTATCCGTTCCCGTGTGGCAGCGCGGCCCAACACGGCGGCGATACCAAAAACGGCAGGGCCGAATTTTCCGCCGCAAAGCATTACCCGGAGCGGCAGCTGCAGCTCCCCCACCTTGATCTGCCGGCTTTCGGCCAGCGAACGGAACAGCGTTTCAAAAACCGGTTCCGACCATTCTCCCTCCTGCCCGAGCTCGTCTGCCAGGGCTTTAAAAAACTGTTCCTTTTCGGCGCTCCATTTCTTCATGACAGCGGCCGTATCATACTGTTCCGGTTGCCGGAAAAAGAAAAAGCTGTGGTCCCACAGATCGGTCAGCAACGTGCAGCGCTCCTTCACCAGCTCGATGACCTCCAACATATATTCCTCCGGGACCGCGCCTCCCTTTTCCTGCAGCATATCCCGGAAAAACGGAAGCAGCCGGGCAGCTGAGGCGGTTTTGATATATTCGTGGTTGAACCAGCGCGCCTTTTCATAATCGAACTTTGCCCCGCCCTTGTGGATACGTTCGATGGAAAAACGGTCAACCAATTCCTCCAACGAAAAAATCTCCTGCCCGCTGCCGTCGTTCCAGCCCAGGAGCGCCAGCATGTTGACAAAAGCTTCCGGCAGAAACCCCAGCTCGCGGAACCCGTGGGTCAGGTCGCCCGTGACGGGATCGGTCCAGTTCATGGCATATACCGGGAAACCAAGCCGGTCCCCGTCGCGTTTGCTGAGCTTGCCGTTGCCGTCCGGCTTCAGGATAAGCGGCAGATGCGCCCATGCCGGCATACCGGCTTCCCAGCCCAGGTAGCGCCAAAGCAACACATGCGCCGGCGCGCTGGGCAGCCATTCCTCTCCCCGGAAGACATGCGATATCTCCATCAGGTGATCATCGACCACCACGGCCAGATGATAGGTAGGCATGCCGTCGGCTTTCAGCAGCACCTTATCGTCCAGGTTTTCGGTATCGAAGCTGACCTCGCCACGGATCATATCCTGCAAGACCACGGTTTCGGGCTGTTCCGGTATTTTTATCCGGATCACATGCGGCGTCTGCTGTTGCAGCAGCGCCTGTACTTCGGCTTCCGGAAGCGTCAGCGAGTTGCGTAATCCGTTACGGCTATGCTGATCGTATCTGAAGTTGGGTATTTCCTTCCGTTTGGCTTCCAGCTCCTCCGGAGTATCAAAGGCATAATAAGCATGCCCCTGCTGCACCAGCTGTTCGGCAAAAGGACGGTACAGCTCCCGGCGTTCGCTCTGGCGATAAGGGCCATAGCTGCCCCCCGTATGGGGTCCCTCATCGGGCTCCAGGCCGCACCAGTGCAGGCAATCGATGATATACTGCTCCGCGCCCGGCACATAACGGGCCTGGTCCGTATCTTCTATACGGAGAATAAAATCCCCGCCCTGCTGCCGGGCAAAAAGGTAGTTAAACAGTACCGTACGCACGCCGCCCAGGTGGAGGCCGCCGGTAGGACTGGGTGCAAACCGCACCCGAACACGCTTTTCCATGAGCGCAAAGTTAACCGATTCCTGCAGAGCGGAAAAGCGGGATACGCGGGTTCATGACGGATAAAGCCGTAAATTCGCTCGGACCTTTAACCTTTTACCCTTAACCTTTCACCTCTACAGCATGTCTTATTTCGTCAAAACGCCCGGCCTGCTGCGCGCCTTATATAAAAGCTGCGTCTGGCGCTTCCGGCCCGCGGCGCCCACCGTATACCTCACCTTCGACGACGGCCCGCATCCCAAAGCCACGCCCTTTGTGCTGGAGCAGCTGCGGAAATACAAGGCGCTGGCTACCTTCTTCTGCATCGGAAAGAACGTGGCCGCCTATCCCGATGTCTACCAGCAGATCTTTATCGACGGACACGCTGTGGGCAACCATACGCACAACCACCTGAACGGCTGGAAAACAGGAACCCGGAAATATGTAGAGAATGTGCGGCTGGCCGAGCAGTATATCGACTCCCGCCTTTTCCGCCCGCCTTACGGAAAGATCACCCCTTTCCAGATCCGGGAACTCAAAAACCCGACCGCCCCTGCCGGGGACAGCATATCCGATTCCGGCGGCGGCGCGACCGGTTCCGGCGAAGCCACCGCTCCCCCGGGCATCCTCCCGGCAAGCGCTTCCGTACAGGGCTTCCGCATCATCATGTGGGATGTGCTCAGCGGGGATTTTGATACCGACCTGGATCCGAAAGATTGCCTGCAAAACGTCCTGTTCCGGGCGGAGTCGGGCTCCATCATCGTCTTCCACGACAGTGAAAAAGCCTGGGAGCGGCTCGAATATGCGCTGCCCCGCGTGCTGGAACATTTTTCCCGTAACGGCTTCCGGATGGCCGCCATCCCGCAGGAGAACGGGGAATAACCGGATTCTCCGTATACTTGCCCTATGCAACTGATCGACACACACGCCCATCTTTACCTGGAAACTTTTTCGGCAGACCGGGAAGCCGTGCTGCAACGCGCCCGGGATAACGGCGTGCAAAAGATATTTCTCCCCAATATCGACGGGGGAAGCATCGCCGGCATGCTGGCGCTGGAGATTGCCTGCCCGGATCTTTGTCATGCCATGATGGGACTGCACCCCTGCTCGGTGGACGGGGAGGTGGACAAAGCCCTGGACACCGTTCACTCCTGGCTGCAGCGCAGGAAGTTTGCCGCTGTTGGAGAGATCGGGCTGGACTATCACTGGGATATCACCTGGAAGGAGCAGCAGCTTCTTGCTTTCCGCCGGCAGGCCGACTGGGCGCTGGAGTATGACCTGCCCATTGTGATCCACAGCCGCAACGCCACCGCCGACTGCATTGCGGTGTTGAAAGAAAAACAAAACGGAAAGCTGCGGGGTATCTTCCACTGCTTCTCCGGCACCGCTGAAGAAGCGCAGCAGATCACCGACCTGGGCTTCCTGCTGGGTATCGGCGGGGTGGTCACCTTCAAAAACGCAGGGCTGGACAAGGTGGTGCAGCAGCTCGATCTGCGGCACCTGGTGCTGGAAACCGATGCGCCTTACCTGGCGCCCGTTCCCTACCGGGGCAAACGGAACGAAAGCAGCTACCTTACGCTGATCGCCGGAAAGATCGCAGCGCTGAAGGGCACCACTCTCGAGGAAGTAGCCGGGAGCACGACCGCACAGGCCCTCCGGCTTTTTGGTTACGATTTTTGAAAAAACAAACAGAAAAACGCTTCCGCGCCAAATTATCAAAAGATGAAGACCGCCCGCCGTCATTTTTCAAACCTATCGCCTGTTTTGATAAAGAATCCTGCAGGGACCGGCGCTATCGGTCTCCCGGATAATGCGGAATTTCGCGGAAATATACGTCCTTGGATCCACTTACCGCTACCCTTGCTGAAGTAACTGATATGCCGGCTGCACCCAGCACCAAGATACTGATCATTTATACCGGCGGCACCATCGGGATGATCTTCGATCAGAAAAAACAGACGCTCCGCCCCCTGGCCTTTTCCGAGATCAAGAACAGCATCCCCGAAATGTACCGTCTGGGGTATCATTTTTTTGTCCATCATTTCAAACCGCCGATCGACTCTTCGGACATGCAGCCGGAAATATGGGTGGAGATCGCAGGCATCATCGAACGCAACTACGACTATTACGACGGCTTCGTGATCCTGCACGGATCGGATACCATGTCGTTTACCGCCTCCGCGCTCAGCTTTATGCTGGAGAACCTGTCCAAACCCGTCGTGCTTACCGGCTCACAGCTTCCCATCGGCGAAATCCGTACGGATGCCCGGGAGAACATCATTACCGCGCTGGAGATCGCGGCCGCCCGGAACGAGCAGGGAGAAGCCATGGTCCCGGAAGTGGTTATTTATTTCGATTTTATGCTTTTCCGCGGCAACCGTTCCAAAAAATACAATGCCGAGAAATTCGAAGCGTTCTACAGCATGAACTACCCCGCGCTTGCGGAAGCCGGAGTGGCCATAAAATACCGGGAGCAGTACGTGCTGCCCATACCGTCGGCTCCGCTTACCGTGCATAAAAAGCTGGATACGCACATTGCAGTGCTCAAGATTTTTCCCGGTATCACCCCTGGAGTCGTACAGGCCATCCTGGATACGCCCGGTCTGCGCGGCGTTATCCTCGAAACATTCGGCAGCGGCAATGCCAGTACCGCCGCCTGGTTTATCCGCAGCCTGAAAGCGGCCGTCGACCGTGGCATCCTCATCCTGAACATCACCCAATGCGACGGCGGCTCGGTAGAATTCGGCCGTTATGAAACCAGCAAGCACCTTCAGGAAATCGGTATCCTCTGCGGCTTTGACATGACATTCGAAGCAGCCGTCACCAAAATGATGTATCTCCTGGGCCAACATCAGGATAGGCAGGAGATAAAACGCCTGCTGCAGACATCCCTGCGCGGTGAGCTTACGCCGGACGGTAACGGGTCACATACCTGGTAAGCCAGCCGCGTCCGGGAACGAACGTTTACACCTATATGCCGCGGGTGACGGCCTTCATCTTGGCCAGTCCGGTGCGGGCCACCTGCAGCGCATCCTGGCGGTAATAGCTTTCGTTAAAAACCTCCAGTGAAAGGACGACCGGCTTACCGGGATTTTTGAGGATCTGCAGCAGGGGGCGCAGCGGCGCAATACCATCACCCGGATAGACACGGTCCGGCTCGGATATTTTTGCGGGAGAAATACCGGCAGGATAATCATTGATGTGAAAAACGTCGATGGCGGCGCTGCCTACAAAACGCACGCTGTCAAAGCTGGAGCCTCCTTTGAAGATATGGAAGGAATCCAGCAGCACACGGGCATCGGGCTGCCCGCTTTCGATGGCCACATACAGCACCTGGCTGATCTTTTTCAGGTTCACGGAAGAGCCCCACATTTCCACCATCGGCATCACCCCCGTTTTCCTGCCCATTTCCAGAATGGTAAGATATCTTTCGGTAATGACATCCAGGTCGATCAGCGAAGCATCTTTGCCGTTGGCGCCCATAGGAGGAGCCGCAATGCGCTTGCATCCGATTTCCGCCAGCAGCTCCATCTCGCGCTGCAGCTGCTGAAGCCCGGCCTTTCGCGTGGCTTCGTCGTCCACGATCCATTTCGCAAACCCGATGGCATTCTCGATCTCCAGACCCAGGTCGCCGATTATCTTTTTTGCCGTTGCCGTGGAGCCGCCCTTATCCAGATACTCGCGGAAGGTATCGATCCAGATTTCCACCGAGCGGAAACCGGCCTTCGAAGCGGTCTCCAGCTCTTTGATAAACCCCAGCCGCTGCCCCCGGATGGTACTCATGTTCAGCGAATAGATAAAGGTCGAATCGGTAGTTTGTCCGGAAAGATGCTGCATGCTGAAGGGTTGTCTTAAAAAGGCAGCGCCGGCGCCGATACCCAGGGTTTTCAGTGCCTGTCTGCGGTTGAATACAAAATCGGTCATAGCTACCGGTGGTTTTTAAAGCGTGTTTCAAAAATACGTTTATTCGCGACATATAGGTTGCGAAAATATCGGGAAAGAAGTCGGCAGGGGAAGCGCATGCTATAACAACCGGATCGTCCTTTTCCCTGCAAAGAAAACAACGCTTTTTGCAGCAGCAGGACCGTTAAAGCAGTATCCGGCCCGACAATACCCGATGGCGCATTGGGAAAATCCAGAGAACCGGCAACTTTACCTTCCGCTGAGATGAGCGCGCTTTTCTTAATCTATATTAAGTATTCTCCTTAATCTATCTTATTGGCCGGCGGCGCCGATGCGTAGTATTTTTGCATAGTAAAAAAGAAACAGCAATAAGTACAACCGCTGAAGCGGACAGCAAGCGCACTAAAAACTAAAAAGGAGTCATCATCATGAAAAAGACAATCGAAAAAATTTTCCCGCGTCCGGCCAGTCCGGGTATGGTAGGAGACGGGTTCCGGGTGTATAACATGATACCCGGCGCAGGCATCACCCAGCGGAGGATCAGCCCTTTCCTGATGCTGGATTTTAATGCAGCCTTCGATTTCGGGCCTTCCGATCATGTAAGGGGCGTGGACGTGCATCCGCACAAAGGATTCGAAACGGTGACCATCGTTTACCAGGGCAGCGTGGCGCACCACGACAGTACCGGCAACAGTGGCGTGATCCATCCCGGCGATGTGCAGTGGATGACCGCGGGCGCCGGCATACTGCACAAGGAATATCATGAAAAAGAGTTCTCGAAGCGAGGAGGTCCTTTTGAGGTGGTACAGCTTTGGGTAAACCTGCCGGCGAAGGACAAGTCCTCCCCTGCCCATTACCAGCCTATTACCGCCGACCGGATGGGCAAGGCCGTACTGCCCGGAAATTCCGGACAGGTGAATGTAATCGCCGGAAAGTTTCAGGATACTGAAGGCCCTGCCAGGACCTATTCGCCGGTGAACCTGTTTGACTTCAGGCTGGAAAAAGGCGGCGAGACCACCTTCTCTGTACCTGCGGATCATAACACCGCTTTACTGGTCGTGAACGGGAACATCGAAGTAAACGGCGAAACGGCCAAAGAGCATAGCTTTGTATTGTTCAAAAACGAAGGGGAAGAGATCGGGCTCAAAGCGACCGATAAGTCGACGGTGCTCCTGATGAGCGGCGAGCCGATCAACGAGCCCATTGCCAGCTATGGTCCGTTTGTGATGAACACACAGGAAGAAATAATCGGGGCGATAAAAGACTTCCAGGCCGGCAAATTCGGTGTGCTGGAATAAGCAAGACCGTCATGAAACCGGGCGTCCTGATCCCCCTCACCGTGAGCCGCGTTGCAACAACGTCGCGTCACGCGGTGCACGGCAGTCGGGGGAACATTAAAAAGATAAAAAATTAACGGATGAAAAAATTAATCAGCCATGTCCTGGCAGGAAAGGAAAAGCATATCACAGAAGAGGAAATAGTATTGCAGCCGCTTCCGCACCGGGACTTCCGGTTCGCCAATCCGTTTATTGTACTGCACCACCTGCTGCCGGAGCATATCCAACCGGGAACGGCCCTGAGGATCCATCCGCATCCGCACAGGGGCTTTGCCCCGGTGACTTTTCAGCTGCAGGGCGAAGGTTACCACAAGGACAATGCGGGACATGATGAAACCATCAAAGCCGGGGACGTGCAGTGGATGTTTGCCGGAAAAGGATTGCTGCACAGCGAAGGCCCAACGCAGCATCTGCTGGATCAGGGCGGCACGCAGGAGCTGATACAGCTGTGGGTCAATGTTCCCAAAGCCCATAAATGGGATGACCCGACGTACCAGTCGGCCACCCGGGAACAATTACCCCGGGTGCTGGAACAGGAAGGGGTAACCCTGCGGCTGGCCAGCGGGGAATACGAGGGGAAAACCGGTCCTTTACAGAGCTATACCCCCGTTATTTCCATCATCGGCGAACTAAAAAAGGAAAAACGCGTACAGCTTACCGCCACACCCGGCTACTGGACCCTGCTGTATGTAGCCAGTGGCAACATCACCGCCAACCAGGAGCCGATCGCCGAACATCACCTCGTTGTCTTTGAAAAAGAACATGAGGAGATACTGGTTTCTGCGGAAGAAGACAGCCGGATATTGTTCCTTTCGGGCGAGCCCATCGACGAGCCCGTGGCGGCCAAAGACAACTTTGTGATGAATACTTCCGAAGAGATAGCGCAGGCCATGGCCGACTATAGGGACGGCGTCTTCGGGACGCTGGAGTTTTAAAGCAAAGCAGCCATCTGCATTTTTTATAACTTGCGGCCCACAATTTATATTTTATATGGCCGAACCCGAAGTCATCCCCTCAGCGACTCCTGTATATCGCATCCCGTTAAAATACAGGAAAATGGAGAACCTGCATATTGTCTTCTGGCTTCTCAAAGACATCAGCTGGTGCCTCATATGGAAGCCGCTCGGCGTAGCCATGATCTTTCCCACCCTCATCATTGCGATCGTTATCGCTTACCGCACGCGGCAGCTCGTTTCGGAACTGTGTCATAACGTTGCCATCGCCTTCTGGATCATTGCCAACTCTTACTGGATGATCAGCGAGTTCCTGCATTTCGATGAAACGGTAATTACCGGCGGCATCACCTACAAATACCTGGCGCTTATCCCTTTTACACTGGGTATTCTTATCCTGGCGTACTATTATCTTGGGTACAAGCCGGCTCACCCGGAAGAAGAGGGGACGTTGTAATATTGGACATAAAAGCGGCAAAATTCTCTTATTTGTTTCTATAATGCAGTATTTTTGCTGAAAAACAGAAACAAAATAAAATGAATTTTCTGAAGTTCAAAAATAGAATGTTTAATCTGGCATGCTTCAATGTTCATCAGATATACGCATGGCAGCCCGATTTTGACAGAAACAACCTCACACGCTGGGTAAAGAAAGGCTATCTCGTCCGGCTAAGGCAAGGCTATTATGCTTTTTCTGAATACAAGGTTAAAAGCGATTATGCACTTTTTTTTGCCAACCGTATATACCGTCCATCGTATATAAGTCTGCATACCGCATTGGCTTTTTACGGGATGATACCAGAGGCGGTGATACAGGTTACCAGTGTAACATCACTAAAGACAATTTCATTTATCAACGATTTCGGGGAATACTCTTACCACAATGTAAAAGAGCGCCTGATGTTCGGATACGAATTAAAACCTATGGCGGACAACCGCACCATACAGTTCGCCACGCCGGAAAAAGCACTGCTTGATTTGTTGTACTTGTACCCATTTTACAATAACGCGCAGGAGATAGAAGCCTTACGTTTGGACGAGGATTACCTGCACAATGATCTGAACAAGGAATTATTGACAGATTACAGTTCTGCCTTTCAGAGCAAAGCGCTTGAACTACGGTTAGAGTTATTTTTAAAAACTTACGGGCTATGATAAAGATAGAGCAAATAAAGAATTTTTTTCCTTTGCAGATACGTGATAACGCAGTTTTTTACAAATACATGCTCAAGGAATATTTGCAGCTGATGATATTGGATTACCTGTCATCTACGGTGTATGTTCAAAAAACTGTTTTTATCGGCGGCACCAATCTTCGCCTGGTAAAAGGAATAGACCGTTTTTCCGAAGATCTGGATTTCGATTGTAAAAGCTTTTCGAAAGACGAATTTATGGAGATGACAGATAACATTCTCCGTTTTTTGGAACGGTCTGGCTGGCGGGTGGAAACAAAGGATAATGATAACGCAAAGCTTACGGCTTTCAGACGGAATATCCGTTTCCCCGAGCTATTGTTTGATATGGGATTAAGCGGGCATAAAGAAGAACGGTTCTTGATAAAAGTGGAAAGTCAGGATCAGGGGATAACCTATAAACCCGTGATAACTGATATAAGCGGTTGCGGCTTTTTTTTCCCGTTTCCTGTTCCTTCGGATGGTATATTGTGCAGCATGAAAATAGCTGCTATGTTATCCCGCTCTAAAGGGCGTGATTTTTACGACCTGATGTTTTTACTGGCGCAGGCAGAGCCCGATTATAATTTTCTGACAAGCTGCTGCGGCATCCGTAATCTGCAGGAGTTGAAAGAGGCCACTAATAAACGTCTCAAAACTGTAGCGTTGAAAGTAAAACAACGGGATTTTGAACACCTGCTTTTCAACAAGGCAAATAGTGAAAAAATCCTGCGATTTGGCGATTTTGTGAATGCATTAAAAGAACAGTAGATAACCCGGCCCTCAGCTGCAAACAGCTTCGCTTTCCTTCCAGGCTCTCCCGTTGGGATTAGTTCCACACCGCTGCGCGTCTCTCCAATGATCTCCCCTTAGGGATTATTTCCACACCGTCCCGGTGATCTCATTTGGGATTAGCTACGTACCGTTACGCGGATATCCCGGGAGGAATCACCTCCACTTCGTTCCGGTGATCCCTCCCGGGATTAGCTTCGCTGATCCTCAGGGGATTACCTCCACTTCGTTCCGGTGATCCCCTGAGGAGGGCCTGCAGCTCCGATAAGCCCATTCGCTACGCGAATGGTGTTTTTTTATGGGGCGGCGCCTGCAAAGCTTGCTTTAGCAGGCGCCGCCCCATAAAAAAACCCGGCTATCGCCGGGCTTATCGGGTTGCGGAAAGGGAGGGATTCGAACCCTCGATACCTTGCGGTATACACGCTTTCCAGGCGTGCCAGTTCAGCCACTCCTGCACCTTTCCTGAACTGAATGCTTCTTCCTTTGCCGGAAAAAGGATTGCAAAGATATATCATTACGACATACCCGGCAATGTTTAACTTTAACCCGCCGCCTTGTCTCCGATCCCCAGCAGGGTAATGGCCTGCTGGGCGGCGATCTGGCTGGCGTCTTTCTTGTTATAGGCCTTGGCGGAACAGACCACCTCCCCGTTCAGCACGGCAGCCACGGTAAACAGGCGCCGCCCCCGCTCCATCCGCTCCTGCAGCACCTCGAACTCCAGCTGATACCCGTTTTTATTGGCCCAGCCGTAGAGCTTGTTCTTGTGATTGATCTCAATGTTTTCCAGCGTCTCCATATCGATATACGGCAGCACCAGCCGCTTGAAGACAAATCTTTTGGTGCGCCGGTACCCCTTGTCCAGGTACACCGCTCCCACCAGCGCTTCCAGCGTATTGCCAAAGATGCTGCTGATCTTAAGGGAGTTGTTGTTCTTGTTGTAGATCGTCATCCGGCGAAGCCCCATCTTGATGGCTATATCATTGAGCTGCTGCCGGTTCACGATTTTGGAACGCATTTCGGTGAGGTATCCTTCCGGCTTGTAAGGGTATTTTTTGAACAGGAAATCGCCGATAATAGCCCCCAGCACGGCATCGCCGAGGTACTCCAGCCGCTCGTTGTTCTCATGCGTCTTTTCCCGGCTGGAACGATGGCTGAGCGCCACCTCGTAGAGTGCGAGATTCCCGGGCGAAAAGCCCAGGAGGTTTTTCAGGTCCTTACTCAGCAGGGTGCGGGCATTAGGAGCAAATATTCCCAATATGCTTTTTCTGAGTGCCACGCGTTCAGGAAACGTATTTTTTGAAGATAACGGAGGCATTATGCCCTCCGAAGCCAAAGGTATTGCTTAAGGCAGCCCTTACTTCCCGCTGCTGCGCCTGGTTAAAGGTGAAGTTCAGCCGGGGATCGAACTGCGGATCGTCGGTAAAGTGATTGATCGTGGGCGGCACGATGCCGTCCCGGATGGCAAGGATGCAGCAGATGGCCTCCACGGCTCCCGCCGCCCCCAGCAGATGGCCGGTCATTGACTTGGTGGAGCTGATGTTCAGCCGGTAGGCCGCATCTCCGAATACATGCTGGATGGCCTTTACCTCTGCAATATCCCCCAGGGGGGTAGAGGTACCGTGTACATTGATATAATCGATATCCCCGGGATCCATCCCGGCATCCGCCAGCGCGCCTTCCATGACGCTGAGGGCCCCCAGCCCTTCGGGATGGGGAGCGGTCATGTGATGCGCATCTGCGCTGGCGCCACCGCCGGCCAGCTCGGCATAGATGTGCGCTCCTCGCTTCAGCGCATGCTCCAGCTCTTCCACCACCAGGCATCCCGCACCTTCGCCCATGACAAAACCGTCCCGGTCCAGGTCAAACGGCCGGGAAGCGGTGGCCGGGTCGTCATTGCGCTCAGAGATCGCCCGCATGGCATTGAACCCCCCCACGCCGGCTTCGTTGATCACGCTTTCGGAGCCCCCCGCCAGAATGATATCCGCCTTCCCCAGGCGGACATAATTCAGCGCCTCGATGAGCGCATTGGTGGAAGAGGCACAGGCCGATACCACGGCAAAGTTGGGACCGCGGAACCCGTGCCGCATAGAGATATGCCCCGCCGCGATATCGAGGATCATCTTGGGAATAAAAAACGGGCTGAAGCGCGGTGTGCCGTCACCCGTGTAAAAAGCTTTCAGCTCGTCGCAAAGCGTAATCAGTCCCCCGATACCCGAAGCGTGGATCACACCGACCCGGTCTACATTTACAGAGTTACGGTCAATCTTCGCATCGGCTACCGCCTGGTCAGAAGCGATCAGGGCTGTTTGCGTGAAGCGGTCGATTTTCCGGGCTTCCTTTTTGTCAAGATAGTCAACCGGGTTGAAGTTCTTTAGCTCACAGGCAAATTTGGTTTTAAACTTACCGGTGTCAAACAGGGTGATCTTATCAGCGCCCGACACACCGGACGTCAGCCCCTGCCAGGAGGTGGCAACGGAATGACCCAAGGGTGTAAGGGCACCCAGCCCTGTAATGACAACACGTTTTAATTCCATTAATCACGGAGGGGGTTGTTGAAAAGGACTTACTTTACGTGTTCTTCGAGATATGCGATAGCCTGACCCACCGTAGTAATGGTTTCCGCCTGTTCATCCGGGATGGAAATATTGAATTCCTTCTCGAATTCCATGATCAGTTCTACCGTATCCAAAGAGTCTGCACCGAGGTCGTTGGTAAAGCTGGCTTCCGGCGTCACCTCAGCCTCGTCAACGCCTAATTTGTCAATGATGATCTTTTTAACTCTTGATGCAATGTCTGACATAACGCTGTATATTTAGTTTTAACTTGGGTGCAAAAATATAATTTTTATCGAAACAACTGTTTTTTCTTGATAATCAACTCCAGCCAAAAGTTACAACTTTTATTTTGATATCCCCCAAATAAAAATAACCCCTTTTACCATTTATTTAATTTTATAACCATTTACATAAAAGCAGACATCCCCGCCTGCAAATGCTCACCCCGTTTCGTTATTTTTGTCCGTTCTGTGAAACGTTTACACCAAATGCAACAACAGGCACAGCCCGGCATCTCCCCGGTAACGGCAACACGCTTTAACTTACCGATTCGAAATCGCACCTATGAGTAATAAAACCATCCGCCTGCTTATCCTGATCATCGTCATCGGTTTGGTAGGGCTGCTCATTTACAATAAAGTAAAAAAGGACCAGCACAAAAATACGGCCGGAAAAATGCTGAAAAAAAGCCAGCTTCTTCCCGTGGACGTATATGTGGTAAAACCGGAACATCTCCCCAACAGCATCGACGCCCCTGGCTCGCTGCTGGGCAACGAAGCCATAAAGATACAATCCGAAACCAGCGGACGCATCACCGACATTTCTTTCAAGGAAGGCACGCATGTCGCCAAAGGAGACCTGATGGTAAAGCTCTTCGATGCGGACCTGCAGGCCCAGCTGGAAAAGCTGGAACTGCAGAAAGCCCTCGCCGAGAAAACGCTGAGCCGCCAGCAGAGCCTGCTGGCCATCAACGGCATCAGCCAGCAGGAAGTGGACAATACCCGCAACCAGGTGGCCGGCATACAGGCCGATATCGACTATAACAAAGCCCTGGTACGCAAAACGGAAATACGCGCCCCCTTCAGCGGCATCGTGGGACTCCGCTACCTCAGCGAGGGAGCCATCGTTTCCCCCTCCGACGTCATCGCGGATTTCCAGCAGACCGACCCCATCAAGCTGGACTTTTCCCTGCCCGAAAAATACCGCAGCCAGCTGAAGACCGGCGATCCCATTACCTTTACCATTGCCGCCTATTCCGGTAAAGTCTTCAAAGGCAACATCTATGCCATAGACCCGGCCATCGACGTCACCACCCGGACCGTCCGCGTGAGGGCCCGCTGCGCCAACAGCAGCGGCGCGCTGACGCCCGGCTCCTATGCCAACGTACACATCAGCTTTAAGGAAATTCCCGACGCCCTGATGATCCCCACCCAGGCCCTGGTACCCACTACCCGCGAAAGCCAGGTGGTGCTGATCAAAGGCGGCAAAGCGCGGTTCGTAACGGTTTATACCGGCCTGCGTACCGCCGATAAAATACAAATCACCCGGGGCGTCGCTGCCGGCGATACGGTGGTCACCGCCGGCACCATGCAGGCCAAGGAAGGATTACCGGTGGAAATCATTAACGTAGAAAACAAATGAGCTTACCTTCCATATCGCTGAGGCGACCGGTACTGGCCATCGTGATGAACATCATGATCGTGATCTTCGGGATCGTGGGGTTTACCTTCCTCGGCATCCGGGATTATCCGGCCATTGACCCGCCTATCATCAACGTCAGGACCTCCTATTCCGGCGCCAATGCCGACATCATCGAATCGCAGGTCACCGAGCCCCTGGAAAAGCGGATCAACGGCATCGCAGGCATCAAAACCATTTCTTCCACCAGCTCCCAGGGCTCCAGCAACATCACCGTGGAGTTTGAGCTGGATGCCGACCTCGAAGCCGCTGCCAACGACGTACGCGACAAGGTATCCCAGGCCCAGCGCGAGCTTCCGGACGACCTGGACGCCCCGCCCGTGGTCAGCAAGGCAGACGCCAACTCCTCGGCCATCATCATGATGACCCTGCAAAGCCGTACCAAAAACAGGCTGGAGCTGACGGACTATGCCGAAAACGTATTGCAGGAAAGACTGCAGACCATCCCCGGGGTGAGCTCCATACAGATCTGGGGCGACAAGCGCTATGCCATGCGGCTGTGGCTGGACCCGGACAAGATGGCCGCTTACGATATCACCCCCGGAGACGTGCAGGCTGCCCTGACCCGCGAAAACGTGGAGCTGCCCTCCGGTAAGCTCAGCGGTAACGGCACCGAGCTCACCGTGCGCACCTTCGGACGGCTCTTCACCCCGGACGAATTCAGCAAGCTCATCATCAAAAGCGTCAACGGCAGCTTTATCCGCCTGGCCGATATCGGCACTGTGGAATACGGTCCGGAAAACGAAGAAACGGTCATGAAAGAGAAAGGGGTCCAGATGATCGGCATGGCGCTGGTGCCGCTGCCGGGCTCCAACTATGTGGCCATCGCCGATGAATTCTACAAGCGGATCGCCGATATCGAAAAGGATATGCCCAAGGAATACCAGATCGGCCTGGGCTTCGACGACAGCCGTTTTATCAAAAAGTCCATCAAGGAAGTGGAAGAAACACTCATGATCGCCCTCGCGCTGGTAATCCTGATCATCTACCTGTTCTTCCGCGACTGGATCATCGCCCTGCGTCCCCTGTTCGACATACCGGTATCCCTGATCGGGACCTTCTTTATCATGTACCTCTTCGGCTTCTCCATCAACATACTGTCGCTGCTGGGGATCGTGCTGGCCACGGGTCTGGTGGTCGATGACGGCATTGTGGTCACGGAAAACATCTTTAAAAAGCTCGAAGCCGGCGTACCCAAGCTGCGGGCCTGCCGGGAGGGATCTGAAGAGATCTTTTTTGCGGTGATCGCCACCTCGATCACCCTGGCCTTCGTATTCCTACCCATCATCTTCCTCCAGGGATTCGTGGGCAGGCTTTTCCGCGAATTCGGTATCGTAGTGGCCGGCGCCGTGCTGATATCCGCCTTTGTGTCGCTCACCCTCACCCCGGTACTCAACCTGAAGATGGCCAGCGACGCCCATCACCGCTCCTGGTTCTACCGGAAAACGGAACCCTTCTTCCGCTGGATGGAAGACGGCTACAAAAGCTCCCTGGCCGGCTTTATGCACAAACGGTGGGTGGCCATGCTGATCATCGCCGCCTGTCTGGGCGCCATCTACCTGATAGGCGCCAACCTCAAATCCGAGCTGGCGCCGCTGGAAGACCGCAGCCAGTTCCGCGTAAGCGTCACCGCTCCGGAAGGCACCGCTTTTGATGCCATGGACAAGTACGTGGACCGCATCAGCCGCTTTATCACCGACTCCATACCCGAAAGGAAGCTGGTGATGGCCGTAACCTCTCCGGGTTTCGGCGGCAGCGGCGGGGCCAATACCGGCTTCTTTTACGTCACCCTGGGCGAGCCCACAGAACGGCAACGCTCCCAGCAGGATATCGTCAATTATTTCAACAGCCGGCAGAAATATTTTCCGCTCGGCCGCGCTTACGGCACCCAGCAGCAGACCATCCAGGTCGGACGCCGCGGCGGCGGGCTGCCCGTGCAGTTCGTGATCCAGAACATCAACTTCGACACGCTGCAGGCTTTCCTGCCCAAAATGCTGGACAAGGTCAACAGCGATCCCATGTTCCAGGTAACCGACGTGGACCTGAAGTTCAACAAGCCCGAGGTCAAGGTGAACATCAACCGCGACAAGGCCAATGAGCTGGGCATTTCGGTTGAAGATATCTCCCAGACCCTGCAGCTGGCCCTGGCCAATCTCCGCTACGGCTACTTTACCATGAACGGCAAGCAGTACCAGGTGATCGGGCAGCTGATGCGCGACAACCGCGATGATCCGGGAGACCTGAAAAACATCTACGTGCGGAATGCTGCCGGACAATCCGTTTCGCTGGACAACCTGGTGCAGATCACGCCGTCCATCAGCCCTCCCCAGATCTATCACTACGACCGTTACAAGTCGGCCACCATCTCCGCGGACGTAGCCCCGGGCTATTCCATCGGGGAAGGGATCGCCGAAATGCAGAAGATCGCGAAAAGCACGCTGGACGAGTCGTTTACCACGGCCCTCGCGGGTACCTCCCGCGACTATGCGGAAAGCTCTTCCAACGCCTACTTTGCCTTCATCCTGGCCCTGGTGCTGATCTTCCTGGTGCTGGCGGCCCAGTTCGAAAGCTGGGCGGACCCGCTGATCATCATGCTCACGGTGCCCCTGGCCATCGCCGGCGCCCTGCTCTCGCTCTGGCTGTTCAACCAGACGATCAACATCTTTTCGCAGATCGGGATGATCATGCTGATCGGGCTCGTGACGAAAAACGGCATCCTTATCGTAGAGTTTGCCAACCAAAAACAGGAGACCGGTCTTTCCAAGATCGACGCTGCCGTAGAAGCGGCTTCGCTCCGCCTGCGCCCTATCCTGATGACCAGCCTGGCCATGGCCCTCGGCGCCCTGCCCATTGCCCTCTCGCTCGGCGCGGCATCCACCAGCCGTATTCCCCTGGGGATCGTGATCGTGGGGGGCATCCTGTTTTCCCTGATCCTGACCCTGTTCGTGATCCCGGCGATGTATAGCTATCTTTCCCGGAAACGCGTACATTCATCCACGGAGGAAGAAGCCGGCAGCGGTAGCATAGACAACACGGATGCAGCGGCCGCACATGCCTGAACAGGTGGGCCGCCGCCATTTTTTGGCAGGCCATATATCAGGATCAATAAGGAATGACCAATGACTATTGACCTTTTGCCCTTCACCTTTTACCTTTAACCATCTAATGACCAATGACCCCAATAACATGACCCGGATAAAGACAAAGCAACGTTCCCTGGGCAGCTTTCTGCTGCTGGCCGCCTGCTGCCTGGGCGGCACCGCCACAGCGCAGCAAGAGATGACGCTGGACAATGCCATTGCCATCGGGCTGAAAAACAACTATGATATCCTGATGGCCCGGAACCAGGCCGATATCAGCGCCAACGACTACCATTACGCCTTCGGGGCCTTCCTGCCCACCCTGTCGGCCAGCGCCTCGCGCACCTGGTCGCAGACACAGATCAACCAGAAGTACTCCGATGGTCGCGCACAGAACAAAAGCAACACAAAATCCGACAATCTCGACGCTTCGGCAGACCTGAACTGGACCCTCTTCGACGGGCTCAAGATGTTCGCCACGCGCGACAAGCTCAAGGCCATCGTGGCGTCGGGAGAGCTTTCCTTCAAAAACCAGGTAGTCAATACCATTGCCGGCATCATCACCACTTACTACAATATCGTACAGCAAAAACAGCAGCTGCAGGCCATCAGCGAGCAGATGTCCATCTCGGAGGAAAGGGTGAAGATAGCCGCCAACAAATTCCAGAGCGGCCTGGGCTCAAAGATCGACCAGCTGCAGGCCCAGGTGGATCTGAACGCCCAGAAGGCCGCCTATCTCCAGCAGCAGACGGCCATTGCGGAAAGCAAAGCCTCGCTGAACCAGCTGATCGCCATGCCGGCAGACCGCGACTATGCCGTCGCCGACAGCATTCCCGTAAACCGCAGCCTGACCTACGACTCGCTCCGGGGAACGGTGTTTGAGCAAAACCCCGGCCTGCTGCTGGCCAAAAACGATATCACCGTATCCCAGCTGACGCTGAAAGAGCTCCAGCGGAGCCGCCTGCCCACCATCTCCTTCAATTCCAGCTACTCGTTCAGCCGGCAGAACTCGGGCGCGGGTTTCTTCCTGTTTAATCAGAACAAGGGGCTGCAGTATGGCTTCTCCGCGTTTGTGCCCATCTTCCAGGGTTTTAACCAGACCCGGCAGATCAAGGATGCCAGGCTGGATATTGCCTACCGCGAGCTCAACCTTCAGAATACCCGCTCACAGGTGGACGTGGCCCTGCTGAACAGCTTCAAAGAATATGATTATTACCGGAAGGCGCTGGCCCTGGAAGAGGAAAACCTGGGAGTAGCGCAGGAAAATGTCAAGGTAGCCCTGGAGGCCTTCCGGCAGGGTCAGACCTCCAGCCTGGAAGTCAAAGAGGCCCAGCAGGGGCTGGCAGATGCCACTTACCGGCTGATCTCCGCCCGTTACAATGTAAAGGTGTCCGAAACCGCCCTGCTGCAGCTGAAAGGAGACCTGCTGCAGTAAAAACATCCCGTCCGCCGCCGGATGGAACCATTAACCTTCCGACATGCCCCTCATACGCCTGATACAGCACGGCAGCCAAGCTTACCGGGAAATGGTACAGCTCCGCGATGAGCTGCTGCGTAAGCCGCTTGGGTTGCACTTTACGCCGGAATACCTGCAACGCGAAGCAACAGACATCCTTATCGGCTGTTTCGATGCCCCGGCCGGCGAAAAAGAAGGTCGGCTCATCGGCTGCTGCATTCTTTCGCCGTTGGATACCCAACTGATGCAGCTCCGGCAGATGGCCGTAGCCGCTTCACATCAGGGCAGCGGCATAGGAAGCAGCCTGCTGACCTTTGCGGAAAGCACGGCGGCAGCACAAGGATTCCGCATACTCATGATGCACGCCCGCAAAACAGCGGCACCCTTCTATGAGCACCTGGGCTACCGGATAGCCGGCGACGAGTTTACGGAAGTAGGCATTCCCCACTTCGAGATGCGGAAAATCATCGGTTGAAGTTCGCCGGAAGTTACCGGACAGACCCCATATGGCGCAGGTGACGCAGATGGGATACCAACGCCTTTCCGAACGTGGGATAGGCCTGATAAGGCACGTTGAATTCCCGGCAGGTCTGCTGTACCAGCCGGCTCAGCTGGGGATAATGCACGTGGGATATACGGGGGAAAAGGTGGTGTTCGATCTGGAAATTCAACCCTCCCACCAGCCAGGAAAGGGTACGGCTTCCCATGGCAAAATTGGCCGTGGTAGCTACCTGATGAAGCGCCCACTCATTCTCTATGCGCCGGGATCCCGGATCCGGAGCGGGAAACCGCGTATCTTCAACACAATGGGCCATCTGGAAAACAAACGACAGGGTGACCCCCAGCACGCCGTGCATAACCATAAAGCCGACGAGAGCAGGGACAAAGCCGAAGACCAGCGACGGCACGATCAAAAAGACGCCGACATTCAGCAACTTTCCGCCCCAGAAGATGGCATTTTCCCAGAAATTCATCTTCCGGACGCCGGTGGCTTCGATTTTCCGGGTAAAATACTTCTGAAAATCGGAAAAGAGGATCCAGGACAGGGACGTAAAGGAATACATTACAGGACCGTAAATATGCTGGTACCGGTGAAACCAATACCACTTTTGCTGGGGGCTGAACCGGAAAACGGGATGTTTAGCAATATCATCATCCTCGCCCGCAATATTGGTATAGGTATGGTGGACCACATTGTGTTTGATCTTCCACATAAAGCTGCTGCCGCCCATCATATCGAGCGTGTAGGATAATATTTCATTTACCTTGCGGTTCCGGGAGTAACTGCCGTGCGCCGCATCGTGCATGACATTAAAACCGATACAGGCCAGCAACAGTCCCATCAATACCCATAGCAGCAGAAAAGGAACAAAGGCCGGATGCAAAAGCAAAAGCACCAGGTAGGTTACGACGCCCGCGGTCAGCAGGATACCCGTCTTAATGAAAAGGCGCGTGTTTCCCAGTTCCTTCAGGTGCTGTTGTTCAAAATAATTTTTAACACGGGCATCCAAGGCCTCTTTAAAAGGCTTGTGCCGGTTATTGAATTTAACTTGAGACATGTTTAATTCTTATAAGAATAATTGACCCCTGGCTGATAAAAAACAAAAAAGTAAGAAGAAGCACGACACATCAGGGGACCGGGTGGGGAGAATCTTCTTGCCGAGGCGCATGAAGGTACGCTTAATATCCGGAACCAACAAAGATAATTATCGGCAATGATATACGGACGGCGCCCTGCCTTGGGAGGCGGACCATAATCCGTTACCTTTGCAGCAGATGCCGGAGCAGCTGATCTATATGGATTATAACGCCACCACACCCTGTGATCCGCGGGTGGTGGAGGCGATGCTGCCTTACTTTAGCGCCCGTTTCGGCAATGCGGCCAGCCATACCCATGCTTTCGGCTGGGAGGCCCGCGAGGCGGCGGAGCTGGCCCGCGAACAGGTGGCGGGATTGATAGGGGCGGAAGCCGGAGAGCTGGTTTTCACGTCCGGCGCCACCGAAGCCATCAATCTGGCCCTGAAGGGCATATTTGAACTTTATCGTCACAAGGGGAACCATATCATTACCTGTGTCACGGAACACAAGGCTGTGCTGGATACCTGCGCGGAGCTGGAGCGGCGCGGCGCGGCCGTCACCTACCTGCCGGTAGACGGAGCGGGGAGACTTGACCCGGATGCGCTGGCAGCCGCCCTTACGCCGCAGACCCTGCTGGTAAGCGTCATGTATGCCAATAACGAAACGGGCGTGATACAGGACATTCCTCTGCTGAGCCGCCTCAGCCGGGAACAGGGCGCGCTGTTCATGACCGATGCTACGCAGGCCCTGGGCAAGATCCCTGTGGAGGTAAACCGCGACGGCATAGACCTGCTCTGCTGCTCCGCACATAAGCTGTACGGGCCCAAAGGGGCGGGCGCCCTCTACCTGCGCCGCCGGGCGCCCCGCGTAAGGCTTCATCCCCTGATCCACGGCGGAGGACACGAAAAAGGGCTCCGTTCCGGTACCCTCAATGTGCCGGGCATCGTGGGGCTGGGTGCGGCCGCCGAGTGCTGCCGCAGGGAAATGCAGGCCGACGCTGCACGCCTCGGCGCCCTCCGGGATGAGCTGGAAAAGACGTTGCTCCGGACCGGACGCGCCCGGATAAACGGGGATGCCGGCCACCGCCTTCCCCATGTAAGCAACCTGGCCTTTCTCCGGACCGACGGCAATGCTCTCCTCAGCGCAGTGACCAAAAGGGTGGCCGTTTCCTCAGGATCGGCCTGCACCTCCGCCCTTCCCCGGCCCTCCCATGTGCTGTCTGCCATGGGGCTCGATCCCTCCCTGGCGCGGGCCTCCCTGCGTCTCAGCCTGGGCCGGATGACTACCCCGGAGGAAGTACAGGAAGCCGCCCGCTTTATCGGACAGACACTTGCGGAGCTTGGCCCCACCGAAACGGCCTGAAAGGCGGCGCCAACAATCTCCCTTCCCGCTTGTTAAAAGGAATGTAAAAGAATCTGTAATTTTGCAGCAGACAGCTGTTCATCTGTCAAAAAGAAATGTATCATGATATTCATCAGTGAAAAGGCAAAAAACCAGGTCCTGAGCCTCATGGAGGAGGAAAACAAATCCGAAGGCTATTTCCTGCGCGTTTCCGTAGTGGGTGGGGGCTGCTCGGGCCTGAGCTACAAAATGGAGTTTGACAACGAATCGCGACCCAACGACCAGGTGTTTGAGGATAAAGGGATGAAGCTGGTCACCGACATGAAAAGCCTGCTGTATCTTTATAATACCACACTCGAATTTTCCGACGGCCTGAACGGAAAAGGCTTCCACTTCAATAACCCGAATGCCTCACGCACCTGCAGCTGCGGCGAAAGTTTCGCGGTTTGACGTTTCTGGTTTGAGGTTCAATAGTTTAAAGTTTAACGTCTAAAGTTTCATTCCAGTCAGATAACCTTAGACCTTGAACGTTAAACTTAAAATGCCTTTCACCCTTCACCTTTCTCCTTTCTCCTTTTACCTTTCTTTATGAGATCCTGAGTCAAGCTCAGGATGACGTACCCTTCACCCTTCACCTCTCCGGCCCCTGAAGGGGCCGGAGAGTTCACCTTTCATGTAAATTTTTTGTTAATCACTAATTAAACGTTTGTTTAAATCAAACATTTGTTTAACTTTGCGGCCGAAACCAATAATCCCTGTGATGGAATGGAGTGAAAAACAATTGCAGATACTGGAGGTCGCCGAGGAGCTTTTTGCTGAAAAAAGCTATGAAGGCACTTCTGTACGCGACATTGCGCAGAAGGCAGAAGTGAATATTGCCATGATCTCCTATTATTTCGGCTCCAAGGAAAAACTGCTGGAGGCGCTGATTGAATATCGCGCCAGCTATGCCGCAGGCGTGGTGGACGAGCTGGAAAAAAAGGGAATCACCGATCCTCAGCGGAAAATGGACCGCCTGATCGACTTTTATGTGGAGCGGATACTGGTTAACCACCGTTTTCACAACATCATGAGCCGCCAGCTTTCCATGATCTCCGAAGAAAAGCTGCGGAACAAGATGATCGATATCAAACAAAAGAATATGGAGCTCGTGAGAAAGGTGATCCTCGAAGGGCAGCGGAAAAAAGTATTCCGCAAGGTGGACGTCGACCTTACCATGGCCACCATCACCGGCACCATTTCGCAGGTTACCCTGGCCAAAGGCTATTACTGCAAGCTGATGAACGCGGAAGATCTCGAATTCTCCGAATATATCAGTAAAATGAAAACAAGGGTTAAAACCCATCTCAAACAGCTGATCGGCGCACACCTGGATATAAAAAACGCTTAAACAATGGAAGTAATCACCCCAAAAATGAGAATCCTGAAAATGAAATGGCTTATCGCCGTCCCGCTTCTGCTGGCCGGCACGTTCCTGACACTTCGTCCGGCGGCTGCGCAGTCTTCCCAGCGCATTACCCTGGAAGACGCCCTCCGGCTGGGTCTTCAAAACAGCAAAACGCTCAAATTATCACAGGCCAAGATAGACGAGGCGGAAGCCCGCTACAAGCAGGCTGCGGATCAGCAGCTGCCGACCATCAAAGCCTCGGCCATGGGCAGCGGGGCTTATATCCCCACCCATAAAATACAGATAAAGGGGCTGATGGAAGAACCGGTGTACCTGCCGCGTACTACGGTCATGTATATCGGCACCTTTGCCGTTGAAAAGGCCATCTTTGCCGGCCACAAGCTGCGCTATGCAAAAACATCCGCAGACCTGCTGAAAAAGATCGCCGGCCTCAACGCAGACCGCGACAAGGATGACATCCTGTTCAACATCGTCAGCGCCTATATTAACCTTTATAAGATTGATCAGAACCTGAAGATCATCGCCCAAAACCTGGACGATGTGCAGGGGCGGCTGGAAGAAACGCAGAACTTTGAAGAGCAGGGGCTGGCCACGCTGAACGACGTGCTCCGCTTTAAGCTGGAAAAATCCAATGTGGAGCTGACCCGGATAGAGCTGGAAAACAACCGGAAGGTAGCCAACTACGCCCTGGCCATCCTGCTCGGCCTGCCGGACGACAGCACAAAGATCGAGGTAGACAGCATACAGGCCGACCCGCATGATGTGCAACCCCTGGACGCCTATCTGCAGGAAGCCCTGCGCAGCCGTAAAGACCTGGCTACCTATAACTACCAGAACCAGCTGACCGATATCAGCATCAGAAACATCAATGCCGACAAGCTGCCGACGCTGGGCGTGGGCGCCAATGTATATTACGTAAACCCCAACTCGCAGTTTATACCGCCGGCCAACAGCTTTCTGATACCGATGACCCTGGGCCTCAACCTGAGCTGGAACATTTCCAGCCTTTACACCTCAAAGCATAAGGTGGCCGAGCAGGAGGTAAAAAAGCGGGAGGTGGAAATCGGAAAAAGCGCCGCCTCCGACCAGATCCGTATCGATGTCAACCGGGACTACCGCGCTTATCAGCAAACGCTCGACAAGATAAAAGTGCTGCAGACCGCTGTGGAGCAGGCCGCCGAAAACGACCGGATCATGGAATCGAAATACCGGAACCAGCTGGCCACCACCACCGACCGGATCGATGCGCAGACCCTGCTTTACCAGTCAAAGGTTAACCTGGCCCTGGCCCGCGCCGACGCCGAGATCGCTTATTACAACCTTTTAAAATCCACCGGCACCATCGCCGCTACAGGCGCTGCCGCACAACCTTAACACAACCGGAGAACCTCAAAAAACAAATATATTAACAGATGAAACAGACCCAAAAAAGACGCATCTCACCCAAAAAAATTGTACCGGTTATTCTCGGACTTGTATTGGTATTCGGGATCATATTCGGGATCAAGGAGTACATATACTACCAGCATTATGTCACTACAGACGATGCCCAGATTGACGGGGATATCAGTCCGGTGGTGGCCCGGGTAAGCGGTTACGTGAAGGACATCCGTTTCCGCGACAACCAGTTCATCCATGCCGGCGACACCCTGGTGGTCATTGACGACAGGGACTACCGGATCAAGCTGGAACAGGCCAATGCCGCCCTCGACGCCGCACGCGCCAATGTGTCGGTATCCCGCTCCAACGTCAGCAGCGTAAGCGCCAACGTACCTCCGGCCCAGGCCAATGTGGCCGCTGCCGAATCCCGACTGTGGAAGGTGACGCAGGACTATAACCGGTACCTGAACCTCCTGAAGGACCATGCCATTACGCAATCGCAGTTCGACGAGGTGAAAGCGGCCAAAGACGCCGCCGAAGCAGAGCTGGCCGCAGCCAAGAAACAGGTGGCGGCCATCGGCGAGCAGATCGGCGCTTCGCGCGAACAGGTAGCCGCTACCCGTTCCAGCATCGCCCTGCGTCAGGCAGATGTGGATTTTGCACAACTGCAGTTATCCTATACCGTTATCATCGCTCCCGTGTCGGGCGTTATCTCCCGCCGGAACATACAGATCGGGCAGCTGGTACAGCCCGGACAGACCATGTTCGCCATTGTGAATGACAGCAGCATCTATGTAACGGCCAACTTTAAGGAAACCCAGCTGGCCCATCTGAAAGCCGGACAACCGGCGACCATCGAAGTGGACGCCTATCCGGACACCACCTTTGAAGCGGTTGTTGAAAACTTCTCGGGCGCCACGGGAGCCAAGTTCTCCCTGCTGCCTCCCGACAACGCTACGGGCAACTTTGTAAAGGTAGTGCAGCGCGTACCCATCCGTATTTATTTCAAACAGCTGACCCCCGAATGGCGGAGGAAGCTGCGGCCCGGGCTGAGCGTGTTTACCACCATACGCATCAAGGAATAAAACAGATGATATCCCGGTCCCTGACCGGGTGAAAGCGCGGGCGCCGGCGCCTCAAAAGTTGTTGCATCATGTCAGAAACAGGTATCAGGAAATGGATTATAACGGCAACGGTAGTATTCTCCACGCTCATGGAGCTGATCGATACTACCGTGGTAAACGTTTCCATGCCTCATATCATGGGCAACCTGGGCGCCACCTTCGAGGATATCGGCTGGATCATTACCGCTTATTCCGTTGCTATCGTAATGGTGCTGCCCATTTCGGGATGGCTGGGAGAACGGCTGGGGCGTAAAAACTACTATATCGCGTCCATCGTCATGTTCACCGTCTTTTCGTTCTTCTGCGGCAACGCGCACAATCTCGGGGAACTGATCTTTTTCCGCTTTCTTCAGGGTCTTGCCGGAGGAGGTATGGCCCCCACGGCACAGGCTATCCTGATCGAGACCTGGCCGGCGGAAGAGCTGGGCATGGCCATGGCCATGTTCGGGATGGGCGCTGTGCTGGGGCCGGTGATCGGGCCCGTGCTGGGCGGATACATCACCGACCATTTTTCCTGGCCCTGGGTCTTCTATATCAATATCCCGCTTTGTGCCATCGCCCTGTTCCTTATCGTCACCTTTATCCGGCCCACGCCGGCGGAAAAAAAGAAGTCCATCGACTGGTGGGGCCTTGCCCTGCTGGCCATATCGGTGGCCAGTCTGCAGATCGTGCTGGAAAGAGGAGAAAGGGAGGACTGGTTCGAGACCACCTATATCATCGTGCTGACCTTTGTCGCCGTCATCGGAGGGCTCATCTTTATCTGGCATGAGCTGAACACGGAGCATCCCGTGGTAAACCTGCGCATCCTGCGCCACCGCAGCTTTGCCATGGGCATCGCCACCACCCTGTTTTTCGGGATAGGCATGTTCGGCAGCGTGTTTGTGTACCCGCTGATGTTCCAGAATCTGCTGGGCTTTACCGCCGAACAAACCGGGCTGATCACCCTGCCGAGCGGCATCGTCACCATCCTGATGATGCCCCTGATCGGGAATCTTATGAAAAGAAAGGTACCCGCACAGGTCATCGGCACCTGCGGCATGATCGTCTTTTTCGTGTTCTCCATGTTGATGAACAAAACCACCCTGTCTTACGGGATGCATGATTTCTTCTGGCCGCTGGTGACCCGGGGCGTCGCCCTCAGCATGCTGTTTGTGCCGATCACCACGCTGGCCGTGCAGGACCTCAAGGGCAGGGAGATCGGGCAGGGCACCGGTCTCAACACGATGATGCGGCAGCTGGGCGGCTCCTTCGGGATCGCGCTGATCACCACCTTTGTGGACCGGAGGTCCATCTACCACGATACGATATTATCCGCTCATCTGAACAATTACAACAATGCCTTTATGCAACGGCTGAACGGGCTGCAGCACAGTTTCATGAGCCAGGGATTTGGTCTTTCCCAGGCGCGCGAGATGGCCTATGCCGCCCTGGACAGGGCCGTGCGGCAACAAAGCCTGCTGCTGTCCTATACCGATGTATTCTGGGTGGTCGGCATCTTTTTCCTGCTGATCATCCCCCTCATCCTGTTTCAGAAATTCAAGCGCGGCGGGGCGCCGGGAGCGGCGGCCCACTGACCGGAGAAAGACCGGAAGAATCATTTTACAACCCAAGAAGAAAGCTGTTATGGCAGAGAAAGGTATCAGAAAATGGATCGTGACGTTCACGGTAATTACAGCCTCCTTGCTGGAACTGATCGATACCACTATTGTAAACGTATCCCTCCCCGATATCATGGGCAATCTCGGGGCCACGCTGGACAGCGTGGGATGGGTGGTGACCGCCTATGCGGTGGCCAACGTTATCATACTGCCCATGTCCGGATGGCTGGGCAACCGGTTTGGAAGAAAGAATTATTTCCTGTTTTCCATCATCGCTTTTACCGTCTTTTCCTTTTTTTGCGGAAACGCCACCAGCCTGGGAGAGCTGATCCTATTCCGGGTACTGCAGGGGCTGGCCGGGGGGGGATTGCTGTCCACCTCCCAGGCCATCCTGATGGAAACCTGGCCCCCCGAAGAGATCGGCGTGGCCATGGCCCTGTTCGGCCTCGGCGCCGTCGTAGGACCTACCGTAGGGCCCACCATCGGCGGATACATCAATGACCACTTCTCCTGGCCCTGGATATTTTTTGTAAACCTTCCCGTAGGCGCACTGGCTTCGTTCTGCGTGATTACCTTTGTGCGTCCGACCCCGAAAACCGGCAACCAGAAGCCGGTCGACTGGTGGGGGATCCTTCTGCTGGCCGTCTCCGTAGGCTGTCTGCAGACAGTCCTGGAAAAGGGAGAACGGGAAGACTGGTTTGCCGCCACCTACATCATCGTTCTCTCCGCCGTTGCCGTCATAGGCGGTCTGCTCTTTGTGTGGAGAGAGCTGAGCACCGATCACCCTGTGGTGGATTTCCGGATATTACGATACCGCAATTTCGCCATCGGGCTGTTTACCACCTTCATCCTGGGACTGGGACTTTACGGCTCTGTGTTCGTGTTCCCGATCCTCTGCCAGAATATCCTGGGCTTTACCGCGGAGCAGACGGGCCTGATCCTGTTTCCCGGAGGCCTGGCCACCATCGTCATGATGCCCCTGATCGGCACCATGCTCAAAAAAAATATACCGGCACAGTTCATGGCTACGGCGGGCTTTCTGGTTTTCTTCGTGTTCTGCATGCAGATGATCCGCTATACCAACGGTGCCTCCGGCACGGGCGACTTCTTCTGGCCGCTGATCATCCGGGGCGTAGGCATGAGCATGCTCTTTGTTCCCCTGACCACGCTGGCGGTGCAGGACCTGAGAGGAGCGGATATCGGTCAGGGCACAGGGCTGAACAATATGATGCGGCAGCTGGGCGGCTCCTTCGGCATTGCACTGATCACTACCTTCCTGGACCGCCGGATGTTTTATCACCGCAATATGCTCATCGAGCATATCAACCCGTACAACAGCGCATACACCGACCGGTTCAACGGCATCATGCAGGGCTTTATCTCAAAAGGCTATGACAGCAACGGCGCCGCCCGCATGGCCCACCAGGCCATCGACGGAGCGGTAATGAAGCAGACGGCCCTGCTTTCTTACGGAGACGTGTTCTGGATCGTAGGCATGTTCTTTCTTTTTGTCATCCCCCTGCTGTATCTGCAGAAATTCAAGAAAGGAGGCGGAGCCATGCCCGCCGGAGCGCATTAAAACGGAACAAAACTGCCGCCTTCCCCGATAATATTTTGTATCTTACAGAGTAGGCATAGCCCTTCACAGAGGGTGTCTTGCGAGTAAAAACGAGTAGCTATGAGAACATTCATTGTCCCGACGGATTTCTCCATCAATGCCCAGCATGCCTCTTCTTATGCGGTGCAGCTGGCGGCCACGCTGGATGCGCGTATCGTGCTGATGCATGCCTATGAAGAGCCGGTGGCTATATCGGACTACGAGCTCAGCACCATTCATTTCGATACCATGAAGGCCCACGTGCTTCAGCGGCTGAACGAAAGAAAACAGGAGCTCCACGCCACCTACGGGGATAAGGTGCCGATCAGCTGCGTTACGGTCAACAACAACCTGGTGCCCCATATCCAGAAGCTTTACGAGAGCCATGACGCCCGGCTGGTGATCATCGGGCTGACTGGCGCGGGGATGGCCAACATTTTCCTGGGCAGCAATACGCTCAACCTCGTCAACAACATCGGTCATCCCGTGGTGGTGGTTCCCCCGCTGGCGGTTTTCCGCCCTATCCGGAAAGTGGTATTTGCCTGCGATATGAAGAATGTCGCCGCCACCGTACCGGCGGAAAAGATGAAGCGGATCCTGCAGGTGGTCAACGCCGAGCTCCTTGTCCTGAATATACAGCACCCCAAACAGCCCAGCCCGGAGATGGAGGCCGAAAAGGAGACCCTGCAAAAAATGCTGGAGGGCATTCCCTACTCTTTCCACTGTGTACATAAAAGAAATATCATTGCCGGCATCAAGGATTTCGTCCGGGAGCAGCAGGCGGATATGATCGTCATCATCCCGAAAAAGCGGGACTTCCTGGAGAACCTGATCCGTCCCAGTCATACAAAAGCGATGTTATTCCGCAGCACGATTCCCATCATCACCATTCCGCTGGACGAGGAATAGATATCCGCCGGTAATTTCAGTAATGCCCAGACAAGCCTTAAATACCATATTACTGTATTTCAAAAAGCAGCGTGCCTTTCATTACCGCAATTACAGGCTTTTTATGGCCGGGCAAACCCTGTCCCTGATCGGTACCTGGATACAGCGCATGGCCATGATGTGGCTCGCTTACCGGCTGACCAACTCCCCTTTTCTGCTGGGTCTCGTGGGCTTCTGTGAACAGGTTCCTATCTTTATCATTGCCCCCTTTGCGGGGGTATATGCCGACAAATGGGATAAACAGCGGGCCTTGTGCCGGGTGGAAGCCATGGCCCTGGGCCAGGCCGCCCTGCTGGGTATCCTTACGCTGAGCGGACTGGTGCATATCTGGCATATTATTGCGCTGAGCCTGTGCCTGGGTACCATCAACGCCTTTGAGATTCCCCTGCGCCAGTCGTTCGTGGTAGAAATGGTCAACCGGGACAAGGATGCCCTCGGAAATGCCATCGCCCTGAACTCTACGGTTTTTAACCTGTCGCGGCTGATCGGTCCCTCTGTGGCCGGCATCCTTATAGGATCCGCCGGGGAGGGATGGTGCTTTATGATCAACGCCGGCAGCTATGGCGTCATCCTCTGCTCGCTGCTGATGATGAGGGTACGGCCCTCCTCCCTGCCTTCGCCGTCCGGCGGCCATGATGTGGTGGCCCGGCTCAAGGAAGGCATCCGGTATGTGCGGACACAGCGGGTGATGCAGTCGCTGCTGCTCCTGCTGGCCATCGTCAGCTTTGCCAACGCCTCGCTGCGGACCCTGGCGCCCGTTTTTGCCCGGGATGTGCTGCACGGAGACGCCAATGCGCTGGGCTATCTGATGAGCGCAGCGGGGGTAGGCGCCATCCTCGGGGCGCTCTTCCTCACCAACAGCCGGCCCATGCCGCTGCTGATGCGGATCGTTTCCTTTACCGGCATGCTGCTGGGGGCAAGCATGATCTGTTTTGCCGCTTCCGGACTGCTGTGGCTGTCGCTCTGCTTTATGGCGGTAGGCGGCCTGGCCCAGATGATGCACACCGCCTGTACCAACACCCTGCTTCAGCTCTATACAGACGACGACAAGCGGGGAAGGGTCATGAGCTTTTACACCGTAAGCCTGCAGGGCACCATGCCCTTTGGCAGCCTGATATCGGGGTCGCTGGCGGGGATCATCGGCGGACCCTGGGCCATGGGCATCATGGGCGGCTTCTGTCTGCTGGGCACCCTGCTGTTCCGGGAAAAGCACCGGCAGCCCCGCGGGGGCAGCCCCGGGCAGGCGCCGCCGGAAGACAGCAGGGCCGCCGCCTGAATTATTTTCCGATTCGCCGGGAATGCAGTAACTTTCCCTGTCGTCCGTTTCAAAGCATCTCCGGCATGTTCAGCCTCAAACAGATATTTACCGTTACCTTTACCCTGCTGGCCGTTATCGACATCATCGGCTCCATTCCGGTATTGCTTTCCCTGAAGGAAAAAATGGGCGGCATCCACCCCGAGCGGGCCACGCTGGCCTCCGGCTTCCTGATGGTGCTGTTTTTCTTTGGCGGGGAACAGCTGCTGTCTGTCCTCGGCGTGGAGATCCATTCCTTTGCCGTGGCCGGGTCCATCGTTATCTTTATCATCGGGCTGGAGATGATACTGGGGCTGGAGATCTTTAAAAACGATCCCGCCGCCGGCAAGTCCGGCAGCTATGTGCCCGTGGCCTTCCCGATCATCGCCGGCTCCGGCACGCTGACGACGATCATCTCGCTCAAGGCGGACTTCGGCTATTACAATATCCTCGCGGGCATCCTCGTCAACCTGGTGCTGATCTATGTGGTGCTGCGCTCGCTGAACTGGCTGGAGCGCCGGCTGGGGAAAAGCGGGCTGATGGTCATCCGCAAATTCTTCGGGGTGATCCTGCTGGCCATCGCCATCCGTATCTTCAAAAGCAACCTGGGCGTATAGCCGGCCCCGGAGCGGGCGCCGCGTCTTTATTCCGCAGGAAGATGACCGACGTATTGCCACAATGCGGGAAATAACTATCTTTGCTGCCCGGTATACAAACAACCGGAAGTGGCCGGCCTCGTAGTACAATGGATAGTATGTGAGTTTCCGGAACTTAAGATCCAGGTTCGATCCCTGGCGAGGCCACTCCCTAAGCTGATATTCAGCAGTTTACCAAATAAAAAAGTGATCCCCGGGGACCACCTTTTTACAAACAACGCTAAAGGGTTCTTCCTACAACCTTCTCTGTTTTTTAGGTATATCGATCATAAAAAAAGGGCCGCTCGGGCCCTGAACAGGATAATCCGTAATCGGGGTTACAAGGGTTTCAACAAACAACGGATAAAGGGCCTTTTCACAAATCAGCTAAGGTGCTGCGGCGAACCACCGCGCCCTCCTCAAGATGCCGAAATAAAATAGGGTTTTCAAAGCATCTTGAGGCATTCATTCAAATGGGGTTTTCATACTCAATAACGACGTCAAGCGTTATTTCATGCACAGGGCACGAAATTATATATAATGATGGAGTAACATAGGATCATTGCAGGTAGCAATTCACTTCATAAGTCAATAACGTAAACCAGGTTCAATATAAACTGGTGATGGTGGTGGGCCAGAACGTAATTTCCGTGGTCGGACGGGAAGCCTGCCCGCCGGCAACACGTTCTTCACCCGCAAAATTTTGCATTTCCAGCAGCTTTTTATTTGTTACTTTTATAACTGCTCTTTTTTTGAGCTGTAACCGGGTGCCGGCTGCTGAATTGGTGAACGTTTTCATTGTGCAAAAATTTTAGAAGTGAACATGATGTTTACGGTTGTTGACAACAATTTCAAAAATCACTTTATTTACCTTTCCGTTAAAATTTAATGGACGAAACCCCTAATCGGCTACACCAACGCCCGCTTTTCATGGAAAATACCCTTCCGTATTCCCCGGCTTCCGCTCATCCGCCCCCCACAAAGCGCGCCAGGACCGCAAAAACCATCGGCCTTCATGCCCTGGTCTGGACGTTGTACTTCTTCTATGAAAACGGGATCGTGATGCTGGTGGACCCGTCCAGCATCACCTGGGGGTCCACCTTGCTGTTTTTTCCGCTTAATATTCTCGTGTTCTACGGCAATACCTACTTTATCCTCGCACGGACCGTGCCAAAGCGCCGGTATGTGGAGCTGGCTTTTTTCACACTTTTGCTGGCGGCCGTTTATCTCTTCGCCTATGCCCTGCTGGGCAGCTATATGCGCTCCCAGAAAATAGAGACGTTCTATCCCATATACAAGGAAAGCTCCTTCGTCCTGATCCGCATTTTCCGTATGTGTTATTTCCTGACACTCAGCTACGCCTACTGGTTTGCCACCTATACCATCAAAAAGGAGCGGCAGATCCGGAAGCTGGAAGAGATCCGGAGCGAAGAGGTCAAGCAGCGGGACAAGCTCGAAAAAGATATGCTGCGCTCAGAGCTGGATCATCTGCGTTATCAGATCAACCCGCATTTTTTATTCAATACTCTCAGCTTTATTTATACGCAGGTGTACAACTGCTCTTCCGATGCGGCCAGGAGCGTCCTGCTGCTTTCCGACATCATGCGTTATGCCCTGGACAACAAAACCCGGGATGGAAAAGTCCCCGTCATCAAAGAGATCCAGCATATCCGCAGCCTGATCGAAATCAATCAGCTTCGCTTTGGCAACCGCCTGCAGATATTCTTTGAGGTGAAAGATGAGCAGCTGCTGCAATACCGGCGCATCGTCCCCCTTGTGCTGATCACCTTTGTGGAAAATGCCTTTAAGCACGGCGACCTGCAGGATACCCGGCAACCCCTCGTCATGAAAATTGCATTGAAAGACGAAAGGCTGTATTTTTTCAGCCGGAACAAAAAGAAAATACCCCCCGCCCCGGGAACAGGCACCAACATCGGCCTGGAAAACGTAAAAAAAAGAATGGCGCTTATATACGGTCCGGAAGGTTTTCATCTGCAGCTCGACAATGACCCGGAAACGCCGTTTTACCAGGTGGAATTAACCATAAATGTCTGAAACATGCTGTCCTGCATTATTATTGACGATGAGCAACACGCCATTGACCTGCTGAAAAACTATATCGACCAGATTCCCTTTCTGCAGCTGGAAAAATCCTTCTCCAATCCCCTGCATGCCATAAAGTTTCTGAACGACCATAAAGCGGACGTGGCCTTTGTGGATATCCAGATGCCCCAGCTGTCCGGCATCGACTTCATACGGCTGGTTCAGGGGAAGACCCAGGTGGTGATCACCTCTGCCTTCAAGGAATATGCGCTGGAAGGATACGAGCACCAGGTGCTGGACTACCTGCTGAAGCCCATTACCTTCGACCGCTTTCTCAAAGCTGCGCAGCGGGCAACAGAGCTGTTGGAAAAACCCGCCGACCGGCCCGTGGCGGAACAGCCGGCGAACAGCTATATCATCGTCAAGAAAGACACCAAGAACCGGCTGCAGAAAATAGAGCTGGACGAGATACGGTTTATCGAGGGACTGAAAAACTATGTATCCATCTATACGGAACAGCAAAAGATCATCACCCTGCTGAACATGAAAGACCTTGAAGACAGCCTTCCCCGCAACCGTTTTATACGGATCCATAAATCCTATATCATCTCCCTGGACAAGGTCCGCACCGTGGAAGGTAATTTTGTTTTCCTGAAAAATTTCAAAACCGGTATACCGTTGGGGGAAACCTATAAAGCGTCCTTTCTGAATACCCTGAGAAACCACCAGGTCGGCAGCAAGAAAAACGGCTGACATGATGCAACTATCCTTTCTTCCCTGGCTTGTCCTGCGGGCGCCTACCCGGCCCTTTACCGGCACACCCCTTACCGCAGAGGACCTGGACCGGCTGATAAAGGATACCGCCTTTATGGACGCGCTCTGGCTGGCCTCGCCCGACCTCTACGAAGACGCCCTCCGCTGGCAGCGCGGCGATACCCGAACCGGGCGCAAACACCGGAAGCTTGTCAACGCATTGGTCAAATACCATAGCCGGATGCATACCCGGCCCACACCCTTCGGGCTTTTTGCGGGCTGCGCTGTGCTCCGCTGGGGCAACGCCACCGATATCGTGCTCAGCCCCGGCAGCAACCGGAAATACCTCCGTCCCGATATGGACATGCTCGGCGCCCTGGGGCAACAGCTGACCGGTCACCCGCTCATCCGCCGCCACCTGGATTACCGGATCAATAATTCGGCTTACATAAAGGGAAACGAGCTGCGTTATTTCGAATACCAGACCGAAAGCGGGCAACGCAAATACCAGCTTAGCGCTGTGGAGCTGACCCCGCCCCTGCATTTCCTGTTGGAGACCTGCCGGACCGGACCGGTACCCTTTGCCCGGCTGGCGTCTCAGCTGGCGCAGCGGGAACAGCTGCCCTATGCGGACATCAGCGGTTTCCTCGACGAGCTGATCAGCGCCCAGCTGCTGGTCAGCCACCTGGCCATACAGCTCACCGGACCGGGCTACCTGCCCCGCATCATCAGCATCCTCGAAACGGCCTGCAAAGCGACGGCCGACGGGGAAGTGCAGCAGATGCTGGACCGGCTCAGGGACCTGCAACAGCGGCTGGATGCCTGCGGAGAGGACAACGCCGCCCCGCTGGTGCCGGCGTTGCAGGAAATGACCGCCCGGGTGAAAGCGCTGAATGTTCCCTTTCAGCCCGCCCGGCTGTTCCAGGCCGACTGCCGCCTCGGGACCATCGGAAACAGCCTGGACAGCGCGCTGCAGGAACAGCTGCGGGACAGCCTGGAAGCGCTCCGCATCCTGGGCAGCGATGCCCCCGGCTCGCCCTGGCTCCGGAATTTCAAACAGGCCTTTACCGAAAAATTTGACACCGCTCCTGTACCCCTCTGCGACGCCACCGACCCGGACACCGGCATCCTGCACGACAAAAGCCAGTACCTGGTGGATTTCGGCGATGACGGGCTGAACCGCCTGAATGCCTTCATCTCCCCGGATAGCCCGGACGGAGGAGCGCCGGCAGACGACCATCCTGTAAAAACCTGGATGCGCGAAACGCTGATCGGCGCCTTCAAAACGGGACAGCATACCGTGCACCTTTCCGATGAGGAGCTGGCCCGTCTCCGGACCGGAGTACAGCTGCGCCCCCTGCCCGACACCTTCTCCGTGGTTTTCCGGCTGACAGGCCGGCCGGAGGCGCCGGTTTTTATCGAATCGGCGGGCGGCATCTCCGGCACCTCGCTGATCGCCCGCTTCGGTCATACGGACCCCGCCTTCCTGTCGTGCCTTAAGGCCGTAGACCGTTTCGAGGCCGCCCGCAATCCGGATTGCTGCCATGCCGGCGTAGTGCACCTGCCGGAAGACCGTACAGGCAATGTGCTGCAGCATCCCCCGATCCGGGACTTCGAAATACCCTATCTGGCCGGCTCTTCGTATCCGCCGGACCGGCAGCTGGCCGTCGCCGGCCTGTACCTGCAGGTCGTCAACGACGAGCTGCGCTTGTTTTCCCCCGCGCTGAAACGGTTTGTGGTCCCGCATATCGATCACGCCCATAATTTTACCTACAATACCCTGCCGGTATACCGCCTGCTGGGGGAGCTCCAGGGGCAGAACCGGCAAACCACCCTCAGCTTCTCCTGGCGCGTGAAGCTCCCCGGGATCCGCTTCTATCCCAGGCTGCAATATAAAAACACCCTCCTCTCCCTGGCGCAATGGAAGCTGGAGGCCGCCGACTTTCAACTGCTGACAGACGCCGCCCCCGGGAAAGAGCCGGAGGCCTTTGCCGCTTTTTGTAAACAATGGAACCTGCCACCCTTGTTTTCCCTGGCCGACAATGACCAGGAGCTGCTGGTCAGCCAGGCGGATACCTACCAGGTGCAGGCTTTCGCCGCCGCCATACGCGGACGCAGCAGGATCACACTCAAGGAATTCCTGTCGCCCGAAGGCTGCCCGGTGAAAGACCGGTCGGGGAATCCCTACGCCCATCAGATCATCGCCATTGCCGGAAACGAAGCGCCCGCCGCCGAACCCCTGCCTCCCGTTCCGGACCTGTCCGCGCTACCCCGCCGCGCCTTTCCGCCGGGCAGCGAATGGCTCTATTTTAAGCTGTACTGCAACCCTTCCGCTGCCGGCATCCTGCTGACCAGGGCTCTGGCTCCCCTTTGTGAAGCGCTCGAACAGGAAGGGCTTACGGACAAATGGTTTTTTATCCGTTACCGGGATACACAGGAACATCTTCGTCTGCGCTTTCACCTTACCGATACCGCCCATACCGGAACAGTGATCAGCCGCCTGCACGACAGCTGCCATCCCGCCGAAGCGGAGGGGCAGATCTGGAAAATCCAGACCGACACTTACTTCCGGGAAACGGAACGCTACGGTTACGACCTGATGCCGCTGATGGAATCCCTCTTTCATGCAGACAGCCGGTATGTGATCCGTGCCTTGTCCCATCCCGGCAATACCGCCCTGCTGCTGCCCGCCGCGCTGAAGTTTACCGACAACCTGCTGGAGCGCTGGGGTTTCAGCCTGGATGAAAAGACGGACTTTGCCGCCCGTATGAAAGCGGCCTATAACCGCGAGTTCGGCCCGGGAACCCCCGAGAAGAAGCTGTTCAATCAATACTACCGCGCCCATGCCGCCACGCTCGGGGAATGGCTGGAAGGACGGGCGGCGGACGGGCAGCCGCTGCTGCAATGGCTGCGGGAATACGACGGGCAGCAGGCGGCTCTTTTCGGGCAGATACCGCCCGGTCATGCGGTCCGCGAACCGGAAACCCGCTTCCGGCTGCTGGGCAGTATGATCCATATGCACTTCAACCGGCTTTTCGCCACCGAGCAGCGACGGCACGAAATGATCGCCTATAATACCCTCCATGCCTGCTACCGGGCTATGCAGGGGCGGCGGCAGGCGGCGCAGGCCCGATAATCCGCCGGCTACAAAATTTTGCGCCTCTCCCCATTTCAGTATCTTTGTGCCCCTGGATTCATCCGTTAATATTTGTCTTTTTCAATGGTCGGATGGAACCTCGCACATTAACATATCCCTGTGTGATAGGAATTATCATGCTCGGTTTCACCAACTTCAGTCGCTTTTTGATATACCGCTTATGATCCGCAGATTGTTTTTGCTTTACCGGTTACCCCTGGGTATTTTGTTGTTGCTCGCCGGCATATTGGTTACCTATACCACCGGTATCCTCATTTCCTGGATACTTTTCCTGCTGGCGCTGATCTGTATTTTCACGCATTTCTTCCTGGGACCGCTCGGCCTGGCCCAGACCTCGCTGGAACAGGGAGATATGGAGGGAGCGGAAGCTGTCCTGAAGAAGGTGCAGTTTCCCGGCCTGCTGTACAAGCCCATACGGGCCACCTATTATTTTCTGAAATCCATCATCGCCACCACGCGCCAGGACCTGGAGAACGCTGAGGCCTATATGAAAAAAAGTATTTCCATCGGGGTGCCCATGAAGGAAGTGCAGGCGCAGGCCTATTTTCAGCTGGGCAGCATTTCTTTCCAGCGGAGCAATGTAAAGCAGGCCGATGAGTACCTCAAAAAGGCCGTCAACATCGGGCTGCCGGACAACGAAAGCCGGGCGGCAGCCTACCTGCAGCTGGCTTCCATTGCCATGACGCGGCGGGATTTCCGCAACGTCAGGCTGTACCATAAGAAGTGCAAGGAGCAAAAACCCACCACTCCCGAAGTAGTGCAGCAGCTTAAAGAGCTGGACAGATACATTCCCCGGATGCCCGGAACCGGCGGAGGAAGGGGTAGATGAACCGGATATGCAGGCCATTTTAAACAAGGAGATCCGCCAGTTTTTCAGCAGCATCGCCGGCTATGTGTCGGTCGTCCTGTTCCTGATCGCCAATGCCCTGTTTTTATTCGTTTTTCCGGATACCAGCCTGCTGAACGACGGGTATGCCACGCTGGACCGTTTCTTTACCACGGCTCCCTGGATATTGCTTTTCCTGATCCCCGCCATTACCATGCGCAGCCTTGCGGAAGAAGCCCGCAACGGCACGCTGGAGCTGCTGCTTACCCGCCCCGTCAGCGCCTGGGAGATCATCGGCGGGAAATATCTCGCCTGCATCATCCTGCTGGTCTTTGCCTGTATCCCCACGGTCACCGCCTGGGTGACGGTACATGCCCTCGCGGCAGGCCCGGGGATGGTGGACGACGGAGCCATCACCGGCTCCTATATCGGCCTGCTGCTGCTGGGCGCCGTCTTTACCGCCATCGGCATCTGGACATCCTCCCTTACCAGCCATACCGTGGTGGCCTTTCTGACCGCCGTCTTTACCTGTTTTATTTTTTATACCGGCTTTGATGCGCTCAGCGGCATACCGGCTTTTGCCGGAGGAGCCGACTATTACCTGCAGCTGGCCGGCATCGATTTTCACTATGCTTCCATCAGCCGGGGCGTGGCTGATCTGCGGGACATTCTTTATTTCCTGAGCGTTATTGCGCTGTTCCTGCTGCTGACCAAACAATCGCTGGAAAGATACAAACAGTAAGGCCGGCGCCGTTTAATAAATCATCCATGTCCTGAACCATGAACCGACGGCAATATCAGAAACGGAGAAATATACTGCAGGTGCTGGCGCTACTCCTCCTGGTGGCGGCGATGAATGCGGCCGCTTCGTTTATGCCGCTCCGTTGGGACCTGACGGCCGAAAAGCGGTACACCCTCTCCGGCGCTACCCGGCACCTGCTCGGGCAGCTCGATGCCCCGGTACGGATAAAGGTCTTTTTAAAAGGGAAGTACCCGGCAGGGTTCAGGCATCTCGCCGTCAGCACCCGCGATCTGCTGGACGAGTTCCAGCGTTATGCCGGCGGCCGGGTGCGGTACGAATTTGTAAATCCCCTGGAGGGAGTGCCGGATTCGCTGAAAGCCACCGTACAGGATTCGCTGGCGGCCATGGGCATACTTCCTTATAATATACGCGCCCGCGAAAACAGCGCAGCCGGCATGTCTGTGCAGCTGGCCTTTCCCGCGGCGCTGGTGGATTATCACGGTCATCAGCTGGCCGTACAGCTCCTGCCGGCGCAGCCGGGCGCCGATCCCCTGCGCTCGCTGAACCAGGCCGGCGCGCAGCTGGAATACCGCTTTGCGCAGGCCCTTTACCGCCTGCAGCGGGATGCCCCCCCGCTGGCCGGCTATCTGCTCGGCAACGGCGAGCCAATAGGGCCGGAAGTTTTTGACCTGCTCACAATGCTGCAGCAAAACAGCCGTCTCGACACGCTGAATCTCGCTGCAGCGCCGGCCGTTCCGCCGGGCTTCGACCTGCTGGTGGTGACCCGCCCTCAACGGGCCTTCACGGAAGACGAAAAGCTGAAGCTGGATCAATACATCATGCAGGGCGGGAAAGTGCTCTGGCTGCTCGATCCCGTAGCGGCTTCCATGGACAGCCTGCAGCGCCGCTCCTCCTTCGTCGCCTTTGACCGGGGGCTCAACCTGGAGGATATGCTTTTTACCTATGGGGTACGCATCAACCCTGACCTGATACGCGACCTGCAATGCTTTTCCATTCCCCTGACCGTCGGCAGCCAGGGAGGCCGTCCGCAGATAGAGCGGCTGCCCTGGCCCTACTTCCCCCTGCTGGACGGTACCGCGGACCATCCCATTGTCAAAAACCTGGATCTTGTGCTCGCCCGGTTTGCCAGCTCCATCGATACCATCCGGAACAACGCGGTCCGGAAAACCGTATTGCTGGCTTCGTCGGACCACAGCCTCAGGGCGGGCACCCCCCGGGAGGTATCTTTCGAAGAGCTGAAGACAGCTCCCGACCCGCGGAGCTTCGGAGCATCCCATCTGCCGGTGGCCGTGCTGCTGGAAGGCCGCTTTCCGTCCGTCTTCCGGAACCGGCTGGATGCGGATATGCGTAACCGTATCGACAGCGTCTTTCCCTATCCTTACCGGGACCGCAGCGTGCCGGGAAAGATGATCGTGGTATCCGATGCCGATATTGCGCTCAACGAAGTATCCCCCCAGGACGGACCGCTGGCCATGGGCACCGACCTGTATACCCGCCAGCAGTTCGGCAACCGTGAATTCCTGCAGAACTGCCTGAGCTACCTCGCCGACACCAGCGCTATCCTCGAAGCGCGCAGCAAGGACTTCCGGCTCCGGCTGCTGGACCCCGAGCGGGTGCGTACCGCCGGCAGCCGCTGGCAGCTCATCAACTTCGTCGTCCCCCTGCTCTTTGTACTGCTCTGCGGAGCGGGCTTCCGCTATCTGCGGCAACGCCGCTATTCGTCCTGAACGGCAACGCCCTTCCCGCGGGACGGCAAGCGCAACTTTCCCTATATTTGTGGCCAGATTAACCGCCATGACCCACGAACAGATTACCTATCTCATTTTCGGAATTGTGCTGATCGGCGCGCTGATCTTTGACCTCGGATTACTCAGCAAGAAATCGAATGTGGTGTCGATGAAGAAGGCCCTGGTGCAGACCCTGTTCTGGGTCGGCCTGTCGCTGGCCTTTTATTTCTTCATCCGCTGGGAGGACGGAAAGGATATGGCCCTCGACTACCTGAGCGCCTATCTTTTGGAGTGGTCGCTTTCCATCGACAACATCTTTATCTTCATTCTTATCTTCAACGCTTTTGGGGTAAAGGAGAAATACTATGGCCGTACCCTGCTCATCGGCATCCTGATGGCTATCGTGTTCCGCGCCATATTTATTACCGTGGGGGCCGCCCTGATCTCCCGCTTCCACTGGATCCTTTATATCTTCGGCGCCTTCCTGCTGTATACCGGCGTCAAAATGTTTACCAGCGGACACGACGATACCTATAACCCCGAGGAAAGTCGCATATACCAGTTCATGAAACGTTTCCTGCGGATGACCGATCAGGACGATACCGAGGGAAGGCTGATCGTCTGGAAACGCAAGAAGGCCTACTTCACCCCGCTGTCGCTCGTCATTGCGATGTTGGCCACCACCGACCTGCTTTTTGCGCTCGACTCCATACCGGCCGTTTTCCTGATCTCCGAAGAGCCGCTGGTGGTCTATACTTCCAATATCTTCGCCGTGCTGGGTCTGCGTTCGCTGTTCTTCCTGCTCCGCGGGGCGGCCGACAAGTTCGATTACCTGCAGCAGGGCATTGCCGTGGCGCTGGTATTCATCGGTCTGAAGATGCTGGCCGAGATTGTTCATCTGAAATTACCCAATTATCTCTCCCTCATCGTTATCGTAGTTTGTGTGTTGACCTCCATCCTGTACTCTATGTGGCACAAGCGGAGAGGCAGCGGCGCCGGAAATCATTAACGGCTGAAAAAAAGCATAGCATATCGTGGAATATCGTGTAGCGCAGATTTGTAAAATAGTAAAAGGTGAATTATTACAGGGTGCGGAAGACCGGCCGGTTACCCATTTGCTGTCAGACAGCCGCAAGCTGATCTATCCCGCCGTTTCCCTTTTTATCCCCATCGTCGGTACCCACCGGGACGGGCATCAGTATATCGGCGAGCTCTATGAAAAAGGAGTCCGTTGCTTCCTGACCAGCAGGGCGATCCCTGCCGGGGAATACCCGGAAGCGGCGTTTATCCGGGTAAAGGATACGCTCCGGGCGCTGCAGATGCTCACGGCCTGGCACCGGCAGCAATTTCATATACCGGTGATCGGCATCACCGGCAGCAACGGGAAAACGGTGGTCAAGGAATGGATATACCAGCTGCTGGAATCGGATTACAATATTGTGCGCAGCCCCAAAAGCTACAACTCGCAGATCGGCGTACCGCTATCGGTATGGCAGATGCAACCCGAGCATGAGCTGGCCGTTTTTGAAGCCGGCATTTCCATGCCGGGCGAAATGGCGCATATCGAAAGCATCATACGCCCCACCATCGGCATCTTTACCAACATCGGGGAAGCGCATAACGAGGGTTTTCTGAACGTACGGCAGAAGATCAATGAAAAGCTGGTGCTGTTTACCCGGACTGAAGTGCTGATCTACTGCAAGGACTATCCAGAGCTGAACGAATGTATCCTGCAGTTTCACAACCATATCCGGAGAAAGGCCAGCGATCCGGAAAAGTCGCAGCGTCTGCTGACCTGGTCTGCCCGGCATGAGGCCGACCTGCGGGTGATCAGCATCGACAAAAATGAAAACCATACGCGTATAGACGCGCTATACGAAGGACAGCCCGTTTATATCCGCATTCCCTTCACGGACGACGGGTCCATCGAAAATGCCATCCACTGCTGGTGCCTGCTGCTCTGGCTGGGAACCCCGGAAACCATCATCCGCGAACGGATGGAAGGGCTGACCAATATCGCCATGCGGCTGGAGCTCAAACAGGCTGTCAACAACTGCTCCCTGATCAATGACAGCTATAATTCGGACCTGGGCTCGCTGGTGATCGCCCTGGATTTTTTACAGCAACAGCAGCAGCATGCCACCCGCACGGTGATCCTCAGCGACATCCTGCAGAGCGGCAAGCGGGACGCCGAGCTTTACGAAGCCGTGGCCCGGCTGCTGGAACAAAAAGGGGTGAACCGCCTGATCGGCATCGGCAAAAGCATCAGCCGGGAAAAAAACAGCTTTCTGGGTATTGCCGGTCTGCAATGCGTTTTCTTTGACAGTACCGAGGCTTTTGCGGAACAGTTCCGTCACCTCAGCTTCCAGAACGAGACCATCCTGCTGAAAGGGGCCCGCGTATTCGCCTTTGAGCGCATCAGCAGGATGCTGGAGCAAAAGGTCCACCAGACCGTGCTGGAGATCAACCTCAGCGCGCTGGTCCACAACCTGAAGCAGTACCAGTCGCTGCTCCGGCCTTCCACCCGGATGATGGTAATGGTAAAAGCCTTTTCGTACGGCAGCGGCAGCTACGAGATCGCCAGCCTGCTGCAGTTTCACCAGGTGGATTACCTGGCGGTGGCCTATGCGGACGAAGGGGTGGAGCTGCGCAGGGCCGGCATCACCCTGCCCGTCATGGTGATGAATCCCGAACCCGGCACTTTTGACGCCATCATCCAGTGGCAGCTGGAGCCGGAGATCTATTCCCTCCAGATGCTCGACCTTTTTGAGCAGGAGCTCAAAAAACCGGATATCCGCGAGTTCCCCATACACATCAAGCTGGACACCGGCATGCACCGGCTCGGCTTTGAGCCGCAGCACCTGGAAACCCTCTCCGGGCTCCTGCGCCGGAGCCCGCACCTCCGGGTAAAGAGCGTTTTCAGTCACCTTGCCGCCAGCGAGGACCCGCAGCAGGATGACTTTACACGACAGCAGGGTGAACTTTTTCTCAGGATGAGCGACACACTGCAGAAAGCGCTTCCCTATACGTTCTTACGGCATATCGCCAACAGCGCCGCCATTGAGCGGCATCCCGACCTGCAGCTGGACATGGTGCGGCTGGGTATCGGCCTCCACGGGCTGAGCCAGCCCGGCGGTCCGCTGCACGAAAAGCTGCACAACGTAAGCACCCTCCGTACCACGGTTTCCCAGCTGAAAAAGATACCGCCGGGGGATACAGTGGGTTATGGCCGCCAGGGAAAAGCGCCCGGAGGAATGACGATCGCCACGGTAGCCATCGGCTATGCGGATGGCTATATCCGCCGGCTGGGCAACGGCCGGGGCCATATGCTGGTGCAGGAACAGCTGGCGCCGGTGATCGGGAATGTCTGTATGGATATGCTGATGCTCGACGTCAGCGCCATCCCCGAGGTGCAGGAAGGCGACGAGGTGATCGTATTCGGACCGGATCTTCCGATCTCCAGGCTGGCTGAGTGGGCCGGCACCATTCCCTATGAGATCATGACCGGCATCTCCCAGCGGGTCAAGCGGGTGTATTTTCAGGAATGACCCCTCAGTCCATGCTGAACTTTTTCAGCAACGCTTTTCCGCCGCTATGGTCATTCAGCTGAAGGAAGTAGACGCCCGCCTTCAGATCGCCGACGTAAAAGCTCTTGAAAACGGTGCCGCGCTGCAGGGACAGCTGAAAGGTTTTCAGGACCTTGCCCTTTACATCCGCCAGGATGAGGCTTGCCGAAACGGTGCCCGGAGCGGCGATCTCCAGGTTGGCGGTAGTGTGGTCCTCCCCCAGCCGTACGCTGGTCATTTCCAGCTGCGTAATGGGCTTTGAGGTGTTGACCACCTCGGAAAGATATTCCTTACCGTCCGCATCCACCTCCCGGAGGCGGTAGTACAGCGTTCCTCCGATGGGTTTGGGATCGTCGAAATAGTAATGCTGCGCGGTTTCGGTATTGCCGGCGCTGCGGGTCTCCCCGATGGAAGAGAAATGCAGGCTGTCCACCGAACGCTCTACGATGAACCGTTCGTTATTTTTTTCCAGCACCGTGCTCCAGCGCAGGTTCACCACCTGCTGCGCCGGGTTATAAGCCGCTGTCAATACCGTTATTTTTACGGGGAGACGGGCAGCCCGGGAGCGATATGCCCCGCGTTCCGGGAGCGGCTTCCCCGGGAAGGGGGAATGAGCGGCAGCGGCGGTGGATAAACCGGCCATCAAAAATGCCAAAAACAACAACGAGCTGTTTTTCATTTATTTTAAAATATAAATTTTTGTTAATTGAGCAATCGCCGCTCCATTAGCGCAAAAATCAGGCCGCAGCGTGCCGAGGCCGTCCGCTGCAGCCGGCAGATACGTATAATAATTTAATAACCATTACCTTTGCCAAAATTTTAACGTCTTGAAGTTCCGTTCCGCGCTCATCCTGATCCTCGTTATACTGGTAGCCGACCAGACCTTGAAATTCTGGATCAAAACGCACATGTACATGCAGGAGGAATTCAATGTCATCGGGCATTGGTTCCGTATCCATTTCATCGAGAACGAGGGGATGGCCTACGGCATTTCCTTCGGGGGCGAATGGGGCAAGGTGCTGCTTACCCTCTTCCGGCTGGTAGCGGTGGTGATCGGTTTTTTCTTTCTGAAAAAGCTGGTCCGCGAGCGGTATCACAAGGGGCTGATCATCTGCGGCGCCCTGATCCTGGCCGGCGCCATGGGCAACCTCATCGACAGCCTGTTTTACGGCCTGCTGTTTTCTGCCGGGGGGTACAGTGAGCTGGCCCGCTTTCTGCCGCCGGGCGGCGGATATGCGGGCTTCCTGCACGGACGGGTGGTGGATATGCTATACTTTCCCCTGTACGAAGGATACCTGCCCCGGTGGATCCCCTTTAAGGGGGGAGATTATTTTATCTTTTTCCAGCCGGTGTTCAACATCGCGGATGCTTCCATCTCTGTCGGCGTCATCGCCATCCTGCTTTTCCAAAAAAGATTTTTTCACCGGCACCGGGGAAGCTAAAGTTGATTTGATGATTTGATAATTTGGTAATTTGGCGATGGAGTAATTATCAAATCAGCACATCATCAAATCATCAAATCTCTTGAGTGGGAAGTACCGGGTTCATCTCAGACACCGCCGGCGACCCAATCGGCAATCCGCCCAGCCAAGTCTGATGATCCTGCTCCTGCCATTTATTGACAGGCGGGGTAATGCGGGCGCCGTCGGCAAAATAGATGATGGTCATCACCTCCCGCCTCAGGGGCGAAGCGTTTCCCGGGGCATTGTGTATGGTATAGCCGTAATGCCAGGTGGCGTCTCCCGCTTTCATGCGGGTGGCCCGGGTAATGGGGAAGCCCGTCGTTTTTACATACTGGTCGAATTCACTTTCCGAATCGTCTGAAATTTCGTAATCAAACACCGATCCGCGGGTATGCGAGCCCGTAGCAAAGGTGAGCATGCCCATCTCTATGGTGATATCCACCAGGGGCATCCACATGGTAATGGTATCCGGCGTGTCCAGCGGCCAGTAGTACTGGTCCTGGTGCCAGGGCGTCGGGCCGCCGCCCGGCTCTTTGAACAGGGCCTGGTCGTGGTAGACGCGTACCCGTTCCACCCCGAGCAGCTGGGCGGCGATGCGGGCAAAACGGGGAGCCAGCACAAACTGCCGCACCTTTTCATCCACACGCCAGAGGTTCATGATCTGCAGAAACGCCTTGCCATAGGTATCCCTGTCTTCAAGCTTTCTTTTTTCGGTATTGTATTTGTCGGCTGCGCCGACGATCACGTCGCGGTAAGCCGCCGCTTCTGCGGAACTGAGGATATCCCGTATCAGGATATGTCCGTTTTGCCGGAACTCGCGGGCCTGTTCGCCGGTGACGGTTACAGCATCGGTCAGCGCAGGCAGGGTAATGTCGCTCATAGGAAGAATTTTATCCTTCAAAGTAAGCGCGATTTTACCCGGAAAAGAACGGGAATATTGGCAAATTATAGGCTTATTTTATCCGCGATGCGACTGGGGCAGCATTGCCGGACAAAAAAAGCAAAGATCAGGACAGGGCAGCCACCGCTTTGGGCTTCAGCCGGTAGAGCCTTCCGGGACGGTGCGGCACATCGTTCTCCATTTCGTTGAGATCCTCAAGGAGCTCCATGCTCATGATCTTTTTCCGGAAGTTACGGCGGTCCAGCGCCACGCCCAGGATGGCCTCATGCACATGCTGGAGCTGGCGAAGCGAAAACTTCTGCGGCAGCAGCTTAAATACCACCGGGCTTCTTACAATATCTTCCTGCAGGTGTTCGAAACAGGTATCGAAGATCTTCTTGTGGTCAAATGCCAGCGTCCGGATATCCTTAACGGGATGCCAGTGCAGTTCGTTGGCCTGGGTGGTGAGCTTGCAGTTCGAAATATTCACCAGCGAATAATAGGCCGTGGAAACAACCCTTCCCGCCGGATGACGCCGCGGTGCGCCGAAGGTATGCACCTGCTGCAGGTACACGTTCCGCAGTCCCGTACGCGCCTTCAGCACCCGGTAAGCCGCTTTGTCCAGGTCTTCCTCCGGCCCTACCAGGTCGCCCAGCAAAGACCATTTTCCCTTGTATTTCGGGAGGTCGCAGCGGATCAGCAATACTTTCAGCTCGCGTTTGTCGAATCCGAAGATCACGCAGTCCACCGAGATGGCCACGCCAAAATAAGCGTTCAGCTCAACAGCGTGAGTGTTGATGTTTTTAATAGTAGATTTGGACATTGAAATACGCTTTTAGTTATTTAGCGCATATTGTTTATCGCTCTACCTCCCCGGCAGGTAAAGCGCCCCGAAGGTAAAATAAAAATATATTACAAGGGAATGTATAATCAGAATACGACGCAAAAATTACTCCGCCTGGCGGGCAAGCTGCTGGCGCAGGCCGGTTCTTCCGGCGCCGGCGGCGCAGACGAACAAACGATCGCCGACGTCCGCCAGGTCATTAACTTCGCCGACTGGCGTTATTATATCCAGGATGATCCACTGCTGGCCGATCAGGAGTACGATAAACTGTTCAGCCTGCTGAAGCAGCTGGAACAACGCCGCCCGGAGCTGATCACGCCGGATTCACCGACCCAACGTATTGCACAGGGACTTACCCGTGCGTTCCCCACCGTGCAGCACCTGGTGCCGATGCTGAGCCTGGACAACTCCTATAACGAGGCCGACCTGCTGGACTGGGCGCGGCGAAACGGTTCCCTTACGGGCAGCAGCGATATCGAATACTGCGCAGAGCCCAAGTTTGACGGGGCCAGCATCTCGCTTATCTATGAAGACGACCGCCTGGTCCGGGGCGCCACCCGGGGCAACGGCATCGCCGGAGACGATATCACCGTCAATATCCGTCAGATCAGGTCCATCCCGCTCACCGCTCCCTTTTCCCGCTTTGGCATACGGCAGGCAGAGATCCGCGGGGAAGTGCTCATCCACAAGGATGCTTTTAAGACGTTCAACGAGCAGCGGCTTGCCGATAATCTCCCCCCGCTGGCCAATCCCCGGAATGCGGCTTCCGGCTCGCTCCGCATGGTGGATCCTCGGGAAGTGGGCAAACGCGGGCTGGTGGCATTCCTGTATCATCTCGCTTTCTACCAGCCGGAGAGCGCAGCGGGCGAAGAAGAAGCGCTGAAGACCCACTACGGCACCCTGGAGATGCTGCAGGAGCTGGGGTTCCGTACGCCGCTGAAGGCAACGCGCAAAATAGCCGGCATCGCCAATGTGGTGGAATGGTGTCATCGCTTTGAAACCCAGCGGGACGACCTCCCCTACGAGGTGGACGGCGTGGTCATCAAGGTAAACGATTATGCCCTGCAGGAAAAGATGGGCATGACCACCCATCATCCGCGCTGGGCCATGGCCTTTAAGTTCAAAGCCCGGCAGGCAACCAGCAAGCTGCTCAGGATAGAGTTCCAGGTAGGGCGAACCGGCTCCATCACCCCGGTAGCCAAGATCGATCCCGTACCCATCGGAGGGGTGACGGTAGCTTCTGTATCGCTCTTCAACGAGGATGTGGTAAGGGAGAAGGATCTACGTATAGGCGACACCGTACTGGTGGAGCGCGCAGGAGACGTGATTCCTTACATCGTCAAGCCGCTGGCCGAGCTCAGGAATGGCAGCGAAAAGGAAATCCGGTTCCCCACCCACTGCCCGGTCTGCGGAGACGAACTGTATAAGGCGCCGGGAGAAAGCGCCTGGCGCTGTGTGAACATCAACTGCGAGGCACAGGTGCTGGAAAGGCTGATTCATTTTGTCAGCAAAAATGCCATGGATATCCACAGCCTGGGAGAAGCCAATATCCGGCGTTTTTATTCGCTGGGCCTGCTCAGGGATATCCCGGGCATCTACCGGCTCGACTTTGAAAAGATAGGAACCCTGGAAGGCTTTGGCCAAAGATCGGTGGATAACCTGAAACAGGCCGTTGAGCATTCCAAGCAGCAGCCCCTGCACCGCCTGATCTATGCCCTGGGCATCCGGTATGTGGGGGAAACCACCGCAAAAACCCTGGCGCATGCCGTGGAGCGCCTCCCCGATCTGGAACACCTCAGCGAGGCCAGCCTGCTGGAGCTGGAAGATATCGGTCCGAAGGTAGCCGGCAGCGTTATCGAGTTTTTCAGCAACCCGGACAACCGGCATATCCTGAAGCAGCTGGAGACGCTCGGGCTGAACATCAGCCGCGATACGCCCCGCTCCGATCCGGCCAGCCATCAGCTGGAAGGCCAGACCTTTCTCTTTACCGGTACCCTGGCACGCCTGAAAAGAAGCGAAGCCGAGGCGATGGTGGAGCAGATGGGCGGGAAGATCCTCAGCGGCGTCAGCAGCAAGCTGAACTATCTGGTGGTGGGCGAAGATGCAGGCTCCAAACTTGAAAAGGCAAAAAAGATCGCTTCCATACATATTCTCAGCGAGGATGCTTTTCTAAAGATGGCGGCTCCCGGTGAAAAGACGAAAGACACAGAAGACTGAATCATGAAACAGAAGATCAAGGCCTGCCTTTGTCGGGGGGCAGGCGCATTGCTCCTGCCTGCTATCCTCTGCGGGTCCGTTGCTGCGCAGCAGTCCGACGGAGACAGCACCGTCCCCGGCACGCCGGTGCTTCGCAATGCCTTATCCGAAGTGGTCATCCAGGCTTTTGAAGGCAACAAAAAGCTGGGCAGCCAGCCGGCCGCCATCGGCCATCTTTCCGGGAGCGACCTGAGCCGGTACGCGCCCACCGGCATCCTTTTAGCCATCAATACGCTGCCGGGCGTGCGGATGGAGCAACGCTCCCCGCTCAGCTACCGGCTGAACATACGCGGCAGTTCCCTCCGTTCTCCCTTCGGCGTCAGGAATGTAAAAATATACTATAACGGTATCCCCTATACGGACCCCGGCGGAAATACCTATCTGAATCAGCTCAGCTATGACGACTTTTCCTCCATCGACATCATCCGCGGGCCTTCCTCCAGCATCTACGGAGCGGGAACCGGCGGCGTGGTGCTGATACACAGTCCGCTGTTTGCTGAAGAAGACAGCTCCCGGTCGGCCACCCTCCGGCTGACCGGCGGCAGCTTCGGGCTGAAAGGGATCAGCGCAGGCCTGAAATGGGGAGAAGGAGGCGCAGTAAGCCTGCTTCGTTACGCGCAGACGGAGAGCAACGGCTACCGCGATCAAAGCCGTACGCGGCAGCAAAACTTTTCCTATGAAGCCTTGCTTAAGCAGGATGAGCGGCAGCAGCTTTCGGTGTTTATGCACTATACCGACCTTTTTTACGAAACCCCCGGGGCGCTGACCCGTGCGGAATACGAGCAGAACCCCAAGGCGGCAAGACCCGCCAGCGGCCCCTATCCTTCTGCTGCGGACAGCAAAGCGGCCATCCATCAAAAGACCTTTTTTGCCGGTCTGAACCATACTTACCGCCTGGCTGAGCATCTCTTTAACACTACGGTCCTGTACGGCGCCTACACCCACCTCGAGAACCCGACCTTCCGTAATTATGAGATCCGCAAAGAGCCGCACTGGGGCGGCAGGACCGCTTTCAGCTATCGTCCCGGGTGGAACGGCACGGAAGCGGCATTTATCCTCGGCGCCGAAGCCCAGCAGGGCTTTTTCAACATCCGGGACTTCGATAATCACAACGGTAAGCCGGATGCGCTGCAGACAGACGATGAAGTGCAGGATGTTACCACGCTGGCCTTTGCCCAGGCCGATCTTACCTTCCGCAAAGGCTGGAATGTGGTGGCGGGCGCCAGCGTCAACATGGCGGACCTCCGGTTCAGAAGGCTATCGTCAACGCCCGTACGCTACACATCCAAGCGGTTTGATCCGGTAGTGGCTCCGCGTATCGCCCTTTTAAAAAAGCTGCCGGCAGACCTTACCTTCTATGCCAGCCTGTCCAAAGGCTTTTCCCCGCCCACGCTGGCGGAGCTGCTGCCGTCTACCGGCATCCTGGACCCCTCGCTGCAGGCGGAAAGGGGGATCAGCTACGACGCCGGCGCCCGGGGATATCTGGCCCGGCGCCGCCTGTATTTTGATGTCAGCGGGTTCTGGTTCAATCTTAGCCAGAGTATTTCCCAGCGCCGGGACAGCAGCGGGGCGGATTATTTTGTCAACGCCGGCGGTACCCGCCAGAAAGGACTGGAGGCTTACCTGTCCTGGACGCCTTACGAAAGCCGCTCCGGCTTCATACGCTCGGGCCGGCTCTGGAGCAGCCATACGTTGTACGATTTCCGGTACAGGCATTACGTGATCATCGACAAGGATTATTCTGGCAGCCGGCTGCCCGGTACCGCGGGATATGCGGTAGCAGCGGGCCTCGACCTGGACACAAAGCCGGGTATAGCGGCGCATATCACCTACCGTTATACCGGTAAGACGCCCCTGGACGATGCCAATACGGCCTATGCCGCCGCCTTCCAGCTGCTGGAGCTGCAGCTGGCCTATCGCCGTCATATCTTCGGAGCTACCCGCATGGAGCTGTCTGCCGGCATCAACAATATCCTGAATGTCCGCTATAGTCTGGGCAACGATATCAATGCCGCCGGCGGCCGTTATTACAATGCCGCACCCGGCAGAAACTACTATGTGAGCCTGCTGCTGAAAACACCCTGGTAATAAAAACCAGCTTTATGTCAACCGGAGCGGTATACCGCCATCGCCGGCATGGAAGGCGGTCACAGGAAGACAACACGGTTATGCTTATTTTTGAACTATGGATATTTCGTCATCCGGGCAGGATCATTACTTTATGCAGCAGGCCCTGAAAGAAGCGCGCAGGGCGCTGGAAGCAGAAGAAGTGCCCGTAGGCGCCGTCATCGTCTCCGGGGAGCGGATCATTGCCCGGGGATACAACCAGGTAGAGCTGCTCCGCGATTGTACGGCGCATGCGGAGATGATCGCGCTGACCGCCGCCTTTCATGCCCTGGGCAGCAAATACCTGAGCGAGGCTACCCTGTATGTGACCCTGGAGCCGTGCCTGATGTGCGCCGGAGCATTATACTGGAGCAAGATCGGACGTATCGTATACGGAGCGCCGGACGAAAAAAACGGTTACCGCCGGAGCACCGGTACCCGCTCTCCTTTCCATCCCCGTACCCGCATCGATGCCGGTATCTGCGAAACGGAATGCCTGCAGCTGATAAAGGCGTTCTTTGCAGCAAGACGGCAGGGGCTTTCTCCGGATACCGATGCAGGAATCTCATCGGGCGATTGAGCAGGCACAAAGGAACGGCATTTCTTACCGTATCTTCTTTTTAAGCACGCTTACCTGTTCCTGCAGGTGGTTGACGATATCGGCCAGGTGATTTACATTCAGGCGCTGATGGGTATTGATCTTGTTAATGACCGCATCGGCCTGCCAGATCTCGCGGACTTCCTCCAGCGAAACGGCATAGGGCTCATACTGTGGGTTGTCCGATACCAGGCTCAGCCGGTTCTTGTTGCGGTTGTTCTTGAGGATGCGTTTGTATACGATCCCTTCCCGGGGCATCACTACAATATAGGACTGGTTGTTCTTTATATCGTCCCAGCTGTCGACTTTATGTCCCACCACCACCGAGCCGGATTCCACGGGCAGCATAGAATCCCCGCTGATCTCAAAGGCCCGGTAATGCCCTCCGCCCAGCATCGGCAGGGTAAAGGTGTTCAGCTCTTCCACAAACTCTTCATCGTTATACCCGGCCAGGTAGCCCGCCGCCGCCTTTACGGGCACAAACTCGATAAACTGCCGCTGCCCCGCAGCCTTCAGGGCCCGGCGGTGGCTGAGATAAGCATCGCCTTCCGCGCCGAGATCTTTCCGCAGCAGATCGTCGATAGATATCCGGAAGAGATCGCTCACCCTCTCCAGCACACCGGTACGCGGCTCTGCCCGTCCTTCTTCATAAGCGCCGAGCAGCGAGCGCTTGATACCCAGCTTGCCGGCCATTTCTTCCTGGGTCCATGCCCGTAGCTTACGCAGATACTTCAGATTTCCGTTTACCGTTGCCATAATATCCGGTTTTGCTAATTAATTTAGTGCCGTTTTACTAACAAATTTAGTATTTTTATTTCAAATGCAAGATATATTCCTGCTTTCTTTTCTCTGTTATTCAGGTGGTTTAACCTATTTTTGCAGGAAACCTATCTGTTATGCATACACTGCTCCTGATCCTTCACTCCTGGCTGCGCTGGGCTGTGGTGATCACCGCTATATGGACCATTGCCCGTTCGATGAAAGGTACTTTTTCCAACACACCGTATACCGCGGGAGACAACAGGAGCAATCTCTTTTTCATGATCAGCTGCGACCTGCAGATGCTGATCGGTCTGGGGCTGTACTTCTTCGGACCTATGGGCCTGAAGGCCATCCAGTCCGCCGGCATGAGCGCGGTGATGCAGCAGAGCAGCACCCGTTTTTTTACCATCGAGCACGAAACCATGATGATCCTTGCGCTGATCATTGTTCATATAGGCCGTTCCGTAGTCAAGAAAGCGCCTTCCGATATCAAGAAGCATAAAAAATCGCTGGCCTATTTCGGTATTGCCTTCATTCTGATCCTGCTGGCTATTCCTTGGCCCTTCCGGACCGCGCTCGGCTTCCATCCCTGGTTCCGGTTCTGAACACCGGAAATTCATACAACCATTTGGAGCAGGTAATGTTATGATAAGATTACCGCAGGGGATGCGTTTGTATTTTCAGACGGGCTATCGTAATTTCGTTATGATTTCAATAACCAGATTTTTCACCAATTAAATCCAAATATCATGGCATTCTCACTTCCCGATTTGCCCTATGCATCGGATGCGCTGGAACCGCATATTGACAAAACCACCATGGAAATCCATCATGATAAGCATCACGGCGCCTACGTTGCCAATCTGAACAAGGCTATCGCCGGCACCGAGCTGGAAAATAAAAAGCTGGAGGAAATCCTGGCCACCGTATCCAAACATCCTGCAGCCGTCCGGAACAACGCCGGCGGTCATTATAACCACAGCCTTTTCTGGGAACAGCTGGCGCCCAATGCCGGCGGGGCTCCCCAGGGCAAGCTGGCGGATGCCATCAATACGGTATGGGGCAGCTTCGACGCTTTCAAGGAAGAATTTGCAAAAGCGGCTGCCGGACGCTTTGGCAGCGGTTGGGCATGGCTGGGTGTAAAAGACGGCAAGCTAAACATCTGCTCCACCCCTAACCAGGACAATCCCCTGATGGATGTGGCCGACTGCCAGTGCACGCCCCTGCTCGGGCTCGACGTATGGGAGCACGCCTATTACCTGAAATATCAGAACCGCCGCCCGGATTATATCGCCGCTTTCTGGAATGTGGTTAACTGGGATGCAGTAGCCAAGCGCTACGACGCCGCCCGCTGAGGAAACGCAGCATATGCTGAAAAGCCTGTCCCGTCTAAGACGAGACGGGCTTTTTTGATGCGGGCACCTGTAAAAGGGAATCGTAGACTACAGGACGGGAAAGCACCTCCGCCGCACGCTTTACCAGCTCGTCCCCGCCGATCTGCTGGCGGATACGGCCGGCGCGGAGATAGTACCGGTTCATGATCTCCTCGGCCAGCAGCTGCCGGATCTCGCTCCGATGCTGCTGCAGCGCCCGGTGTTTGTCAGGCCTTATCTTCTCTTCGAGCGACTGCAGCTCCTGCTTTACCGCAGGGAGATAATGATCTTTCTCGGCCGCCTGCCGGAAGCTTTCGAGCGCGATCTCGCTGGAGCTTTTGTAATGGTATTTCTTACTGTCCAGATAGCGGACAAAATCGTTGAAAACACCGGAGTCGAGGTGAAAGTCCCCGGGATCCGGGGCATCCGGGTGGCGGTAATAATACCGGGTGGCATAATCAAAGATATAATCCCGGTTCACCAGCATCACGGCCAGGGAGCTGAGATAGGCGGGCGATATCTCCAGATCGGGCTCAATGCCGCCTCCGTCCATGACTTCCCGGCCGTTACGCGTCTTAAAAGCATGCTTGAGGGAATCGGGAACATACGCCACGCTGCCGTCGTCGCGGTGGCGGGCATAGTCGATGGCCTGTATACACCGCCCGCTGGGGGTATAATAATGGGCGATCGTGAGCTTCATCCGGGTATGGTAGGGAAGGTTGCGCGTGGTCTGCACCAGCCCCTTGCCGAAAGAGCGCTGTCCGAGGATGACGCCACGGTCCAGGTCCTGCACCGCCCCGGCCACGATCTCGGAGGCGGAGGCCGTCATCCGGTCCGTCAGCACGGCCAGCGGAATCTGGTCGTCCAGCGGCTCATGGCGTGTCCGGTAGGTACGGTTCCAGGAGCGTATCTTCCCCCGGGTGCTGACGATGGTCTGGTCGCGGCCGATGAAGAGATTGGCGGTTTCCACGGCCTGGTCCAGCAGGCCGCCGGGGTTGCCGCGCAGGTCCAGCACCAGCCCCTTGAGGGCCGGATGCTGCCGCTTCAGCCGTAGAAAAGCGGCTTTTACCTCCTCGCTGCTTTTTTCGGTAAACTGGATCATCCTGATGTAGCCGATATCTCCGGGCAGCATGCCGGCATAGGGTACGGCCCGGATATTGATCTCGCTGCGGACGACGCGATGGGTAGCCTCATGCCCGTTCAGGGGATTGCGGACCGTTATCCGCAGCGCGGTTCCCGGCTCGCCGCGCAGCAGCTCGCTGATGGTATCTTCGGTCATACCACGGGCCGACCGGCCGTTGAGCGATACGATGATATCCCCGATCTTTATACCCGCCTTTTCCATGGGCGCATCTTCATAGATATCGCTGACGGCCGTCCAGGAGCCTTCCTTGCGGATGGCAATGCCCACTCCGCCGTATTTGCCCGTGGTCTGAAAATCGAGGTCGCCCAGGTTGTCCTCCGTATAGAAATAAGTATAGGGATCAAGGCTTTCGGTCATGGCCATCAGCCCTGTATTGATGAGCTTTCCGGGAGCAATGCTATCTACGTAGTACATGTCCAGGTCGCGGAAAGCCGCGGCAAAGATGTCCAGCCCCTTCGTGATCTCGAAGTAGCGGTCCTGGGGGCGGAAGGCCGTAGCCAGGCTCAGGAAAAGCAACAGCAGAAATAGGGCCGGCTGCAGAAATCTTTTTTTTAACATGCGCTTCATGGGTTCCGGTTTGTTTTTCGGGCTGCTGGTCAGTCTGCCAGGGTGTTTCAGGGTACCGGGTCATACCCGTGCCCTCCCCAGGGGTGACAGGATAATATCCTGCGCAGCGTCAGCCAGCCGCCGCGGAACAGGCCGTGTTTCCGGAGGGCTTCCACGCCATAGCGGGAGCAGGTAGGGGTATAGCGGCATTGCCGTCCCAGCAGGGGGGACAAGGTCCACTGGTACACCCTGATGAGTCCTATGAAAGGCCAGGCCAGTATCTTATTCAGGGTGCGCATGGTTTCTGGTTTCCCGTTTCTGGTTTGACGTTTGAAATTTCTGGGTTCCGGTTTGCGTTGAGCTTGTCTAAGGCCTAAAGTTTAAAGTTGATCTGCGTGGAATGAAACCTTGGACTTTAGACCTTGAACGTTAAACTGCCTCCGCGAGTCGTTTTAAAATTACCGAAATTTTAGCAGACAGGAAGCTGAAAGGGTGGATTTTTTTATCCGTATAGACAAGGCAGAAGGCCAGCTGAACCTTGCGTTCCTGCAGGACAGCATACAGGCCATTTTTCCGGAGGCGGTAGGCCTCGCGGGTAAGCCGCTTTATGCGGTTGCGGTCTACTGCCCTTCGGTGGTATTTTTTGGGAACGCTGAAACAAACCTGGGCGGGTGCAGCAGTATCGGAAAGGACGGTGATGTGGTAAACGACACGATAGGGGAAAACAGAAAACGCTTTCCCTTCCCGAAAAAGCGTTTCAATACATTTTTTGCTTTTTAAGCGTTCGTTTTTCCTGAATGTATAGGCCGTGACTGCGATGATCTTTTATTTAAAGTCAGGAGTAAAAGGCCCGGGAACGGTCCGCTTTCTTCGCAGGCTTACTTCAGCTTCCGTTCGTCGGAAACGGTCAGTTTCTTACGGCCCTTGGCGCGGCGGCTGGCCAGCACCTTACGTCCGTTGGCATCCTTCATTCTTTCGCGGAACCCGTGGCTGGATTTCCTACGGCGGTTATGCGGCTGGTAAGTACGTTTCATCTGGTAAACAATTGATTTTTAAAGATCATCCCGCCCTGAGCGGGATCACAGACCAATATCTCCGCCTGGAGAGATCGGCATGCTCAGTTTTATCTGATAACAGTTGTAATGCCGGTTTCAAAGTCTTCCGGGATACCGGCCCTCCTGTCGGGAAACTCCCCGCGCCCTCCCGAAAAACGGAAGGCAAAGGTAGGAAGTTTTTACAAAATGTAAAACAAAAAGTACCGGAGGATAAAAAGCACAGCCGGACAGCGCTTTACCGCTGCCCGGCTGCAATTGATTTTCTTCCGGACTCTTTACTTCAGCCCCAGCTTGGTCTTCACCTGGGTCGTCAGATCGTCTCCCGACGGGGAAGCGATCAGGATATTCGAGGAGTTGTCGATAACATAGGTGTACCCCTTGGCCTTAGCCACTTCCTGTACGGCATTCTGCGCCTTATCGATCACCGGTTTCAGCAGGGTATTCTGCCTGTCCTGTATACGATCCTGCGCACCCTGCTGGAACTCCATCATCCGGTTCTGCAGATCGCGCAGCTCGCCCTGCCGGGCTTCCTTGATCACATCGGACATGGTGCTGGAATCTTTTACATAGGCTTCATATTTGGTCTGAAGCTCTTTCTGCATGGCCTGGTTCTGCCCGCCCAGCTCGGTCTGGAATTTTTTCAGGGAAGAATCCACATTCGCCAGCTCAGGCATATGCCCGACGATATCCTGCATGTTCACATAGCCGATCTTCTGTGCCAGGGTGCGGGTGCTGAACCCTGCCATCAATACAGCTGCAATTAACACAACGATTTTTTTCATTTTCCTTTTTTTATAATGCAAATTTGGTTTTAACGGTAATTCTACTTATGGTTCAAGGGCAGCGAAAATACAGTTATTTTTTGATTCCCAAAATCTTCAGTACATCTTCGGTCTTATCCAGCTTAGGATCGGCATAGAAAAGGGTAATACCGCCGGCTTTATCCAGCACGAAATCATACATGTGCTGGGCGGCCAGCTTTTGTACGGCATTGTATATCTTATCCTGGATGGGTTTTACCAGCTCCTGCCGCTTTTTAAAAAGGTCGCCTTCGTAGCCGAAGCGTTGTTCCTGCAAATCCCGGGCCGCTTTTTCCTTCTGCATGATCTCATCCTGCCGTTTTTTCTTCAGGTCCGCCGTAAGCATCACCTGTTCGGACTGGTAGGATTTATACAGCTGTTCGGTCTCCTTGAACCTGGCATCGATCTCCTTTTGCCATTGGGCGGCAATATCATCCAGCTTTTTCTGGGCATCCTGGTATTCGGGCACCTTTTCCAGGATGGATTTGGAATCGATGACACAATAGCGCTGCGCACGGGCTGCCGTGCAAAGCCCCGCCAGTATGCAGCACAGAAAAAGTAATTTCTTCATTGCGACAAAGTTGAGAAATTGTTTTTAAACATATTGTTAAAATACATCATTATACCCGCCGGCATACCGGACAGACGCCGCCGTACCCAACCTTATCCGCACGCTGCTTTTCAACAAAGCGGGCCTCCCGGCTTAATCCGGCTCAAAGCCCAGCATAAAGTTGAACTTGGTAGCATCCTTCAGCCCTGCCCCCTGCTGGAGACGGTCAAATCCGACGCCGTAGTCGAAGCCCAGCAGGCCGAACATCGGCAGGAAGAACCGCATACCGATACCGGCGGCGCGACGGAGCCGGAAGGGATTGTACTCCTTAAATCCTTCATACCCGTTGCCCGCTTCGAAGAAGGTCAGCGCGTAGATGGTGGAGCTGGGGTTCAGGCTCACGGGATACCGGAGCTCCAGGGTATACTTGTTAAAAATAGTAAATCCCTGATAACCCGGCGGCGGCGATCCTGCGCTGGTAGGATTTACCCGCGGATCGGAAGTATAATATTCTTCATAGCCGCGCTGGGAGATGATGTCTTTCCCGTAGTAATACGTCATGTTGCTCATGCCGTCCCCGCCGACATCAAAGCGTTCAAACGGCGAGAGCGGCACCTTGTTGTTGTATTTTCCCAAAAATCCCATCTTGATGGCCGCCTTCAGCACAAAGGTCCTGTTGTCCTTTCCCTGCGGCTTGCCTACGGGCACATACCATTCTGCGGTAAGCCGGTATTTCTGGTATTCGATAAATTTAAAATTCTCCTGAGCGGTCATGTGCGCATAATCCTTATCCGGATTAAAGGCCGAATAGGGCGGGGTAAACTGTCCGAACAGGCTGATATGCGAGCCGCTGCGGGGAAACTGGGGCTGGTCGGTGGAGTTGCGGTCCAGCGTGATACGCAGGTTCAGGTTGTTGACGATACCGTCGGTAAGACCGGGCAGACCCAGGTAGGCGTCGCTGAAATCCTTCAGCTTAAACCGCTGGTAGTTGATCTGGTATTGCAGGGAGAAGAAGTCGTCCGGCCAGTGCAGCTGCTTACCCAGCGCCACGGATATCCCCATCGTCTTCATGTAAGAGCTGTTGTCGAACAGGGGGATGCCGTATCCGGTATAGCTGGTGGCGTTGGCCATCCTGGTCTTGAAAAAGCTGACGGTGAACGGATTCCGTTTCTTGCCGCCCAGCCAGGGCTCGGTAAAGGAAAAGTTATAGGAGCTGTAGTACTTTCCGTTCGACTGGATCTGCAGGGACAGCTTCTGGCCGTCGCCGCTGGGCAGCGGACGCCAGGCGTTCTTGGTAAATATGTTCCGCAGGGAGAAGTTGTTAAAGGTGATCCCCACGGTACCGGTAATGCCGTAATATCCTCCCCAGCCGGCGGAAAGCTGCAGCTGATCGGAGGGCTTTTCTTCCACGGTCCACCCGATATCCACGGTACCGTCCTCAGCATTGGGCTGGGGCTGAGGCTGTACTTTTTCGGGGTTAAAGAATCCCAGCTGGGAGATCTCGCGGGTAGAGCGGATGATCTCCTGGCGGCTGAACTTCTCCCCGGGCACGGTGCGCAGCTCCCGCCGCACCACATGCTCGTTGGTCTTGTCGTTCCCGGTGATGGTCACCCTTTTGATATCCGCCTGCGGACCTTCGATGATACGCATCTCATAGTCGATGGTATCGCCGCGGATGGCCGTCTCTACCGGGGTGATGCGGAAAAAGAGATATCCGTAGTCCAGGTACAGGCTGCTCACATCTCCTCCTTCCTGCGAAGGCACCGTACCCAGCCGCTTCTGCATCAGCTCCAGGTTATAGATATCCCCCCTGTGGATGCCGATCACCTGGTTCAGCACCGAGTCAGGATAGACGGTATTCCCTTTCCAGGTGATGTTCCCGAAATAATACTTGCGTCCTTCGGTGAGCTTTATGTCCACGTTCAGGTTGCCGTTTTCCACGGTATAGAGGGTATCCTTATCGAGGGTCACGTCGCGGTAGCCCTTTGAGTTGTAATAGCTGATCACCTTATCCCTGTCTTCCTCGTATTTTTTCTCGTTGAATTTCGATGAAGAAAAAAGCTTCAGCCTTACATACGGATCCAGCAGCCGCTTGGTACTGCTGAACGAGAGAAAGCCGCCCTGCTTCAGGTATTCGCTGAAGCTGAGGGGTGCCGGCCGGCCGTATACGGAAGTGGCGGGTATGGGATGCAGGGTGAAGCGGGTCATTTCGTGGGTACCCTTCATCTTCTTCTTCAGCCGGTAAGGATCCATGTTACCATTGCCGGCGAAATTGATATCGTTCACTTTTATCTTGGACCCTCTTCTGATATCAAAGACCAGGTCCACGGAGTTGAGTTGGGTGGTATTGGGGCGTTCCGTAACGTTGATGTCCACATCGCGGTAGCCTTTTTCCGTAAAGTATTTGCGGATCTTGTAGATGGCGTCCCGCCGGGTGCTGCCGGTAACGACGCGGCCGGCGATCAGCCCGGATTTTTCCTTCAGCTCGTCGGCCTGGGATTTGGAGGCGCCGCGGAAATAGAAGTTGGCCAGACGCGGCCTTTCCGCCACGTGCAGATCGAGGTAAATTTTGTCCCCGTCGATCTTGTCTACCAGGAAAGCCACGTCGGAAAAGAGCTTCTGGTCCCACAGCTTCCGGATGGCGTCGCCCAGGGCATCCCCGGGAAGGGTGATCTTCTGACCGATGGTCAGTCCGGAGGCAGCCACCACAAGGCTTTCGTCCAGGTATTTTGCACCGGTAAGCGTGATACCGGCAATGGTATACGCTTTGGGGTTATCCAGCGAGAAAGGGGACGGCGCAGCGGGACCCGTGGTATCGGCAGCTGCGGCGGCGCCGGCGGGCAGGACCGGAGACGGAGGGGATAACAACAGGGAGGGCGTTACCGCACTGCTGGTATCGGGGGTTGCAGGATAAGCGGAGGGCCGGGTGGTATCGGGGGTCGTTGTTCCCGGAGCGGGCGCCGCTGCCGGCGCTGTCGTGTCCGCCTGCTGGGCCCGTGCTTGCATGATACCGGTTGAAAAGGTCAGGAAAGAAAGCAACCACAGGTATTTAGGGAACAATCGGCTCATTCTGTTGTATTTGTTCGCTGGTTTTGCCAAAACGACGTTCACGGGTCTGGTAATCAAGGATTGCTTCATAAAAGTTTTCTTTCCTGAAATCCGGCCAGCGGGCTTGGGTAAAGTACAGTTCGGCATACGCCAGTTGATAAAGCAAAAAATTGCTGATACGGTGTTCTCCCCCGGTACGGATCATCAGCTCGGGATCCGGGAACGGACGGGTGCACAGGTATTGCCGGAACAGTTCCTGGCTGATCTCCGCGGGCCTGATCCTGCCGGCGGCCGCTTCGGCGGCGATTTTCTTTACCGCATCGGTGATCTCCCAGCGGGAGCTGTAGCTCAGCGCCATGATCAGGTTCAGGCCGGTATTCCCGGCCGTAAGGGCCGAGGCTTCCCGGAGCTCCTGGCGGCAGGTGGCGGGCAGCATGTCCTCATCCCCGATCACGTGCAGCCGTATGTTGTTTTTTTGCAGCGTTTCAATTTCCCGGCGTATGGTGGCCACCAGCAGCTCCATGATACCGTTCACCTCTTCGGTGGGGCGGTCCCAGTTTTCGGTGGAAAAAGCATACAGGGTCAGGTACCGCACACCCAGCTCAGCCGCAGCTTCCACTACCTCCCGCACACTCTGCACCCCTTCGTGATGCCCGTACAGCCGGTCCTTCCCGCGCTCCTTTGCCCAGCGTCCGTTGCCATCCATAATAATAGCCACGTGCGCCGGCAGGTGCTGCTGATCTATGTTATCCCTTAAGCTCATGGACCTGGTCGATGCTCTGTTTTACACGCTGTAGGAAAAGTGTGCAAAGTTACAAAAATACCTTTATGCGGCACGCTGCCCAATGAGGGGGGCGCTTTTAACACAACTTTAACTCCAATCCTGCTACTGGAGCGGGTTTCGCCGTGCCGGCAGCAGGCCGGCCGTTCAGAAAGCCGGGCAGCGGTAGGCGGCGAACATCCAGGAAATGTTGACCTCTACCATCAGGTACTGGTCCCTGTCGCGGCTGTTGCCCCGTTGCCGGCCCTGCTGCCCGATGGGAGCGCTGCCGGTGGCCCAGGAGCGGTCCTGCAGCAGAAAGGGGATGCTCTCCTTACCGGCGCTGCCGGCCGGAAAGGCTGATGCGCCGGCATAGGTAGTGCTGACGTCGTCCAGGTAATCGGTGCCGGTAAACCGGTGGGTAACGACGAAGCTGATATTGGTGGTGTTATTGATATTGTATTTCAGGCCCATGCCCACCGGAATGCAATAGGTATAAAGGTTATATGGCTTCCGGTCCGGGTACTGGGCCGAGCCCTGCCCTTCGGTGCCCAGCGGCTGGAGATAATATTTTTTATCCTGATACCAGGTATAGGGGTTAAAGTGAAAACCACCTATCCCGAGGGTAAGATAGGGGGTAAAGCGGTAACGCAGGCTGCCCGGCTCGAAACGGTAGAAGTTGAAATCCCCCTGCAGGGTCAGCTCCCAGATATCCGAATTAAAGCTCAGGTTGCGCCGGTGCTGGAACGCATTGTCGTTATACGTATCCGAATAACCAAGGCGGGCATAGTGCAGATGGGCGCTGACCCCGATATAGTCATTGAGGTAGCGGCGGTAAAAAGCGCCCAGCGTAGGTTTTAAGGTCTTGAAGGCGGTGCGGGTATTCAGATCTCCGAAATACTGCGCTCCCCCGAGCTCGAAACCCGCTTCGGCGATATAGTGGGTGTTGTAGTCGATATAGCCCTGCCCCCATGCGCAGGGAGCGGTCAGCAGCAGGAGAAGAAAGATACCGGCAGGTCGGAACAGTTGCACCACTTAGTTTCTTTTATCAATACCCCAAAGCAGTTTGTTGCGCAGGGTATTCATGAAGTTGGCCTCCTGCAGACGCAGCAGGCTCAGCGTGAACACTTCCTTGCGTACGGCCAGCTGCACCTGCCGGTCCACCGTTTCGATCCGGGAATCGAGCGTGCACAGAAACTGGTCGCTGCGCCCCTCCACCTCAAAAGAGATGATGTTATGATCCGGCACGACAATGGGCCGCACGTTCAGGTTATGCGGCGCCACGGGTGTGATCACGAGGCTGCCGGTATCCGGGAAAACCACGGGCCCGCCGCAGCTGAGGGAATAGGCCGTGGAGCCGGTAGGGGTGGTCACGATCAGCCCGTCGGCCCAGTAAGTGTTGAGGAACTCGCCGTTGAGATACATGTGTATCCTGATCATGGCCGAGGTATCCTTTTTATGGATCGTAAACTCGTTCAGCGCATAGGGTACCTCCCCGAACAGGGGAATATTGGCATCCAGGTGCAGCATCCCCCGTTTGTCGATGACAAAGTTCCGGTCGATCAGGGCCTGCACCAACGTATGGATATCGTCTTTGCCGATGCTGGCGAGGAAGCCCAGCCTCCCGAAATTGATGCCGATGATGGGGATATTGGTATCGCGGACAAAACTCACCGTATCCAGCAGGGTGCCGTCGCCCCCCATGCTGATCAGGAACTCCACCCTGCCTTTCAGATCTGCCGCCGAAGAGAACAGGGCCGGCTCGCTGTGCTGCGGCAGCTGGGCGGAGACACGCTCATAAAAGGGACGGTAAAGCACCGGCGCTATGCCGTGGTTCAGCAGCTCATCCAGCAGCCGCTGCACGTTGCCGGCATTTACGTCGCCGGAAACCCGGCTATAGATGGCAATCTGCATGAAAAAATCCCTGTTTGAGGTCCGTGATCTATAACTCGGACTTGGTATGTAAAAATAAACCTTTTTCCCCTAACTGATTAAAACTGTACTCGATACGGAAGCGCAGGTCGTAGAAGGTAACGATATCCAGGCCCACACCCCAGGTATAGAGCAGCCGGTTATTCAAAACGCTGTTTCCCGGCATGTTGTTGTGCGCATAGCCCAGGTCGGCATACGTTTTAACGTATATCCGTACCGGTATCGTGGAAAACTGTCTGGGTAACAGCCGGGAGCGAACCCTGAAGGCCAGCACCTCCCGTTTGAGGTTGGTCTTGAAGATCCCGTAATAATCGGCATCCGCCACGTAATATTCCAGTCCGCGCAGGTAATCTTCGTAATAGCCCATGCCGGAGCGCCGGATAAAATAAGGTTGCCGGGAGGGCGTCTGTACCCTGCCCCGCAGGCCAAAGGAAAGGTAGGTTTTCGGATAGGGATTGAGATATTCCGCGGTGTTCAGCTGCAGCTCCGTCTCCCCGATATGCCCGCCGAAAAGGCCGAATCCCCTGCGGGTAAGGGTGGCAAAGAGGTTGAATCCCTTCAGCGGATAGGCCCAGCTGTCCGCGCCGATATAGCTGAACTTATAAGAAAGCTCCAGGAATTGCTGGGGGCTTCGGGCTTCCGGGAAAAATACGGGGTTGAGCTGCAGCACGCTATCGTCTGCCGACAGGTAATGGTAGTTCAGGCTGAGCTGGTGCTTCAGCCGGATGGCCTTCTTATAGGTATAGTAGATGCCGGCGACAAATTCCTTTTTTACAAAATGATCCGCCTTAAGGTATTCCTGCTTGTTGGAATCGGTCACGAAGTTGACTTCCCGGCTTTGGTCGTACAGCAGCCGGAGACCAAGACCCTGCTTCAGCTGCTTGTCGAAATAAGGCAGATCATAGGTGAGCCCGTAGCTGTGGGTATATCCGTTCTGCACGGTCAGCGTAAGGTTATCGTTTCTACCGGTAAGGTTGTACTGGTGCAGGTGCACCCCGTAGTTGATACGGTCCAGCCGGTGATGCTGCTCCACCCACCATACGTTAAAATTGCGGTCCGCCAGGCTGAATACCGGAAAGGGAAAAAGGTACCAGCGTTCGGTTACGGATACGGTAAGATCGCTTTCGGGGGCTTCGGGATGCTCCAGCCGCACCTCCACGGTAAGGAACAGGGAGGTATTCAGGATCTGCTGTCTTTTTTCCTCCAGGAAGCCGCGCAGGTTATCGCGGTAGAGGCTGTCGCCGGGTTGTATGCCCAGCTCGCGGAGGATAATGGGCGTCCTTGTTTTCTTATTGCCCGTTACCGTTATGTTCCGCACCACAATAAATCCCGAATCCGGCGAGGGGATATAGCGGGTATGCGTTACCGTTCTTCCGGTGACGGCGTCCGGCAACGGCTCGATGTTCAGCAGGCCCGGCTTTTTTTGCTGCGCCGGCGCCCGCAGGCTGATCAGTATCCCCAGAAAGATTATGCCCAGTAGCCGCCCGTTCATCATGTGGCACCCTAAACGATTGAGATTCGGATTTATAAAAAAGGTAAATGTAAGGTTATCGGGAAGCCGTACAAAATTTTATAGGGGGCCGCGGGGCTTTACATGCCGATATAATTCATCAGCAGGTCATAATTTTTGCGGAGCGTTTCTTCGGAAGAATGATGTCCGAACTGATAGCGGACCTGATAACGGAAGTGTTCCAGGGTGGCTGCAAAATCATACAGGTCCAGGCGGTTGGTCTTTATCAGCACGCACATATGGTGCTGTTCCGGATCGCTGTAGGTATGGATGCCGAGGATGCCGATATCGTTGGATTCAGCCAGGCGCGTAATTTCCGCAAGGTTAAAGTCGCGCGCTTCGGCTTCGAGCACCAGGATGCCGCCCGGCTCCCGGACCTCGTCCAGCCGGGCCCAGGCATAGATCATGTTGTCGAGCGTGATCACGCCTTCGTATTCGTCTGCCTCGGTAACGACGGGTATGGCGGAAAGCTTGAAATCACCGACAAGACGGAAAACCTCAAGGAGATGGGAATCGGCCAATACAGCCGGACGGAGATACTGTCCCTCGAGGGTCTGCAGCAGCTGTCCCGCATCCTCCCAGTCCAGCAATGCGGCCTCTTCCACCAGACCCAGATAGCGGGTTTCCTCTACCAGGGGAAGATGGGCAAGATGATATTCGTTCATCAGCCGCAGGGCCTTGTCCCCCGTATCGCGGGGGTGCAGGGCGGGGATAATGGGTGATATGAGTTCCCTGGCCAGCATGTCGGTGCAATTTTCCGTGTTTGGCTCATCCTGCGGTATGCTTTTTCAAAAAGGCATGCAGGACGGTGTTAAACTCATCCGGCACCTCCATCATCGGCGCATGACCGCATTTGTTGATATAGGCCAGCTCCGTATTCGGAATGAGGCGTCCGAACTCTTCCGCCACCATGGGCGGGGTGATGGTATCGTTTTTACCCCATATCAGCATGGTCGGGGCTTTGATCTCGCGTAGCTCTTCTCCCAGGTTATGCCGTATGGCCGACTTGGCCAGCGCAATGACCTTGATGGCCTTCAGCCGGTTATTGACGATCTCGAACACCTCGTCGACCAGCTCTTTTGTAGCCATCTCCGGATTGTAGAAGGTAAGCTCGGTTTTCTTCCGGATATATTCGTAATCCCCCCGTTTGGGATAGGTTTCGCCCATGCCGTTCTCAAAAAGGCCCGAGCTCCCGGTCAGGATCACCGTCTTTATGGCCTCCGGATGCTTCAGGGCATAGATCAGGGCCATGTGTCCCCCCAGCGAGTTGCCCAGCAGATGGATCTGCTCATAGCCCCGGGCTTCCACAAAACGGTTCACAAACTTGGCCAGACCCCCTACCGTGGTTTCCAGCAGGGTAAGATCATACAGCGGCAAGATAGGGATGACGACTTTATAATAATGCTTAAAATAATCCAGCAGGTCCCTGAAATTACTCAGGGCGCCAAACAATCCGTGCAATAGTACCAACGGCTCTCCTTCCCCCTCCTCTATAAACTTGAACTTGCCCTGGTGTTTGATCTCGTATTCCATTCGTTTGCAGCAAATCAATTTTGTGCTAAAATACCTTATTTTTATTTACCCGGAAATATTTTGATGGAGGAGCGGCGCCGCAGACGGACCGCGGTCAGCATCGTTCAGGTCTGGTAAAGACGGGCGGCCATTTCCCCGAAAAACTCTTCCAGCACACGGAACATATCTTTAAACCAGGGGATCATTGCGCCGATCCAGTCCATTACATGGGGAGCCAGGGGAGCCAGCAGCCGGTATACCGTTGAGTTGGCTTTCAGACCCGGCCCGAGCAGGTTCAGCTGGTTGCAGAACCAGAGCACGATGCTGTACAGTACGGCATAGATCAGCACATAAAAAAGCGCCCCGGCCAGGCGGTTGGCCCAGCTGAGCAGGGCCAGCTTCAGGAGGGATTCGATCAGGCGAGCCCCCAGGCGCACCAGCAGCACCACGACGAGGAATACCAGCACAAAGGCCGCCACCGGCGCCCACCTCCCTTCCAGAAAACCGGACTGGAAATGCTCCTGCCAGTATACGGCGGTCACTGCCGACAGCTTGAGCGCAGCCGCCGCACCCAGCAATAGCGCCAGGAGAGAAAAGACGGCCACCACAAGCCCCCGCGACCAGCCCTTGAACAGGGCCAGCAGCATCACGATGGCAAAGGTAATGTCTATCGACATGCGGTTGGTGGAGGTAAAAGGTTAAAGACGAAAGGTGAAGGGTGAAAGGTAAAGGGATTCAAGCCCTTGACTATTGTCCGCTCAGCAGCGCCTTCACCGTCGCCGCTATCGCACTGCCGTCCGCTTTGCCGGCCAGCTTACGGGTAGCCACGCCCATCACCTTACCCATATCGGCCGGCGTGGCGGCGCCCGTTTCGGCGATGATCTGCTTCAGGGATTCCCGCAGCGCCGCTTCATCCATCTGTCTGGGAAGAAATTCTTCCAGCACGGCCAGCTCCTCTTCCTCTATCCTGGCCAGGTCTTCCCGCTGCTGCTCCCGGTAGATGGTCAGGGATTCCCGGCGTTGCTTCGCCAGCTTCTGCAAAAGCCGGGTTTCATCCGCCCCCGACAGCGCTTTATGGCTGCCCGAGGTCTTCTCCAGCAGCAGCGCCGTTTTTATGGCCCGTAATCCCCGCAGGCGGGCTTCTTCCCTGGCCTTCATGGCGGCTTTTATCCCTTCGTTTACTTTTTCTTCGAGTGACATAAAAAGTTTTTTATACCCGGAATACTTGGTCCTTACTTTCCTTCCTGCTGCTGCTTTTTACGGAACTTGCCCATAAAATCCCGCGCAAACTCCTTCATATCCGTTACCTGGTCGGCATACTGGGTAGCGCGACCGTAGGTATCCGCCATCGTCATGAGGGTCTGGTATACAAAATCGGCCATCTCGTCCACCATCATGTCTTTGGTCCAGAGATCGATACGAAGGGCCGTTTTTTCAGCCCCGTCCCAAAAGGACAGAAAAAACGCTTTGGCCCGGCTGGCATCGTCCTCTCCGCGGTTGTCGGCGGTCCACCGGATCGTTTCCGGCAATTTTTGTTCATCCAGGTCTACCTGTATGCTTATGGTTGATTGGCTCATCATGCTAAAAATAAAATCAGGCCAAAGTTAGCCCGTTTTGCGGTTATACCCAGCGGCCTGCTCCAGGAGGGCGTGCAGGCTGCGGGCTGCTTCGGCCGGGGTCAGCAGTTCCGCCCGCTCCGGCGCCCGGGCTGCCAGCCGTTGCCGCAGGGCCTCATCGCGGTATATGCGGTACAGCTGTTCGCCCATTTCCTCCGCGCTGCCCCTTTTAAAATACAGTCCTGCGGCGCCGGCTACCTCTTCCAGGCCGCTTTCCTGCGGCGTCAGCACCGGCACCCCGCAGCGCAACGCATCGGCCACCGGCACCTCCCAGCTTTGTCCCCCGCCGGGATATACCCAGGCATAGGCGGCGGCAGTGAGCCGGAGGCCGGCCTCCGGCTGCGTATCCTCCTGCAGGATCACATCCTTGCGGTAACGGAAGGCGGCCAACGCTTCGCGGAACAGCTTGTCCTGCAGCGCCGTAGCGCCATAGAGGACCAGCGGGATATGGGACATCAGCCGTTTTTTCAGGTGGGAAAACGCTTTCAGCAGATCCAGCAGACCGGCTCCCGAACAGCCTTCAACGGGGCAAAAAAGGTATTCCCTGCCTCCCGTATACGTTTCCCGGACCTGCTCCTGCTCCTCCCAGGAAAGGGGCCGGGAGCCGGGAGCCGCAGGGCCGTAAAGCACGGCCACCTTCTCTCCGGGTATCCTGAGCCGTTCCAGCAATTGTGTCTTTCCGGCACGGGAAGGCACTGCCACCGCCGAAGCGTGACGTATCCGTCCTCCCGCGGCGGCGGTATCGGAGAGCAGCAGGCAGCAGGGCGGATCACGGCGCCCCGGCGGCAGACCAAAGGACAGGCAGGCGTCCGCCGGCTGTCGCTCCCGCCGCAGACCCCGGAGCCAGGATGGCCCTGCCGGAAGCAGCGTCAGATTGGGAGACAGGCCAGCGGGAAAAAGCGCAGCCGCAGCCGCCGGTATCCGGAAGCTGTCCCCGGGATATTCCCGGGCAAGCGCAGGCAGAATCAGGCTGCTGAAGCGGCCCGGCGATCCCGGACCTGTACGAACGGCGACATGCATGGGTGGCAAAAGTACAAACCCTGCTTCATTTCACCTCCCGCCCTTTCCAGCGGTAGGAGCCGAACTTGCCCAGCCAGCCGGAAACGACGATGTAGGGGATATGCAGCAGCTGGGCGGGCAAAAACTGCCAGAGCTGCCGTGATTTCCGGAAAAAACGCGCCACCGGGGCAAGAAAGAACAGCTCTGCGGCCGTTTTGTAGAGCAACAGCGCAAGCCATACCAGCCACCAGGCGGGATGAAAAAAGCCGGCCAGGAAAAACAGCAGCAGCGCCACATTCCACAGGTAGATAAACGCCAGCACTACGGTCAGCCGCCGGTCGTCGTACCGGTCGGCCTTCGAAGCCCAGCGGATGCGCTGTTCCAGGAAGGTGCGCAGGGTCGGCATCGGCCGGGTATGCACCACGGCATCCGGGCTTTTCAGAAAGGCAATGCCGTCCGGATAAGCTTTATACATCTTGTACATCAGCAGCATATCGTCGCCGGAGGCAATACAGTCGATACCCTTAAAGGCGCCCACGTCCAGGAAGGCCTGCTTCTCGTAGGCCAGGTTGGCGCCATTGCACATGGTGCCGCATTTCAAGCGGGCCGCGGCGCCCGTAATGCCCTGCATACACAGGAAATCGAGCGACTGGAAGACCTCAAAAAAATTACGCTCCTGGTGAAAGGCCACCGGGGCGGCAATGAACTTCACGGGGCGGTTTTCATAATATTTTACCAGCGTGGCCACCCACTCGGACCCCATCACGCAGTCCGCATCCGTCGTCAGGATGAGCGTGCCGGTGGATAAGCCGATGCCCACGGCTATAGCCTTTTTCTTATAAGCATTCAGCTGCTCGTTTTCGGAAAGATAAGCGGCCAGGTCCACCAGCTTTACATTCGAAGCCGGGAACTGCCTCACCAGCTCGGCGGTGCGGTCGGTAGAATGGTCGTCCACCACCAGGACCTCGAGCAGGGCGGCAGGATAGTTCTGCTCGGAAATCGCTTTCAGACAGGTCAGGATGGAAGCCTCTTCGTTGCGTGCCGGTATGATCAGCGATACTTTTGTTTTCCCGGAGATCGTGATGCGCCCCGCTTCAAAAAAGGGTTGCTTTATCCAACCGTAACGGTATACCACGAGCAGCAGCGTGTAGACCGCTGCAAACAAACACATCAGCAGCAGCCAGATATTCATGCCCGGTTCAGTTTTTCGCCCAGTATGCGGATCACGTCGGGAGCCAGCAGCTGGTGACCCTTTTCCAGCACGAGGCACCGGCACTGGGGCAGTCCGCGGGCCAGCTTTTCCCCGACGGCGGGAGGGATGACGCGGTCGTACCGGCCAAACAGCAGCCATACGGAAGTTCCGCAGCGACGGATTTCCCGGCGCAGCTGCCCGATATCCGGCAGCATGGTTTTCATGGCCGTCCATACCCGGTACACCAACAACCGTTTTTGTGCTGTTTCCATCTGATAAAAAATAAACCTGTAAAACCCTTCGGACAGCAAACGCAGTTTCCGGCCCGTTTCCAGCAACCGGAAAAACAGGGTGGGATGGCTGACCATTTTATGCAGTAACTGATTTCCCAGCCTGCTTTTTATTACAAACAAATGCCAGGGATTGTTTTTGATGCCATCCGGCGCCAGCAGGATCAGCTCCCGGATGCTTTCCATCCGCAGACCGGCCAGGCTTAGCGCCAGCCGTCCGCCCATGCTGTATCCCAGCAGCGAAAATTCCCGGCACCCGTAACGCTTCAGCAGCGCTGATGCAAGCTCCGCCAGGTCGGCCGGGGTAAAATATTTTTCGCTCCACCGGGTCTGCCCGTGAAAGGGAAGATCGGGCGCCACGATGGTATAATCGGTTCCCAGACAAGGCTCCAGACAGGAAAACACAGCCGCGTCTTCCGCAAAGCCGTGCAAAGCCAGCAGCAGGCGCGTACCGCTGCCGTAGCTGCAGCAATACAGCCTGTTTTCCCGCAAAGGAAGATAAAACCCGTCCATGACTGCGATCAAACCTACGCCAATTCCGGAAATTGTAAAAACGGGGCAAAGGAAAAAATTTCCGGCCCGACCCCGCGTTTGCCGCTCTCCCGTCGTAATAAGAGATGAGAAGTAAAATTTTACTGACTTTAAAACAACTTTAAAATGACGAAGAAAAAACAGCTGATCAGCGGATTGTTAGCCGTTGCGGTATTTGGCACCGTGCTTACCGCATGTAACAATGACGACGATGACAACGGACCGGTAAACACGCCCAAGGAGGTACAGTTATCGGAAGGCGCCTGGTCACTGCGGGCCGCTATGGTAGCCGACAGCTCCATGCAGGACAGCAGCATTCTTTCTGCCTGCAATGCAGATGATTCCCTGGCATTCAACCTGAATCACGATTATGCATTCAGCGACGGCGGCACTACCTGCGATTCTTCGCTGCTGCCTTACGGATCGGGCAACTGGGCCTTTAACATGAGCGAGGATTCTATCCAGCTGCAGAGCGCAGATGCCATCTACACTGCCGGCATCTCCCTGACGGACAGCACGCTGGAACTGACCTATGCCGACATGATGGACGACTCCGTAGCGGTAACCAAAACCCTCTCTTTCGCCCGCACTGCACCCGCCGATACCACCGGTGAGTAACAGCAGGTAACGAAAATGTATTAAAGTAAATTTAAAACATCCGGCAGCCCGGAGCCTGTGTATATCCGACACAGGACAACAACGGCAACGGGCTGCTTTTTTTCAGGAAGGCAATCGTTCTGGAGTTTTTTTTCTGAAGTATGCAGCAAATGTGGTATCCTATTTGTCCATTAGACTACGGTCCTCCGGCATGTCACCGGAGATGGACAAATCTACAACAAGCGATACCCCTTGGAATACCGTCAGCCGGCATACGAAGATACCCTGTTGGTAGCGGGTTGCAAACGCAACGACCGGGTGGCGCAGGAACGCCTGTACCGGAAATATTTTGAGCTGGCCTATCGCATCTGCAACCGGTATACTCCCCAGCAAAACGATACGCTGGCCGTAGTCAACGAAGGCTTTTTAAAGATATTTCGGCATATTGCCGAATGGGAACCCGAAAAAGGACAGCTGGGAGCGTGGATCAGGCGGATCCTGATCAATACCGCGCTGGATCATATCCGGAGCCTGCACCGGTCTGTTGCCCACAGTCCCCTGGAAACCGCCGTCCACCTTCAGCTGAATGAAGAAGCGCTGGACCGCATTACTGCGGATGAGCTGCTGAAGCTGGTACGCTCGCTGCCCCCGGTGATGCAGGCTGTATTTAACCTGTATGAAGTGGAAGGATACAGCCATAAAGAAATTGCGGGACTGATGTGCATCACGGAAAGCACCTCCCGCTGGCACCTGACGGCGGCCAAAAAGAAATTGCGTAATTTGTTCCGTGAGGGACAATCCGTGGTCAGCGGATAATACGTACATAGGCATGTATCTGTTCGCTGAAAAGTTTATTTATCAAATGTAAAAGCGATTTTTTCCCCGATGCATGCGCGAGAAATCTACCCATAATTCCCCCTTACGGCAAAAGCTATCTTCCGCACCTCCTCCCGACCCGTCGGAAGGATGGAAGCAGATGCACGCCTTACTGGATACGCATATGCCGGTAGCCGGCGCCCCCGTGCGACGGATGAGGCCACGGTATATCCGGGCGGCGGCCGCTTCCCTGCTGTTGCTGACGGGAGCCGCCATATTATTTCTCCTGCAACACCATACTTCGCTTTCAAAAACGTCATCTGAAAATAACGGCAACGGGCATACGCTTATAGAAGCGGTCGCCGCTGATGAAGGATCAGCGATGCCAGCCGCTGGCGCCGCCCTGCCTGCCGGCAATGCCGGTTCTCCCGCATTATCCGCCGGCCCGGCGCTCTCCGGGGCAGACGAGCAACGGGTTCCGGAAGCAGCCGGCAGCCCGGCTTATCCCGGTCACGCTGTAAGCCCCTCTACCGGCCTTACAGCAAGTGCTGCCGCCGACCCCGCAGAAAGCCTATCTGCAGAAAGCAGTTCTGCAGAAAAGACGGCGCTGCCTTTTCTCAACACCGCTCCTGCCCTGCCGGCATCTTTTGAACGGGCATGGCGGCAATCCGCAGCCAGCCGCAGAACGGGGATCGTAACGCCGGCGGCCAGGATGGCGCTGGCACGATCGGCATCGCCGGCATTCCCGACGTCTGCCATCCCGCCGCAGTCCATGGCATCCACAGCGCCATCGTCCGGAGTGCCGGCCGCTACAGCGCCCGTTTCCGGCATGACCGCGCCGGCCTCCACACCGCCGGCTGCCGCCAGGGGCCTGCAATGGGGCATCCGGCTCAACGTCAACTCCGCCGGCAGCTTTGGCGATGCACAGTCAAATTTCAATCCCCTGATGAAAGGCGCGCCGCTGGACGTTTATCCCGGCGTCTTTGTCCGCCACCCTCTTTCCCAAAAGCTGGACCTGCAGGCCGGCATTGCTCTGGCCTCGCCGGTAGACCTGCAGCGGGAAAAGCTTGTCCATACCATGATGCGCCCGGAGCGGGCCGTTTCGCCGCAAGCCACGTATGCGCAGGAGAACATTACGTTTGACCGTCTTTATTATATCGACGTGCCGCTGACCCTGCAGTATCGCCTCAGCTCGCGCTTCTCGGTCGGCAGCGGCCTTCAGGTATCGGTCCTCCAAAAGGCGATCGGCGAAAAGCAGTTCCAGGAGTATGACCGGATGGACATGATGATCGCCCGGGACCCCGAAGTTCCGGAGCCGGAGAATGTAACCCGTTCGGCCGCTACCGGCGAAAGTCTCAACAAGCTGGACCTGCGCTGGGTACTCGGCGCGCATTACCGCCTGGGCGTGCGCTGGGAAATTTCAGCCCAGTACCAGAAAGGGCTTTCCGGTATCGTCAAGGACAATGCCTTCGGACAGCAGTACCATGTCCGCAACTCCTTCCTGCAGGCCGGTGTGGGCTTCCGGTTTGGAAAATAACCATTTTCAATAACGCTCACGGATAAACGTACGACTTGTACAGGGCCGGTAGCGCTTCCTGCAGGCCTTTCTCACGCTGCACGGGATCCTGCCGGTAATAAATGGAAAAGTTGGAAGGCCGCCCCGTCGTACTGAAGCTGAACCTTCCGTCGCTGCGCACCTTTACCGTACAGGGCTGAAGCGTGGCAGGGATAATACGGTCGTCAGGCCGCAGGCTGTCCTGCGGCACAAGCCGGCAGCTGCCGTCTGCGCGCTGCACCAGCTTGCGTCCTGAAACCATGATCCATAATGCCGTTTCCCAGACATGATGCGGGTGGGCGTAGTTCGTCGTGTCTTTGGCGCTGTTGTCGTCCATCGCCCGCAGGAAATCCGGGCGCAGGGTACGGTTATAGGCAAAGGTCAGATAACGGTGCAGCTTGGGCGGCAATGTGCGGATAAAGCTCAGCCCGGGCAGCTGCCAGTAGGTATTGTGCTGTCCGCAGACAAAGGCGCCGTCGCGTGTAGCGCAGGGATAAAGCGCTACCGGCAGATCGGACTGCAGCAGCCGGATAAAGGCATTGACATCCAGGGCCACGTTCCACTCGCCGCCGGGAATAGCATTGGCGCCCTTGTCTTTCCCCGGCCGCATGTCCGGCGCTGCCGTGCCGGCGGAAAGATGGATGCGCTTTACCTTTCTGCGAAACAACGCGGGGCTCCGGTTGTAAGCCACGGCAAGCGGACGGGCGGAGCCAAAGGAAAGTATCTCTACCGGCACCGGGCTTTCTCTCAGCGTCTTTAGCAGGAGCTGTATACCCTCCTGCTGAAAGCCCGGTATATCCTGCATCTTGTCCCACGGACTGCGCATGGGCGTGAAAGGACCGCAGGCAAACGGAATGTTACGGTTGAAGATATAGTTCAGCTGCATCACGGGGATGATCCCGGCCTCGCGCGGACCCCGCGGATCGCGCCAGAGGGTGGGATGATCCGCCACCGGTTTACGGAAGGCGTCGGTAACGTCGAGGATGACCGCTTTCAGATCGATCTCCGGCAGCGCATAAGCCGTAACGAGATCAAAGTTATCCCCGAAATCCTGGTACGGATGATAGAGGTCCGTTATCACGATCACGGGTATCCGCTTTGCGGGAGAGCCGCTTTGCTGCGCATGAAGTCTTACAAAAAGCAATCCGGTCATCAGCGGCACCAGCGCTGCCCGCGCTATTACGGTCCGTGCTTTCTTCATCGGGATCATTTACGCCGGGGTTCCTGCATCATCAAATCATTGATCACCTCCTGCACCTTTTCCGGAGCGGTCTTTTTCACGAGATAAAACTGTCCCTGGCCTTGTTTGTCCCAGGTGTTGCTGCCATCGGAGGCGACTTTTATCTTCCCCGGCTGCAGGGTATAATACGGCGCATAGCCCCTTACCGCCACCAGCACCGTGGTCTCATCCCAGCTCATACGCCCGGCCGAGTCCTCAGGCGACTGCGGGATACAAATGCTGAACGCATCTTTTGCAGGACTGCTGAGCGCTGTATTGTGGATCAGCGGCAACCCTGTTTTGATCTCGGCCCCGATCTCAAATCCGCTGAAGATGACCGGCGTGGGCCAGCTGTCAAACACCTTCTGCGAGGAGGCAGCATCCTTCATGATATTGAATTCCTTGCCGGACGGATATCGTCCTCCCATACAAACCAGCTGCTTTATTTTCCTGGCCGCCAGCTCCTTACCGGACAGCGGTGAAAATTCATCGGCCTTCGAATCCAGCAGCCCGGCCAGATTCGTCAGAAAGCCGACGGTAACCACGGTTACGCTGTGGTCGGGCTGCCCGGCCAGCACCTTGCGGTAGACCTTTACCGCATCGGGAACATCCGCGTTCCGCTTTACCCGGTGCGGATACTTCGCCAGCAGGGAGTCCGTCCAGTGCTGCGGATCGGTCAGGCTGACGCCCTCTCCTTTGGGCACGCCGATCGGTATCTCCGGCCGCCCGAAATACGTGTTGAAAAGATCCAGCACGGCCGCAATTCCTTCGTATTTATTGCTGGCCACGGTAGCCAGTATCTTCGCCTCGCCTTTGTCCTCCATGACGTGCAGGATGGTAATGGCGCCCACATCATCATAGTCCGGACCGATATCGGAATCGAAGATAACGGGCACGGGCCCCTGCTTTTTCTGGGCGGTCACGCAGGCGGACAATGTAAAAAGACAAAGCGTACAAAATAACAGGCAGTAGCGCATAACCATGTTTTTAAAGTTTTTGAATATCCCGAAAGGTTCGGGAGCGTTTTTATCAGGGTCAGTTATCATAAACGAAAATCCGAACGATGCTATTTCCCGGGACGCGAGGGCGCCTCGCTCATCAGCGTTTCTATCGTATCCGCCAGCGCGCTGTTGCCGGCCACCGGAGCCAGCACGCGATGATGCTTCGGGTTATGCCCCCGCGGGTTCCAGTAGGTCTGCAGGGCTTTGTTCTGCTCCAGCGCACCGGAGCTGTCCACCCTGAAATACTGCGGACGAACGGCAAACAATACGGCGATCTGGTCCCAGCTGTACCGGCCGTGGGACAGGGCATCGTTCCACAAAGCATAGGCCTTCCGCACCGGGTTATCCGCCGGCGTAGCGGGCAGCTTTTTATTGCCGGTAACCACTTCCCGCCCCAGCGTGCAGAAATAAGCATCCGCGGGCCAGTGCTTCAGCAAGGTATCGATATAATATTCCGCGCCGTTTCTTCCAAAATTCCAGTCGCGGTTAGGCTTTTCGGAGGTGCCGGTCATGGCAACCCACTTTTTTATTTTCCGCTTTACCAGCCGCCAAGCCGCAGCATCGCGCATCAGCAGCACCAGTCCGTAAGGATGGCCGATGGTCACGAGGGTAACGCTCGAATCGGGCTGCCGCTTCAGTATCTTTTTATAGGTCTCCACGAGCTCGGGCGCATCATCTACCACGTCGTGGTGATATACCGCTCCCGCGGTGGCAATGGCTTTCGAATAATGGTCTGCCGGATCGCCGATATCGTTTCCCTTGTACTGCCCCAGGGGCAGATCGCCACGCCCGTAGTAGGTATTGATCGCATCGCATACGCCGATGCCATACTTGTTTTTGCCCGAGCTGTAGATCACGCCCAGCATATGCGCCTCTCCCCGGTCCGCCAGCTTGTTCAGCACCGCCAATGCGCCGGCGTCGTCGCAATCCGACCCGATATCCGTATCCAGCAAAATGTTCACCTGCGCATGCAGCGTAACGGTCAGCATCAGCATCATCCCTGCGAAGCAAGTTATTTTCATACCGTTTTACTTTGACAATAAACATTTTTCATATCAGCGCTACCCATGTCCGTAACCGTTATCAGGGTGTCAGGTCAAACTCCGCCGAATACAAATGGTAAGACCATAACCAGTTTTCTCCCGTAACGGCCGTGGTAAAATAAACAACCGCCATACTGTCCGAGGGCAGGTAACCTCGGTCGTCCGTCAGGAAACCGGGATTATGATTCCGGGGGAAACCGGTTTGATCCGGTCCTGCAAATCCTATTTCCTCCCACCCGTCTTCTTTCGCAGACAGGCTTTCGGATAAGGGTTCCCGCAGCAGCCGGATATGGTTCCCCACCCAGGTAGGGATCTGCTTCGACTGACGCCTCCGCAGCTCCGATACGGCATACCGGCTTTTCTGAGAAAAGGCAACATAGGTGTTTGTATGGAGGTACGGCACCACATGTTCCCTGCCGATCACCATCGAATCTGCTTTTGCCGGCTTTATATTTCTGACACACATGACATCCGTCCTGGAATAAAACAGCTGTATGGTGGCCGTATCCAGCACAACCGAAGTACTCTGACCCGCGCCCCATTTCGAGGTGTCTCCGTAGGCGATAACGGGGTTCTTATCGTATTTTATATACGGTCCTTCGATCTGCTTTGCAAAAGCCAGACCGATCCGGTTATGCTTCCCGTCCCACCGGTCCACTCCCAGATAGGTCATGATCCAGTTGTAAACTTCTCCTTTATAGGTCAGCCGGAATGCACGCACATCCGGATCGCAGACATGCACATCATCCCAACCGGTATCTGAAGGGGCCAGCACCTCCTTACCGGGCCCCCAGCGGTAACCGTCCCTGCCCGGCATGCCTTTGTACAGATAAATATGATCGACCACCTTAAAAGGGTCTTTATTCTGACATAAAAAGATATACCGTACGCTATCGGTCTCAATGGCGCTCGGCGCATAGTCATAAAATCCGCTTCCGCCGCTAAGCACGTAATTCACATGCCGGGGCGGCAGGCCTTTTTTATGCGTCTCCGGTCTGCAACCGCTCAGGACAAACGCCAGCATCATGACAGAAAAAACGCGGCTCATCCTGCTAATCCAGCGCATGCTCAAGATGCACGTCCTCGCCTTTCCAGACCTTTTTGGCCGTCCAGTCTTCGTCCCCGCCGGTCCAGAAAGCATCGTCCGGTTTCAAACCCAGCACCAGAAAGGCCTCTGAACACAGATAGAGGCTGCCGGTGGAAATATATCCTTCGCCTACAGAGGGCTGATGGCCCACGATGCCGATTCGCAGCCAGCCCTTGCCGTCAAAGGTACCGGGGGCTTCCAGCTGTCTTTTTACGACGGTATACAGCGCGGCCCTGACTTGCCGGGGGCTGATCTCGGCAGGCAGCTTATGCATCCGGGCAATCTTCGAAAGCAGATGAAAAGCGCCGAAACGATAGGCCAGGGAGCGCCCTATGGGAGGATAAGTGCCCTCCGGAGAGATCATACTTTCCTCAATAGCAGCATAGCGGCGGGCTCTTTTCAACACCACCGGATAGAGCTGACGGTAGCGCGACGTATCTCCCTGCCCTTTGTCGATCATCGTCTGCAGCACTTCAAGGAACATCGGCTGGATCACGAAGCTGTTATAATAATCCCAGTGGAAAACCGCACCGTCGCCATAGGTGCCGTCGCCTTTGTACCATTTCATGTGCATGTCTATGGCCCGGTTTACCGGCTTCATCTCGCAGTCTCCTTCAAACTTCAGGATCGCCATTTCTACCATGGCGCTGAAGAACAGCCAGTTGTTATCGCCCGGCGTGATGGCACGCGACGATTTGAGGGCTGCGATCACATTTTTCTTCGTGGCGGGGTCCAGCCGGTCCCAGAGCTGATGCGGTGCGCGCAGCAGCGCCTCCGCAAAAAAGGCGGCATCCACAAGCGGCTGTCCGTATTTATTAAAATTCATAAAATCCGGAGACCGGGGATCGGTGGCATTGTGGATGCTCTTTAGCGCCAGCCCGATATATTTTTCGCGGAGCTGACCTTCCGCCGTCTTATCGGGACCCAGCTCCAGCCAGGGGGCCATGCCGGACAGCAGCCGGCCCATTGCCTCCAGATAGGTAACCTGCCGGCGGTCTTTATCCCGGCCCTCCTGACATTCTACGGGCATCAGCGCTTTCAACCGGTTACGGCTCAACGCTTCCAGCAGAGGGTCGGCGATACGGGTCAGCGCGGAGACAAAATATTGCCGCTCCCTTGTACCGTCGTCCGCGGCGGCAGACGCTGCCTTCCCCGGGTCCGGGGCCCGCTTGAAAGCATGTTCTCCCACCGGCGTTGCCCGCACTTCGCTCCCGGCCATCAGCGGGAAGGTCATCCCGAAAGTGACAGCCAGCAAAAGAACGGTCATCCTCAAACAGGGGTTGGTTTTTGTCAGATAGCACATTGTATGTTCAGCTTTTAATGTTCCGGAATGCCGGTCTGGTCCCGGCCGTTCCGCACAGGTTATGATTTAAGGTATATCAAAATTCAGCTGGTGCCAGAAGGTATTCCAGGTGGCCCACTGCTGCCCGTAGGCGTAGGAAAGATACTGCGGTTTTGCGGGATCTATATGCCCCATGGCATCTCCGCTCCAGCCGCAATTATGCAGGAAAGGCTGAAGGGTGCTGTCGCGCAGGGTTCCGGCCTGCTCAAAATGAATACCGTCCTGCGATTCCCAGAGTACCAGATAGCTGTCCGCCGTCATCCTGGATGCGGTATGGATGGCCTGGAACACCTGCAGGTCTTCCCGGTATTTTACATCACAGTGATCCGAACCCGGTATCTGGCTCGCATTCACCGCCGTGCCGTGGCTGGTCAGGTGAGCTGGCCAGTCAGCGTCCGCAGCGTCGGCCGTCGCCACCCGGGTGGTACGGCTTTCGCTTCCGCCGGCATTCCAGGTATAGTAAAAATAAATGGTATTGTCTTTGACCACAAAACAGGGCTCTCCGGCGCCGAACTTGGTGGTATCTCCGGTATATTCCACGACGGGTGCGGGATCGCCGCCCCAGCCGCTTCCGTTCCATTTTTCCCAGGGACCCGTAGGCGATTCGGAACGGCATACAAACGCATTGTTGTGTTTCCCCTCCGGTCCGTCGGTCGACGTATAGGCGAGATAGTAATAACCGCCCCATTTTGCGACTCCCGGATCACAAACCGACAGCTGATCGCGGCTGCCGGCCGTCGGCTTCAGCACCATCTCATCCGCGGTCCAGGTATGTCCGCCATCGACCGATCTTCTGTAGGCGATCTGGTCCCAGTAGAGCTTGGCATGGGCGGTCATCTGGACATAGGCCTGATAGCTGCCTTCCACCTCCACGCCATTCTGATAGATCACTGATCCGGTCTTTGTGCTGGCATATTTCCAGACGCCGGATTTGCCCACTGCCGGATCATTCGGGTCGCTCATGACCCAAAGATAAGTGCCGGCCGGGAATCCGTCGCTGTTGGTCAGATCCAGCCGCTGGTTATCGCCGTAATGCTCAAAGGATTGCTGCGCCAGCACCGTCCCCGCCACCGTGGTGGCATAATCGGTCTGCCAGCGATACAGCTTAAGCGTAATATTGCTCATATTGCCACCCCATGTGGGACTGATCACCAGCAGGCGGTAAAAATCCGCAGCGACAGTGAACTGCTGCGCTACAGAACCGTCCGGCGCTATCTGTACCGGACTTTTCGCCCCGGTAGCATCAAAAAGCGAATCGCCGTCCGTATATTCCTGGCCGGGCGCGGCAAACCATGCATCAATGGAACCGTCGTCATTGATAATGATCGAAGGACCGTACCGGTAGTTCGCCTTGGTGGTCGTAAAGATATTCCACCCTTGCTCCACGGCAGGTATACGGGCATATTCCGGTACCGGTACTGAATCCTGGACAGCCGGAGGGTTGTCGGGACCATTGTTCTCCCGGGGCTGCATGTCTTTTTTGCAGGAAAAGATCAGCATCGCTGTCATAAACAACAAGGCTGACATCGCAGTGTTTTTCATGGTGTTGTTTTTTATAGGGTGATAGTAAACTTACTGGTATTGCATGCGAAGAATATTGTTCGATGCACGGTAATCAAACTCCGTGAAGTTGCCCACGGCGATAAAGGCCTTTAGTCCTTCCAGCTGCAATATTTTGTTGAATCCGCCTGAAACCGCATCCAGTCCCAGATTGAGTCCGCCGCTGGTGTTATAGGTCTTGTGCAGCCCTCCCGTAGCATCAAGTACCGCAAAGTTACTGCAGGTTACATCGTCGAATTTCCGGAAGGTGCCCGAAAGGATGATCGCTCCGTTGTCGAGTACGCCCGCCTTGTATACAAATCCATCCGGTCCTTTTCCCACATCAAAACCCGGATCATAGCTTCCGTCGGCATTGATACGCACAACGTGGATGGCGGCATGTCCGTCATAGGCATTGAATGCGCCGACCAGCAGGAACCTGCCGTCCGGCAGAGGCTCGATATCGTTGATGGCCCAGTCTGCGCCGCCGTTCGGCCGGAAGCCGCCATCCAGGGTGCCGTCGGCGTTGAGCCGGGCGATGCGGTTGGCGGTCTGCCCGTTGTATTTGGTAAAGTTACCCGCGATAAGCAGCTTACCGTCCGGCAGCAGCAACGAAGCGTTAATGGCCCCGTTCACGCTTTCCTTTCCGCGGTGATTCACCCCGTCGTAGTTATAGCTGGAATCCAGCGAGCCGTCCTCATTGAACCGTGCAATATAATTTACCATGATAGAATCCAGGTGGGTGGAATCCAGCCCTGTGGAAGATACCAGGTCATAATTCACCTGCACATAATAACGGAAATTACCGACGCCGATATATTTATGATCGGGCAACACATGCAGCTGCCGCACCGTACCGGCCACACCGCCCCGCAAGGCAGAGGCCCAGACGACATCTCCGGAAGGCACGGTTACCGACACCGAGTCTACTGATCCGTTGAAATTCAGCCGGGCAAAACCCGACATATGGGCCAGGTCGCCGTAACGGTTAAACGAGCCGGCCACCAGATATTGACCGGATTCCGGCAGGTAAGCGCCGGCATTCACCATCGCCGGCGCGCCGGTTGCCGCGCCGTACTTAAAGGTACGGTCCAGGGTACCGTCTGCATTGATACGCGCCACCCGATTGATACCGCCGCCTATGTTGGCATTGTCGTAATTGGTAAACCCTCCGGTGATCAGGTACTTACCGTTTTCTACCGGCAGGATGTCCTGAATGGCGCCGTTCGCCCCCCGGAAGCCGGGAAACAACGTATCCATCTGCAGGGGACCGAACACCCGGAAGAAAGGCCCGAAGAAATATTGTTTTCCCACCTGTGCGGTAACAGCACCGGAGCTTGCCCCCTCCGGTACGGTAACCGTTACCGTAGTATCGGTGGCACCAATAACATCCGCTTTCTGTCCGTTGAAAAGGATGGAAAGCTGATCGCGATGATCCGCAAATCCCTTCCCTTTGAAGAGGACGGTATCGGCCAAAAATCCTTCGTTGGGCAAAGCGCCGTTTTCCTGGAACGATATGTCGGGCAGGATGGTTTCCTGGTAGGGATCTTTGCCGCGGGATGATTCCACGTCCTTGGTGCAGGCCTGCAGGATAAACGCTAGACACGCGGTGAATAGTATGGAATAAAAACCTCTCATCTGAAAATATTTTTGTTTTTACGATAAGCCGACGCCGGGCTTTTTGATGGGTCGCCCAACAACAGATATTGTTCGGCAATACGTTTGAATTCCCCCTGACGGAATCCAAACACATGGCTATTCTTTAACACATGCAGCACCCCGTTCAAGGGCTGTATATCCGAGGTGGCGATCTGCACCTTCGGATCCTTTCTGAAGTCGCTGGGATTATAGGTGATGTCCGTCAGGTTCAGGATGCGGGCCCCTACCGCCTCGGCACCGCCGTAATCCTGATAGATCAGGCCGATATTGAGCACATAGCCGTCATACATGACATAGTTGATACCAGGATAGGAGAAGATATTGTTCGGGTCTACACGCGGGAACTTGTTGGCGGTAAACTTGCCTTCGAGGATGTACATGGATAAGAAATAGCGCCATACCTCCGGACTGATGTCCTCCAGATGAACCGAGTCCTCCAGGTTGGTATAGCGATAGCTGTTGAGGTCGTCCATTGCTCCTTTGATGGCATCGTCGGTAGGAGAAAAAAAAGTGACGGTATCCTCTTGTAACACCGTTTTCATTCCTGCCCGGTCGATGATATAGGTAATCGTATCAAAGTAATAGGGATCGTTCGCCAGATAGTCGTAAATGCTGCCGGCATAATGGGGGTCCGCCAGACCGCCGTCTGCGTAATAGTCTTTCTGGCAGCCTGCGGACAGCACGCCGGCTAATCCGCAGATCAGCAGCAACATTTTGCCCCGAAAAAAATATTTCATCTTTACCTGTTTTTTCATGGCCTGTATTTTTAACCGGTCCTGCCCGGGTTATTTTGCCCAAAAGAGATTTTGCGTGATCAAGGGATCTTTGTCAATAGCCGATTGCGGAACCGGCCAGGTCCAGGCGGCCTGGTCAAACATATCCGGGGTGAGGTAATTGTAAGTCTGGTTCAGGTCCAGCACCCGGCGGGTCCTTACCAGATCATACCACAGATGACCTTCGCCCAGCAGCTCTTTCTCACGCTCCAGGAAAACAGCATCTTTCAATGCATCCGAGCCGCCTCCGGTATACGACGAAACCCCCGCCCTGGTCCGGACCTTATTCAGCATCTCGATGGCCTCTTCGTCTTTTCCAAGGCCCGCCAGCGCCTCTGCCCGGAGCAGGATAAGACCGGCATACCGGAAAAATATCAGGTTGGCGTCAAAGTCCCGGCCTTCGGATATGGATGAAAACTTGAGGAACATGGCAGACTGGGGATTCACAGTACAATAGGGATCGTCAAACCACAAACTGAGCCGGTTATCCTGTTCCCCGGGCGGATACAGCTTGTCGATCACCTCACGCTTCAGCACGATCTCGCTGCCCAGGCCTCCGTAAAGGTTGGCATTGCTCTGGATGACCGGCTGGTGCAGCACGTACTGGGCAATGATAAAATGATAGGAGTTGCCGTAGTTGGCATCCAGGGAGAGCTCAAAGATCCCTTCCTCGGAACGGCCTTTAAAGATCGCCTGCATATCTTCCTGGCTGCTGTAGGGCAACAGCTTATAAACGCCCAGATCCATCACCTGCTTGCAGAGGTCCGCCGCCTTCTGCCAGTATTCCTCCTGTCCGGATTTGGCAAATCCCGCTTTCCACATATAGATATGGGCCATCAGGGTATAGGCCGCGCCCTGCGTGGCGCGTACCGCCCGGTTGGTAGGATCGTCATATACCTGGGGAAGATCGGGCGCTGCCGTTTCCAGGTCCTTGAGACAGAAGTCCAGCACCTCCTGCATCGGGGCGCGGGGCTTGTTCTCAATACTGTAGGGATCGGTCTGAAGCGGCACATCGCCGTACATCTCCACCATATAGAAATAGGTAAAGGACCGGATAAAGCGGGCCTCGGCAGTAAGCTGTCTTTTTTCCTTTTCCCCCAGGCTTTCATCCTGTATATCCGGGATGCGGTCTATACACAGGTTGCTGGAGGCAATGCATTTGTAGAACCCCTGCCAGCTATTCAGGATGGAAATCAGACCGTCGCCGGACATATCCGGACTGTTCAGCGCATTCTTCGACAGGGTTTCGAAGTCGGTCTTTTTAAAATAATCCCAGACGCCCGGGCGGAAATCGGGCGTGTTATAGAGCGCCGATTCCAGGAATTTTTCCTTCAGCAGCTCATAACAGCTGTTGACCGCCTTCTCTGCATCTTCCCGGTTGCGCCAGAACTCCTCGCCCGAAAACTTATCGATGGGTTTTACTTCAAGGAATTTTGTACAGGAGCTCAAAAAGCAACTGCATAATACGACGGCGGCTATGGTGCGGTATAATATCCTCATGTTACCGTTTTTTCAATTTTTAAAATTGTGCGTTTATCCCCAGGGTCAGGCTACGCGCCGCGGGGTACCCTTTGATATCGTCCCGGCCCAGGGTGGTCACCGTTTCGGGATCGGGGCCCGAATACGGCGAAAAGATGCCGACATTATAGAGGGTGGCATAGGCGCGCAGCAGATGTAATCCCCAGCGTTTCATAAAACCGAAGTTCAGGAAGGTATAGCCCAGGGTGATCTGGTTGATCTTAAAATAGGAACCATCTTCGGCGAACAGGTCCTGATCGGCCAGGAAGGGATTGGTAAGCGAGTTATGATAGACGTTCATGATATCAGAATAACTTGCATCCGATCCCGCGCCGGTCCAGTAACGCAATTGATCCAGGTCATACACATTGCTCATCTTATCGGGGTCGCTCAGCTGCTGCAATCGCGTGGAAAGCGCATTGTTCAGGAGCGTCCGTTTGATCAGGTAAGAACAGTAGATGTTCAGCGAAAAGTTGTGATAGCTAAAGGTATTGGACATCCCTCCGGTCATCAGGGGATCAGGATTGCCGATCACAAACTTGTCATGATTCCCGCTGATGGCATAATCCCCGTTTACATCCGTCCAGATGGGATCGCCGGCCTGGAAGAAATTGGTGCCGCCGGCCTGCCATTTGGCCCGCACCCCCCGGATAGGATCCACCGGCACATCGGCGGTGGACTGATAGATACCGGTATTCTGGTAGAGATAATTGCTGATGGGATTTCGCCCGACCTTCAGGATAAAGTCCTCTGCATACACAGGATCGATCTGCCGGTACAGGGTGATCCCGCCCGGCAGGCCGGTAAGGGTACCCCTGTTCAGCGCGCCGTTGAGGCTTACCGTCCAGTGAAATGCCCCGGGCTGTAAAGGGTTGAAGAGTCTTGCCGTTACGGCGAGCTCATGGCCGTAGTTCACGAGGCTTCCGCCATTCACCTGCACCTCGTTATAGCCGGTTATATCGGGGAGGTAAAAGCTGCGGACGATGTTATAGGTTCTTTTATAATAGGTATCGTACGTAAACGTCAGCCTGCCTTTAAACAGTCCCAGGTCCGCGCCGATATCGTACTGGTAGGATTTTTCCGGCTGCAGGGTGGGGTTGGGCAGCACGGAAAACTCCGGCGCCACGGAAGGGGCATTGTTGTAATCTGCATAAATCTGGTATACGCCCAGCGTATTCAGAATGGTAGAGGTAGCGCGGCTGTTGATGCCGTAGGTCATACGGAGCGAACCGTAGTCCAGCCAGGTCAGGTCCCGGAGCCAGCGCTCCTTGTTGAAGTTCCAGCGCAGACCGATAGCGGGATTTACCGAATAGCGGTCGCTGACGCCCGCATCGGAGTTGCCATCCAGCCGGTAGGAAAGGTCGATGTTATACTTGGTTTTATAATTATAGGAGACTATGCCGGCCCAGGAAAGCGCATGATAAACAGAAGTGGCATGTACCCCGTTATCGTTTTTGCCGTTGGGATCGTTAAAGGGATTGCCCGGGTAAAAGCGGGGTGAATAGCCCCTCGGCCCCCAGTAATAATCGCTGGGTCCGTTTCTCAGGTCGACGATATTGATCTTGTTGGTTTTTATATTTACCTCGTTAAAAAAGCTGACATACAGGTTATGCCCCTGCTCCATATTGGTGGGGACAGTACTGTAGCTGTAGTTAACACCATTACGCGTATTCAGCTCATCCCGGCGGCCGAGATAGCCGTATAGCATGGTAAGATCATTATTGGTAAATGCCTGCTTGAACTGATCGCGCGTATCGGTATAATAATCATAGGAGGTGGTGGAGCTCAGCCACAGGTTAGGGATCAGCTCATAATCTGCGCTCAGGTATCCGCGAAGGTTGACCGTATTGTTGTCATCCAGGTTATTGTCATACCCTTCGAGCTCCGGGATACCGATGAAATGCGAAGGCGACGGGTTCAGCGAGGAGGAGAAGGCGTTGCCGGCTCCGTTGTTGGTGAGTCCGCCGCCGTTCCCCCGCGCTTTCTGACCGAGGGCGCCGAACAACTGCGCGCCCACGCGCAATCGCTGATCGGGCTGAAAGTTCAGCTGCATGTTCAGACTGTATTTGTTAAAGCCGGTATTTTTGATCACCCCCTGGTTCAGCTGGTAAGCCAGGTTGGTCTTATAATTCAGCCGGGCATCTCCCCCGCTGATCTGAACGTTGTGATTGGTATTGATCGTGGTCTGGTAGAAATACCCCTGCCAGTTGGTGGAGTTGTTGTAAAAGGGATTCAGACTGTCGGTAAGAAACTGCGCATTGTTGAGCTTGTTCCGGCTGTCGATAAGGTCCCGGCTGTTTTCGAGAATGGAATTTACACGAAAGCGCCGTTCGAAAAGGCCGCCCCAGGTAGGCCGCAGCTCGGGCGGGAAGTTGATAAACACATTGCTGTTCACAGTGATGACGGGCGTAGGAGAGTTGCCCCGCTTGGTGGTGATCACGATCACCCCGTTGGCGCCCCGGGAGCCGTACAGCGACGCCGCCTGCGCATCCTTGAATACTTCGATGGACTCGATATCGTCCGGCGGTATCAGCGCCAGCGGACCGGTAGCTGCGCCCGGCTGCAGCATGGACTGGTCGATGCCGCCGTCGTAGTCGATCGGTACATTATCGATCACGAGGAGGGGATTGTTGCTCGCCAGGGTTGCCTGGTCCCCGCCGCCGCTGATGTTCAGCTGCGAGATACCGCGGATGGAAACGGATCCGCTGAAACCCGGCGCACCGGTGAGGTTCTGTATGTTAAGCCCCGCCACTTTTCCCTGCAGCAGCTGCTCCACATTGCTCACGGGTACATCCTGAATATCCTTTCCCGAGATCACCGATACGGCGCCGGTCACCGTTTCTTTCGTGCGCGCATTGTATCCCACGATCACCGCCTCCTTCAAGGCCTTGCTGGTTGATGTCATGAGAATGCGGAGAGCGGCTTCCCCTGCTTGGGCAACCTGGTCGTCGTATCCGATATAACGGAATTTGAGCTGATGCCCGCTTTCGGTGATCACCTGGAAGTTGCCCCGGTCGTCGGTAAGTCCGAGGGCCTTTTTCGACGTAACATCGTTGATGCTCACACCGGGCAAGGGTGAGCCGTTTTGTTTATCCAGTACTCTTCCCCGTACGGTAATAGCCTGCTGGGCAAAGCAGGTCACGCTGCCTCCCAGGAAGAGAAGCGCGGCGATCAGCCGTTTAATGCTCGGGTAATGCTGTTTCATGATGGGTAATTTTAAATGCCAGTAATTCCGGATCCCCGTCCGGCCGGATGAAAATCGTCTTTGTTTTATCCGCCGGTTAATCATCATCGAACTTGGGATCGATCTTGAACTTAAAGATCACCTGCCATTCTCCGGGTGCATAAATGGCGAAGGAAAGTCCTATGGAAGCGTTTTTCCGTTGGCCGAAGGACGCCCGGTTGTATTTAAAGGTGATCGACGCCCGGTCCGTATTTCCGGAAACATCTGCCAGCACCGGGAAGGGATTGGGAATATCATACGTAACCGCAGTGCTGTCGGAATCAAACCTGCGGTTAAAGGCAAACGGAAATACATCCGCCCCGATCATACCACTGCGATAATGCAGACTGTCCCACTGCATCATATTGAAACGGGTCAGCGGAATGATCGTGGAGTCTTCATCAAAGAACTTAAAGGTGAGGGTGTTCTTTGCATCTCCGGTCTTTACAAAGTATACGTTCACACTGTCCGCAGGAAGAGTGCGTTCGAGCATATCCATCACGCCGGATACCTGATTGGGATGGATAACCCCGCCCTCGTCAGGAGGCAGGAGCAATCCTGTGGAGTCATCATATTCATAAGGCTCGTAAGGGTGCGGGAGGCGAACGTCGAGCTGCATGTCGCTGAATATCTTCTCCCCGCCGCCGTTACTCACCTTCACATCAAACCGGTAAGTCCCTATCTTCACCTTGGAGGAATCGGTGTTACGGAAGAATATCTCCCCGGAGTTGGGCCGGATATAGAGAACAGGGCTTTTCCCATCCTGCTGCTTGGCCGTTATTTCCGCAATGGATTTCTCATCTCCGGAATAATACTCCTTCCACTCTTTTACCGGAATTTCCTGCCGCAGCTCGGGAGCGGGACTGCCGTCATTGTGCCTTACATCCAGAATAGAAAAGGTCAGCGGCTCGGAAGAATAGTCCGCATTGAAGATGTTGACAAAAGGATTGGTCCTCCCCAGGTTCACCACAAACCGGTTGATGCTGTAGTTCATGTCCTTGCTGAAATAATCCTGCTCTTCCGGCAGACCTTCCTTATAGCAGCCCGCTGCCAGGGTGATCAATATCCCGAGCGTCAGGAGGATGCCGGCCATCCGTTTTATGTTAATCTTTCTGTTCATAGCTGTGTGCTTAATGAATTTTACAAATAATGACAATGCAGGCCTACTGCTGTTCCACCGGGACAATGACCATCTTCTGCCAGTTGAAGCCCTGACTGTCATAACAATAGCGGAGTTCGTGAACTCCTGCCGTCAGGGTCACCACTGTCTTTACATCCGTCCAGGCCTGCCAGCCGCCCGTCGCCGGAGCCTGCTGGATGTCCCCGATATCCTGTCCGTCAAACTGGAGGTGGAATTGTCCTCCGGCGGCGGCCGAAGCTACCCGGGAGATAATTTCATACTGGCCGGTTTGTGCCACATTTACCGTATAGGCGATCCATTCTCCCGGGCGGGGCGTACCGACATCATAACCGCCTTCTGCGCAGTTTTCCAGATCCACGCCTTCAAAGAAGCGCATATCCACCCGGGCATTCCCCTTGTTGTCCGCGTCGGTGTCATGATATCCGAGGCCTTCCCCACCGTAATCAAATTCATTGCACAGGATGGTCCCCGGCAACGCCAGCGGCGTGCCGTGATAGGGACGTTTGGCGACCGGTATAAGACCAAACCGGCTGAGGTTGATGGAACCGGCGTCGAGGAAAAGTCCTACGGTATGCTTGCCGGCTTTTAGATGAATGGGATGGTCCATCATAATCGTCTTCCAGGTCTGCCAGGCCTTGGTATTGACGACATTCATCGGGCCGCTGATATCTTCGCCGTCCAGCGTGACATGGATGACGGAAAAGTTATTGGTCGTAGCTACCCTGACGTTTAACAGGTAATTCTCCGCGCTCTGTACCTCAACGGAATACTTTGTCCATTCGCCGGGATTGGTATAACCGATGTTGTACAATCCTTCACTGCATTTGGCCAGGTCCACGCCTTCGGAGATCCGGAAGCCGGCATTCCCCTGGTTCACCGCGTCGAGATCATGATAGGCCACGCCTTCCCCGCCTTCGTCGTAGTTGGCCGCTTCGATGGTGCCGGGAATAAGGCCCCATTTGCCCTGGAAGGGAGAGCGCAGCAGCGGATAGATGCTGTCCACGAAGGATGAAAATCCGAACACATGACGGCTGGCCAGGATGTGCAGCATCCCGTTTTCGGTCTTGAGGTTTACTGTGCGTGTAGTGGCGCTCACCCAATCCCGCGTATAGCGGGAATTGTTTTTATCGCTGTACTCGATCTGTTTCGATCCTCCTCCCTTGATGCCTGAGGCGCCGGTAGTGATGGTCCTGCCGTTCATTTCATAACCGTAAGGGGTTTTCAGGGTTACGCCGTCCGCATAATTCAGCGAGTCCAGGTCCACAATACCGGCCACCATATAGCGATGCAGCAGGGTGTCCCACATCCCCACAGGCACGCTGTCCAGCGTCCAGTCGCCCAGGTCCCCATTCTGGATCCGCGCCACGTTGAGGTTGTGCATGGCCGTCATAATACTGTAATCCTGTGGGGCAAAGAAGGTGATCTCCTTGGTTTTCAGGGTATCGGTCAAACCGGTCTCATCGAGGAGGTACAGCAGCGTATCGTAAAGGCCTTCCTGGGTTTTCAGGAAGTCGTAGGTATTCAGCGACACCTGCTGCACCGGACGGGCATAGCGGTATTCGTCCGGCGTCTTTCTGCAGGATACCGCCGATACCAGGAAACCGGCGATGATCGCAAGCGGGAGGTATCTGTTTAAACTTTTTTTCATGGCTACAGGTTAAGTTTATTTCCAGAAGCTGTTCTGGGTCAGCATGGGATTCTGTTCAAGAGCAGCCTTGGAGACCGGCCAGTATATCGCGCCGTTCGTTACCGCTTCCTCCGTAAGGTTGGTGTATTGGGGCACCTTCTTGAAATGAACAAGATCATACCAGCGCCAGCCCTCGCCCATAAGCTCCCTCCGGCGTTCCTGCAGGATGGCATCGAGCAGCTCGTCCTGGGAAGGGGTCCCATTCATGGGCAGTAAGCCGCGCTTTGCGCGGACCGTATTGAGGTCTTCCACGGCGTCAAGGGTCATACCCAGCCGTGTACGGCATTCGGCCCGCAGCAGATACATCTCTTCATACCGGAAAATCACGATAGCCGAGGTATAAAAACGAAGGGGCGGATTCTGGACCAATGCGTCGACCTGCTTGAGCTTATAAAACTCGGGGTGCTCGTCGTCCATATTGATAAAATACTTGTCTTTCCGCTGGTCCGACTTCTCATCGAAGATGCCGAGGATGGTATCCTTTTCCACGTAGAGCTCAGATTCCTTCTTTGGAATATCGGGCTCATGAAGCGTCCAGTCTTCCAGCTGACCGGTTGTGGAATATTCGGTATGGGTCATGTTAAAATCCAGCTGAAAGATATTACCGCCGGGTATATCCAGACGTCCCTTGAAAGTTCCGTTCAGCTTGGTGAGCTGGTCTGTGGTAACCAGCTGGTAATTGGTATTGCTCTGGTTGTCCATTAGCTGGTCGCAATACTTCAACGCTTCGGTATAATTCTCTTCCCAGTCATAGATATGGGCCAGCAGCGTCAGCACCATGCCTTTGCTTGCCGCGATACCCGCCCAGTGGGATTCTGCCTGTCCGCGATAGTTCCCGGGCGCTTCGGGCGACTTCCCGTTATAACGCCAGGGCAGGTCATCAAAGGCTGCCCGGGCATCTTCCGCCGCAAGCTCCAGCACTTTGTGCCAGTCTTCCCGTTGCACGTTCCCGAAAGACCCGTCCGAAGGCGTTGTCACCAGCGGCACGTCCCCCCATATCCGTACCATGTAATAGTACAGGAAAGCCCGCACCGCACGGACCTGTGCCAGGTCCAGCTTCATCTCGCTGGTGGAGTACCGGTAATCTCTTTCGGGTACAAGGGGCAGCTTCTGGATGGCCAGGTTACACTGGTCGATAGCGGCATAAAACCGCCGCCAGTCACGCCATTCATCCATGGTGGCGTAATTGGCGGTAAGCTTGTTATCCACTACCGCATTCAGATCGCCCCGGCTGGTGACCGCAAAATCATGTCCCCGCAATTCCCCGTATGCCCAATGGGCATTTTCATTGGCCAGCGCCGCACGGGCAAGTCCGTAGCAGGCGGAGCTACCCGCCCAGGCATCGTTCTTGGTCTGCCACATATTGGGAGCCGCAACGGCCCGTTTGGATGGGATATCCAGCATTTTATGGCAGGACATCCAACCGGTTCCCAGGAGTGCCAGGAAGAAGAAAATAAATATTTTCTGCATAGTCATTCTTTTGAGCTTATTTGATGTCCGGATGATCAGCGGCCGGTCACCGCAGTGGGTTTTATACAGGGCAGTAACCTCAGAACCGGAAGTTGAATCCGAGCACAAAGCGCTTCGGGAAACCCCAGTTGTAATCGCCTTCATCGTATCCGAAATAGCTAACGGCTTCCGGATCGCCACCCTTGTATGGGGTCCGGGTCCAGAGATTATCCGCCGTGGCGTATAGCCGAAACCGTTCTATACCTGCTTTTTTCATCCATTTCCCCCTGAAGTCATAGGAAAAGCTGACCGTACGCAGCTTGATGAAGGAGGCATCCTGAAGAAAAAGCGTCTGGTTTGCCTGATAAGGCTGCACGGGGCTCCAGGGATTATACTGCGGAATGCTTTCATAATCCTCCTCCCGCTGCTGCCAGTAAGTGACCTCTTTTACCCCCGTAAGATCGTCGGCCCCTTCCCGGTTGGCAAAATCAAAGCGGTCGGCGAGCGCCTGATTGATCACCTCCCTGCCAAAAGCGTAATTGAAGAGAAAGCCCAGGGTCATGTTCCTGTATTGAAAGGTCTGAGTAAAGCTGCCGGCAATATCCGGGGAAAGAGAGCCCTTCAGCACACGGTCCCGCTCATCGATGACATAGTCGCCGTTCAGGTCCCGCCAGCGGGGATCGCCGGCCCTCAGCGCAAGCCCCTGGTAGGACATTTTTTCTTTCGTTGCAGGATCTACCGGCACATCTTCGTCTGACCGGTAAATGCCGTCATTGACGAGGACCCAGTAGTCGTCTACGGGCTTTCCCACCACCAAATGACGGTCGCCTATCGTAATATCATGTGCGCCGCCGGGGAGGGCCATCAGCGTATTGCTGTTGGCATAGGCGGAGAAGCCGGCTGTCCACTGAAAATCCTTTTTCTGTAAGATATCCCCCTCCAGGCTCACCTCATATCCCCTGTTCCGGATATCCATGCCATTCTTCACCACCCCGGTATAGCCATGCTCCTCCATGACAGGTACCTTCAGCAGCAGATCCCGGTAGGTCTTGGCATAAAAATCAACCTGCAGACGCAGCCGCTTATCAAAGAACCCGGCCTGCAGGCCGATATTGCCCTGTTCCACAACCGGCCATTGGATCCCCTCCGTAATATAACCCAGGCCATAGGAAGCATTCAGCACCGGATAGGCGTCATAGGTAGAAACGTTGGGAGTACCGTTCCAGCCGATATTTACATCGTAAACCGGACCGGCATTGTAATAATCGTAGGGCAGGCGTTTCCCGACCAGTCCCCATGAGGCGCGCAGGTTGAGCTTATTCACCCAGGAGGGAAGGCTGAGGAATTTTTCATGGGACAGCTCCCAGGCGGCGCTCACCGTCGGGGAAAACAACCATTTATTTTCAGCCGGGATATCCGAGCTTCCGTCTTCCCGGAGATAGAAGCTGAGGAAATATTTCTCTTTAAAATTATAATCCAGGTTGGCATAAAAAGAGGCCAGGTTAGACTGGAGTATGTCTTTGTAATTAGCGGTGAGCTGATAGTTATTCGAGTTGTTGAACTGTTCGTATACCTTGATATAATCGCTTTTCCCCTTATAGGCCTTGCCGTAATTATAGCTCCATTTATCCCACTGTGTGTACATACCAAGGGTAACACCGAAGTGATGCGCATCCCGGATATCCTCATGATACTCCAGCGAATTATCCCATACGAGGCGTTTGTTCAGACCCTGGAAGTTGGAAGCAAAATTATTCCCGTCGCCCAGCGTGGAAGGAATAAACAGGTCCCTGAAATTCTGCACGTAATCGATCCCGAACCGGGAGTTCAGCTTCCACTTATCCGAGAACGTATATTGTGCATTGGCCATTACCTGTATGGTGTTATCCTTGTTATCGTCAATGCCGTCGGCGAGATAATCATAATATTGCTGCAATATGGCTTTATTGGGAGACGGAGGAGTTTCCAGATCAATAACATAATCCTCGTCGCTTATCCGGTCCCGGAGAAAGTGGTTTCGTGTTCTGTTGATGGTAGCCGCACTGATGCGGGTGGTGATCAAAAGATCTTTTACCGGCATGATATTGATGCCGAAATTCACATTGTACCGGTTCATGCCCGTGCCGTCGGCCACGCCCTGATCGGAAAGCTGGCCGATGGAAAAACGGAAGTTGGCCAGCCGGCCGCCGCCGCTGATGGCGGCCTGTATGCCGTCGCTCCAGGCATTGCGATAATACAGATCGTCCCAGTCCGCCGCCCCGTAATACTCAGGACGCGTGGAGTCTGCCAGGTAAGCCGGAAAATTCTGCCACTGTCCGGTGCTGGCATATTGCTGATAAAAGGGCAGACGGAAATCGCGCTCATAGGCCGCATTCGTTGTGGAAATATCGGGGCTCAGCGCATAGCCGACATAAGAATTGACGGATACGCGCAGCTTTCCGGCCCTGGGTCCGTAGGTAGTAATATTCACCACCCCGTTGGCGGCCAGCGGGCCGTATTTGGCGGTGGCCTCGAAATCCTTTAATACTTCGATGCTTTGTATATCATTTATATTCAGAAAAGACAGCAGGTTGATCTCCGTGCCCAGCCTGTTTACGCCAAACCGCTGTATATCGTAGGCAAAAGGATGATCCAGGATGAGCGGAATGCCGTCCACTACATAGGTTGGCTGTCCGTTCATCACGTCGGCATTGTCCAGCATCAGGGAAGAGAGACCACGGATAAAGGCGGCATTCCGTTTGCCCGGTTCTGCGCTGGGGATGCGGACTTCCACGCCGGTTGCTTTCCCGATGAGGGCCTGGTTGATATCAGCATAAGGGGATATCTCCGCATCCCGCGCAGGGATCAGCGAAACGGCGCCGCTGCTGTTTCGCATCAATGCGTTATAAGGAACGAAGCCGATGGTATCTGCCGGAGCGGCCTGCTCTGCCTGCTGCGCTGCGGTTCCGGCAGCAGATACAGTATCGGTCTTCTTGTACAGTACGCCCTGCGCTCCTGCACTTCCGATTTCTGCCGTAAAGAAGATAAGAAGTAAAAGTTTCTGTTTCATGTATACCTGTTTATTTTTCCAGTTCTTTCAGCGTCCAGGATATCTTTCTGCCCGCGATCTCTTTCCTGATCTTCTTTACCTGTTCGGGATGAACTACGGAAGCATTATTGCCGAGGTCTTTGCGGATATAGCTGAGCACGGAAGCGATCCATTCATCATCGTTGGTCTCCATGGAGGGCATGACGTCCGGATAGGTTTGTCCGTCAATCGGACCGGAGAGCCCTTTCAGCAATATCCTGATCAGCACCGCAGGGTCGCCGTTCACCCGCGCCTGTCCGGCCAGCGGCGGAGCGTTCATACTTTTCCCACCCAGGGAAAGGCCTTTCCCATCCGGACCGTGACAGGAAGCGCAGAGCTGACTAAAGGTAACGGCCCCCTTCCGGACCAGCTTCTTATCCGCTTCGGGCATGCCGGCCAGGCTGCTTTCCAGCGAGCGCCGCCGTGTGTCCTTTTCATATTGCTTCCAGGAAGCGTTCATTACCTTGTTGGCCCGGTTGCCGGCCAGCAGCTGCTGCAGCATCGACTTCGCCTCCGGCAGGGCGCTGCAGCGCAGCGACAGGGACAGCTGGAACCGTACATCGATGCTGCTGTCGTTCATCAGCGGCTTCAGATGACCCAGCATCTTCTCGTCTCCTTTTTTCAGATAGGTTTCACTGATCCATACGGCGGTTTTCCGGAGCCGGGGGTCTTTATCGGCAAGGACCTTGAAGAGCAGCTCCGGCTTTATGGCATTCAGCCCTTCCAGTGTCCACAGGGCATGGATCCTGCCCAGTATAGTGGGCGGCTTTTTCCAGAAAAGCATCTTGTCCCAGAATGATTGTTCGCCGGAGGCCATTTTCTCCAGCGCCGGAATCACGGAACGGTCGTCGCGGATAACGAGCAGCTTTTGAGCATTATCCCTCCACCAGCCATTGGGGTGATCGAGGTAAGTGACCAGCTTGCTGCTGCTTTCTCCAAGCATATGCGGTTGCGGGCCGGGCTCATAGCCGTCATGGACGAGCCGGTAAATGCGGCCCTTCCCGATGTGCTTATCCAGCCCGAAGCGCCGGATCTGCGGACGGATATATGAGTCGGCGCCCGTCCAGGTACTCTCCTGGATAATACCATGGTACATGTCGACGATATAAAGACAGCCGTCGGGGCCCGTCGCGGTATTGATGGGCCGGAAGTTCATATCGTTGGACGCCAGGAATTCGGAATGATGATAGGCATTCTTCAGCACGATCTCGCCGTTGCGGTTGGTCACCTTCGCACGCCGGACCAGTCTTCCTACCGGCTCGCAGATAAAAAGATCGCCGCGCATATCGGCCGGCAGCCGGTCGCCCCGGAATACCGACTGGCCGCAGCTGGCCGTAAATCCGTCGAGGGTGCTGTCGGGCCTCAACGTCTTGCCGCCGCCCTGCGCATCGGGAGTAGCCATCACAGGCCACGTGGCCCTGAATCCTTTTTCGTACTGGTCATTCAGGTTCAGCACGCCGTAAGCCGGGTTTTGCTGAAAGGCCAGGGCCGGGATCCTCGCACCCGCCAGGGAGAAAAACAGCCTCCCGTAGTTGTCGTGGGCCAGCCCCCATTGCCCGTTAGGCGACTCAGGCATCGAATCCACCTCCAGGCGGTTATTTACAAAACGGTACCGGGCCGGATCCTTGCTCATATAGATCCAGTTATCCAGGTTCCAGATCAGGCCGCTGCGCTGATGCTCCAGGTTACGCGTATCTTTTGCATCGTTGTGATACATCAGCGCTTTCTCATCGGCCTTGCCGTCGCCGTCTATATCCCGGTAACTCCAGAGGTTGTAGGAATTTGTTTCGTTGGTCAGCAACCGGTCACCCAGGGGCAGCATCATGCGGGGGAGCACAAGGCTGTCGATAAACACCGTGCTTTTATCCATCCTGCCGTCACCATCGGTATCCTCCAGCCGCACGATACGGCTCACGGGAACATTCTCATTGGAGCCCTCCACATCCTGCATATAGGTGCGCATCTCGGCGACATACATCCTCCCATCGCCGTCCCATTTGATATCCACCGGCTCTTCTACCAGCGGCTCGCTGGCCACCAGCTCCAGGTGATACCCTTTGGGAACATAAATCTTTTTCATGCTTTCCTCCGCGGAGAGATACGCGTGCGAAGGATTGGGATCGACGGCTGCCGGGCGCACCGGCGAAGGCGGAGCTGCTTCCCGTCCTTTTTGATTACAGGAAAAAAAACCAGAGATGAGTATAAGGGTGAAAATCCGGCAAAGGTTATTTTTCATGATATGATTTTCAGGTTAAAAAATATAAAGCAGTGTTCCCGGTCAGCTGCCTGACGCCCATGGCATATCTTATACCACTGAGCAGCTGATACAGGTACCACGGGTTCGAGTAAGATGACGGTAACTATATTCTTCCCGGCGGCCTTCTGTTTGCCCCCTGCCGGTGGGTCAGGTTATCCCCCAGGTCTTCGCGCGCTTTCTCGGCAAGCGCCTGCAGGCGCTTTACCACCTCGGGATGCTGCTTCTTTACGTCGTAGCGCTCCCCGGGATCCCGCCGGAGATCATACAGGGCGAGGCCGGTGCTTCCCTTGCTGTACGGGCCGGGCAGACCGTCGTTCCGCGGCAGCACCCCTTCATAGGAACGGTAGCGATGCGGGAACACCAGCTTCCATTGGCCCTGGCGGACCGCCTCCAGATCGTTTTCGTTGTAGTAGTAATAAAGGTGATCGCGGGGATTGGCCGAAGGGTCGCCCTTCAGCAGCGCAAGGATATTTACCCCGTCGATCTTTTGCTGCGGCAGCGGGGCGCCGGTTATGCGGGCAAATGTCGGCAGCAGGTCGATCGTGCCGGCTAGCTTATTGCACACCGTACCGGGGGGGATTACGCCCGGCCAGCGCATGATGCAGGGCTCGCGTTGCCCGCCTTCCCAGCTGGTTCCCTTTCCTTCGCGCAGCCCTCCGGTGGTACCGGCATAATCGCCGAAATTGAGCCAGGGACCGTTGTCGCTGGTAAAGACCACCAGGGTATTTTGTTCCAGGCCGTTGTCTTTTAAAGCCTTCATCACCTGCCCCACGGACCAGTCGACCTCCATCATCACATCTCCGAAAATGCCCTGTTTGCTTTTGCCCCTGAACTTATCGGATACGCCGAGGGGGGTATGTACCATGGAATGCGCGAGATATAAAAAGAACGGTTGGCTTTTATGCTGATGAATAAAGCTGACGGCCCTTTCGGTATACCAGGTGGTCAGCATATTTTGATCCTGCAGCGTACGGATATAACGGATGGTCCTGTTGCCTTCGATCAGCGGCAGCAACGGACGCTTTGAGCGGGGATCCGCCGTATCCAGCGGACGGCCTTTGTAGCTCATCGGCCACATATCATTGGAATAGGGCAATCCGAAAAACTCATCAAAGCCGTTTTGCAGCGGCAGGAATTTGTATGCATCGCCGACATGCCATTTCCCGATGGCACCGGTTGTATACCCTGCCTTCTTTAACACTTCGGCAACCGTTTCCTCCTTATTGTTCAACCCGATCTTCGAATTCGGGAAAAGCGCCCCATGGATGCCGATGCGGTTGGGATAGCAGCCCGTAAGGATGGCCGCCCGGGAAGCGCTGCATACGGCCTCGCCGGCATAAAAATTCGTAAACCGCATCCCTTCCGCCGCCAGCCGGTCAATGTTGGGGGTGGTATAACCGGTGCCGGCATAAGCATCCACGTCGCCATACCCCATATCGTCCATGAAAATGACGATGATGTTGGGATGCCCGGGCGACCCTGTGCGGGGGGCAGGGACGTTCTGCTGCGCCATAACGGTCAGCGGCAGCAGGGCAAATATCCAGGTTAACCGCTTTTTCATGCTTTGCATTTATATATCATCAGTGACCGTCCTCAGGGAAGGGTTATCTTTATGATCCGGCTGTAGTTATATTTGTTCAATGCATTGTTCGTTGCAGCGGCAATCCTTACATAATAGGTTTTCCCCCCTTCCAACCCGGGCAGGGTATCGGTGAACTCCGTAGCCAGTATTTCATTGTCGTCCGTACCGGTCAGATCGTGCGTAACGGCCTTATCAAAAATGCTGTTGCTGATGGTGGGATGGGTGGACACGAGAGACTTACAAACGGTAATCTTATCTCCCACACTGTCCCGGCTGATCCGGTATTTGGTGACGATCTGTCCTTCTTCTGCGGCCGCCGAAGCGGTGATGGTCAAAAAGGGCGTTACTTTAAACTGTACTTCAACCATGCCTTTTATCGCCACTTCCTGGGTGTCTGCCGGGAAAAACGCTCCCTCAATAGGCACTACCTTATAGGTCCCTGAAAACACCTTGCTGTTTTCAAAAGAGCCGTCCGCCATCCCCCAGAAATCAATGGGGGTGGCATCCTGATAGCCTTCGTCGATCAGGCGTATCCTGAAGCCGTTGGGTTGTTCGCTCTGCAGGGAGTCGCCGGTGATCGCATCTACCACGGCGCCGTGTATGCCGGCATCCGGCGGGTTGTAGTTATCGGTGTTCTTGGTGCAGGATGCAAAAGCTGCCAGGACCGATATCGCCAGTAAAACATTCCTATAGTGCATATGCCTTGATGTTTGTAATCAGTAATTGGGGTTCTGGATCAGCTTCGGATCTTTTGAAATTTCCGCAGGCGGGATCCTTTCGTAATAGAGCTTGGGATAAAACGTCAACGCATAGCCCACTTTTAGCGTTTTGAAGATGTAGGCTTTGTCCTTAAAGTTGTAATAAGGGTAGAGCGCGGTGAACTTGGTATTGTTGATCAGCTTGTCGGCCAGGCGCCAGCGGCGGGTATCCCAATAGCGACGACCGCCTTCGAAAGCCATCTCCACCTGGCGTTCATGACGCACCCTATCCCGGGTCACCTCTCCGTCCCCGAGCAGCTTTATGCCGGCCCGGCCCCTGATCTCGTTCACGGCCCATGCCGCATCGGATACCTTTCCAAGCTCGATGGCCGCTTCGGCATAGTTCAGCAGCACTTCTCCATAGCGCATATCGATATAGGGATTGTCGTTGCCGCGGCTGACGGCGGCATCCGTCTCCGTATAAGCGGGGTCCAGGTATTTGCGCACATAGAAGCCCGTCGTCGTATTCCCCAGGTTGCCTCCGATACCATGGTCGCCGATAATATGCATTCCCTGGTAAAGCTGATTGTAGTCGTTGGTGGTAATGGTCTGCCCGTTATCGATAATGCCGGCCCTGACCTCCACATCGCCGGTGGGCCAGGAAGAAAACGGATACAGGATGGTGGCCGCAAAGCGGGGATCTTTACCGGCAAAGAGGGCTGCCGGGTCTTTGTATTCAATGGGGTTACCCTGGCTATCGGTCAGCTTCAGCTTTCCGTCGGAACCGTCCGTATATTCAAAGGCCTCCGCCATCTCCAGGGTGGGGCAGACATGTCCTCCGTTCTCCGGTTTGGGACGCGCCCGGTTGTCGTAGCTCTGCACCCTGTCGGGGTAACTGTAATACTCGGCAAATATCGTTTCCGGATTATCCTGGTCCAGGAACAGATCGGCAAAATTCTCCGCCTTGTCGTCCTGCTTGGCATACAGGCTGTATTTCTTATCGTCAATGATCTTTTTCGCGGCATCATAGGCCGCCTGCCAGTAATGATCGGCTTCGGATGCCGGCATGCCCACCAGACCGTTCAGGGCAACATGACCATATTCAGCTTCGGCGGCGGCATACAGCATGGCCCTGGCTTTCAGGGCATAGGCCGCATATCTGTTGGCTTCTCCGCGCTCAGCGCTGGTTTCCCCCATCAGCTGGGCCGCCTTGTCGAGCTCCGAAGCGACGAAGTCGTATATCTCCTTTTCGGTATTCCTCGGCACCTGCAGCGAATCCAGGTTGCTGCCGTTGAAGTTCTGCACTTTGGTGATCAGCGGTACACCGCCATAACGCTTTACCAGCTCAAAATAGTAGTAGGCGCGGATAAACAGAACCTGTCCCTCCCATTCCTTTTTCTGGTCGTCGGGGAACTCAGCGGTCGAGATGTTCTCGAGAAATTCATTCGCGTCCCGTACGGCGTCATAGCCCCACCATTGCAGCCAGGTGCCGTCGCCCACACTGTTCATCCAGCGGTAGGCGTTATTCAGCGACTCCCCCGTAAGCTGCGACATATAGTTGATGTTCGGAGCGTTGATGGGGATCTGATAATTGTTATCCTGTATCGGGATCTTGTTATACAGCGTCGCGAGGTACGCCTTTATCGCCGATTCGTTGGAAAAGACATCCTTTCCCTGAATAATATTCTGGGGGGCGATGTCCAGCACGCTGCTGCAGGAGCAGGCGAGCAGCAACATCAGGAGCGCGGTATAAGAAAACAGCTTCTTCATCATATCAGAAAGTTATGTTTAAGCCTCCGTTAAAGTTCTTCATGATCGGGTAAGCCGTATTGGTATTGTGCTCGGGGTCGATATAGCTCACCTTGGACCAGGTCAGCATATTGAAGCCATTCACAAACACCCGGACGCTTTTGACGATCTTTTTCGTAATGGATGCGGGCAACGTGTAACCCAGCTCTATGCTTTTCACCCGCAGGTAAGGATCGCTGTGCCACCAGTAGGTAGAGGGCAGGTAATTTACATTGGCCGTGCCCTGGTAGCGGGAAGCCGGGTATTTACCGGGCACCCAGGGACTCGTGGGATCAAAGATATCTTCATGATGCCAGCGGTCCATAAACTCCGGCAGCAGGCCGTTGCGCTTATAGGGGACTGGGTTGCTGAACAGCCCGTCGCCATTCTGGTTGACATAATAGCCATGCGCGCCCTGCAGCAAGATATTCAGATCCAGCCCTTTCCAGGTGACGCTGGCCGTCAGACCGAAGTTCCACTCGGGTAGATTGGGATTACGACCGATAGGATGCATGTCGTTGCCGTCGATGATACCGTCATGGTTATAATCCTGATACTTGAGATCGCCCGGCAGCACGGTGGTATTCCCCCGGCCGTCTTCTATCGCCCAGCCGTCGATATCTTCCTGGGAAGTGAATTGCCCGACAACGGTATAGCCCCATACGATGTCGTTCCAGCGGTCGGAATTGTTCTCTCTCCAGTTCTGGTACGCGTTGGTGGAAGCGGCCCTTTCCACGTACAGCAGCTTGGTGCGTGAGAAAGAAACATTGGCCGATACATTGTAATTGAATTTCCCGGCGCGACCGGCATGGCCGACCTGCACCTCGAATCCCTGGGTCAGGTTGCTGTTGAGGTTTTCCTGCGGGAGGGCTGCGCCTACGCTCGCGGGAAGGCTTAAAAGCCGGCTGGCCAGTATGCCATTCTTTTTTCTTCTGAAGATATCCGCCGTAAAGGTCAGCATGCCGTTGCCGATCTCTCCGTCCAGACCGATATCGGTGGTGGTAGCCGTAAACCAGGTAATATCGGGATTGGGCATACCCCGGGAGGCCAGCCCCCCGATCACCTGATCGCCCAATACATAGTTGCCGAAGGGATAGTTATAGCCCGTGAGGAACTGATAGGTGCTCGCGGCATCATCCCCCAGCTTTCCCCAGGAGGCGCGAAGCTTCAGGTTGGTAAAGGCGGGGATATTGTCTTTTATAAAGGACTCTTCCGACAGCCGCCATCCCACCGATATGGCCGGAAAGAAACCCCAGCGGTGCCCTTTGGCAAATTTTGAAGAACCGTCATAGCGGAAGCTTCCCTCGATCAGGTACTTATCCATGTAAGCATAGTTCAGCCTTCCTACGATCCCCTGGTTGGCAAAAGGGGAGGTGATGCCGGAATTGACCCGCTGGTTGGCCGCATTGCCCGCATAGAACTGGTCCACTGCATCAAGCGTAAATTCTTTTGAGGCGTTAAAGTTGCTGGAATCCTTCTGGAGCTGTTCAAAAAGCAGTAATGCCTTGAGCGTATGCCTGCCGGTAAAGGATTTCTCATAATTCAGGGACAGCTGTACATCCGAAGTATGGTTCTCCTCAAATTGCTCGCTGAGGGTAGAAGGATCCTGACGGTATACCGGGTTGTAGGTGTCGGTAGCATTATCATAGGTATAAAGCGGATATCTTTTCCGCCATGATTTGCCAAGGTTGTTGGTGACATCGTAGCTATACATGGCCCGGGCCTTGAGACCCGGCACAAAGGGAACGGTATAGTTGAGCACCAGGCTCCCGTTCAGCGACTTGTCCAGATACTTGCTGTAGCCTACTATCCCTGCATTGGTCAGCGCAATGGGATTCGAAGGCGAAACGCCTGTTTCCTGGAGATACTTGGGATTGTTATTGGCATAGGCCGGCAGCGTAGGCGGCATCAGCAGCGGCTGGTTCAATATGCTGGTGGTACTTCCGAAAGGGGTGTTGCGGGTATCCTGAAAACCGCTCAGCAGCATCTGGGCTTCCAGATTGTCGGTGATCTTCGAAGTGATATTGGAACGGAAGTTATATCGCTTGTCGTTCAGCGAGCCGCTTTTCCACAATCCCTGGTCGTCGTATATCCCTACGGAGAAGAAGTAGGTTGTCTTTTCCGTACCGCCGCTGACGCTCAGGTCGTGCTGCATCTGCGGGGCATACTGCCGGGTCAGCATGCCGAACCAGTCCGTTCCGCGAAGCGTTCCGTTTTTGTACTGCTCAAGCTGCTCTTTTGAAAAGGTCGGCTGGGCGCCGTTATTGATGTCGGCCTCGTTGGTCAGGGTGGCATATTGATAGGCATTCAGCCCCCGGGGAAAGATAGTGGGGCTGGCCCCCCCGACCGTCCCGGTATAATTGATCTCTACCTGACCTGCCTTACCCCTTTTGGTGGTTACCAGCACCACGCCGTTGGCCGCCCTGACGCCGTACACGGCAGCAGAAGCATCCTTCAGGATGGAGATGCTCTCCACATCGTTGGGATCGATCCGGTTAAAATCGCTTCGGGGCACGCCGTCCACAATGATCAGGGGCGCACCCATACCGCGGATATCAAAGGAGGTGTTGTAGACGCCGGGTTCGCTGGTACGCTGGGCCACCCTCAGGCCGGGCATCTTTCCCGCCAGCATATTGGAAAGGGTCGGCGAGGTGGCCGTCTTCAGCTCCTTGCTGTTCAGGGATGAGATGGCGCCGGTGAGCGATACCTTTTTCTGGGTACCGTATCCGATGGCCACCACTTCGTTCAGCTGGGTGGAGGCGACCTCCAGCCGGATATCTATACGGGTTTGCCCGCTGTAGACGACTTCCTTGGCCTTGTAGCCGATAGAAGTAAAGACCAGGGTCTGTCCCTGCTCGGCCTCAATGGCATACCGGCCTTTATCATCCGTCGTGGTTCCCGCTGCAGTTCCTTTCACAGACACAGTAGCCCCCACCACCGGGTTCCCCTGTTCATCCGTTATCTTCCCGGATATCCTGTGCGCAGCCAGACTATGCGGACCTTTTATCTCGCGGACGTCTTGCGGCTTTATCTTACCCGGATATCGATCCGCGGAAAAAGCCTGCAAAGCGCCGGTGAACATCAGGCATCCGGCGATATAGATTGTTCTTCGCAATACTGTTGGTATCATGAAAAAAATTTTACAATAACTCCGTTACAGCGCGAGCCGAAAACTAACATATAACGCTCCATTCTTGGCATTTATCAACATGGAATTATACGTTACCAAGGCGTCGTACTTTATTCAAAAAACAAACGTGTTTGGTCGCTGCTTAGGGTTCTTTCCGGATAGTATAACTGGGTTCAACGCGGCTTAAAACATAAAGACCTCTGAGGGCAGGACAAGCATCAAAAGTATCCTCAGGGTTTTATAAAGAAAAATAAGTATTGTTTATAACTGATAACACGGGTTTATGCTGATTAAAAATTATTACATCCATTCTATTTGAATTTTGCTTTCCCGCCGGCACACTACCCCGGATATCATCCTCATCTGAGCACGGGAAATGTTTATTCAGGATCCTCCGGACAGTATGATCAGGCCCAGCCCGGCCAAAAAGCAGATAAACATCCCGGTCAGCAAACCGGTCACCTTGTTGCCGGTATTTTTAAATTCTTTCCAGACCACCACGCCCCAGATGGCGGCTACCAGCGTGGCCCCCTGTCCCAGTCCGTAGGAAATGGCAGGACCGGCCTTACCGGCGGCGATCAGGTTAAACAGGTTCCCCAACCCCCAGATCGCTCCGCCGAGTACGCCGATAATATGCAGTGAAAAACCGCCCTTAAAATAATCACGATAAGACAAGGGCGCGCCTTCCAGCGGTTTTTTCATCATGATGCTGTTAAAAAGGATATTGCTGACCATGATACCGGCCGCAAAGATCACGAAAGCGGTATAGGGCGTCATCTTCAACGGTTGCGGATGCACGAAGTTGTCCAGGTCCATGGAGGCTGCCACAAAGCGGTAGAAGAAAGACATGAGTATTCCGGCCAGTACGGAGAGCACAATGCCTTTGGTGCCGGCTTTCTGTCCCCCGGCCGCCGCTTTGCGGTAAGCGATGGCATTTAATATGATCGCCACCGTTACCAACAACACGCCGCTGAAGAGCAGGGCGGGGTTTCCTTTTTCCACGCCGAAGTAATTGATGACCACTCCCAGCACCAGCGCGATGCCGATGCCGACAGGAAAAGCCACCGACATCCCTGCAATGGCAATGGCCGCCGTGAGCAGTATATTGGCCAGGTTAAAGACGATCCCGCCCAGGAACGCACTCCCGATATTGGCGCCGCTGGCCTGCATCAGGTCCGGCAGGAAGCTTCTGCCGTTTTCACCGAAGCTCCCCAGGGTAAAGGCCGCCAGCAGCGAAAAAAGCAGGATGCCGATGGCATAATCCCAATAAAACAACTCATACCGCCAGCGCCCGGCGGCCAGCTTCTGGGTATTGGCCCAGGAGCCCCAGCAGATCATGGTGATGATACAGAAAAGGATCGCCGTGAAATAGCTTTCTACAATGAACATGGAGCAGATTTAGAATACGCGTGACTGCAAATATGAATCATAGCTTTTTAAGGCTACCATTACTATAAACTTATATTATATCCTTTCTGCTACACCGTCCACCCGCTTACGATGAGCTCATTACGGTAAGGGATAGACGACTGCGCCCCCATGCGCGTCACCGAAATAGACGCGGCCAGACAGGCAAACCGCACCGCCGCCTCCAGGTCCCGGCCCTCGGCCAGCGCCACCGCCAGCGCACCGTTGAACACATCGCCTGCCGCCGTGGTATCGACCGCCTCGACCTTCTGCACCGGTACATAGAGGCATTCCCCGGCCTGCAGGATGACGGCGCCCAACGAGCCCAGCGTCACCACCACGTTTTCCACACCCTGTTCATGAATCTTGCGGGCAGCTTTTTCCGCGCTTTCCACATCATGTACCGCTATGCCGGACAGCATCTCGGCTTCGGTTTTATTGGGCGTGATCACCGATACGCCCTGCAGCAACTCCCTGTCCAGCGGCTGTGCCGGAGCGGGATTAAGGATCAGCTGTATCCCTTTGGAAGCCGCATAGCGGGTCACAAAACGCACGGTCGACATCGGGATTTCCAGCTGCATCAGGATAATATCTGACGCGCTTATCCGCTCGAGGGCGGGCTCCAGGTCTTCAGGAAACAAATGGGCGTTGGCGCCGGAAGCCACTACAATGCTGTTCTCCCCCTGCTCATCTACCGTGATAAGCGCTACGCCGGAAGGGTGGTCGGGGTCTGACAGCAGACAGGAAATCTGGATGCCCTCTTCATCAAACGTCTGTGCAGCCTGCTTTCCGAAAATATCATTCCCTGTTTTGGAAACAAAGGTCACCTCTCCGCCCAATCGTGCAACAGCCACCGCCTGGTTGGCCCCTTTACCACCGGGATTCATAAAAAAAGCGCCGCCGAGTACGGTCTCGCCCGGTACCGGAATATGAGTGGTCTTCACTACCATATCTACATTGGTACTCCCAACTACTACGATCTTTTTTGTCTGCATTTCTCTTTTACTTCAGGCTGATTTTTTTATGAACAGGGTTTCAAAAGTAGCGGTTCCCTTTTTTAAAAAAGAGCCATCTTTTCATCAGGAACTGAATCCCGGAAAACTAAAAATTTCTCATTTAACTTATAACAATTTGATTATCAATAGTTATAAAAACATAACTTTGTTGATTATCTTTATTCCTGTAATAAACGCCATGCACCATGTCCAAAAACGGGGTGATCCGTCTGGTACAATCCATGTCAGGCGCCGAGAAGAGACACTTCCGCCTTTCCTGTAAAAAGCAGGCGGGGGAACGGGATTACCTGCAGCTTTTTGATCTGATCGACCGGGAAAAGCTCACCGATGCGGCACTGCTGGAAAAGCGGTTCCTGCAGCTATATCCGGGTGTATCTCTGGAAAATACCGCACAGTATCTTTTCCGGATCATTACGGACAATCTGGTACAGATCAAGATCAACCACAACCATTTTTTCCGGCAGTTTCACCACATGCTGCAGGCACGGCTGCTGTTTGAACGCGCATTGCCGGAAGAAGCTTATAAGCTGCTGAAAAAAGTACAGCACAGCGCCATGGACCGCGAAAATCACCTCATCGCCTATCTTTCGCACCGCTTTGAGCTGGACTATCTGGCGGAGACCAATTTTGCCGATATGCAGGAGAAACAGCTGGTGGCCCTGCAGATGAAGGCCAAGCATGTGCTGAGGGATATGCATCATATTCATGAGCATCATTCGCTGTACGAGCTGCTGAAGTACCGGCTTATCTATTCCGGAAAGGCGTTGTCGGAAGAAGACCGCAAGCAGCTGAACGACCTGCTGCTGAGCGAGGTAAGCCTGGTGACCGGCAGGGTAAAGAACAGCTTCACCGCCCGCAAGCTTCATCTGCTTTTCCAGTCTTTTTTCTTCACCGACACGGGAGATTACAAACCGGCGCTGAAGATGTTCCGGCAGCTGACCCAGCTTTTTGAGGACAACCGGGAAAGATGGGATCATCCTCCGATGGACTACCTTTCTTCACTGGAAGGTATTCTGGACAGCCTGCGCACCATCCGTTTTTATGATGAAATGGATTTTTACCTGCAGAAAATAGAAGGGCTGACCACCCTGCCCTACCCGGAGCATTTCAGCACCATCGCGGACAAAACAGTGATGATCTACCGCCTGGCCTTTCTGACCGGCACCGGTAATTTTGAGGATGCCGCGCTGTATTGTAAAGCCATCCCGCCCGTATTGCTGAAGATGTATCATACGGGCGATTATGAAAAGCAAAGCGAGCTGCTCTTCTATGCGGGACTGGCTTATTTCGGTATACGGGATTTTAAAAAGGCCAGCAAATATATCAACGAGATCGTACTTACCGGGAAGGTGCATTACCCTGCTGTCATATACAGGGTTGCACGCCTGCTGGGACTGCTTATTCACTATGAGCTGGGCGACCAGGAGTACCTCGATTATGAGATCAGGTCCTACAAGCGCAGTTTCCGGGCCAAAGGAAAACTGTTAAAGACCGAAAGCCTCCTCTTTAAAATCATCCAGCTCAGCCCGCTGAATCATCCGCATTTCCGGAACCAGCAGCTGTGGAAAAAAACGGCACCGCTGCTGGCGCCGATCGAATCGGACAAGTACGAGATGCAGCTCCTGAAATACTATGATTTCACCTCCTGGATAAAAGCGAAATTCAGCCGTTACCAGGAAAAATAATGATTCGTATGCTCCATTTTTTCTTCTTAAAAAAGTATGTCGGCTCCGCTCTTTACAGGAGCGGCAGGATCCTGTGCACGATATGTATTCTCTGCATCGGCCTGTCTTGTCCTGCCAACGCTCACGCAACTTCCCCGCCGGATACTATCGGCTCCCCGGGGACCGCCTGGATCCGGCTCAGCAAAGACGGGAGACATTTCGTCCAGGGCCGGGCCGGTCAGCCGTTCGTAATATGGGGCGTGAACTATGACCGCGATAACGGCGGCCGTCTGCTCGAGGATTACTGGCTGCAGGAATGGAATACCGTTGCGGAGGATTTCGGGGAAATCAAACAGCTTGGGGCCAACGTCGTAAGGATACACCTGCAGTTCGGGAAGTTCATGCGTGCTTCCGGTCAACCCGATACCATCGCCCTGCGCCAGCTCAGCCGCCTGCTCCGGCTGGCCGAAAAGACGGGGCTCTACCTGGACATCACCGGACTCGGCAACTATCACAAACAAGACGTTCCGGAATGGTTCGGGAAAATGGGCGAGGCAGACCGCTGGAAGGCGCAGGCTGCATTCTGGAAGGCTGTAGCCGGGGTCTGTGCCCAAAGCCCTGCGGTTTTCTGCTATGATCTGATGAATGAGCCGCTGTGGCCTTCTTCAAAAAAAGAGACCGAATGGCTGGCCGGGGAACTGGCCGGAAAATATTACTGCCAGCGCATCACGCTTGACCTGGGCAAACGAGCCCCCGAACAGGTAGCCAAAACCTGGATACATACCCTCGTCAGCGCTATCCGGACAGCGGACAGCAGGCATCTCATCACGCTGGGCGCCATTCCCATGGCACAATACTTTCCCGGAGCCGGACTGACCTTCTGCTCGCCGGAAGTGGCCAAGGAGCTGGATTTCATAAGCGTGCACTTCTATCCGGACGGAAAAGACGTGGCCGGACAGATCCGCATCCTGAAAACCTATGATATCGGAAAGCCCCTGCTTATAGAGGAGATGTTCCCGCTGAAATGCAATATAGATACGTTGAATGCATTCGTGGAGGCTTCCCGCACCGTGGCAGCGGGATGGATAGGCTTCTATTGGGGCACCCGGCCGGACGAATATCCCAAAGATATGGCAGGAGCGCTTATCCGCAGCTGGTTAGCCTATTTCCGGCAAAAAGCGGCCGATATCACCGGATCCGCTAATCCAGGATCCGGTGGGTAGGCCTTGGAAAGCCCGGCCGGAATACCGACAGCTTCCGGCTGGTGATCCTGCACCCTCTCCTTGCTGCAGCATCTTTTATCGCATCGGCAACAAGCTGTTTGAGCTTATCCGGCTCCGTCTGCACCCGGGCGTTCAGCAGCAGGACGACATTATCGACCGGGTCATTTTCGGGCACAGGAGTATCCGGCAACCGCCCGCCGGCGGTATAGCTGATCTTGATCTTCCGTCTGCCTCCGTCGAGCAACGCTTTCAGGTGACCGACGGGATAACCCTGCCGGACAATATCTTCGTATATGCGATGGAGTAATTCCATACCGGCCTGCCATGCCGTTCCGTTATCCGTATGCAGCTCCATCTCCTCATCCAGCCAGGCCAGCCGGGCCTCCCCTGCGCCATATACCGCATAATCCACATCCAGCGCCCGGCGCTCCGTCTCCCCCTGCTCATCCAGCGTACGGAGCCAGCGCCGGATATGGGCCTTATCGAAAGAATCCTGACCCAGTACTGTCTTACCGGGATATTTTTTTTGGGCTAACTGCAGTACCTCCTGCCGCCGGTCGGCATCCAGCAGGTCGATCTTGCTGACGACCAGCATATCAGCTTCTTCCAGCTGCCGGTCATAAATATAGGCGACGCTGTCCTCGAAAAGCTGTTTTCCTTCCTCTAAAACCGGAAGCAGGACGCCCGCATCAGCGAATACGGTAACGGATATGTCCAGATCTGGGTAAAACCGCTGCAGGGGCCTGACTACCGTGGCCACCATATCCGTACAGGACCCTACTGATTCGGCAAAGATGATCTGGGGCTGCTCCGTTTGCTCCAGCGAACGGATATGCGCTTCCAGCCGGGTATAATTACAACAGAAGCACCCGCCTGTGACTTCCCTGGACGGGATGTCCAGGCTGTCCATAAAACGGCTGTCCACCAGCTGAACGCCCTGATCGTTGGTGATCACCCCGGCGGAAACGCCGTTCCGGACCAGCTCCGCATAGGCCTGCTGTATAGCGGTGGTTTTACCGCTCCCCAAAAAACCGCCTATCAGGTATAGTTTCATCCATTACGTTTTATAGCTTCCCAGATATAACCCTAACGGGCATATGAAGTAAATCTCAGCACTGGCAGTCCGGTCCGCACAGGGGATATGTGCCCGGCAACGCAGGACCGCCATGCTCCACCTCTTCGGGTGTGGCTGCCCGTACCGAGGCTACCGTCACCTCAAAATAAAGATCGTCATCCGGCCCTTCCCCGCCGGGATCCCGGGGAAGAAAGATAGCAGTATGCCCGCCCGGCTCCAGGCCGGCCAGCGCCGACTCCAGCACCGGTAAAATATTCCCCGCCCCGTGCAGGTAGCTGACGGGCTCCCCTTTCATGATATCTTCCAGCACTTCGCCCCGGCTGTTTTTCATGTTATAGCGTATGGCTACGATGGTATGATCGGCTATCTGCATGTCACGAGGTTCAGGTGGCAGCCAGCGTGGTTTTTCTATCGCCGATAAACACTTCTTTCACCGGTATGCTACCATAGGCTACCTGGAGGGAAGGACGGCCGTTTTTGAAGCTGACGGTGCCGAAGCCCGTAGCTGTGGAAAGGAAGGCGGTAAAATCGCCGGTGCCGTTATGCAGGTGCAGGCTCTGGTCCACCGCATCGTAGCGCAGCCCGGTCAATCCCTGTATCATGCCATAGCTGGACATGGCACGGGCATACCAGCTTCCGCATTCATATTCGTTAAAAGGATTCCGCACGCGCCCGTCATAGCGGTCGCGGCAGGCCCGTACAATCTCCAGACCTTCCTTCACCTGTCCCATCAGCATCAGGTGCGAAGCCACCTGGTATTCGATGCCGGTCCATACCTCGTCGCTGTATACAAAGGGCAGGGAAAGCATGCCGCCTTTGGGCCAGGTGCACAGCAGCAGTCCTCCTTCGTTGCCCAGGGCATAACCGGGGCGTTGCGGGTTGGCATGGTCGCTGAGGTCTTCCTTCAGGTTGTATTTGTGCACCGCCAGCAGGTGACTTTTTACTTTTCCGGGATCCACAGGCGTCTGCAGTCCGCACATGGCTGCGATCCAGACGCCCAGCACACCGTCGGCCAGACAGCCGGTTCCGTACTGGTATTTGGGTCCTTCCTGCTTCAGTATACGCAGGGCCTCATCGGAATATTTTGTGTTGAACGACTTTTCATGTGCAGGGTCGGGAGCATTAAGCCCTGTAAAGGTGATCCGCTGTATAAAATATTCACCGTTATACAGCTCCTGCTCCATATATTGCTTACCGGCCGCATACAGCTTTTGATAGGTGGAAACGTCCTCGTTCAGAAAACGGCCCATCTCCGAAATGGCGGTCAGCGCACCCAGGTAGAAGCTGGTGCACATACCGTCCGGCCCCCAGAATTCGATATCGTAGGTATTGTGATGCGGTTCCTCTACCACTCCCTTGTGCCGCGGGTCCCACGTTTTTATACAGTAGTCCATGCTCTTCCGGACCAGGGGAAATATCTTCCGCAGCCAGGTATGGTCGGCGCTGACGCGCCAATCCCGGTATACCTTCATGATACCGCCCAGCTGTCCGTCAGCGGCAGCATGGAAGTCGTGCTTCACTGCCCGGATGGGCAGCGCCGCCCTGAAATTCTGATGCCCTTCGGCATTCTGATCCTCGCAGAACTCGGTATTGCGGAGCGTTCTTTCCAGAGAAGGAAAAAGATGGGGAACGGCCTGGGCATAGTTCCACACATGGGTACAAGATCCTTCGCAACAGCCGCCGTTGTCACCGCAACCTTCAAAGCTCCACAGCCGCCCGTCGTACTGGCGCAGGACGGTAGGCGATTTCAGGATACTCAGGTTGGCAGCTATGGCCTCGGTAACTTCCGGCGGAAGGCTGCTGGCATAAAAGGCCTTTTCAAAAAGAGCACTGTTTTTATAAAGCGTGCCATAATTATCCTTCCAGTAACGAACCACCTCGGCGACATCCCCGAAGCGGCTGCTATACCAAGGCTTGTAATGGGAGGTCGGATTTTTTTTACCGGCATAGCCCAGCTCGGAAGATAAGTCGCAGTCATCCGCATCGCCTGTCTCCGGTTTCACATCCGGACCCAGGTGCAGATCGGAATCGGGAACATACCAGGCCATCATCAGCCGGATGGTCTTTACCGCGCCGGGGCGGAGCCGAAACGGTACAAACAGGGAAGCGCCCGGCGCATCTGCCGGAACGGGCGCATGCTGTTTGGTATTACCGCTCTTGATGGTATTCCAGGCCATGGTCAGCGGATCCCACCAGCCGCCGCGGAACCAGCAATGATCTACGACGGTAGCGGCATCGTCGGTGAAGATGGCAAAATCACCTTTCAGAAAAGGCTTTTTGTCACTACCGGCTTCAGACAGCACAAAACCGCGCTCCATGGCCTTTATGGCATTCTTGCCACCCTCCTCGGCCATAAAGTTGCGTGCATTGTAGGAAAAGACCGCTTCCGCTTCCTGCTTTCCCTTGTTGGTAAACCGGTATTCAAAGACCGCTACCGGGAGACTGGAATTATCTTCGTCGGTCGGTATAAACGGGCTCCAGCCTTTCAGCTCCACTTCGAAGGGTATATCATCATCGGCAAGCTGAATGACGCCAAAAGGAAAACGGGTGGTAAAAGTAGCTTTGCCAAAACGGGGAAGTCCGTAGGTAGCGCCGGCATCGCCGTTCCCCGATCCGGGCTTGCCGAATTTTTTCCAGCCCGGAACCGGGCCTTCGATCACCTTTACCCCCCGGGGTTGTCCTTTTACGGCAAGCGCCGCAAACATGCCCGGCTCGTTAAACATCGCCGGATGATGACGGACAGACATGTGAGAAACAGCGCCGGTACCTTCGAGACAAAACATCCCGGCGCCCATGCCGCCGAGAGGAAAGGCAAGGCGGTTCAGGTACGCGCCTGTATAATCGCCGTTGTACTGCCGTTCTCCCTCCGCCGGGAGGAATCGACCCTTATCCGCTTTCGGGGGAGCGGCAGAGCGTTCAAGCATGGAAGAAGGAGTAACGGCAACACCTATACTCCCCAAGGTCAGTTTTTTCAGAAACGATCGGCGGTTGTCTTCCTGGGTCATGGGTATACGGTTGTTTGGTATATAACAGGGTTATCCTTCGCGGGCCTTACTGATCGCCAAAGGTATTTTCGATCCGCTGCAGGGAGGCGCCCAGCACCTGCTCCGCGATGCGGTTCAGCGCAGCCTTGTCGCCTGTGAAATGAAATACGCTGTGGCGGTGGGAAAGCGATGCGCCGGCATCCAGCGCTGCCGCGGGGGACACGCTTTCCATTTCATAAAACGGCCCCATCTGGCTGCCGTCTTCCAGCGGACCGTCGTTATAGGCATTTACGGCATCTCCGCTGAAAACAGGTTTGTCGGTATTCCATTCCTGGTTCAGGTATTTGCCGGTAGAGTCCATATCAAAATGGATAATGGTAAGCACATTGCTTTCCGGGTCATAGCTGCCGGCCACTGTTTTTGCCCGGCCGGGCGGAACGCCCAGCTTACCCCGCGACTTGCCGTCTGCTTTCAGAAACAACACCCCGTTGTCGTATTTCAGCCGGTCGGGAGGGATCTGGCCGAAATAGTCCGCCGTGGCCACCGGGGTTTTATGATCTTCAGGATGCCGATAAGGCACTGCAATCACCGTCCGGGGCGCCGGACGGAACATATCCAGTATCCAGATGCAGGGCATGCCGGTTTCGGCGGTCCAGGCTTTGTTGCCCGTATTGGTGATGGTATTATCGGTCTGGTAGCCGACGGCCTTTACCGAATCTCCCAGCTGTATGCTTAGCTGACTTTCTGCGGAAGGCCGGTCCAGCAGGGTGATCTTACGGTTTACAGAAAGGTTGAGGGTAGCGCCCGCATAATTCTGCAGCTGCATATCTTTTTTCATGGATACCGACTGCCCGCTTTTCTCCGATACTTCCCAGGGGTCAGTATCCACCGCAGCCGGCGTGACCCAGTTGTCGTACACCATCTTGGCACCGGGCTTGAAGAAAAGCGAATACTTGCCCCCTTCCGGCCCCAGCCAGAGACGGTTTTCCCCGCCATAAGCGTTCATATGCGCATCTTTCGGACCGGTAAAGGCTTTGTAATTCACCCACCCGAAGCTTCTTCCCCCAGGCCCTTCGGCAGTAGAGGTAAAGACCTTGGCCTGGTATTTCGGGGAAACGATCACGCCGGCCATGCCGGAGCCGTCCTTCAGCACGATGACGCTGTCGTGCTGCTGCAGAAAGGTCACATCGTACCCAAAGGTACCTTCGGGAAAGCTTTCCCCGGTATTGCTTTCGGTACCCTGACGGGGATGGTTACACGCCAGCGTGGCCAGCAGGGCCGTAGCCATGATAAAGCTTCTTTTTTTATACATGCGTTTTTTTTTAAAGTACTTCCAGTTCATCCTTTGAAGGCAGCTTCGGGAAGGGAGCATGCGGCTCGCTCTGGTACCAGAACACCACGCTGCTGATGTCTGAATGCTGCGGCTGATAACGGCCGCCGCTGCGCCATCCCAGGTCCTGTATGGTCACCTTCAGCCCGTCTGTAAAGCGGACCGGGTCCATGATATGCCAGCGGTAGAGACCGAAACGGGGCATGGCATTATAATGACCGTCGCTGCGGATCACCTGCGGCAATCCGGCATAAGCCGTGCTGAAAGGCGTATACTCCCGGCTCATGGTGCCATTCGGGCGTTCCTGATCGGTATCGAAATCGTAGGAGCCGCAGAAATAGTCTTCCGTGCCCGTGCCGGCAATGGTCGGAAACTTGGAGTCGCCGTCTATATAAAACTTGATCTCGCCTTCACCCCACCAGCCGTTGTTGTGCACACCCCAGGCCAGGTAGGTCCCCACATACTGTCCTTTGCCCTTTATGCCGTCTACCAGCGTATGCAGCGATCCCTGGGTAGGATTGCTGCGGCGGAACTGGGCGTGGAAGTAGGCTGCATCGTCGGGCACATCGGTGAGCGTATAGTCGACCTGGTAATAAAGGGTCATCGGCTCGGTATTGATGTTTTCCATGGTGATGCGGCATTTTTTCCGGAAGGGCATGGTCCAGTAACAGTTAAAGGCGCTGCCCGGGTTTACGCATACCGCCAGCGAGTTTACCGGCGCATACTTTCCCCAGCCCATGCAAAAGAAATCACCCACGGGAACTTCCACGGAGGGTTCCTTTTCATCGTCCCAGTAGATGCGCAGGATGGAATAGCGCCAGTTGCCCGTCGGCGTCATCCAGATATGCTGTATGGCGCCGGGTCCGCTCACATCGGCGAGGGTATAGGTTTGTCCCGGCGCTATATGAACATAAGGATTCACCTTCCAGCCCTGGCCCAGATCGCGCGCGGCATTTTTTGCCGTACCGTTCTCCAGGGTAGCCATACCGCCCTTGCCGGGCTCTCCGGTATGATTTTCCGGGCTGATGGAGCGGGTTTTGGCGTCGGAAAGACGGTACAGGTTACCCATATTCATGTCAAGCCCGTTAAACTTGCCGGGCTTTTGCGCAAAGGCGCCCGCAGAGATGATCAGAAAAGCGAGGAATAGCAGTTTCTTCATAGTGGTTGGTTTTGTGATATGCGTCATTTGATCCAATATACAAAAATTACGGTTGCTGCGCCGGATACATCTCCACCCGGTTTACCAGGGTGCCGATATCGTCGATTGTTATTTCCACACGATCGCCGGGCTGCAGGGTAAAGCTGTCTTCGGGCACCAGGCAGGTGCCGGTCATCAGGAAGCTGCCGGCGGGAAAACCACTGGCTTTGTAGAGCCATCCGGCCAGCTCGGGCAGGGTACGCTTCATCCGGCTGAGCGTTACGCTGTCTTTATAACAAACCTCCTCTTTCCGGAGGATGGTCATCGTAATGCAGGTATCGGGGGAGATCGGTTCTCCGGGCACAAACAAACATGGCCCGAGGGCGGCGCTCCGCTCATATACCTTGGCCTGAGGCAGGTACAGCGGATTTTCACCTTCGATGCTGCGGGAGCTCATGTCGTTGCCGACCGTATACCCCTGGATGCTGCCGGCAGCATTTATAAACAGGGTAAGCTCCGGCTCGGGGACGTTCCAGGAAGAGTCCTGACGGATGTATACGGGCTGTTCCGGACCGGACACGCGATGGGGCAGCGCCTTGAAAAACAGCTCCGGCCGCTCCGCTTCATACACCTTGTCGTAAAAACCTGCTCCGCCCGTTTCTTTTGACTCTTCCATCCGTGCATCACGGCTACGCATATACGTAACTCCGGCAGCCCAGACCTCCTGGCTCCCGATGGGGGGAAGCAGGGTTTTAAGATAACGCGTCTCAGCCTCTTCTGCAGAGAGCTCTGCCGCTTCCTTCTTCTTACCGGCCAGGTAGGGATGGAGCCCTTCGCGGTTGATGAGCTCGTCCCAGCTTTCCTGCAGCCGGTAATAGCTGTTGTCATCCTGAAGCAGAATGCCGGCGGTGGTGTTGTATAGTTTCATGTTTCGGGTTTCTGATTTGACGTTTCTGATTTTAAATTTAATTTGTCTAAGGTCTAAAGTTGATCTGCCTGGAACAAAACCTTACTTTAACCATTGAGCCATATGCAGTCTGAGATTTCTGATGTCCAATGTTACTTTGCCTGAAATGGACCTTTTACCTTTTACCTTTTACCTTTCACCTTTCACCTTTCACCTTTCACCTTTCACCTCTATAAAGAAATGCCCCGTTTCCATGGGATAAAATCGTCATGGCCGTTTGCGGTAGCCTTCGCCTTTGCTTCTCCCCCGGCCACCTTGATGATGGACTCGAGTATCTGTTCTCCCACCTCCTCAATGGTCGACTCGCCGCGGATGACGGCGCCGGCATCGATATCGATGATATCGTTCATCTTCTCAAACAAGCGGGTATTGGAAGATACCTTCAGCACGGGAGCTACCGGGTTGCCGGTGGGCGTGCCCAGCCCGGTGGTAAATACGACGATGCTGGCGCCGGCACCTACTTCCGCCGTGGTGGATTCGATATCGCTGCCCGGAGTGCACAGGAGGGTAAGCCCCTTTTTCCGCACCTTCTCCGGATAATCCAGCACATCGGTCACGGGAGAAGTACCTCCTTTTTTTGCCGCGCCGGCCGATTTGATAGCATCGGTGATCAGCCCGTCGCGCACATTTCCGGCAGAGGGGTTGGAATCAAACCCCGACCCTACGGCCCGCGCGCGCTCCTGGTAGCGCGTCATCAGCTCCATAAACCGGCCTGCAGTCGCTTCGTCCACGCAGCGGTCGCTCAGCTCCTGCTCCACGCCGCAGAGCTCGGGAAATTCCGAGAGGATGACGCTTCCGCCCAACGCCACCAGCAGGTCGGAGGCATAACCCAGCGCGGGGTTGGCCGATATTCCCGAAAAGCCGTCGGACCCGCCGCATTCCAGCCCGAGACAGAGCCGGTCGAGCGGCGCCGGCCGGCGGACGCATTCGTTGGCCTGCATCAGCCCGGCAAAGGTTTGCTTCACCGCTTCCCTGAGCAGCACCGTTTCATTCCCGACGGCCTGCTGCTCGAGGATATACAGCGGTTTGGAAAACTGCCTATCCCGCCGGTCGATCTCTTCTTTTAAAAGCGATATCTGGGCATTCTGGCAGCCCAGACTCAACACGGTGGCGCCGGCCACGTTGGGATGGGTAATATAGCCGGCCAGCAGTCCGCAGAGGGCCCGGGTATCGTCGCGTACCCCGCCGCAACCGAGGGTATGGGTAAGCAGCTTGACACCGTCCACATTGGGAAAAACCTTTTCTGCTACCGCCGCGGCCGTCGTTTCCCCGCCGCTGCCGGCACCCAATATGTCTTCCACCGTTTTCCCCGCCCTGTACATACCGGCCAGCTGCCGCACCTGTTCCTGCGCGGGCGAGAGATGAAGCGCATAGCCCAGCTCTTTTACAAAAGCTTCCGCCAGCACCTGCACATTCCTGTTCTCGCAGAAAACGAGCGGTATCAGCAGCCAGTAGTTGGCGGTACCCACCGATCCGTCGGCGCGGTGAAAGCCCATAAAAGTCCGGTCCTTCCATTTCGTCACATCCGGTACCTGCCAGTCGGTTTTTCGCTCGCCCAGCCCATAGCCTCCCGAGGCATGTTTTACGTTTTTCACCGTAAGCAGGCCGCCCTTTGGTATGGGATGCAGCACCCTGCCCACCAGGACGCCGTACATCGTCACAGCGTCTCCTTCCTTCAGCGCGGTGACGGCAAACTTGTGCTTTACGGGTACGGGCTCCGTCAGCGTGCAGCTCCGCCCGTTGACGTCTATCGTTTCCCCGGCAGGCAGATCGGTCAGGGCCACCATGACGTTGTCCCGGGGATGTATACAAATCGCTTTCGTGTTCATGTTTTTTTGCTCATTTCTGGTCCTGCGGCATACCTTCGCAGACCCGTCACAAAGGAAATGCTTTACAGCGCAGCCGGATTTCAAATAATTGGCCGATACTGATACTATATTGGCAATGCTTTTTTTATTCTCCCCGGCCTGACGTATCTTCAATTACGGAAACGGAAGACCATGAAACCGATCCTCAGAAAGGTAGATACCGGATACAACTATTCCTTCAGCATCAGGGAGGATATTTACCCTTATTTGTACAACCGCTGGCATTATCATCCCGAAATGGAGCTGACGCTGATCCGCAAGGGCAGCGGCACCCGGCTGGTGGGCGACAGCATGGAACCTTTTGCCGACGGAGACCTCATCCTGCTGGGCCCCAATCTGCCGCATATGTGGAGAAGCGATGCGCAGTATTTCCAGGGAACCCCCGGCCTGCATATTGAAGCGATCGCCATCCATTTTAAGCCGGATTTCTGGGGCAACGGATTTCTGCAGCTGCCCGAGCTGAAACGGGTGCGGGAGCTGCTGGAAAAGTCGGCCCAGGGCATTCGCATCACCGGCAGGACCCGGCAGGAAATCAGCACGCTGATGGAGGTGATCCTGAAAGCCGGGGATGTCAAAAGAATATCGCTGCTGCTCAATATGCTGGAGCTGATCGCCCAGTCCAAATCCTGCACCCTCCTTTCCCATATCGGCTTTACCCGCTCCTACAACCCCGAAAATACCGATAATATCAGCGCCATTTATAATTATACACTGGATCATTTTCAGCAAAAGATAGGCATCCGGGATGTGGCCGCGCTGGTGAATATCAGTCCCCATTCCTTCTGCCGGTATTTCAAATCGAGAACGCTGAAAACTTACTGGCAATTTCTGCTGGAGGTCCGGATCGGCCATGCCTGTAAGCTGCTGATAGAAAATAAATTGAGCATATCACAGATATGTTATACATGCGGATTCAACAACCTCTCCAATTTCAACCGGCAGTTCCGCATGCTGACGGGGATGACGCCCACGCAGTACCTGAAGACTTATATGGCGGGCCTGATCCCGAGCGAATAGCCGCTTCTTCAAACTCCCCTTGTTCCTACCCCGATATTCAATAACTTTGCATACTTATTTTACAAGAGGATAAAGCCATGGAGACAGCAACAATTGCCCCGCAGACGCTAACGGCCAAGGATTTTGCCACCGACCAGGAAGTACGCTGGTGTCCGGGATGCGGGGATTATTCCATATTGAAACAGGTACAGACGGTGATGCCTCAGCTGGGCATTCCCCGGGAAAATATCGTCATCATCTCCGGGATCGGGTGTTCCTCCCGCTTCCCTTATTATATGAATACGTACGGGATGCATTCGATCCACGGCCGGGCAGCCGCCATTGCCTCCGGGCTGAAGGCTACGCGTCCGGAGCTGAGCGTATGGATGGTCAGCGGGGACGGGGACAGCCTGTCGATCGGGGGAAACCACCTGATCCATGCCCTGCGCCGCAATTTCGATATCAACATCCTGCTGTTCAATAACCAGATCTATGGCCTGACCAAAGGCCAGTATTCCCCTACCTCCGAGGAGAAGAAGGTGACCAAGTCTACCCCCTACGGGAGCATCGATCACCCCTTTAACCCGGCGGCCCTGGCCCTTGGCGCCGACGCCACCTTTGTGGCCCGCAGCATGGACCGCGATCCCAAGCATCTGCAGGAAATGCTCAAGCGGAGCCATGGCCATCGCGGCGCTTCGCTGCTCGAGATCTACCAGAACTGTAATATCTTCAACGACGGCGCCTTTGCCGTTTATACCGAAAAGGGCAGCAAGCCGGAAGAGGCCTTGTTCCTGGAACAAGGTCAGCCGCTGATCTTTGGCGCCGGGCGGGACAAAGGGATAAAGCTGGACGGCTTCAGGCCGGTGGTCGTTTCCCTGAACGAAGGCCACAGCGCCGACGACCTTTGGATCCACGACGAGCAGGATTTTTACAAGGCGCAGGTACTTACCCGGCTGTTTGACGACGCAAGTCAGCCCGGGCATCTGCCCCGTCCCTTTGGCGTGTTTTATGCAAGCGAGCGCCCCACTTATGAAGAGCTGATGGGAGCACAGATTACGGCAGTCCAGACACAGAAGCCCGCCGACCTGGACGCCTTGCTGGCCGGCCGGGAAACCTGGACGATCGCAGCGGAAGGTTAGAGGCAAAAGGAGAAAGGTAAAAGGCATTTTTGTTTAAAGTTCAAAGTCTAAGGTTCCATTTCAGACACATAAACTTTAGACTTTAGACCTGCAACCTTAGACTTTCTCAGTGTCCCAGCTTTCCCACGCGGAACACGACGGCATAGAGGAGAATTCCGCCGAAGACCAGCATGCTCACCGCGGCGATGCGATTCAGCCAGCGCACCGTACCCAGCGTAAGCCGGTGCCTGATCTTATCGGCGAGGAACACCTTAGCGATATCCGCCGACAGCACAAAGGCCAGGCAGGTGCCAAAAAGCACCAGACGGTAATCCAGCTCAAGGGCGCTGTTGGCCGTACATATCCCCAGCCAGAACAATACCACCGCCGGATTGAGGGTATTCATAAGGTAGCCCGAAAGCCATACTTTGGCATAATCCCGTTTCCGGGTGAGCACAGGGCGATCCTCCCCTGCACGGATCCGTAATTTTTTGAAAAATAAGCCGTACAGCCCCATTCCGATCAGCACGATGCCGCCGACTATCCCGATCGTGCGGGTCATCTCACCAAGCTCATAAATAAAGGAAGAAGCCACATTGCCCAGCACCACAAACATGGTATCGCTGCAGGAAACGCCGATGGCGAAGCAAAGGCCGGCGCGGAATCCGCTGTTAACGCTGTATTTGATAATGGCAAAAATGACCGGCCCTACCGAAAGGGATAAAAAAATGCCTAATCCTAAACCTCCTATAAAAGCTGCAGTCATTCCTCTAAAACGGTCTAAATAATGATTAGTTGCCCGTTGAAAGCGGAAATTTAAAGAAATTTCTCCTCACGGAGAAAGTCCTCCCACTGTTTCAGCAGACCGTTTTTGAGGACGCGGGGAAATTTATTCATGGCACCTTCCCGGCCATTACAGCGCAGGTAACGGATAAAAGCTTCCTGGGGAAGCAGGGTTACAAAGACTGCCTTCAGGGCCGATATACGTTCCACGGCATAGTCGTCGTTGAGCTCGCAAAGCGTCTGGTCCAGCAGCCGCTGCACTTCCCGGGGATCGGCATCCGGCTGGTCCGTACCGATATACCAATGATGGGCAAACAGGTTTTCATACGGCATACCGCCTACGGTAAACTCCCGGATGGTGATCCCCATCTTTTTGGCCACCGTCTCGATGGCCCGGTTCATGTTGTCTACGGACAGATGCTCCCCGCAAAGGCTGAGAAACTGCTTCGTGCGGCCGGTAATGACGATCTCATGCTCTTTTACGGAGGTGAACCTGATCACATCCCCCAGCAGATAACGCCAGGCGCCTGCACAGGTGGTTAGTACCACGGCATAGGCCACATCTTCCACCACCTCATGGATCATATAGGCCCTGGGATCGGCGCGCAGCTCACCTTCCGCATCGAAATTCTCGTCATTAAAGGGTATAAATTCATAGAAGATGCCGGCATTGAGCACCAGCTTGATACCTTTGGTATCGGGCCGTGCCTGAAAGCCAAAAGAGCCTTCCGAAGCCATATAGGTTTCGATATAGGTGATGGGCTTCCCCAGCAGCCGCTTAAAGCTTTCACGGTAGGGCTCAAAGGACACGCCCCCGTGAATATAGATGGCCAGATTGGGCCATATATCGTGGATATGGGCTACTTTATGGTATTTGATGATTTCCTCGAACACGATCTGCACCCAGGCCGGAACGCCGCATACGGTAGCCACATCCCACTGCGGGGCTTTGCGGACGATGAGACGGATCCGCTGCTCCCAGTCGGCGCGGTGCGAGATCTTTCCGCCGGGCTTATAAAAATAGCGGAACCAGCGGGGGATGTTCTTTGCGCTGATACCGCTCATATCGCCTTCGTAATAATTGCCCCGGTTGTGCAGATCCGTCGTGCCCCCCAGCATCAGGATGCCTTTCTCAAAAGACTTGTGGGGAATGGGGAAATTCACCATGGAGAACAGCTGCTTCACGCCTACCTTACGGATGGTGCGGAGCATATCCCGGGTCACGGGGATGTGCTTGCTGGCCGATTCGGAGGTGCCCGAGCTGAGCGCAAAATAATTTACCTTTCCGGGCCAGGTAATATTTTCTTCCCCGTCGAGGCAGCGGTGCCACCACTCCCTGTTCATACGGTTATAGGAATGTACCGGCACAGCGTCCCGGAAGCGGGACAGCCAGTCCGGGGATTCGAGCAGGTCGGGGAAACGGTAGTGCAGACCGAATTCGGTATACCTTGCCTTAAAGAGCAGACGATGCAACACCTGTCGTTGGTAGGCCCTCGGGGTTCCCCTTGGCACCGTAACCTGTTTGCGGATGCGCAGGGCACGGCTGATCAGCGTTCCGAATATCGGCATGGATTTCTACTGTAATTATGCTTTGGCAGCGCAAAGTTACTGATTTAAAACAAATCGGCCGGATGACCGGCGGCTATCGATCGTTCCCCGTATCTTTGCGGGTATGTTAAAGCCGACTTTATTCAGTGCCCTGCAGGCCGGCGGGAAGATTTTACAGGAATATTTCGGAAAATCCTATGCCGTTTCCAGTAAAACCACGGTCAACGATCTGGTCACGGAAGTGGATAAACGATCCGAAACGGCCATCATGACCGTGATCCGCGAAGCCTTTCCCGACCACTTTATCCTGAGCGAAGAATCCGGAGAGATCAAACAGGACTCCGCCTACAAATGGATCATCGACCCGATCGACGGCACGGTCAACTATGCCCAGGGCATTCCGCTCTGCTGCATTTCCATAGCCGTGGAAGAAGCGGGGCAGATGCTGATGGGAGCGGTATACAATCCTTTTTTAAAGGAGCTGTTTTTTGCGCAGAGAGGCGCCGGAGCCACCCTCAACGACCAAAAGATCAGCGTTTCGTCCAGAACGGACTTCGGACAGGCCTGCCTGGCTACCGGTTTCCCGTATCGCTGGACGGAGATGCCCAACGATCCCGCGGAAACCATGGCCAGGGCGGTCCGCCGCGGCCTGCCGGTGCGCCGGCTCGGGTCGGCCGCCATCGATCTCTGCTGGGTGGCCTGCGGCCGCTTTGACGGTTACTGGGAGCACCAGCTGAATGCCTGGGACAGCGCAGCCGGCTTCCTGATCGTGGAAGAGGCGGGCGGGAAAGTGACCGACTTCAGCGGCAACGCCTATTCGCCTTACCGCCCCCCACTGGTGGCCAGCAACGGACTGATCCACGATGCGCTGCTGGAAATGGTGAACGGATAAGGATGCATCTTTTTTGACAATTTTATCATCATGGCGGAACGTACCGAAATAGAAGAATTGGGCGAATTTGGCCTGATCGACTACCTGACCAGAAACATCACCCTGCAGAATGCCGGCACCTTGCTTGGCGTCGGCGACGATGCCGCGGTGATCGACCATTTCGGCAGGCAGACCGTGTTGACTACCGACCTGCTGATCGAAGGGGTACATTTCGATCTGGCCTATACCCCCCTGAAGCACCTTGGTTATAAATCGGTGGTGGTGAACCTTTCGGATGTGTATGCCATGAATGCGCGTCCCTCGCAGTTCCTGCTGAGCATTGCCTTTTCCAACCGCTTTCCCCTGGAGGCGTTGCATGAGTTTTATGAAGGCGTATACCATGCCTGCGAAAATTATCAGACCGACCTCATCGGCGGCGATACCAGCTCCTCCCGGAAAGGGCTGATCATCAGCGGCACCGCTGTCGGAGAGGTGGCGCCCGATCGCTTTATACGGCGGAGTACAGCCCGCCCCGGCGATCTGATCTGCGTAAGCGGGGACCTGGGCGCTGCCTACCTGGGATTACAGCTGCTGGAACGCGAGAAAAAAATCCACCAGGAGCATCCCGGCGTGCAGCCCGACCTCGAAAACCAGACTTATCTTTTACAACGTCTGCTGCGGCCGGAAGCCCGCAGGGATATCATTGCTTTCTTCGAAGAGCAGGAGCTCGTCCCGACGGCCATGCAGGATGTGAGCGACGGGCTCAGCTCAGACCTGCTGCATATCTGCCGGCAAAGCAATGTGGGCTGTCTGCTCTATGAGGAAAAGATCCCTATCCACGACCAGAGCCGCAATATGGCGCTGAAGTTCGGACTGGATCCTACCGCCTGCGCCCTGCACGGAGGAGAGGACTATGAGCTGCTCTTTACGATCCGCCAGGAAGACCATGAAAAAGTCACCCTCTCCGAACAGATCAGCGTAGTCGGCTACCTCACCGAGCCGGCAGAAGGTACTTACCTTTACAGCAAAGGAGGTAAAAAACATGCGCTGACGGCCCAGGGCTGGAATGCCTTTCGCTCCTGAACGCCGGAGCGGCCGCCGGCGCCGGTATTAATCATCTGAAACCACCCGGAATGAATGCTGCCAAACATCTATTTCCACCTGTTTTTTCCGGCCCTGCCGCAAAGTTCCGGCCGCGCCGGCTATTCCTGATTGTGCTTTGTCTGCCGGCCCTGCTGCTGCTCCGCTGCCGGACCGAAGATGCGGATCATTTCACTGTACATATCACCCTCAGCCATCTGCCGCCCCATATCCGTAAGGCGGTGCTGCAGGCGGTAGACATGAGCGGCAACCGCATCATCGACACGGCGGTGATCGATGCCGCGGCAGGGCAGTTTTCCTTCAGCGGCCCGCTGAGCGAAGAGGGCTTGTTCCGCGTCATGCTGCAGGACAGCACGGCCCTGTACTTGGTGCTGGCGCCCGGGGATATCCGGGTAAAGGGCGATTATCTGCATCCCGCTAACCTCAGCATTACGGGCTCGCCGGCAACGGCGGCGCTGTCGGATTTTCTCGGAGAGACCGCCCGCCGGGCCAACCAGGTCCGCAAACAGCAGCAGGCATACAGCTATCTGAACAAGATAAAAGCGCGGGACAGCCTGATCTATGCGACGGGTACAAACCTGCGCGACAGTTCCCGGGCATTGAGCGCATACATCCTGCAGACCGTGCGCGGTACCGGCGACGCCACCATAGCCGTCTTCGCCCTCAGCCTGCTGCATGCACCCGGGGAGCTGGCGGCCAATCGCAGCCTGTATGATAGCCTGCCCCTGCGGTTTCCCAACAGCATGCTGGCCAGGCAGGCCGCCGCCGCCTACCACAAGACGATGAACGACCGGGGCGGGGATATAGCCGTTCCCGTGGGCAGCATCGCCCCGGATATTGCCTACCCCGGACCGGATGGCAAGGAGGTTGCCCTTTCTTCGCTGCGGGGCAAATATGTGCTTGTTGATTTCTGGGCCAGCTGGTGCGCCCCCTGTCGGGAAGAAAGTCCTGTGCTGGTAAAGGCCTGGAAGCAGTTTCTCCCGCGGAATTTTACCATCTTCAGCGTATCGCTCGACACCAAAAAGAGCTCCTGGGAAAAAGCCATCCGTGACGACGGGTTGCAGTGGACCCAGGTCAGCGATCTGAAAGGCTGGAATTCGGTTCCCGCCGCTACCTACGGCGTACAGATGCTGCCGGCCAATTTCCTGCTGGACCCCACCGGCAAGGTCATTGCCAAAGACCTCCGCGGCGACAGCCTGACGGTGGTGCTGAAAAGGGTGCTGAGGTAAAAGAAAAAAGCCGGTCAAAATAGCTGACCGGCTCCTTTATAATCGGATTTTTCCTTCTGTATTATTTTGTATCCCACCATACCCGGCCGGTAAGCTTAACCCCGCTCTGCTCGGGCTGAGGGTTACTGGATACTTCCTGAGAAGAATACACCCACCTGCGGGGAATGGTATTGATGTAGGCATTCTCCACCGGGCTCAGCTTCGGAAATCCGCTTCTTCTCCAGTCATTGAAAGCTTCCAGCGACAGGAAATTGGAGATATATTTCTGCGTCATAATTACCTGATAAGCATTGCCGGAAGTGAGCGTGCAATGTGCAGTAATGTAAGTCGTCATCGCCAAACTTTCAGGATCCATGCCCCATTCGGCAGCAGTTTCCTTTACTGCCGCTGTCAGGATAGGCTGGGCAGCGGCAAAACCTTTGGTCCAGTAGGTAGCCTCCGCTTTAATGAATAACGCCTCGGCATAAGTAGCCAGGTAAACGGGGGCGTCGGCTTTGGCAAACAGGTCTCCTACTGCAGAGACCTCATCATCCGTTAAGTGCTCGGAACCTATCACATGCCCGATGTATGCATTCCCTTCTTTCGCCTTTTCTGCAATCACTGATATACGGGGATCATTGGAAGCCTTTAGCATATTAATGAAGGTAGAAGCCATATAGGCACCGCTCCACTTCTGGATAAACTGATACCAAGGGGCCTCTCCGCCTGCGGAGGTACTAAAAGGCACTGCTGCATTATCACCACTACCCGAGAACCCATTCTTCAACGCAGCAAGTGCCGCATTACATTGCGCAGCCTTATCCTTTCCCGGCGCATTGATCAGCCGAAGGGCATAGCGGGCCTTCAGCATATAAGCGAACTTCGTCCATTCGTCCATGTCGCCGCCATAGATCAGATCATCACTGCCGGGCTTTTCACCCTCGTACGACTTACCTGCCAGCTCAATGCCATCATTCAGCAATTGACCGATCTCCTCATACACTTTCTCCTGGCTGTCATATTTGGGTTGTGAGTTTTCGGATCCCTGAAAGGCATCTGAATAAGGCACGTCATTCCAGAGATCGGTTACTACGCCCATGTTATACGCCAGCATTATTTTGGCAATAGCACAGTAGTAATTGTTACCGTTATCGGTCGTCTTTTCTTCCAGCACTTTCAGGTTTTTCAAAATACCGGCATACAAATCAAATGTCCAGGTATTTTCCACCGTGGAAGCCAACATCTGATAGCTGTCAATATCGGGTCCTGGCGTGTTAAAGGAAACCTGCTGGGTCCAGTAGGATGACACCCTTGCCGGGAATCCTCCCGTTACGTTATAGGCAGTAATGGTTTCGGTGGAGGTAACCAACAAACCCTCTTTTACGTCTTTGGCGGCATTGGGATTGTCATTTACGTCGAGAAAATCGGAACATCCCGATCCTACTATAAGGATACCGCTGACCAGTAAAAACTTTATAATGCTTGTCTTCATGATTCCGGATTTAGAAAGTTAACTTCAATGCTACCGTATAAGATCGGGTGCTGGGGGTGATAAAGTTGTAAAAACCTTGCGAGTTACTGCCGCTGCCATACAGCCCCAATTCAGGATCCGACCCGGTAAAGTGGGGCTTGTAAATATAAAGATTACGACCCGTTACCGATAAGGTAGCTCCTTTCAGGAGAGAACGTTTCAATATTTTCGGATCCAGCGAATAGGAAAGGGTTACATTCCGAAGCTTAACAAAGGTCCCATCTTCCACCCAGGCTTCCTCGACACCGGGAACATAGCTCCTGTAATAGGACTGATCCAGCTTTACCGGCGTGGTATTGGGCTTCCCGTCTTCATGTACTCCTTCAAAGACCTTGGTGGTTTCCCGGGTATCGGTATACTTGGCCACGCCGGCCGCACCCAGGTAATACCGGTCCAGGTTCATCACGTCCCCGCCCTGTTTCGTATCCCAGGTAAAAGAAAGGCCGATTCCCTTATAGGAAAATTCATTGGTAATGCCCCCTATCCAGTCCGGCGATATGTCCCCGATCACACCGAGCGCGTCATCGACAATCGGATAACCGTCTTCATCAATCAATAACTGGCCCTTTTCGTTGCGCTTCCATTTGGTTCCCCATATGGAACCATAGGAATAGCCCTTCACCAGGAAAATTCCCGGATCCACAAATCCGCCAACCTGGATATAGGGAACCCCTTCGGCCAGGGAAACGATCTTGCTGTTGTTCTTGGACCAGTTTACCGATATATTCCAGTTGAAATCCTTTGATTGAACCGGTGTGGCGTTCAAGGTTACTTCCAAACCGTTATTGCGGATCTCACCTGCATTGATCAGGGATTCCACAAATCCGCTGGAAGCGGCAACCGGCGTCTGGAAGATCAGGTCCTGGCTGATCTTGTTATAATAATCCACTTCCAGACCAAGACGGTTATGCAGCCATTGGGTCTCGAGCCCTACTTCAAATTCTTTGATCCTTTCCGGCTTCAGATTCGGATTCCCCTGTACATTATCCAGCACAAAAGCATTCTGTCCGTCGAAGGGGAGGGTTATTTCGCCACGCTGTCCGTCCCCAATTGCAGGCTTTGAATAATAAGTTCCGGTTTTGTATGGATCGGCGTCATTACCGATAACGGTATAGGCGGCGCGCAATTTGCCGAAGCTAAGCGCAGAACTACCGTTAAGTCCTGGTAATTCACTGAATACAAAAGCTCCGGAAACTGAAGGATAGAAATAAGACCGGTTATTGATAGGAAGCGTGGATGACCAATCGTTTCTTCCTGTGACCGTTAAGGACAACATCTTCTTGTATTCCAGGATTGCCTGGCCATAGACGCTTACCCGCCGCCGCCGCTGCAGATCTACAGAGGAGGTAACGGTTTCCGCGTTGCTGATATCGAAGAAGTTATAGCCCGAAAGACCGATCCCCTTATTGAAAACATCGTTGGTCCACTCGGAAATGATGTTGTTTCCGACCATTACCGAGAGGTCAAGGTCAGAAGAAAGATCTCTCCGAGCCTCTACATAAAAGTCATGGTTGATCTGGCGGCTGTGGATCAGCTCATCAAACATTCTGCCATCCGGATAGTCACTCTTGGAACCGATCTCTTCGTGGAATTTTCGCGTATCCGAATAAACATCCGCACCGATACGCTCCGTAAAGGTCAGCCAGTCCAGTGGCTGATAGATCAGACTTCCGTTTGTTATGAAGCGGTCTACATTCAGATTCAACCCAATATTATCTACTGCCCAAAACGGGTTATTGATCGTATTCAGATATGTCCGTTGATCTCCGTTCTCATCCAATACCGGTTTCAGATTATAGGTAACCGGAGCTCTCATGATCCCCCAGAGATAGCTGGAAGTGCCGTTCCCTTCAGGCTGGCGGTCATTATCGGAATTGACGTAATTGACAGTTACATTGGCCCTTAGTTTGTCGGAGAACTGAGTTCCAAACCTTCCGTATACTGAATTACGGGTATAATTGGTATTGGGGACTATTCCACCTTGTTTCAGGAAAGAATAAGATAAGAGATAATCGGATTTATCCGTAGTACCGGTAAGGCTAACAGAATTATCCGACGTAACGCCGGTTTTGAAAAACTGACTCCGCGGATCATATTTTTTAACCGGTGCCCCGTTGACCTTCAGGGTATCCAGCCTCGCTCCCCAAGAAGAAGAAGTTTGTTGATTTACTTCATCATAGTATTTACCGTCTATCCCGGCGGAATACTTATCCTGGAATTCGGGAAGAATAGCCTGATCAAAAGTTACAGCAGTACTAACATTTACCGTCATGCCTTTCTTCATGCCCTGGCCGCTCTTGGTGGTAATGATAACAGCCCCGCCGGCGGCGCGGGAACCATACAGGGCCGTCGCTGCAGCACCCCTCAGGATGTTCACACTGGCAATAATATTCGGATCGATGTCGACGCCCCTGTTGGGGGTAGAGCCTCCAAACAAAACGGGATCATCATCCCCGGCGCCGATCTGCTGGTTACTGATCGGAACGCCATCCACTACGAAAAGCGGCTGGTTCTGGCCGGTCAGTGAGGAAGCGCCCCGTATCACGATACGGGAGCCGCTGCCGGGCATACCGCTGTTCGAATTGATCTGCACGCCGGCGACCTTCCCCTGCAACGCATTTAAGAAGTTGGTTTCGCGGGATTTTACGAGGTCTTCACCCTTGACCTCCTGCGTGGTATAGGAAAGGGTTCTTTTCTCCCTTTTGATACCGAGGGCGGTCACCACCAGCTCATTCAGGGCGTTGGGGTTCACCTGCAGGGTGATCGACAGGGAAGACTGGTTGTTTACAGGGACCTCGATGGCGTTGTATCCGACGTATGAAACACGGATAACAGCGTCTCCCGAGGCAGGAACGGTAAAATTCCCCTGTTCATCGGTGACCGTCCCCTGGTTTGTCCCCTCCACCTGTACGGTGGCAAAGGGAACCGGTTTTCCGTCGCTGCCGGTAACCGTACCTGAAATGGTCCGTTCCTGGGCCAGTAGCTGCCCGAAACTTAACGCCGTAAGAAGTAGGCATAGTAAGAAATTTTTCATAAGCTAACCGTTATAATTTTGTTAAATCAGGTGATGCAAAATTACATGTTTGCCCTACACAAACCGTTTTTTCGAAAAAAACTTTTACTCCGGGGAACAAAATCCTCCCTCTCCGCCATCAGGCGGTGCATATGCGGGAACAGCAGACGATAGGTGGGGAGAGAGATCCCTATGCAGAACGGCCGGGAACAACGCCGGCGTCCTCGCCTTCCAGGCCGGGCCATAGCTTGCCGGAACGGCCCTTTTTCTGCAGGGATTTTTCCATCCATAGCAGCAGGGCCGGTAAAACGGTGAGATTGGCGACCATGGCCAGCAGGATGGTGAGGGAAGTCAGCAGGCCAAGGGCCTGGGTGCCGCCGAACCCGGAGAAGCTGAAGATCATAAAGCCGGCAAAGAGGATCAGCCCGGTATAGATGATGCTCAGTCCCGTATCGCGGATGGTGCCCCGTACCGTAGCCGAAATATCATAGCCGTACACGGGAAGCTCCTGCTTGAAATTCACCAGGAAACGGATGGTCACATCGATGGCTATCCCTAAGGCTATGCTGAACACCAGCACGGTGGAAGGCTTCAGGGGAATGTCCGCCCAGCCCATCACTCCGGCCGTCACCAGCAGGGGTATGATGTTCGGGATCATGGAGATCAGCAGCATCTTCCAGGAACGGAACAGGTAGAACATACAGGCCAGTATCAGCACAAAAGCCAGCAGGATGCTGTCGCGCAACCCCGAAATGATAAAGTGACTGCCCTCCAGGTAGGTGATGCTGCTCCCGGTAAAGGTCACCCGGTAGCGGGCGGTATCAAAGATGCGGTCGGTCTGCCGGTGGAGCGAATCGAGCAGCGCCGGCAGCCGGGCAGTGCCGATATCGGCCATGTTCACGCTTACACGGGCTACCTGCCGGGCGCTGTCCATAAAAGTGGCGGTAAGCCTGGAGAAGTCCCCGCCGGCCGCCTTTCCCTCCCCGCCTTTCATCCGCAGGTAGGGCGCCAGAAAGGCAATATCAAACTGGTTGGGAATGGCATAGCTGTTGCTGTCCCCGTTGTAATAGGCCTGCCGTGCAAATTTCAGCCCCGCTACCAGCGAGAGGGGGCGGGCGAGCTCGGGATGCCCTGCAATGGCGCGGGTCAGCTGATCCAGCTTCTGCAGGGTGGGCAACGTGGTAATACCGTATTTCCGACGGGTATCCACCAGTATCTCCAATGGCATTACGCCGTGAAAATGATGTTCGAAGAATTTAAGGTCCCGGTAGATGCGGTCGGAGTGCGGGATATCATCCACGATATGCCCTACCGCATTGAGCCGGCCGATGCCGATAAAGGCGATCACCACCACCGCCGCCGCCGCACCGTAGACCGCGGGACGGTAGCGGAATACCCAGGTCTCCAGCGCCTGCAGCACTCCCTGTACCAGCCGGTTGTCCAGGTAATGGGTATGCCGGTCCCGGGGCACGGGAAGATAGCTCAGGATGGCGGGCAGGAAAATAAAGGAGATCAGGAAGATAAACATGATGTTCAGCCCGGCCACGACCCCGAATTCTTTCAGGATGGCGCTGCTGGTGAAGCAAAACACCCCAAAGCCGATGGCGGCGACCAGGTTGGTAAACAGGGTAACGATGCCCATCCGGCGGACCATCTCCACCAGGGCCTGCCGCTTATCCTTGCGCCGCGCATACTCCGTATGGTATTTGTTCAGGAAGTATACGCAGTTGGGAATACCGATCACCACGATCAGCGGCGGGATCAGCCCTGTGAGTATGGTCAGCTTGTAACCCAGCAGGACCACGGTAGCGAGGGACCATACCACGCCTATGGCTACCACCACCATGGAAATGATCACGGCGCCGGCGGAGCGGAAGAAGGCAAAGAGAATAAAGGCGGTAAGCAGGAAGGATATCCCGAGAAATATCTTGAGCTCATGGGCTACCTTATCGGCCACCATGGTCCGGATCAGCGGCAGACCGCTGAGGTGCATCTGCACATGATGGGCGTTACCGAATGCGTCTACCGTCCGCTGTACCTGACCGATCACGGCGGTGCGGCGCGCGGTATTCATCACATCCTTGTTGATGCGCATCGCCATCAGGTAGGCGTGGGTGGCGGGGTTATAAAGCATACCCCGGTAAAAGGGAAGGGAAAGAAAAGTGTCCTTCAGGCTGTCCAGAGGCGAGGCGGGGTTCCCAAAGATGGGAACGGCGCGCAGGTGCTGCGTGCCGGCATCTTTTACCAGGTTCACCGCACCGGGAATGCTGAGCACGTCCTCCACGCCCGGTATCCGCCGGATCTGATGCACCAGCGAATCATAGTCGGCAAAAAACCTTTCTCCGAAAAAAACCGGCGTCTGCACACCGGCTACCAGCATGTTACCGTCTTCCCCGAACTGCTGCTTAAAGGCAAGATATTGCCGGTACTGCGGGTTATCCCGGGGGATGGCGTTGATAAAATCATAGGAAAGGCTTACCTGCCGGGCAAAATAAACGGCGATACCCGTCGCTATCAGCAGAAAGAGCAAAAGGAGCATTCGGAATTTCAGCAGCAGGCCGGCGAGGCGTTTCCAGGTCATTACGCGATATCGTCTGTAAAGGGGCGTAAAGGTAATTAATTTTCGTGCCCCGCTGCGAGGTTCTGTGACGAGAGCACGAAGAACTACGGGATCGGTCAAAAAACGGTAGTTTTGAGGCCTGCTTAGTATTCCTCATGTTACAAAAAACAGAAGCGCTGGTATTGCGGACGGTAAAATACCGGGAAACGAGCGTGGTGGCCACCCTTTTTACCGAATCAACAGGTATCCAGGCTTACCTGGTCAACGGAGTAAGAACGGCTGCCACACGCTCGGCCAGGGCCAACCTGCTGCAACCCGGCAACCTGCTGGAGCTTGTCGCTTATCACCGCGGCTCGGCTAACCTGCAGCGGCTTTCCGATTTCCGGCTGGCCCATATTTACCGGAGCATCCTGCTGGACGTGACCAAAAATGCGGTGGTGCTTTTTATCGTGGAGGTCTTACAGCACAGCCTGCACCAGCCCGAGCCGCCTGCCGAGCTTTTCGGCTTTGTCAAAGCGGCGCTGCTGACGCTCGACGAACAGGACACGGTAACGGCCAACCTGCCGCTTTTCTTCCTGCTGAAGCTGGGCAAACAGCTGGGATTCGGCCTCGAGGAACGGCCCGCGTCCGGTAAGGTGTACCTCGACCTCCGGGAAGGAGTTTTTGTCAGGGAGCTGCCGCATCATCCCTATTATCTCGATGAGGAGCACAGCCGGGTATCGCTGCGGCTGCTGCAGGCTGCGGATGCCCGGGAGAGCGCCGAGGTGGCGATGAACCAGGCAACGCGCAGAAGGCTGCTGCAATCCTACCTGGAATATTTTCGCCTGCATCTGCCGGATTTCGGCACGCTGCGGTCGCCGGCCATCCTGCAGGAGATCCTGGAAGGATGAGCTGCCTCTTTCACTCCGGTCCGTAATAGACCAGCGAGGTATCGGCGCCGTCAAAAACGGCGTAGGAGTAATAATTGATCCAGTCCCCCAGGTTGATATAACGGCTGTCAGGTCCCAGCCGGATATCCAGGGGCAGGTGACGGTGACCGAAGATAAAATAGTCGGCATGCTCCTGCTGCAGCAGGGATTTGCAGTAGGTCACCAGCCATTCCCGGTCTTCCCCGAGAAAGGTTTCCAGCTGGGTGGCGCTGCGGCTGCGGCGGCTGAGGTAGTCCGCCAGGGATATCCCCCAGCTGGGATGTAATGCGGCAAAAAGCCAGCGGCTCAACGGGTGGCGGAATACCTTTTTCATCATCTTGTATCCCTGGTCGCCCGGCCCCAGCCCGTCGCCGTGACCGATATAAAAAAGCTTACCTCCTATCGTAAAGCGCTGCGGCTCCACATAGACGGGAATATGCAGCTCTTCTTCGAAATAACCGTCCATCCACATATCGTGGTTGCCGATAAACACGGAGATGCCGGTACCGCGGTCGGAAAGCGCCGCCAGCTTGCCCAACAGGCGGGTATATCCTTTGGGAATGACTTTTTTGTACTCAAACCAGAAGTCGAACAGGTCCCCCACCAGGAAAATATGAGCGGCATCCTCCTCGATCTCATCCAGCCAGCGGACAATGCGTTTTTCCCGGATGTGGCTGGCCTTCATGTCGGGAGCGCCGAGGTGAAAATCGGAAGCGAAATAAACCTTTTTGCCTTCGGGCAGGGGAATTTCAGTCATGATCACTGGTCAGTAGTCAGCGGTTTCTCAGTTTCTGATTTCTGGTTTGAAGTTCGAGGGTCTAAGGTCCAAAGTTTAACGTCTAAAGTTGATCTGCCCGGAATGGAACTTCAGACCTTAGACCTTGAATTTTAAACTTCAAAAGATGCCTTTCACCCTTAGCCTTTCACCCTTAATCTTTACTGGTCCACCAGGAAAACGTACACTTCCCGGGGACCGTGTACGCCGACCACCAGGGTCTTTTCGATGTCGGCGGTGCGGCTGGGTCCGGTCTGAAACGAGATCATGGAAGGCAGCTCCGGACCGTACTTCTCCTTCAGATATTGAAGTCCCTCTTTGATATCGGGCACCAGCTGGCTGGCATAGGCCACTACAATGTGTACCGGAGCAAAAATGCCCACACTGCGGCCGGAGGGCTGCGCTGCGCTCATGATGATACTGCCGGTGCGGGCCACCAGGGCTTCGCAGGTGGTGATGCCGGCATCTATATCATCCATGTCCTCCCCCGTATTGATAAAAGACAAGCTGTAGGGGCTCAGGATATGCACCAGCTGCAGCTCCTGGCAATGCACTTTCTTCCAGTCCTTGTTGGCAGCAAGTGCGGAAAGGTTGGCCGCCAGCTCCTCATGGTCCGCGCAAAACACAAACTTACCCTGCAGCCGCGAAAAGGCTTCGGCAAACGCGATCTCCGGCTCCTCCCCTTCGGGCGTATTATAGACGGAAGCATTTCCTTCCGCGCGCGGGAAAGGCAGCTGCACAGGCTGGCTGAGCGCATTCCTGACGCGTTTGAGTATGTTTTCCTTGGCGGGAGATACTTTCATATGTCTGCGCTCGCTTACAGGTCCTGGTTCCGTTCGCCGGCATTGTTCTCCGGCGTTTTGGGCAGGATGATATCCTGGGGCTGTACGTTGTTATCGGTAGGGGTAAACACGATGGAAGGCTCTTTCCGCTCTTCGTCATAGGGCCGTTTACCCAGCAGGCGCTCCAGGTCGGACTGATAAAGCACTTCCTTTTTCAGCAGCTCACCGGCCAGCAGCTTCAGCTGCTCCATCTTCCTGGCCAGCAGCTCCTTGGTCCGTTCATAAGCCGTTACGATCAGCTTCCGGACTTCCTCGTCGATCAGCTGCGCGGTTTCTTCCGAATAAGGCTTATTGAAGGTATAGTCATTCTGAGGATCGTAGAACGATACATTCCCCACCTTTTCGTTCATGCCGTATACAGACACCATGGCATAGGCCATCTTGGTGATGACCTGCAGGTCGTTCTGCGCGCCGGTGGATATCTTGCCGAAGATCAGCTCTTCTGAAGCGCGTCCACCCAGCGTCATACAGATATCGTCCATGAGCTGCTCGGTGTTATACAGATACTGTTCCCGGGGCAGGTACTGCGCATAGCCGAGCGCGGCCACACCGCGCGGCACGATGGTGACCTTCACCAGGGGATTGGCATGCTCCAGGAACCATCCGCAGATAGCATGACCGGCTTCGTGGTGGGCGATCACTTCTTTTTCGCCGGGGGAGATAATCTTGTTTTTCTTTTCCAGACCGCCGATCACCCGGTCGATGGCATCGTTGAAATCCTGCATCTCCACCTGCGACTTCCCGTTACGGGCGGCAATGAGCGCCGCTTCGTTACAGACATTGGCGATATCGGCACCGGCAAAGCCGGGGGTCATGGCAGCCAGCTTGCTGATGTCCAGGTCCGGGGATTTCTTTATCGGTTTTAAATGTACTTCAAAGATCTTGGCGCGGCCGGCCAGGTCGGGCTTTTCAATGGTGATCTGCCGGTCGAAGCGGCCGGGGCGCAGCAGGGCGCTGTCCAGCACATCGGGACGGTTGGTGGCCGCCAGGATGATGATGCCGCTGTCGGTGCCAAAGCCGTCCATCTCCACGAGCAGCTGGTTCAGGGTATTCTCCCGTTCGTCGTTGCTCATCATCATGTTCTTCCCCCGGGCACGGCCGATGGCGTCTATTTCATCGATAAAAATGATACAGGGGGCTTTTTCCCGGGCGGTTTTAAAGAGATCCCGCACCCGGCTGGCGCCTACGCCCACAAACAGCTCCACGAAGTCCGACCCCGACATGGAAAAGAACGGCACCTGGGCTTCTCCGGCCATGGCCTTGGCCAGGAGGGTCTTACCCGTACCGGGAGGGCCTACCAGCAGGCATCCCTTGGGTATCTTACCCCCCAGCATGGTGTATTTCTTGGGATTTTTCAGGAAGTCCACAACTTCCATCACCTCCACCTTGGCTTCGTCCAGACCGGCCACATCGTTAAAGGTGATGTTTACCCGGGCGCCCTTCTCAAAAAGCTGGGCCTTGGATTTCCCGATATTGAAGATGCCGCCGGGACCGCCGCCGCTACCGGTGCCGCCGCCCATCTTGCGCATGAGCAGCACCCACAGCCCCAGCACCAGGAGGATGGGCAGCACCAGCTGCAGGATGGGTCCGAACCAGTCCGGACGGTTATCATAGGTAACGGGCACGATCTGGTCCGCAGAAAAATCCTGCTGGGCCTTGTCGAGGTCCTGCTTAAAGCTTTCTACGCTGCCGATGGTAAAATGATAATGCGGACCGGGATTCAGATTGCCCAGACTTCCCTTGGCCACGTCCTTGTACTTGGGATCGTTCAGCCGGTCCTGTTTGATATAGACTTCTACATCGCTTTTATTGACCACCACCAGCTTGGCCACATCGTGGCTTTCGAGATAATTCCGCTGGAACTCCTGAAAGCTGATGGTCTGCGGTTTGCTGCGAAAGTCAAAAAACTGCATGGACAGCAGCACGATGCCGATGATGGCATATATCCAGTATATATTGAATTTCGGCCCTTTCCTCGGAGATTTACCTTCTCCTCCTTCCCTGCGGGGCTGCATGCCGTTTGATCCTGTTTCCATTTGATCTGCCACTACTGAGTTTTGTTAGGTTGATAAGTGATAAGGTTATATTGATCGTTTAACGGCCGTTTTTCCTGCCTGAAGGCTACTGTCATTTGTCGTTGTGCTCCATAACGCCGGCATCATTCCACATTTCCTCCAGCCGGTAAAATTTCCGGACTTCGGGTTGAAATACATGCACTACAATATTTACATAATCGATCAGCACCCATTGCAGCGCGGCGTAGCCTTCGTGTTTATAGGGATCTTCACCCGTTTCTTTTTTTACCGTCTCTTCCACAAAATCGGCAATGGCACGGACCTGTGTGGTAGCATTGGCCTCGCAGATCACAAAGAGATCAGCCACTGCTTCGGGAATCTGGCGCAGATCCAGGGACACGATGTGGGTGCCTTTTTTTTCCCGGATAGCGTGAATAATGGCTTCAAATAATTTACTGTTCCTGGTTAAGCGGGTTGCCCCTTTCGGACGGGTGTTCAGTACGGTTAATGGTGCCAAATAAATAGTGATTTTATGTTTATTTTCAATTATTATAATTGATTAACCCGCAAAGTTAGTAATTCCCTTATTAAATACGGGGTTAAATTCCATGACCGGCCGGATACCGGGAATGGGATACCTTTGCGGGATATATAAGTAAACGGCAGGTCCTGCTAAATGTTCATACTCCTTATAAATATTTTTCATGTCTGAAAACGCCGTTTCCATCGGTCGTCCCTGGGTGGAGCTGTCCTCGGTGGACAGTACCAATAACTATGCCATGGCCTGCTGTGCCGGGGAGGCTGCCGTAGCGGAAGGCACCACTTATTTCGCCCACCGTCAAACTGCCGGAAGAGGCCAGCGGGGCCGGCGCTGGAGCGCCGAGGCGGGGGAGAACATCACGCTTTCCGTCGTGCTGCGGCCGGAATCAAAAGCCCTTCCGGAACCCTTCCTCCTGAATGCAGCCATGGCGCTCGGAACGCTTGATTTTTTCCGTCAGGCCGCCGGGGAGAAGGCCTGCATAAAATGGAGCAACGATCTTTACTGGGATGACAGAAAGGCAGGCGGGCTGCTGATCGAGAACAGCTGGCGGGGGGGCCGCTGGCAATATGCCGTGGTGGGTATCGGAATCAACATCAACCAGGTGGTCTTCCCCACCGATCTTCCCAACCCTGTTTCTCTGCGGCAGATCACCGGGCAGGCCGCTCCGGTCGTGCCCCTGGCCCGGGAGCTGTGCCGCTGTCTCGACCGGCGCTATCAACAGCTCCGACCCGGACACTACGAGAGGGTGATGAGCGATTATACCCGCTCCCTCTACCGGCTGGACCAGCCGGCGCTGTATGAAGTGGAAAATGAAACTTTTGAAGGGATCATCCGGGGCGTAGCCCCCGACGGGCGACTGCTTTTGGAAAGGGGAAATACCCGGTTACAACTCGACTTCGGGGCGGTGCGGTTTGTGATTTGACCTTAAACAGTTTTTACGCCGTAACCCGCTTTGCGAAGCATACCGGTAATCTTGGTGCGGCAGTCGCCCTGAATAATGATCAGACCGTCTTTGACGCTGCCTCCGGTACCGCAGTAGGTCTTCAGCTGCCGGCCCAGCGTTTCGAGGTCGGCGCTTTTCCCGGTAAAGCCGGCGACGGTGGTCACCACTTTTCCGGCCCTGTGCTTGGTATCCAGCTTCACCTGCAGCATTTGCTGCGCAGGAGGAAGCGTTTCCTGCTCCCCGCTTTCCTGCTCAAAGGCAAAGTCCGGATTTGTGGAATAAACGATACCGCCAGTTCCGGATTTGTTCTTTTTGGCCATGGGTCATTCTGGGTTAAAGATTAAAGGCACAAGGTCAGGGGCATTTTTTCTCATCGGTCATTGGCTTTTGTTTGGGTTTCTGATTTCTGGTTCTTTCTTTGCCTTGATGCAAAGAAAGAACCAAAGAGAAATCAAGACTGCCGAAAAATGACTAAAATTTGCTCCATTTCACAAATTTTTTAACGTCATTTTTCTAAGGTCATTATCGCAATGCGCTTATTGCGCTGAACGACCAAAATCGGATGGATAATGCTATTAAGAATAATCATCAAATTACCCAATCGTTAAAATGCCCTTCACCTTTCACCCTTCGCCTTTTACCGTTATTCCCCCTTTAGGGGGTCGGGGGCTGGGCACGATCACCCGGAGCGCCCGGGGCCGGAGGCCGATTTCCACATAGCCGTTTTCTACCGGCAGGGCATCGCCGTCCACCTGCATCCACTCCAGCGGCTCATCCCGCGTAATCCGGACGCGGCGGCACCGGAGCTGCTGAATATAGGCGTTGTTCCGCAATCTGCCTGTCAGGGCCTGCAATCCGACATGGGGCAGGTTCGTCATCCGCAGGGGATGCATTACACAAAGGTCCAGCCACCCATCGTCCGGCAGCGCCCCGGGAGCTATTTTAAAATCGTATCCAAACTGCGTGCCGTTGGCCACCGCCACAAAGAAAGCCTTTTCATGCAGGAGGTGCCCGTCTGCCTCCAGGTGATAATGCTTGTGCTGGTATTTGCCGAGCGAATGCAGCACAAGCTTGGTATAATTAAGTAAGCCGCGACCGGTATTTCTGGCAAAAAGACGCGCGATCAGCGCATCGAAACCGACGCCCGCATTGCTGAGAAACAGGTGACCGTTGGCCGTTCCCGCATCGATCCAGCGGGTATGCTGCCGGTTGATCAGCCGGATGGCCCTGCCGGTATCCCGCGGAATGCCGAGGGTCCGCGCCAGCCCGTTTCCGCTTCCTTTGGGAATCACCGCCAGCAGCGCATCGCTGCCTTCCATGCCCTGCGCTACCTCGTTGACCGATCCATCGCCTCCCACAGCGGCAATAATATCTACGCCGGCCTGCACGCCTTCCCTGGCCAGCGTTACGGCATGCCCGCGATAGCCGGTAAAAACGATCTCGCTGGAAAAACGCGTACCGTCCAGCTCCCGGGCGATCACCCGGCCCAGCTGCTTGCGACGGTCAGTGCCCGACTTCTGATTGATGATAAAAAGAACGCGTTTCACCGTCGATAGTCAGTGGTTTCTGGTTTCCGGTTTCTGATTTGAAGTTTCTGGTTTGAGGTTCCGTAGCCTAAGGTTCAAAGTCTAAAGTTGATCTGTCTGGAACGGAACCTTAGACTTTGGACTTTAAACTAAAAATGCCTTTCACCCTTCTCCTTTAACCCTTCACCTCTCATTGGGCCGCCTTCAGGCTCAGATCCAGGCTCACGGCCTGGTGGATAACCGCTCCAGCCGAGATATAATCCACCCCGGTAGCGGCATAAGCCTCCAGGTTGTCGAGCGTAATCCCTCCCGAGGCTTCCGTTTCGGTGCGGCCGCCGATCTGCCGTACGGCCGCCGAAAGCTGCTCCGGCGAAAAGTTGTCCAGCATGATGCGATGCACTCCTCCGGCGGCGAGAATCTCTTCCACATCGGCCGGCGTGCGGGCCTCTACTTCTATCTTGAGGCTCAGCCCGTTCGCAGTCAGGTATTCCTGCACCCGGCGAACCGCCCGGGTAATGCCCCCGCAATAGTCGATATGATTATCCTTCAGCATGATCAGGTCGTACAGACCCATGCGGTGATTGACACCTCCTCCGGCTTTTACGGCTGCCTTTTCCAGCATTCTGAAGTTGGGGGTGGTTTTCCGGGTATCCAGAAGTCGGGTGGCGTACCCCTGCAGCCGGTCGGTGTATTGCCGGGTCAGCGTGGCGATGCCGCTCATCCGCTGCATGCAGTTGAGCACCAGCCGCTCTCCCTGGAGAATGGCATGCACCCGCCCAGCTACTTCAAAGGCATGCTCTCCCGGACGCATGGCCTCACCGTCCTGCTTGTACGGTACAAAAACGGTTTCCGGGTCCAGGTACCGGAAAACGGCTTCCGCCACCTCCATACCGGCCAGCACCCCCGCCGCCTTGATCTTGAGCACAGCCTTCCCGCAGGCTTTCGCCGGTATACAGGCCAGGGTGGTATGATCCCCGGGACCTACATCTTCGGCCAGCGCGGCACGGATAAAGGCGTCGAGCAAAGACGCATCGTTCATGAAAGCATGGTTTTGGCGGGGCAAAAATAACAAAAAGCGCCCTTCGGGACGCTTTTATCCGCAGGAGATAAGCCGGATAAGCCGCCAAATGGCAGGCAGACCGGCCTTATTTTTTCTCGAAACGAAGCTCCTGCAGCTTGTACAGGTCTCCTTTCTGCCGGAAAAAGAAGGTGGTCCGGAAAACGCCGCCGGCAGTGCTCAGGCTGCCGATACCAAAAACGGAACCTTCGCCCGAAGATCCTTTATGGATCAGCTTAAAATCCTTGACCGCATTTTTGGCAAAAAAGTCACGTAAAACGATCTCCGCCTGGGATTTGCTGTAGGAGTTGGCATTTCCCGGCAGCGCCACCTCCACCATCGTGTCGAAATATTTTGCGAGGCCGACCGCGTCACCCTCTTTTAAGGCCGCCTGCACGTCCTTGAACGGGTCGGCCGCTATAACAAAGGACATCAATACCGCACCGATCCCCATCCACTTCAATGTGCGCGACAGCGTTATCGTCAGGTCCATGATAAATCCTCCTATCGTAAGTATAAAGTGTAAAAATAAATCCGACAGCTCGTCGCTAAAACTATGCCAATTCACTGCCTCCGGCAGGGTCTGGCAACCGCCGGGACAAGCAAAACAGAGGACGTAAAGATAGCAAATCCACCGCATAAAATCATTCATATGATATGTAAACATAATACAATAAATCATTATTTACCGTAGCTTTGCAACATGGCACAACAAAAACAAGCGATCCTCATTATCATGGACGGATGGGGACACGGCCGGGTACGGAAGGCCGATGCAGTAGCGCTGGCAGGTACCCCCTTTGTAAGCTCCCTTTATCACCGTTACCCGAATACGGAGCTGGTGACCTGCGGCGAAGCGGTGGGTCTTCCCGAGGGCCAGATGGGCAATTCCGAAGTCGGTCACCTCAATATCGGGGCCGGCCGGATCGTCAACCAGGAGCTCCAGCGGATCAACATAGCGGTCCGGGAAGGAAAGCTGGCTGAAAATAAAATACTGAAAGACACGCTGCAATATGCAGCCGACGGGAAAAAGGCGCTGCACCTGATCGGACTGGTCAGCGACGGCGGCGTGCACTCCCATATCAATCACCTGAAAGCGCTGACCGAAATAGCGCAGCAGACAGGGTTAAGCAAAGTATTTATCCATGCTTTTACCGACGGCCGCGATACGGACCCCAAAAGCGGGGCCGGCTTCCTGAAAGACCTGCAGCAGCACCTCGAAAAGACGACGGGACAGATCGCCACCGTTACCGGACGCTATTACGCGATGGACCGCGATAAGCGATGGGAACGGGTAAAGCTCGCCTACGATGCGCTGGTAAACGGCACCGGCACCCCGACCAAGGATCCGGTGGCCGCCGTGGAGCGATCCTATGCAGACGGGGTTACCGATGAGTTTATCAAGCCCATTATCCATGTGGACGATGCGGGCAAACCCATCGGTAATATCGGGAAAGACGATGCGGTCATCTGCTTTAATTTCCGTACCGACCGATGCCGTCAGATCACGCGGGTGCTGACCCAGGAAGATATGCCGGATCAGGGAATGCATACCCTGCCCCTGCATTACGTCACCATGACGGAATACGACAAGTCCTTCAAGAATATCCCGGTCATTTTTGAAAACGACAACCTCTCCATGACGCTGGGCGAGGTATTGGAAAAGGCGGGTAAAAAGCAGATCCGCATCGCCGAAACCGAAAAATACCCGCACGTCACCTTCTTCTTCAGCGGAGGAAGGGAAAAGGAGTTCGAAGGCGAGAAACGGATCATGGTACCTTCCCCCAAGGTGGCTACCTATGACTTGCAGCCTGAGATGAGCGCCGCGGAAGTCACCGTCAAGCTTTTACCGGAGATCGAAAACAAAGCAGCGGATTTTGTGTGCCTCAACTTTGCCAATGCCGACATGGTGGGCCATACCGGCGTCTGGGAAGCGGCCATAAAAGCGGTACAGACCGTAGATCACTGCGTGGAACAGGTGGTTACCGCCGCGCTGAAGAACGACTATGTGGTATTTCTCACCGCCGATCATGGCAATTCGGATTACATGATGAACGAAGACGGCTCTCCCAATACGGCGCATACCCTGAATCCCGTTCCCCTGTTTGTGATCAGCAATGATTTCAAAGGCCCGCTGAAAAGCGGGAAGCTGGGCGACCTGGCCCCCACGATCCTGCACTTCATGGGATTGAAACAGCCTGCCGAAATGACCGGCGCCGTGCTGACGGACGAAGCCGATCAGGATTTTTCGTAACTTTGCAGCTTATACTTTACGGACACGCACACTATATGGAATACAATACCTCGCGCAACCACCTGATCATGCGGGAATACGGCCGCAATATCCAGAAGATGGTGGAATACCTGCTAAGCCTTGAAGACCAGGAAAAACGCCAGAAGAATACCATGGCGCTGATCGAGCTGATGGGCACCCTGAACCCCCACCTGCGGAATGTGGAAGATTTCCGCCACAAGCTCTGGGACCACCTGTTCCTGATCTCGGATTTTTCCCTGGAAGTGGATTCCCCCTATCCTATCCCGACCCGGGAAACCCTGAAGGCCAAACCGGCTCCCCTGCCTTATCCCAAGAAGCATCCCCGGTTCCGGCATTTTGGCAAAAATCTCGAAATGGTGATCGACAAGGCCCTGCAGGAAAGCAACGAAGAAAAACGGGAAGGCTTTACCCAGACCATCGGCAACTATATGAAGCTGGCCTATGCCAACTGGCACAAAGAAAGCATCCACGACGATATGATCCGCAGCGAGCTTTCGCTGATCACCGACAACCAGCTGAGCTACCAGACCGGTTATGCCAGCTCGCCCCAGCCTTTTGTGCAGCAGGACAGCTACCGGCCCGCCAACAAACGTAAAAATTATTCTTTCAAAAGCGGAAAGAACGGCGGCAACGGAAAAGGGAACGGGAATGGTAACGGCTACGGGCATACGCACACCTACAAGAAATACAACAACAAAAACCGCAATAAGTGAGTTTTGCTTTTGAGGTACGCGGCGGCCGCCCCCTGCGCGGGGAGATCGTCCCCCAGGGCGCCAAAAACGAAGCCCTGCAGGTGATCAGCGCCGTCCTGCTTACCCCGGAGAAGGTCACGATCAGCAATATCCCCGATATCCTTGATGTAAACCTGCTCATTGCCCTCCTGGAAGAAATGGGGGTAAAAACCGAGCGGATAGACCGGCATACCTGCGTCTTTCAGGCAGCCGATATAGATTTTGATTACCTGCAGAGCGATGCGTTCCGCAGCAAATCCGGCCGCCTCAGGGGCTCCGTAATGCTGGCCGGTCCCCTGCTGGGCCGCTTCGGAAATGCTTTCATCCCCAAGCCCGGGGGCGACAAGATCGGGCGTCGCCGGCTGGATACCCATCTTACCGGCTTTGAAAAGCTGGGCGCCCGGTTCAGCTATGACAAAAACAGCAGCTTTTTCGAGCTGCGGGCCGGGAAGGGCCTGACCGGCACCTATATGCTGCTGGACGAACCCTCGGTAACCGGTACGGCCAATCTGATCATGGCCGCCGTGCTCGCCAAAGGCACCACCACCCTTTACAATGCCGCCTGCGAACCTTATGTTCAGCAGCTCTGCCATATGCTGAACGCCATGGGTGCCGATATCCGGGGCATCAGCTCCAACCTGCTCACCATCAATGGGGTACGGTCACTGGGGGGATGCAGTCACCGCATCCTGCCGGACATGATAGAAGTAGGCTCTTTTATCGGCCTGGCTGCGATGACCCAGGGCGAGATCACCATAAAAAATGCCGGCATCAGCCAGCTGGGCATGATCCCGGACAAGTTCCGCATGCTCGGCATCGAGCTCGAATACCGGGGAGATGATATCCATATCCCCGCTCAACCGGACTACGAGATACAGCAGTTTCTCGACGGTTCCATTCTCACCATCTCGGATCATCCCTGGCCGGGCCTTACCCCGGACCTGCTCAGCATCATGCTGGTGGTGGCCGTTCAGGCCAAGGGCAGCGTGCTGATCCATCAGAAGATGTTTGAAAGCCGTCTGTTCTTTGTAGACAAGCTGCTGGATATGGGCGCCCAGATCATTCTCTGCGACCCGCACCGGGCTGCGGTGATCGGGCTGAACCGCAGCCACCCTTTGCGTGGGATCACCATGTCCTCCCCTGATATCCGCGCCGGCGTGGCCCTGCTCATCGCCGCGCTCAGCGCCGAGGGCGAAAGCCTGATCCAGAACATCGAACAGATAGACCGGGGATACCAGTATATCGACGAACGGCTGCGGCAGTTAGGTGCCGATATCAGAAGGGTTTAGCTATGTCACCTGCGCATAAAATCATCATCCTTACGGCCCCTTCCGGCGCTGGCAAAACCACCATCGCCTATCGCCTGCTGCAACAGATTCCCGGCCTGGTCTTTTCCGTTTCGGCTACCACCCGCGCACCCCGCGAAGATGAAACCGCCGGTAAGGATTACTATTTCCTGTCGGTAGCGGATTTTCGGCAAAAGATTGCGGACGATGCATTCGTGGAGTACGAGATGGTATATGAGGGAAAATACTACGGTACGCTCCGGACCGAGCTGGAACGCATCTGGCAGCTGAATAAATATCCCCTGCGGATTATCGACGTGGCCGGCGCCCTGGCGCTGAAAGAAAAATTCGGAGCAGATGCCTGTGCCATCTTCATACGCCCGCCTTCGCTGGAGGCGCTGCGGGTACGGCTGCTGCTCCGCGGCTCGGAAGACCGGCATACCCTGCTGGAACGTACCGAAAAAGCGCGGGTAGAGATGAACTACGCCGACCGCTTCGACCATACCGTGGAAAACGAAGACCTGGACCGGGCGGTGGCCGCCTGCGCCGACATCATCCGGGATTTCCTCAAAGCCTGAGTCCTGTCCGGTTTCTGATTTCTCGTTTCGGGTTTATCTCGCGCATTATGATTTTTAAAGGTCTCGATGAAACGAAGTTCGGCAACGCCATTTAAAAATAATTCGATCCAGTTGCCAAGGCTGCGCCTTTCTGATTTCTCGTTTCTGATTTCTGATTTCTGGTTTGAAGTTTGACGTTTTCGGTTTCTGGTTGCCGGTTTCAAGGTCTAAAGTTGATCCGTCTAAAACGGAACCTTAGACCTTGAACTTTTATATGATTACTTCATTATCAAATCATCAAATTTCCAAATCATCAAATCCGATTCAATGCCCTTCACCTTTTACCCTTCATCTTTAACCGTTATTCCCCCTTCAGGGGGTTAGGGGGGTTACCCTTCGTCTTTAACCGTTACTCCCCCTTCAGGGGGCTGGGGGTAGCTTTCGGCAAACTGCATGACTTCCGGTATAAAGTCGGCATAGCAGTCCGAAAGCGCTTCATAATGGGTCCTGAACGCCGTGAGCGCACCTGCATCGGCAGAAAGATACCGGGCCCGCCGGTAGATACCGTTAAAGGCCCTTTCCACACCGTCCCACCCCAGGTAGCTGTACAGCCAGTCGTGCCGGCGCATATACGAAAAAAGCGTTCCGAATCCTTCCGGGAACACCGCTTCATAGGTCTGCAGGCTGCGGTAGGTATCCTGCGAAAACTGCTGCAGCGCTTCTTTCCCGAAATAACGGGGATCATTGGCCAGAAAGTGATCATATACCACATCGGTAAAAACGCCGCTGTACAGCCCGCAGGCCGTCCTAAAAAAACTTTTTGCCTCCCGGGTAACGGGATGGCAATCGGTAAAATCGTCGATGGCCCGGTGCAGGCGTATGCCTTTCAGGATGCCCGCCGGGTAAGCATACATCCGCCGCCCTTTTACAAAATCAGCGATCATATTCCCCGCCAGTATATCCGGCTGCCCGAAGGAGAGAAAGGCATGCGCCAGGTAGTTCATGAAAACAAACCTACGCTTTTTCCCGCAGAGGCGGATACAGCGGTCCTCTCATGCGTCTCCGCTATTGCAGCCGTCTGCCGGCCCCTTTAACAAAACCTTAACTTTCAACGGTGCAACTTTTCCGCTCCCTCCCGGCCTTTTATATCAGAAAGCCAAACGCGTTTATGCCCTCATTGTAAAATTCATTCACAAGCCACTCAACTCATCATCATGAAAAAAGTATTTCGCAGCGCAATATGCATTGTCCTGCTGCTGGCCACCACTTTGTACATACCCGTCCGGGGCGCGGCCGACCCCGGCAAAGACACCACCTATGCGACTTCCGATGGTATCTATACGATCAGATCCACCGCCAATGAAAAATTTTATTACGACAAAAAGGGGGCGCTTGCTTTCTCTTCCCGTAATATTACAGACAGCGACCTCCCGCTCTCCATAATGCGGAAGCTGATGAAGCGCTATCCGGATAACTATTTCCGTAACATCCTGCAGTTCCATACGCCGCTGGGTAAAAACATCTACTTTATCACCCTCGAATCAGACAAGCAATGGACCGTACTGCAGGTAGGGGATTTTAACCAGATCAAGGTGCTGCAGCGCCTCGATAAGATCTGATGATCGGCACAGTTGGTTTTGTACCTGTCTGCACCCGTGTGCAGGCAGGTTTTTGTTTCCGGTTTCTGATTTGTCCGTGCCTGAATAACGTTGACCGTTTTTAGGTAATTAGGAAATCAGCACATCATCAAATCATCATTAATAGCCCCGTGTGTCTTATTTTTGCTGTCCAACCAACAACCGGACAACATGAACAAGGGACCCGTATCGCAGTTTATCGAACATCATTACCGTCACTTCAATGCGGCCGCGCTGGTGGATGCCGCCAAAGGCTACGAGCAGCATCTGGCGGGGGGCGGCAAGATGCTGATATCCCTGGCGGGCGCCATGAGCACCGCCGAGCTGGGCATTTCCCTGGCCGAGATGATCCGCCGCGATAAGGTGCAGATCATTTCCTGCACCGGCGCCAACCTCGAAGAGGATGTGATGAACCTGGTGGCCCATTCCCACTATAAACGGGTGCCCCATTACCGCGACCTCACGCCCCAGGACGAAAAAGCCCTGCTGGACGATCACTATAACCGCGTCACCGACACCTGTATCCCCGAAGAGGAAGCCTTCCGCCGCCTGCAGCAGCACCTGTTCCGGCAATGGAAAGAAGCCGAAGAACGGGGCGAACGTTATTTTCCCCATGAATTTCTGTATAAGACCGTTCTGAGCGGCGACCTGAAGCCCTACTACGAAATAGACCCGAAGGACAGCTGGATCCTGGCTGCCGCCGAGAAAAACATTCCCATCGTGGTACCGGGCTGGGAAGACAGCACTACCGGAAATATCTTCGCCAGCTATGTCATCAAAAACGAGCTGAAGGCGTCTACGGTGAAAAGCGGCATCGAGTACATGGTATATCTTACCGACTGGTATCGCAACAACAGCGGCGGCAAAGGGGTAGGGTTTTTCCAGATCGGCGGCGGTATCGCGGGAGACTTCCCCATATGCGTGGTACCGATGATGTACCAGGACCTGGGCTGGGAAGCGGTACCCTTTTGGAGCTATTTCTGTCAGATCTCGGATTCCACCACCTCATACGGCTCCTATTCGGGCGCCGTTCCCAACGAAAAGATCACCTGGGGCAAGCTGGATGCCGATACGCCCAAATTCATCGTGGAAAGCGATGCCACCATCGTAGCGCCGCTGATCTTCGCCTGGCTGCTGGGCTGGTAAACCGCCGCCTCAACCCGGCTATCAGGACCATTCCGCCGCATCCTCTTCCGCGCGCTGCTTTTCCATGCGCTTGGCGATGCTGATGCTGACCTCGAACAGGAGGTACAGGGGAAGGGTCACGATAAACTGGCTGGCCACATCCGGGGGGCTGATAAAGGCCGCGATCACCAGGATAATCACAAAGGCATGCCGCCTGTATTTTTTCAGAAAAGCGGAAGTCAGTATCCCTACCTTGGCCAGGAAGTACACCAGCACCGGCAGCTCGAACAGCGCGCCGCAGCCCATGACCAGCTGCGAAAGTGTGCTCATGTAGCTCTGTATGGTGATGATGTTCTCAATGCTTTCCGAAAGCTGGTAGGAGGCAAAGAAGTTCACCGTGTAGGGGGCGATCATAAAATAACCAAAGGCAACCCCCATAAAAAACAGCAGCGAGGTCCAGAATACCACCCCACGGGTGTATTTCAGCTCACCGGGCTTCAGGGCCGGCTTTACAAAGCGCCAGAACTCATAGAGGATATAGGGGGCGGCGATGATAAAGGCAAAGGTAAAGGAAGAGCTGAAGGCCTGCATGAACTGCCCGGAAAGCTGCATGCTCTGGAATTTGACGGGGGCGTCCGGAAGACAAAGCCTGTCGCCCAGCCCCAGCCGGTGACCGATGCCGCAGAGTATACGATACGTGATAAAATCATGACGGGTAGGGCCCATGATGATACGCTCGTAGATAAAATGTATCTTGATAAAGCAGATGATCCCTGCCACCACAATGGCGGCCAGGGAGCGGATGATGTGCCAGCGGAGCTCTTCGAGATGATCGAAAAAATTCATTTCCGCTTTGAGCGGATTGTTCTTAAACAATTGCTTGAACATAAATCACAGACCGACAGTAAATGACGCGCAAAGTTAGCAATCTGCACCAATTTGCCTAAAAAAGATGCGGAACAGTATCATATACCCATGAAAAAGCCCGCCCGAGAAGAATCAGGAGCAGGCCTTTCATCCATTGTTTGTTAACCCCAAAAAAGTTTATTGCAATTTTTCGTTCCCGCCGGTTTTATCAGACACTTATTTGAATGGCAAGCGGCAATGAGTGAATGACACAACTGCTGACAGAACTGGTCACAATATTACAAAATTTTTCGGGAAAGTAAAAATTTTTTAAGCCGGGGCTTCTTTCTACCGGAGCACACGCATTTTCACCGTTTCTATGCGCGTTTCGGTGACATTCAGCACCTCAAATTCAAAATCGCCGATAATGATCCGCTCCCGGGTCTGCGGGATGGTCTCGTGGTGGGCAATGATGATCCCGGAAAGGGTTTCGCTCTCCCCTTCCGGAAGATCGAAGCCATATCGTTCGTTCAGATAGTCGATCTCCAGGCGGCCGGAGAAGATATATTCCTTATCAGCGATCTGCTTTTCGATAAATTCCTCTGTATCATACTCATCGCGGATTTCCCCGAAGATCTCTTCCAGCAGGTCCTCCAGCGTCACGATGCCCGCCGTGCCCCCGAATTCATCCACCACCCAGGCAAGGCTCCTCCTTTCCTGGGTAAACTTGCTCATCAGGTCGATCACGCTCATCGTCTCCGGCACCGCCAGGATGGGGTGAAGCGTTTCCCGGATGTCGGCAGGGCGTTTATACAGGTCCAGCTGGTGTATATAGCCCAGGATATTGTCGATATGCTGATCGTAGATCACCAGCTTGGAAAGCTTGGTTTCCAGAAAACGGCGGATAATGGCCGGCAGCGGGGTATTTACCTCCATGGCCTCTATCTCCTTCCGGGGGATCATGCAGGCACGGATCTTTACCTGGCTCAGCGAAAGGGCGTTCTCAAAAAGCTCCGCATTCAGCTCCTGGTTTTCCTGGGTATGTTCCTGTCCCTGCCGGAAGAAATTTTCCACTACGGCGCGGTTAAACACCTCCTTGCGATCCGCAATACGCACATTGAACAGGTATTTGAGCATCCATTCGGATATGCCCACCAGCAGGGAAGCTACCGGATATAATATCTTGTAAAAAAGCGATACAGGAACGGAAAAAAATACCAGCAGGCTGTCGGCCCGGGCCCGGAAAACGGCGCGGGGCAGCGCTATGCCGACGATGACGATGGCGGCGGTGGCCAGGAATATCTCGATGACCAGCTGGAAATACGGCAGCTCCCGCGGTCCCCCGAGGGCGCGCCGCCACAGGGGTTGCAAAAACTCATCCACTGCGATGCAGTACAGCACCAGCATGATCGTGAGCCCCACCAGGCTTACCGCCACAAAACGCGCCGGCTGCTCGATAAAGCGCGAAAGGATCTTTCCCGAGAGGATGCCCTGTTTGCGCCGCAGTTCGATGCTGAGCTTGTTTACGTTTCCGAACGCCACCTCGATACCGGCAAAAAAGGCGGTCAGCAGGATGGTGGCGATCAGGCCGGTCAGCTGATAGTTATTCATACCAAACAAAGATAAGTAAATTAGTATCTTTGTTTTACACTTTGAGGTATGCAGGAGATTTCCAACACTTTTTTGGCCAAAAGCGAGGTAAAGGCGCAGGACCTGGAGCATCGCCGGAAGATCAACTTCAATATCGGCCGGTACAACGATGCCTTCCAGAAGGGCAAGCACCAGTTTACCGACCTGTCCACGGCGCGGGAAAGGGCCAAAAACGTGAAATGGCGGGCCATCGAGAACCTGGATAAATACCTGGAAGAGTTCGAGGCCAATTTCAGCCGCCGCGGCGGCAAGGTGATCTGGGCGGAGGATGCAGACCAGGCCCTCGGCGAGATCCTGAAAATCTGCCAGGCCAAAAAGGCCAAAGCCGTCATAAAAGGTAAATCCATGGCCACCGAGGAGCTTCACCTGAACGACTTCCTCGCGGAGCACCAGATCGAATCCCTCGAATCCGACCTTGGCGAGTATATCCAGCAGCTGGACGGGGAGCCGCCCTATCACATCGTTACGCCGGCCATGCACAAAAGCAAGGAGGACATCGCCCGGCTCTTTCATGAAAAGCTGCAGGTGGACGCCAAGCTCACCCCCGAGCAGCTGACCGCCGTAGCCCGGGAAAAGCTGCGGGAAAAATTCCGCACCGCCGACATCGGCATTACGGGAGCCAATTTTATCCTGGCCGATACCGGCAGCATTGCCATCACCGAGAACGAGGGCAACGGACGGCTGACGACCACCTTTCCCAAAACCCATATCGTTATTGCCGGCATCGAAAAGGTGCTGCCCTCCGTAAACGACCTCGCGCTGTTCTGGCCCCTGCTGGCCACCTTCGGCACCGGGCAGCAGGTCACCGTGTACAATACCATCCTGAGCGGTCCCCGGCAGGAAAATGAAACCGACGGTCCCGACGAGATGTATGTAATCCTGCTGGACAACGGCCGTACCAACATCCTGAACGATGCCGCCGTCCGCGAAAGCCTCTACTGCATCCGCTGCGGCGCCTGCCTGAACGCCTGCCCGGTATACAAAAACATCGGGGGCCATACCTATGGCACCACCTACAGCGGACCCATCGGCGCCGTCATCACCCCCCACCTGCGCGGCATGGACGAATACAAACACCTCAGCTATGCCTCTTCGCTGTGCGGCAACTGTACCGAGGTATGCGCCGTAAAGATCAACCTGCACGAGCTGCTGCTGGTGAACCGGCACGAGGCGGTCGACAAAAACCTGGGCAGCGGCGCGGAAAAGATGTCCTGGTTCCTCTGGAAACAAGCCAGCCTGAGCCGCCGGCTGATGAATATGGCCAAAGGCAGCACCAAGAACTGGGTCATCAGCAAAATGTTCCGCAAAGCCTGGGGAGATCGCCGCGAGCTTCCGGAATTTGCCCCGAAATCCTTTAACCAGCTCTGGAAAGAACGAAAAGGTAAGTGAAGTCGCTAACCATTACCCTAAACGAATAATATGTTGAAACGTAACCTGCTCCTGGCCCTGACCCTTATTCTGATCATGAGCTGCAGCGCCAGTAAAAAGACCAGTGGCACGCCTCCGGGAACAACCCGCCAGGGAGGCTGGATCTCCCTCTTTGACGGCAAATCCCTCAACGGCTGGAAGGTCGGCGACCATGCGGGCACCTTTACCGTACAGGACGGCATGATCGTGGCCCACGGCCAGACGGCGCATCTTTTCTATGAAGGGGATGCCATGAACCACAACTTTAAGAACTTCGACTTCAAGGCGCAGGTAATGACCACTCCCGGCTCCAACTCGGGCATCTACTTCCATACCGCCTACCAGGAAAGCGGCTGGCCGGCCAAAGGCTACGAGGTGCAGGTCAACAACTCGCATACCGACTGGCGGAGGACCGGCAGCCTCTATGCCATCCGCGACGTCAGGGACATCCTGGTAAAGGATAACGTGTGGTTTACCGAAGAGATCATCGTGCGCGGCAAGAGAGTGGTCATCAAGGTAAACGACAAAACCGTAGTCGACTATACCGAGCCCGAAAATCCCAAACGCTCCCCGGACATGGCAGGACGGCTCATCTCCAGCGGTACCTTTGCTCTGCAGGGGCACGACCCCAACAGCAAGGTATTTTTCAAGGACCTGGAGGTGAAGGTGCTGCCGGATTGATGCGATAAAATATTATTTGCCCGCTTTCACCCCTTTTTGACATTGGGTTGTTTTAGGTAACCATGCCATGAAACAACCCGACGCCCATTTTGAAATAGCCGCCCTGTTCGGGAAGATGCTGGAAGGCTCCCTGAGCCCGGAGGAGACTGCGCGCCTGGAAGCCTGGGTCGCGGAAAGCCCGGAGAACAGGGAACTATGGGCCCGGCTCAGCGATGCGGACTACCTGCAAAAGGAGCTCCGCTCCTGGCGGGCGCAGCACAGCACGCGGACCGCTTCCTGGAAACGGCTGGCCCGGCGCATTTCCCCGGGTGCGGTCCGCCATCATTTGCTACGGAAAAGTCTGCGCATTGCCGCCGTAGCGCTGCCGCTGCTGGCCGCGGCCGGGCTCGGATATCTCATGCTCCGGGACAAAAAAACGCCAGCTCCCGCTGTGGCCGTCCATACCCCCGCACCAACAAAAGATACCACGGGTCTTTATCCCAAAGGAAAGGTAGCGCAGCTTGTCCTGGGCAACGGCAGGACCCTGCAGCTGGGAGGTCCCGATTCCGCTACCATCAAAGAAGCCGACGGTACCCAGGTACGCAACCAGGGAAATATCCTGCGTTATACCGGGGCGGATACGCCGGATGACAAGATCGTCTACAACTCCGTCATCACTCCACGGGGCGGCGAGTACCAGCTGGTACTGTCCGACGGCACAAAAGTATGGATGAATGCCTCGTCCCGCCTTCGTTTCCCCATCCGCTTTTCCGGGAATGAGCGGCAGGTCTTTTTATCGGGTGAAGCTTATTTTGAGGTAGCCGCCGATGCAGGGCGCCCCTTTATCGTCAGTACGGACAGATCGGATATCCGGGTGCTGGGGACCGCCTTTAACATATCCTCCTACCGGGAAGAAGCCACCGAAAGAACCACGCTCGTAACGGGATCCGTACAGGTCAGACCGAAAGGGATGACACCGGAAGCCATCCTGCTCAAGCCGGGTTTCCAGGCCGTCTTGTCCGGAAACAGCCACGGACCCATCGTCAGCAAAGCCAATCTGGAAGAAACACTTTCCTGGAAAAACGGCCTGTTCGTTTTTGACAGCGAGGCGCTGGAGAGCATCTTGAAAAAGATAGAAAGATGGTATGATGTCACCGCGGAGTACAATGCTCCTCCGGGAGAGCCGCTGCATTTTACCGGCCGCATCCGTAAATACGAAAACATCACGTCAGTACTGCATCTGCTGGAGCTTACCGGAAAGGTTCATTTTGAACTGGAAGGGCGCCGGCTGATGGTCATTCCCCGCGGCCGCCAACCCTGATGAAACCCGAAAAAACCGGGAATGCAGTCACACTCCCGGATTAAAAGCCGAACAACCTGTTCCTTTCCCCTGAGAAAGGAGGAACAGGCATTGTCTAACTGTTAACCATACGAATGTATGCAAAAAAAGCAATCCTTCCCACACCGGCATTTCGGGAGACGCCTGCCGGTATTAATGCTCAGAGCCATGCGTATTACGCTCTTCCTGACCTTTGCCTGCATACTGAAGCTTTCCGCCCGGGGATATTCCCAGGAGGTGCGGCTGAGCTTCTCCCTGCACGAGGCAAAACTGTCCGCGGTTTTCCGCATTATACAGGACAAAAGCGATTATCAGTTCCTTTATAACGATGAGGATGTGCAGCAGTCACCCCCGGTGACGCTCTCGGTCAAAGACGCCACCATCCCGGAAGTGCTTGATCTTTGTTTCAGGACCTCTTCCCTCCGTTATCATATCGAACAAAAAACAGTGGTGGTGAGCCAGCAGCCTTCTCCTCCGGTAACAGCAGCCCTGCCGGCATTCACCGTCAAAGGGAAGGTCACCGATCCTGCAGGGAACGCCTTGCCCGGTGTCAGCGTGAGCCTGAAAGGAACACAAACCGGGACGATCACGGATGCCGACGGCAACTATTCGCTGGAGCTGCCCTCCGGTACGGGCACGCTGGTGTTTTCGTATGTCGGCTACAATAAGCAGGAGATGGCAGTGGAAGGGCGGTCCAGCCTCAACGTCACCTTGCGGGGCAATGTCTCTTCGCTGGAGGAGCTCATGGTCGTAGGATATGGCACGCAAAAGAAAAAAGACCTGACGGGCGCCGTGTCGCGTGTGGACAACACCCGTTTTGAAACCCTGCCGAATACCAATATCTCGCAGGCCCTGAGAGGTTCCATACCCGGCGTGAATATCAGCGCCGGCGGCAACGCCGGCTCCGGCTCCTCGGTCTCGATCCGCGGTCAGAACTCCATCACCGGCGGCAACGAAGCGCTGGTGGTAGTAGACGGCATTATCTACAACGGGCAGCTGGGCGACCTGAATCCCAATGATATCGCCTCTATCGACGTGCTGCGGGACGCCAGCTCCGCCGCCATCTTCGGCTCCCGCGCCGCCAACGGCGTCATACTGGTGACCACCAAAAGAGGCACGACCGCCAAACCCACCATCCAGTTCAACAGCTATGCCGGCGTACAGGACATGCTGATGACCCAGCATCTCGAAAGCCCCGGGGAGTATATACAGAAAAAGATCAACTACCAGAAGACCCTGGCCTTCCGGGGAGTAGCCCCCGAGCCGGATCCATCCAATCCCGTTCAGTACCTCAACGAGGCCGAAGTGGATAACTATAAAAAGGGGATCGTCGTCGACCCGCTCGATGTGATCACCCGGACGGCGCCAATACAGAGCTATAACCTAAGCGTCGGCGCCAATACGGGAAAAACAAATTACTTTATTGCGGGCAACTGGACCGATCAGAAAGGCGTCGTCATCGGAGACCGCTTCCGCAGGGCTTCCCTGCGGGTAAACCTGGAAACCGAAGTGACCGACTGGTTAAAGGTGGGGACCAATTCTTCCTTTTCCTTTGTGGATGTTTCCGGATCCCGCGCCAGCCTGGGCAGCGCCATCAACCTCAGCCCCTACGCCACCTGGTACCTGGACTCGGCCAAAACAACGCTGAACCCGGTGCCGATGACGGACGGGCTGATCGGCAACCCCCTGATGCCTACGCTGGATCAAAATACCAATCAACGGAAAGATCTCTTCGGTATCGTATATGCAGAGCTGAAGATACCGTTCATCAAAGGACTGACCTACCGCTTCACCTATTCCAATGACCTGATCTCGGGAACGCAGCAACATTTCTCTCCCTCTTTTAATGCAGGCGGGCTCGACCGGGTTGCGACAGCCAGCACATTGGACTCTTCTTCCCAGGACATGTACCTGGAAAGCCTGATCAAATACAACCATACCTTCGCCCAGGATCACAAGGTGGACGTGACCTTGCTGTATAACTATAATTTTTCCTCGGTTAAACTCCTGTCCGCCAACGCGAACACCTTTCCCTCGGATGTATTATCCTATTACAGCCTCAGCCTCGGGGAAAACCAGAACACTGCCGCCGGTTACGCGGATTATCATGCCATCGCCATGATGGCCCGGCTCAACTACAGCTACAAGGACCGGTACCTGCTGACGGTGACCGGACGGCGGGACGGCGCTTCCGTGTTCAGCGACAACAACAAGTTCGCCTTCTTCCCCTCGGTAGGGCTGGGATGGGTAGTCTCTGAAGAAAACTTCCTGAAGAATAATCCGGTTATCGACTTCCTGAAGCTGCGGCTTTCCTGGGGCGCCAACGGCAACCAGGCTATTGCACGATACCAGTCGCTCAGCCGGATAGAGCCGGGTGGCTCCCATAACTATCTGCTCGGCGGGACCACGGCTTACGGTATCGCCAAGACCTCCATCGGGAACCCGGATCTCAAATGGGAAAGCACCTATGCCACCAACCTGGGGCTGGACTTCGAGCTGCTGCACAGCAAGATATCGGGCAGCCTGAACTATTACAACTCAGACACGCGCAACCTCCTGCTGAATCGCAATATTCCTATCCTGAACGGATTTAGCAGCGTGCTTTCCAACCTGGGCGCGGTCAACAACAAAGGGATCGAAGTGGAGTTAACTACCCCCAACGTGCTGAACGGAGCGGTAAAATGGGGAATGGGACTGAACTTTGCCCGCAACAAAAACCGGATCGTCCATCTCTACGGGGACAAAGACGAGAACGGAAAAGAGCTCGACGATATCTCCAACAACTGGTTTATCGGCAAATCCCTCGGCGCTTATTACAACTACGAGCCCGACGGCATCTGGCAGACCGGCGATGATATCCCCGAAGGGTTCCGCGCCGGGGATGTCAGGCTGAAAGACCTGAACGGCGACGGAAAGATCACACCGGACGGCGACCGCACCATCCTGGGTTATGACAAACCCGATTATATGTTCGGGTTCAATACTTCCGTGCAGTATAAGGGATTCAGCCTGTATGTACAGGTAACCGGAGCAGTCGGCGGGGATAGGGACAACCGCGATATACTGGATCCCCCGGTAAACTTCACATACCGCATGCACGGCATCTACCAGGACTGGTGGACGCCGGACAACCCGAACAACAGCCTGCCTTCCATGGATTATCAGGACGCCTACCATATCAACTTCCTGCAAAGCACCACCTGGGTACGTATACAGGACGTTTCGCTGTCCTATACGTTTCCAAAGCCGCTCACAGACCGGCTGAAGATGAACCAGCTGCAGGTGTATGTCAGCTCCAAGAACTCCTTCCTGTTTACACAGTGGGGCGGCTGGGATCCGGAAACCACCGGAACGGGCCGCGGACAATACCCTACCATGCGCTCTCTCATCTTCGGCCTAAACCTGAGCTTGTAACATAAAAAGACCAGACCATGAAAAAAATAACATCCCGACATACCCTTACTTACTCAGGCCTGCTGTTGCTCGTCGCGCTCCTGGCCGGCTCCTGCAGCAAGGATCTGCTGAAGGAAAAGCCCAAAGACTTCTTCAGCACCGACAATGCCTTTACCGATCCCAAAACCTTCCAGCTGGCGGTAAACACCCTTTATGCCGACGCCCGCACTTTTATCTTCAGCGGCTCCGACGGACAGTCCGGCGGTTATCCTTACCGGGAATACCTGCGTATGGGAACCGATGTGGCGACCTGCGGACAATCCCACCGCCCTTATCTGCTGGTGGACTTCTCCCTGCTCAACACCACCCATGATGCAGCAGCGGATTTCTGGAATGCGGCCTATTCGGCACTTATCCCCCATGCCAATGTGGTAATCGACCGCGCCCAGCTGCCGGCCGCAATATGGGATAACGACCAGCAGAAAAACGAGGTCATCGCCCAGGCCAGGTTTTTCCGGGCTTACGCCTACTATACCCTCCTGAACCTATACGGGGATGTCCCCCTCGTCGATCACGAGATCCTCACGCCGCAATTTGATTTTACACGGGCGCCCAAGGACAGTGTGCTTGAATTTGTGCGGGAGGATCTTGAATTTGCTTCACGTTGGTTGCCCGCCAATCCCGATCAGGTCGCCGAGGGCACCCTTACCCGGTCCGCAGCCGACATGCTGCTTTCCACCGCTTACCTGCAGCTGGATATGCCCGACTCGACCATTGCCGCCGCCACCCGCATCATCAATTCCGGGTATTACCACCTGATGACAGCGCGCTTTGGAAGCGACGCTACGCATGACGGACATTTTCCCGAAGGCGGAGGGGACGTGTTCTCCGATCTCTTCTGGGACAACAACGCCAACCGCAGCGGCGGCAACATGGAAAGCATCTGGGTGCTCCAGGGCGCCTATAATGTCCCCGGCGGAGATATCGGCACCAGCCTTTCCCGCACCTGGGGCCCTTACTATGCCAACCTGATCGCCCCCAACGGAGGACAGGCCATGACCCTGGCAGACTCCCTGGGCGGCAGGCCGGTAGGCTATGTGCGCACCACCAACTATTTCAACTATACCATCTGGGACGGCGACTGGAATGACATGCGGAATTCCCCCTGGAACATCCGGAGAACCTGGTATTACAACAATCCTTCCAACGCTTTATTCGGTAAGCAGATCGATTTCAAGGCACCGGGATTGAAGGATACCATCCAGAATATCTATCCCATGGTCCGCAAAGCAGAAGGATCGATAAAAAGCATCAACAGCAGCTCCACGCCGGATCAGAAATTCATCGTTTACCGCCTGGCTGAAACCTTCCTGCTGAGGGCCGAGGCTTACCTCGACAAAGGGCAGCTCCAGGATGCTGCAGATGATATCAATGTAGTAAGAGCCCGAGCGCACGCCCCGCTGACAGATGCCGGGAAGGTGAACCTGGATTTTATCCTGGATGAACGTGCACGCGAGCTCATCATCGAAGAGCCGCGCCGGATTACGCTGAACCGGCTGGGCCTGTGGTATGACCGGACCCTGAAATACAGCCTCAACGAACCTGCTTTTTATTACCTTATTAAGAAAACCATCAAGCCGTACAATGCCCTGCTCCCCATTCCCCAGAGTGCGTTGGACATCACGCCGGGGCTAAAACAGAACAGCGGGTATTAAAAAGGTAAAACATCCACCTCAAAACAAACATCATGAAACGATGCATTCCCGGACTTGCCGTCATTATCCTTATTACGCCCTTGTTTTCCTCCTGCTCCAAGTCATTGCAGGATGAAGCGGGCTTACCCGGTACGGCAGGGAGTAAACAACAAACGGAAAAAGCCTTATTGTCCGTGCCCCACTCACTGGTGTATATCGGAGGCGCTCGTTCCTATGCCGGCATAGTCGGGGGAGACAGCCTGCAATCCCAATATATACGCGCGCATGCGGACGGATGGTATATCAATAATTTCGCCATGGACAAGTATTCGGGCGACAGCGCCTATTGCGGAGAGGCTTATAAACGTTTTTATTCCAGGAATGTGTTTTATGAAACCGATTTCACCTATGCTACGGACCATGAGGATTCTGTCTATATAGACCGCTTTATAGCATCAGGATTTAAGGTAACCTATGCCACGGTAAACAGGGACTACTCTCCCGCAAGAAAGTACACACTTAAATATCAGGATAGTAACCGGCCTGTCCTGAGGATGGTGGCCCCCTGGAAGGTATACGGCGATTTTAACGATTCCCGCAATGCTGATTTACAGAATGACATCAAAAACTGCCAGGGAAGCGCTACAGACGGCCCTATGACCCTATGGTCCGCCAATACGGGATATATGAGGATACGTCCGGGCGCACTGGCCGGAGGTAGCGCTACGCTGGTGCAGTGGACCCGGTCAGTGAACGCCCATTTTACCACCATGGTCATGATGGCTCCGAATGAATCCACCGGCAAACAATTCTTAAATCGCGTAAAGGACTGTGTAAGGATGCATGAACGGTTTAATGCCTCCCCCACTATATATGTGCTGTCCTTCTATGGGCCGGCAACCTTTACCTGCCCTGTTTTGCCCGAAACATCCGCCCCTAACGTTCCGGATACCACATTTGCAGGAGCAGCTTACTGGCTGATGCGGCATGTAAATGGTGATCCGGGATTTGAATAACCGCCGGTCGTACCAGAGAAAACAGGCCGTAACGGCCTGCCTTTTAAAAACCCATTTATTTTTATAAACCCAGTATTATGTCGATCAATAGATTAAAAAAAACTTGTCTTCTCCTCTTGTGCAGCCTGCCGGCGCTTTATGCAGCCGGGCAAAGCACTGACTCCGGCCGGGAATCCGACCCTTATTCCTACAAGTCGGCCCGGTTCATCGATAAGCAGGACGACGGCTACCGGGGTATCTGGTATTTCATCGGTCACCTGAAGGACAACCCCTACGTCTATAAATATGCCGGCGGCATGGCCACCTATCCCTCCAATCACTATCCCTTCTCGGTATATGTGCCCAAAGTAAAAAAGACCTTCTTCTGTTACGGCGGCACCGGCCATGACGGCAAATCGCTCTACCACGAGGTCGGCTACTTCAACCACCGCAACGGCAAGGTGTCGCGTCCCACCATCCTGCTGGACAAGGCCACCGGCGACGCCCATGACAATCCCGTGCTGCAGGTGGACAAGGACGGCTATATCTGGATCTTCTCCACCGCCCACGGCACCGGCCGGCCTTCCTTTATCCACCGCAGCCTAAAGCCTTACGACATCAGCCGCTTTGAGCAGATCCGGCCCGTCAAGCTGGTCGACGGCAAGGAAGTGCCGATGAACAACTTCTCCTATCTGCAGATGTATTACGACGATCACGGCTTTACCGGTCTTTTTACCCACTACGAAACCCAGCAGCTGAAATACGGCAAAAGAGGCTGCCGGGTGATCGGCTACATGACCAGCCCCGACGGCATCCACTGGTCGGCGTGGAAAGACATCGCCAACATCGAGGAAGGCCATTACCAGACCAGCGGCAAAAAAGGCAACCGTATCGGCACCTCCTTCAACTACCATCCTACCCGGAAGACCGGGGCAGGACTGGACTACCGGACCAACCTGTACTATGTCTTCACCGACGATCACGGCCAAAGCTGGAAGACGGCCGACGGCAAGGCCATATCCCTGCCGCTGCGGGAGATCCACAACCCGGCGCTGATCCATGATTATGCCGCCGAAGGGCTGAAGGTCTATATCAACGACCTGAACTTCGACCGTGAAGGCAACCCGGTGATCCTGTACGAGACCACCAAGGGCTGGGAACCGGGTCCGGAGAACGGGCCCCAGCAGTGGTATACGGCACACTGGACGGGTGGCAGCTGGCAGATCCTGCCGGTGACCGCTTCGGACAACAACTATGACATGGGCTCGCTTTACATAGAAGATGACGGTACCTGGCGGATCATTGCCCCGACCGATCCCGGTCCGCAGGCTTATAACACCGGCGGCTCGATCGTGATGTGGACCAGCCGGGACCAGGGCCGTCACTGGGAGAAGCTGAAGGAGCTGACGCCGGGCGCAGAGAACAACCAGAGCTACCCGCGGCGGCCGGTCGATGCCAACCCGGAGTTCTATGCCTTCTGGGCAGACGGCAACGGCAGGAAGCCCTCGGCTTCCCACCTGTATTTCTGCGACAAGCAGGGCCGGGTGTTCATGCTGCCGGAGCACATGAAAAAACAGGAAGAAAAGCCGGTTCGTGTTTTTGCAAAATGATCATCATCTCCGGCACCTGCCGCAGTCCCTGCGACAAGTGCCGGAAATGTATTATTTTGGAGCACATCCTGCTTAACTGCTCCAAATCATTTTCGATGAGAACAAGATGCCGGAGGAAGATATCCTTCCCAATGGTTTGCCTTTTGCTCCTGTCTCTATCCGCATCGGCTGCAGACATCAATATCCTGAAATACGGGGCCAAAGGAGATGGCACCACCCTGAATACCGTCGCCATCCAGCAGGCTATCGACGAATGCTCAGCCACCGGCGGAGGCCGGGTAACAGTGCCTGCAGGAATTTTTCTCTCGGGAACCCTTTACCTGAAAAGCAAGGTCAACCTGTTTCTCGAAGCGGGAGCCGTACTGAAGGGCAGCAGCCGGATCAGCGATTATCACGAGGTCCGTCATACACCGGCGCTGATCATCGCGGAAGAACTGCAGCAGGTATCGGTGACAGGTCCGGGCACCATCGACGGGAACGGCAAGGCCAAAAGTTTTCAGCATGGGGACAATGCCAAAGGGCGACCTATGCTGATGTTTTTTATCGATTGCAGCGATGTGGGGATAAAAGACATCCGCCTTCGCTCCCCCGCCTTCTGGACCCAGAAATACCTGGGCTGCGACGGCGTGCTGGTCACCGGCATATCGGTATATGCCCATGCCAACTGGAACAACGACGGTATCGATATCGACAGCAAGAATGTAACCGTTTCCAACTGCCGCTTTGATACCGACGACGACGCCATCTGTCTGAAAAGCGAACGGGAGGAACCCTGCGAGAACATTACCATTACCAACTGCGTGGCCGCTTCCAATTGCAACGGCATCAAAATGGGCACCGCATCTTCAGGAGGGTTCCGCAACATCAGCATCAGTAATTGCGCAATACATGCTGCAAGCGAGGACAACATCCGTCACTGGAAGACGACCCTTACTGGCATCACCGCGGATAAAACGGTGATCTCGGGCATCGCCATCGAAGATGTGGACGGAGGTCATTCTGATCAGATCAACATTTCCAATATTACGATGCAGTCGGTACAGACGCCGATCTTCATCCGCCTGGGTAACCGCCATCAGCCTGCCGGCTCCCTGCAGCATGTCAACATCGGAAACATCATTGCCACCAGCGAAAGCCAAATGTGCAATATCATTTCCGGCATCCCCGACGCTGACATCAAAGACGTAAGTATCCATGATATTCAGCTGGTCAGCCATGCGGCAGGCAAAGCGGCGTTGGCGGACTCCGTGCCCGAAAACACGCGGGGTTATCCCGAAAACCGGATGTTCGGGCAAACCCTGCCGGCCGCCGGATTCTTTATACGCCATGCGGAGCATATCCGCCTTTCGCGCATTTATCTGGAAGTCCCGCCTGAGGAAGAACGGCCTTTTCTGGTAGCCGATGACACACGAGGCCTGGAAGTCAATGATGCGGGATTTGTGAAAGGAACAGCGCACGCTTTTCCGGTACTTTATTTTATGCGCAATGCAAAGGAGGCAGCCGTAACGCCGCCCATGTTTCTTCCGTCATTTGACGTATTGCTACAGACGGAAGGCAAAGGACCGGCGGACATCCGTCTTTTTTTGAAGGAAAAACCGGCGCGCGGGAAAACCTTTTCTACAGACCAGGGAACAAAAAAAGACGCGGTAAAAGTATTCTTCCCCGGACAGGATTAACGGTCAATGCAGCCTTGCGATCAGCAGCAGCACAATCGTCAGTGAAGACTCGCCCAGCAGTCCCCGCAGGATGCGGATGGCGCGCATCTTCTGCGTCTTTACCGTATTGACGGAAACCCGCAGCTGACGGGCCACTTCTTCATTCCGCAGCTCTCCGAAATAACTGAGATCAACCACCCGGCGGCAACCCGCCGGCAATCGCTGCAGGGCCTGATGGATATGTTCCAGCGCTTCGGCTTCGATCAGACGATGGATAATGCGGTTCTCCGCAGCTTCTTCCGGCACGGCCCGCTGGTCCGCCTCGTATTTATGCACCACCTTCTCGTGCTTGCCGGCATTCAGACAGGCGTTTTTTATCGTAATGTACAGAAAGGAGCGAATAGCGGGGATACCTTCAAAATCGGTTCGCCGCTCCCACAATTTCAGAAAAGCATCCTGCACCACATCCCTCGATCTTTCGGTGTCTCCGAGAAAGCCGGAAGCAAAATAACAAAGCCGTGTATGGAACAGGTTGAAGATATGCCGGAAAGCATATTCATCTCCCTGGTGAAGACTCTTTATGTATGATTCGTCGGACATGAATGCTGGAACCGGTTTAACGTTGAAAGGTAGCTAAATTATTTTTTTCAGACAAGCTGCTTTGCTGCGCAGACAACGATCGGGACAACGGCAAAAACACTAATTTCGTATACGGCTTCATCATGGACCAGGCTACCGAGAACGAACCGCTGATACGTAAGATCATCCACATCGACATGGATGCTTTTTACGCTTCCGTGGAGCAGCGCGATAACCCTGAATACCGCGGCAAGCCTATTGTGGTAGGCGGTTCGCCGGAAGGCCGCGGAGGAGTGGTAGCCACGGCAAGCTATGAGGCCCGCGTGTTCGGTATCCGTTCTGCCATGCCTTCGCGCACCGCGGCGCAGCTTTGTCCCCAGGCGCTCTTTATCCGCCCTCGCTTCGATGCCTACAAGGAAGCCTCCGGAAGGATACGCAGCATCTTTTACCGCTATACGGACCTGGTGGAACCGCTCTCCCTGGATGAGGCCTATCTGGATGTCACCGAAGACAAGCTGCAGATCGGTTCGGCCATAGCGGTAGCCCGGCAGATCAAGCAGGCCATACGCGAGGAGCTGCAGCTGACCGCTTCGGCCGGCGTGTCGGTCAACAAGTTCGTGGCCAAGATCGCCTCCGATATGAACAAGCCGGACGGGCTGACCTTTATCGGGCCCTCCGCCATTGCCGCATTCATGGAGAAACTTCCGGTTGAAAAGTTTTTTGGTGTGGGAAAAGTAACGGCCGCGAAGATGAAAAGGATGGGGCTGCATACCGGCGCCGACCTGAAAAAGCTTGGAGAGAACGAGCTGGTACAGCATTTCGGTAAAACCGGCCGGTTTTACTACCGTATCGTCAGGGGCATAGACAACCGGCCCGTACAGCCGCACCGGGAAATAAAGTCGCTGAGCGCAGAAGATACCTTTCCGCAGGACCTGCAAAAACCGGAGGACATGCGGCAGGAGCTGCAGCGGCTGGCCGCCGTGGTAGCGGAAAGGTTAAAGCGGAATAACCTGCAGGGCAGGACGGTTACGCTGAAGATAAGATTCGGGGATTTCAGGCAGATCACACGCAACCGTTCCTTTCCCCATGCGGTCAGCGATCCGGAAACCATCTGCGAAACAGCAGCGCAGCTGCTCGACTCCATTCAGCCCGAAGATAAAAAGATCAGGCTGCTGGGTATCTCCCTTTCCAACTTCGGGGACGGGATTCCGCATCGTCAGCCCGGCGACGGAAAACAGATGCGTCTGTTCTGATACCGCCATTCGGGAGAACGGAGGCGTTGTCACAACGTTTTCCGGTTATCCGCTTCACGGGCATCCATAAAGATACCGCCATCCAACGCCACCGCGCGAACCGCCTTACGCGCCGGTACGGTCACTTTCGCCTGCCGCTGATCGGCCTGCCAGATGGCCGGCGTCTGGTGGAATACCGCCGTGTCCCCGTCGGTGTAATACAGCTTTACATCCACCGGCACGGCGAAGCCGCCCGTATTCCCAATCGTAAGGGTATATCCCTTGCCGGATTTGCGGACCTCCTGCAAAACAAGGTCGATGTAATTATTTGAAAAAAACCAGCTGTTCCAAAACCAGTTCAGATTACGCCCGGTGGCGTCATTAAATGCGTTGAAGAAATCCCAGGGAATGGGATGCCTGCCATGCCAGCGGTCCATGTAAGCATGCAGTCCCTTTCTGAACAGATCGTCGCCCAGCAGGTCTTTCAGCGCCAGATAAGCCAGCGAGGGTTTTACATAACCCCCGTTGCCATACCCTACGCCGTTCAGCTGGTTGGAAGGCGTAATAATGGGAAGGTCTTCTTCCGAAGCCGGATCATGGATCCAGCGGTTGACGCGGAATTTCCGGTAAACCGAGTCGGCCTCTTCGGGAGCCCTTTCCGTCCGCCCGATCAGCAGCTCATAGGTAGTGGCCCATCCTTCATCCATAAAAGCATAACGGGTTTCGTTGGTGCCCATATAGAACGGGAAATAGGTATGCGCCATCTCGTGATCCTGCACCATCCGCGAAAAAGCCGTATCGGGAGTCGTGCCGTCGTTGATCATCATGGGATATTCCATGTCGGCATATCCCTGGAAGGCGGTCATTTTCGGATAGGGGTAAGGCACCCCCGGCCAGTGATGCGAAAACCAGTCCAGCGCATAACGGCCCCAGCGCACCGAATGGTGAAAATCCGCAGCCGTGTCGTTATAAGCCGCCTGTACGCTTACCCGGCGTCCCTTCTCCACTGTCACCCCGGCCGCATCCCACACAAAATGATCGCTGAGGGCCAGCGCCATATCAGATACGTCTGAGGCTTTCCATTTCCAGATATTGAAGGCGTGCTGCGCCGTCACTTTCTTACCCTGCAGCTCCTTCAGGGTAGCCATATGAATAGTGGCATCAGACTGCAGCGACTGCTCCAGCTTCCGGGCATAAGCCGGCTGCAGCACCTCATCCGGGTTCTGCAACGTACCCGTGGCCCATACGATATAGTTGGCCGGCACCTTTACCTCCAGCGTATAGTCGTTAAAGTCGTTGTAAAACTCCTGCCGGTCGGAGAAGTCCAGCCGGTCCCATCCGTTGTAATCGTCATACACCGATATCCGCGGATAGAAATAGGCCAGGTAAAAAGTGGTGCTATCGATAACGCCTTCACGGCCCGGCGCCACGGACAGGTCGTAATGCCAGTCCATCGAAAGCGGGATCGAGTCCCCGGGCAGCAGGGGCTGCTGCAGGGGAATGTTCGCCCAGGTACCGAAGTCGTCGCTGTTCACCGGCAACGATTCGCCGCGGATCGCGAGGCGGTCGATATGCACGCCTGAACCGAGGTAATCCTGCTGGGTAAAATGCGCCCGCGGGGCCGCCGGCTTATGGATATTCAGCACCAGCCGCAATACCAGCGTATGCAAGGTATCGGGACTCCGGTTGAGATACGTGATGCTTTCGGTGCCGCGGACACGCGGGTCCGGAGGGGTAACGGTAACGGAAAGATGATAACGTCCGTAATTCTGCCAGTAGTTTTTGCCGGGGCGACCATCGGGGGAGCGGGTGCCGTTGTCGAACGCCTGCTTTATGTTGCGCGGCATATAAAGGGTCTGCGCAAAAGCCTGTCCTCCGGTCAGTCCGACCAGTCCGGCCCAAATAAAGAATCTGTACATGTGCAAGAAAGATAATGATAGGTTCAGGGATTGTCCGTTTCCTTACCCGCTTCCATGATCCCGTTAAAAGAAATAGGCTGACGGTTGGTGCTGATTACCTGCAGGGTGGCATACCCCGCTTCGGAAACGGTAAGGGTAAGCTGCTGCACCTCTTTTTCATCCTTCGGCTCGATCTGGATCAGCCACCCGCCCTTTTTACGATCGCTGGTGTTGTAGGTAAACTGGGAAGAGGAAAATTTGATGCCGCCCTTCGAGGGATCCATCGGCGCGGAATATGCCCGCCCGAAATAGGGCAGATAGGCTTCCACCTTGTCCTGGCTTACCTTAAGATCGTAATCGCTGGTCAGGTGCCGGGTACGTCCGCTGGAAGGAGATACCATCTGGGCTTTGAAAACATAGTTCCGGGCGTCGAGCATTTCCCGGACGGCAGCGGCTTTATCGGGGTCGGCCTTACCGGACTGTCCGGGCGTCATGCTCCGGGAGCAGCCGGCTGCCGCCGGCAGGAAGAAGGCGGCCATGCATAGCCAATGGATCGTTTTCATGATACGGGTTTTAGTACACCTAAGTTACGCTTTTTACCTGTATGACCTTTCTGCGCCACTTCTCTTTCCTTCGTTTTCCTCAGCAGGCTCCGCCGTGCCGGCAGCACCATTCGCTTTTATGCCGGGAAAGGAGATCGGTTGCCCGGGGAGCCTTACCTTTGCGGCATCAAAGTCAGCACTTATGACCTCACCGCTTTCTCCCGATGCAGCCGGCATCCTGAATACGATCATCCGTTCCCGCAGGACGGTAAAGCCCGAGTTTTTTACCGGCGAAGACGTTCCCCGCCCCGTGCTCGAACAGCTCCTGGAAAATGCTACCTGGGCGCCTACGCATAAGAAGACCGAACCCTGGCTTTTCAAAGTTTTCCAGCAGAAGGCGCTGGAGCGGCTGGGTAACTACCTCGCGGACCATTACCGGGCACATACGCCGGCGGATAAATTTTCAGCCGTGAAGGAACAGCAGAACCGGGAAAAGCCGCTGCGCTGCGCCGCCGTGATCGCCATCTGTATGCGCCCGCCCGCTGCGGACCTGCCGGAATGGGAAGAGATCGCTGCCGTAGCCTGCGCGGTGGAGAACCTGTGGCTGAGCATGACGGCTTACGGGCTGAGCGGCTACTGGAGCAGCCCCGCTGCCATGACGGAGGGCGCAGAGTTCCTGGAACTGCAGCCCGGAGAGCGTTGTCTCGGCATTTTTTACCTGGGGCATGCCCCGGTGCAGGATACGGTCCGCCGCCGGGCACCGCTTGCCGAAAAGGTGAAGTGGGTGACAGAGTGAGATACCCCCTGTCCTGAAAGGGGAAAGGCTAAGGGTTAAACTATGTCTGCAGGCAAGGCCTGTTTACTTTTCGTATCCATTCGTTACTTATCCGGATATAGTATGCCTGCCTGCTCTGATTGATAAAGGAAAACTGTATCAGGGCGTGCCGCATCGTCTTATCAAAGATGACCTGATCAATAAAAAAAGCATAGTTAAAGTAATAAAGCGGAACCACCCCGGCGCCGGTGATATCCCGAACGAGGCCGCGGCGGTAGAGTTTCAGCATTTTTTTCAGAAAAGCAGATTTTTGGTATGGATCACTAACACCCGTGTCCTTCAAAAAAGCGTTTAATGTATTCACCAGATCCGTATCGGCGATAAGCGGAGTAAACCTTCCTTTATTTGAAAGTTGAATGCTGTAATTATACTCCCCGCAATCAACCTGTTCCGGAAACTTGTAGTAATTAGCGGAAAGAAAGGAGCTGTAAACGCCGGGATGCGGGTATAACTGAGGGGGCAAATTAGAGGGAATATGCCTTCCATATATCTCAGCGCTGTCCAGCCTGTCCACAAAACAAACCCGTATCCGGGGCTGCAGCACCACATATTTTTCGTCAAAGGGTTTGCTGGCTGCGTCAGGGGTAAATCCACTCAACGTATCCGCACAATATGCATCCACAAAAGCATTGACCAAACGGCTCATTTTGGCCGAGACTTTGTCTAAGGAATCTTCCGGCACGTATTTATATTTCAGAATGCACTTCTCCGCCAGTTCCTGAGAATTTTTTCCATAAGCTTCCTTTAACTCCGTTAAACTTTGCGCGCTGGCGTCAACAAGTGGCCAGGCCCAAAGTAGCAGTGTAAGCAAGAGAAGAGGCCGCATAAAATGAGAATGGGTAAAATATGCATTAACTCAGACCATACCACTATAAAGTTAAAGAATAATATGATTATTTTTTGTTGATCTCGTCCTCGAACCACTTTATGTAATCTTCTATTTCGGAGACCAGATAATAAGGCAGATTGAGCAGATAACACTTTTTTTTGGCGGGTGTAGTTATCGTCGAAATCCTGACCTCTCCCGAATAGAAACGCAAAGCCATATTGTGGGGAGCAAGATCCATAAAAGCCATGAGAGAACGCAAAGTGCCGGTAGCACCCGACTTCACCTCTAACGGAACCAGCTTTTCTTTGTACCGGTATAAATAATCCACCTCAGCTGAAGCAGCGCTTTTTTCACGGACCCAAAAAGACAAGCCATGGAGAGCGCTATACTGACGAGCCAGTAATTCCTGTCCGACGATATGTTCTATAACCCTGCCATGATAGATATTATCCAAATCTGAAGTCCCCAGAAGCTCCTGTTGAATACCGACAAAATAATTCAGCATTCCTGTGTCCAATACCTGGAGACGGGGAGCCTTATTTAGGTCGGGTTGCAGCGGCAGCACAGGGCTCGTCTGCGGATATATGAGGTGTATGAGCAGGGCTTTTTCGAGCGAACGCAAGGCCTCGCCCATTTCTCTGGACCGGTAAGACGAATGGCCAAACCCGTGGAATTTAATTCTCTTGCCGGCTTCTGCGAAGCTGGAGCGTATAGCGTGCCGTATATATTCAGTCTGCGCTGGATTCGTGGCATATTTTTCTACATCATCCAGATAGGATACCAACAACGATTCATAAATAGAAGCAAGGGCCGTCAGATCCCTGTGGCTGGCATAATGCGCAACAATTTCGGGCATGCCGCCGATCAGGCAATAGGTTCTGAACAATTTCAGCAATGTGCTATGCGCAAAGGAGGGAAGCGGCACTGTGTGGAGCTGCTGCTGAGCAGCCTTTTCACCTGTAGCACCAAGAAATTCAGGAAAAGAAGCCGGATGAATAACGAGGTATTCTACTCTACCGACAGGAAAGTTAATATCGGGATTAAACAGGCTCTCAAGCATTGAGCCGGCTGCAATAACAGATAGATCCGGAGTTTCCTCATAAAAGTACCGGAGCTGCTGCAGGGCGCCCGGCACTTCCTGAATTTCGTCAATAAATATTAGCGTATGGGCGAGATCCTTCAGGAGAATATTTTTTCTGAAAAATAAGGTCTGAAGGAGGGTTTTAAAATCCGAAAAATGCTCAAACGGCTCCCGGTCTTCCGGAAGTTCCAGGTTAAGGTAAATAAATTGTGGATACTCCTGCGAGAATTGACGAACAACCGTGGTCTTGCCAACCTGACGGGCTCCCCTGATAACCAACGGCTTACGACCATCCTTATGCCGCCACTTACGGAGTTCTTCCAATATGTTTCGATAGAACATGTAACAAAATTAGGGTAATTTTTACAAAAATTTGTAACAAAATAAGCCCAAATTTCATTTGATCTTGTAACAAAATAGGGGCAATTTTATCCGGATTTTGTTACAGTATCTATCCAACCATCCGACGCCGGTTACCCAAGCGGGTTCTATTCCCGATTTTGTTACAGCATATACCCCATTCAGCCCCGGTCCTTCAGGGCAGTGTAAAGGGTACTTCCAAGCTCACCCGCGCCGGCCGGCCGTCTGCGGCCGGCTTCCAAACCGGACCAGCCTTCAGCAAACGGACGGCCTCTTCGCCACATCCCCACCCAGGGTCTTCCAGCACCTGTATGTCCTGCAGCGAACCGTCGGGCATCACCATAAAGGCGATTTTTGCATTTCCCTCCGTCCCGTGCGCCAGCGCCTGCCGCGGATAACGCAGGCTGTCCGACAGATACTGCCTGAGCGCAAAGTATCCACCCTCCGGCTGCGGGCGCAGCCCGGTAACAGTATCGTTTACCTGCACTTCTCCCTCCCCGATCCGGGCGCCTTCTGCCTGCTGCCGGGCATAGCCGGCCGCCTTCCGGCGCACGGAAAAGATAGAGACCTTTCGCGCATTATCCCGTGCAGCGGGAGCCGCAGCAGCGATGTCCCTGCTCCCGGCATCGTCTGCTGCTGTATCGTGTCCGCTGCCGGACGCAGCGGCCAGCACAGGAGCGGCCGGGGTATCCGGAACGCGTTCTTTTTCCTGGAGTCCGTCCGCCACGGGGTTAACTTTCCCGGAAGGGGATGCCGAGGCCACCTCGGGCTCCGCCGGCCTTTTTGCAGTGGTTACCTGTTTCTCGGCTCCGGCGGCAACAGATCCCCGTTCCGAAGCGACCAAGGAGGTTCCCGCGCCGGACGAAGGAGCATTCTGCCCGGTCGCCTTGGCAGCAACAGATCCGCTGTCACGTTCAGATGCAACAGCAGGCTGTCCCGCCGAAGCAGCAACCGACCCGCTATCTGCCCTACTACCCACCCCGCTGTCCGCCCTGCGGCTTTCCTGCATGACCAGGTCAGACAAGGATCCCGGTGGAGACCCATCATACTGCAAGCGGTAAATTCCCCACACACCGGCCAGCAACAGCGCTGCTGCGGCAGCCGCTGCCATCCATATACGTCTGCTCCGGGGCGGCAGCGCAGCCCGGCGAGCGGTCCGGGCATCGAGCCGCTGCCGGAGCTCCTCCAGGTGCCGGCGTTGGTCCGGGTCCCGGCGGGCATACCCTTCCAGCGCATCCGCCAGCAGAGGATCTTCCAGAGCCTGCTTCTCCAATGCGTGCATAGCCTTCCCGTCCAGCTCCCCGGACAGGTAGCGGCGGATCAGCTCGGGGGTGACCCCGGATGCAGGCCCGGTGGATGATCTATGCTTGCTCATGCCGTTGTCGCTCTATACATATTTTCAGGTTCCGCCTGCCGTTCTGGATATAGCTCTTCACTTTTTTGGGCTCATAGCCGGTCAGGGCTGCAATCTCCTTATAGCTTTTCTCCTTCAGGTAAAAAAGGTCCACGCTTCTCCGCTGCTCCTCGGGCAGAGTATCCATACACCGTTCCATGGCCTGCAGGTCAGCTTCAGGAGAAACCCCGTCTTCAGGATGCGAAAAATCCGCTTTTTCCACAAGATCAGCCGCATCCGCCCGCTCTTGTATCCCCTTCCCGCGGGCCGACCGCAACTGCATGAGACAATAATTTCTTGTCAGCACATGCAGCCAGCTTCTGAAATGACGCACTTCGTGCTGCCGGAGCTTTTCTACCAGCAGCTCAAAGACCTGCATCACCGCATCTTTCGCCGCCTCTTCCTCAAAATACCGCAGGCATACGCCATAAACCAGCGGCATATACCGCTCGTACAACCGGCCGAGATATGAAAGCTCCCCGGACGACTTATACCCCCGGATCAGCGTCTCGTCATCCGGCTCCTTATTATTTCCTATTGAACGCAAAAAGGCCACAGGCGATTTTCAGGGATTCAATGTTACTAAAAATTTCTTCCCCGGCTTTTATGGAAATCGAAAATTCTTCACATCATACGGCCGGAACCCATTTCGAACATCATCATTCACACAAAAAATAAAAACCGATGAAAACGTATCTCTTTTCTCTATACCTGCTGCTCGTCGCTTTCTCTCCCGCGGCCGCACAGGATATGCGCATCTCCGGTACCGTAACCACCATTCCCGGCGGACAGCCGCTCGGCGGCGTAACCGTGCAGGAAAAAAATGCCGCAGCGCAGACCTCCACCGATGCCGCGGGACATTACAACCTGATCCTCTCCCGGAAACCCGCCGTCCTCGAGTTCCGGCTGCAGGGCTACCATACCCGGACCGTTACCGCCGGCAGGGCCGACACCGTGATCAATCTGCAGCTCGAAACCCGGGCGCAGACGGCCCCCGAAGCAGAGGCCGCAGCAGCTCCCGCCCAGCTGAAAATGCGGCAGCATACGATAGCTGCCGTAATGCCGGCCATGGACCGCTCCGGTTATGGACTTATCCGCCCGCCCTTCGAGGGTTATCCGCCTTTTCATACAGAAGAATATGATGCCATCACGGAGAACCGTTTCGTTTCCCCGCAAAAACAGCCCCTGTCCACCTTTTCCATCGACGTGGACGCGGCCTCTTACAGCAATGTGCGCCGCTTTATCCGGAACGGGCAACTGCCTCCGCAGGACGCGGTGCGTATCGAAGAGCTGATCAACTATTTCAATTATGCCTATCCTCAGCCCGGGGGCGACGATCCGGTAGCCATCCATACGGAAGCCGCTCCCAGCCCCTGGAATCCCCAAAACAAGCTGGTACGTATCGGCCTGCAGGCCAGGAAGATCCCCGCAGACCGGCTTCCCGCTTGTGATTTCGTGTTCCTGATCGACGTCTCCGGCTCCATGGCCGCCCCCAACAAGCTGCCCCTGCTGCAATCCTCCCTCAGGATGCTGACGGGTCAGCTTCGTCCCCAGGACCGAGTGACCCTTATCACCTACGCGGGCGCAGCCGGCACCGTCCTGCCCGCCACCCCGGGCAGCGAACAGCGAAAGATAAAAACAGCCATCGACGCACTCCGGGCCGGCGGCTCCACCAACGGCGGGGCCGGCATACAGCTGGCCTACCAGGCCGCACGTGCGCAGTTCCGGGAAAACGGCAACAACCGGGTGATCCTGGCCACCGACGGGGATTTCAACGTAGGGATATCCAGCGACGCAGAACTGGAGCGGATGATCGAGAAAGAGCGGGAAAGCGGTATCTTCCTCACCGTGCTGGGCTTTGGCATGGGCAATTACAAGGACAGCAAGATGGAAAAGCTGGCCGACCGCGGCAACGGCAACTATGCCTATATCGACGACCTCGGCGAGGCCCGGAGGGTTTTGCTCCACGAATTCGGCGGCACCCTCTTTACCGTAGCCAGGGACGTGAAGCTGCAGGTAGAGTTCAACCCTGCCAGGGTACAGGGCTACCGGCTCATTGGCTACGAGGACCGCCTGCTGAACGATGAAGATTTTAACAACGATAAAAAAGACGCCGGAGAGATCGGCTCCGGCCAGGTGGTGACAGCGCTCTACGAGATCATCCCGGCAGGTATCCGGAGTCCGTTGATGGACAGCGTGGATAACCTGAAATACCAACGTACCCTACCGCTGCCGGCACAGCAGGGCAACGAACTGATGACCGTCAAGCTACGGTATAAAGAACCACAGGGGGGCAAAAGCCGGCTGCTCTCCCGCACGGTACAGGACACGGGAACTCCGCTGCAGCGGACCTCTTCCGGATTTCGATTTGCCGCTGCCGTGGCGGAATTCGGACTGCTGCTGCGGCAGAGCGATTTCCGGGGACAGGCCAACTACGGTTCCGTCCTGGAACTGGCCGGACAGGCGCTGAGCGACGACCCGGAAGGATATCGTCACGCATTCATCGATCTGGTGAAGAACGCGCAGCAGCTGACGCACGACGGCCCTGAGAACACCCCGGAAACAGAAAATTCCGCTTTTATTCCGCGAAATCACATTTTTCCCCTTTCAATAAAGGAGATTAAGCCCTAATTTTGCACGATTTCCCCGGCAAGAAGGGTCCGGATAAAAGTGGCTGATCTCAAAACCGTATTCACGCAAATGCCCAAAGACAATCGTTTCAAAACCGTACTTATCATCGGCTCCGGCCCGATCATCATCGGACAGGCCTGCGAATTTGACTACAGCGGATCCCAGGCCGCCCGCTCGCTCCGCGAGGAAGGTATCCGGGTGATCCTCATCAATTCCAACCCCGCTACCATCATGACCGACCCCATGATGGCCGACAGGGTATACCTGCTGCCGCTGACCGTGGAAAGCCTGGAACAGATCCTCGAAGAAAACCAGATCGATGCCGTGCTGCCTACCATGGGAGGGCAGACGGCGCTGAACCTGGCCAAGGAAGCCGACGAGCTGGGCATCTGGGAAAAATACAAGGTGGCCCTGATCGGCGTGGACATCAAAGCCATCGACAAAGCCGAGGACCGGGAGCTGTTCCGCCAGTATATGATCGAGATCGGCGTAGCCGTTGCGCCGGCGCATATCGCCAACTCCTTCCTCGAAGGAAAGGAATTTGCCCAGGAGATAGGGTTTCCGCTGGTCATCCGCCCCTCCTTTACGCTCGGCGGTACCGGCGGCGGCTTTGTACACGACAAGGACGAGCTGGACGAAGCCCTGCAGCGGGGTCTCGAGGCCTCCCCCATTCATGAGGTGCTGGTGGAGAAAGCCGTGCTGGGCTGGAAGGAATTTGAGCTGGAGCTGCTGCGCGACGCAGCCGACAACGTGGTGATCATCTGTACGGTGGAAAATCTGGATCCTATGGGAGTCCATACCGGCGACTCCATCACCATCGCCCCGGCCATGACCCTCAGTGACAGCGCTTTCCAGCAAATGCGCAACACCGCTATCCGCATGATGCGCGGCCTTGGCAATTTCGCCGGCGGCTGTAATGTGCAGTTTGCCCTGAACCCGGAGAATGAAGAGCTCATCGCCATCGAAATAAATCCCCGTGTAAGCCGCTCCTCCGCGCTGGCCTCCAAAGCTACGGGTTACCCCATCGCCAAGATAGCCGCCAAGCTGGCGATCGGCTATACGCTGGACGAGCTGAAAAACCAGATCACCCAGACCACCTCCGCTTATTTCGAGCCGGCCCTGGACTACGTGATCGTCAAGATGCCGCGCTGGAACTTCGACAAGTTCAAGGGCGCCAACGAAACGCTGGGTCTGCAGATGAAATCGGTGGGCGAGGTAATGTCTATCGGCCGCACCTTCCCCGAAGCCATCCAGAAGGCCTGCCAGAGCCTGGAAAATGAAGCCATCGGCCTGGGCTACTACGGGAAATCGCTGATGAAAGCCGACCAGCTGATGGAGCGGATCAAGACCCCTACCTGGGACCGCATCTTCCGTATCAAAGACGCGCTGATGGCCGGCCTTTCCGTAAAAACCATCCATCAGCAGACCTATATCGATCCCTGGTTCCTGTATCAGATCCAGGAGATCGTGGACCTGGAAAAACAGCTGGAGACCCACGACCTGGACAGCCTGCCCGCCGAGTTGCTGAAGGAGGCCAAAAAAATGGGCTTCTCAGACCAGCAGCTGGCCATGCTGCTGGGCAACTGCACGGATGACGAGGTCTATGAAAAACGGAAGGCGCTGGGCATTGTCCGTACCTACAAGATGGTGGATACCTGCTCCGCCGAGTTCGAGGCCAAAACGCCTTATTTCTATTCTACATTTGAGGGATAATGGGTATTTTTGCTATATGATGACGACAATTTCTATAAGATCAGCAAATAAAAAAGCCATCAGTGCTATAAAAACCCTGGCAAAAGAACTGGAAATGGAGGTGAATGAACCAGCTAAAAAAGAAAAATCTGCTGGTCAGCATAAATGGGAAGAGTTGATAGCGGCCGGAGTAATAGTGCCAGGTGATCCTTCTGTTAAAATAGCCGAATCAGCGGGTATATGGACGGGGCGCAACCTTACACTTGAACAGCTAAGAAAAAAGGGGTGGAAAAGAAAAATCCAATAATCTGTGATTCAGATATTCTGATCGATTATTTTAATGAAAAGAGTACCCGGTATCGCACTATTCTTCGTCATCTTCAATCGTTCGAAAACAACAACCTGCCGATATGTATTTCCATCATTACAAAAATGGAATTGATCCAGGGAAGCAAAAATAAAGCTGAGATCGACCGATTGCTTAAAAAATTAATCTTTCATCTTACAGAAGAAGTTTCAGCGCTCGCCTTTCGTTTTGTCCAGGATTTTTCAAAAAGTCATGCGCTGCAGATACCCGATGCGCTGATTGCCGCTACCGCAGTAACTTTTAATATTCCCTTATATACCTATAATAAAAAACATTTTAAATACATCCCCGGAATAAACCTGTATGTCCCATAACGAATCCATACCATCGAACAAGGAAAAGATCATCGTACTCGGCTCCGGCCCCAACCGCATCGGGCAGGGCATCGAATTTGACTACTGCTGTACCCACGGCCTGCAGGCCATCCGCGAGTCGGGTTACGAAGCCATCATGATGAACTGTAACCCGGAGACCGTGTCCACCGACTTCGACATGGCCGACAAGCTGTATTTCGAGCCGGTATACTGGGAGCACCTCTGGGAGATCATCGAGCTGGAAAAGCCCAAAGGGGTCATCGTGCAGCTGGGGGGACAAACCGCGCTCAAGCTGGCCAAACGCCTCCAGGAAAAAGGCATTCCCATCATCGGCACCTCGTTTAACGATATGGATATCGCCGAGGACCGGGGCCGCTTTTCGGATATGCTCAAGGAACTGGGGATCCCTTATCCCAAATACGGTACCGCCTATACGGCGGATGAGGCCATGAAAGTGGCAGAGGAGGTGGGTTATCCCGTGCTGGTACGCCCCTCCTATGTGCTGGGCGGACAGCGCATGCGGATCGTGATCAACGAAGAGGAGCTGGAAAAGGCCGTGGTGAGCCTGCTGAAGCACCTGCCGGGCAACAAGATCCTCATCGACCATTTCCTGGACCGCTGCCAGGAAGCGGAAGTGGATGCCATCTGCGACGGGGAAGATTTTCACGTCATGGGCGTTATGGAGCATATCGAGCCCGCCGGCATACACAGCGGCGACAGCAACGCCGTGCTGCCGGCCTTCAACCTCAGTCCCATGGAGGTGACCACCATGGAATTCTACGCCGAAAAGATCGCCCGCGCGCTGAACATCCGCGGTTTGATCAACATACAGTTCGCCATCAAAGACGGAAAAGTATACGTCATCGAAGCCAATCCCCGGGCATCGCGTACCACTCCTTTTATCGCAAAGGCTTATCAGGTGCCTTACCTCAACATTGCTACCAAGGTGATGCTGGGCGCGAAGAAGCTAAAGGATTTCAAGATTGAAAAACGGCTCCAGGGCTTCGCCATCAAAGAACCGGTGTTTTCCTTCAACAAATTCCCCGGCGTCAACAAAGAGCTGGGACCGGAAATGAAATCTACCGGTGAAGCCATCCGCTTTATCCGGGATCTGCGCGACCCCTACTTCCGGAAGCTGTTCAAAGAAAGAAGCATGCTGCTGAGCCGGTAATCCTCCGCACGGACCGGCTTTTTTCCGTACCTTAAAGGATGCTCCCTCCTCAAGTTCCGCTCTGGAAAAGGGCTCCCTTTGTACGGTTGCTTCCCCCGCTTATCGCCGGTATCGGCGCAGGACTGCTGTTTCCCCGCCTCCCCTTTCCCCTTTCAGCAACCATCCCCGCGCTGATGGCCGCGGTCTGCTATGCGGTATACCGTTGTCTTCCCCTCGCCGGGCGCTTCCGCTACCGTTATCTCCCCGGCTTGAGCATCCACCTGGCCCTGCTGGCGCTGGGGTGGCTGGCCGTACAACGCGCCGACTGGTCCCGCCGTGACGATTTTTCCGGGAAGCTGCCGCCGGCAGACAGCAGCTATATCGTAGCCCGGCTGGACGAGCCGCCGATAGAAAAACCCAAAACCTGGAAGGCGGAGGTCACCCTGCTGGAAATCATCCGGGGAAAAACCCGGGAGAAGATAAAAGGCCGCGCCCTGCTTTATTTCCGCAAAGCCGGCGCCCCACCCCCGCTTTATTACGGCGACCGCATCCTCATGCGCAACCGTCTCCAGCCCATCCGTAATTCGGGAAATCCCGGCGGCTTCGACTACCGCGCCTACTGCGCCCGGCAGCATCTCTATCACCAGGCCTTCCTGCAGGCGGCGGACTGGCAGCGGCTGGCCGGCAGCAGCGGCAATACGCTGAAGAAGCTCAGCTTCCGTTGCCGCGATGGCTGCCTGGCTGTGCTGGAGCGGTATGTTCCCGGGACCCGGGAAGCCGGCTTTGCCGAAGCCCTGCTGCTGGGCTACCGGGACAACCTGGACAAAACGCTGCTGCAGGCTTACGCCAATACGGGCATCGTGCATATCATCGCCGTCTCCGGTCTGCACGTAGGGCTGATCTATCTTATCCTGCTGGTCCTGCTCCGGCCCCTTTCCACGGGGCGGCAGGGACAGCTGCTCCGCGGCATCCTGCTGCTGGCCGCCCTCTGGGGATTTGCCGCCCTCACCGGTGCAGGCCCGTCGGTGATGCGCGCCGCCCTGATGTTCTCCATCCTGGCCGCCGGCGTGCTGTTTATACAGCGGCGGGACGATACGGGCAACAGGCTGGCTGCCTCCGCCTTCCTGCTGCTCTGCGGCAATCCTTACTGGCTGATGGACGTCGGGTTCCAGCTGTCTTACCTGGCGGTGCTGGGCATCGTCCTGTTCCAGCCCCCGCTGGCCCGGCTGTTCCGCTTCCCGTATCGCTTGCCGGCGGCTGTCTGGAAGGTAACGGCCACCACGCTGGCCGCCCAGGTGTTTACCCTTCCGCTCTGCCTGTATTATTTTCACCAATTCCCGCTGCTGTTCCTGCTGTCCAACCTGGTGGCGGTGCCGGCGTCTTCGGCGATCCTGGTCGCCATCCTGATGCTGCTGGCCCTGTCCCCCTTTCCCCTGCCGGCAGGATGGCTCGGAAAAGCCATCGGTTGGTCCATTGCCCGGCTCAACGACCTGACCCTGCAGATGGACAGCCTCCCGCATACCCGCTGGGAAGGCATTTCAACCGGTGTCACGGAAACGGTATTGCTGTTCCTCGTGACCGGCTGCCTGGCCGCCTGGCTGATGCGGCGGCAGCCCCGGAACCTGCTATGGGCACTCGCCCTGTGCGCGCTCCTGGCCGGCAGGTACGGCATGCGAAGAGCTGCCACACGACAACAGAAAAAGATCATCGTGTACAACATCCCGGGCTATACCGCCATGGACCTTGTGGACGGCCTCCATAGCTATTTTATCGGGGATACCGCCCTGCTGCGCCAACCCCTGCTTTACCGTTATCATCTCTTCCCCGCGCGCACCCTTTTGCAGGTGCACCCGGACCGGCACGGCAACCGACATATCTTTAAAAAGGGACCTTACCTGCAGTTTTACCACATCCGACTACTGCTGCTCGATTCCTCGTTTCGCAGCTTTATACCCGCGGCCACGCTGGCCGTCGACTATGTGATCCTCCGGCAGAACCCGCCGGTTTCCATGCGCTGGATCGGAAAATACCTTCCCGGAAGCCGTCTTGTTTTTGACGCTTCCAATGCCCCGTGGCGGATCAGGAAATGGAAAAGTGAATGCGAAGCGCTAAATTTGCCTTGCTTCTCGGTACCCGACAAGGGCGCCTGGATTGCGGATATCCCGCGATAAAAAACCATTCAACAACCGATCCTTCCATGCAAAAACAAATCAAATCGGCGCTGATCTCCGTATTTCACAAAGACGGGCTGGAAAACATCATCAAACAATTGCATGCCCTGGGCGTCACCATTTATTCCACCGGCGGCACCCAGCAGTTTATCGAATCGCAGGGCGTACCCTGCGTCGCCGTGGAAGCGCTTACCGCTTACCCCGGCATCTTAGGGGGACGGGTAAAGACCCTTCATCCCAAGGTTTTCGGCGGCATCCTGGCCCGCCGCACCGATGCGGGCGACCAGGCCCAGCTGCAGCAATACGAGATCCCCGAGATCGACCTGGTGATCGTAGACCTGTATCCTTTTGAAGAAACGGTTAAAAATACCCGCGAAGAGCAGCAGATCATCGAAAAGATCGATATCGGCGGCGTATCCCTGATCCGCGCCGCGGGCAAGAACTATAAAGACGTAGTCGTTATCGCTTCGGGCCGGGAATACCCGGTGCTGGAAAATATCCTGGCTGAGCAGCAGGGCAAGACCACGGTGGAAGAACGGCGGAAGCTGGCGGCCACCGCCTTCGAACATTGCGCCCACTACGATGTGGCCATTGCGCAGTATTTTATGCAGGAGCAGGAGCCGACCTATTTCCAGCAATCCGCAGCCCCCGCCCATGTGCTGCGCTACGGGGAAAACCCGCACCAGCAAGGCGTGTTTTACGGCCGTCTTGAAGATACTTTCCAGCAGCTGCACGGCAAAGCCATTTCTTATAACAACCTCGTGGACATCGATGCGGCCTGCCAGCTGGTGCAGGAATTTGATCCCGCTGCGGACGCTACCTTTGCCGTCATCAAGCATACCAATCCCTGCGGCATTGCCACCCGCCCCACCCTGAAGGAAGCCTGGGAAGCGGCCCTCGCCGGCGACCGTGAAAGCGCCTTCGGCGGCGTGCTGGTCTGTAACGCCAAAGTAGACCGGGACACGGCCGCAGCCGTCAGCGAGATATTTTTCGAGATCCTGGTCGCCCCGGATTTCGACCCGGAAGCCTTAGCGGTGCTGCAGCAGAAAAAGAACCGCATCCTGCTCCGGCAGCTGCAGCCGGTGCGCGTTGCACAGCTCAGCAAAAATATGGTAAACGGCGTGCTGGTGCAGGACCCCGACCGGGGAAATTACCAGGAGTGGAAAGATGCCGCCCGCACCTGCACCGCAGCGGAAAAAGCCGACCTCGCCTTTGCCAACCTCGTTTGTAAACATCTTAAGTCCAACGCCATCGCCCTGGTAAAAGACCGGCAGCTGATCGGCAAGGGCTGCGGCCAGACTTCCCGTGTGGACGCCCTGCGTCATGCGCTGGAAAAAGCCCGGCAGTTCGATTTTGACCTGCAGGGCGCGGTCATGGCCAGCGACGCCTTCTTTCCGTTCGACGATTGCGTGCGCATTGCACAGGAGGCCGGCATCACCGCCGTGATCCAACCCGGCGGCTCCATCCGCGACGGCGATTCCATCCGTTTCTGCCAGGAAAACAACATGGCGATGGTGCTTACCGGCATGCGGCATTTTAAACATTAAGAGCCTGTTTAAAATTTTTTTTACATTTAAGCTCCTTTTGCTCATCTCTCAAAATAAAAGGCAAAGTCATGGCATACCCCTATCAGATCAAAACGCAAGCCGATTATGAAAAGGCCTATAAAAAAAGCGTGGAAGACCCGGAAGGTTTCTGGTCTGCTATCGCCGATACTTTTTATTGGCGGAAAAAATGGGATAAGGTGCTGGAATGGGATTTCAGCGGACCCGATGCGCCGCAGGTAAAATGGTTTCAGGGCGCCCGGCTCAACATCACTGAAAATTGCCTGGACCGCCACCTCGATACCCGAGGGGATCAGCCGGCCATCATCTGGGAGCCCAATGATCCGGATGAGCATCATCGTGTGCTTACTTACAAACAGCTGCATCAGAAAGTATGCATTTTTTCCAATGCGCTGAAAAATAACGGCGTAAAGAAAGGCGACCGTGTCTGTATCTATATGGGCATGGTGCCCGAGCTGGCCATTGCCGTGCTGGCCTGCGCACGCATCGGCGCCATCCACAGCGTGGTGTTCGGCGGCTTTTCGGCCAAGTCCATCGCCGACCGTATCCTCGACGCTTCCGCCGACTTTGTGATCACCTGCGACGGGGCCTACCGCGGCAACAAGGTCATTCCCCTGAAAAGCGTAGTGGACGATGCCCTGGTGCAATGTCCCGATGTGAAAAAGGTGATCGTGCTCACCCGCACCCATACCCCGGTATCCATGATCAAGGGGCGTGACGTATGGTGGGAAGACGAGATCAAAAAAGTGGAAACGCTGGGCAACCCGCCCTGCCCGGCCGAAGAGATGGATGCAGAAGACACCCTCTACGTGCTTTATACTTCCGGCTCCACCGGCAAGCCCAAAGGCGTGGTACATACCACCGCGGGCTATATGATCTATACGGCCTACACTTTTGTGAACGTATTTAATTATCAGCCGGGAGAAGTGTACTTCTGCACGGCCGATATCGGATGGGTCACCGGACACAGCTATATCGTCTACGGACCGCTGGCCGCCGGCGCCGTCTCGGTCATGTTCGAAGGAGTACCTACCTGGCCCAATGCGGGGCGGCTCTGGGAGATCGTGGACAAGCACAAGGTAAACACCATCTATACCGCTCCCACGGCTATACGTTCGCTTATGGCGCACGGCCTGGGCTTCGTGGAGGATAAGGACCTCAGCTCGCTGCGTGTACTCGGCAGCGTGGGAGAGCCTATCAACGAAGAAGCCTGGCACTGGTTCGACGAGCATATCGGGAAAAAGCGCTGTCCCATTGTAGATACCTGGTGGCAGACCGAAACGGGTGGCATCCTTATTTCTCCTATCGCTACGGTAACGCACACGAAGCCTTCCTATGCCACACTGCCCCTGCCGGGCATACAGCCGGCGATCATGGATGAAAAAGGACAGGAAATACCGGCGCCGCAAAAGGGAGAGCAGGTATCGGGCAACCTTTGCATCCGATTCCCCTGGCCGGGCATGCTGCGCAGCACCTGGGGCGACCATGAACGCTGCCGCAAGACCTACTTCGACGCTTATCCCGGCAAGTACTTCACGGGCGACGGCTGTCTGCGCGACGGGGACGACGGCTACTACCGCATTACCGGTCGTGTAGACGACGTGCTGAATGTCAGCGGTCACCGTATCGGCACGGCAGAGGTGGAAAACGCCATCAATATGCACGCCGACGTGGTGGAGAGCGCCGTGGTCGGCTATCCGCATGATATCAAAGGACAGGGCGTCTATGCGTTCGTCATCACGGAAAAAGAGCCGGACAATCCCAATCTGGCCCGGAAGGATATCCTCGAAACGGTGGCCCGCATCATCGGCCCTATTGCCAAACCCGATAAGATACAGTTTGTAAAAGGCCTCCCCAAGACGCGCAGCGGCAAGATCATGCGCCGTATCCTGCGGAAGATCGCGGAAGGGGAAATGGAGAACCTCGGCGATACCACTACCCTGCTGGACCCCGGCGTGGTAGATGATATCAAGCAGGGAAAGCTGTAGGCCGCTACTTGTTGAATATAAGCGTTTCCGTTATTCCCGGATAAAAACGCTTTTTTCGCACCTCCGCGTTGCTCAGGCCCGTTGCCGGCCAAAAACATACCGGCAGAGTACCAGCACCGGTATCGCCAGCGCGGTCCAGGACAATGCATCCCAGAGGCCGTCGCCAAGCAGTGCGGAAAGCAGACCCAGGAGGGTCAGCGCGGCCAGGAGCAGCGGTATGCCCCAGAGCTTCAGGAAAGAATTTTGAGATCGGTTCATAGCCGTTTTTTAAACCGTTTCGCCGGCCGTGCTTAATGCCGGTGATGGTATATCCATCGTATCCGCGGCGCTTTCAAAGCGGGCCAGCTGATGGCGGGTAGCCTTCATACGGGCAAACCACAGGTATAGCCCGCTGATCAGCACCACAATGGTAGCCAGGTCGAGCAGCGCCCAGAGTATCTTCAGGGGAAGGCCCCCGTAGTCCCCGAAATGCAGCGGCTCCGACAAGAACAGCGTATTTACATACCAGGGCATTTTCCGCATATCGGTTAATGCTCCCGTTTTGGCGTCGATCAGCGCGGGCATCAGCAGCCGGGAGGTGACGGGCGTAGTGCCTTTCAGAAATATCGCGTAATGGTGGTTGCTCGAAAAAATGGTTCCCGGAAAAGCCACCAGCGAGGGTTCCATGTGCGGTGCAGCATCCTGTACCTTTTTTACGGCGGCGTCCACGGAGCTGAGCGTACCGCTAAGCGGCGGCTCATTTTTATAGGGCGCTACCATCTCGGCCAGCTGCCCCCGCTGCCACATGGCACGGATCACATCCGAAAGCGTATTGATGACGCCGGTAAACCCCACCACCAGCATCCAGGTCATCGTCACGATCCCCAGCAGGTTGTGCATATCCAGCCAGCGGAGCCGCCGGGAGCGCTGCTGCCGGATCATGCCGAAATCATATTTCTTCATGATGGGGCCATACAGCATAAAGCCGGAGATAATCGCCACGACAAACAATATCCCCATCAGCCCCAGGAAAAGCTTGCCGCCCGGACCGGCAAACATCTCGGTATGCAGCTCCAGCATCACATACATAAAGCCCTGATTCGGATTGGGACGATCCAGCACCTCGCCGGTCCGGTTGTCCAGCACTATGTACCGGCTGCTGTCTACCGGCGCATTCATGGCCGGCGCGGCATCCATGGTGATCTGGTGCGGATGTTCCTTCCGGTCCCAGAAAGCATAGCGGATCACCCGGCCAGGGTATACGGCGGCGGCTTTTTGCAGCAGGGTATCGAGACTGGCCTCAGGGGTGCCCTCCGGAACGTCCGATATTTCCTTTGCCTGGCTGGTCCATTCTTCGATCTCTTCCTGGAATACCAGGGGCAGCCCCGTAATGCAGAGGAGCAGCAGGAACACCGTACAGATAAGGCTGGTCCATTTGTGCCACCAGAACCATCTTCTTGCGCTTTTTACCGGTTGCATGACGTTGTTTTTTTTCGGCAGGGCCCCGCCGGGACCGCATGCCGGGAAACATTTATTTTCCGCTCAGCTTGACAAAGCCCCAGATCATACCGCCATCGGTGACATTGAAGACGGGCTTTGCCGTATCGTCCTTGTCGAGCACATAATAACCTTCGTACTTCTCTGCGGGATTGCTCACCCAGAAGTATATCTTGCCGTCTATTTCCGTGATGGCATCATTGGAGCCCCAGGCATAGAATACCTTGGGCATGCCTTTTATCTTGGTCCGCTCCCCGGTAGCCAGGTCGATCACATAATATTCCCAGATGATGTTTTGAAGATTGCTGAAATCTGCCGCAAGCGGCTCGGACGCAAACTCGGTATACAGCTTCCCGTCTTTTACCAGTGCGGTGGCAAAGGTGCTCTTCTGCTGATAGTCGTTGGCTTTGAGTATCCAGCTGTGATCGAAATCTGTTTCTCCTTTTTTGATACGGATGATGGAGGAGCTTTTAAAGGCGTTGCCCAGATCGGTAGCATAGAAATACAAGGCGCCGTCGTCGCCAAGCGTCCACATCTTATTGCCGCTGGAGCCCCAGCCGATGTTTTTCAAACCGTCGTATTTGATGGTTTTTTCCAGCTTGCCGCTGGCGATATCGATCACGGCGAATTCCACGTAGTCCACCACATCGTCCCCGTAACCCTGCTTGGCCAGGGTGCCGTAGGTGATGCCGGCATAGAGCTTCCCTTCCTTGGCGGCCAGGGTATGCTTACCGATGACCTGGTATTCGATGCCGTCCTTTTTCAGCGAGGAGAGGTCGATCTCCCCGGTACGCTGCATGCTATTGGGATTAAAGGTCTGTATCTTTAAGAGCCCCCGCTCAGGATCAAGATAAAAGCCGTGGGTTTCATCCACCACCAGGTAAGAAGGCTGGGCATTGGGGATAAAACCGGCTTCGGAGATCTTGCCGTCGGCCGAAACGGTATATTTCTGCAGACCTTCCTGGCCCGAGGTGCTGTATTGGTTAAAGAACCAGCTGCCATAGGCGCGGAATCCGAAGGCCTGCGCGATCTGCAGGGAATTTTTGCTGATGTTGCTGATATTGCCGGAAGGCAGGCCGTCAAAAGTACCGAAATATCCGCCCTCTACGCTGGACCCAAAGGGGCCGGAGGTGGTCATCAGCACATATCTTTCATTCCCACTGCCGTTGCCGTCATCCGGAGGCGGGGTATCATTGTCGCTTTTTGAGCAGGCTGTGGCGAGACATAAAAGTCCTGCCGCCATAACCGACAGGATAACGGGGAAGGACCTACGATTGAAGCTGCGCAATTGTTTCATCTGTTAGTTTTTTATCTTTTTAGTGATCATATAGGACCTTGCATATTAATATATCCTTATGCGATAGATATCGTCATGCCAGGTTTCATCCTGAAAAATTCAGGGTATGCTGTAATTGAGTTTCACGTAAAAGCTGCGCCCGGCATTCTGTATTTTAAAATTGTCGTACACCGGCACATCAAAAATATCCTTCACCTGGAAGCCCAGCGAAAACCCTTTTCCGGACGGGCTGTATACAAAGCCGGCGGTATGCACGCTCTGGTTGGGGATGATGTTAGGGGCATCGAACTGCGCTTTCCCCCAGAGTCCGAGAAAACCGTCCGGCTCCTTGTCTTTGGGTACCACATCCAGGTAATATTCCCGGACAAACAGGAAATGCCAGTATATCTTCAGGCGGTCGTTCTTCAGCAGGACCTTCCCCAGGGAGGCTTCCAGACCCGCGTTGGCAAAGAAATAAGGCGTATTCCGAAGGCGGGCGTCTTCCGTGCCGGGATTGCCGGTATTGAAAAGCCGCATGTCCTGGTAGGTAACGTTGCCGTTGGCTTCCAGCCAGTCCAGCAGCTTTACGCGGACATCCGCCTCTATACCGAGACCTTTCACCTGCTGTATGTTCTGGCTTTGCGTATACAGGAAATTATAAGGTACCTGCAGGATCATGTTCTTGGTGCGGCGGTAAAAGCCGTTGAGCTCCAGGGCAAACTGTCCGGGGCGGTCCAGGCGGTAGCCCAGGTTCAGGTTCATGCTGCGCTCCGGCTTCAGACCCAGGTTGGGCAGATGCATATTGCCGTCGCCGAAAAGCTCGTCCTGCTCAGGGAGGCGCAGGGTGGTTTCCCCGGAAAGCCGCAGAAAAGAAAAGCGGTTCAGCTCAAACTTCAACGCCTCCGCTGCCCCCCACTGGCTGTTCTTGTTGTCGTAGTCGATGGCGCCGCCGGCATAGTCCGATCCGGTAGCCCGGGTGGTATAGTGAAAATGCTTTACGATAAAATCATTGGTGAGCTTTTCTCCCGGGAAGCGGGTCTCGAGGCCCAGCGCCAGCACCCGCTTGTCGTACCGTGCGGGAAGCGACAGCACATCTTTTCCCGTATTGGTAAAGGTGATGCCCAGCGGATCGTGGCCCACGCGTTTGAAGCCGGAGAAGACCATGTTAAAGTCCAGCGTGTTCCGGTCGCCCAGCCGGTAGGAAAGACGGCTCCGGGAGGTGTAATAGGAATAGTTCAGCTGTGCCAGCGAGCCCCTGACGGAAAGCTCTCCCCGGCGCGAGGTCGACGGCGTAAAGCGGCCGTACCAGTCGTATTGACCCGCCGCAGTATCCACCTGCTTGATGTGCAGGGTGTTGACGGCGAAAAACTGGTCCAGGCGCAGCTTGTCATTGAAAAAGGCCTTTTTGTACCGCAGCGTGGGCACCAGCGCATACTGGCTGTTGAACGCCGCCCCGAAAGGCTGGGTCATGGCCGGAGCGAACTGGGCCTGCCGGTCGATATGGAAGCCGGTAAGACCGAGGCGCAGCTCATCGGCCCATTTCGTCCCGGACACGCCTGCGTAGATCTCTCCGAAATAATTCCGGAAACGGTTATGGAACAGCTTGACGCGGGTAGGATCATCCTCCTGCTTACCGGTTTCCGGGTCAGTGAGCAGCACATCCACATCATAATTATTGTCCGAATAATTGTAAAAGGCGTTGATGCCGGCAAAGAGTTTGGTGGTGGTATCCCGGAAAAACGCATTCAGGGCGGCCCGGTGGGTATTAAAAGAACCTGTTTCGTAGGAAGCTTCCAGCGACTTGTCGCGCGCGTGCTTGCTGACCATGTTGACGGCGCCCCCCAGCGCGTCGGCGCCAAGCCTTGCGGGCAGCACGCCCTTGTATACTTCCACCCGTTCCAGCATGTTCACCGGCAGCAGGGAGATGTCGTAGGCGGCGCCCAGGTAATCCATGGGGATGCCGTCGCGGAAATATTTTACCGAGCGGCCCTGGAACCCGTTGATGGAGAGGTTGGCCGGTGCGCCCAGTCCCCCGGACTGGCGGATACGGATGCCGGCGGTACGGTTCATCACTTCCACCAGCGTAGAGGGTTGCTCCTGCACCGCCCGGGTATTGATCACCTCGGCTTTTACGGGCTGGTCGGCCACCTCGCGGTTTTCCGATTTACCGGCTACCGTCAGCTCCCGCAGCCGGCCGATCTGCGGCTCGAGGGTGACGTTGATCCTGACGGATTTTTTTGCGGAAAAGTCCAGCAGGATCTCCGCGGCTTTGTCGCCCAGGTGGCTGATCCGCAGCAGGTAATGTCCTGCGGGGATACCGGAAAAGGAGAAACGTCCTTCGTCGTCGCTGACTGTCTGCCGGTTCAGTTCCGCGATCTGGACACTGGCCCCGGCCACGGGAAGCCCGTCGGGGTGCTTCACGGTGCCGTAGCAGGCATAAGTCGCGGCAGCGGCATGGCTATCGGCGGACTTGCTGCCGGCCGGCGATGGCTGCTGCGCCTGCGCCAGGAAGGCGATACCGCAAAATACAGGTATAAGTAAAATACTCCTCATGCTCCTTTTAAAACCAGATATCCGGCATTTTCCCGGCTTCGCAGCCGGCTTGTCCCTACCGAAGGGAATAAAAACCGGGCAAAGGTGCGGCTTCCCGCGGGGAATCACTATGCGGATGCGGAAAATGATTTGCGAGAAAGGGAATAATTGTTGGGGAGACAGGGGCGGACCGCGGGAGTATGGAGCCGCCCCGTTCCGGGGTGGCGGAGGCAGGCCGGCGGGAAGGCCGCTAACGGCGGATCACGACGGGCGTGCCGGTCTTGACGATGCGGAACAGCTCGTTGACATCGGCGTTTTTCATGCCGATGCAGCCGTCCGTCCAGTTGATGCGCATATCGATGGCGGGCTGGACGCCGGGGCGGACGCCGTGGATGCCGATACCGTTACCTGGTTTGGCCCCTGCGGGCAGGAGGCCCCGCGCTTTGCGGGCATTGAACCGGGCCAGGGACTGCGCATTGGGATAGTCGAGCAGCATAAACCGGCTCCAGCGGCGATCGTACCGCTTCATGGAGATATGAAAGGTCCCTTCCGGCGTTCTTTTATCGCCCTGCATGCGCTTGTCGCTCAGGTCGTCGCTCCCGAACACCACCTTGTACATCTTCAGCAGGCGGGTATCCTCGTAGAGGTAGAGGCGGTAGCTGGACTTATCGATCAGCAGAAACACCTTGTCCGGGTCGATGGAGGTCGGGTTGATGCGCCCGTCGCCGGGACCGGCGGTTATTTTCCCCGCATTCTTTTCGCGGACGGGACCCAAGACGCCGGGGCGGGCGGGAAGAACAAAACTGCAGCACAAGGTCAGAGCGGCCAGCAGGTAACCATATTTTAACATGACGGAAAGGATCGGCTTTGAAGGGATTAACGAAGCAAGGGGATTGTTTAGTATAGGTATGGGGGATAGAATTTATGACGATTGTACATTTTTATAGAAATGAAAAATAAAGCATTAAACATATAAATTATGTTAATTTCATTAGTTGTTCCAAGATTTCGACCAAAGTGTATCTACCGAAGCATTATTCTGTATTAGAAAGAGCTCGCGTCGTTTGATAGTGAGAATAGATGAATTCGTCTGCACAATACAAGCGTTAATGTAAATTTCCACCTCATCTATAATATCATTCCCACATTTGAGGTGTGTAGATCCCACATTGTAAAATAATTGTGTATCTTCATATGGAAAACCTGTTTTGTTCCTGAAAATCCTACTTATGGAAAAGAGGGCTACTCCTACTCCCGATCTATCTTCTACCTTGCCTTCACTGAAGATATTAAGTACCCTTCCGGCATTCATCTACATCTTCGACTATGAAAAACAAACTATGTCTTGGTGTAACAACTTTATGGAAAAGCGCACCGGATATACCCTGGTAGAAATGCAGCAGATGGGAAATGACTTTTTCACTTCGGTACTGCATCCGGATGATTTTATCAGATTGTTGAAGATTCGTGAAGAATTTCGAAAGGGCCAGAAAGAATCTTCCGGCATTTGTCGTATTAAAGGCAGAAATGACCGGCAATGGCATTGGCTCTATGGCACTGCCGTTCCATATGCACATGATAAGGATGGATTAACTCGGCAAGTGATCAGTATACTGCACCTGCTGAAACAAATGGAGACACTACCGCAGATGGCAGAGAGGCTTTATTTACTTATACAATCTAGCCTGAGTAATCAACTGAATAAGCTTACCTCGAGAGAAAAGAAGGTGCTAAAATTAGTCTCATCCGATAAAAGTGACGAGATAGTGGCCCGAGATTTATTTATAGAAAAGACCACACTAAAAACCCACAAAAAGCATATCCGAGAAAAACTGGGTTCTGAAAATTTCGAACTGCTCGTTGCATTGGCACATGCTTCTGAAGCGAAAAAAATTTCTGAAGAGAAATGATAAAATGAATAAAAGACTTCTTTGAAACCCGTAACAAGTCAAAAGAGTATAAAACTAACAGAGCAATAGCTTCAACCAATTTAGAAGGACCGCCATATTAAAAATCATCCTATGGAGGATTGACAAAAGGTTCTTTAGATTGTACATTTGTTAAGTACTTCTTAAATTAAGAGAGGAAAAGAATCAACAGTAGAGCTAAGCCGCAGTCCTCTCACCTATTTACGGAGAGGAGAAACAAGTTATTCGCCTTGTTAATGCCTGGTCATGTTTATTCATCTTCAATCCTCAGGCAACGTCGTTGCAACTGCTCGTCATTCGTTGCAGTTATTAAAAATACCCGTTCCAGAAGCCACACTGGTTCAACCTCTGAAAAAATATCTGAGTGATCTCAGGCAGCTGAGCATTGTGAATTCGCTAGCTAAATGGAAAGCAAAAGACCGGGCATTCAGGCTACGGCAGAACAACTTATTCAAATTCCTACACCTTTTATCACACAAATAATAAGCAACGCGGTTTACGATGTTGCAGAAAGTAAATAAAAATCAGATCATTGCTATGATTCAGCAAGCGCCAAATTGATTATTCGGAAAATTGCAAGACTCGAAATAACAATTGGGTCACCGGATAAATAATGCAATACTTCATGCCATTCAGGATAGAAATAATTAATTAATATTAATATAATATATCATTCACATAATTAATTTGATAAATTAATTTCACTGGTCTTTCTTCCCTCGGAGAAAGACATCGAGGCAGTGAAGTAATGCTTTCCTAAGCCTCAGGGAAAGCATTTTTTGAAAAGAGTGGCTTTAGAGGCGACGCCACATTGAGGCATCCAGCATTTTTTTACACTTAAATTTAGTTATCATGAAAAAATTGAAATTAAGTGAGTTAAACCTTTCTAATGCAAAGGTGCTTACAAGAGACCAGCTAAAAAAAATTTTGGGGGGTGACGGTAGCGGTGATGACAAGCAACAAAAATGCTGTCCAAAGGGTGATTGCAGTAGTGCACAATGTAGTACATGTGTTACCGTTCCTGCAGGAAGTCACGCTGATTGTAGTGCCAATCCAAATTCGCAAGTTTGTGATTGCTAGATTAAGTATAAGCATTATGCATAGTTTTGTAATTATGTATAATGCTTATATTTTCATCAAAGTTAATATACACAACAACTCATTTTATGAAGGGTAGCTTCTTGCCATTTCTATTATTTGCAAACATCTGTTACGCCCAACAGATTACCGGAATTAAGTTTGAAAAAAACCTTAGTTGGACAGAGATCAGACAAAAAGCCAAAAAAGAACATAAGTCCATATTTCTGGATGCCTATACCACTTGGTGTGCCCCCTGTCGCTATATGGCGGTAACCATTTTTTCACAAAATAAAGTGGGGAATTTTTTTAACAAAAACTTTATAAATGTGGCAGTACAAATGGATTCAACAGGGAAAGATAACGAAGATATAAAAAGATGGTATAAAGATGCGAAAATGATTGCAGATACTTATAAAGTGGATGTGTATCCAACTTATTTATTTTTCAATCAGGATGGCATTCTTGTTCATACTATAACCGGCGCCAGCGATAAGGCAAATGATTTTATAGAAAAAGCTAAAGATGCATTAGATCCTAAAACGCAATATTCAAAACTTAAAGAGGATTTTTTCGAGAAAGACAAAAGAGATTCAGCATTTTTACTACTGTTGATAAATTCAGCCACAACAGCAGGTGATGATTCGGCACTGCATACATACATCAATAGTTATATAGCCAGCCAAAAAAGTTTACTTACAGCGCGAAATATTGAGCTTATCGCACGAGGTACTTCTAAAAGTAGTGACAAAGGATTTGATGTTTTACTCAATTATCCAAAAGAGGTAGAAGCAGTTATCGGAAAGGAAAAAAGAATCAGAATATTAAATACCATTGCATTTGACGAAGAAATATTTCCGGTGATAATGATTAATGGTAAAAAAACAGTATACGGAGGTGGCCTGAGCATATATGGAGGCGGCACGATGAATAAACACGTCGATTGGCCGGCTATCAAAAGGAAAATAGATTTAAAATATCATAATTTATCTAATCAGATAATTTTTCAGGGAAAGCTTAAGTATTATGATTGGCTTGAAGATTGGGAAAATTTCAACGCCCTGTTACTTCGCTATACGTCAGAATGTAATAATATCGATACAAACTTAATAGATAATATGGCAGGCAAATTAATGCAGGACTGTAAAGACAAAAAATACTTTAATGATGCAACAAAATGGTCTGAAGTTTTAGGGAAAAATGAAAAGCACCCATATTATTTACAAACGTATGGTCGTCTCCTATATAAAGCTGGAAAAAAGAACGCAGCAATTAAGTACATAAAAAAATACGCCTCGCTTATAAAAACCTCGAATGAATCAACAAATGATCTAATAGAAAGAATGAAAGAAGGTGAAGAAATCGAGTAAATACATATACACTTTATATTTAAATAAACCGGTTTCAACATCAACAATTCAAATTTAATATATAACCTTCTTACTTAATAAAAGTAAACAAAAAGTAGTCAATAATCTCAGTATACTGTCATGGATGTTTTACAAATCATTCCCACATACATAATTAATTTAAAAGACAGAAAGGACCGAAAAAAACATATTTTTAAAGAATTTGCTTTAAAAAATGAATTTAATGTAAAGATGATTGAACCTATTAAGCATGGCATAGGAGCGATAAGTCTATGGACCACAGTCAAGTTTATTCTGCAAGACCTTGTTGATGATAAAGACAATTATATACTAATTTGTGAGGATGACCATAAATTCACGCACAGCTATAATATGAAATTTCTATTTGATAATATTAAAATTGCAGAATCCTTAAACGCTGATCTCTTAGTGGGAGGCGTGAGCAGCCTCACCAGCCTTATACAGGTATCAAAAAACTTATATTGGGTGGAAAAATTTTCCGGCTTGCAGTTTACTATTATTTTCAGAAAGTTCTTTAATCACATTTTTGAAGCTGACTTCGACCAAACAGATGCGGCTGATTATAAGATGTGTTCACTCACAGACCATAAATTCTTTATTTATCCATTTATTTCTATTCAGAAAGATTTTGGATATTCCGATGCAACACCTAAAAATAATTCAAAAGGTTGTGTCAAAAATTTATTTAAACAGAGTAATGAAAAAGTTAAACTGTTAAAAGAAGTTTCAAGTTTTTATAAAAAATATAAACTGGAGATTGGTGTGACTAATGATAAAAGTTGGGATAATATAATGATTCCTACTTATGTGATCAATTTGCGGGCAGACCTTAAGTCTCATATTCAAAAGCAGTTTGAAGGGAGAAGTGAATTTGATCTTATGATTATTGAATCCTGCAAACATAAAATAAAAACTATAGAATTATGGTTGAGTATTCGTAAAATAATTGAAATGGCAATAAAGAATAAAGATGATGTAATTATCATCTGCGATCCCACGCATGAATTTACAAGCCATTACACAAAAAGATTTTTAATACAAAATATTATAGAAGCTCATGAACAATATGCTGATTACCTATGTGGCGGAATAAATGGATTTGAAACAGCATTACCAATAGCTAATAGTCGTTTCTGGATAAATCAAATTTTGTCGACACAGTTTATGATAATCTATAAAAAGTTCTTCAAAAGAATTTTAAATGCACCTTTTCATGATGATGTAATTTCAAATTTATTATTATCAGAACTGGCTACAAATAAAATGGTAATTTATCCTTTCATATCTATCCAAATGAGACTAGGCGATTCAAATCAGCGGTTCAGTAATGATAAGATAATGAAAACCATAGAAAGGTTAGAAGTAATTCAAAAAATATACTCAATATTTGGTCAATAATATTCTCACATTAAATAACATGAAATATACCATTTATCACCGAGTATCCACCGAGTTCGAGATCACCCAGTCGGTTATGCTGAAGGATGGCTATATTCATACAGAAAAACGCAGTTTGGCTAATTACAATGAAGGTATGTCATTGTTGGAAGGCCTAGAGCTACAAGCGGTTATTGGGCTATTATACGGATTGGGCGCTAGGGGACAAATTGTTCGATGATTGGGACAACCGGCAGTTCATGAAATAGCGGGAAAGTTTGGGCGGCGAAAAATACCTACCGGACTGGCAAAGATCAAATCAAGACTGAAGGATCTCTCGAAGAATTGAATGATAGCGATTTACTCCATTATGAAGCTACTGAAGTTGACACTAGCCTCTTTGTCCTTGATCCATACTGTCTGCGTATATTGCATCAGATCACGATGATTAAGATCGACAGGACAGATAACGAAGTGACAATAATTTCATCCGTAGGGCGATCTAAACTACATCCGAAGAACCCTATTTCATAAAATACTTATTCAGCCGACCCTAATTATAAAAATATGAATCCATTAAAAGGTAATTCTTCAAATGTGAAGCATAAGTATGATGAAGGAAAACTGAATTATCTACTTAATTTAATTTCAATCAAATGTGAAGAGAATAATATTTATATCAATAACGACGGCCTATTTAACGGTAAGTCAGGAGTATCATTATTTTATTTCTACTATTACAGCCATACAAAATCTGAAAAATATTTTAACCTAGGTAGTAAATTGATTTTGGAAATTTTAGAGGATTTAAACAGAGGAAAATTAGTTACGCCCTATTTATCTAATGGCTTGTGTGGAATTGTATGGTGTATTGATCATTTATTTGAAAAAGGATATTTATCAGATCCGGCAGAAAATATTTTTGGTGTTAAATTATATGATTCATTAACAAATATTGCAATCGAATCTTTATCCTTAAATAATTACGATTACTCACACGGTGCTCTCGGCATTATGGCATATTTGAATGCTCGTGGAAAAGACGTCAGCCCAATACTAAGAAAAATAATCGATAATAGCAACTCAATTGGTAATGAAGTCTTCTGGAACCCAATTATTTTCTCCCCTGCGTTACCTCACAAAAAAGATTTGACTTTAGCTCATGGAAATGCCGGAGTTCTTGCAGTTCTTTTACAGCTCCTTGAAAAAACAAAAGAGAAAAAAATGCTCAGGGAGATAATAAAGGCTAGTTCTAATTATTTACTAAGGGGAATAAATCGGAATAGCAATGTTGATCTAATATTTCCAGACTATGTCACGAACGAATATAGAAATGAACATGGAATAAATATGCAATTGTCCTGGTGTACTGGAGATCTAGGTATATTATATACATTACATAAAGCTTTAAATATTCTAAATGAAGATAAAGAAAACGAGAAAATAATGGCATTACTTGAAAAATGCGCTTTTAAAAGACATGAAATAGGAAGCGGTAGCCCTGATTTGTTTTTCTGCCATGGTTGTATTGGGCATGCGCATATTTTTAATAGGCTATATAGGGAAACCAGGCATTCTCTATTTTTCACTGCTTCTGAATATTGGCTAAATCATATATCTGAATCAAAATTAAATAGCTCAATTTATAAAAATCAGATAAACAGTGATCTCCCAAACTCAATGAAGCTCGGACTTATAAATGGAATTTCCGGCATAGGATTAAGTTTAATTTTATTAATGTCACCCGAATCAGCAATTAGGCATTTTGGGGAAATGTTTCTTCTATAATATATTCAGATACAAATCCATTGACTAATTTTAATACTCATGTTAGACCTAGCGAACGTCACACTCATCGGCATAGATTGTTTAAATATAGAGAGATTACTTCTTGCATGTGAGATTTCCAAAAAGAAAATTCGTTTTGGTGAAATAAAAATGTTAAGTAGTATTCCTTGTAGTTCTCCCTACATTATATCAATTAATCCTTTATCATCAATTAATGAATATAGTCAATTCATGATAAAAAATCTATATGATTATGTCAATACTCCTTTTGCTTTAGTTATTCAGTGGGATGGCTTTGTCTTAAACCCCCGAGCATGGAGCAGCCGTTTTTTTGATTATGACTATATTGGGGCTCCTTGGAAAAATCATCACGTAGGGAATGGTGGCTTTAGTCTCCGAAGTAGATCACTTCTTAAGCAATTGGCTAAAGATAAAGTAATTTCCACATATTACCCTGAAGACATTATGATATGTAAAAAATATCGAAAATACCTTGAAGAAAAGGGATTTGTTTTTGCACCTGAAAACATAGCGATTGAATTTAGTGTTGAGGCACAACCATGGAATAATCAATTTGGATTTCATCAAACAGATATATCCAAATTTAATCTCCAAACCTCACTTGACAGAACTTGGCATTCCCTTCTTGTAGAAACCTACGTCAGTATCCAAGGACGAAGAATTGAAATTCAAGGTTTTTAATCTATCATTCAGAAATCAACAAATAATGCATCAACAAACCACCATTTACTACAGATCGGATATAATAAATATTTTAATCAAATCGTTTAATTATTCTTCTTATCTAGAAATTGGAGTTGACGATCCTGCTCTTAATTTTGATAAAATAGATTGCATAATAAAGCAAGGAATCGATCCTAATTCGCTAAGACGTGACATTCTTAAGACAACTTCTGATGATTATTTTAAAGGATTGAAAGATAAATTCGACCTTATCTTTATTGATGGATTACATCACTGCCAACAGGTACTTAGAGATATTAAAAACTCTCTGAAACATTTAAACCAGAACGGTACGATAGTATGCCATGATATGCTTCCTAGCAACGTAATTATGCAATTAGTTCCAAGATTATCCAATATCTGGACAGGTGATTGCTGGAAAGCATGGGGACACCTTAGAATGACCCGTCAGAATTTAAGTATGTTTGTTATTAATACAGATTATGGAATTGGAGTGATTAAAAAAGGCTTCCAAAAATTATACGTGCCAAGAATTTCTATGGCTAAAATGGATTATTCCTTTTTCTATTCAAACAAAAAAGATCTCATGAATATCTTAACAATATCTGAATTCATTGAATTGTTTGACAAGTCCGCTACATATAACGTATAAATTTCCAATTTATGAAGATATAAATCGTCTATTGAATGACAAACTCGCCTACACAATAAGTTCCAGGGAAGCATTTTGTCAGGCATCAATATCTTTTGTAATCTTCGATATATACCAAGACAAGAGAGGGCAAAAATGCTGAATTGCTTCTTACCCTGATATACGCTTATTAAGCGATTAAAATCATCCTGAGGAGGATTGATAAAATGAATTTCTAGATTTAACTTTGGAACTGATTCTGAATAAATCATGTCTTTTGGGCCGATGCCAATTATGTCACGCCTGTGAGAAAGACGAATATTAAAGGTCGTGATTATACATTTAGATCATGTTCAGTTTGCTTCATTCTACTCAAGGCAATCTCGTCACCACTGCCATCCATCTTCTAAAGTATCTGAAGGTTTCGGTAAGTGAAAGTACCCTTGAAAAGACATTTCTTTCTCATCCGGATTATCCAAGTTTGCTAAGTCTTTCTGACGGGCTACAGCGCTGGAATGTAAATACAGTAGCTATAAAAGTACAAGAAGAGAAATTAATAGAATTACCACTTCCATTTATTGTCCATGTTCAAATAACAGATGGGCAATTTGTAGTAGTGAAGGAAATAAAGAATGACGCATTTATTTATATAGGTGCTCAAGGAAAAGAAGGTCAATGGAATAAAGAGGAATTTCTCCGAATTTGGGACGGCGTAGTATTACTTGCCGAAGCAGATGTAAAAAGTGGTGATCCAGGTTATGAGAAAACCCGGAGAAAAGAGTTCTGGAGCCATCTCCTGTTGCCTTCAGGTGTAGCTATTTTCCTATTATTAGGCTTTGCTCAAATAGTAATTAGAAAGTTGAATAATGATACCGAGATTGGGTACTATACTGTATTCATGCTTTGCAGTATGATGGGAATGATAGTCACCTGCGCCCTATTATGGTATGAGTATGACAGGCACAACCCATTGTTGAAGAAAGTATGTTCAGCGGGAAACAAAGGAGGACAGTCTGGTTGCCAGGCTATACTAGACAGTTCTGCCGCCAAGGCCATTAAGAATATCTCCTGGAGTGAGATAGGTTTTATGTATTTTACTGGTGGTTATTTGTACCTATTGATGAATGAGGAAACAAATCTTTTTCTGCTTACCCTGCTAAATATATTGGCCCTACCCTATATTACCTTCTCAATATATTATCAGGCATTTGTGGCAAAACAATGGTGTATATTGTGTCTCAGCGTGCAATGCCTATTGCTGATAGAATTCTTATCTGGAGTATTCTTTCAAAATATTGTTTTTCTATCTGTTGGGATCACAACATCGCAATCATTAATTTTCATTTTGGCTTTTTTTCTCCCGATAACGAGCTGGTTTATTATAAAGCCGATTTTGTATGCGGCTAGGGAAAGAAAGGAATTGGGTTATCGACTAGACAGGTTAAAGAAAAATAAAAAAATATTCAATGCCTTACTTCAGGACCAGCTAAGCGCGCAACAAAACACCACGAATCTTGGCATTCTCATTGGCAACTCCAAGGCTAAAAATACATTAATTAAAGTATGTAACCCTTATTGCGGCCCCTGCGCTCAAGTACATTCTCAAATAGAAGAGTTGATCTATAATAATCCTGATTGGAATGCACAAATCATTTTCACTGCTACTGGAGAAGAACAAGATAGTCGAACAGCACCGACAGCACATCTCATGGCCATTGCTGCTCAAAATAATAAAAAAATGACACAACAGGCCCTGGATGATTGGTATAATGCTCCGAAGAAGGATTATAATGTATTTGCTCAAAAATACCCTATGAATGGAGAATTACAACAACAAAAAGAAAAATTGAAAGCTATGGACACCTGGTGTAAAGAAGCAAGAATTACACATACACCTACATTTTTTGTGGCACTTACATTTCCTGAATCAGAGAGGACCAGGGAAACAATGTTGTATAAGCTGCCGCACAACTATAGCATTGAAGATCTAATATATGTTAGATGAGAAGTTATGTAGTTATAGAAAAGGTAAGAACCACATCATCTCATCTATAAAAATCATGGGACTGAGAAGGAAAAGGATGAAATTCTAAAGCTATTTCGCCGGTCGTTTTTCTCTATGAAGCGGTGAAATATACTTCCTCGTGCTCCGGAGGGAGTACTAATATAAAGCCTTCTCAGCAGAAGGCTAAAAGGAGCATAAACTGCTATCCATGGAGCACGGAGAGTGGAGAAAATTTTATAGTTCTAACATTAAAAAATACACAAAATGAAAAAACTAAAATTAAGTGGGCTTAATCTCAGCAGCACTGAGATTCTCACAAGGAAACAATTGAAAAAGATATTGGGTGGAAGCGATGGGTCTGGGGGAGATGGTAAATGCAGTGGTCAATGTGGTGGTGGAGATAGTTCCCCTTGGACAGCAGATTGTGCAGTGAAAAGCGGTTTTTGCCTCTGTCCTAATGTCGGTAGTTCATGGAGCAACTGCAAGAGTAGTTAAAGGAAGAGATAAATTTGAAAAGTAAAGGGTTAGATATTAATTAAATATATGACCCTTTACTTTTTATAGCAAGAAATGTATTCATTGATCTATTTATATGGGAAACTCCCCAAAAAAGATTATTTTCGTCTCATTTGATCATCGTTTCGCTCTTAGAAGCGTTATTGTAGGAATTTGGCGGAATAGTTATGAATATCCTTTAGTAAAATAAAGACACTAGCTATCTAAGGGATTATATAATATCTGGAATTAGGATTTCTTTATAGTGAGGGCTATCAAAACAGACATAGATGCAGTCCAAGTTAGAGTTCTGACAGCATTTCATATTACCCCAGAAAGATCTAATATTAAGTCGGTGCTTATAATTCCACTGAAGAAAAGCTCCATCTTCCAGCTATGTTTTGAGAGTTGGATTGCTTCTGTCCCTTTCAGATAGAAATTATTATACAAAAAAGAACAAATTCCGATCGTCCTCCGCATCTAGATGGAAAAATACATTCATTTATAATTATAAACATAAAGGTGATGAATTAAACGATTAGTAGAAAATAAATATCCCTTAAATGCTTTAAGGCATTTAAAGAACACAATAATTAGACTATGCGCTTCCCCCACTATAAACAGCTAGACTCTTTAGATTGTGGTCCCACGTGTTTACGTATGGTAGCTAAGTATTATGGGAAGCATTACACCTTACAGAGCTTACGTGTCAAAAGCGGAATCACTCGAGAAGGGGTTTCCTTACTTGGCATCAGTGAAGCAGCCGAATTGATCGGATTTCGGACCATAGCGTTAAAGACAACATTTCAAAAGCTGGCAGGAGAAAGTATACTTCCACTCGTTGCCTATTGGAATCAAAGCCACTTCATTGTAGTATATAAGATCAATGGAAACAGAATTTGTGTAGCCGATCCAGCTAAAAGCCATATTGTGTATAGTAGGGATGAGTTTTTAAACGGCTGGAGCAACAGTAAAATGGATAATGGCGAAGAAGGCATTGTCCTACTATTAGAGCCTACCCCTAAATTTTATAAGACGGAAGATGAAAGTAAAGGGAGGTTGAATCTATCTATATTGCTTCGTTATCTGCTGAGTTACAGAAATCTGTTAACACAATTGATTCTTGGTCTAGTCATAGGAAGTTTGCTTCAGCTTATTCTGCCTTTTCTCACCCAATCCATCGTAGATATCGGGATCAATACACGGGATATCAATTTCATCTACCTTGTACTTATTGCTCAGCTTATGCTCTTCCTTGGTCAAACATCCGTAAATTTCATTCGGAGCTGGGTTTTGCTACATATCAATACACGGATTAACATCTCTATTCTATCCGATTTTCTTATCAAGCTAATGCGGTTGCCTATTGCATTTTTCGATAGTAAAATGGTTGGCGATATCATGCAACGTATGGGAGATCATAGCCGTATACAAAGTTTCCTTACAGGCCCAACATTGAGCAGTTTATTTTCTTTTTTTAATTTTTTGATATTTACCATCGTCATTGTGATCTATGATCTAAAAATCTTTCTTGTATTTCTATTTGGTAGCGTATTATATGTGATATGGATACTTTTATTTCTGCGCTCCCGAAAAAAACTGGATTATAAATTCTTTGATGTAGCCGCACAGAACCAAAGCAAAGTGATCCAGCTGATCCATGGAATGCAGGAAATTAAGATGAATAACTGTGAAATATCAAAACGTTGGGAATGGGAAAGAATCCAGGCCCGGTTATTCAAAGTGAGCGTAAAACAACTTGCGCTTACCCAATATCAACAAGGCGGGGGCTTTTTTATTAATCAAGCTAAAAATATCTCAATTACTTTCCTTTCCGCTATGGCAGTGGTACATGGTCAGATCACAATCGGAGCCATGCTGGCTATACAGTATATCATCGGCCAACTGAATGCCCCTATTGAACAATTTATCCAGTTTATTCAAAGTACACAGGACGCCCTCATCAGCCTCGAAAGGCTCAACGAGATTCACGGCATGAAGGATGAGGCCCCCCCACTCCTTCCAGGAGAAAATGGTAATGGGCGGGAATTAACAGCAGGAATCAGCTACTTGCCTGAAGATCATGGCATTGCGTTAACAAATATGAGCTTTAAATATCCTGGTGCGGGAAATGAGCCAGTGCTAAAGGATATTGACCTCCATATACCGGAAGGAAAAATGACGGCTATTGTCGGGATAAGCGGTAGTGGGAAGACCACCTTGCTAAAAATGCTGATGAAATTTTATACTCCTATAAGGGGGGAAATTCGTGTTGGGGAACATAGACTGGACTATATCAATAATAAGCTTTGGAGAAGCAAATGCGGGTCAGTTATGCAAGACAGTTATATTTTTTCAGACAGCATTGCACATAATATAGCTGTAAGCGATGAGGTACCAGATATGAAAACACTGATTCGGGCAGCCAAGGTAGCGAATATTCTAGAATTTATAGAATCTCTACCGTTAGGGTTTAACACAAAAATTGGTGCAGAAGGTACAGGCATCAGCCAAGGACAACGGCAGCGTATAATCATTGCCCGGGCGGTATACAAAAATCCGGAATATATTTTCTTTGACGAAGCTACCAATGCCCTGGATGCAAAAAATGAAACCATAATCATGGAAAATCTAGAATCTTTTTTTAAAAACAAGACAGTTGTAGTTGCTGCCCATCGCTTAAGCACCGTAAAAAATGCAGATCAGATCATAGTGCTCGACAAGGGACGGATCATTGAAAGGGGTACACATCAAGAATTAACCAAATTAAAGGGAGAATATTTTGAACTGGTAAGGGACCAATTGGAATTGGGTAGTTAATCGTAAGCAATTGACAAAAAAATAAAATCTCAAATCAGAAATCGCCAATGCCGGAAGAAATCACAACCTTAAATAGCCTGTCTATACGTAGCGAAGAAGTACAGGAGATTATTGGCCGACCTCCAAATTGGATTGTCCGCTGGGGAATCACTGTTTTCTTTATCATATTACTAATAGTTGTAGCATTAAGTTGGTTTATCCAATATCCGGATATCGTTACGGCATCTTTCAGACTTACTTCTATAAATGCACCGAAGTCTGTTATCGCACATGCGGATGGACAATTGATTAAACTATTTATAAAAGACCATGATCAAGTACATCAAGGGCAAATACTGGGTTTTATAGAAAGCACCTCAGATCCGGAAGAAGTATTGGGACTTTCCCGTATGGCAGATACTTTATCTGCCATGATCAATGCAGATCAAACAGAAGGGATTCAATTATTTGCCCGGAAACATTTTACTAACCTGGGCAGCTTGCAGACGGATTTTCAAACCTTTAACCAGTCTCTTCTACAATTTAAAGCCTACCTATCATCCGGATATTACCAAGAAAAGAAAGATATTCTTACAAAAGATCTGGATAACTTGAAACATCTCGAAGATAATCTATTGCAACAAAAAGAAATTGCAACGCGTGATTTTCAGCTTTCCCAACAGAGTTATCATATACAGGAAACATTAGCAGTAACAAAGGTAATTGCTCCCCTTGAATTCAAGCAGGAGGAAAGCAAATTTTTAAACAAGAAATTACCGCTCACACAATTAAATGCCTCTATCATCAGTAATAAATCTTCTCAAAATGAGCTGGAAGATCAGCTGCTCGAACTGAAAAAAAATATTTCAGAACAAAAAATCACCTTTCTACAGGCCATCAACACCTTGCAAAGTGCTATTAGCGCCTGGAAATACCGGTATCTGCTCATGGCTCCTGTAGATGGACATGTTTCATTTACCTCACTTCTGCAGGAAAACCAGATTGTTGAAAATGGAGATCAGCTATTTTATATCACTCCAAAAAATACGGGCTATATGGGTACCATGCTGATATCCCAGTTTAATATGGGAAAAATCAAACAGGGAGAAAGAGTACTGATCAAGTTCGCAGGCTATCCCTTTGAAGAATATGGAAGCGTGAATGGAAGAATATCTGCCATTTCCAATGTCCCTCTGGATTCCGGATATCTGGTAAAGGTCTTTCTACCGGAGCAATTAAAAACAAATTATAACAAAGAGTTGGCCTACCGAGAGGGCATGTCTGGTAGTGGAGAGATCATAACGGAAAATAGGCGACTGATAGAGAATTTTTTTTATAACATAAGAAAAGCGCTCGGAAGTCGATAAAATTTTTAAGTTTTCATAGCTAATATTCATTTCCAATGATTTTAGTATTTAGAATATTATTGCCCGTTGTTTTTATTTGCCTTTATTTTCTTTCTTTTGGGCAAAGAAAAGATTTCAGCCTAAAACTCAATTTCCCCCGGAAATTCCAGACAGAAAAGCTCACAATGTACCTTGATGACGGCAAATCACAAAAATTATTGAAAATAGTTAATAATCATAAGAATACTATAGACGTATCAGGGACCTATTACTCAAACTATGCTGCCATAATACTCCGATATCCAAAGACGTCATATTATAATTACCAAGAGATATTTTTTGTAAAAGATAAACCTGCCGCTATTACCTTTAGTCAATCTGATTCGACAGAATCACCTTTTGAGAATTATACTCTGGCAAATGCATATGACCTTAAGAAGGGAAAAAATAAGATACATGAATTTGATTCCACCGAAGTAAAAAAAATTGAAGGTTATCTTACCAGATTCGGAGATAAGATATTTGACGGAAGCGATACTTCATTAACCCACGAATTTGGACAGCTAAATCAAAATCTCTTTAGAAAAGATCTGGAATATGTGACAAGCAATGGCCAATTATATTATTCCTTCTTTTATTTTAGAAGGAATATAGCCCCTTCATATATGATAACGCCTGACTCTGCCCTGCACCTTTTCAACACAGTTTTTCCCAAGCGCTTTAAGGACAGCGAAGAGGGGAATACCATTCTAAAGATTTTACATGGAAGAATGCCTTTAAAAAACGGCAATTCAGCTCCGGTGTTTTCCGCCAAAGACATTAATGGAAAAGAAATCTCTTTGGCAGATTATCGTCATAAAAAATACGTATTGCTTACTTTTTGGGCCACCTGGTGTGGACCTTGCATCGATGAGATTCCCGATATAAAAATTCTACACAAAAAACATTCGTCAGATCTAATGGTTATCTCTGTTGCTTATCAGGGTCCAAGTTATGCAACTTATTTAAGCGATATAAAAAAATATCATATGGACTGGATTAATATTTATAATAATGAAGACCTTATCAATTTGTACGGAGGCGCTCTCCCTATTCCAAGAATTTACCTGATTGACAAGTCTGGAATAATAACCTATGTTTATGATAGTAATGCGACGACTAAAGAAAATCCTATCTCAGTACTTGAAAAACTATTAAGTAAAAAATAATTAAGCCCGGTACCCCCATCTGGAAATATCAGCCTCTACAATGCTTACAGCCGGCAGAATCCGTTTTTCTACTATTACCAGTACAAAAAGGACGGCACACAACGGCTCAAGCAGTTCAGCCTGTTGCCCATTGTTCCTTCCGTGTCATATATCTTCAAATTCAATAACCTGAAAAAGCAGACCAAACAGTGGTGGAAGTATTGAATTCTGCAAATTAATCCGTAACTTTTACCTGCTCTATCCTTAAGCCATACTCCATGTTCAACCTAAGCACTGCCGGTAAATGCACATGCTTTACATCTTTAGTTTTTTTTTGTTCGCAACCAGTCTACCCGCTCAGCACATGGACCGGGCATTTAATATTTTTAAAAAAGATATCCACCTGGATTACAAAAAGCCAAATGGGTTTGAAGAATTGGATTCTACTTCGCATTTTATGTGTGGAAGAAATGTCTGGGTCAACCCATTTGTTTACAACCTGATCAATCATAGTAAGGACATAGTAATAGCGGTTCAGATGTGGTCCTACAAAGACCTGAAGCAGCTCGAAGACGACATGTCCTACTATGGAATTCCTGTAAATTCGGCAAACGCGAATTATTTAAGAGACATTGAGTTTCTCGCCGATACGGTCCATAGCCAGGTAATCTATTATCCCCCTGCCTATGTAAAGAAAAAATTTAATGCAGACGATGCAGGAGAATACCTGCTGAACTGTCCCTATTTATACAGAAAAAAGTATGCGCATTGCCAGGTTGTATTCCTGCATAAAAAGAAAAGGGGTGATTTGCAGTTGTTTTACTATTATACGGATGATGCAAAAGAGAAAATTGAAAAATGCATTCATAAAACCGCAGGAATGATCCGATATCAATGATTTCCCTATAAAAACATCCAGCTATTTTGAAAATCGACTTCATCACCTCAGCTTTCCTATTCATAACCTAACGCTATGCTTATCCTTAATTCGTTATTCAGAGGCATGTCGGTCACGGCAGCAGTTGCTTTCCTGTCCGCGACCACCTTATTTGCCCAGCGTAAAACCGATCAGCGCAAAACCATGTCTACACAGGACAGTATCCTGTACGAAAAAAGAAAGGCCTTCTTCGTGGCCGCTTTTAAAGAGCAACGGGAGATGAACATCAAAGCCTATCAGACCTATCAGAAGAAAAAGGCAAAGATGGACAGCACATATCGGAGCGTTTTATCCGAATATAGCAAGGATACGCTTTTTGTCCGAAAAATGAAGGTTTCACAGCTCACTTGGGAAAAATCCCTGGAGGCAGATATGGACGCTATCTTTCCCCAGGTAAAAACAAACCCCATGTACTACGGCGATATACAACCACTGTGTGACTATGACCTCCGGAGTGCATTTGTCGACAGGAGAACAGCCTTCCTGGCACAATGGCTAAGGGGTTTCCCGGAAGGCGAATGCTGCAGCGGATCCGTAAAAATGAACCATGGCGAATATTTTGATGCTATCCCAAAAGAAGAGCTTAAAAATTATAGCTGGGGGCTTTCCGGGGATTATTAGTCCGAGACTTTCCTTTTATGCCAATAGTCGCCGCGGGAAATGGATGCAGATGATCACAAGCGAAAGAAGAGCCTATCAAAAATCGTGTTAGTCTTATCTCCATACCGCGTATATTGCATAGCATAATATCTTTTCATGCAAAGGCGACTGATGCGTTTCCACACTATAATATTGCTGCTCCCGCTGCTTTTTTTCAGCAGTACCGGATTCAAAGAGCCCAGGTTGTTGCCGGGTCCTGATCGAAACATTTCACTCATCCGCGACCCGAATTTCAGCAAAGGCATCAACCTGCGAGGCTTCTACGCAGAGCATCCCGAAACCATCCGGGCATTGCATCCCTTTGACAGCAATAAGACTGGCAAAGCCGTATGGATACTCGATCAGTGGGCCTCCCGCTACAACCTGAAAGATGCAGCACGGGAGCAGCTCCCGGACGGAAGCGTCCGTTATGCCAATACGGGGAAGACGGTCATCCTGCACAGACCGGGAAACGGCAATGCTGCCGACCTGGAGGTTTTCGGCTCACGGGAATACACCGCCCCGCGGAAGCCCAACCAGCCCTGGCCGCATCTGCTGCTGGAACAGGGCATGGACACCCGGTATCTGCTGAGCCAGATGGAGCAGCTGAATTTTCAGATAACGGCACGGCTCCGTTACTGCAATGACAAAATGGACAGCGCGACATTTAAATCGGATCTGCATACCGCACAGTTCAGCATCTACCTCTCCGTATCGAATGTCAATAAGCAATCGCCGGGCTATGGGGATTACCTCTGGTTCGGCCTTCCGCTCTACGACTACCGCTACCGGAATATCCCGCGGTTTGCGGCGGAAGACGGAGGGAAACCGGATGCCACAAAGAAATTCATCTACAGCTTAAGCGGAGCCCAACTCTATAGCGGAAGCTTCTGTGACGGAAAATGGATCAGCATTGACAAGGACCTGCTCTTTTTTATCAAAGCAGCGGTCAACGCCGCCCGGCAGCACGGTTATCTGCAAGAGACATCATGGGAGGATATGGCGATATCGGGCATGAACATCGGCTGGGAAATGCCCGGCACCTTTGATGCCGCCATGCAATGGAAGGATATGGAGCTAAGAGCTCAACTCAAATGATAAGCAATTGATTAACTTCCTTATTAAGGATCGGAATATCCTTCATAACCACTTTCCAGATAATCACGTCATCTACATTGTCATAGGCGTGAATGACTTTGTTCCTTAAATCGACAATGAGTCTCGCATAAGAAATAGGAAATTCCGGGCTTATTTTCAATAACTTACTTATTGCCTCACCTATAATTTCTAATTCTCTTTCTACAGCGCGACGCTTGGTCTTGCTTGATTTGTATTCCTCAAAAATACGACGTCCTTCCAAATGTTCGTCTATAGATTGGATGGATGTGAGAATATCGACAAGCAGCTTTTTCTCCTCCAGCGTGATCATAACACCTGGAATTTGTGCTGGTTAATGCTCTGTAAGAGATAAGGATTGGTCACGGTTTCTTCCGAGACCAGATCTACTTCTTTATGCAGGAGGTCCTGCAGCGCATACAACAAATTAAAATAATTAGTGCCGTATGTCTCGTAGTCTAAGTCAGGAGAAAAACTAATCAGGAAATCGAAATCACTCTTAGAATGCATAGTATCTTTTACAGCACTGCCGAAAGCATAGGCCCTCCTCACCCCATATTGCTGCATAAGGTGTTTGATCTGTGGAAGGTTTTGCTGTAAAAGGTTGTTCATGTCGCAAAGATAGGGAAAGTGGGGCTTTTTAATGCGCATTCCGCAGTACCCAGCTGTGCTCTTTGCCGAAACCCTTTATCTCGAGATGATCCGGGTATACGGATACGATGGCAAAGGCCTGGTCTTCCTGCTCTACCATACCCTTGAAGGAAACATAATTGACGCCGCCGCGGAGGAAATACTGGCTGACATGCACGTGGCCGTTCAGGTAAGCCATCACGTTCTTATAGGGCTCGATCAACCGGGCTACCTCGGAGGATTCCCAGAGCACGTCGCGACCCTTGTCGGGATACAGCGGCATATGACAGGTAAGGATCACCCGCTCTCCTTTCCGGACGGCCAGGTCCAGCTGCTCTTTCAGCCAGCGTAGCTGCTCGCTGCCCAGGGCCCCGTTCCAATTCTCCGCATTGACGGCCTTTTCTGCCTTGAGCTTTTGCAGGATAGCGGAAGCCTGCCGGTATTTTTCGCTTCCTTCGGGATTACCAAAAAGACTGACATCGCCGGCATCCAGCTCAATAAAACGCCAGCCTCCTTTTTCAAAGGCATAATAGGGATGCTTCAGCCCGAGCGTACGGAACATCTTCTTCGTTTGCCCGCCTCCTGTGTTAATCCCGAAGATCTTCTTCGACTGCTCCTCCCCTATATTAAAATCATGGTTCCCCAATACATGATACAGCGGCATCTTCAGCCGGTCCGTGATCTTATTGAGCGGGGCAAAGCTCTCAAATCCTTTGTCGATAAAATCTCCGAGGCTCAGCACAAAATCCACGCCCGCCGCATTCATCGTATCCACCGCTTCGCCCAGCTTGCGCAGGGAAGAACGGTAATGCCGGGTACCGGCATTGTCCTGATCGGCATACTGCACGTCGGCTATCACCCCGAAACGGAACAGGGGAGTACCGGCCAGGCCGCCCAGGTAATGCTGCTTTTCCAAAAACGCAAGACGGGCCAGTATCTCGAGCATACCCGACTGGTTGACCAGGTCCGAGGGGTTCGGCTTGCCCATCAGACCACTGGAATGCCGGTCTTCCTGCAGCGCATCATCCACACAGGCTGCAAAGCGCCTCACGTATTGCGGATCCGGATACACCTGCAGCAGGTGCTGGTAAGCCCGCAGCAGCACGGCGCTGAACCAGTAGCCGTCCCGCAGCTTCCCATCAGCACAGAAATAAGCGGAAGAGCTGTCGGCAATACGGACCGCCCGCTCCAGGTACTGCTGCTCCTTCGTCAGCGTATACAGGTATACGTTGGCTTGCAGCATAGTGCCGGAATTATAGGCGTACAGGTGACGATCGGCCTTTCCCGTAGTCAGGTTCAGATTGTCGTAGTACAGACCGGAGGGCGCCTGCAGGCTGCGGTTTACCCAGCCATATAACAGCAACGCCGTGTCAAGGTATTTTTTATCCTGCGTGGCCTGGTACAGCTGCAGAGCCACCAGTATGCCGGGACCGTTCGAGCAGGTATTCTTGGTCTTGCGGTTGCCCTCCTCCCAGTAAAGTCCTCCGCCGGCCTTCGTGTCAAAGCCGGTCATCATAAAACGATAGACCTGCTTGCCGACGTCCAGATAATTTATTTTGCCGGTACGCCGGTAGGCATCCAGGGCAGCGATGCCGATCCACTGGTTGTCGTCATAGAAGCGGGCGCCGCCGCCATCCTTTACCACATAGGAATCAAAGCCGGGTGCCGGAGATTCAGGACTGTAATATTGTTGGATGATGCCGAGGGTACGATCCACCAACCCGCTGCCGGCACCCAGCCTTTCTATCTCATTGTCCGCCTGCAGCAACCCGCACAGGGGCCAGAGGTAAGAAAATTTATTGTCCTTCTTCTCCGGACGCATATGCTCCCGGTAAAAACCGGTCTGCGCATCAAAAAAATTCTTTTCAATGGCGGCCTGCAGGGATTGTTCTGTCTGCCGATAGGATCCGGGCTGCCCTGTACCCGTAGTCTGAGCACGGCCGGCAGACACAACGGCAAGCAGCAAACAACCCCCTAAAATAACGCTTAATCGCATGGTGTAAAGATAATAGAGGAAAGGGAATATTTCGTATCTTCCCCTGGTTCGATTATTGCGATATATTTTACCCATTTCAACCCTGCTTGACTGATGAGAAAATTCCTACTCTCCACATTCAGCCTGGCTGTTATCGCCAGCACTACCTGCTGCTCCAAAAAGGATCACAACAGCGATAAGCCGCCCGCAGACAAACACACAGGCAATCTCTATTACCGCTGGGCCGATGAAGGCACACTGAAGCTCGACCTCGGTTCGGGGACAAAAAGTGTGATCCTGCCCGATGATACCAAACAGAACGGTTTTCATATGAGCAGGAAGCAGGACAGGTTCCTGCTCCTCACCGATATCGAGGGGGATTATGACAACGAGGCCTTCCGGCTGCAGGACGACAAGGGTACGCTAATAAAGGAGTTCAAAGTACCCGAAGGAGATTTTTCGGGATATGTCCATCCCCAGCTTTCCTATGATGATGCCTATATCCTCGCCACCTCGCTTTTACCGGATAATGTGATCGTCATCGATATCGCGCAGAACAAGACCTATATGCTCCACGACATGGAAGGACAGAAATTTACCGACGCGGTCTGGATGCCGGACGGCAGCGTACTGCTGTCTACCGCATCAGCGCTCTACCGCTCTGCTATACCTTTCAGCAACGTGGAGCTTGTGCAGCAGTTCGGCGCCGAAGCATGGAGCCATGTTACCGTACGTCCGGACGGGAAGAAGATCGCCTTCAGCAAGGATAAGCATATCTGGATGATGGATCTGCAGGAAAAAAAGCCCGCACAGGTCAGCACCGGCAGCGAAGCGATACCGGCCGCCTTCTCACCGGACGGGAAATATCTCCTCGCCGGCATACACCAGTTCGCCAGCGGCGGCGGTCCCTGGGCCAATTATTATACCCTGTGCATCCTTCCCGCCGACGGTCGCCAATACCCTGTTGAAGAAGGCAGCGATGACAAAAACATCTCCTGGGTGAAGGCCAGCGGTTCCACAGACCCCGAGGCTTGTAGCGGCACCGTACAATGGCTGGAATAAACGAACTCCGTTCTTTTGACCAAACGCTTTTTTGGAAAGATAAATATCCCGTTCAGCTATACCGGAGCTGCACGGATACCCGCGCATCCCGGTCGGTCTTTACCCGGAGCCAGTGCGCGCTGTACCCGTCCGGAAAAGTGTAGCGTACCGTCTGACCGGCCGACAGCTTCCAGCTGCGGTACAGCTGCCAGCCGCTGTGATCAAAATCTACTTCCAGGAACAAGGTTGTGTCGCTGTCGGCCTTCATCTCAAGCTCCTTTTTGTCATAGCCCGTCATCAGATAGGGCAGCGAATACTGTCCCGCCCGAACGGCGCTGTCCTTCCAGGGACCGCCATAGCCGACGGGCCGGCCCAGCTTCCACAGGTCGTCCACGCAGCCGAACCACAGACCGGGCCCGCCGTTACCGGAAGAAAAATAATGACCGTCGTGTACCGCATCCTTCTTTGTCCCGCTGATCACCAGCAACCCCCTCCAGGAACAGAAGTCCATGATCTTTTTGAAGTGAGAGCATACCGGCCGCATTGTGGAAAATCCGGATTCATCGGCCACTTCATAAAAGGTTCCGTAGGCGTTCAGCAGCGACCGTTCCGTGATCACCTCACGCCGTGCTCTGGGCCGGCCCTCGCTAAAGAGCTTATCATACAAAGGATGAATGCGGGGCAGGCGGTAACTGCCCGTATGGTCTTTCACGATAACCGATGCCGCATCGGCTTCCACCTCGTTTTTGACCGCACATCTGGACAGAACTTCCGCTTTCCGGTCCGGAGACGGCATGCTGAAAACAAGCTGCTGATCAATTTCATAGTAGCGTCCTCCGGTGTTGCCGGCGGACTGATCCAGGTATTGGAGATTCGTATTATGACCGGCCGGCCTGAGCAGTCCGCCGTGGTATGCTGCTGTTTCGATGCCGGCGATGGCGTCAAACAGCGAACGGTATTTCTCCGCATCATGACCGCGCGCAGAATAATGAAAATAAGCACTGGCTTCGCAATCCTGATCGGTCCTGACCTTTACCCAGCTTCCTTCCGACGCGGCCGGAAAAATATGAAAGGCATAGCCCTGCGGAGGAACGGCAATATTTTCATAGAGCTTCCAGCGGCCCGCTGTACAGGTTTCCAGGGTGAAGGTCACCGTACGGTCTGCTTTATGCGAAAGATGAACCACCTTTTTGCCAAAGCCCTCCATCAGGTAGGGAGAAGAGCTGACGCCCGCCGCAACCCTGTCGTGCTGCCAGACGCCGCCCCAGCCGCTTGCCGGCCCCCAGCCGGACAAGGCTTCGGGAGATCCGAACCAGAGATTGGACTGCGACTGCCCGGGTAATTTATTTTCCATCATGCTCGTTTCGTCGGTCGACAGCACGAGCTTCCCGTTCCAGTTGCAAAAATCCGTGATCATCAGCAGATGGCTGCACAGGGGCCGGATGCCTCCGGTATGCTGCAGGGAGAACTGTTGCGGGAAGTTGTAAAGCATGCCATGCATGTCCATCAGGCAGCCGCCGTCTCTGACGGCCCGGATCCTCGGCCATTCCGTATACCAGCCGTTCGGGCTGTCGTAGGTATGCGTAGCCTTGGGCAGGCGGAACTCGCTCCAGGCTCCGTGGTCCAGCAGCATCAGGATGACCGAACGCTTGTCCCATCCGAGGCTCCACGCAGGAGCATCATCATCGGGGGCACCGTAAATGCCGCCGGGGCCCGTCACTTCGGTAAACTGACGCCTTCTGACAATGCTCCAGCACTCCCCGTCCCATTCGGCCAGCACGCCGTTCTGCTCTTCATCCTGTGAGGGGCCGCCAATGCGGATCATGCCCGGCTTTATGGGGAAGACGGTATGCCGCTCCCCGGCATTGTTGGCCAGGATCAGCCTGCCCTGCGCGGTATAAGCGCCTTTCCCATGCCAGGCCGGGATGGGTTTTTCAAAAAGCAGACGCGACTGCAGGGTATGCACGTTGGCCTCATACAGCTTTCCCTCCATATCGTAGAAGTAGACCAGATTCGCAGGATCCTTCAAATGCCGGGCCACGGCGGTCAGCCGCCCCGGCATCCTGTCCGGTGGGATCACCCTGACACGGCCGTCCCTGCTGATAAAATAGGGCCCGATGATCAGCTGACCGGATTCCCGGTGTATCATCCTGCAGGCGGGTGTGCCGCCCACGCTTTCAGGATGCACTTCCAGCCTCAGCGCGGCATCGATGGAATACAGTTTATCGGCGCTGCCCTGCGGGGCATGCGGGGAATAGGTGATCAGCCAAAGCCGGTCTGCCCAGGGCATCACGGCGCCGATGCCGCATTCGCCGGGGAACTTCAGCGGGTCTTCCGACTTGTTAAATACCGCCAGGTGGGGGTATACGCCGCTGACAGCGATCGCCTCGGGTTTTCTTTCAGCGGGCAACACAGCATCAAAGGTGGCGTATGCCGGGCTTAAACAACATGCTGCGGTGCCCTGGCCCAGTAGTTTGATAAATTCGCTTCTCTTCATTTTTGAAAGATAGCGCTTTTATAACCCACGTCATATCCTTTCGGCCAGTTGATCGCCCTGGTATAATTCCAGTCTGCCAGGTTATATATTCAATATCGTTTGTGTAAGAACAGGATGCTTCTCCCGGGAAAAAATAATGTATATTTATTGATCATCGGAACCCATGCCATCACAGAAAACCTACTTTATAAACCGGCTGACCGCCGTTCAGAAGCTGATCCTGAGCATCGGGCTCGGCGTAATTGCCTATTTTATCTTCCCCTTTTCGACCGTAAAGGCGCTGCCGCACATCATGTTTGCCTGGGATATTTTCTGCGTTTGTCTTCTGGTGCTCACGTGGATCACCTTTTACACCACACCGGTGAAAGCCATTCGGCAACAGGCCCGGCGGCAGGACGACAGCCGGGTGATCATCTTCTTCCTGGTGCTGATCGCTACCTGTACCAGCATGCTGGCCGTCTTCCTGCTGCTGATCAGCCAGGAAGACGGGTCAAAAGACAAGGCCATCCAGCTGCCGGTGGCCATTGCCTGCATGCTGCTCTCCTGGTTCCTGGTGCATACCATCTTTACCAGCCGCTATGCCCATATGTATTATGCCGATCATGCCACCCTGCCGGATCAACAGGCCGGAGGGCTTGAGTTTCCCGAAGAGCCGAAGCCGGACTTCGTGGATTTCGCCTACTTTTCTTTTACCCTGGGGATGACCTTCCAGGTCTCCGATGTGGAGATCTCTTCGCGCCATATCCGGCGGCTGGCACTCTGGCACGGACTGCTGTCTTTCGGGTACAACGCCACCATCATTGCGCTGACGGTAAACATCGTGGCGGGGCTCACCCAGGGCTGATACAGGCGGGCTGACATGGCAACAACCAAATGAAAAAGGGACAGGCCGTTAAACGTCCCGTCCCCTTCTCCACAGCTTTCTGCTCAGTGTTCATCCGCGCTGGGTCCGTAGCTGCCGGGAATGGGCACATCCAGCAACCGCAGGAAAACGCCCAGCTGCGCACGGTGGTGCACGATCTGACAGTAGGTCATCCGGATCACGTCGGCCCGGGTGTAGTTCTGGAGGATATGGTCTCCGTTGCGCAGGATCCAGGGTTCGGAGAGCTGTTCCTCTCGGGCCTTTTCCAGATGGGCGCGGCCGTCGGACAGGCATTTTTCAAAATACTCCAGCAGGTCCGCCGTATTGGTGATCACCTCGGGTTGGTAGGGAGTGACGGCAAAGTCCAGTCCGCCGGTGGTCAACCCCATGCTTACCCAGGTAGGCAGCTCTGCAATATGGGTGGCCAGCCGCTGAACGGTCATACTTTTCGGATGAGGCTGCCACTCGTATTTTTCGTCAGGGACGCGCTCCAGCATTTTCCGGGTCGTTTGTGCTTCCTGTTCCATTTCCTTGAGGAACATCGGGATCATTGACATAGTCGATACGTTTTTGATGAGGATACAAAGCTACCGGGAGCGAGTGACAGCCCTGTGTCAGGAGGGATCCGGAATAATTTATTTTATTTTTTCAGACCGCCACGCGGGCAATATTGACCCTTCGCGGACCGGGGATATCCGTTTCCGGGTCTGCAAAATACCGCCGGGCCGCCGCCAGGGGATCCAGAAAGGAAATTTTCGAAAAGCCGTAATGCGACAGCTGCGCTTCCAGCTCCGGAAGATCGACGCGCGTCAGCCAGGGCTCCCCCAGCTCAGCCGCCCGCAGCGCCAGCGGATGAGGCTCGCCCGGCCGGTCTTTTTGAGAAAAGGTAAACACCAGCTCGCTGGAAGCAGGCAGGTCCGCCGCAAAGCGGAATATCCTGTCGTTCGCGGCAGGAGTCAAATAAGGCATGACCCCCAGCCAGGAGATAAAGGCGGGGCGTGCGGGATCAAAAGCCGACGCCCTTAGCGCCGCGCGGAGGTCGCCGGTCTCCAGGTTGACGGAAACAAAGCCGAGATTTTCCGGGACAGCGATACCGGCGTTTTCCAACAGTCCGCGCTTGTCCGCCTGGGTAGCAGGATGGTCCAGCTCAAAGATGCGCAGCTCATGCGCCCACTCCGGCTGCCGGTAGGGAAAGGTATCCAGCCCGGCACCAAGGATGATATATTGCCGGACACCCCGGCGGAAGGCTTCCGAAAGACAGTCTTCTGCATACCGGCTCCTGAGCAGCACGTGCGCTCTCAGGGCGCGCGCTGCCGGATGTGCATACCTTACCGCGTTCTCCCGGATATGCCGGATAAGGTCTTCCGGCAGCAACCTGAGGATCACCGTATCATCCAGTATTTTCGGACCCGGGTCCGAGAGCTGATGCACCGCGCGGAGCATAGACACGCCGCGGGAGGTGATGCTTTCCTTATCCTTGTCCATTATTATTGCAGCGTACTTTTCTGTTTTCTTTTCTACAGCGAAAATAAAGGCTCAGCCTTGCTTTATGAACCGTTTGAGCGTCATCACGGCGGCAAGATGGAATCCTTCGTGAAACAGGAGAAACTGCAGAACGTCTTCGATGTTATGCAAGGTTACACCGTAACGGGTATGCCGGACCTCATATTCTTTGAACAGGCCCTGCCGGTAGTCTTCGTCCAGCCGGTCGATGGTGGAAAACGACAGCTTTTTTATTTCTTCCAGCCCGTTCCGGTCAACAGGATCCTCCGGCTTTGTCCCGGAAGCATACCTGCTGATAAAGGTTCCTTCCACTACAGGCGACAGCCCCGAACGCAGGTAGCACATCGCTTGCTGGCTCGCTACGAGGTGCGCCAGGTTCCAGGCAATGTTATTGTTGAACCCCGCAGGGATCTCATTCATCTGCTCCGGCATCAGGTGGCCCACCTGCTCCAGTAAAAAATGCCGGATATTCTTCACCCGGTCGATACGCTCATCCATAGGTCTTCGATTAATAGACAGAAAGGAAAATTCTATTCAGCGAATGTACCCCTTTTTTGCCTTTGCCACAGCTACATCCGCCGGGCTTATTTTATTATCTTTAACGTCTTGTGCTATTAAAAACATAATGCGTGTTTGATCTTTGAAATTTTGAGTCCATTTTTGAAATTGATAAACTGGAGT
>NZ_BAABFN010000003.1:0-50907 GCF_039541075.1 Compostibacter hankyongensis | reverse complement strand
TTATTTTCCAAACTATTTCGTCAGCGTCAATGGCCAGCGGCCTTTACTCTTTATCTTTCACCTCTCACAAGACACCCTTCACCTTTCACCCTTCACCTTTTACCTTTCACCTTTCACCTCTCACCTTTTACCTCTTACCTTTCGCCTCTTACCTCTCACCTTTTACCTCTTACCTTTCGCCTCTTACCTCTCACCTTTTACCTTTTACCTCTTACCTTTCGCCTTTCGCCTTTCGCCTTTTACCTTTCACCCCCTCCCGGAATGTTAACAAATGTTAAGACCTTTCCACCCGGCATTTGCGGGCCTCCTGTCGGGTATGCTCCTTTCATCACAATATTTTATAACCCCTCGCCGCTCTGCACTATTTTTGTACTCCTTTTTCCCAAGCGGCAGGTCAGCCGCCGCGGAAAAGAAGACATATTGTCTGGTCATTGACGTCACAACAAGTTGCAATGCGCGAAAGAAAAATATTCCTGGTCGTAATCGGTTTATGGCTGTTATGTCCCTTTGTACTGAAAGCCCAGCAACCCGGCGGACCGGGCGGCGGAGCCCAGAACGGACACGCCTATGGAAAGGTGTTTGACGCCAAAAGCGGCAAGCCCGTCGGGTTTGCCACCGTCGGGATACTGCGTGCAGCCGATTCCGGAACGGTGACCGGCGTGCTCAGCAAGGAGAACGGCAGCTTCGATGTGGAAAAACTTGCCCCGGGCAAGTATCTTCTGCGGATAAACTTCGTCGGTTACGATCCGCTTTACAAAAGCTTCTCCATTACCCCGCAAAGCAGCGACAGGGACCTGGGCAACCTGAAGATCAGTCAAAGTACACATACCCTCGAGGAAACGGTGGTAACGGCGGATAAGAGCGCCTTCAACCTGGCCATCGATAAAAAGGTCTTCAATGTAGAGAAAAGCCTCGTCAGCAAGGGCGGCACCGCCACCGACGCGCTCCGGCAAGTGCCCACGGTGAATGTGGATGTAGACGGCAACGTCACCCTCCGCAACGGCACGCCCACCATCTTCGTAGACGGCCGGGAAAGTCCCCTTACGCTGGATCAGATCCCTTCCGATGAGATACAGGATATCGAGATCATCACCAACCCGTCCGCCAAATACGATGCCTCCGGCATGAGCGGCATCATCAACGTAATTCTGAAAAAAGACCGCAAGCCCGGTATTAACGGCATGGTTATGGGCGGCCTCAGCAACCAGCCCGAATACAACGGGGGGGCAAGCCTGAATATCTATAAAAAGCCGTTTAACCTTTCGCTGAACTATTTCGCCAACTACCGCAAACGTACCCATAAAGGCACCACCAGCCGGCAGAACCTTTCCGACGGCAGCTTCCTGGACCAGAAATCCGATGAGACCGGAAAGGGACCTTTCCAGGTGGGCCGGATCGGGCTCGATTACTTTATGGATAACCGCAATACCTTTAACATACAGGGCGCCATCGGCGGCGGTAACAATACCTCGGACGGAATGCAGTACAACACCTACAGCGGCTCCGGCAAGGTACCGGATTCCTCCAGCATACGCGACACCCGGGAAGACCGCACCTTTCATTTTCTCTCCGGGGAGCTCAACTATACCCATGATTTTGTAAAGGAAAAAGAACAGCTTACCGCCCAGGCCAGCATACGCAGATTCAAAGGTCCGGGTAGCGGCACCTACCAGACCACCTATTTCGGTGAGGAAGGCGAGCAGCTTCGCGATCCTTTCCTGCAGCAGTATGAAAGCGGGGGAAGCGCCACGCTGTATGATTTCCAGTCGGATTATACCAATCCCCTGCGGAACGGAAAAGCCAAGCTGGAAGCCGGAGTCCGGGCCCGGATATCCGACAGCCGGAATTACAGCACCATGAACAACTATGACGATAACGGCAAGGAATATGTAAAGGATCCGCTGGCTTCGTATGATTATAAGTTCCAGCAACGTACTTATGCCGCTTACCTAAATTACGCCGATAAGTTCGGCAAGTTCGGATATCAGGCGGGTCTGCGTTTTGAGCAGTATGAGAACGAAGGCAGAATGCTGGACAGCAATTACTCCTTTTCCTATAGCAAGCCCGGCTTCTTCCCCAGCCTGTTCCTGACACAACAGCTGGGCCAGAACGAGAACCAGCAGCTGCAGCTCAACTATTCCCGCCGGATCGAGCGGCCCGATTTCTGGCAGCTCTCTCCCCGGATCGATTATGAAGATCCGCAGAACCTGCGCCAGGGCAACCCCGAGCTGCTGCCGGAATACACCAACTCCTTTGAGTTTTCCTACAACAACGTTTTCGGAAGCACCAACCTGCTGGCTACCCTTTATTTCAGGAACACCAACAACCTGATCACCTCTTACGTAATACCGATATCCAAAGATACCCTGCTGAGCACCTATGTCAATGCCAACACCAGCAATACCTACGGTGCGGAGATCACGCTCAAGACAGCCCTCACCAACTGGTGGGACGTAACGGCCAACGTGAACGTCTTCCAGACCGATATCGATGCCTCAAAGATACAAAGCAACCTTTCGAACTCCGGCTTCAGCGGCTTCGGCAAGCTCAATTCCGAGACCCGGCTGCCCAAGAATTTTGTCGTGCAGCTCACCGGCGAATACGAAGCGCCCCGCGTGATCCCGCAGGGAAAGATCCGCGGAAACGGCTCTATGGATATCGCCCTCCGGAAAGATTTCCTGAAAAACCGGGCCGCCTCGCTGACACTCAGCCTCTCGGATATCTTCAACACCGAGCAAAGGTTTACCCATACCGTATCGGAAGGATACTTTATCCAGGACGCCACCCGTAAGCGGATGTCGCGGGTTTTCAAGATCAACTTCAGCTACCGCTTCGGAAAGCAGGACGTGGGTCTGTTCAAGCGCAAAGCCAAAACCAAGTCGCAGCAGGGTGGCGGGGATAACAATATGATGATGGATCAGGGCGGCGGAGATATGAACTAATGTCCTTTCCCGCTGAGCATGGGTACAAAGGAAAAATTATCGTAAGCTTCCTCCTCAAAATCATCATCTCCGGTTTTTGTGATCCGGAGCATCCGCTGTCCGGCGGCACCACCGACAGGAATTACCATCATGCCTCCGGTCTTCAGCTGCTCCAGCAGCTTACGGGGTATCTCCGGCGCGGCGGCGGTAACAATCACCCTGTCAAACGGGGCGTAGGTAGGCAGTCCCTCATAACCGTCCCCGTAAAAAAACTTGATAGTCGGGTAGCGGGTACGGAAAATAAAATGCTTTAGCTGTTCGTACAGCTTTTTCTGTCTTTCGATGGTATATACATGAGCGCCCAGCTCCGCCAGCACGCAGGACTGGTAGGCGCTGCCCGTACCGATCTCCAGCACCTTGTCAAAAGGCTTTACTTCCAGCAGCTGGGTCTGGTAAGCTACGGTATAAGGCTGGGAAATGGTCTGCCCCTCCCCGATCGGGAAAGCCCGGTCCTCATAGGCGATGGACTCGAAGGCCGTATCCAGGAAAAAATGACGGGGTATATGCTGGATAGCCTGCAGCACGGCTTCATCGGCAATTCCTTTCTCACGCAGACCTTCCACCAGCTTTGTCCGCATTCCCTTGTGCCGCCAGGTATCTTCATACTTCCTCATGGCGCAAAAATAGCAATTGGACAGGTATAATTTTAGGACATTCGTATGGGTATTCTCTTTTTTTGTCTTTATTTTACTCTGTAATCTTAAATAATCCCATGGAAGCAAATATTCAGGAAAAAGCACAACAGTGGCTGGACGGCCCTTTTGACGAGGCCACGAAAAGCGAGATCAGAAAACTGCAAAAAGAAAATCCGGAGGCCCTTGCCGACGCCTTTTACAAGAATCTGGAATTTGGTACCGGAGGTTTGCGCGGCATCATGGGCGCCGGCACCAACCGCATCAACAAATATACCATCGGCATGGCCACCCAGGGCTTTGCCAACTACCTGAAAAAATCGGTGCAGGGCGAGATCCGCATCGCCATCGCGCACGACAGCCGCAACAACAGCCGCAGCTTTGCCGAGATCACCGCCCAGGTAATGGCGGCCAACGGCATCCGCGTTTTTCTCTTCGAAAGCCTTCGCCCCACGCCCGAACTGTCCTTTACCATACGGCACCTGCGCTGCCACGGCGGCGTGGTCTGCACCGCCTCCCACAACCCCAAGGAATACAACGGTTATAAAGCCTACTGGAGCGACGGCGGGCAGCTGGTGCCGCCCCACGATAAAAACGTAATAGATGAGGTAAACAGGATCACTTCCCCCGAAGCGGTAAAATGGGAAGGACAGGCCGATAACATCACCCTTATCGGACAGGAGGTCGACGATGCCTACCTGGATATGGTAAAAGCGCTGTCGGTAAATCCGGACATCATCAAAAAGCAGCATGACCTGAAGATCGTTTATACCCCCATACACGGCACAGGCATTACCCTCGTGCCTGAGATCCTGAAGCGGTTCGGCTTTACCAGCCTGCACATCGTAGAGGAGCAGGCTACCCCCGACGGCAACTTCCCCACCGTGGTCTACCCCAATCCCGAAGAAGCCGAAGCCATGAGCCTGGGGCTGAAAAAAGCCGAGGAGATCGGAGCGGATATCCTGCTGGGAACCGACCCCGATGCAGACCGTGTAGCCGTTGGCGTTAAAAATCATAAAAACAAATGGATACTGCTGAATGGTAACCAGACCGCCGTACTGCTGTTCAACTACCTGATCAGCGCCCGCAAGCAAAAAGGGATCAGCAGCGATAAGGATTATGTCTGCAAGACCATCGTGACCACCGACCTGATAGACCGCTTTGCAAAAAGCCACGGTATCCGCTGCTTCAATGTGCTGACCGGCTTCAAGTGGATCGCCGAAAAGATCCGAGAGCATGAAGATGAGCTCAACTTCGTCTGCGGAGGAGAGGAATCCTACGGCTATATGATCGGCGACAAAACCCGGGATAAGGATGCCATATCGGCCGTAGCGCTTATCTGCGAGATGGCCGCCGTGGCCAGGGACCGCGGACAGACGCTTTTTGACGAGCTGATCTCCATTTACCAGAGAGAAGGCATGTACCTCGAAAAGCTGCTGTCTATCACCCGCAAGGGGCGCGACGGTGCGGCGGAGATCGCTGCCATGATGCAGCAGTTCCGGGAAAACCCTCCGCGGGCGGTCAACGGCTCTCCGGTTACCGCTATTTATGATTACCAGCTACAGCAGGCAAAAAATCCGAAAGACGGTACAACGGCTCCCATTACCGGTCTCCCGAAATCGAATGTCCTGCAGTTCCTGCTGGCGGACGGCAGCAAGATCTCCGCCCGGCCCTCGGGCACAGAGCCCAAGATCAAATTTTATTTCAGCGTACAGGACGCCCTGCCCGATAAAAGCAGATATGATGAGCTGGATGAGCAGCTGGCCGGCCGGATCGCGGCCATCATAGACGACCTGAAACTGCAATAGCGATGCGCCGCTGCCTGGAGGCCTGCCGTCGCCTGCGGCTCATTGCCGGGATCATGCTTTGCGGCTTCGCGGGCAGGGCGCAGCCGCTCTCCCCTCCCGATACGGTGGTGCCGGGCAGGGTATGGACGGTAGCCGGCGCAGGCATCGCCTTGTATGGCGGCTCCCTGCTGCTGCTTAACCAGTACTGGTACAAAAATTATCCCCGCAGCCATTTTCATTTTTTTAACGACGGTCCGGAATGGTACCAGATGGATAAAGCCGGACATGCATTTACGACGTATACCCTGAGTCGTTATGCCACATCGGTTTGGGAGTGGACCGGCATGACACCCCGAAAAAGCGCATGGATAGGGACCCTTACCGGATTTGGCTACCAGACCGTCGTAGAAATACTGGATGGCTATTCCGCACAGTGGGGGTTCTCCGCAGAAGATATGCTGGCCAATGCGGCCGGCGGCGCCCTGCTGGCGGCGCAGCAGCTGACCTGGGGAGAGCAGCGCATACAGCTGAAATTCTCCGCCCATACCGAATCCTACCGCCGCGATCCCGTATTGCACCGGCGTGCCGAAACGTTGTTCGGAGCCCCTTTTATGGAAAACATCCTGAAGGATTACAACACGCAAACTTACTGGCTGAGCGTCAACCTGCGCGCATGCCTGCCCGGAAGCAACCTGCCGCCCTGGCTGAACCTGGCCTTCGGTTACGGCGGCAAAAACATGTTTGGCGGACGGGATAACATCTGGACGGACGATGAGGGCATCCACCGCGACTACAGCCATCTTCCGCGGCTACGGCAATTCTATGTTTCCCCGGATATTGATTTTACCAAGATACACAGCCGCCACAAAGCCGTGCGCGTGCTGCTGCAGGTGCTCAATACGATCAAGATACCGGCGCCGGCGTTGGAGATCACGTCCAAAGGAAAGGCGCGCTTCCATCCCCTTTATTTCTGAAGCAGGGCGGACTGCACTGCCGCTCCCGCAGGGTACCGGCTCATGCCAGGTAAACCGTCCGGATGCAGCCGTCCCGGATATCCACAGAGATATGCTCCTGCAACGTGGTGGAAAGCGAATACCCGATATAATCCACCAGTACGGGAAATGATTTATGCATGCGGTCCACCAGCACCGCCGTCTGTATTTTCTCGGGCAGCTTTTCCAGCAGCGGCTTCATGGCATACAGCAGGGTACGTCCCGAGTTGGCTACGTCATCCACCACCACTACGGCCGTGCCGTCGAAGTCCGTCGCCGGCACCACCTTTACATCCAGCGGACGGTCCTTGTCCAGCTCCAGGGCAACGGTCCGGATGCGGAAGCCGGCGATCTCCTGCAGCACGGCGGCCAGCATGCCGGCCAGCACCGTTCCGCGGTCCGGAATACCGGCCAGTATGATCTCGGATTTGTCGCTGTTCCGCTCATAAATTTCATAAGCCATCCGGCGGACCTTCCACCGGATTTTTTCCTCGTCCAGGATAATTGTCTGCATAGCCGCAATATTATACATTTTCCGGTATAACGCCATCGTTATATACCGGCATCGGGTACCTGGTTTTTTGGGCTCAATGGACAATTCATGTAAATTAGCCCGGTAAACACAGACCATGCCTCTCCTACAGCAAGTTGCGTTTATCCTTCTACTGACCGTCGCCGTTTATCTGTTTGTCCGGAAAGTGCGGGAAATCAGGCGCAATATATTCCTGGGCAGCAGCACGATGCGCTCCGGATCGGAGCGGCAGCGCTGGCGTAATGTGCTGCTGCTGGCCCTGGGGCAGAAAAAGATGTTCCGGAAATGGATACCCGCCGTGCTGCACCTGCTGGTATATGCCGGCTTCCTCATCATCAACATCGAGATACTGGAGATCGTGCTCGACGGTATCCTGGGCACCCACCGGCTTTTTATGGTCCCGATGGGCGGCAGCTATGTTCTGCTGATCGGTTTTTTTGAAATACTGGCGGTGCTGGTCATCCTGGGATGCGTCTTCTTCCTGGCCCGGCGGAACATCCTTCGGATCCGTCGCTTTCACAGCCCCGAAATGACCCGCTGGCCCAGATCGGACGCCAACATTATCTTGCTTGCCGAGATCGTGCTGATGCTGCTCTTCCTGACCATGAATGCCGCCGACCAGGCCGCACAACGAACCACAAACCCCGGATTGCGGACCGGCACTTTTCCGGTGAGCGGTCTGCTCGCCACCCTGTTCGGCGGGTGGTCTGCCTCCGCCCTCCGGGCCCTGGAGCGGACCTGCTGGTGGCTGCATATTGCGGGGGTGCTGGCCTTCCTGAACTACCTGCCTTATTCCAAGCACCTGCACATCATCCTGGCTTTCCCGGCGGCCTATTACAAGCGGCTGACGCCTTCCGGCGAGATGACCAATATGCCGGCGGTACAGCGGGAGGTAAAGCTGATGCTGGACCCCTCCGCCGCGGCGGACAGCGCAAGCGACGCCCTGCCCGCAAAATTCGGGGCGCGCGACGTTGCCGACCTAAGCCGGAAAAACCTGATGGATGCCTACAGCTGCACCGAATGCGGGCGCTGCACGGCAGCATGTCCGGCCAGCCAGACCGGGAAGCGGCTATCTCCCCGTAAGATCATGATGGATACCCGGGACCGGCTCGAAACGCTGGGAAAGACAAGTCGGGACGCCAGCCCGCCTCAGGATCAGGAAAAGCTGCTCCTCGACGGCTATATCAGCGCCGAAGAGCTGAATGCCTGCACCTCCTGCAGCGCCTGCGTAAAAGAATGCCCCATCGGTCTCGACCCGCTGGATATCATCCTGCAGCTGCGGCGTTACCTGGTCATGGAGGAATCCCGGGCCCCGGCAGCCTGGAACGACATGTTCGGGAACATTGAGAACAACAGGGCCCCCTGGAAGTTCAGCCCCGATGAACGGGAGCAGTGGATAAACTGATTTGGTGATGTGCTGATGTGCTGATTTGGTGATGTAACAATGTGCCAATTTGAGGATGAAGCCACCCCAAAACATTTAAAACTATGATGAAATAAATCATCAAATTATCAAATCACCAAATTATCAAATCGACCCTATGCCTGTAAAGACAATGGCTGAAATGGCCGCCGCGGGCGAATCCCCCGAAGTGCTTTTCTGGGTAGGCTGCGCCGGCAGCTTCGACCAGCGCGCCCAGCGGATCACCCGGGCCTTCGCCGCCATCCTGAAAAAGGCCGGCATCCGCTTTGCCGTTTTGGGGAAAGAAGAAAACTGCACCGGCGACCCCGCCCGCCGCGCGGGCAATGAGCTGCTCTTCCAGCTGATGGCCCAGCAGAACATACAGACGCTCGACAGCTATCATATAAAAAAAATTGTCACGGCCTGTCCGCATTGCTTTAACACCTTAAAAAATGAATATCCCGCGCTGGGCGGTTCCTACGAGGTGATCCATCATAGCGTGTTCCTGCAGCAGCTGATCGACCAGGGCAAGATCCGGCTGAAGGAGGGCGGCGTTTTCCGGGGGAAAAAGATCACCTATCACGACTCCTGCTACCTGGGAAGGGCCAATGATGTCTACGAAGCCCCCAGACAGGTACTGAAAGCCCTGGATGCGGAGCTGGCCGAGATGAAAAGCTGCCGCAGCCGGGGCCTGTGCTGCGGCGCCGGCGGCGGACAGGCATTTAAGGAAGAGGAAAAAGGCAAGCTCCGGGTCAGCCAGCTCCGGGTCCGGCAGGCCGTGAGCACCGGGGCCGCCGTTATTGCCTCCGCCTGTCCCTTCTGCATGACCATGCTCAGCGACGGCATAAAGACCGAAAACAGGGAAGAGCAGGCAGAAGTGCTCGACATCGCCGAACTGGTGGTGCAAAGCCTGGAAGACGACCCCAATTTATTTGCATAAATCCGGTTCCAAAACTGTACTTTTGTGCCTTCCGGGAAGAAGGGTAAGCCGGCCCGCAGGGCATCAAAGGCCTTGTGCCACGGCAATGGACACGGAGAAAACAGGCTGGCGGACCAACGGGGATGTGCAAGACGAACCCGTGTCCCTCAAAAAGACAAACAGGTTCAAGTGAAAAAAGTAAAAAACATCGCGGTACTAACTTCCGGAGGTGACGCTCCCGGTATGAATGCCGCCATCAGGGCGGTCGTGCGAACAGGTATTTATCACAAGCTGAATGTTTTCGGGGTTATGTATGGCTACAGGGGCATGATCCAGGACGATATCGTGCCCATGGACTCCAAATCGGTAGCCAATATCATACAACGCGGGGGAACGATCCTCAAAACCGCCCGCAGCAAAGAATTCTTCACCCCCGAAGGGCGGAAAAAAGCCTACGAGAACCTGAAGAAACGCGGCGTGGACGGCCTGGTGGTGATCGGCGGCGACGGCTCCTTCAAAGGCGCCCACGTTTTCAGCCAGGAATTCGGCATTCCCTGCATCGGGCTCCCCGGCACCATCGACAAAGACATTTCCGGCACCGACTTTACCATCGGTTTCGATACGGCGGCCAACACCGCCATCAGCGCCATTGACAAGATCAGGGATACGGCAGATGCGCACGATCGTCTTTTTATCGTCGAGGTCATGGGGCGCGATGCGGGATACATCGCCCTGTACAGCGGTCTTGCCACGGGCGCAGAGCATATTATGGTACCCGAACGTCCTTCGGATATCGAAAACATCGTAGCGGCGCTGCAGGATAACGAACGGCGGAAGAAGCTGGTGAACATCATCGTGGTGGCGGAAGGCTGTCCCCACGGAAGCGCCACCGAGATGGCGGAAGTGGTCCGGAGGGAAATCCCCAGCTTCGACACCCGCGTCTGCATCCTGGGGCATATCCAGCGCGGCGGCTCCCCCTCCTGCATGGACCGCATCATTGCCAGCCGTCTGGGCTATGCGGCCGTAAAAGCCCTCCTGGAAGGTAAATACCAGAGCCATATGGCGGGTGTCATCAACAACGAGGTGCGGTACACCCCTTTCGAACAGGCCATCAAGACCACCGAGCAGATCGGGGAAGAATGGTTCGGTCTTTACCGCATACTGGCCAGCTGATCGATGGCCCCGCCGCACCCTGCAACGGGCTGCCGCCTTAAGATCATACGTAGTATAAACATACCTTATTAGATTATGACGAAATCACGCGATCTTTCCAAGTACGTCGACAAAAGCATGAACCATGCCGCCGGACGTTCTCACTCAGCCCACAAAACAAAAATCGTGGCCACCGTCGGCCCGGCCTCCAGCAGGTACGACCAGCTGCTGTCGCTGGTGCAGGCCGGAGTGAACGTCTTCCGGCTCAACTTCTCCCACGGCACTTACGAAGACAAACTGGAAGTGATCGGGCATATTCGGAAGATCAACCATACGGAGCCTTACAACGTAGCCATCCTGGCCGACCTGCAGGGACCCAAGCTGCGGGTGGGCCTCATCGAAAACAACGCCCTGCCCGTAGCGCCGGGGGACATCCTTACGTTTACCAACGAAAAATGCACCGGCACCAAGGAAAAGATATATGTATCCTACCCCAATCTGCATAATGATGTGAAGATCGGGAACAAGATCCTGATCGACGACGGCAAGATAGAAGTGCTGGTAAAAGAAGTTACGCCGAACAACGAGGTGAAGGTAATGGTGACCATCGGCGGCATCCTTTCCTCCAACAAGGGCGTCAACCTGCCGGATACGCGGATATCCCTGCCGGCCATGACCGAAAAGGACATCAAGGACCTGGACTTCGCCATCGCTCAGAAAGTGGACTGGGTAGCCCTCTCTTTTGTGCGGAACGTGAACGACATCGTAGGGTTGCGGGCCCGCCTCGAAGAAAACAAAAGCGATATCAAGATCATCGCCAAGATCGAAAAGCCCGAGGCCATCACCAATATCCGCGAGATCATCCTCGAATCGGACGGCATCATGATCGCGCGGGGCGACCTGGGCGTGGAGCTGCCCGTGGAGCAGATACCCATGATCCAGAAAAGCATCATTCGCAAATGCATCCACCGCGCCAAGCCGGTGATCGTGGCTACCCAGATGATGGAAAGCATGATGGAGCGCACCAAGCCGAACCGGAGCGAGATCACCGATGTGGCCAATGCCGTGCTGGAGGGCGCCGACGCCGTCATGCTCAGTGGTGAAACCGCCATGGGGCAGCACCCTACCTTGGTGATCGAAACCATGACCAAGATCATCGAAGAGGTGGAGAAAGAGGACATCATCTACAACCGTAACCTCACGCCCAAACAGCATTCCCCTTCCTTTATCAGCGATGCGCTCTGCTACAATGCCTGCCGCATCGCCGAGGATGTCAATTCCGACGCGCTGATCGGCATGACCCAAAGCGGCTATACCGCCTTTATGCTGAGCAGCTACCGTCCGAAGGCGCCGCTCTACATCTTTACCAAGGTACAGAGCCTGGTGAACCAGCTCAGCCTGAGCTGGGGGGTACGGGCCTTTTACTATGCGGAAGAGGAAAGCGTAGACGCCATTATTTTTGACCAGATCGAAATCCTGAAGGAACGCGGCTTTCTGCAGGAAGACGATGTGGTGGTCAACACCGGCAGCATACCCGTCCAGAAGCACATGCAGACCAATATGATCAAGGTCACCCGGGTGGAATAACAACTAATATTTCCCTGCGCCGCAACTCCCCGCAACATTGGTAAAGATTTTGCGATTGGTTACTTTTGTATCGTAAAATCATATCCCAAAACCAGCGGCCGCCTGAAAAGAACCCTCAAAATAATATCCATTGTCCTTTTTTCCATACTGGGACTACTGCTGCTGGCCACGGTACTGATCAATATCCCCCCCGTTCAGAACTTCCTGGTCCGGGAGGCTACCAACCGTCTCTCCCGTACCCTGCATACCCGCGTCAGTATCCGGCATGTGAGCCTACGGCTTTTCGACCGTCTCTCCCTCGACGGGGCTTACCTTGAAGACAGACATAAAGATACGCTTTTGTATGCGGGCCGGCTGGAAGTAGCCGTAAACGACTTCTTTTTCCTGAAAGCGAAAACCGACTTCCGCCGGATATACCTGAAGGATGCCGTTGTCAACCTGCGCCGCCATAAAGGCGATTCCACCTGGAATTACCAGTTCCTGCTCGACGTATTTGCCTCCCCGGATACCAGCGGCAGCCAGCCGCCTCCCAACCTGGCCCTGCGCCGCCTCAGCCTGGAAAACGTACGGCTGAACAAAACCGATGCCTGGCTCGGCCAGGACATGTTCGCCGATATCGGCACCCTGCAGCTCGATGCCCGCAGCCTCGATCTGCGGAAGCACCGCCTGCTGATCCATACCCTGAAGCTGGACCACCCGGTCTTCGTGATCGCAGACTATACCGGTTCCCGGCCTCCCCGTCCCGCAGCAGCTGCTTCCCCCGGCACTGCGCCTGAGGCCGACAGCTCCGGCGCCCTGCGCTGGAACCCGGACCACTGGGATATCCGCGTAGACAAGCTGGAACTGGCAAAGGGGGCTTTTGCCCTCATCAAAAAAGAACAGCCGAAGCTGAACAGCGGTTTCGACCCGGCCCATATTGCCGTATATGATATCAACGCCAGCTTCGACGACCTCCACTTGCGGGACGACTCCATCATCACCGGCGTCAGCCTCTCGGCAAAGGAACGCTGCGGCCTCCGCATCGATCAGCTGAAATCCCGCTTCAAGCTGTCGCCCGTACAGATGGAATTTGCCGACCTGGATCTCCGTACCAACCGCAGCCGTCTCAGGGATTACTACAGCATGAACTTCAGCGATTTCAGCGATATGAGCGATTATGTGAGCAGCGTGATCATGCGGGCCAACATCAAAAACTCCGTGATCTCCTCCGACGATATCGCTTATTTCGCCCCGGCGCTTTCTACCTGGAAAAAGGATTTTACCGTAAACGGCAATGCGGACGGCACGGTGGAGAACCTCAGCGGCACCTTCTCAGAGATCCGTTCCGGCGATTCCCGTCTCCGGGGCCGGATAAAAATGCGGGGACTTCCCGACATCAACGAAACCTTTATCGACTTCCATGCCGACGAGCTGCTCACCAACGGCCCCGATATACAACGCTTTTTTTCCGCAGTACAGGAACAGCAGACCATCGACCCTTCCCTGCTCAGCTCCATACGTTTTGAAGGCAACTTTACCGGCTTTATTCACGATTTCGTGGCTTACGGAAAATTCAACACCAACCTGGGCAACCTGCAATCGGACCTGAACATGAAATTCGGGAAAAATAACAGGGCCGTGGTCTATTCCGGGAACCTGTCGGCCGACCGGTTCGATGTCGGCAAGCTCTTCCACATCGCCCGGGCGGGCGCCGCCAGCTTCAATGCCAAGCTGGACGGACAGGGGTTCGACTTTAATACCCTGAATGCCCGGGTCGACGCCAATATCAGCCAGCTGGAGCTCAACGATTATACCTACGAAGGCATCAGCACGGCCGGTACCTTTAACCGGAAGCTTTTCAACGGCTCCCTTGCTGTGGCCGATCCCAACCTGGACTTGAATTTCGAGGGCGCCATCGATTTCAATGACAGCCTGCCCATCTTCAACTTCCGCTCTCTCATCAACCGCAGCAACCTGTATGCCCTCCACCTCACGCGCGACACGGTTACCTTCAGCGGCAGGCTGAACCTGGACTTCACCGGCAACAATATCGACAACTTCCTGGGTACGGCACGGCTGCGTGAAATCTCGCTGTACAAGAACAGCAACCGCGTGGAAATCGATTCGCTCTCCCTGCACTCCGACGTCGTGAACGGTGAAAAACAGCTTACCCTTGCCGGTAATGAAATAGCCGGCACCCTCCGGGGCCGGTTCAATATCCAGCATCTTCCCGATGCCGTGGGCTCCCTGCTGAACCGTTATTTTCCCCATAAGATAAAAAAACCGGAAGGTCCCCTCCTCCCGGAAAACTTTTCCTTCACCCTCTCCCTGGGGAAGGTGGAAAAGATGCTGCAGGCCGTATCCGGCCGCTTCAGCGGCCTTAACGACAGCTATATCCGCGGTAATATCAATACCGGCAGCGATTCGCTGACGCTGACCGCCTCCGTTCCTTCTTTCGGGTACGATCGCTACCTGTTCAAAGACATTGAAATCAGCGGACGCGGAACCGACAGCATGCTGGGCCTCACCACCACCATGCAGGGGGTATATGTGGGTGACAGCCTGTTTCTCCCCAATGCGCGGATCAGGACCGTATCCCATGCAGATACTTCTTATATCAACTTCAGGACAAAATCCAACACCTCCGGGAACAATGCGGATATCTATGCCCGCCTGATCACCCCGGAAGACGGATACAAGGTGAGCATCCTGAACTCCGAGCTGCTGATCAACAACAAGGACTGGCATATCCCCTCAGACAACGAGATCATCCTGCAAAAAAGATCCGTCAGCGTCAGCAACTTCAACATCTTTCACAACGATCAGAAGATCAGCCTCAGCTCCGAAAAGACCGATTCGGGCGCAGCCCCTGCTTTTCTGGTCAATGTGCAGCAGGTCAATATCCGGGATTTCACCCGCTTCTTCAGCGGCGACAACCGGCTGGAAGGCACCGTCAACGGGCAGTTTCGCGTGCTGGACCCGCTCAACAAGCTGCAGATCAGCGGGGGACTGAAAGCCGACCGCTTCCGGATCAACAACGACTCTATCGGTTTGCTCGAGACCCGCGCCGCTTATGACAAAGAAAAAGGCGAGCTCGAATGGAGCGTGGAAAAACAGGACGACCCGGCCCGTAACTTCTCCATGAAAGGCCTGGTCGGGCTTACGGCGGATAACAAGCAGCTAAAAGGAGAGTTCAACCTGAACCATACCGATATCAGCCTGCTGGGATCCTTCCTGGGCGACTATGTCAGCGAGTTCAGCGGCACCGGTACGGGACAGCTGTCGCTGGGCGGCAATACCGAAAGCCCGCTGCTATTGGGCAAGGTGCGAATGGACAGCGTGCGGCTTAAGGTAAACTACCTGGGCACCTACTACCGCTTTACCAACGAAACCATCACCTTTACCGACAACGCCATAGACGCCGGCTCGCTTACCCTGCACGACGACATGGGGCATACCGCCGTGCTGACCGGAAAAGCCACCCACCAGCATTTCAAAAACCTGCGCTTCGATTTCAGCGTGCTCGGAAGCAACTTTCGCTTTCTCAACACCACCGAAAAGGACAATCCCCTTTACTACGGACAGGTATTTGCCTCCGGCCGCCTGCATTTCTATGGCCCGCTGAACAATATGCAGATGGATGTTACCGTGGCGCCGCAGAAAAACACCCATCTTTACCTGCCGCTCTCCGATGCAAAGGATATCGGCAAGCATGATTTTATCATTTTCCAGCAGCTGGGCAAGGAAATGAAAAGCACCCAGTCCGGCAATGCCGTAAAGACCAACCTCACCGTTCACCTGAACGCCGTCATGAACCCGAACGCTACCATTGATGTGATCGTGGATCCCAACAGCGGCGACCGCATCAGCGCCCGCGGCAACGGCTCCCTGCAGATGAACGTACGGGTGGGGGGCGACTTCAGCCTCTACGGCAATTATGTGATCGAAAGCGGTTTCTACAACTTCTCCTTTCACAACCTGCTGAACCGCAAATTCCAGATCAACGAAGGCGGTACCATCACCTGGAGCGGAGATCCCTCCGACGCCAATGTCAACATTACCGCCGTATATCATGTGCCGGGCGGCGCTACCCTGTATGACCTGATCGCGGCCGACATGGAAGTCAGCGGCAGCACCATCAACCCCACTCCGCAGGACCGCCAGCGCGAAAAAGTGGATGTGCTGCTCAATCTGAAAGGATCCCTGAAAAAACCCGACATCACCTACGATATCCAGCTGCCCGAATCGGGTATCAGCACCAGCGTCTTTGCCACTGCCAAGCTGGTGCAGATCCGGCAAAACCCCAACGACCTGCTGACCCAGGTTACGGGCCTTCTTTTCGCGGGGCAGTTTATTCCTTCGGCCTCGGCTACCAGCGGGGGGGTGCTCCGCGCCGGCGGGCTCAGCAATGCCGGCATGTGGGTATCCTCACAGCTGAACGGCGTGCTGAACAACGTCTTCGGACGCCAGCTCCGGAACGCCGGCGTGGACCTCAACTTCAACTACAACACTTACTCCGGCACTGCCGGCGGGGAACAGGGCGATCCGCTCCAGCGTAACGACGTACAGCTGAACGTAGGAAAAAGCTTTTTTAACAACCGGGTAAGGGTGGAAGTAGGGCCTTCTATCGACTGGGGACGATATAACAATACCGCCAATAACCAGATCGGCTCCAACAGCTATTTCGCCGGGGATTTCCGCCTGGAATATCTCATTTCCCCCGATGGGCATTTCCGGTTCTTCGCCTTCAGCCGGAACAACTACGACGTGCTGCGCAACCAGAGTCTTACCCGCAATGGGGTGGGCATGGCCTATCGCCGGGAATTTGATGCGCTGGATGAATTTTTTGTCTCCCGCAGGGAACAGCGGTACCAGGATTCTATACGTGCGCAGCGTTTCCGGGAGCTGCAGGAAAAAGCCATGCAGGAAGATACTTCGCATATCGACAGTATCCGGCAGGCCGCACGGCCGGACAGTCTGCAACCCTCGACCAAGCCCCCGGGCGGCCTCCGGACATCGCCTATCCTCTTCAAGGACAGTCTGCCGGGCACGCAGCAGGCGCCTCCGGCGGATACCGCCGCCGCCCAATAAAGACGCAGAAGAATAAACCGGCTATCCCTTCAGGATCTCGTGCCCCATCTTGTCCCGTTTGGTCTGCAGGTAAAAGGCATTATGCGGATTGGGACATACTTCTATAGGCACATTCTCCACGATTTCCAGCCCGTAACCGCTCAGACCCGCCCGCTTTTTCGGGTTGTTCGTCATCAGCCGTATCTTGGTGATGCCCAGGTAACGGAGTATCTGGGCCCCGATGCCGTAATCGCGTTCGTCCATCCGGAAGCCGAGCTCCAGGTTGGCCTCGACGGTATCTTTTCCCTGCTCCTGCAGCTTGTAAGCTTTTAGTTTATTGATCAGGCCGATACCGCGTCCTTCCTGGTTCATATACAGCACCAGTCCCTTGCCTTCCTGCTCCACCATCTCCATGGCGGCATGCAGCTGCTCCCCGCAGTCGCAACGCAGGGAATGCAGGATATCTCCCGTAAAGCAGGAAGAATGCACCCGCAGCAGCACCGGCTCCCCTTCCTCCCAGTTGCCCTTCTTCAACGCCATATGGACTTCGCCGGTATTGAGCTGGCGGAAAGCAATAAGCTCAAAATTGCCATACTGGGTGGGCATCTGTACCCGGACCTCTTCCGCGATCTGGGTCTCCTTCTGCATCCGGTAGGCGATGAGGTCGCGGATGGCGATCAGCTTCAGATCGAATTTCCGTGCGATCTCCCGGAGCTCGGGAAGGCGGGCCATGGTACCGTCCTCGTTCATGATCTCCACCAGCACGCCGGCCGGCTCAAAACCCGCCAGGCGGGCCAGATCGATCGTGGCCTCCGTATGACCGGTACGGCGCAGCACGCCTTCTTTCCGGGCGCGCAGCGGGAAGATGTGCCCGGGACGGGCCAGGTCGTCCGGCCGGGTATCCGGGTCCACCAGCGACAGCACGGTCTTGGCGCGGTCGTGCGCCGAAATACCCGTAGTGCAGCCATGCCCCAGCAAATCCACCGATACGGTAAAAGGCGTCTGGTGGAGGGCGGTATTCCTGCCCACCATCATATCCAACCCGAGATGGTCGCAGATATCCTCGGAAAGGGGAGCACAGATCAGTCCCCGGCCGTGGTGCGACATAAAATTGATGATTTCCGGGGTCACATTCCGCGCAGCGGTGACAAAATCGCCCTCATTTTCGCGATTTTCATCGTCCACCACAATCACCAGCTTTCCCAGCTTAATATCCGCTATCGCAGCTTCTATAGTATCCAACATATCGTTAAAGTTAAAACGGCCTCCTGTAAGCCGAAGCAAAGGTATAACAATCCGGGCTATTGGTTTGGTTCACAGTAAGGTGAAAGCCAAAAGGTAAAGAGTAAAAGGCTCTCTTGCTGAAAATGCGCATTTTATGCATAAAAATCCCAGGCGGTCCATGACTACCGACCCATGACCCCGCCCCCAAACCCCGCAGTTCATAATTTGTTAATTTTTCACGCGGGGGTCGTGCCCGAATATTTCCGTTCTTTGTATCGGAATAAACTGCACTTTTATGAAATCGCTAAGAATTCTACTATTCGTTTTTTCCCTCCTTTCCTGTATGATTACCGCCTCCGCCCAGGTAACCACGTCTGCCATCAACGGCAGGGTCACCGGCGGTGACGGCTCCGGTCTCCCCGGCGCTACGGTAGTAGCTGTTCACGGCCCTACCGGCACCCGCTACGGCACCGTCACCGATGCCTCGGGTTTTTACAATCTGCCCAATATGAACGTGGGCGGACCGTACACGCTCAACGTTACCTTTCTGGGCTATAATGAATACAAGGAAGAAGGCATCAACCTCACCCTGGGTCAGACCTCGCGGTTCAATGTCAAGCTGACCGAAAAAAGCGCTACCCTCGGCGAAGTGGAAGTGAGGGCCGACCGTAATAATCTCTTTGACGGTAACCATACCGGCGTCAGCACCACCCTCAGCCGGCAGCAACTCGAAGCCCTGCCTACCGTGGGACGGAACTATACCGATTTCGTACGCATGACCCCGCAGGCCCAGATCACCAAAGACGGCGGCGGTAACCCGGGCGTATCCATTGCCGGCATGAACAGCCGCTATAATGCCATCACGGTAGACGGCGCCATCCAGAACGACGTGTTCGGGCTGGCCGGCAACGGGGCCAACGGCGGACAGATCGGCATCTCTCCCTTCGGCATGGATATCATCGACCAGATCACTATAAATGTCACCCCTTACGATGTAAAGCAGGGCGGTTTCGCCGGAGGCGCTATCGATGCGGTGACCCGTTCGGGCACCAATGATTTCCAGGGATCTGCCTATTATCTTTTCCGGAATGAGGACCTGGCCGGCAAGAAACCGACAGACAACCCCGACGAGAAGCCGGAGAAGTTTGCTCCCTTCAGCTCCAAAACTTATGGGCTGCGGCTCGGCGGGCCTATTGTAAAGGACAAGCTGTTTTTCTTTGCCAATGTGGAGATCGACCGGAGAGAAACGCCTCAGCCGTTCACCTACACCACCTATGCCGACGGCAAAGGGGCGGATGCTGCCAGTCAGGATGATCTCGCGCAGTTGATCGCCAAGCTAAAGGGATACGGCTATGATCCGGGCGGCTACGAAAGCAATACCGAGTCCCTGGACGGTACCAAGCTGTTTGCCCGTATCGACTGGAACATCAGCGACAAGCATAAATTTACCATCCGTCACCAATATACACACGGCAACAGCATCAGCCCCGCCAACTCCAGCGCCAGCAGCATTGCCTTCGCCAACGAAGGCATCGCCTTTCCTTCCACCACAAACGCTACTACCGCCGAGCTGAAAAGCCTCTTTAACAACAAGGTCTCCAACGATCTGCTCGTGGGTGTCAACATCGTGCGGGACGACCGGAAGCCTATGGGAAAAGAATTTCCCCATGTCGGCATCCAGAAAGAAGGCGTATACTTCGGCAGTGAGGAATTTTCTACGGCCAACCTGCTGAAACAGGACGTCATCACCCTTACGGATAACGTACAGCTTTACCAGGGCAAACATACCATTACCCTGGGTACGCACAACGAGTACTACAACATGTACAACGTCTTTATCCGTCAGAACTACGGATCCTATACCTTTGCCAATCTCGACGACTTCCTGAACGACCGGCCGGCTACGGCCTATAACCGCACCTTCTCTGCGCTGGACAACAAGACGGGCGACAACACCAAGGCCGCCGCCGAGTTCAAGGCCCTGCAGCTGGGACTGTATGCACAGGACGACTACCAGCTCAGCGAACGTTTTAAGCTGACCTTCGGTCTGCGGGCGGACATGCCCATCATGCTGGATCAGCCCGCCGAAAACAAAGATTTCAATGAAAACGTCCTTCCCAAGCTGAAGCTGCCGGACGGCAAAGCGGTCAACGCCCGCACCGGGGAAGCCTTCAAGGCGGTTCCGCTGCTTTCTCCCCGCATCTCGTTCAACTGGGATGCAGACGGAGACAAGACCACCCAGCTGCGGGGCGGGGTAGGCATCTTTACCAGCCGCATCCCTTATGTATGGCTGGGCAGTCCCTACAATACCAATGGCGTTACCCTCGGCGGCATCTCCTGGCAAAATACCGACAACAACGGGGATCCCATCCAATTCATTCCCGATTGGCAGCAGCAGCCCACCGTTACTGCCGCTCCTTCTGGCGAGGTAGACATGCTGGACCGCGACTTTAAGCTGCCCCAGGTGCTGAAAGCAAGCCTCGCTGTAGACCGGAAGCTGCCCTGGGGTATCGTGGGCACCCTCGAAGGCATCTACACCAAAAACCTCAATAACGTCCTGTACTACAATCTGCGGTACAACCCCAGCGGCAAGACGCTGACCGGTGAAAGCGGCGACCACCGCACGATCTGGCAGGATGTCGGCACCGGAGTGCTGCAGCACTATACCGATATCATGTACGTCACCAATACAAACAAAGGTTACGCGTACAACATCAGCCTGCAGCTGCAGAAATCGTTTGACAACGGCTTCTTTGCCAGCGTGGGATACACCTATGGCAGCTCGAAATCCATGAACGACGGACAGTCATCGCAAAACAGCTCTCAGTGGCGGGTACCGAATATCAACGGCAAGAACGATGTAAACCTCTCCTACTCCATCTATAACCTGGGCTCCCGCGTGGTAGCCGCTGTTTCCTACCGGAAGGCATACGCTAAACACTTTGCCACCACCCTTTCGCTGTTCTATAACGGCCAGTCCGGCGCACCGTTCTCCTACGGATACTACAATGCCGCCAAGAACCAAAGCGTTACCATGGACGGAGACTACGGCACCAGCCTGAATATCATGTATATCCCCAAAGACCGCAATGATATCAACCTCGTACCCTATACCGACAATAACGGGACCGTGCATAGCGTCGATGAGCAATGGGAAGCCCTGAACAAGTTTATTGAGAAAAACAAATACCTCAGCGATCGCCGGGGTCAGTATGCGGAAAAATTTGCCGCCCGCACCCCCTTCACCAGTATCCTGGACCTGCACTTCGCCCAGGAATTCTTTATGGATCAGCAAAACGGGAAACGCCATACCCTGGAGGTGACCTTTGATGTGTTCAACCTGGGGAACCTGATCAACAAAAAATGGGGTCGGATATATACCAACTATGCCGGCATGAGCTACGGCAATTACGGGCTGGTGGATTTCGCCGGTTTCGAAGCAGACGGCACCACCCCTACCTTCAACTATAAGGATACGCCCGCCAAATCGCAATACAAAACCGTGGCCAATATCGACGATATCGGGCTGCAAAGCTCCCGCTGGCAGGGCCAGATCGGACTGCGCTATACTTTTGAATAAGAAAGGCACCGAATACGAAAACCCCGGATAGCACAAAAAAACGGCCTGTACACGCGTACGGGCCGTTTTCTTTAGACCATCAGCGTCGGTTACCGGCAAAAAAAAACGTCCCGCCTGAGGGGGGACGCTTTTTATCTTTTCAGCCTTAAATATTACTGAGCAGCGGAAGTATCCGGTGCAGCTGCGCTGGAATCGGTAGCGGGAGCCTGGTCTGCAGGAGCCTGCTGATCCATCGGAGCAGTTTCTTCAGGGGCGGCATTTTCAATGGCGGAAGAGTCCTGATTGTCACCGGTACCGGTGCCTTGGTTACATGCGGTTGCAAACAGGCCAAAAGCCATAGCAAACAGACCGACTTTGATCAGATTTTTCATGATACTTTGTTTTTACGTTTAAGATTTGGAAATAAGTAATTTTCAAATTCTATACCAGTTTATACGTAAATTGGGAAAAGGTAACCCATCTTTGTAAAAAATTTTTTCGGTTATTTTGGGTTACCATTATCTTTAAAGTGTATTAAATAAGTGAATAAGGACGTAAAGGGCGGGCTTGCTGAGGACCGGTTGCTGCTGAGAAACATGATGCAGCAGGATGAAGATGCTGTGGAGTCACTGTATAAGGATTATTACCCCGTGGCCCGGCATCTGGTGGTCAGCAACAGCGGAACGGAAGATGATGCCAAAGATATTTTTCAGGAAGCGCTCATCGTCCTCTATGATAAAGCAGCCGATCCGACCTTTGAGCTGCACAGCCGCCTCAAGACTTACCTGTATGCGGTATGCCGCCACCTCTGGCTGAAGCGGCTTCACCAGGATCAGCGCCAGGTACGGCTGACCGAGACGATGGAAGAGCAGGTGCCTGTGGAGGAGGCGCTCCTCAAACATGAAGAGGCGGACCGGCAGTTCGAGATCATGAACGAAGCCCTGGTGGCGCTGGGAGAGCCCTGCCGCACGCTGCTGGAGGATTATTATCTGCGGAAATCCTCTATGCAGGAGATCATGGAGAGATATGGGTATACCAATACCGACAATGCCAAAAACCAGAAGTATAAATGTCTGATGCGTCTGAAAAAAATCTTCTTTTCACAATATAATACCCAGCAGGAGGAATAGTGATGAACGACCTAACTCATTTGCTGCATAAAATAGACCGCTATCTGAACGGTCAGATGAACGAAGCGGAAGAACGGGCCTTCGAAGCCCTGCGCCGTGACAATGGCGACGTGGAAAAGGAATTCCATGAACAGGCTGCTTTCCGCAGTATGCTGCAGGACCATGCAGACCGGAAGGCTTTTATACAGAAGCTGCATGCAGCAGAGGAAAAAATCACCGCCCACTCCGGCATGCGCTCCGAAAAAGGGAAAAACAACATCTTCCAGCTTTCACGCCAGGCATGGCGCATGACCGGTATTGCCGCAGCGGTGGCAGTGCTGGTAGCCACCGCCGCGCTTTGGATCACCGGCGGCTTCAGCAACGATTCCGGCAGCACCTATATGATCCTGCGCCGTGAGATCGACAATATCAAAAAGTCCCAGACCGCCCTGATGAAGGACTTCAATTCTTCCCATACCCGCCCGCCCGCCGATCCCGGTTCCTTCGGCGGCACCGGCTTTGCCATATCCTCCGACGGCTATATTACCACCAACCGCCATGTGATCCGCAATGCCGATTCCGTGTATGTGCAGAATAATAAAGGGGAAGCCTATAAGGCCAACATCGTCTACCAGGATCCGGTAAGCGACCTGGCGGTGCTGAAGGTGGAAGATTCCGCGTTTATGCTTCCCGCCCTCCCTTATACCCTGGCCGCCCGCAGCGCAGATATCGGCGAAGACGTCTTTACGCTGGGCTTCCCGAAAGACGATATGGTTTACGGTAAAGGCTATATCAGTGCGGAAACCGGCTTCGAGGGAGATACCTGCGCCTATCAGATCGCCCTCACCGTAAACCCCGGCAACAGCGGGGGACCCCTCATAGATGATCGCGGCAATATCCTGGGAATCGTCAGCGGCAAGCAGACCTCGGCCAACGATATCGCTTTCGCCATCAAATCGCATTACCTGAAAAGCCTGATCGACAGCATCCCGGCGATGAACCGCAAATGCAGCATCCTGCACAGGAGCACCAATTCTCTCCGCCTCAGCCGGGTGGACCAGATCAAGAAGCTGGAAGATTACATGTTTCTGGTAAAGGTCTATAACTAACGCTTACAGGGATACGCCTCTTTTCCAGGGGATAAAATCATCCTGCCCCAGGGCCATGGCGCGGGTAATATGCTCCCCTCCCGCTACCCCGATCAGGTATTCGAGGATGGCGATGCCTGCTTCTTCCACTGTTTGTTCACCGGAGATAATACCTCCCGTATCGATGTCGATGATATCCGGCATCCGCCGGGCGAGGGCATGGTTGGTGGCGATCTTCACCATGGGCGATACGGGATTGCCGGTGGGTGTTCCGAGACCTGTGGTAAACAATTGCAGGGTACAGCCTGCCCCTCCCATACCGGTTGTGGCTTCCACATCGTTGCCTGGCGTGCAGAGCAGATTCAGCCCCGGCCTGACGGCATATTCGGGGTAATCCAGCACATCCGTTACCGGGGAAGTACCCCCTTTTCGCGCTGCCCCGGCCGATTTAATGGCGTCGGTAATCAGCCCGTCCCGGATATTTCCCGGCGAAGGATTTTTATCAAACCCCGACCCAACCGCTTCCGCACGGTGCGCATAAGCCGTCATCAGCCGGGAAAAACGTGCGGCGATATCGTCGTTTACACAACGGTCGATCAGCTCCTGCTCTACGCCGCAGAGCTCGGGAAACTCGGCCATCACCACCCGGGCTCCCAGGGCCACCAGCAGGTCGGCGCAATGGCCGACAGCAGGGTTGGCCGAGATGCCGCTAAAGCCGTCCGAGCCGCCGCATTTTACCCCCACCGTAAGCTTGCTGAGCGGCGCAGGCTTACGCTGCTGCTCGTTTATCACGGCAAGGCCGAGAAAAGTCTGCCGTATCGCTTCGCTGATCATGGCAAACTCGCTTCCCCACGCCTGCTGCTCAAAAAACAAAAGCGGCTTGTCAAAATGCGGGCTCCTCTTGGCGATCTGCGCTTTCAGGATATCGAACTGGGCATGCTGGCATCCCAGGCTCAGCACCGTGATGCCGGCCACATTGGGGTGTACGGAATAGCCTGCCAGCAGACCGCAGAGATTGTTGGCATCTTCCCGGGTACCGCCGCATCCGCCTTCATGAACGAGAAATTTAATGCCATCCACGCCCGGGAACAAACGGTTACGGCCGTACGATGCCCGGTTATCGGCAAAGGTCATCTTCCGGATCGCCTCCGGATCATGGGCATCCTGCCAGGCGGCAGCCATTTCACGTACCTGCATCCGGTAGATATCCGGCTGGGCATATCCCAGCTCTTTCAGGAAGGCATCCCGGATGATCTGTATGTTCCTGTTCTCACAAAAGACGAGAGGGATCACCAGCCAGTAGTTCTGCGTCCCTACCTGCCCGTCGCTGCGGTGATATCCCATAAAGGTGCGGTCCTTCCAGCGGCTGATATCGGGAGGCTGCCAGTGGTAAGTTTTGGTCCGGCGTCCGTAATGCTGTGCAGCATGCTGCACGTTGTGCACCGTCAGTAACCCGCCGGCAGAGATGGCCTCCACCGTTTTCCCGACCAATACGCCGTACATATATACATCCTCTCCCGGGGCAAGAGCCCGGACGGTAAACTTGTGCTTTTGCGGAATATCCGCCGCCAGGCGGACGCTTTGGCCGTCCAGCGCAAATTCCGTCCCTGCCCTCAGATCGGCCAGGGCCACCCGTACGTTGTCCCGCGGATGTATCTGTAATACCCTTTTCATCCGTTAATCTTGTTTTTTTTACGGTCGGATGACTGCAAAGCTGCATCGAGACCTATCATAAATCAACTATGAGCCATATAAACCCCGCACATCAGCGCGCTCCCCTGCCATAAATATTAGCGCATCCGTTTCGTAAGTATCCCTGCTCATTTAATGCCTGTGCTTATTTTAAAAGCAGACCGGTTTTCCTGGGTAAATTTTAAAAAACCGGGCGGCGTATGTTGATTGAAAATTATCAATTATACATTTTATTTTCACCCGTATACTCCGGGCTGCCGCACTGCGCCGGCCCGGCAGGATAAGATACGGTACAGGATGGGTCAGCGGGTTTTCCGGATATAATCTTCGTACTGCTGCTTTATCCAGGATTGAAATTCCAGATCGGAGGATATACGGGCGAACCCGTAGGGAGGTCTCCGGGCCTGCATAAAGGCATGCAAGGCGTCTCCGCTGAGACCGGTGAGGCGGGTGACCAGATCGGCGGTATAACGGCTGTCAATAAACGCATTTTGTTCAAACACTGCATATTGCTCCAGAAAACGGCGCTTCTTTTTTTCCGCCGCCCGGGTGAAGGGGTGCAGCACCAGTCCGAAGCCGGCATCATTGTTCTTGGGCGACCGTTCGTTATCCACCAGCTTCACCGGCGGCTTATCCAGGTATTCGTGAAAAAGCTGGCGCCGCTGCAGCGAATCGCGCTGGTAATCGGTAAGTCCGCCGATTTCCACTTCGGGGAGCTCCTGGCTGCTGACCTCCAGATAGATATCTGTCGGAGCGCTTTCCGTTCCTTTTATCGTAAGGCTGTCCGTTTTATAACCCAGGTAGGAGAAAAATACCTCGTCGCCCTTCCGTGCCACGATATGATAATTGCCGCCCTGATCCGTCATCCCCAGCGTACCCGCTGTTTTATTAAAGACGGTGGCGGGATAGAGGACGCGATCGCTGCCCTTCTCCAGCACCCTGCCGCTCAGCACCGTCTGGGCGGCTACCGGGCATACCCCTCCAAGCAGAAGAGCTCCTATCAGAAATGCATAAATTCTCACGGCTACATTTATAACAATTTTGCCCGGGAATGGTTGAGGAGCGCTACCGGTAGAGCTCTTCCTGCAACGCCTTTACCCGCTCGTCCGCCAGGTATTCATCAAAGGTGCACAGGCGGTCGATGATGCCGCCGGGGGTCAGCTCTATCACCCGGTTTACCACAGTCTGCAAAAAAGTATGGTCATGCGAGGTGAGCAGCACAATGCCCTTAAACCCGATCATGGCATCGTTAAAGCTCTGTATGCTTTCCAGGTCGAGATGGTTGGTGGGCTCATCAAGGATCACCACGTTGGGGTCCTGGAGCATCATCCGGCTGATCATGCAACGTACCTTTTCCCCGCCGCTCAGTACGCCGGTTCTTTTATGGACCTCATCGCCGCTGAACAGCATTTTGCCCAGGAAACCGCGGAGAAAGGGCTCATCCACGTCTGTCACATGCGGAGGCACATACTGTCGGAGCCATTCCATCAGGTCGAGGCTTTCGTCGGTAAAGTAAGGCGCATTGTCATTGGGCAGGTAGGCCCGGGTAACGGTGCCTCCCCATTCGTATTTGCCGCCGCCGGGCTCCTGCCGGCCGTTGATGATCTCAAAAAAGCTGGTCAGGGCAAGGTGGTTACGGCTGATAAAGGCGATCTTGTCCCCCTTGCTGACCGAAAAGCTGACGTCTTTGAAAAGAGGATGTTCGTCCTGGTATTTTTCCAGCTTCTCCACGTTGAGGATGGCATTGCCCACCTCGCGCTGCTGTTTGAAGATAATACCGGGGTATTTACGGTAAGAAGGGGTGATCTCTTCGATGTTGAGCTTCTCCAGCGCTTTTTTCCGGGAGGTAGCCTGCCGGCTCTTGGAGGCATTGGCGCTGAAGCGGGCAATAAACTCCTGCAGGGCGGCGCGCTTCTCCTCTACCTTCTTATTGCGGTCGGCCAGCTGCCGGGCCATCAGCTGGGAAGACTCATACCAGAAGGTGTAGTTGCCGGTGAAGATGCGGATCCGGGAGCGGTCCACATCGGCGATGTGGGTGCAGACCTGGTCCAGGAAATGGCGGTCGTGCGACACCACGATCACGATGTTCTCATAATCCGCCAAGAAGTTTTCCAGCCAGCCGATGGTGCTTACGTCCAGATTGTTCGTCGGCTCGTCGAGCAGCAGGATATCGGGATTACCAAAGAGCGCCTGTGCCAGCAGCACCCGCACCTTCAGGTTGCCGCTCAGCTCTTTCATCAGGATGTTGTGCAGGCCTTCCTCCACGCCGAGGTTTCCCAGCAGGGCAGCCGCATCATTCTCGGCCGTATATCCCCCCATTTCGCCAAAGGCCGCTTCCAGCTCCCCTGCCCGCATACCGTCGGCCTCGGAGAAATCGGGCTTGGCATAGATGGCGTCCCGCTCCTGCATAACCTTCCACATGGGCTGGTTGCCCATCAGCACGGTCTGCAGCACAGGCATTTCATCAAATTCAAACTGATCCTGCTTCAGCACGCTCATCCGCTCGCCGGGGGTGATCTCCACGGTACCCTTGTTGGGCTCCACCACGCCGCTGAGTATCTTCAGAAATGTAGACTTGCCGGCGCCGTTGGCCCCCACCACTCCGTAGCAGTTGCCTTTGGTGAAGTTAAGGTTGACCTCTTCGAACAATACCCGTTTGCCGAAGGAAAGCGTAACGTTTTTTACACTGATCATATCCTGCCTTGCTTTTTTTAAGGCTGCAAAGGTACAAAACAGGACAGACTTTGCCGGGCAGGCCGGCTTGTTTTATCCTTTTATGGTTTCCAGCCAGGCATGCGCCATCAGCGCGTCGCCGGCGGCGCCGGGATGCACCCCGTCCGGCGTCCAGTAGCTGGCGGGAGCGGACTTCTGGGCCTGGTCATAAATATGCTGATAAGGAATAAAGGCGGCGCCAAAGGAATCGGCTATCTCGCGGGCAGCCTGCTGATAGCCGGTAAAGGTGGGGAACCAGCTGTCATCCACGGCTTTTACTCCACGGACGGCGTAGGGCTCCCCGATGATCAGCTTTATATCGGGAAATTGCTTGCGGGTACGCTCCAGGAGGGCGCGGTAATCGTCGCGGTAGGTTTGCAGCGTTCCTTTATATCCGCCGGTGAGGGTATGCCAGTAATCGTTCACCCCGACCAGGATGCTCAGCACGGTAGGCTTCAGCGCGAGGCAATCCTCCTCCCAGCGGTCGGCCAGCTGGAACACCTTGTTACCGCTTATACCGCGGTTGTATATCTGCAGATGCTTCCCGGGGTATTTGTACAAGAGCTCCGATCCTGCGATGAGGGGATAGCCGGGTCCGAGCCCGCTGTTGCTGTTGGCATCCTTCGCATTGCGGTTTCTGCCCATATCGGTAATGGAATCCCCCTGGAAAAGCACTACATCATTGTCGGACAGGGTTATTTTTTTCCCCTTCTGCTTGCTGAGCGCAGCCGAAACGATGCCGGGAATGCTAACAGCCATCGTGCTTCCGATTGCCGTCTTTTTAATAAAACTCCTGCGATCTTGTATCATGAGGCGATAAATCTTGAATGTTTAAGAAAAGAATATCCCACCCAAGATACAAATGAAAGAAAAAATTTTCGAGGAAATTTGAAGTCAGCCGAAAAAGAAATACCCTCTCCATTTTTGAAAAATAGAAACCGGAGAGGTAGCACAAGTTGCATGGCCTACAAAGCTGCAACCGCATTTCTCCAAAACACCCGAATACTTCCGGTATCCACTTTCTTTCGGGCCTGGAATAGATCATAATATTCCTGTGTCCGCAGCCAAAATTCTGGAGTAGCTCCCAAACCGGTTGCCAGTTTTATAGCCATTTCCGGTGTCACCCCCTGCCTGCCGTTGATGATGGCAGATAGCGTCTTGCGTGTGGTTCCCAATCCCTTAGCCACTTCCTCAATAGAAAGCTTCTCGCTGGTCTCTTCGCGTATTCCCTCAATCGTCTCCCGAATCAATTCACCGGGATGCGCAGGATTATACATGGTCATATCTTTATCCTCCTTTTAGTGGTAATCTATATAATCTACGTCTTGTGCATTTTCACCTTCGAATCGAAATATGATTCTAAAATTCTTATCCACCTTTACCGCCCAAAAGTTTTTCAAATCGCCTTTGAGCTGATGGAATCCATATCCTGGTACGTTCAGTTCCTCTGGAGTTGCAGCTGCATCCAAACGAGTCAGTATCAACCGGATTTTACTAACGTGGCTTGCATTTAGCTTGGAAACATCTCCTTTTTCATAAAATCGCTTTAATCCTTTGTGCCGGATGCTCCCAATCATATTACAAATGTAACTCGTAACGTATCAAGTTCCAAAATTAATTTTAGCCGGATCCGGATATTTGTGTGGCAAACTTATCGAATAATTTCGCCTGTCTCAGGGTACGCATATTTTTAGGTCTGTATTGTCCCCGTAGCTGAAGGTATTCTGCAGGAACCAGCGAGCTTTATAAATCTTCAGGCCAGCCTCGCTGAATACCGTATTCCCCTCACGGTCCAGCACCTCGTCGGTCCACCACTTTTCTTTGGGCAGGATGATGATCACGGGAAAACCTTCCGGACCGGAGCTGACGCTTTTGATATTGCGGGTATACTTCCCGGCTACAGGCGTAACAGACCGGCCGGCGGGATCCACCCGGTAGGTATCCTTCAGGGTGGTCAGCCAGAGCAAATCTTTTCCGTAAACGGGAAACAGGTCGTGCGCGTCCGTATCCGGCAGCATAAGCGAATCTGCGCAGGTCAGGTCCGGTCTTTTACAGTTTCCGTTGTACCGGAAAGCATAGAGCTTATTCCGGGCGGCCGACCACAGCAGCTGTCTTTTTTTATCCCATACCACATTGTGCGCAAACGGCAGGGGAATGACTTTGCGGTAGATTTTCCCGGGGGATGAGAGGGTATCCACATGAAACAGCACCAGCCGGTTGTCTGTGCTGGACGCCGTCACAATATTGCCATCCGGCAGCAGCTCCGAGGAGTGCGGATTCTTACCGGCATGGGCGTAAAACACGGCCCGCTTATCTGCAACACGGACCAGGGCCACACCTCCGCCGGACGCGTTGAGCAGGATATATCTGTTGCCGTACACCGGCTTGGCATCATCGGGGGTTGAAAACCAGCCGGTGTCTTCCGGACGTATTGCAGGGTCCAGGCTGGCATGCCAGCTCCAGACAATACTGCCGGTCTCCGTATTCACAATGTCGATGCCGTGGCTGCGCTGTTCGGCGATGACGATACATTTTGTACAGTCCCCCAATGAAGCAGTATCCCCGGAGGGTCCGGCATCTCCTGCGGAATGACCGGTACCCCTACCGCAGGCGGCGGCCAGCAGCAAAATGCCCGTCAGCAGGTAATGGAAAGATGTAAATTTTTTTTGCATGTGCACAATATCGGTTCAATACAAGAAGGGCCGGTGTCCTTTCGGAACCCCGGCCCAAATATAGGAAGTCCGCTGTTCAAGATCGAAGTGTTAACATTTATTTATTCGGCATTGAACCTTAGACTTTAAACTTCAGAGCTCAAACCTCAATACCCAGGATTCTGTTCCAGCTTGGGATTCAGGTCCAGCTCACCCTGCGGGATGGGCCACCAGTAGTCCCTGGCCTTGTTAAATTTCCGTTTCTGGATCTCCTTATGATCATAATTGTAGATCGGAGCATTCAACACAGTCTCGGCAATTTTCCAACGCCGCACATCATTGTAATAAAGGGCTTCCCCTGCCGTCTCTACCCGGCGTTCGTGCCGGATGGCCTCCCGCATCTGGGACTGACTTTGCCCGGATGCAATAGCAGGCATATGTACACGCTCCCGTATTTGGTTCAGGGAGGAGAGGATAGCGGGATTCCCGGGATCCGATTCGTTCAATGCCTCTGCATAAGCCAGGAGGATATCGGCATAACGCAGTACGATGAAGTTGGTAAAAGACTGGCCGGCTTTCAGATCAGCCAGATCTTTCGGGGGCGCAGCTGAATCATAGATACAGTACTTCTTCATGGCAAAGCCCGTTTGTTTGTAGTACTTCGGCGTGGCTTCTTCTCCTTTGAACGGAGCTCCCGGGTACACGATCGTAGCCTCAAGGCGGGGATCCCGTCCTATGTAGGGCGAATCCGGATTATAACCGGAAGTGGGGTCGGTGATGGGTTTCCCGCTTTTCATTTCATAGGCTTCGGCAAGGTCCAGCAAGGGCGCATTGGAATTATACTGGCTGTTGATCAGGTCAAACGAATTGCCCTCATCCGGGAAGATAAATTGCACATCAAAGATCACTTCCTTGTTGTTTTCATTGTCGGGAAGGAAAAGCGCCCGGTAGTTATCAAACAAGCCATAACCGGCCTCCGGGGCCAGATCGATCACCGCTTTGGCAGCATCCGCCGCCTTTTTCCAACGACTTGCGTCGTTTTTGTCGTTGAACAGCGGACTGGCTTCATACAACAACACACGCGACTTCAATGCCAGAGCAGCGCCTTTGGTAGCGCGTCCCAAATCCCCGGCTCCGTATTTGAGCGGTAATAGCAGGGCTGCACTGTCGAGATCTTTGATCACCTGGGCTATTATCTCCTCCCTGGGCGTCCGGGGCAGATTCTTCTGGGCCGGAGGATCGGGAGGGCCAAGGATCAACGGTACATCACCCCAGTAGGTCTCCAGCTCAAAATAATAGAGGGCACGCAAAAACCGCGCTTCTCCCTTCATACGGCTCATAAGGGCGGAATCCATATCCGGCACCTCATTCACCTTTACCAAAAAAGTATTGCAACGGCCGATGCCCTGGTAGCAGTGATTCCAGCGGGTAGGTATAATTCCGTTGTCACTGGCGGCAAGCTGACCATTGGCAATAGAATTAAAGCCACTGGTATTACCATAGCTGTAAGCATTGGGAGAGGCCGCATCTTCCAGGAGTGGGGTGGCATCTCCTCCAAAAAGCCCTGAATAACTGAGGACAGAATAACATCCGGAAAGCGCCGCATTGGCTGCAGCTTCTGATTTCCAGAAATTACTCTCCACATATTTATTGTCCGGAGAAGTATCTAATAAGTTGGTATTGCAGCTGCTCGCCACTATGCCGGAACCGGCAAGGAGCAGAACAAGTATCCGTTTCATAACTGTTCGTTTTGATATGCTGTAATGAGATCCGCTCATATACTGTTGTTTAGAAACTTACATTTACACCGCCGCTGAAGGTCTTCAGGTTGGGATAGTGATATAGCGAGCTGTAGTTGCTGATCGTTTCGGGGTCGAAATCCTTATACTTTGTAAAGGTCAGGAAGTTCTCGGCATTCAGGAACACGCTGAGCTGTGCGATCTTCACCTTGGACAGCCATTTCTGGGGCAGTGCATAGGCCAGCTGGAGGCTTTTCAGACGAAGGTACGCTCCGCTCTGCAGCCAGAAATCAGACTGCAGGAAATTGTCCTTTCCGCCGGTGCTTTCCGTGACGATCGGAAGTCGGGCATCCGGATTATCCGGGGTCCAAGCATCCGTCAGCCATTGCTTCGTAGCCCCGGCACCGTTATTAAAGGGATAGGCAATGTTGCCGACCGGATATACCTTGATGCCGGCAATACCCTGGAAAAAGGCTTTTAGGGAGATGCCCTTATAGCCTACATTCAACCCAAAACCGTAAGTATACTTGGGAATAGCAGAAGATTCGTCGATGATCACCCGGTCGTCCCCGTTGATGATATTATCCCCGTTTACATCCTTATATTTCAGGTAACCGGGACGGGTAGCCTCACTTTGGTAAGCGTGTGCATCTACCTCTTCCTGGGTCTGGAAGATGCCTTCAGATACCAGCAGGTAATGGGCATCAATGGGATGACCGGCCAGGGTGATGGTGGACAGGTTGGTCTGTTCATCATACAGTATCTGTCCACCCAGGTCGATCACCTTGTTCTTGTTATAGGAGATATTACCCTGCACGCCGTAGTGGAATGCCCCTATCGTATTACGATACTGCACCGCCAGCTCATAGCCGGTATTGTCCACCGTCCCTACATTCTCTTTCGGACCGGTCAATCCTACCTGGGAAGGCAGATCTACGGTGCGGAGGATATCTTTGGTCCTCTTCTTATAGACATCAGCCGTGATATTGATCCGGTTCTTCCAGAGATCGACATCCAGACCCAGGTCGTAATCCGTGGTAGTCTCCCAGCTGGTAAGAGGATCCGAATAGGCTGTAGCAGCGGCACCCGGGGCCAATACCCCGCCGAAGCTATAGTCGTGATTCAGTGTAATGCTGTTTTCGTAGCTATACAGGTCAACCGCCTGGTTCCCCAGCTGTCCTATGGAAGCCCGCAGCTTCAGCAGATCGATGAGGGAGGACTGGAAAAAGCTTTCCTTATCGATGCGCCAGCCGGCGGAGGCAGATGGGAAAAAGCCCCAGCGGCGGCCCGGTGCGAAACGGGAAGACCCGTCATACCGGAAGGTGGCCTCGAACAGGTATTTGCCATCGTAGTCGTAGTTTACCCGGCCGAAATAGGATTCCAGTACATCTTCATTAGTGTATCCTGAAATGGCATTCCTGACAGAGCCTGCATCGAGGGCTGTCAGCGTCGCATCCAGGTATCCGATCATTTCGGCGGCAAACTGCCCGTGATCAAAATAGTCATAGCTGGCCCCGAGCATCACGGCCAGATTGTGCTTCCGGGCAAACTGCCGGTGCCAGTCCAGCGTGTTATAGAAATGGATATTCATGTCATTATAATCCGTATTGGTGGACCGGGGCGCGGTGGCGGGGCTGTTCCAGTTGGTAGCTTTCCCGGTCTTGGGATTATAATGCTTCACCTGGGGGGTGAATTTTTCCTGCAGACCGTCATATTTGTCTACCCCGAAACGGATATTATACGTAATATCCCAGGGCAGCTTGTACTCGGCAAAAGTAGTGGCCAGGAAACGCTGTACCACTTTATGAAAATAGCCTGTTTCGGCGATCATCCTGGGGTTCTCAATGTTATTGCGACCCGGGGTGGACAGCCAGGAGTCCCCGTAACGGCCGTCTTTGAGCGTATCGGTAAAGATGGGCAGCGCGCGCATCAGGTCCTTGAAGAAATCTCCTCCATCACCGCTGTAGTAGGGCTCATTATAATACCGGTAATAGCCGTTAAAGGTAAGCCCCACCTTCAGCCGCTTGCTCACATTCAGGGAGGTGTTCAGCCCCAGAGAATATTTCTGCTCCTTATCGTTGGGCCCGATGATGATCCCCTGCCGGTTCAGAAAGCCCAGCGAAAGCCGGTACTGGTAGTTATCCGAGCTGCCCGAGAAGCTGAGGTTATGCTTCTGGATACGACCTTTTTTCAGGGCAATATCGAACCAGTCATTGGCCGGATAGGTAAAGGGGTCGGTCTTCATACCCGCTTCGTATTCGGCAATTTCCTCATCGGAGTAATTCGGTATCTCTGTACCTCCATTCAGCACCGCCTGGTTTTTCAGCTTCATATAGGCGATGGGATCCCAGATCACATCGGGCATGATGGTAGGCGACTGCACCCCATAATAATAGTTGTAATTCACATGCGACTTCCCGGCGCCGGACTTGGTAGTGATCAGGATAACCCCGTTGGCGGCACGGGAACCGTAAATCGCGGCGGAGGCATCCTTCAGCACGGTGACGCTTTCGATATCGTCCGGGTTCAGCTCATCGATGCTGTATTCGATTCCGTCGACGAGGATCAGGGGGTCGTTGCCGCTAAGGGTGCCCATACCCCGGATCCGGATCTGGGAACGGTCCAGCCCCGGCTGGTTCTGCCCCAGCTTCAGGAACATGCCCGGCATACCGGCCAGGGCGTTACTGGCGTTGGTGGTAGGCTCGCCAGCCTTCTCCGACATATCCAGGGTAGAGATAGCCCCCGTCAGGTTCACTTTTTTCTGGGTACCGTAGCCGACAACCACCACGTCGTTCAGCTCGCGGATATTTTCCGCCAGGGAAATGGTGATGTCGGTCTGACTATTTACCGGCACTTCCTTATTAAGATAGCCGACATAGGAAGCTTCCAGCACGGCATCCGGCGCGGCGCTGAGGCTGAAATTACCATTGACATCCGTGACCGTTCCGTTCTGGGTCCCCTTGACATGGACCGTCACCCCTGCCAGGGGGGTCTTGTCCTTTACGGCAACTACCCTTCCTTTCAGCTGCTGCTCCTGCGCGTGGGTTTCCAGAAAAAGACAGCAAAGCAGCAGGCACCCTACCAGGTATCTGCCACCTGCTTTCCACCTGTGTAGCATAGATTTTCTCTTCATACATTTTTCTTTTTTAGAAGATCTTACAAAATGCGGAACACCCGAATTCCCGGTTTTACCGCAATATTTTGGTATATACCAAAATATTTCTTTTACAAAGGAAAACTTCGCAAATGTGAAATATAACGAAAGTAAAAGTAATTTCATCAGATCGAAAAAGCAAATTCTTTTTAACTTTTTTTTCACTTTTCTTCGAACTATCTGATGATGAAGGCCTAACAGACACAAAAACAAACTTAGGGAAAGCACCTCCCGGAGGGGAATGGGAGCACTTCGGTCCTCACGCCTTATATTATCTTCGGATTATTGGGAAAATCTTCTTATTATTATCCTCCGTGCCGGTTCCGGCACAGACAAGCGCATATCCGCCGTTTATGATCAATATCGCCGAACGTCACCAGACTATTCTGAGCAAGCTGAACCAGGAAGGATTTGTAAAGGTGCTCGACCTTTGCCGGGAGCTCGATGTCTCCGCAGTAACGATACGAAAGGATCTGAAATTACTGGAGGACAAGGGTTTGCTGTTCCGCTCACATGGCGGAGCCGCCCTGCACAACCCTTATACCACCGACCGGCCCGTCAACGAGAAGGAAAAGATCCGCTCCTCGGAAAAAAGCCGTATCGGAGCCGCCGCCGCTCCCCTGGTAACGGCCGATGATTCCATTATTATTGCTTCCGGCACCACCGTGCAGGCCATGGCCAAATACATCCAACCCCAGGGCCGCCTTACCGTTATCACCGCTTCGCTCAACGTGGCCAATGAGCTCAACCACCATCCGGAAATCGAAGTCCTCCAGCTGGGCGGTATTCTCCGGAAAAGCTCTTCCTCGGTGGCCGGTCCCTATGCGGAAAAGATGCTGACCGATTTTTTCTGCAGCAAGCTTTTTCTGGGGGCGGACGGTATCGATCTCGAATTCGGGATCACCACCACCAGCGCCATGGAAGCCCACCTGAACCAGCAGATGATGGCCGCCTGTCAGAAAACCGTTGTCCTCGCCGACGCCTCCAAGTTCGGACGACGGGGTTTTGGTAAGATATGCGAGCTGCAGGACATAGACCAGGTGATCACCGACAACGCCGTGTCCCCCCATATGATCAAATCCATGGAAGACGCCGGCATAGAAGTAACCATAGTCTGAAACAGATAACTGCAATTCTGATGATCAAAACATTCTTACTCATAGGCACCGGCGGTTTCCTCGGCAGCATCGGCCGATATCTTGTGCAGCAGCTGGTATTCCGGCGCTTCCCTTCCTCCTTTCCCTTCGGCACCCTGCTGGTGAACATCACCGCCTGCTTCCTGATCGGGCTGGTATACGGTCTGTCCGAAAAAGGCAATCTGCTGTCTCCCGAATGGCGGCTGTTCCTGGCCACCGGCATCTGCGGAGGCTATTCCACCTTCTCTTCCTTTGCCTATGAGAATGTTGCCCTGCTCGGCGACGGGGAAATACTGTATACCTTTCTCTACACCGCCGTCAGCATCCTCATAGGATTCCTGGCGGTATATGGCGGCATCGTCCTCGTAAAATCATACTGATATGGAAATGCAACCCGACGGAACGTCCACCCTCCTGCGCATCTTCATCGGCGAATCGGACAAGAGCAGCCACAGCCCCCTGTATGAAGCGCTCCTTTTTGAGGCCAAGAAGGCGGGCATGGCCGGCGCTACTGTCCTGCGGGGCATCATGTCCTACGGCGCCAGCACCCGGGTACATACCGCCAAGCTGATCGATATTTCGCAAGACCTTCCCATTATCGTAGAAATCGTCGACCGGGAAGAAAAAATACAAGATTTCGTAGCTACCGTCCATCGCCTGATGGATGAGGCGGGCTGCGGCGGCCTGGTCACCCTGGAAAAAATCCGGGTGCTGTACTACCAGGGGCGGAAAGAATAACTGAAAGCCCGACAATAACAAAACGATATAAGACGTAAGGCGACCTCCTGTCCCCGGCTCACCGCTAACGGTTATGACTATTTTGTAAACTCTGCCGGTTCCCGGATGGTTTGGGCATTTTTTTTGATATTTGCAGACGAATCGCCGGAACAGGAAGCCCTGCACAGGATGCAGCTGCTCCTGAACCTGCCTCATCTTAATCACCAACTAAACCGAATACGCTTATGTGTGGCATTGTCGCCTATATCGGACAACGGGAAGCCTACCCCGTCATTCTGAAAGGATTGAAACGACTGGAATACCGGGGCTACGACAGCGCCGGAGTGGCCCTGCTCAACAAAGGACTGCATATCTACAAGAAAAAAGGAAAGGTTGCGGAGCTGGAAGAGTATCTCACCGGCAAGGACATGCATGCGCATATCGGCATAGGCCATACCCGCTGGGCTACCCACGGAGTACCGAGCGACCGCAATGCCCACCCCCACAGCTCGGGCGACGGAAGGCTGGCCATCGTACACAACGGCATCATCGAAAACTATGCGCAGATCAAACAGGAGCTGAGCAACAAAGGCCATGTGTTCAAGAGCGATACCGACACCGAAGTGCTGATTCATTTTATCGAAGAGATCCGCAAAAACAACAACTGCCCGACGGAAGAAGCGGTAAGGATCGCTCTTAAACGCATTGTGGGGGCCTATGTGATCGTGATACTCGACAAAGACAACCCGGACACCCTCATTGCCGCCCGGAAAGGAAGCCCCCTGGTAATCGGTATTGGCAAAGGAGAACATTTCCTGGCCTCCGACGCCTCGCCCATTGTAGAGTACACCAAAGAGGTGGTATATGTAAACGATTATGAGATCGCTATTATCAAAGCAGATGAGCTGATCCTGAAAAACATCGCCAACGAAATACAAACCCCCTATATCCAGAAGCTGGATATCGAGCTGGCCGCCATCGAGAAAGGGGGATATGATCATTTCATGCTGAAAGAGATCTTCGAGCAGCCGCATACCATCTTCGACTGTCTGCGGGGACGCCTGGATGCGGCGGAAGGCTCTCTTACCCTCGGCGGCATACGCGAGTATGCGGAGCAGCTGAAAAATGCACAGCGCATTATTATTATTGCCTGCGGTACATCCTGGCATGCCGGGTTGGTAGCGGAATATATGATCGAGGAGCTCTGCCGCATCCCGGTGGAAGTGGAATATGCTTCGGAATTCCGGTACCGTAATCCCGTCATCAATCCCGGGGATATCATTATCGCTATTTCACAGTCCGGCGAAACTGCCGATACGCTGGTGGCCATAGAAAGCGCAAAGGCGCAGGGGGCCGTTATCTTCGGCGTCTGCAATGTGGTGGGTTCTTCCATCGCCCGCGCCTCTCACGCCGGCGCCTATACGCATGCCGGACCGGAGATCGGGGTGGCCAGCACCAAGGCCTTCACCGCCCAGCTGGCCGTACTGGCCCTCATCGCCCTGAAGATAGCGGAAGAAAAAGGCAGCATTACCCAGAAACGTTTCCTCCACCTGCTCACCGAGCTGGAAGATATTCCCGAAAAAGTAGCGCTGGCCCTGCAGCTGAATGACCAGGTTCGCAGCATGGCCGAGAAATACAAGGACGCACGGGACTTCCTCTACCTGGGCCGCGGATATAATTTCCCGGTGGCCCTGGAAGGCGCGCTGAAGCTGAAAGAAATATCGTATATTCATGCAGAAGGCTATCCTGCGGCAGAGATGAAGCATGGCCCTATTGCCCTGGTAGATGAAACGCTGCCGGTAGTGATCGTGGCCACGCGCGACAGCTACTACGAAAAGATAGTATCCAACATCCAGGAGATAAAAGCCCGCAGCGGAAAGGTGATCGCCGTGATCACCGAAGGCGACGAAACCATCCCCGGCATGGCCGACGATGTGATCGTCGTTCCGGAAGCCGACGAGCTGGCGGCGCCCCTGGTCAGCGTGATTCCCCTGCAGCTGCTGGCTTATCACATCGGGGTGCTGAAGGGTTACGATGTGGACAAGCCGCGGAACCTGGCCAAATCAGTGACCGTGGAATAGATAAAACGAACAGGAATATAGCGCCCGCAGCCAGGAGGAAGCTTTTCCTGTTCTACTTAGAATCCGCTAACGATCCTATAAATCCCCCCGATGAATAATATCGTCAAGAATCCGTTAAATAAATTAGGTTACGACTTTATCGACAAGCAGGCCCTTCCAAAGGGGAAAGACGAATATTATATCCGCAACCGGCAGAACGGAACCCGGCAGTACCGCCAGCTTTCCGCCCACGAGATCGAAACGCTGGTCCGCAACTACAATACTTCGGACGACTGGAACAAGGTGCTGGTGGCCGATGCCTTCGATGCAGACCTGGTCAGCCACTGCCAGTTTCACGGCCTGGTGCGCATCGGCAAGCTGGAACCTTATTACCTGGAATTTAAAAACCTCCGCCTGGCTGTAGGGTTATACAACAGCACCATCTCCTCCTGCGACTTCGGGGATAACGTCGTTGTACACAACGTCAACTATCTCTCTCATTACATCATCGGCAACGAGGTCATGCTGGCCAATATCAACGAGATGGCCACCACCCCCTATGCAAAATTCGGAAACGGCATCCTGAAGGAAGGCGAAGAAGAAAAAACCCGCATCTGGCTGGAGCTTTGCAATGAAAACGGGGGGAGGCGCATCCTGCCCTTTGAGGACATGCTGCCCGGAGACGCTTACCTCTGGACCCGCCATCGCGATGACGACCTGCTCATGCAGAAATTCCGCGAGTTCACCGAAAAACAGTTCGATACAAAAAGGGGGTACTACGGTACCGTAGGCGACCGCTCGGTGATCAAGAACTGCAAGATCATCAAAGACACGGCCATCGGATCGGACGCCTATATCAAAGGCGCCAACAAGATCAAGAACCTGACGATCAAGAGCAAGGCCGAGGCCAATACCCAGATCGGAGAAGGATGCGAGCTCGTCAACGGCATCGTGGGCTACGGCTGCCGTATTTTTTACGGCGTAAAAGCGGTCCGTTTTATCATGGCCTCGCATTCCAGCCTGAAGTATGGCGCACGGCTGATCAACTCCTACCTGGGCAACAACGCTACCGTATCCTGCTGCGAGGTGCTCAACTCCCTGATCTTCCCGGCGCACGAACAGCACCATAACAACTCTTTTCTTTGCGCCGCCCTGCTGATGGGACAAAGCAATATGGCGGCGGGCGCCACCATCGGCTCTAATCATAATTCCCGGGGAGCAGATGGGGAGATCATTGCGGGCAGGGGGTTCTGGCCCGGTCTCTGCGTAAGCCTGAAACACAATTCCCGTTTTGCCACCTTTACGCTGATCGCCAAGGGCAACTACCCTGCGGAACTGGACCTCCCCATCCCCTTTTCCCTGCTCATCAACGACGAATCCAACGACCAGATCCGCATCATCCCCGGCTACTGGTTTCTTTACAACATGTATGCCCTGTCCCGGAATTTCTGGAAATATGCGGACCGGGACAAACGCACCGGAAAGATACAGCTGCTCGAATATGACTACCTGGCGCCGGACTCCGTGGAGGAAATGTTCCAGGGACTGGAGCTGATGGAATACCATACGGGGCGGGCATGGCTGAAAAGCCGGAAGAAGGAGAACGCAGACCCCGGCGTCAGCGAAGAACACAGGGCAGCCGTCTGCCGTATCGGAAAGGATATACTGCTGCATCATCCCGAAAGGCTGGACAAGCTCACGGTAACCATAACGGGGGTGGAAAACTCCGGCCGCCCGGCGGTATTGTTAAAACTTGCCCGGGCTTATCCCGTTTTCCGCAGGATGATTTTTCAATACGGTATACGCGCCTGTATGGATGCGGTGGAACAGCAAAGCATCACCGGCCTCGCCGAGCTGAAAAAGATCATGCAGAAAGCAAAGCGCAGGCAATGGACCAATGTAGGCGGACAGCTTATGCCGGCCGATACGGAAGCCCAGCTCCGTCAGGATATCAAAAGCGGAAAGATCAAAGGCTGGACAGAGCTGCATAACGCCTATATCAAACTGGGCCGGCAGTATCCCCGCGAAAAACTGCAGCATGCCCTGGCCTCGCTGCGGGAGATCGCCGGCATCTCCGGTATGCCGGATGCCGCTCTTTGTAAAGAAATGCTACAGGAAGCCGTCAGAAACCAGGAATGGATCAGCGAGCAGATCATCAACAGCCGGAAAAAGGATTACACAAACCCCTTCCGGAAGATGGTGTATGAAAATGAAGCGGAAATGGAACGGGTAATGGGACCGCTGGCAGAAAACGGTTTTATACAATATACCCGGCAGGAGCTGAAACGGTTTAAAAAGACCGCCAGCCGTGTCATCAAAGTGCTGAGTCAGTAGCCTTCCGGCATTCGGGACCTTCTTCATTATTTCTTGTCAAAGCCGGCGTATGCCACCGGGTCAAACCGGGTCAACCAGCAATCGTTGCCTGCCGGCAATCCTCATCCATATCCTGTCGGTAATGCCGGGGTCGCACCAGACCCGGCCCGGTAAAGAGGCCGGCTATAAGCGACCGGGGGGACGCCTGTTTTTGCCTTTCCTGCCGGTAAGATCATCTCCCAGGTCTTCCCGGGCCTCCTCAGCAAGCTGCTGCAGCTGCGTCACCACTTCGGGATGCGCGGCTTTTACATCATAGCGTTCTCCCGGATCGCGGCGCAGATCGTAAAGGGCCAGCCCGGTGGAATCCTTGTGCATCCTGCCGGGCCATCCGTCCTTTCCCGGAAGCTGTCCTTCATACGAATGATAAGGGTGTGGCAGGATCAACTTCCACGGTCCCTGCCGGACGGCCTCCAGGCTGTTCAGATGATAATAATAAAAAAGATGGTCGCGGGGGTTGGCGCCGGGATCGCCTTTCAGCAAAGAAAGGATATTCACGCCGTCGATCTTATTCGCAGGCAGCGGCGCGCCGGTAACCGCAGCCAGGGTGGGAAGCAGGTCAATGTTGGCCGCCAGCTTATTGCAGACCGTCCCTTCCGGTACCCTCCCCGGCCAGCGGATGATGGCAGGCTCCCGTTGCCCGCCTTCCCAGGTAGTGGCTTTTCCCTCACGCAGCGCGCCCGCCGATCCGGCATGATTGCCGAAAGTGAGCCAGGGGCCGTTATCGCTGGTGAAGATGAACAGCGTATTATTTTCCATGCCATTTTCCTTAAGCGCCTTCATCACCTGTCCTACAGACCAGTCTATCTCCATCATCACGTCGCCGAAAAGACCCTGTTTACTTTTCCCTTTGAACTTATCCGATACGCCCAGGGGCACATGCACCATGGACTGTGCAAAGTAAAGGAAGAACGGCTGTGTTCTATGATGGTTGATGAATTGCACCGCTCTTTCCGTATACCAGGTCGTCAGCATGCTCTGGTCGTCCAGGGTACGGATATAACGAACCACCTTATTGCCGTCTATCAGGGGAAGCGGGGGCCATTTGGCGCGGGGACTGCTGGTATCCTTAAAAGGCTTTCCGTCGTATCCCACCGGCCACATATCGTTTGAGTAAGGCAAGCCAAAATAGGTATCGAAACCGTGCTGCAGCGGCAGGAATTTCCGGGCATCGCCCAGGTGCCATTTCCCGATGATCGCCGTGGCATATCCTTTTTTCTTCAGCATACCGGCGATGGTCTCTTCCCGGCCGCTGATCCCGATGGGGGAATGCGGCATCAATGCACCATGGAAGCCGATGCGGTTGGGATAGCAGCCGGTCAGTATTGCTGCCCGCGAAGCGCTGCAGATGGGCTGAGCGGAATAAAAGTTGGTGAACCGCATCCCCTGGGCAGCCAGCCGGTCGATGTTCGGCGTGGTATAGCCGATGCCGCCATAGGCGTCCACATCCCCGTATCCCATATCATCCATATAGATGAGCACAATGTTGGGAAGGGAAGCCGGCCTGGTTTGCGCCTGGCAAGGCGCCCATGCGGCCATCAGCAGAAAAAAAGAAAAAAGGCGGATCAGGATCGGTGACAGCATAACAATTGATTAGGACTTATGCTGCCAAATATACACAACGTTGCCTATTCTTTTTTGCTTTTTTGCGCATGCGTAAACCCATTCGCCTGCAGACCGGGATCACCCGGCTTTCCCCGACAGTATCTGACCGTAAGACCGGATGAAACCAAGGTCCCCATACATCTTTTTGTATGTAGCGTCAATATATACGGCAAAGCTGGTGATATTTGTAACGCCCATCTTTTCATATGTCTGCACATCGCTGCGACATACTTCCGGATACCACGAGAGCTTTACCGGCGGCTTTTTCCATTTGCTTTGCAACGAGTCGTCCAGCCAATATTCAAGTACCTGGACAGTTCCTTTTGGGAATACCTCCAGATTAGCCGACAAAAGATCCAATGTCTCCCCATGCGAGATGAACCTGTTCTTACCGGCTATCTTGCCTATCCCGCCGGCCGACCGGTCGGTAAGCGGCTTCGCCCAGTCTCTGTATATCGGGGCAAATTCAAGAAAGATCCCTTCTGCCGGTTTGACCTTAACGGGAGGGATAATTGTATTCGCATAGGCAAGATGCGCCAGAGACGCATCCGGGTATTTTTTTCGCAAACCTGATACAACTGCATTCTCAATGATCAGGGCCTGCTCGGAATCGGAAAATGGCCGGCATTGCTCACAGCGGCACATGGGCTCACCATCGTCTATCCAGTAAAAATACCTTCCCGTAGTCGCGCGAAGCACATCTGCATATTTAAGCGCATTCTCAACTATCAGATCCAATGCGCTCTTCGAGTGAGCACAACAGTTATAATCGCCCACCCGGATCCCCTGATCGTTCATCCTGAACATATCCGGATTTTTTGAAAAAAGGCTCCTGGGCAAGAGATCGTGCATGGAGTGAAGCTCGTGCTCAACCTGAATATGATATTTTTTGCAATCGGACAGGAACTGCTGCCCCTTCTCCGATGTGATAAAACGGGCCACCTGAGAAGGAGTTACATGGGTTCCGATGGTCGTCAGCCCTGCATCAAATGCCAGCTTTGGCCAATCCAGCGTAAGCAGGTCCTCAACAGAAAGCACAACGCCCCGGGTCTTAAGCTGACCCGGGGTCCAGGCGGGCATTCCTCCCCTGACCAGTTTATCAGTGAAAAACAGGGCGGGCAATAAGACAAGTGCGTCCTTTACAAATGTTCGCCTGTTCAACAAATTATTCCGATCCATAATTAAAGTATTTATCGTTTTTTATTGATCTTCCCCGAATTGAAAAACACCGAGGGCAGAAGGTATATGAAAGTCAGGCGTATCCACCTGCGGGGTTTTCCAGGTAAACCAGGTAAACCCGGTATCGGTTCCGCCTCCCTTTTTGTCGGCCCGGAATATACCGGCCCTGATGCTTCGGCCTTTAATGGAAGCTGAGCGGGCGAGCCGTTTAAAAAAGCGCAAGGGTAATCTTCCCTCTATCGAATACCCATTTTCATGCCGCTGCGACCGGATGTCCGCCCCCGGCATATTCCAGTCCGAATCAAAAATCCGGTAATAAGAAGCCTGGTAATCGAGTACCCTGGCCTCCGGGGAGATCTCCATGCAGTAGTAATCATGCATATTCGCATCGGCGGAAAAGAACAGCTCCACCCGGTCTCCCGCTGCCACTGAATTCTCGTCTGTGTATTTGGCTACGACCGGGGTGGTGTCTTCAACTTTAAACGAAAAATAGAAATAATCCCTGCTGAAGCAGGCCCGAAAAGAGGTATTATCCCCTTTATCATTCTCCCAGGTAGCATGTAATGGCCTTATCACCACACACTTTCCCCAGCCGGGTTCGTCTGCCGTGCCGTCGATCCGGATATCCGTTTTTTCCAGATATCTGACCGGATAATAGATCGGGGTATCCTTATCTCGCATAGCCAGGCCGGAAGCATCATACGCATAGGACGGTCCCCCGGCGGACCAGGAAAACAAAAGGATCAAAATAAGTGCCCAACGCATATCGTAATATTTAAGTTTTACTATTATTTTCTCGGCCAGCCCGGATTTTGTTCCAGTTTTTCATTGAGAGAAAGATCATATGCCGGTAACGGATACAGATAATCCCTTTCAATATTGAATCCATATCCGTTCGGCAGCGACTTCTGATACGGATCAATATAACCATCCTCATCTACATTGATGTTGATATTATCCGGATAATCGCGGGCGATAAACCTCGCTCCTTTGGCTCTTTTATGTACAATAAGCCTATGCGCGCTCCAGCGGCAAAGATCATTGTATCGATAGCCTTCGCAGGCAAGTTCTACTCTTCGCTCCCTCCGGATCTCGTTGATCACCGGGGATAATTCCGGAAAATCCCAGCCGGGATCGGAAGCGATGTCTGCCAGTTGAAGGGCCGCTACCCCTGCTCGTTTCCTCAGCAGGTTGATGCTACGGTCGATATCGGACTGGGTGATCGTCCCCAGTTCTGCTTTGGCCTCTGCAAAATTAAGCAACACCTCCGCATACCGGAACAGAATAGCGGCGGTAGTAGAGGTAAAATCAGCCTGCTGCAGTGTTTTATCCGGATAGGCGCCTTTCTTGATCTGATACCCCGTAACATCCCGCGAATCGCCGCCCAGGTTAATTTTTGCTTTACCAAATACTGACAACGTATCACCGCCTCCGGAGAAATCAATGGTAATAGGATCGCCCGGAACAAATATCAACTGCCGGAGACGAAGATCCCTGTTTTTAACTACCTGTAAAAGACCGCTGTCTCCACGGTAAAGGCGGCTGGAAGAAATAGGTCGTCCGTCCGTACAGAGATAGCTATCCACCAATGATTTGCTGATTCCGGTATTGCCCGCAATGATTGAAAGGTACCGCTGGCCGTTATGGGTGAGCAGGCCTTCTTTATATTTTCTCCAAAAAATAATCTCCGGATTCCCGCTCAGATCCGATTGATTAAAAAGCAGATCGTAGTCGGATTCCGGATGTCCGGTATTATAGATGGCAAACTTTCCACTTTCCATCAGCTGTTCCGAAGCATCCAGTGACTGCTTCAGGTATTTTCCGGGATCGCCATCTGTGATCCCGAACACCGTTCCCGCGTGGTACTTTTCCCATGTCCCTTCATAAAGAGCTACTCTCGATTTAAAAGCCAGAGCCACCGACCGGTTCACCCTGTTCACCGGGGCCTGGCCGGCATCTTTTAAAAGAATGATGGCGGAATCGAGGTCCGAAAGAATATGATCGGCGGTGATATTTCTGGGCTGCCGCATGCCATACAATTCCGGAGAATTGGTTTCCAACGGCTCGTCAATCCACGGGAGACCTCCGAATTGTTGAAACAATTCAAAATAAAACCAAGCACGGAAAAAATAGCCCTCTCCAAGGAAATGCTGCTTGTCCCCCTCAGCGCCATCTTCGACCGACGAACTGCTGCTTAGGAAAACATTGGCAGCCCTCACATTCGTCCAGTCCCATCCTCCTCCGGATACCGGCAGTACGGTCAAACCGGCCAGATGCGTATTGTACAGCCCCGGCACCATATTGTCACTGTTATTATCGATCCAAAAGGGCCCGGCATCATGCGTCCCCCATCCGGGAAGCGAAGCATATAAGGTATTCAAATAAGTTTCCATGTCGCTTGTGGTCTTCCAGAATTCAACCTGGGAGATCTGGTCAAGCGGCTTTCTATCCAGGAAATCCTTTTCGCAGGAGGAAAAAAGAAATACCAGGGGAAATCCTATGATACAAATAATTATCTTTCTCATAGAAAATTTTTAAAAGTTCACATTCAATCCGAAGGATATTATTTTCGACAGCGGGTATATCTTTCCTTGTCCATATGTGCCGGATATGCCTTCCGGATCAAACATTCCTTTTATAGAAGAAAAGGTCAGCAGGTTTTCGGCATTGACATAAACACGGGCGCCTTTAACCGATATTCTTCGAAGCAGCGATTCAGGGAGCGTATAACCTACCTGGAGGGATTTAAGCCGCAGATAAGCCGCGTTCTGGAGATACAATGACGATATCTCCCGGTTCTTGTTGCCTTCGCTGCTGAAATAAGGTCTCGGATAATAGGCCTTCGGATTGTCTTCCGTCCAGTAGTCCAGATGTTCCTTGAAAGTGCTGTTTTGCCATACATCTCCCAGCTGTCCCCAGAATACATTGGCGGTATTGTTAAACCAGACGTCCTGCTTTCCTATGCCCATCCAGAACATGGAGAGATCAAATTGCTTCCAGGACATGCCAAAGAGAAGAGAATAAGCATACCGCGGCAGTGAATTCCCTATTATTTTTAAATCTCCGTGATCATCTACAGTCCGGTTGCCATAGTTGACGATGCCATCGCCGTTCAGATCTTCATACCGCACATCTCCGGGATACCAATTCGCATAGATAATGGATTGATCGGCATGGCCCTTCACCTCCTCCTCCGACTGGAACAGGCCGCGGGAAGCATATCCCCAGATATCCCCTTCCCGCATCCCGGCATAGTTGCTCGACAGCGTTTTATCCGGATTATTCCATTTTGTGATCACGACCTTGTAATCGGACAGGCTGGCCTTCAGGTTATAGCTGAAATTATCGCCTATCCTGTCCTTCCATTCCACTGAAGCTTCCCAACCGGAATTTCTTTTAGCGGCATTATTCTCCAACGGCACAGCCGTCCCCAGTACGGATGGCAGCGGGTATGATGTGCCGAGCATGTTAAGCACATCTCTTTTGAAATAGTCGAATATCACATTCATTCTTTCTTTCAACAACGCTGCATCGAACCCCAGGTCGAAAGTCCTCACGGTTTCCCAGGTAAGATCCGGACTTGTAATACCGGGCATCCCGACGCCGACCGGCATGTTATCCCCAAGTATCCATCCGACCTGAGGAGTTACCGGCATAATGGGTATGTACAAATAATTATCCACGTTCTGATTACCTAAAGATCCATAAGAGCCTCTCAGCTTGAAGTAGCCGATGTAAGGTTTTATTCCGGACCAGAACTTTTCTTCGGAAATGCGATAGGCGGCAGACACAGAGGGGAAGAAACCATATCGCTTATCTTCAGCAAATTTCGAAGACCCGCTGCGACGGGCATTCACCTCGAGAAGGTATTTATCCCTGAAGTTATAGTTGAATCGAAAGAATGCTCCAACGGTAGACCAGTGATAAACTTCATCGTCTGCACTGACATCGCCGGCAGCGGTTGAAATGGACGGCACATTATCCGTAATCAATGTATTCCGTAAAGCATAGAGATTGCTTGCAGACTGATATTCACGTTGATAGCCCAGCAACAATTTAAGCTGATGATATTTTATCCTTTTTTCGTAAGAAGTGGAAATATTAAAGGTCCAGTAATTATCCGTATCAAATGTTTTGGCTATATCATTTGGCGTACGGGTATCAAAGGCCACGTAGGGGTCACCGTTAGGTCCGTGGGCATACACCAGCGCATGATGAGCAGCATTGGTATTGTTTCCGTTTTTCCAGGAATAATCTCCCTTGATCAGCCAATCCTTCACCGGCTCCAGCTCGCCTTCCGCCCGAAGCCACAAATCGTTGTTGGTATAGACATCCCGTCCGCCGTGCTCATAGACATTGATCCTGGACATCTCGCTGTATTCACCGTTTGGATAAACGACCGGGTCAGTGGGATATCTGCGTGTAAGATCGTGCCACATTACATCCCGTTCCAGGCCATATCCGTCATTCGGATAATCGGATTTGCTTCTCGTAAATTTGGTCAGGAAGTTAACCCTCATCCATTTTGTAATCTCGGTATTGATCTTCGCATCTATATTGTAGCGCTGGTATTGCTCATCGCCGTAACGCATTTGACCGGACTGGTCATAAAACCCTGCAGATACATAATATGACAATCCGTCCCGGCTGCCGTCCATGGACAGGTTATGCTTCTGACGAAAGGACCATTTCTTTACCAGGGCATCGTACCAATTGGTATTGGCATTGGCGTTTTCATGTTTGGCCCACTTATTAGGATCGAACGGATCCGGCACTGTTCCGGGCGTATTCCGCGGATCCTTCATGAACGCCTCAATCCGCCCGATCACTTCGTCAGAAAAGATCGGGGCCATTCCCGCATTTTTCGCTGCGTCATTCCAGGCCTTGGCAAATTCAAGCGAATTGGCGGGTTGAGGCAATACCGTTGGCGTTGCCCATTCCATATCGGTATGATAAGTGAAATTGGGTTTGCCGGAGGTGCTCCTCCCCTTTTTTGTAGTGATGAGAATGACGCCATAGGGCGCGTTAGCGCCATAGATCGCTGCCGACGCCGCATCTTTGAGAACAGAAACGGACTCGATATCGGCGGGGTTCACCTGGTTGATATCCATGGGCATCCCATCTACCAGAACATAAGGAGACCCCATCCCCCTGATATTAAAATTCATCGTCGCGCCGGGCTCTCCCCCGGAGCTATTCGTACTGACATTTAAACCCGGAGACAAACCCTGTAGCGTCTGGGCTACGTTTTCCTGGGGGCGGGTGGCAATCATTTTATTATCGATAGATTCGACGGCTCCTGTAATATCGCTCCTTTTCTGGGTGCCATATCCCACGACTACGATCTCATTCAGACCGGTACTGGAAGGCTTCAGTACCACGTTGATATGGGAACGTCCGTTTACCGGCAACTCCTTTTTGTCATAGCCCAGGTAGGAGAACACCAATACGGCATCAGCAGCAACGTCCAGGCTGAATTTGCCGTCGGCATCGGTGACCGTTCCGGCGGTCCCGCCTTTCACCTGTGCCGTCACTCCGGACAACGGATTGCCCGAGGAATCGGTGACCCTGCCGGATACCGGCTGTTGTGGCAACGGCGGCATCCTGTCTGCCGAATCCCGGGTCAGAGAACGGATCACTACCGTCTTGCCGATCACCACCCAGGAGAGCGGCTGGCCTTCCATACAGCGAGCCAGCGCCTCCTCCAACGTCGCGTTGCGGAGATCCACCGTCACCCTGCGCGAAGGACGCATTAACGACTCGGCATAGGCAAACGTATAGCCGGTCTGATCCCGAATCTCCGAAAACACCTCCTCCAGGGAAGCATTTTTCTCCGACAGGCTGATCCGCTGTCCGGACACCCTGGCACTTGCATGCAG